>JAPSGB010000032.1:0-52473 GCA_035063585.1 Polyangiaceae bacterium
AAGCTGTTGACCAACGGGGCCGACTGTTGATCGCCGGGTACGCAGTTAAACGCCTCTCGGCTTCTCTCTCCCCACGGGACAGGAGAGAGAGCGGGAGAGCTGTCCCACGCGGCGCTCATCGCGCTCGCTCGGCGCTCTCTGCGAGCAGCCGCGAGAGCGCCGCAGCAACACGCGCAGCGCGCGAAACGCTCGGAGTTCTGCGGAGAAACGGCGAAGCCCCCTCGGATCGCTCCTTGGGGGCTTCTGTTTACCGACCCTCGCCGTTGGTTGGCGACGAGAGAAAAATGGCTCCAGCTGCTGGACTCGAACCAGCGACCCGGCGGTTAACAGCCGCCTGCTCTACCGACTGAGCTAAGCTGGAATGTTCGGAGGCCGAGAGCCTAGTCGGCGCCTCCTCCGAGTCAAGCGCATCTCACCTCGCGAATCCCGCGCCGCCCCGGCCTCCCCTCCCGCATCTCTTCCTGCTGGCCGTAGCGGCGAACCTCGCGCTCCGAATCCCGCGCCGCCCCGGCCTCCCCTCCCGCATCTCTTCCTGCTGGCCGTAGCGGCGAACCTCGCGCTCCGAATCCCGCGCCGCCCCGGCCTCCCCTCTCGCATCTCTTCCTACTGGCCCTACCGACGAACCTCGCGCTCCGAATCCCGCGCCGCCCCGGCCTCCCCTCCCCGGCCGCTCCCTGCTCGCGCCGCCCTCGGCCTTACTCCTCCTCTCGCCCGCATCCGCGCCTCCACGCGTGCGCCCCGCCTCCGAACCCTCGTGCGCGGGGCGTCCACCGCCGCCCGTCCTTTCGCCCAATGCCGGGCTCGCCTCGGGGGCCCGTGGCCCTCGTGCGCGGGGCGTCCACCGCCGCGCTTCCCTTCGCCCAATGCCGGGCTCGCCTCGAGGGCCCGTGGCCCTCGTGCACGGGGCGTCCACCGCCGCCCGTCCTTTCCTGCGCCGCCCCGCGGACGCGAGGTTGACGCCTCGGCCGGCTGGGTGCGATAGCGTCGCGGCGTGAGTGAGGCCGAGGAGAAAGACGTCGCCCGCCAGGCGGGCCGCGGAGGGCTCGCGGTCGCGGCGGCCAAGATCTACTTCATGCTGTTCGGGCTCGTGCAGCAGATCGCCCTGCCGCGCGTGCTCGGGCTCGGGGGCTACGGCGCCCTCTCGAACGTGCTGAGCGCCGCGCAAATCGCCTATAACCCGATCACCGCGACCAGCATCCAGGGCGTGAGCCGCGCGGTCGCCTCCTCGCCCGACGACGAGCAGCCCGCCGCGATCCGCCGCACGCTCGTCATCCACACCGCCCTCACCGCGCCGCTCGCGGTCGCCTTCTACCTCCTCGCCGACCCCATCGCCCACTGGATGGGCGCTCCGCACATCATCCTCGGGCTCCGCATCGTGAGCGGCGTCCTCCTCTTCTACGGCCTCTACACCCCCTTCATCGGCGTCCTGAACGGCCAGAAGCGCTTCACGCGCCAGGCCGCGCTCGACATCGCCTACACCACCCTCCGCACCGCCGCCCTGGTCGGCGTGAGCTGGTGGTTCATGCGCCGCTGGGGGCTCGGCGTGGAGGGCGCGGTGACGGGGTTCGTCGGAGCCTCGGCGCTCATCGTGCTCGTGGCCGGCTGGATGGTGGGGTTGGGCCGGCGCGGAACAGGCGGGCCGCGCCTCATCGATCATCTGAAATTCATCGCGCCGCTGCTGGTCGGCCAGGTGCTGCTCAACCTGCTCCTCCAGGCCGACCTCACCTTGCTTCGCAAGTTCAGCGCCGAGTCCGCCGCGGCGGCGGGCCTCGCGCTCACCGCCGCCGATCCGCTGGTCGGCGCCTACCGCGCCACCCAGCTCTTCTCCTTCCTCCCCTTCCAGCTCCTCTTCGCCGTCACCTTCATCCTCTTCCCGATGCTCGCCACCGCCGCGCGTGACGGGGACGAGGCCGCGGTCGCGCGCTACGTGCAAACGGGCGTCCGTCTCTCCCTCCTGCTGGTCGGCGCGATGGTGAGCGTCACCTCGGGGCTCTCGGCGCCGCTCCTCCGCCTCGTCTTCCCGGCGGAGGCCGCCGAGCTCGGCGGGCACGCGATGCAGCTGCTCACCCTCGGGATGGGCGCCTTCGCCATCTTCAGCATGTTCACCACGGTCCTCAACAGCCTGAAACGAGAGCGCGCGGCGACGGTCGTCACCGGCGTCGCGTTCGCGCTGGTCGTCGCCGGCTGCTACCTCGGCGTGCGCGGACAGCCGTTCGGCGAGACCCTCCTCTTCCGCTCGGCCATCGCGACCTCGAGCGCGCTCTTGCTCGCCACGCTGGTCGCTGCGCTGATGGTGAAGCGCGCGGCGCGCGCGGTCGTCCAGCCGGCGAGCCTCGCGCGGGTCGGCCTGGCGACGGGCGCGGCCATCCTGCTCGGGCGCCTCCTCCCCTATCACGGCAAGGCCCTGACCCTCGGCTACGCCGGCCTCGTGGCGATCGTCTACCTCGTCGTCCTCGTCGTCACCCGCGAGCTCGGCCGCGCCGATCTCGAGCTCGTGCGAACGGTCGTCTCCCGCAAGAAATCCTGAGCCGGCGCTCAGCTCCCGCCGCCGATCGCCTCGCGCACGAAGAGCTCCTCGAGCGTCTCCTGGTGCGAGGTCACCTCGACGACCTCGATCCCCCGCGCGAGCGCGGCCTCGAGCAGCTCGCGGAGCTTCGCTCGCCCGTCGAGGTGCACGATCACCCGATCGGACACGCGCGTCGCCGAGAGCCCGCGCTCGCGCACGAGCTCGTCGGTCGCGCCAGCGAGCACCACGTCGACCCGCTGCACGTCGCGGCGCAGGAGCTCGTCGAGCTTGCCGCTCACCACCACCTGGCCGCGCCGGAGGATGATCACGCGGTCGCACATCGACTCGACATCCGAGAGAATGTGCGTCGAAAAGAAGATGGTGCGGCCCTGCTTGCGCTCCTCGAGGATGATCTCGCGCACCTCCTTGCGCCCGACCGGATCGAGCCCGCTCATCGGCTCGTCGAGCACGAGCAACTCGGGCTCGGCGACCAGCGCCGCGGCGAGCCCGGTGCGCTGCAGCATCCCCTTCGAGAGCCGCCGCACGGGGCGGTCGGCGGCATACAGCATCCCGACCCGCTCGAGCACGGTTCGCGTCCGCTCGCGGAGCGCCTTGCCCTTCTGCCCCGAGAGCCGCCCGCACAGCTCGACGAACTCGGTCGGCGTGAGGTACGGATACACGTACGGGTTCTCGGGCATGAACCCGAGCCGCGCCATGGCCCGCGGGCTCGGGATCGGCTCTCCGAAGATCGTGGCGCGCCCCGCGGTCGGCTGGATGAGCCCGGTCAACATCTTGATGGCGGTGGTCTTTCCCGCGCCGTTCGGCCCGAGGAAGCCGCACACCTCGCCCTCGTTCACCTCGAACGAGATCCCGCGCACCGCCTCCACCCGCCGCATCAGGAGCCCCTGGCGAAACGTCTTCTCCAGCCCCTCGACCCGGATCAGCGGCTCACTCACCCCGCGAGCCTACCGAGGCCGCCCCGGCGAGGCCAGCACGAGCGGGGGGTCCCCGCGCCGCGGCGCCGCCGCGAGAGCCGCGAAACCGCTTGGAAACCAGGGCCCGGGGCAGCCTCGGCCGCGGCCCGCACGCGCCGGTCTCGCGCCCCGAATGTTCTGTCGTTTCGGCTCGCGCGAGATCGGTGGTAAAACCGCGCCCGGCTGAGCCGAGCTCGAGAGGCTCGCGCCCGTCTTACCGCTGACAAGAGAGAACAAGAGGGAACATGATTCGGAGAGTCGGTTTCGCGTCCCTGTCCCTGCTCGCCACCCTCGCCGCGACGGCCACGGCCTCGGCGCAGCAATTCCCCTCTGACCAGCCGTCGAGCGAGCCGCCGCCCGCGGGCGCGCCGCCAGCCGCGGCGGCGCCGGCGCCCGCGGCCGCGCCGCCGGCCGCGCCGGAGCAGCAACCCGGCCTCGCCCCGGCTCCAGCCCCGGCCCAGCCGGGCTACGGCGCGAGCGGCGGAGCGAGCTTCGGCGCCGGCGGCTTCCAGTACGGCGCGAGCGCGACCGGCGGCGGCGGCGCGCCCGCGCCCGCCGCGATGTCGGACGAGGACGAGCGCGCGTGGCGCGCCTACTCACTCAAGCTGCACAACAACCTCGACGGCGGCATCGGGCTGCTCCGCCTGCACGACGCCGGCTCGGCCGCGCCGGGGACGTTCCGCATGTCGTTCATCTCGAGCTACTTCAGCGGCTCGGGCTTCCTCTGCGACGGCTCGAGCACCAGCTGCCCGAGCCCCACCGGCGGAAAGCGCGAGAGCGACAGCGTGAGCCAGATCGGCGCGCACCTCGGGCTCTCGGCGACCATCCTGCCGTTCTTCGAGGCGTACGCGGGGCTCCACTCGCGCGCGACCTCGAACGACCAGGGGCGCCCGCAGCTCCTCCAGGTGCTCGGGGACTCGAACTTGGGCGTCAAATTCTTCCTGCCCTACGCGCCCGATCGGATCTTCAACGTGGGCGGCGAGGCCGAGCTCTGGCTCCTCAACGGGACCGGCAGCGTGGGCCTCGACGGCAGCGGCACGAGCGTCGCGCTCCGCGCGCTCGGCACCGTCGATTTCAACAACCGCACCGACCCCGCCAAGCGCGTCCCGCTGAAGCTCGACGTCAACTTCGGGTACCTCTTCGACCGCTCGGGCAACCTCGTGGAGGACGTCGAGGCGCAGCGCGGCAAGGCGGCCGGGATCGATCGCCTCCCCATCAGCCGCATCGAGCGCTTCGGGCTGGCCATCAACCGCGTCGACAGCATGCGGATCGGCCTCGGCGCCGAGGGCATGTTCTCGGTGCTTCGCCCCTTCGTCGAGTGGACCATCGACGTGCCGGTGAACCGCCAGGGCTACACCTGCAACGCGACGCGGGCCGCGACCGTCGGCGACGGGTGCCTCGGCAACGACGCGGGCTTCGGCACCAGCCCGTCGCGCATCACGCTCGGCGCGCGCGCCATGCCCTGGCAGGGCCTCGGGCTGCTCGCCGCGGTGGACATCGGCACCGGCGCGACCTCGAGCTTCATCGAGGAGGTCGCCCCGCAGGCGCCGTGGACGCTCTACCTCGGGGTCGGCTTCGCGGTGGACACCGTGCCGCCGAAGCCGGTCATCAAGGAGGTCGCCTCCGCCGCGCCGCCGCCTCCGGCCGCGCCGCCCGAGTACTTCATCGAGGGCTCGGTGGTCGACAAGACCTCGGGCGAGGCCATCCCGAACGCGATCCTCCGCTACGACGGGCGCGCCCTCACCGGCATGGTGGCCGGGCCGGACGGGAAATTCCGCACCGCCAACCTCGCGCCCGGCGCCTACACGCTCAGCGTGACCGCCGACGGCTACCGCGACGCGCAGTGCTCGGCGACCATCACCGCCGCCAGCCCGGGCGGGTATGGCTACGCGCCGTACGGCCAGCCCGGAATGGCCCAGCCGGGAATGGGTCAGCCCGGAATGGCCCAGCCCGGAATGGCACCGCCGCCCGGCGGCGCGCCGAGCACGGGCTCGCCCACCGTCACCACCATCCAGTGTCAGCTCGAGGCGCTGCCCAAGGTCGGCAACGTCGTCGGTCAGGTGGTGGACTCGGAGGGTGGCGCGCCGGTCGGCAACGCCAAGATCAAGATCGCCGACAAGCTCGGCCGCGAGCTCGAGCTGCAGGCCGACGCGAGCGGCGCGTTCCGCTTCGAGAACGTGCCGCCCGGCCAGGTGACGCTCACGGTCACCGCGGACGGGTACCTGCTCAGCGTGACGCAGCTCGAGGTCCGTGCGCGCGAGGACATGAAGGCGAGCATCTCGCTGAACAAGCGCCCCGCGCGGCCGAGCGTCACGGTCACCTTCAACGAGCTCAAGCTGGCCAAGCAGATCCACTTCCAGCACAACTCCGCGGCGATCCTCCCGGACTCGATGGGCGTGCTCGAGGAGCTCGCGGACGTCCTCCGCTCGCACCCCGAGCTCCAGAAGGTGGAGATCCAAGGGCACACCGACAACACGGGCTCCGCCCCCTACAATCTCCGGCTCAGCCAAGAGCGCGCCGACGCGGTGCGCTCGACCCTGATGTCGCTCGGCGTGGACGGGATGCGGCTCGCCGCCAAGGGCTACGGCCAGGACAAGCCCATCGCCCCGAACAACACCGACGCGAACCGGGCCAAGAACCGCCGCGTCCAGATCATCATCCTCGAGAAGGCGAAGAAGTAGCGGTCGGAGCGGCGCGGCCGGCGGGGGGGCCGGTCGCGCGCGACCCGCGCGGTGCCCGGCGCAGGCGGCTCAGCGCGGCTTCTCGCCGTCGATCTCGCGGAGCAGCTCGTCCACCCGTCGAGCCGCGTCGGGCCCCGTGTCGTAGGCGAAGACGAGCGCGGGGAGCTTCTTCAAGTCGAGCATGGGGCCGAGCAGGTGCCGCATCCGCCCCGCGGCGCGCGTGAGGCTCCGGAGCGCTGCGGCGCGCGCGCGCGCGTCGTCTTCGCCCACCAAGAGCCGCACCGACACGCGCGCCGTGGAAAGATCGTCGGCCACCGCGATGCCGGTCACGACCACCGCGGCGAGCCGCGGATCGTCGAGCTCGCGCGACATGATGTCGCCGAGCGCGGCGCGGAGCGCGCCCGCGACCCGGTCGGCGCGCCGCCCGCCACCCTCGCTCATGGCTCGCCCTCCTCGTCGGGCTCGAAGCCGAAGCGCTCCCCGGCGAGGCCTTCGAAGGGCGCGAGGCTCGCGCGGAGCTCTCGCCCGCCGTCGCCGAACGGGATGAGCTCGGTCGCGAGCTCGGCCACTCGCGCATCGGCGAGCGAGCGCGCGAGCTCGGCGACGCGCGCGAGCGTCTCTCGACAGCGCGACGCGTCCCCCGAGACCACCGCGACGCCGAGCGTCGCACGTTGATGAAGCTCCACGTCTCCGACCTCCGCCACGCTCACCGGCAAGCGGGCGCGCGCGCGATCCTTGAAGCTCCGCACCGCCCGGCGGCGGTCCTTCAGAGACCGCGCGCCAGGGATCGAGAGCACGATCCGGGCGACGCCCACGAACATGGCTAGAGCGTCTGCTTGACCTCTTCGGTCTCGAAGGCCTCGATGATGTCGCCTTCCTTGATGTCGTTGTAGCCGTCGAGGCCGATGCCGCACTCGAAGCCCTCCTTGACCTCGCGCGCGTCGTCCTTGAACCGCTTGAGGCTGATGAGCTTCCCTTCCCAGAGCTTCTCGCCCTCGCGGAACAGGCGCGCACCCGCGTTTCGCCGCACCAGCCCCTCGGTGACCATGCAGCCGGCGATGGTGCCGGCCTTGGAGACCTTGAACACCTGGCGCACCTCGGCCTTGCCGATCGTCTTCTCGACCAGGGTCGGGGCGAGGAGCCCTTCCATGGCCGCCTTCACGTCATCGACGATGTTGTAGATGATCGTGTACTGGCGGATCTCGATCTTCTCTTTTTGCGCGAGCGCGGTGGCCTTGCCCGCAGGACGCACGTTGAAGCCGATGATGATCGCGCCGGCGGCGACCGCGAGGTTCACGTCACCCTCGGTGATGGCGCCGACCGCCGAGTGCACGACGCTCACCTTGACCTTCTCCGTGCTGAGCTTCACGAGCGTGTCGGCGAGCGCCTCGACCGAACCCTGCACGTCGGCCTTGACGATCACCTTGAGCTCGAGCGTCTCGGACTCGCTCATGGCACGCGCGAGCTCCTCGAGCGACATGCGCGGGCCGCCGCTCGGCGGCAGCATGCTGCGGCGCTCTTTGGTCTTGCGCGTCTCGGCGATCTCCTGCGCCTTCTTCAGGTCGGTCACCACGTGGACCGTGTCGCCCGCGCTCGGGACGTCGCTCAGGCCGATGAGGGAGACCGGCGTGGAGGGCCCCGCCGCGTCGACCGTCTTGCCGTTCGAGTCGAGCATCGCGCGAACCTTGCCGAAGGCGGCGCCTGCGAGGATGACGTCCCCGCGCCGCAGCGTGCCCTCCTGCACCAGGATGGTCGCGACCGGGCCCTTGCCGCGGTCGAGCTCTGCCTCGACGACCACGCCGCTCGCGGGCTTGTCCGGGTTGGCGCGGAGCTCCAGCATCTCGGCGACCAGGAGCACCTTGTCGAGGAGCTCGTCGACGCCCTTGCGGGTGAGCGCGCTCACCTCCTGGAAGAGCGTCTCGCCGCCCCACTCCTCGGGGACGAGGCCGAGATCGGCGAGCTCGCGACGCACGCGGTCGGGCTGCGCCTCCGGCTTGTCGCACTTGTTCACCGCCACCACGATCGGCACCTTCGCGGCGCGCGAGTGGTTGATGGCCTCCCGGGTCTGAGGCATCACGCCGTCGTCGGCGGCGACCACCAGAATGACGACGTCGGTCGTCTGCGCGCCGCGCGCGCGCATCGCGGTGAACGCCTCGTGACCGGGCGTGTCGAGGAATGCGATGGGGCCCCGCGGCGTCTCGACGCGGTAGGCGCCGATATGCTGGGTGATTCCGCCGGCCTCACCGGCCACCACGTTGGTCTTGCGGATCTGATCGAGCAGGCTGGTCTTGCCGTGGTCGACGTGACCCATCACGGTCACCACCGGCGGACGCGGCTCGAGGCCCTCCTCTTCGGCCGCGGGCTCGAGCCCCATGGCGGCGACGATCGCGTCCTCCTCGCTCACCGCGACGTCCTCCACCTCCCAGCCGAACTCGTTCGCCACGATCTTGGCGGTGTCCGCGTCGAGCGTGCTGTTGATGTTCACGCCGGTCATGCCGAGGCGCATGAGCTTCATGAGCACCTCGGTCGCCTTGACGCTGATCTTGGCGGCGAGCATCTGGAGCCCGATGGATTCCTCGATTTTCACCACCTTCTTGTGCGCCGAGCGCTCCTGCGTGACGCTCTGCCCGGTGCCCTTCGGACGCGCGAAGGAGCCAAGCCCGCGGTGGCGAAGCCCGCCGCGCCCGCCCGGCCCCATCCGCGACGGGCCCCCGCGGTTGCGCGCGCCGCCCGGCCCCATCGCGCCCGGCGCCTTGGCGTCGTACTGCACGCGCCGCGGCATCGGTCCGCCGCGAGGCGGCTGCGGCATCGGGACGCCCGGGCGCCCTTCCCACACGTCGATGCCCGTCTTCGGGGGACTCGATGGGCGAGGAGTGGTCTGGAGCGGCGCGGCCGGCGGCGCGGCCGCCTTCGGCGGCGCGGGAGCGGGCGCCGGGGCCGGCGGAGGCTCGGGCGCAGCGGCTGCCGCGGCGGACGGCTCGGGAGACGCCGGCGGCGGAGGCTCCGGCGGCGGAGCAGCGGCAGGCGGCGGCGCCGCGGCAGGCGCGGGCTCCGGCGCGGGCGCGGGCGCCGCAGCCGGTGACGAACGGACCTCGGGCGCGAGCGCGGACACCGGCGAGGACACCGGCGGAGGCGCCGCGGCCGGCGACGAGCGGACCTCCGGTGCGGCCGCGGCCGCCGGCGAGGAGGCCAGAGCGGGCCTCGCCTCGACGCGCTCGATGACCGGCTCCGGCGGCGGCGCAGGGGCGGGCGGCGGCGCGGCCTCCGCGGGCGCGTCGGGCTTGCGAACCGAGCGGCGCTTGACGACGGTCGGAGCGATCCGCTCCTCGACCACCTTCTCCGCGCCCTGCTTGTCGAGCGAGCGCTTCACGCGCTCGACGGCCTCGGGCGCCACCGCGCTCATGTGATTGCGCACCTCAGAAAACCCGGCGGACTGGAACAGGGCGACCACCGCCTTGTTGTCCAGGCCCAGATCGCGGGCAACCTCGTAGACACGCACCTTGCTGCTCATCCATCCTCCGTGGCACCGCCCACCGGGGCGGTCCTCGAAATCGTCTCCGCCATCTGCACGATGGCGAGCGCGCTCGCAAGCGCCGTCGCGATCCGCGCGTCGAGCACCGCGAGCACCCCGACCTCCTCGCGCCCCGTGAGCGCGCCGAGGCTCGCCTTGGTCCCCCAGCCGAAGGCCTCCCCTCGACTCACCGCGGCCTCTACCCCGCTCGTCGATGCGGCCGCGCGCGCGTCGGTGGCGACCACGACCAGCCGGCCGCGCCCTGCGGCGAGCGCGTCGCGCACCGCCGCCGCTCCGGCCGCGAGGCTGCCCGAGCGCCGCGCGGCGGTGAGGAGCCCCGCGGCGCGCCGCGACGCCGCGACACCGAGCCGCCCGGCGAGCTCGCCCGGTGAGGTGCGGACGGTCGCCCGAAGGCTCCGCGACAGCCCTCCCGCCGCGGCTTTCCGCAGGCAGGCGGGCGTCGGGTGGAGCCACGCGCCGCGGCCGAACGCGCCGCCCGCGAGATCGACCACCACCCCACCCTCCGCGTCGAGCACGACCCGCACCAGCGCGCCCGCGCCGCCCCGCGCGCGGCAGCCGGCGCAGGTGCGCTCCGGCTCACCGCGCGAGCGCGCGTGACGCATGGTTGCCAAGCCCAGCTCCTCCATCCTCGGATCCGCTACTCCTCGACGCGCGCCTCGGCGGGCGCGCTCTCGGCCGCCGCGCGCGCGGCGCGCGCCGCCTCGAGCTCCTGCACCTCATGCGTCAGGAAGTGCTGCGCCCCCTGCTGGACCTGCCGCGCCTTCTTGATGCCGAGACCGGTGCGGATCGCGAGGCGATCGGCGTCCTCTCGGGCAAGGTCGGCGACCGTGCGGTAGCCGGCGTCCTCGAGGAGCTGGAGCGTGCGGAGCCCGACGCCGCGCACGAAGCGGAGCTTCTCCCGCTCGGTGAGCGGCTCGGCGTGGCTCGACGCCTCGTCGATGCGCGACTTGCGCAGGCGCTCCATGGTGCCGTCGGCGCGCGCCTTGAGCGACTGCGCGGCCTCGGGTGTCCCAACGCCCTGGATCGGCACCAGCTCCTCCACGGTCGCCTCGGCGATCTCCTCGAGCGCGCGGAAGCCCAGCCGGTACATGGCGCGGGCGAGCTCCTCGTCGACCTCGTCGATCTCGCGCAGCGCCCCGAGCGCTTCCTCTTCCATCTGCTTGAACTTCGTCTCGCTGATGATGTCGAGCTTCCAGCCGGTGAGCTGGGAGGCGAGCCGCACGTTCTGGCCCTTGCGCCCGATGGCGAGGCTCAGCTTCTCGTCCGGTACCACGAGCTCCATGCGGTGATCGGCCTCGTCCATGATGACCTTGTTCACCTCGGCCGGCTGGATCGCGTTGATGATGTAGCGCGCCGGATCACGGTCCCACGGCACGATGTCGATCTTCTCGCCGCGGAGCTCCTGCACCACCGCCTGCACGCGCGAGCCCTTGATGCCCACGCAGGCGCCCACCGGATCGACGTCCGAGTCGCGGGTCGAGACGGCGATCTTGCTCCGGGCCCCGGGCTCCCGCGCCACCCCGACAATCTTCACGATCCCCTCGTAGATCTCGGGGACCTCCGACTCGAAGAGCTTGTCGACCAGGTGCGGATCGCTGCGGCTCAGGATGATCATCGGGCCGCGCGCCTCGCGATCGATGTTCTTCACGAAGGCGACGATGCGGTCCCCCGGGCGGTACGTCTCGCGGGGCGTCTGCTCGCGCGCGGGCAGGATGCCCTCGGTGCGCCCGAGGTCGACCACGATGTTGTGGCCCTTCTCGAAGCGGCGAACGATCCCGCGGATGAGCTGCCCCTGACGATCCTTGTACTCGTTATAGATGATGTCCCGCTCGGCGTCGCGGACGCGCTGGAGCAGGACCTGCTTGGCCGTCTGCGCCGCGATGCGGCCGAACGTGCTCCGCGCCTGCTTGATGTCGAGCACGGCTCCGAATTGCTTGTCCTGCTGCCGGGCGCGCTCGGCGTCGCGCGGATGCCAGAACACCTGGAACCCGAGGTCCTCGCCGACCTCGGCGTCGAGGCCGTGCTTCCGGGCGATGTCGAGCGCGATCTGGTGCTCGGGCTCGGTCACCTCTTCGACCACCGTCATGTACTGGAAGAGATCGATCTGACCGGTGTCCGGGTTGAAGTGCGCCTCGAGCTCGCGCGTCGGACCGAAGGCCGCCTGCGCGGCCTTCAGGATCGCCTGCTCCATGGTCTCGATGAGGATCTGCTTGTCGATCCCCTTCTCCTGGGCGACCTGCTCGACGATGGTCCCGAGGTCGATGTCGAAGCCCGTTGCTTGCGATGCCATTGCCTCACCTGCTTCGTTGCGGCCCGCCGCTCTTCTGGGCGTGGCCGGAGATGCGCCGCTTCGAGCCCTTCGGCTTCTGGGGCGCGCCGCCCGAGCGCCAATCGAACACCAGGCGGCCGTTGTCGATGTTCTCGAGCTCGATGGCGAGCTCGCCCCGTTCGGAGTCGATGAGCACGCGGCCCGCGCCGTCGAGCCCGTGCAGCGTGCCGCGCACGACGGACTGGCCGCCCTCGGGCTCGCGCAGCTTGAGCCGCGCGAGCTGTCCGGCGAACCGCTCGTAGTCGCGCGCGCCGTAGAGCGCGCGGTCGAGACCAGGCGAGCCGACCTCGAGCCGGTAACGCTCGCCGATGACGTCCGCGACGTCGAGCGCCGCCGAGAGGTCGTGCGAGATGTCGCTGCAGAGCTCGATGGTGACGCCCGCGCCGGGCACCCGCGAGTCCGGCCGCTCGACGGTGAGCTCGAGCACGCGCTCACCGCGATCCGTCCGCCAGACGAGCTCGACGGCCTCGACGCCGTGCGCGCGCAGCACCGGCTCGACCGTCGCGACGACGCGCTCGCGATCGAGACCATGGAGCTTTTCGTGAGCGATAATGACCATGTAGCGGTAGGCAGCGCGGCCGATCCACGCGAACCTCCATCGGACACTGGGCGACGAGAGCTACGAACCCAGCGAGGGGGTCCGCGTGGATCCACCCGAGTTGTCGGGGCGAGAGCCTACTCGACGGTCAAGTCTCACGCAAGCGCTCGAACGCGAACCCGGCATCTAATGTAACATCGCGATATTTATATATTTTTGTTTTCCGGGGCGGCGCGGAAGCGCGCGGGGCGCTTCGGCGCCGCTCGCGCCGGGCCTGGCCCGCCCCTCCCGCGCCGCTCGGCGCGGCGAGCCGGGCGCCCGCGCCGCCGGCCGCGACGGACCGGCCAGCACCATCGGCTCAGGCCAGGTTCGGCAGCGTGACGACGTTGACGTGGAGGACCTCCTCGTCGAACGCCATGATCTCGCGCAGACACGCCTCGGAAGGCCGCGTGTCGGTGAGGATACGCGCGCAGGCGGCCTTGCCGCCCTCGAAGACCGTGTTGCCGAGCTCCTGGATGTTGATGTCGTGGCGCTTGAGCACGCCGAGCACCACCGCCAGCGCGCCGACGCGGTCGCGGTGGCGCACCACGACCTGATAACGGCCGCGCGAGCTGGCGCTGATGTTGACCACGTTCGGCACTTCCCCATGGAGAATGAAGCTGCGGAGCACGCGCACCGACTCGCTCGAGATGCTGAGCTGCGCCTCGTCGGTCGAGGCGCCGATGTGCGGCGTCGCATAGACCAGCCCGGCGCGCAAAATCGGGTGATCGTAGGCGCCCTCGCGCTTGTCGGGCTCGCCGGGCAGCACGTCGAGCCCGACGCGCAGCCCCTTCCTCGGCGCCAACTCGGTGAGCGCGTCGTAGTCGACCAGCTCCGCGCGGGCGGTATTGATGAAGATGGCGCCGTCGGGCAAGGCCTCGAGCACCTGGCGCGACACCGCGCCGCGCGTGCGCTCGTTGAGCCCGAGGTGCACGGTGAAGATCCGAGAACGCGACGCGAGCTCGACCAGCGAGGACGCGCGCCGGACGCCGAGCTCGGCGGCGCGCGCGGCGGTGAGCGAGCGGCTGAAGGCGTGCGGCTCCACGCCGAGCGCGAGCCCCGCGCGGAGCACTGCGCGCCCGACCTCGCCGAGCCCCGCGATACCGAGCGCGCGCCCCGAGAGCCCCGCCGCGCGCGCGTACTCGTTCTTCTCCCATTTTCCGGCCCGCAGGCTCGCGATCGCGTCCGGCACCCGCCGATCGAGCGAGCCCATCAGCGCGAGCGTCAGCTCGGCCACCGCCGCCGCGTTCTTGCCGGGGCAGTTGGCGACGTAGATGCCGCGCTCGCTCGCCGCGCGGACGTCGATGCGCCCGGTGCCGGAGCCGGCGCGGATGATGAGGTTCAGCGCGCGCGCCGCGTCGATGGCCGGCGCGCCCACCTCGGTGCCGCGCACGATGAGCACCCCCACGCCGTCGAGCGCGGCCGGCAGCCGGCCCGCGTCGAGCTCCGGGTCGTAGGCGACCTCGACCCCGAGCGAGCGCATCTCGACGAGCGCGTCTTCGGCCAACTTGTCGGCAACTAGCACCCGCATGCGGGGCGGCTTTTATCACGTCCTAGGGCCGCCGGGTAGCAGGGCCGAGGGCATTTGCTGGTCCGGCGCGGCCGGCGGCGCGGCGCGCGCCCCGCTTCGCGAACCGGCGCGCCTCAGCCGCGCGGCGGCGGGGTGAAGCGCCGGCCGCCCAGCACGAGCGCCGGCGCGCCGCCCTCGCCCTCCACGACGAGCGGTGAGAGGGCGAGCTGCGCGGCCGGCGTGAAGCGCGCCTCGAGCGCGCCCTCCCTCACGCGGGCGTAAAGCGCGTCGCGCGCGCCCACGACGAGCGTCTCGAGCGCGAGCGGCTCCTCGCTGCCGTCGGACAGGCTGAGCCAGACCGAGTCGCCCGCGACGCGCGCGCCGCGCACGAAGAGCGGCGCGTCCTCGACCGTGAGGTAGGTCCAGTCGAACCCGTTCGACAGGATGAACCGCCCGTCGTCCGGGTGGCGCCCGATCCACGACGCGAACGCGGTCGCCATCCCGGCGTGCGTGACGGGCGCGCCCTCGTGCCAGAAGCGGCCGTCGGCGTCGAGCCGGATGGAGCTCTCGCGCGAGCGCCCGGGCGGCGGCGCCAGCCGGAAGAACTCGGGGTGGTCGCCCGGCTTCATCGACTCAGGGCCCGCTGACCTCGAGCACGC
Organism: Polyangiaceae bacterium; assembly: GCA_035063585.1. Taxonomy (GTDB): domain Bacteria; phylum Myxococcota_A; class Polyangia; order Polyangiales; family Polyangiaceae; genus JAPSGB01. The sequence goes on from JAPSGB010000032.1 coordinate 14,769, forward strand.
GGCCGGCCTCGGCGCGCGGCTCCCGAGTCGTCGTGAGCGCGCGGTCCGGCCAGCGGATCTCGATGGAGTCGGCGGCCTCGCACCCGCCCAAGCCATAGTGGAGCACGGTGTCGTTCTGCATGCCCATGTGGCCGTAGCCGCCACCGACCTCGCGCACCTGCTCCACGCTGCCGGCGGTGACCGTCACCCGCGCGCCGATCGCGGCGGCGTTCACCGGCGCCTTGCCGGTGAGCCGCACCTCGAGGAAATGCCCGCGCGTGGAGGCGTCGTTCTCGTAGAGGTGAACCTCGTTCTTGCTCCAGGACTTGCCGCAGTCGCGCGCGGTGCCGCTGCCGACCACCACGTCGAGATCGCCGTCGCGATCGAAGTCGGCGATGGCGAGCCCGGAGGCGCACGGGTGGTGCAGGCCCCAAGCCGCGCCGACCTCCTCGAAGGTGCCGTCGGGCTTCTGGTGGAAGACGAGCGAGTACTGCTCCGCGTAGTCGCTCGCGCCGACCACCACGTCGAGCCGCCCGTCGTTGTCGAGATCCACCGCGGCCGCGTGGATCCCTCCCTCGTTCCAATCGGCGGTCCGGTGCGGCCAGGCGAGCCCGGTCGCGGCGTTGCCGGGGCGCGTGAACGCGAACGCGCCGGCGGCGGCGGTGCCCACCAGGAGCTCCGACGAGTCGCTGCTGCCCCCCGCCCACCAGTGATGGATCTGCGCGTCGTAGAGATCCATGACGCCGTCTCCGGTGACGTCCGCGCAGACGGTGGTGAAGGTGTTGCCGTTGTTGCGCCACGGCTTCACGTCGTTCGCGCCCCAGTACGAGTCCGCCGGCGTGGGGCACTGGACGGACGGCCGTACCTCGGCCGGGCACCTCGGATCCTCGGCGCCGTGCAGGGTGCACCAGCAGAGAAAGAACTGGTTGTCGCTGTAGTCCGCGTCGTCGTCGCCGGCGTAGCCCGTCTCCCGTCCGCGGTCGGTGAAATGGCCCGCGCCGTCGTTCAGGTAGAGCTGATTCCACTGGCGACCGTAGGCGCTGATGAGCAGATCGGCGTCTCCGTCGCCGTCCACGTCGCACGAGCCGGCGGCGTAGGCCGGGCGCGAGTTCAGCCCCTCGTCGAAGCCGTTCGTCTCGGTGAGCAGCCCGGCGTCCGCGATCGACTCGCGAAACGTGCCGTCGCCGTTGCCGAGCTCGAGCCGCGCCTGGGTCCCGATCTCGGAGAACCCGTAGCGTTCGTACCAGCCGACCACGAAGAGATCGATGTTGCCGTCGCGATCGACGTCCGCGAAGGTCGCCCCAGAGAGCGGCGTGCCAAGCTCGCCGATGGTGGGCAGCCGAGGGCCGAAGGTGAAGCGACCCGCGCCGTCGTTGATGAGGAGCTCGCTCCGGTCGGCGTCCGCGGGCGAGCTCGGGTCGGCCTTGCTCGGGTCGTAGTAGGTACCGCTGAACACGTCGAGATCGCCGTCGTTGTCCACGTCCGCCACGACCGCGACCTGCGACGAGCGAATGGCGTCGGGCGCGCCGTCGCGGGTCTGGCCGAAGCCGCTCGCGACCGTCTCGTCGACGAAGCTCCGGCCCCCCGCCTTCCCGGGTCGGTTCATGAGGACGTGCGAGCGGAGCTCTCCGGCCGCGCTGCCGCGCAGGTTCGAGCCGATGGCCTCGACGATCAGATCCGGGAAGCCGTCACCGTCGAGATCCGCGGCGCGGAGGCGGTTACCGGTGATCTCGGCGAGGCCCCAGTCGGCGGTCCGGTCCGTGAAGGTGGGCGCGCCGCTCACCGCGTGCGGATCGCAGCTCGGCCCGGCATCCTTGCCGCCGCCATCATCGCCGGACGACGAGCACGCGACCACGAGCGGGAACACCAGCACCCCGAGCCAAGCACGCATCTTCCGGCACCATACCATCTCGCCCGGGGCCGAGCGCGCGCGCGCCTCCGGCCGCGAGGCCGTGAGCGCCGCGGGAACCGGCGCGGACGGGCGTCGGGTCTGGTATGATCCCGGGCGTGAGGACGGTGCTCGCGGTCTGGGTGGCGGCGGCGGCGCTCGTCGGATGCGGCGCACCGGAGTCTGGCGGCCGCGCGAGCGGCGGCGCGAGCGGCACCTCCGGGATGGGCGGCGCGGCCGGCGCGGGCGCCGGCGGCGAGGGCAGCGGCGGCGCAGCCGGCGACGACGGAGGGCTCGCGCCCGCGCAGGTGTTCGCGACGCTGAGCGCACCGGCGGGCGGGCTCGCGTTCGGGGAGGACGCCGCCGCGACCCCGGTGCTCTTCGTGAGCGTTCCCTCCACCGACAGCGTGATGCGTGTGAGCGCGACGGGCGCGGTCGAGCTGCTCGCCACGATCCCGTCTCCGACCGGCATCGCGCGCACGGCCGCGGGGCGCCTGCTCGTGTGCGGGCAGGGGCCGGCCGGGGATCAAGGCGTGGTCTACGAGGTCGACCCCGCGACCGGCGACGCGACCCCGCTCGTCACCGACGCCACGACCCTCGCCGGCAAGCGGCTCTCGGCGATCGCGGTCGCGCCCGACGATCGCGTCCTCTTCTCCGACGACGGCAGCACCGTGTACCGCGCCGACGCCGACGGCCGGAATCTCTCCATCGCGACCGCGACGGTCGGCAAGCCCACCGCGCTCGCCTTCAGCGCGGACGGCGGCACGCTCTACGCCGCGGCCTCGACGGACGGTTCGCTATGGAAGATCATCCGTAACCGAACCCTCGGAAACTACACGACGCCGACCCGGATCGCGAGCGGGCTCGCGGGGGTGGCCGGCATGGTGGTCCTCGAGAGCGGGGAGCTCATCGTGATCGGCGCGGAGGTCACGCGACTCGCCGGCGACGGCTCGAGCCCGACCACCCTGCTCGGCCCGGCCGCGCTCACCACCCCCGCCGGCGCCGCGGCCGGCGTGGGGCCGTTCGGTGCCACCTGGCTCTACGCCGGGGAGGCCGGCGCCGTGGTGCGGCTCAGCTTGCCGGGCACGGCGCTCACCCTACCCGTCCGATGAGCATGGACGAGTTTCCGACCCTGGAGGTCGCCGCCGCGCTCGGCGTGCTCATCGCGCTCGCGCGCACCTTCATCCTCGCGCGCGCCTTCGTCCAGCTCACGACCTTGAACCGGCGGCTGGTGCCGCTGGTTGCAGAGAGCCAGCTCGCCCGGGCGCTCACGCTCTCGGAGGCGGCCGAGCCGACCCCGTACCTGCGCCTGGTGAGACGCGCGCTCTTCGCCTTGCGCGACCTGGAACGGAGCGCCGAGCCGAGCCAGGCGCGCCAGACGCTGGAGCAGGCGGTCGACGCGGCCTACGCGGTGGAGGCTCGGCGCGCTCAGAGCGGGAGCGCGCACGATCTCGTCGCGCTCACCATCCTGTCGAGCACCTGCGTGTACGCGGCCGGCACCGCGCTCGGTGTGAGCCGCTGGTTCTATGCGCTCGGCGGAGCGGCGGTGCTCCTGCTCGCCTGGAACGTGTGGGCGCGCCCCGCGGTGCTCGCTCGCGCGCGCGCCGCCGTGCTCCCGCTCATCGAGGCGGCAGAGCGCGCCGCCCTCGAAGCGGGAGCCACGGCGCCGGCGCACGCTCCGCGGGAGGCGAGCTCGCGCTGTCCAGAGTGCGGCGGGCGGCTCGACCCGCTCGGGCACGGCGGTCGCCTCGTGACGCCGGACGGTCGGGAGCGCGGGCTCACCGAGCTCGCGGTGTGCTCGGGCTGCGGGCGCATCGGCGGCCGGGCCCAGGACGACGGGTAGCTTGCGTCGCCGGCCCCGCCGCGACAAGTTCCGCGGCCTGATGGACGCCACCGGAAGCCACGAGTCGAATCGCCGCTACTACGACGCGTTCAGCGCGGGGTACGAGGCCCATCGCGGCGAGAACGATCCGGGCGGCTACCACGAGCTCCTCGACGAGCTCGAGGCCGGGCTGGTCGAGCGCTACGGCGCTGGCCGGGACGTGCTCGAGGTCGGCTGCGGCACCGGGCTCGTGCTGCAGCGAATCGCCGGCTTCGCGCGGAGCGCCGAGGGCGTCGATCTCTCACCCGGCATGCTCGAGCGCGCCCGCGCGCGCGGCCTCGCGGTGCGCGAGGCGTCGGCGACCGCGCTCCCCTTCGCCGACGCCAGCTTCGACGTCACCTGCGCGTTCAAGGTGCTCGCGCACGTGCCGGACATCGAGGGCGCGCTCGCCGAGATGGCGCGGGTGACGCGGCCCGGTGGCGTGGTCATCGCCGAGTTTTACAATCCGCACAGCCTGCGCGGGCTCGTGAAGCGGTTCGGCCCGGCCGGGCGCATCGCCGAGGGCGCCAACGAGAGCCACGTCTACACGCGCTTCGACTCGCCGCGCGCGGTCCGCGCGCTCACGCCGCCCGGGTGCCGCCTGCTCACGGCGCGCGGCGTCCGCATCGTGACGCCGACCGCGATGGTCTTTCGCTACCCGCTCGCGCGCGCGCTCTTCCGCTCGGCCGAGCGCGCCCTCTGCGACTCACCCGCGCGCGTCTTCGGCGGCTTCTACCTCGCGGTGTTCGAGAAGCGCGCCTGACCCCGGCGCCGGCCGCGCCGGACCGGCCCGCCCTAGAACGTCCCGGTGAGCCCGAGCGCGGCGCCCTCGCGATCGACGGCGAACGAGGGCGCGACCCGAACGCGGCTCACCTCCTCGAACTCGCGCGGGAGCGCGCGTCGCCGCGTCTCGCGAAACTCGGGGACGAACGCGAGCTGCGACTGCGCGATGCCGAGCGCGGCCACGCCGACGAAGGCCCAACCGGTCACTATCAAGACGGTCTGGGCGTTTCGATCGCGCTCTTCCTTGACGCTGCTCTTGCCCGAATCGAACGCCTGCTCGTGGTAGTAGGAGCGGAGCACCATCGCGCCGAAGGCGGTGCCGCCGAGCGCGACCTCGCTCGCGAGGAACGCCCACCCGAGCCCGGCGTCGCCGTTCTGGAACTGCCCCACGCCGAAGGGGATGGCGGCGATCCAGCGGCGATTGCGGGTGGTGACGGTCTCCTCGGCGGCGTAGCGCTTCAGCTCCTCGACCCGCCGCTTGCGCGCCTCCTCCGAGGCGCGGGTGCGCGCGGCCTCGGCCTCGGCGCGGCGGATGCGCTCCTCGTCCGCCTTCCTGATCTCGCCGAGCAACGTCTCGCGGACGCGCATGAAGCGATCGACGACCTCGGGGGGGAAGACCAGGCTGTCGGGGGCGCGCATCTGGGGGTTCGCGCGGATCGCCTGGCGAAGCGGGTCGTCCGCCTCGCCGGGGTGGCCGCTGCCGATGAGACACGCCGCCTGGTAGACCCGCGCGACCTCGATGAGGCCCGGGTCGGAGAGCCGCGACGAGCTCTTCGGATCGAGCAGCCCGCCGAGGGACTCGGCGCACTCCGCGTAGTGCCCGGCCTCGTAGAGGCTGGTCGCGCGCGCGAGCGCGGCCTCGTCACTCACCGGATCGGCGGCGGGCGCGGCCGGGCGCGGCACCTGCGCGCGGACGGGGGGCGCGACCGACAGCGCCGCGGTGAGCCACAGCCCGGCTCCAAGTGCTCGAAGTGTCCTCATTCACGCCACCCGGCTCGGGCGCACCTGCGCGCCTAGGGCCAGGAGATGTTGAAGGTTCGACCGGGCCTCAGGGTAACGTCAACCTGTTTGGGCGAGGCCCCGCTCCCGGGCGGCGGAAACAGCGTGCAGGAGTCCTCGAGCGTCGGGCCGTTGTTCATGAGCACCTGCCGCTGGCCCGGAGCGGTGAGTCGACCCGCGAAGAGCGCGGCGCAGGTGAGCTCGGTGCCGACCGGCCCGCTCAGCTGGATCACCGCGGGGCGAAACCGGATCTCGTAGGAGACGACCTGGAGGTCGGGCGTGTCGCGAACCAGGTAGGAAAGCGGCTTCGGCGGCTCGCAGCAGTCGGCGTTCGGGGGAACGAAGTCGAAGCGGTGCTCGCCGACCGTGAGCTCGTAGGTCTTGGCGAACGGGCTCTCGGCCGGACCGCCGTCCACGCTGACGCGCCCGCCGCCGGCCCCCTTGATGACCACCCGGACTCGCCCGAAGCGCGAGCTCACCGGCGCCGTCGGCGGCCGCAGAGGCGCGTGACTCGCCGTCTTCGGCGCGGACGGCGCCCGCGCGTCGGGCTCGCCGAGCGGCTCCGCGGCGATGGGCCGCTCGGCCGACGCGCTCGCTCGGGGCGCCGGGCGACCGGGCGGCCGCGCGCTCGCGCCCTCGAGCGGCCCCGCGGACGGACGGCTGAGCGAGCGGGTCACCCCGAAGGCGAGCCCACCGAAGAGGAGCCCTGCCCCGGCCACCATCGCGGAGCGCGCGGCGAGCCGGCGCAGTCGCGCGGCGCGAGCGAGCCCGGCGACCTCGGAGAGCAGCTTCACGTCATCCGGGCGAAACGCGAGCGCGCGGTTGAAGCACGCGGCGGCGAGCAGCGGCTCACGCGCGGCGCGCGCCGCCTTGCCGCGCGCGACCAGGCGCTCGACGATCCGCGGCTCATACGCCTCGAGGTAACCGGCCGGATCGCGGAGGTACTCGGCGAGCTCGCGCGGCGGATCGTCGAAGCCGAGCGCGGAGAGCTCGGCGCGGAGCGCGCCGGCGAGCTCCGCCGCGCTCGCCCAGCGCTCACCCGCCTCGCGCTTCAGCGCAAGGTCCGCGATCTCGCTGAAGCGGGCGCCTACCGTGCGGCGCGCGCGCTCGGCGGGCAGGTACGTCCCGTCGAGGACGCGCCGCAGCACCTGCGCGGGGTTCTTGCCGTCGAAGGGCAGCTTCCCGACCAGGCACTCGTAGAGGAGCACGCCGGCACCGAACACGTCCGCGGCCGCGCTCACCTCGCCTCCCTCGATCTGCTCGGGCGCCATGTGCGCCGGCGACCCGAGCACCTGCCCGGTCGAGGTGACGCCCTGCGCGTCGAGGAGCTTGGCGATGCCGAAATCGGTGAGCTTGACGCGCGCGAGGCACTCCCGCGAGCCGGCCCCGCCCGGGCGCGACGGCGTCTCGACCCCCGGCGGCTCGACCAGCACGTTCTCGGGCTTCACGTCGCGGTGCACGACGCCGCGCTCGTGCGCGTGCTCGAGCGCGGCGGCGATCTCGAGCACCAGCGCGGCGGCGATCTCGGCCGGCAAGTGCCCGCGCTCGGCGATGAGCCGGCGGAGCGTGGTGCCCCGCACCAGCTCGACCACGAGGAAGCGCTCGGCCTCGTCCTCGTCCGAGACGTCGTAGACCTCGACGATGTTCGGGTGGCGGAGCTTGGCGACCGCGCGCGCCTCGCTCGAGAAGCGCGCGGCCACCTCGCGGTTCTCGCGCAGGTGCCGGTGGATGATCTTGACCGCGACGTCGCGCCCGAGCCGGCGGTCGCGCGCGCGATACACGGTCGCCATCCCGCCGTGCCCGAGCTCTTCGAGGAGCTCGTACTTGTCGAGCTCGGGCAGGTACTCGGGGACCGCGCTCATGGCACCTCTTCCACTCTGAGCGCGTTGGTCGAGCCCGACTCGCCGAGCGGAGCGCCGTAGACGATGACGTACCGCTCGCCCGACGCCACCAGTCCGGCACCGACCAGGAGCGCGCGCGTCCGCCGGACCAGATCGTCGATGTCGGTCGCGACGTCGAAGAAGCGCGGTGAGATCCCCCAGTAGAGGCAGAGTCGCCGGAGCGTCCGCGGATCGGGCGAGACGCCGATGACGGGCGTGAGCGGCCGCGCGGCGGAGACGAGCCGAGCGGTGCCGCCGTTCTGGGTGAGCGCGACCACCACCCGCGCGCCGATCTCGCGGGCGACCCGGCACGCGGCGTAAGCGATCGCGTCCGGCGTGCCCGCGCTCGGCGCCTCGACGACCGGCGCATGAAAGCGGCTCGCCTCCGCCTCGCGCACGATGCGATCCATCATCTGGCAGGCGAGCTCCGGGTACTGCCCGGTCGCGGTCTCCGCCGAGAGCATCACCGCGTCGGCGCCGTCGAACACCGCGCCGGCGACGTCGCTCGCCTCCGCGCGCGTAGGCCGCGGCGCGGCGACCATCGACTGGAGCATCTCGGTCGCCACGATGACCGGGCGCCGCTCGGTGCGGCAGGCCTCGATGATCCGCTTCTGCAAGACCGGCACCGTCTCGGGCGGGAGCTCCACGCCGAGATCTCCGCGCGCCACCATCACCGCGTCCGAGGCCGCCACGATGGCTTCGATGGCCCCGACCGCGGCCGGCGTCTCGATCTTGGCGATCACCGGCACCACCGCTCCGAGCCGCGCGATGCGGGCCTTCAGCGAGGCGATGTCCACCGCGCTCTTTACGAACGACAGCGCCACGTAGTCGACGCCGATGGCGAGGCCGTGCTCGAGATCTCGCTCGTCCTTGGCCGTGAGCGCGTCGAGCCTGAGGCGCCCGGACGGCAGGTTGACCCCCATCTTTGCGCGGAGCTCGCCGCCGTGCTGGACGTGACACTCGAGCCGGTCGCCACGCCGGCCGAGCACCCGGAGCTCGACGCGCCCGTCGCCGAGCAGGATGGCGTCGCCCGGCTTCAGCTCCTCTGCCACCGCCGCGTAGTCGACCGCGATGGTGCCCGCGTCGCCCGCGTCGCCGGCGCGGAGCGCGATGGTCTCCCCCGAGGTGACCCGCGCGGGCCCGACCGTCGCGGTCCGGATCTTCGGGCCGCACAGGTCCTGCAGGAGCGCCACGGGACGCCCGGCCGCCGCGCTCGCCTCGCGCACCAGCGCGGCCACGTGCGCGTGCCCCTCGTGCGTCCCGTGCGAGTAGTTGAGGCGGGCGACGTCCATGCCGGCGTCGACCAGCGCGCGCAGGGCCTCGCGCGAGTCCGTCGCGGGCCCGATGGTGCACACGATCTTGGCGCGACGAGCCGACATCCGACCGCCGAGAGCATGCCATAGCCGCTCACCGCCGGTGTATGGGGATGTCGGTTCGGCGCGGAACCGGCCGTTTCGGCAGCCCCGGCGTGTCGCTCGGCGATTTGCGCGTTGCCCGGACCCCGGTCCCTGACTATTGGAGCGGAAATGCACGGATTTCGGCGCGACGAGCGCGGCGCTGCCTGCTTCGGCGAGACCCCCCTCGAGAGCCTGCTGGCCGAGGCCGGCGTCGGCACGCCCGCCTACCTCTACGACCTCGACGCCATCGCGGACGAGGCTCACGCCCTCATCGCGGCCTTCGGCGACGCGCCGCACCTCATCGCGTACGCGGTGAAGGCCTGCACCGCCGGCTCGGTGGTGCGCGCGCTCGCGCGCCTCGGCGTCGGGGCCGACGTCGTCTCCGGAGCCGAGCTCGAGGTGGCGCTCGGCTGCGGGGTTCCGCCCGAGAAGATCGTGATGAGCGGCGTCGCGAAGTCGAACGACGAGGTCGACCGAGCCATCGCCGCCGGCATCTGCGCCATCCAGCTCGAGAGCGTGGAGGAGATCGCGCGGGTCGCGGCGCGAGCCGGCGCGGCGTCGCGGCGCGCGCGGGTTTCGTTGCGGCTCAACCCCGGCGTCGAAATCGACTCGCACGCCCACGTCGCGACCGGCCACGACGAAGCGAAGTTCGGCATCGCGAAGGACGACGTGAGCGAGGCGTGGCGACAAATCGACGCCGCGCCGTCCGAGCTCCACGGGGTCGGGCTCTCGACCCACGTCGGCTCGATGCTCCACGACCCGCCGCTCTACCTCGAGAGCGCGCGCGCGGTGTGCGACGCGGCTCGCGCCCGACGCGCGGGCCGTCACACGCTCGAGTTCGTCGATTTCGGCGGCGGCTTCGGCATCGACTACGGGAAGCAGCCGGTGCGACCGCCAGCGGACTTCGTGCGCGCCGCGCTCGAGCTGCTCCGCGCGGAAGGCCTCGGCGAGCTCCGGCTCATCGTGGAGCCGGGGCGCGCGCTGGTCGGCGCGCATGGCGTCCTGCTCGCCTCCGTGCTCCAGGGCAAGCGCGCCCACGGGCGTCGCTGGGCGATGATCGACGCGGGTATGAACGATCTCATCCGTCCGGCGCTCTACGCCGCTTGGCACCGCGTCGAGCCGCTCGAGCGGGCGCCGGGGGGAGCGAGTTGGCGCGTGGTGGGCCCGGTGTGCGAGAGCTCCGACGACTTCGGCGAGCACCCGCTCGGGGACTCGTTGCCCGAGCGCGTGGTGCTCCGAGACGCGGGCGCCTACGGCTTCACCATGGCGAGCGAATACAACGGCCGCCCGCTGCCCGCCGAGGTGTTCGTCGCGGCCGGCCGCGTCGCCCGAGTGAGTCGGAGCCCGGGCGCGACCGCCTGGACCCGGCGGCGGCTCGAGGCCTGACTCCGCCCGGGGCCCGCTCAGGAGCCGCTTCCGCGCTTCGCGGCCGGGAGCGAAGTGGACGAGCGCCGCGGGCGCGCTCGCGTCCCGCTCGCCTTGCGCTCGTTCACCGCGCGCAGCATCGCGCTCGAGCCGGAGGAGCGACCGGGCGGGGCCGAGGTCCGCGCGCGGTGTACCGCCCCGTCGACGAGCACCTCGACACCGAGCGAGCGGCAGCGCCGCGCGAGCCGATCGACGTCCACCGTCGAGGCGACCAGCAGCCCGCCGGGCGGAGACGGCTCGACGAACAAGTCCGCGGTCTGGCGGCGGGTCCGCAGGAGCTCGCGGATCTCGGGATCGTCCACCCAGAGAAACCCGAGGGTGGGGACCAGCTCGGCCCGGCCGACCACCGCGCTCGCCTGCGTCAGGAGCCGCTCGATCGGGTCCGGGAGCTGCGCGATCTGCTCGAGCCGCCCGCGGATGAGCTCGGGGTCGACGCCCGCGGCGAGCGACTGCGAGAGCGACTGCGGCGTAAGAATGACGTCGAGGTGCCGCTCGATGCTCCCGACCTCTACGAACGGTGCGAGCGCGACGGCCTGCCCGACCCGCACCGCGCCACCGAGCCTGAGCTCGTGGCCGTCGAGGAACCGCGACGGCTCGAGCGCCTGCGCAGGCGCCTCACCGGTGAGAAACGCGCGGCCTCGCGGCGTGATCCGCAGCGTAGGCTCGACCCCGTGCGTGTCGGGATCCCCGAGGTCGACGACCCCGAGGACGTGCAGGCTCTCGAAGGCGATCCGCCGCGCGATCTCGGCCGGTGTCTTCGGCTCGAAGCCCGCGCGCTGCGCCCACCGCTCGATGAGCCGCGCCACCCCAGGGGTTCGGCTGTCGGCGCGGACGTAGGCGGCGACCGCCTCCCAGGGCGCCCAGTTGCCGTCCCCGAGCTCGCGGAGCGCCTCGAGCACCATCTCCCGCACCACACCGACCGTGCTCGGCTCACCGGCGCTGCGGAGCACCTCGCCGTCGGGACGCGCCTCGTCCCAGGCGCCGCCACGACGCCAGGCGTCGAACAGCGCTCCCGCGAGCGCGTCGAGGCGCAGCGAGCCCGGAGGCGCGGTGACGCTGACCACCGAGGCGTCCCACAGCCCGACCGCGCGGCTCAGCGACGCGATGAGCGCGACCGCCTCCGGGGTCCGCCCGAAGCGCGAGGCGAAGCGCGCGACCAGCGAGCGCGGAGTGCCGACCCCGGAGCGGACCTCGACGCCCGGATCACACACCGCCAGCGCCATCGCCAACGCCAGCGGAACCGGGTCCTCCGCGAAGCGCGCGCGCCGCGGCTCATGATCCTCGGCGAACACGAAGGAGCGGATCTCGCGCCGCTGCGCCTCGCGCTCCGCGCGGCGCTGCGCGCCGACGATGGCCGCCACCTCCGACGGCACGACGTGCCGGTTCGGGTGCACCGGCACCAGGAACGCGCGCCGCTCGAGCGCGAACCCGACGCCGCGCCGCGACGGCGTGACCCCGGTCGCGCCCCGCAGCCGCATCGGTTCCCGCTCGAGATCGAGCAGCTCCTCGGTGTCCACTTCACCGCCGACCTTCTCGACCGCGCGGAGCAGCTTGCGCTCGAGCGGCGCGAGCGCCTCCACCGCTTCCTTGAGGGACGCCGCGCGCATGAGCGACTCCCAGGCCGGCTCGAGCGACAGCGCGAGGGGCGGCGTCGCCGGCCGCCCGAGGAAATGCGAGGCGATGCTGCTCATGACCTCGGGGCTCGCCTGGGCGATGAGCGCGCGGAGCCCCCGCGGATCCTCGCCCTCCCAGGTCGGCAGCACACACATGAAGGCAATCGGCAGGATGAGCTCGACGCCCCCCGCGACCGCGCGCGCGTACGCGATCCCCTTGGCGACCAGCGGCTCGATCGCCGGCGGGAGCGACTCGACGACCAGGTTCCCCTTGGACTCGGCGATTCGGTTCAGGAGCTCTCGGGTCGCGGCCGGGAGCAGCGAGGGATCCCGAACCTCCGGCAGGATGACGAGCGCGCGCGCGACCTGCGAGGGGACGTCGATGCGCTTCGCCTCATCGGTCCCGATCTTGAGGCGTCGGATCAGCGACTCGAGCTCGCTCGGAGGAAGCTGGCGGAGCACGTCCACGAGCCGGAGTGCCGGGGACGGCCGGGGGACGGTGCTCTTCTGGGTGCTGGAGGACATGGGTGAAATCCAAAAAATGCCGCGATACTCTCCCCAGCAAAGCTCAAAGTCGCCGGGCTGTCCAGCCACGCCGGAACCCCGAGGCTGAACGAGCGACCCGAGCTCTCTTACACCTACCCACTTTCACATCCCCTCTCCGGACTGCTAGGACTTCGCCGAGCGGCGCTCGGACGCCCGCGCCAGACCGGCCGGCGCGCCGAGCCGACGACGCGGAGCCCTCGGATGATCCTACGCGACCCTGTGCACGGCCTCGTCAGCTTCGAGACCGACGAGGAGTCGCTCCTGCCCGCGCTGCTCGAGTCGGCCGAGGTGCAGCGGCTCCGTCGCATCCGCCAGCTCGGCCTCACCTCGCTCGCCTACCCGGGGGCCGATCATACGCGTTTCTCGCACGCGATCGGCGCGGCGCACGTGATGACCCGCTTCATCGCTCGCATCCGCGCGCTGCCCGACGCGCTGCCCGAGACGCAGCGGCTGACCCGCGAGCGCGCGCGCGACGCGCTCGCGGCGGCGCTCCTGCACGACCTCGGTCACGGCCCCTTCTCGCACCTCTTCGAGGAGGCGCTCCCCCAGGGCCCGAGGCACGAGGAGTGGACGTCCCGGATCCTGCTCGACGACCGCACCGAGGTGGGCCGACGGCTCCGCGAGCTCGACCCGGGCATGCCCCGGCGCGTCGCCGAGCTCGTCCATGGGCGCCACGAGCTCACCTTCCTCGCTCATGCGGTGAGCGGCACCTTCGACGTCGATCGCTGCGACTACTTGCTCCGCGACGCGTACTCCACGGGGGTCGGCTACGGGAGCTTCGATCTCGACTGGCTGCTCCGCAGCCTGCGGCTCGGCGCGGCGTCACGCCCCGGCGAAGCGCCACCGCTCGCCATCGACGGCGCCAAGGGCCTGCCGGCGATCGAGTCCTTCATCCTCGCGCGCCTCTTCATGTTCCAGCAGGTCTATTTCCACAAGGCGAGCCGCGCGAGCGAGTGGATGCTCGCCCGCGTGCTCGAGCGGGTCGGCGAGCTCGTCGTGGACGGCGCGGCGGTGCCGAACGTGCCCGAGGCGATCGCCGCCATCGCGCGCGACGGCGACGCGTCGCTCGGGTCCTACCTCGAGCTCGACGACAACCTGCTCATGCAGTGCCTGGCGGCGTGGCGAGAAGCCCGAGAGCCGGTGCTCCGCGATCTCTCGCGGCGCCTGTACGCGCGCCGGCTCTTCAAGACCTACGAGCTCTACGGCGACCAGCTCGCGCCGGCGGCGCGCGCGCAGGCCCTCGAGCGAGCGACCGAGGTCGCGCGTCGCGCCGGCCTCGATCCGCGCGTGTACGTCGGGCTCGACCAGGCCTCGGACGTCCCGTTCGACGACACCCACGAGCCGCTCACCGTCATCTTCCCGACCGGCGCGCCGCGCAAGCCGGGCGACGTCTCGTTCCTGCTCGGCCGCCTGCGCGGGGAGCGCCTCGAGCGGGTCCGCCTGATCTTCGCGCCGGAGCTCCGCGACGACATCGTGCGAGCCGTGGAAGCATGAGCCGCGAGGCGACCGGGTGGGGTCGGTCCGGCGCGGCCGGCGGGCGGGGCGTCGCCCTCACCGCGACCGCGCTCGCCGCGCTCTTCGCGTCGACCCCCGCCCGCGCCGACGAGAGCGCCCGATGGGGTCGCCGGACGACCGCTCCGGTCTCGCCGAGCGTGGTCCCGCCCTCCGGCGCGCCGAGCGAGGCCGACGGCGTCTACGGTCGCTTCGACGGCGATCTCGAGCTCTCGCTCGGCGCGGGCGCCGCGCTCGACCCGGACGCGACGCGCGGGGCGCTCGCGCTCGGTCTCCATTACTTCTCGGTCGCCGGCGTGACCCTCACCGCGAGCGACGCGCTCGGTCGCTCGGTCGCCGGCGACGCTCGCGTGCTCGGCGTGGCGGTCGATCTCCGCCCGGGCTTCGTGCCGCGCTGGGCGCAGGGGATGGAACGCGGCCCGGCATTGCTCGACCTCTTCATCGACTCGGTCTCGCTCTCCCTCGGCGCGTGGTGGGCCGGGCTCGACGGAGGCGCGCTCGGCGAGCGGCGCGGGCTCGAGGCGTCGCTCGGGTTCGGGGTGCCGCTCACGGGGCGCGCGCCGGGCCCGTGGCTCGAGGCGCGCGGCGCCCTCCGGTGGCCGGACGCCACCGCCGCGGGCCCGACCGAGGTCGTGCCGGGCGCGCTCCTGCTCGTCTCGTGGCACCTGTTCATGGTGTCGCCGCTCGCGAACGATCCGAGCCTCCTCTGAGCCGCGCCTCGCGCGAGCGGCTCACCGCGCGAGCGGGCGGACCACGGGGCTACGCGCCGCCCCGGCAACCTCCTCCTCGACGGCGCGGCGCTCGCGCCGGCAGAAGTCGGCGACCGCGGCCCGGAGCGCCGGGTCCGCGAGCAGATGCGCGCTGTGGGTGGCGGTCGGCGCGAAGCCGCGCGCGAGCTTGTGCTCACCGCCCGCGCCCGGTTCGAAGAGCGCGAGCCCACGCGCGATCGCGTCCTCGATGGCGCGGTAGTAGCAGACGTTGAAGTGGAGGAACGGGCGCTCTTCCCGCGCGCCCCAGTAGCGCCCATAGAGCGCGCGCTTCCCGAGCAGGTTGAACGCGCCGGCGACGATGCGACGGCTCGCCTGGTCGCGCGCGATGACCAGGTGCAGGCGCTCGGGCATCCGCGCGCACACCTCGCGAAAGAACGCGCGGTTCAGGTACTGCCTCCCCCAGGAAAACTTCTCGATGGTCGAGACGTAGAGCTCGAACATCACCTCGGCGAGCTCCGGGGTGAGCTCGGCGCCGGTCGCGATCTCGAGCCGAGTGCCCTGCTCGTCGAGCGCGCGGCGCTCACGACGGATCTGGTGGCGTCGCTTCGAGTCGAAGCACGAGAGAAACTCGTCGAAGGACGCGTAGCCCTGGTTTCTCCAGTGAAACTGGAGCCCGAAGCGGTGGAGCATCCCGGCGCGAGCGAGCGCCGCCGCCTCCGGCTCGGGCGGGAACAGCACGTGCGCGCCCGAGAGCCCGAGGCGCTCGACCACGCCGGCGAGGCCGCGCGCGAACGCCTCCTCGAGGGGCGCGCGCTCACGCCCGGCGGCCACCAGGAGCCGCGGTCCGGTGGCCGGCGTGAACGGCACGCCGACCACGAGCTTCGGGTAGTACGCGAGCCCGAGACGCTCCTCGGCGAAGCGCGCCCACCCGTAGTCGAACACGAACTCACCGTCGCTGTGGGACTTCAAGTAGGCGGGCGCCGCGGCGACCAGCGCGTCCTCGTCGTGGAGCGTGAGAAAGCACGGCGTCCAGCCACGCTCCGGGGTCACCGCCCCGCTCACCTCGAGCGCGTCGAGCCAGGTGAACTCGAGGAACGGCGGCGCGTCGGCCGGGAGGAGCGCGCTCCACGCCGCCTCGCCGAGGTCGCGGATCGATCCGTGCGTGCGGAGCTCGAGCGCGGCCATCGTGGATGAGCCGGAACCTAGGGCCCGGCCCGCCGCGCGACCAGCCCCGGCCCGGACCCGCCGCTCAGAGGAGCTTCCGGAAGCGGTAGAAGATGAACTCGAGGAGCCGATCTCCGAGCGGACGAAAACGGAACTCGCGCTCGTCGACCTCGCGTGCCGTCTCGAGATCGGCGAGAAACGCCCGCTCGAGCACCCTCGCGAAGGACTCGTCGCGCACCGCGAGGTTCACCTCCAGGTTCGAGCGGAGCGACTGCGCGTCGAGGTTGAAGCTGCCGATGGTGCCCCACTCGCCGTCGATGACGGCGGTCTTTCCATGGAGCACGCTCGGGTACCACTCGAAGATGCGGACCCCGCTGCGCAGCAGCCCGCCCCACATCGCGCGGCTCGCGTGCCTCACGATGGGCACGTCGCTCTCGCCCGGCACGAGCACGCGCACGTCGACGCCGCGCCGCGCGGCGCGCTCGAGCGCCAGCTTCACCGCGTGATCCGGGACGAAATAGGAGTTGGTGATCCAGACGCGGCGCGTGGCGCGATAGATGTTGTAGAGATAGGCTTGGACGATTTCGCGGCGGTGGTGCGCGTAGTTCTCGCCGAGCACCGCCACGCGCGGCGCGACGCCCGGGTTCGCGGGCGCGGGCGGCGAGGCTCCGAGGCGCGGCCCCCCCTGCGCGCGCCAGGTGCCCTGAAAGAGCTCGGCGAGGCTCCCGACCGCGGGGCCCTCGAGCGCGGCCATGTAGTCCCGCCACTCGGCTCCGCCCTCGCTCGCCGGGAGCCACCGATCGGACACGTTGAGCCCCCCAGTGAAGCCGAGTCCGCCGTCGATCACGAGGATCTTACGGTGATCGCGGCGGGTGAGCCGCGCCAGGCGGAAGCGGCGCTCCCAGGGTCGAATCGGTCCGTACTCGAGCACCTTCACCCCGGCGTCTTCGAGCGACCCGAAGAGCGCGCGGTCGCTGTCCCACGAGCCCACCGAGTCGTAGAGGAGCGCGACCTCCACGCCGCGCGCCGCGGCCGACTCGAGCGCGCGGGCGAAGCGACGCCCGGTCTCATCCGAAGCGAACCAGTACATCTCGAAGAGGATCTGGCGGCGGGCGTGGGCGATCGCGTCGAGCATCGCCGGGAATGCCTGGGCGCCATCCACCAAGAGCGCGAGGCGATTTCCCGCGACGAGGCGCGTCTCGTGAGGCGCGAGCCGCTCGAGCAAGCGGCGCGTCCGCCGCTCCGCGAGGCGAGACCATCCGCTCGCACGGACTCCGGCAGGAGGGCCGATCTCGGACATCTCGGGCTCTTGGCGAGGATGGGGCCAGCGCGCGGAGCGGGCAAGCTCCCGAGCCACGCGGCTACCCGCTGCCGCCGGGGCCCGGTCGAGGCTATGATCCTTGGCATGTCCCCCGCTCGTCATTCGATCCTCGGCGCCCTCGCGCTCGCGACGGTCGCGCTCGGCGCCTGCCAGGAAGGGAGCGCCCGGCGGACGCAGTACCCGCCGCAGCCGCCGGGGTACGGGTACGGGCAATATCCGCCGGGCTACCCCGCGCAGCCGGGCTACCCCGCGCAGCCGGGCTACCCCGCGCCGCCGGGCTACCCCGCGCCGCCGGGCTACCCCGCGCAGCCTCAACCTGGTCATCCGGCCCAGCCGCAACCCGCCGCGCCCGCCACGCCGCAGCCGTCTCCGGCCCCCGTCGCGAACGATCCGATCACCGCCAATGATCTCGTGTGGCTGAGGAGCCGCGCCCAGTGGATGCTCTCGACGCTCGTCGCCTCGCTGCCGGCATCGCAAGCGAACCAGGTCGCGGGGATCCCGCTGGTCGTCGACGACACGGTCGGGGAGGTCAACGCGTTTGCGTCCTGCACCAAGGGCGGCAAGCGCGCGATGGCCATCACCGACGGCCTGCTCGACATCGAGGCGCACCTCGCCCAGGCGCGCGCGACCGACGAGATCTTCGGCACGCACAAGACGGACGAGTACATCAGGCTCATCGCGCAGCACCAGCGGCCGAAGCAGCCCATCGTGCAGCCGCCCGCCGGGTTCTTCGACCCGGCGCAGCAGGTCGATGGGCGCAAGGTCGCCCGCCAGCACGTGCTCTTCGACGAGCAGCTCGGCTTCGTGCTTGGCCACGAGCTCGGGCATCACTACCTCGGACACCTGAACTGCAGCGCGTCGAGCGGCCCGCTCACCCCAGCCGAGATCGGCCAGGTCCTCTCGAGCGCGGTGCCGCTCTTCAACCAGCCGAACGAGATCGCCGCGGACATCGCGGGCACCAACAACATCCTCACGGCCGGCACCCGGCAGCCGGGCCGCTGGACGGAAGCAGGCGGCGTCCTGACCATGCAGTTCTTCGCCGGCCTCGAGCAGCTGAGCCCGGTCGACGTCCTCTTCAGCTTCGACCGCGACCACCCGGCGCCGCAGCTCCGAATTCCCATCATCCAGCAGGCCGCCAACACCTGGCGCCTCACCGGAGGCCGCTTGCCGCTCCCCTCGCTCTAGGAGGAAACTCTCCGGGCGGAGCGGCCGACCGGCGGGCAATGAGCGACAAGACCGAGGAACCTACCCCGCAGCGGCTCAGGCGGGCGCGCGAAGAGGGAGACGTCCCCGTCTCGGGCGCGTTGATGCAGGCCGTGAGCTTCCTCGTCGCGCTGGCGCTCGCTCCGGCGGCGGTGGCGAGCCTCGTCGGGCGCTCTTCGGAGCTCATCCGCGCCGCCATCGCCCACCCCCACGAGCCGCTCTCCTCCGTCGCCATCGCGCGCGAGGTCGTGTCGTTGCTCGCTCCGCTCCTGCTCGCGGCCGGCGCGGCGGCGGCGGCGCTCGGCTTCGTCCAGAGCGGCGGGGTCATCTCGACCAAGAAGCTCGCGCCGGATCTCGCCCGCCTGAACCCGGTGAGCGGGCTCAAGAACCTGTGGAGCAAGCAGCGCGCGGTAGGCATCGTGCGCGCGCTCGCGGCCGCGCTGGTGGTGGGCTGGCTCGCCGGGAGGCTGCTCATCGAGCAGGCCGGGAGCCTGGCGGCGGCCACCGGCAGCGCCGAAGCGATCCCGGTCGTCGCGGGGGTGCTCACCCGACGGCTCATGTGGCTCGCGGCGCTGGTCGGGCTCGCGCTCGGCCTCGTCGATCTCCTGCTCGTGCGGCGGGCGTGGTTCGAGAAGAACCGCATGACCCGCGACGAGGTGAAGCGGGAGCACCGAGAGTCCGAGGGCGATCCGGCGATCAAGGCGGCGCGGCACCGGGCTCACCAGGAGATGCTCGCGAGCGCGACCATCTCCTCGGTGAGAGACGCGACGGTGGTGGTCGTGAACCCGACTCACCTGGCGACCGCGCTCCGCTACGCGGAGGGTGGTGACGACGAGGCCGACGGAGCAGGCGACGTCGCGCCGCGCGTGGTCGCCAAAGGCGAGGGCGAGCTCGCCCAGCGCATCATCGAGGCCGCGCGCGCCTACGGGGTCCCGGTGGTGCGTGATGTCCCGGTGGCACGCGCGCTCAGCGAGCTCGAGATCGGTGACGAGATCCCGGAGGCGCTCTACGAGGCGGTCGCGGAGATCTTGCGAGGCGTGTGGGAAGAGGCTGAGGCGGCGGGCGACGTCGCGCGCGACTCGAGCTGACGAGCGGCTCGGGCCGGCTCCCGCGAGGCACGACGCCGAGGCGCGCGAGCGCCTCAACCGCTCGCCAAGGGATCCCAGAGCACGGCGCTCTCTTCGCGCCCCGCGCTCCGCGAGAGCTTCGCCAGAAACCGCGCGCAGGCGCGCTCGCCCGTCGCGTCCGCGGCTTCGCGGGCGCAGGCGAGCGCGCTGAGCGCCTCGAGCAGCGCCTCGATGCTGCGCCCGGCGGCGGCGAGGCCTACCGCGAGGGCGAGCGCGGCGCGACCTCGCTGGGTCGGATCGAGCCGGCGTGAGAGCTCCCGCGCGCTCCGCAGCAGCCGGAGCGCGTCCGCCGTCTCGCCCCGGGCCAGGCACGCCATCGCGGCCAGACGATCGGCGACGTGCTCCTGACCGCCCGCGCGCCGCAGCTCATCGACCACGCGCTCCACCGTCACGAAGTCCCCCTCCCCGAGCGCCACCGCCACCGCGCGGGCTGCCCCGGTCGCGCTGCCGCCGTCGACGCCGACCTCGAGCCCGAGCCGCGAGGCGTCGACGCTCGCCGGGCTCGAGCTCGGCGCGCGCTCGGTCAGGGTCACCCCCGACTCCGGCGAGACGCTGGCGGCGAACCCGCCCGCCAGGCCGCGCTCCACGACGCGCTGCGGACCCGCGCCCGCGCCGAAGGAGTCGAGCGCGTCGGCGGTCGCGCCGAGCCCGGCTGCCCGCGCGGCCGCCGCCGCGCGACGCGCGAGCCCGCGAGCGCGCTCGCGCTTTCCGGCGAGCAGCGCATGGACGCATGCGCTCGCTACCGAGAGCGGCGCCTCGCTCGCCTCGTAGGCGGCGACCGCCGCGTGGTGCAGCCGCGCTCGCTCGTCGGGCGGGAGCGCGGCGATGATGGCGTCGCGATGCGTCGCGCTCGGCAGCGTGAGCGAGCCGGTCGCGGTGCGGGTCAGCCACGCGCACGACACCAGGCGCTCGGCGCTGGCCCTGAGCGTCAGGCTCGGGCGGTCGAGCATGTCGGCGACCAGGCTCTCGTCCGCGTCGCCGCCGAGCACCGCCACCGAGGCGAGCACCGTGCGATCGTCCGGCGCGACGTGCCGTAGCCGGCGGCTGGCAAAGTGGATGGCCAGGCGCTCTCGGCCGCGACCCGCGAGCCGCACGCGCGGGACGAACCGCTCGCCCTCCCGCACGAGGTCCGCGCCCTCTAGCGCCTCGAGGAGCGCCTCGCGGACGGCGAGTGGAGCGCCGCCGGTGCGCCGCGCCCAGCGCGCCGCGTCGAGCTCGTCGATGTGTCCGCCGAGCATGGCCCGCACCAGGCTTCCCACCGCGAGCCCCCCGAGCACCTCGAGCGTCGTCTCTCCCGAGCGTGGGAGCCCCTCGAGCGCCGCGGGCAGGCTCCCGTTCGACGGAGCGCGCGCGACGGCCGCGACGCCGTGGCGCGTCACCGCCTCGGCTACTGCGTCGAGCGTGTCGGTGTCGAGCTCCATGGCGTCATCGAGGGTGACGAGCCCGCCCGGCGCCCAGGCCGCGATGAGCGCGCCGGAGGCCTCCCGATCGAGCCCCTCACCCGCCATCAGCCCCTCGAGCGACGCGCTCTGCGCCACGTCGAGTCGGCGAGCCTCGCCGCCAGCGCGCATCGAGCGCGTGAGCGCCGTGCGCAGCGCGCCGAGCGGCTCGCCGAGCGGGTGCGGCGTGATCGCGAGCGCGCGCGAGGCGCCGAACGCCTCGCGGAGCTCCTCGAGGAAGCGCGTGCCACCGAGGCCACGCTCGGCGCTCACGACGCCGAGCGCGCCGGCCCGCACGGGGACCGCGCGCTCGGGCGCCTCCCCGACCCGCGCCGGACGCTCCACGCGACAGCTCTGCTCGGCCGGCTCCGGACGCCACGGGTGCCGGACGTCGAGCCTCGCCCCGCGGATCCGCTCGCGACCGACCGCGCCGAGCCGCGTGCCGGTCGAGAGCAGCCGCCCGCCCCGCGCGCGCTCGAGCGCGGGGTCGAGCATCACCTCGCCCGCGCGCGCAATCTGCGCGAGCGCCGCGGCCCGCGCGAGCGCCGGGCCGCGCGCCAAGCTCACCTGCGCGCCGGCGTCGACCATCGCCTCGACTTCGCCGGCTGCCATCCCCACCCGAAACCACTCGAGCTCGCTGGGCTCCGCGCCGGTGAGGAATTCGACCGCATCTTCGAGCGCATCCGCGCCAAAATCGAGCGACAGCCCGCTCGCGTGCCACGCCACCAGCCGGCCGCCGAGCGCCGTCGAGCGCCCGAGCAGGCCCTCGACCAGTCCGCGCGGGACGAGCCCGAGATCGATGCGGGCGCCCCCGCGCACGCGGAGACAGACGACGACGCGTTCGGCCACCCGCGCGCCTCAGACCCGGAGCTTCTTCTTCAGCGCGGAGAGCTCGTCGTCCACCTCGCTCCGCGCCGCCGCGCCCTTGCCGCCGCCGCCGCTCTCGAGCTCGCGGAACTTCGCCTCGACCTCGCTCCGTGACATGCCGCTCGGCCCAGCGCCGCCGAGCGCGTCGTCCACCTCGCGCTGCGCCTGGAGCGCGGTCTCGACGCCGTCGATTTGATCTTCCATGCGGCGGAGCTCCGCGAACGCGCCGCCGCCCGGCTTGGCCCCGAGGTCCTCCACGCCGCCACCGGCCTTGGCCTGCTTGGCGCGCGCGATGAGCGTCCCCTTGGTCGCCTTGAGCTCCTCGACCTTCCGCTCCATCCGCTCGAGCTCGGCCTTCATCTCGAGCGCGCCCGTCCGCTGCTCGGCGCGGAGCGCCTCGGCGCGATCGCGGTCGGCCGTCACCCGCCGCTTCTGAACGATCGCCTCACGGGCGAGCGCGTCATCGCCGTGCTTCACGGCGAGCTCGGCGCGCTTTTCCCACTTGGTCGCCTCGGCGTCGAGCTCCTCGACCTTCTTTCGGAGCTGCTTCTCGGCGGCGACGCTCCGCACCACCTCCTGCCGCGCCGCGCGGAGCTGATCGCCCATCTCGCTGAGGGTGAGCTCGACGGATTTCCCCGGATCCTCGGCCTTGTCGAGCAGCGCGTTGAAGTTGCTCGAGATGACCCGGCCCATGCGGTCGAAGACGCCCATGGCCGAACTCTGCCACGGCCCGGGCCGGTTCCCAAGCCGCGACCGGTGAGCGCGCTCGCGCCCGGCGGCCCCGCTCAGCGGTTCACGATGTGGATGGCGTGGCCGAGCGCGGCCGCGCTCGCCTCCATGAGCGCCTCGCCGAGGGTCGGGTGGGGGTGCACGGTGAGGGCCAGATCCTCCGCCGTGGCGCCCATCTCGAGCGCGAGCGCCGCCTCGCTCACGAGGTCGCTCGCCGAGGGGCCAACCAGGTGAATCCCGAGCACGCGCCCGGTGGCGGCGTCCGCCACCACCTTCGTGAAGCCGTCCGTCTCGCCGAGGCTCATCGCGCGCCCGAGGGCCGCGAACGGGAATTTGCCGACCTTCACCTCATGCCCCGCGGCGCGCGCGGCCGCCTCGGTGAGCCCTACCGCCGCGATCTCGGGGTCGGTAAAGACGATGCTCGGGATGGTCACCCAGTCCTTCCCGGCGCGCTGGCCCGCGAGCACCTCGGCGCAGACCTCGCCTTCCTTGGTGGCCTTGTGCGCGAGCATGGGCGCGCCGCTCACGTCCCCAACCGCGTAGACCCCCGGCACGTTCGTCTGACAGGTGTCGTCGGTCGGGATGAAGCCGCGCCGATCGATGGCGACCCCGAGCGCCTCGAGCCCGAGGTCCGCCGAGCGGGGTCGCATGCCGACCGCCACCAGCACCACGTCGCACTCGATGAGCTCCTCGGCGCCGCCCTTCGCTATGCGCACCGCGACGGTGCCGTCGGCGCGTCGCTCACAGCCGAGCGCGCGCGTGCCGAGGTGGAGGGTGGCGCCGCGCTTCACGAGCTTGCGCTCGACGACCCGCGTGCACTCGGGCTCGATCCCGGGGAGGAGCCCGTCGGTGAGCTCGACCACGGTGAGCTTCGCGCCGAACGACTGATACACGGTGCCGAGCTCGAGCCCGATGACGCCGCCGCCGATGACGACCAGGCGCTTCGGGAGCCGGCGCAGGTTCACCGCCTCGCGCGCGCCGATCACGCGCTCGCCGTCGAACTCGAAGCCCGGGATCTGGATGGTCGCCGAGCCGGTGGCGATGACCACCCCGCGCTTCGCGCGGAGCAGCTCTCTCGAGCCGTCGCGACGGGTGACCTCGACCGTGCGCGCGCTCGTGAGCCGCCCGCGTCCCTCGACCAGGGTCGCGCCGTTCTGCTTCAAGAGCGTGCGGACGCCGCCGGTGAGCTTCTTGACGATGCCATTTTTCCAGTCTTGGAGCTTGTCCGCGTCGAGCGCGGGCGCGCCGAACGAGAGCCCCATCGCGTTCGCGTGCTCGGCCTTGCCCAAGAGGTGCGAGCTCGAGATGAGCGCCTTCGAGGGGATGCAGCCCCAATTCAGGCACACGCCGCCGTACTCTTCCTCCTCGACGCTCGCTACCGTGAGCCCGAGCTGAGCGAGCCGAATCGCGCACGGGTAACCGCCGGGGCCGCCGCCGACCACGATGGCGTCGAACTCTCGTTCTTCCATGAGCGTCGTCCTACCGGAATGTCACGCGAATCGAAACGCCTTTTGGTTCGGGTGTCGGTCCGGCGCGGCCGGCGGCGCGGCGGCGCGCGCACCGGCAGCGTCATCCGCCGCGGCGCTCGGGCCGCGAGCTTCCGCGCCGGACCCCCCCCGCCCCCGCTGGCTCACCGCGTCGAGGGCGACCGCGCCGGGTCGCGGGGCTCGGTGACGCGCCTCGCGAACTCGCCCATCGCCTGGAACGCGGCCTCGGCCTCCGGCGTGAAGGCGTAGAGCGTCATCCAGTCGTGAACCATGTCCGGGTACTCGCGGGCGGTGACGTCGACGCCGGCGGCGCGCGCCGCCTCGGCGAACTCGCGCACTTGATCGCGGAGCACCTCGCACTCGCCCCAGAGGATGAGGAGCGGCGGGAGGCCCCGGAGATCGGCGCGGAGTGGGGTGATGAGCGGATCGCTCGGCTCGGCGTCGCCGGCGTAGGCCGCGCACCAGCGCCGCGCGTCCGCCGCGTCGGGGGCCCAGTCGAAGCGCTCGTTATCTATCAGCGAGCCGCCTTCTCGCAATGGATCCACCCACGGGCAGATCGGGATCGCGCCGGCGGGGAGCGGCGCGCCGCGCTCACGCAGCCGGAGGAGCCCCGTGAGGGTCAGGTTGCCACCGGCCGAGTCGCCCGCGATGACGAGCTGGTCCGGGCGCACGCCCTCGGAGAGGAGCCAGCGGTAGGCGGCGACCACGTCGTCGAGCGCGGCCGGAAACACCGCCTCCGGCGTCAGCCGATACTCTACCGCGAGCACCCGCGCCTCGGCCGCCAGCGCGAGCCGCGTGATGAGCTCGGCGTGGGTCGCGCTCGAACCGAAGACGAATCCGCCGCCGTGGAGATAGAGCACGACGCGCTCGCCGTGCCCGGCCTTCGGAGTGAACCACTCGGCCGGCACGCCGCCCGCCTCG
Organism: Polyangiaceae bacterium; assembly: GCA_035063585.1. Lineage (GTDB taxonomy): Bacteria > Myxococcota_A > Polyangia > Polyangiales > Polyangiaceae > JAPSGB01. Next base: position 39,620 of record JAPSGB010000032.1, read on the forward strand.
ATCCGCTCGCGCCGCACGCGCCGGAGCGCGGCGGACGGCAGCGGCTTCAAGGCGTCCCACACCGCGCGCTGCTCGAGCATCGGGCGCCCCGCCGACGCGCGCACCGTCGCGCGTAGGAGCGTGATCGCCAGCTCGAAGAGGAACGACCACGAGGGGCGGAGCGGCCCGCGACGCCAGCGGGCCCGGAGCGTCGTGACGAAGGCGACGGTTGCGTCAGCGAGCATGCAGGCTCCTCCTCGTGGATGGCTCTCGACGACCCGCCCCGCTCAGTGCGACGGCGCGGGCGCGGCGGCGAGGAGCTCGCGGCGTTCGTCCTCGAGGTGCCACGGCCGCTCCTCATAGACGTCGTCGAAGAGCCACTCGCGCGGCGGCATCGGGCGCGGCTCGACCGCGGCGATCGCCGCCGAGATCTCCTCGTCGAGCTCGCGGTCGATGCGCTCGTCGGCGGCGTCGTCGATGACGCCGAGATAGGCGAGGTGGCGGCGAAAGCGCAGGATGGGATCCTTCTTCGCCCACTCGCGCACCTCTTCTTCCGAACGGTAGCGGGTCGGGTCGTCGCTGGTCGAGTGGGCGCCCATGCGATAGGTGACGCACTCGAGGAAGGTGGGGCCCTCGCCGGCGCGTGCCTGCGCGGCCGCGCGGCTCACCGCCGCGTAGACCGCGAGCACGTCGTTGCCGTCGACGCGGAGCCCGCGCACGCCGTACGCGCGGGCCTTCACCGCGAGCGTCCGCGAGGCCGTCTGCTTGGCGGTCGGCACGCTGATCGACCAGTGGTTGTTCTGGCAGATGATGATGCAGGGCGCCTTGAACACGCCGGCAAAGTTCATGGCGTTGTGGAAATCAGGCTGGCTGGTCGCGCCGTCGCCCAGGAAACCCACCGTCACCACCGAGTCCCCGCGGTGCTTGGCGGCCATCGCCGCGCCGACCGCCTGCGGGATCTGCGGCGCGATGACGCTCGACCACGACACCTGGTTTACCTCGCGCGCGCTCATGTGGCTCGGCATCTGCCGGCCCTTGAGCACGTCCCAGTCGTTGCCGAACACCTGAGCCAGGTATTTCGTGAGCGGGAAGCCCCGCACCAGCATGATCGCGCTCTCGCGGAGCGCCGGGAACACCCAGTCGCTCGCGTCGAGCGCGAACGCGGTGGCGATGGGCGTCGCCTCCTGACCGGTGCAGCTCCCGTAAAATCCGATGCGACCCTGGCGCTGGAGCGCCACCATGCGCGTCTCGAGCACGCGCACGCGGCGGAGCTCGCGATACATCCTGAGGAGCACATCGGCGGCGAGGAAGGGATCGGTCGCCGGATCGGTGCGGCCGTCGTCGCGCAGCACGCGGAAGAGGCCCAACAGTGGATCGTGCTCGGCAGCGGAGGCGTCGTTCATCGCGAGCGCACGCCTAACACGGCCGCCGCGCCGCGACGAGGCCTCCCCACGTGCCTCATCCGCGCGCGAGGTCCCTCCGGGCGCGTTCGCGCGGCCGGCCCCGGTGACGGCGACGGGGACGCGGACGGAGACGCGAGTCGGAAGCGGCGGAGGCGACCGCCGAGAGCCCTCCGACCCGGCGCGCGCCGCCGGCCGCGCCTCACCGACCTCAGGCCAGCATGGAAACGCCGTGGTGCTCGTCCTTGGTGCCGAGCTCGAGCGCGCCCGCTCGCGTGGTGAGCTCGAGGGCCGGGCGGCCGCGCGGCTCGAGTCGAAGCGTCCCGCTCGCGATCTTGGAGTTCAGGCAGTAGGTCATCTCGCGATTCGGGTTCTCGTAGTAGAGCCCGACGAAGTCGCGCGTGTCGGCGTGGAGCTCGCCGCTCGCGCGCGCGAGCGCGCTCTCGACCTCGAAGCGATAGCTGCGCGCGCCGATGCGGCCGCGCGAGCGGACGAGCTCGCGCGGCCGGTTGAACTCGTAGCGCGTCCCCCGGTGCCAGACGCAGACCACGGTGAGCGGCGGCGCGAGGAGCGGCCCCACCTTCACGCGCCCGGTGAACGCCTCGAGGACCACCTCCTCGTCGCCGTCCCATTGGTTCACGTGCGTCCAGGCGTAGCGCTCGGTGTGGCGGGAGCCCCAGTTGTGCCCTTGCATCCCGCGCCAGCCCTCCACCGCGACGGGCGCTCCGCCGTCCACCGAGTAGCTGCCGGAGAAGCGCGAGTTCGGGTGCGGTGAGACGAGCTTGGTGTTCGGCGCCCAGTCCTCGTAGAGCCGCCGGCTGGGCAGCGGCGCGAGCGGCGGCGACGCGGTGTCGAAGTCGAGCCCGAACTCGATGGTGTGCTCGGGCGACTCGATGCGCCCGTCGAGGCGGCCCTCGCTGAAATGCACTCCGGCGACCCGCACCTCGAGGCCGCGACGGGAAAACTCGGCGAACTCGTGGCGGGTGACCTCTTTCACGGCGACGTGCTCGCGCTCGCGGTCGAAGGCGATGGCCCACGCCTCCGCCACCGGACGCCCCTCGAGCCGCGCCAGGATGGTCGCCTTGAGCCAGAGCGCGCGCCGCCCTGCCGGATCGTTCAGCTTGAAGAAGTAGCTCTCGACGTGCCCGCCCTTGCGGTAGCGGTCGTAACGAACGGCGTTGTAATCGAGGGTCATGGCCGAAGACTGTCCATCACTCCGGCCTCGCCGCGGCAAGCGAAGCGAAGGCGGCGCGCTTGACTTTGGATCAACTCACCGTGACCCCGGCTTGATCTCGAGTCAAGCAGGGTCGGCGCTCGAGCGACACCTCGCGACACGAGCCTTAATCGTGCTTTACGCGCTCGGGCGCGCGACCTAGCGAAAGCACTCGGACGGGCTCGACGCGCGCGACGCGTGAGCCGCCTCACGAAGCACCGCGACCATGGCCGAGCCGACCGACACGACCAGCGACTACGTCGAACCCGCGGCGCTCGTCGCTGCAATGACGAAGAAGGGCATCGCCAAGGCGGCGCTCGGCACCCGAGATCTGCTGCTCCGCGGAGTCATGTCGGGGATGCTGCTCGGGTTCGCGACCGCGGTGTCGTTCACGATGGTCGCCGAAGGCTCGCCCGGATGGGTCGGCGCGCTCGCCTTCCCGCTCGGCTTCGTCATCCTCATGCTGCTCGGCTACGAGCTGGTGACCGGAAACTTCGCGCTGCTGCCGACCGCGCTCTTCGCCGGGCGGATCGGGGTGCGAGCGCTCGCGCGCAACTGGACCTGGGTGTTCATCGGTAACCTCGCAGGCTCGGTCGTCTTCGCCGGGCTCCTCTACGCGGCGGTGACCAAGTTCGGCCACCAGGACGGCGGCGAGCTCGGCCGGGTGCTCGTCGCGCGCGCGACCGCCAAGACGCTCGCCTACCAGCAGGCGGGAGCAGCGGTCGGGCTCTCGACCGCGTTCGTGAAGGCGCTCCTCTGCAACTGGATGGTGGCGACCGGCACGGTGATGTCGCTCGTCTCCCGCAGCGTCGCGGGCAAGACGGTCGCCATGTGGCTGCCCATCTTCGCGTTCTTCGCGCTGGGTCTCGAGCACTCGGTGGTCAACATGTTCCTCATCCCCGCCGGGATCCTGTTCGGCGGCGCGATGACGATCGCCGACTGGTGGCTCTGGAACCAGCTCATCGTCACGCTCGGCAACATCGTGGGCGCCGCCGGTCTGGTCGGCTTCGTGCTCCACCGCACCTGGGGCGAACCCGCGCGCTAGCTCGCGTTCGCGCGCCGCGTGCCGCGCGCTGCGGCCAGCGCCTCGAGCGCGTCCGAGACGGCGCTCGCGGCGGCGCGCGCCTCGTTGGTCTGCATCGCCTCGATGGCCGAGCGAGCCTCGACCAGCCCCGCGCGGCCGGCGGCCACCACGGCGAGCGTGCGGGCGTCGCGCGACCACGCGGTGAGGCCGCGCAGGATGGCGGCGCGCGCGCGCGCGTCGCCGAGCCGCGCGAGCGCGATCCGGGCGTGCCACTGGAACCGCTCGCGGTAGCGCGCGAGCGCACCGAAGGCGCGCCGCTCGAGCCCCGGTCGCGCCGCGGCGAGCTCGAGCTCGCCGGCGAGCTCGATGGCCGCCTGTTCGTCTTCCGGCGCGAGCTCGCGCGGCGAGCCGTTCAAGGCCGCCGCGAGCCCCGCGCCGGCGCGCTCGTCGCCAGCCTTGGCGAGGAAGAGGGCGGCGGCGACCCGCACCCCCGGCGCGGCGTCGTCGAGCGCGCGAGCCGCCGCGCCGAGCAGCGCGGGCGACGGCTCGGGCCAGCGCTCCTCGGCGATGTGCAGGGCCACCCGACGGATCTCGGGGTCGTCGTCGCCGAGGCTTCGCTCCACCTGGGCCGCGTCGACCGCTCCTCGATGATGCAGCGCGACCAGCGCCTGGAAGCGGAGCGCGGCCGAGTCGCTCGCCAGCTCGACCTCGATCGCCGAGCTGACGCGCGCGTCACCCGGTGGCGACACCTCGCCGAGCGCCATGAGCGCCATCTGGCGGACCCGCGGGTGGTCGTCGCGGAGCGCGCCGAGGAGCGTCTCGACGCACTCGCTCGCGTGCGCGTCGGCGAGCGCGACCGCGGCCTCGCCGCGCACGGCGGGCTCCGCGTCGTCGGCCAGCGCCTGACGGAGCGCCTCGAGCGCGACCGCGCGCCCTTCGCCGCCGGCGTGGCGCGCGAGATCCCGGAGCGCCGAGAGCCGCGCCGCGCGGCGCGAGGCGCGCACGTCGCGGAGCGCGGCGGGGAGCGTACGCGGGAGCGGCGCGAGACCGAACATCGGAGCGGAGCCTAGAGTCCCATCGGCCGGCGCGCCAGCCGTGGCGCGCGCTCAGCCGACGTCGACGAGGCGCCGCGCGCCCTCGCTGGCGAGCTGGAGCGACCCGCTCGCGAGGGCGACCGCGACCGCGCCGGCCGCCAGCACGTGCGGAGCGCGCAGCATCCCGAGGGTGCCTTGCTCGAGCACCGCGCCGAGGCTGACACCATCGGCCGGGCCGAGCCCGACGAAGCCGAGCGCGGTCTCGCCGAGCACCACGCCGGCGGCGGCGGTGCCGAGCTGCACCGCGACCGGTCCGAGCAGGTTCGGCAGGACGTGCGCGACCACGATCCGCGCTCGCCCCGCGCCGAGGGCCCGCGCGGCCTCCACGAACTGCGCGTCGCCGAGCACGCGCGCCTGCGCGGCGGCGAGCCGCGCGAAGGGCGCCCACGCCGTCACGCAGAAGACCGCGCCGATGGTCACCCGCGAGGGCACCGCCACCGCCGAGAGGACGGCGAGCGCGAGCAGGAAGGTCGGGAACGACTGCACCAGATCGCACACCCGGAGCGTCCACCGCTCGAAGCGCCCGCGCGCGAGCCCGGCGGCGGCGCCGAGCGGCGTCCCCGCGAGAAATCCGAAGAGCGCGACCGCGGCGGCCAGCGCGAGCGCGCGCAGGGTCGCGTGGCAGACGAGCGGCAAGAGCTCCACGCCCGCGTCGCCGCTGCCGAGCAGGCGGCCGGCGCTCGGCCCCGCCCACGAGAGCGAGAGCGTGAGCCGGGTCGGCGACGCGCTCGAGAAGAGCGCGTACGCGCCGGTCGCGAGCGCGAGCGCGGCGACCGGGAGCACGGCCGCGAGCGCCGCGGCTCGTCGCGCGCGCGCTCGCGCGCTCATGCGCCCTGCCCTCGCGGATCGATGACCGACTGCGCGAGCGCCGCCGCCCCCTGCGCGAGCACGAAGAGCAGCCCCGCCGCGACCACCGAGGCCTCGAGCACCGGGATGTCGCGCGCGGCGTAGGCGTCGAGCATGAGCGTGCCGAGCCCGGGCCGCTCGAAGAGCCGCTCGAGCACCACGGCGCCGCCGAGCAGCGCGCCGAGCTGGGTCGCGATGACGACGGCGATGGGCGCCGAGGCGGCCGGCAGCGCGTGCACGAGCCAGACGCGCCACGATGACGCGCCCTTGGCGGCGGCCACCTCGAGGAACTTGGCGCGGGCCTGCTCGAGGAGCGCGGCCCTGCCGATGCGCGCGACCTGCGCCGCGAGCGGGAGCGCGAGCAGCCCCGCGCCGAAGAGGAGCCCGAGGCCGCCGCTCTCCGGATCGCCCGGCAGCGGCACCACGCGCCAGCGCACCGCGAAGAGGAAGGTCGCGAGCGGCGCGAACGCGATGAGCGGCGTGGCGGCCACCAGCAAGATCCCGCGGTGCGCCCACTCCCGTCTCGCGCCGAGCCAGGGCGCGACCGCGGCGAGCGCCGCGGCGAGGCCGAGGAGCGAGCCGAGTCCGACCGCCACTCCGGCGAGCGCCGAGGTCGGGCCGAGCGCGCGGCGCACCTCCGCGAACGCGCCGACCCCGGGCCGCGCGAACGACGGCCCGAGATCGAGCGTGGCGAGCCCCCAGAGGAAGCGCCCGTACTGGACCACGAGCGGCGCGTCGAGACCGAGCCGCGCGCGGAGCGCCGCGCGCTGGGCCTCGGGGGCGGTGTCTCCGAGGATGAGCGCCGCCGGATCACCGGGCAAGAGCCGGAGCGCGAGGAAGACGAGGGTGGCGAGCGCCGCGAGCACGCCGAGCGCGCCGAGGGTACGCCCCGCGACGCTCCCGAGCACGCGGCCGAGCGCGGCGAGCGAGCGCGGGCGCGCCGCCCCCATCAGTCCCCCGCGGCGTCGGTTCCCGCGTCGGCCCCCGCCTCGGCGTCGCTCGCGCCGGCGTCCGTGCTGACGGCGGCGTCACCGGCGTCGGTCGTCACGCCCGAATCTCCGCCGTCGAGCGCCGCGTCCTCGTTGACGTCCGCGTCACTCGCGGCGCCGTCGCCGCCCGCGTCCGGCGGCGGCGCGGCAGCCTCGAAGCCGCCATCGTAGCCCTCGCACACTCCCGCGGGCGCGTCCTCCGGCACCGCCGCGCCGCTCGCCGGCACCACGCAGACGGCGCCGTTGAAGTCCCCGCGCTCGACCACCGCCGCGCCCCACGGATTCCCCGCGCGGTTCAGCTCCTCGCAGACGTAGCCCGAGCGACAGTCGTCGTCGCTCACGCAGTTGGCCATGCAGAAGGTGCGCGCGAAGCGCGAGCTGCCCTGCGGATCGCGACAGCCCGCGGCCGGCGAGCTCTCGGTGCGGAACGCGACGCACACCGCGTCGCCCGGACAGGTACCCGGCTCGCAGTTGAAGATCGTGCAGTACCCGCCCGGCTGCGTCGTGTCGCACAGGCGATCGCCCATCGCCGAGCAGTCGGTCGACGTCGAGCAGGCGTCGCCGATCTTCGGGCTGCAGCCGAGCGCGCTCGCCGCGACGAGCAGCGCGGCGCCGATGATCCAGGCGAAGGAGCGGTCCATGGCGGAGCGGCGCGGACTCTAGGCTACCCGGCCCGCCCCCGCCACCTTCGCCGCGCGACCGGGGCATTTCACGCCCGCACCCCCGCCCGCCGAGCTCCGGCAGGCCGTCGCGGGGGATTTTGTCGGTCCGGCGCGGAACCGCGCCGCTGGCGACTCGCTGAGCGCCGCGCAGCCGCCCGCCGGCGCTTCTCGATTGAGCGCGGGCGCCTCGCGACTCATACTCCGCGACATGCGGGGACGCTGGGGGTCGGTCGGGTGGCTAGCGGTGCTCGGAGCGGCGGCGAGCGGCGGCTGCTCTGCGGATGGCTCGGCGCCCGGCTCGGGCAGCGGTGGTCGCCTCGGCGTGATCACGGACGACGCCGGCGGCACGGGCGGCGGCACCGGCGGGACGGCCGGCGGCAGCGCCGGCGGGGCGGGCGGCGCAGACACCGGCGGGGCGGGCGGCGGCACCGGCGGGACGGACGGCGGCGGCCTCGGCGGCACGGGCGGCGGCGGCGTCGGCGGGACGGGCGGCGGAGGCCTCGGCGGCACGGGCGGCGGTGGCGCCGGCGGGACGGGCAGCGGCACCGGCGGGACGGGCGGCGGCGCCGGCGGGACGGGCGGCGGCACCGGCGGGACGGGCGGCGGCACCGGCGGCCGCATCGTGCTGAGCTGCTTGGACGGCGCGGTGGCCGAGCCGTGCACCTGCGGCTCGAAGGTGTCGAGCGCGGGGTACTGCTGCGCCGGGAAGCCCGAGGACCGGGCCTGCCCCATCGCGCCGGCATATTACGTCTCCCCCGACGGGAACGACTCGCGGTCAGGCACCTCGGTCGATACCGCGTTTCAGACGCTCGAGAAGGCGCGCGACGCGGCGCGCGCGTCGCCGACCCGCAAGACGGTCTACCTGCTCCGCGGCACCTTCCCGAGGAGCGCGACGCTCCACCTGGCTCCGCAGGACCGGGGGCAGTCGTGGCTCGCGTATCCCGGGCACACTCCCATCTTGGAGGGCAACGGCCGGACGACGATGGCGCTCGCCATCGACGCGGGCGACGTCACCGTCCGCTTCGTCACCTTCCAGAATTTCGTCGACTCCGCCATCGGGCTCGTCGGGGGCGACGCGGATCGCGCGATCATCGACAGCAACACCATCACGAACACGCTCAGCACCGACCGGGTGCAGGCGGCCATCGATCTATGCTGCGGGGAGCAGAGCGACGCGAGGATTACCCATAACCTCATCGAGGGCGCCGACTACATCGGCATCCGCGCGGGCGCCGCGGCCGCCGGCGGCGGCGTCGAGAGCGGCACCACGCTCGCGTACAATGGGCTCTACGACACCTGCCGCCTGATCAAGGACTGCGGCGCGATCTACGTCTGGGACGTCGCCCAGCAGAGCTCCGGCGTCACGCTCGCGAACAACGTGGTGGGAAACCCGGAGTGGCTCGTGACGCCAGGAGGAGACGCGGGAGCCCAGGGGCTCTACCTCGACGGCAACCAGCTCCGCGTCACCGTGCGAGACAACATCGTCTACGGCCATGGCGACTGGGCCGTCGAGATCCGCGGCGGGTCGGACAACCGTTTCGAGAACAACATCTTCGACATCAGCCAGATGAGGCGCCGGCTCGCGCTCTACACCGACACCGACTCCACGACGCCGCTGTCGCTCAGCAATGTCTTCACCTGTAACATCGTGTATTCGAACGACCGGACGCCGAGCCCGCTCTGGGACGTCTTTCAGACCCTCCTCGGCGAGCTCGTGCTGCCGCAGGTTCACGACAACGTGTACTGGGCGACCAGGGGGCTTCTGTCGAACACCGGCCGCATCAGGGACGCGAGCCCGATCGTCAAGGATCCGGGGTTCGTCGACCCGACGAAGGCTGACTACCGCTTCACCGGCGAGAGCGCCTGGGCGAACTGCGACTTCGCGCCCATCGACGCGCGCACGGTCGGACCGCTGCCGAACCCGTGAGGCGCGCGAGCGCTCCGCTGGCGAGCGCGCTCCCCGCGCCGATCGAGCTCGCGCGCCGCGCCGTGATCCGAGGCGCGCCGCGCGCCGCCGGCCGCGCCGGGCCGACATTGACACGCTGTGGACCGGCTCCTAGAAATACCCCGCCTTCGGCGTGCCCGGAGGCGTGCGCGAGCGACTCATGGCGACCTACATCACCGAAGACTGCATCAACTGCGGCGCGTGCGAGCCCGAGTGCCCGAACGACGCCATCTCGGAGGGGGACTCGATCTACGAGATCGATCCCGACCTCTGCACCGAGTGCGTCGGGTTCTACGACCACGAGGCGTGCCAGGCGGTGTGCCCGGTCGAGTGCTGCCTGCCCGATCCGAACCGCGTCGAGACGGAGGATGCGCTCATCGCGCGGGCGCTCGAGCTTCACCCGGACGACGAAGATCTGAAACGCCACGCCGAGGCCAACGACTTCGCGTCGCGGTTCCGGAAATAGCCGTGCGCGCCCGCGCCACGCTCGCGGGGCTCGCCACGCTCGCAGGCGGCTGCGGAGGCGGCGCGCCGCTCCTGCACCCGGCGCACGCGCTCGCGCCGGGCGCGGTCCGCATGGGCGCGGGCGTGAGCAGCACGCTGGTGAGCGGCGGCGCGAAGACCGCGATGGATGACGCCCGCCGCGCCGTCACCGCGCAGGGCGCGGTCGCGACCCCGGCAGACGAGGCCGCCTTCGCGCGCGGAGCGCTCGCTTCGATCCTGCTCGCGCCCGGGCTCGCGCCGTGGGTCGGCGCGCGCGCCGGCTTCGGCGCGGGGGACGCGGGGCTCACCTACAGCGGGCGCGCGGTGCGCGTCGACGGGCGCGCGGTCACCGGCGACGAGCACCTCGCGCTGAGCGCCGGGCTCGGCGCGAGCGGGGTCCTCCAGCGGCCGAGCACGGGCGCGCCGAGCGACGGCGGGCGCGGCGGCGACGGCCTGCCCGGCCTCGACGCCACCGACGTCTCCGGCTGGGGGCTCGACCTCCCCGCGCTCGTCGGGTGGCGGAGCGACGGGCGCGTGGTCGAGCTCTGGGCCGGGCTCCGCGCCGGCTACGAGCGCGCGGGCGGCACGGTCGTGCTCGGCGTCGACCCGGATCCGGCCGTGCGGCGCGAGCTCGAGCTCCGCGGCGAGCGGCTCTACGGCGGCGGGCTCGTCGGCGTCGCGGTCGGCGTCGCGCCGGTGTGGGCGGCGCTCGAGCTCGACGCGAGCTACCAGCGGGTGACGGGCGAGCTCGCCGCAGGCTTCGGCGGCGAGGCGCGACTCACCGGGCTCGCGCTCGCGCCGTCCGCCGCGCTGCTCGCGGAGTTCTAGCAGTAGTTATTTACAACTTATCGAAATCCGGAGGGAATCGCGGCGCCCCGGGCGGCGTTCGAGGGCCGGCGCCGCTTGCCCGGACCGCCGGGTGAGCCTAGGATGACGACGTGCGCCCCCACTCGCCCGCTCGTCCCGTGCCCTCGCCTCGCCTCGTGAAGGCCGCGCTCGCGCTCGCCCTCGCGGGGGCCACGGCCTGCTCGGCGGAAATGGAGACGTACACGTCCGACGCCGAGAGTGGCAGCACGCACGCGCTCATCTCGGTGGAGCGGAGCGCCGTCGCGGGCGACGCGGGCTCGGCGCGCGCCGGCGCGCTGGCTGGCTTCGTGCGCATGCCGGCCGACACGGACGCGCAGTCGGTGCTCGGCTGGGTCGGGCTCGCCGTGGAGCTCCCCGCGCCCGGGCAGTGCGCGGCGCGGCTCGACGCGACCGCCACGCCGCGGGGCGCGATGGCCGCGACCGCTCACCTCGAGCTCATCGACGCCGGCAACGTGACGCTCAGCGCGGGCGACGGCGAGCTCACGCTGGCGCCGCGCGCGTTCCCCACCGTCACCGATCGCATCTCCGGCGTCATGTACACGACCCGCGATCGCTCGGCCGAGCCGCTCCCGGCCGGCGCGCGCTACCAGATCCGCGCGAGCGGCGGCGCCGCGCGCGCGCCGCTCGCGGTGGACGCCGACGCGCCGCCCGCGCTCGAGAGCGTCACGGTCGGCGGGCTCCCGCTCGAAGAGCTCACCGAGCTCGCGATCGGCGCGCCGGTCGACGTGACCTGGAACGTCGGCGCGCGCGGCGATTTGGTGGTCGTCGAGCTCGCCCCGGCGAGCGGCGCGCCGGCTACGCTCTGCGCCTTCGCCGACGAGGCCGGCGTCGGCAGCGTGCCGGCCGGCGTCCTCGAGCGCGCGGGCAGCGGCCGGTTCGCGGTGCACCGCGTGCGCCGCGTCGGGTTCGCCGCGCCCGGCGTCGACGATGGCCAGCTCCGCTTCGACTTCGAGCGCGTCGCGAGCGTCACCTTCACCGAGTAGCGTGGCGGGCGCGCTCCGCCGCTTCGCGTCGCTGCTCGCGGCCGTCTGCGCGCTCTCGACCGCGAGCGCGCACGCGGCCCCGTCGAAGCACCGCGCGGGTCGCGGGGCTGCCGGTCCGGCGCGGAGACCCGCGACGAGAAAGCCGGCGGCGAAAGCCCCGGCCGCGAAGCGGCCCGCGCCCGAGCGAGCCGCGAAGCGACGCCGGCGGCGGCCCCGCGCACGGACGCCGCGCGGCTACGCCGCGCAGGTGCGCGGGTGGCACGCGCGCGATCCGAAGCGCGAGGCGCCGCTCGACGCCGCGGGGCGCCCCGCGCTGGTGCTCGAGATCCTGAACACCGGCGAGCGGTTCGTCCTGCCGGTCGTGAGCGCGGAGGGCCGCTTCTCCGCCGAGACGCTCGATCTCGCCGCGCACGCGCTCCGGGATCAGCGCTCGAACCGAGAATTCCCCGTGGATCCCGAGGTGCTCGCCACGCTCTACCGGCTGCAGCTCCACTTCCAGGCGCACTCGCTCCGCGTGGTGTCGGCATACCGCGCGGCGCGCCCGGGCGGCCACTCGCGTCACGGGCAGGGGCGCGCGGTCGATCTCGTGGTCCCGGGCGCGACCGACCGCGAGGTCGCCGCCTTCGCGCGCGGGCTCGGCTACTCGGGCGTCGGCGTCTACCTGGTGAGCGGCTTCGTGCACGTGGACGTGCGCCCGCGGAGCTACGCCTGGGTCGACCTGAGCGGGCCGGGCCAGCCGAACCGCGCCCGCTCCGCGGGCGGCAAGGAGCTCGCCGAGGCGGACGCGCGCGCCCGCGCCGCCGGACGCGCCGCGCCCCGCGACGCGGTCACCCCGACCAGCGACATCGAGGCCGCGCTCGCCGGCGCGCGCGGAGAGGCGAGCGGCCCTCCGCACGACGAGCCGGACCGCGACGACTCGGACGACTCGGACGACTCGGACGCCGAGCTCGACGCCGCGAGCGGAGCCGGGGAGTGACGAGCGCCGCGGCTCCGCGGGTCGCCGCGCTCGCCCGCGCCGGCCAGCTCGAAGCGGCCGCCGAGCTCGCCGAGGAGCTCGGCGATCCGCGCGCCGCGGCCGAGCTCTGGGAGCAGGCGTGTCGCTACGAGCGCGCGGCACGCGCCGCGCTCGCGGCGGGAGCGCCCGAGCGCGCGCTCATCGCCGCGGCGCGCGCCGGGAGCGCCGAGCTCGGCGACCGCGCGCTCGCCGCGCTCGCGAGCGAGCCCGAGCGCGCGGCACGCGCCGCCGCCCGCGCCGCCGCCGCCGGGTTCCCCGAGCTCGCCGCGCGCGCGCGGCTCGCCGCCGGTGACGCGCCGGGCGCGGCCCGCGACTTCGAGGCGGCGCGAGCCTGGCTCGAGGCGGCGCGCGCCT
>JAPSGB010000033.1:0-50000 GCA_035063585.1 Polyangiaceae bacterium
CCGGCGGCGTCGACCGCGATGGGCGCGATCACCGGGATGAAGCCGTTCGCGATGAGCTCATGGATGATGGTCGGATCGACCCGCTCCACCTCGCCGACGCGGCCGAGATCGACCATCACCGCGGCGCCCGTCGCGTCCCGGGTCGCGACCTGCCCGGCGCGCCGCGCGCGCATGAACTGGTCGTCCTTCCCGCTGAGCCCGACCGCGCGCCCGCCGTGCTTGCAGATGAGCCCGACGATGTCCTGGTTGACCCCGCCGCCGAGCACCATCTCGACGACGTCCATGGTCTCGTCGTCGGTCACCCGGAGCCCGCCCGAGAACTCCGATTTGATGCCCATGCGCTCGAGGATGCGATCGATCTGCGGCCCGCCGCCGTGCACCACCACCACCCGGATCCCGACGTAGCGAAGCAGGCACACGTCGCGCGCGAAGCTCTCCTTCAGCTCTTCGTCCTTCATGGCGTGACCGCCGTACTTCACGACGAAGGTGCGCTCGTGGAAGCGCTGGATGTAGGGGAGCGCCTCGTGGAGGATCTTGGCTTTCTCGACCAGCTCGTCCATGTCGCGGGGCCTATTACCACTCGCCGCTCGGCGCGTCGCCTCGCGGCGCCGGCCGCGCCGGACCGGCACCCGAAGGCCCTGGCGCCACCCGGGGGCGCGCCGCGGCGCGGGCTGTGGTAGAGCCCGAGCCGCATGGATATCTTGATGGTCGCGGCCGAGCTCGGGCCGTGGGTCGCGGAGACGGACACGGCTGGTACGGTCGCGGCGCTCGCCAAGGCGGTGCGTCAGCTCGGGCACGAGGTGACGGTCGCGGTGCCGCGGTACCCCGGCTTCGAGGAGGCCGGGCTCCTGGTCGCGCGCCGGTTGACGCCGCTGCCCTTGCCCGGCGGCGGCGAGGTGACGGTGTTCGACGGCCAGCTGCCGAGCGGAGTCGGGCTGGTGCTGTTCGACGCGCCGGTGCTCTTCGAGCGGCCGGGCGTGTACGGGGAGGAGTCGGCGGACTACGCCGACAACGCGCGGCGCTTCGGGCTGCTCGGGCGGGCCGCGGCCGCGTTCGTGCGCCAGCGCGCGCAGCAGGGCAAGGCGTTCGACGTCCTACACCTCTTCGACTGGCCGGGCGCGCTCGCCGCGCTCGCGCTCACCGGGCTCGAGGGCGAGCGGGTACCGAGCGTGCTCACGCTCACCGACCCGCGTCGCCGGCCGGTCTTCCCGGCGAGCGCGCTCGCGGAGCTCGGGATCCCGCCCGAGCTCATCGCCGGCGCGCCGTCGCACGAGCTCGACGTGCTCGCGCTCGCCGCCGCGCAGGCCGATACGCTCACCGCGCCCTCGCCCTCGCTCGGGGCGAGCCTCGGCGATCCGGCGCAGGGCGGGGCGCTCGAGCGTACGCTCGGGGAGCTCGGGAAATCGGTGCTCGGCGTCCTCGGCGGGGTCGACTACGCGCTCTACAACCCCGCCACCGACCCGCTCATCGGCTCGCGCTACGACGCCGAAGAGCCGTCGAACAAGGCGCGGGATCGCACGCTGCTGCTGCGCGAGCTCGGGCTCGAGCTCGGGCTCGACGCGCCGCTCGTCGCGGTACTCGCCGAGCCGGGCCGTGACGCGCGGCTCGAGCTCGCGCTCGCCGCGCTGCCGGCGCTGCTCCGGCAAGAGCTCGTCCTGGTCTTGGCCGGGCCGGGCGCGCACGCGCCCGGCGGCAAGCTCGCCGCGCTCCGCGAGCGCCACGCCGACCGGCTCGCGGTGGTCGACGCGGGCGACGAGGGGTTCCGTCACCGCCTGCTCGCCGCCGCCGACATCCTCGTGGATCCGGCGCTCACGGACGCCTCGGGGCGGCTCATCATGGCGGCGCAGCGCTACGGCGCGGTGCCGGTCGCCCGCGCGACGCTCGCCGCGCGCGACGCGATCGTCGACTGCGACGTCGCGCTCGAGACCGGGACCGGGTTCCTCTTCGACGACGCCTCCCCGAAGGCGCTCGAGGGCGCGGTCGCTCGCGCGCTCGCCGCTTGGCGCTCGCCGGGCTGGGCCCGGCTCCGCCGACGCGTGATGCGGCTCGACCTCGGCTGGGACCGCCCCGCGCGGCGCTACCTCGCGATTTACCGCCAGACGCTCGGCGCCGCGGCGGCCTGACCGGCCCGGCGCTGGCTCCGGGCCGGCTTCAATCGCTCGCCGGGTCGGTGGCGCGGAGCGCGTGCGCGAGCCAGACCGCGCGGAGCGCGACCAGCGCGACCACCACGGCCTGATGCACTGCGAACACCGCGGCGATCCGCCAGCCGGCGGGCTCCTCCACGTGGAGCGCGCCGGTCGCGATCGCGCCGCCGAGGATCGCCGCGAGGCTCCAGAGCGCCGGCATCAGCCAGCCCACCGTGACGCCGAAGCCGCGCCGGCGAAGCGCGCGGAGCGCGACGAGGAGCGCCGCGCGCCCCGACGCCTCTCGACGGACCGCGGCGGCGCTCGCGAGGTCGACCACGACGCCGACCGCGAGCCAGGCGACCGCGCCGAGCGCGAGCGGACCGAGCGCGGCGAGATCGGCGGCGCGCTCGTCGAGCCGCCCGCTCGCGAGCGAGGCGACCGCGACCGCGGCGAGCGCGCCGGCGACGGCCGCCAGCGCGCGGGCGAGCAGCCCGACCCCCTGTACGGCGGCGAGCGCGGGGAGGTGGGCGACCGCGCGCGCGCAGGTGGGCGCCGCCCGGAGTTTCCCTTCCGTGGCGAGCGCCACGAGGAGCAGCGCGAGCGGCGCGAGCCCGAGCGCGCCGAACAGCAGGAGCGCCCAAGCGGAGGTCTCGAGCGTGCGCCCGAGCGCGCGCTGCCCGAGGCGCACCGCCTCGACGAGGAGCAGCCCGCCCGACTCGAAGAGCGCGGCGTCGCCGTGCGGGAGTTGCCGGGCGCCGCCGCTCACGAGGGCGGTCGTGAGCGGCTCGGCGAGGAGCCAGGCCGAGAGCGCGCGAAAGAGCCAGACGAACAGGATCACCCCCGGCCGGCGCCGCGCCAGCATGGCGGCCCGCGCGCGAGGGGTCATGGGCCGAGCGCTCCGAGCGCCAGCTCGACCCCGTAGAGCGCACGCTCGAGCACGCGCAGCGGCGCGGCCGGACGCGCGCGGGTGGCGTTATCGAACCAATCATCGTCGAGCAGGACGCGTCGCTCGGGATCGACGATGGCGGCGGCGAGCGGCCGAGGCCCCTCGTAGTCGAGGTGTGTCCACTCCTCGCGCCCGCTCCACCGGCGGCGCACCACCGAGCCGTCGTCGGCGACGAGATCGACGTCGACCGGAAACGACAGGCTCCCCTGGCGAAAGACCAGCACGCGCCCGAGCGTCCGCGCGGGCGAGGGGGTCGCCCCACGACTTACCACCTCGCGCCCGCTGGCGCCGTCGAAGACGCCGCCGGGCGTCCGCGCCGGGACGCTCGCGAGCTCGCGCGCGACGTAGTTGACGGTGCCCCGCTCGAAGAGGGCCCGCTCGAGGTTGTCCGCCGCCTCGTCGCCGACCGCCTCGCGGATCGCGGCTACGAAGTGACGCGGCCCCGGGTGCTCGAAGCGGTAGCGGCGCGCGTAGCGCCCGAGCGCGCGGAGCACCGGCTCTTCGCCGTAGACGCGCGCGAGCGTGCCGAGGATGGTGCCGGTGCGCGCGTAGACGAGCGCGCCCATGTGCTGGAAGCTCACGAACCCGGAGGCCGGCAGCGCGACCGGCTGATCGTGTCCGAACGCGACCGCGATCGAGCGCCGGAGCGCCTCTCCGGAGATGGTGGCGCCGGGCAGCGAGAGGAGCGAGCCTTCGCCGTAGTGAGCGCGCATCGCCAGGCCCTCCGCGAACGTGTTCAGCCCCTCGTCGAGGAACGGCCAGGCATGCTCGTCGGTGGCGATGAGGCCGTAGAACCACTGGTGCCCGAGCTCATGGATGGTCACGCTCTCGACCGCGCGGACCCCGAGCAGCGACGCGTACCAGGGACCGCCCGTGGTGATGAGCGTCGGGTACTCCATACCGCCGGCGTTGCGCGCGTAGTCGGGCGGGTGCACGACGGTGAGCGTGGGGTACGGGTAGCGCCCGAAGCGCCGCCCGAAGAACGGCAGCGCGAACCTCACCGCGTCGAGCTCACGCTCGGCGTTGCGCTCGTGGCCCGGCGGGTAGAGCAGTCGCACCGCGACCCCGTCGATGGTCTCGCTCCGCTCCCGGAAGCCGTCCCAGGCCGTCCACGCGAAGTCGTGGACGCTGTCCGCCTCGAAGCGGTCTATGCGCCGCTCACCTTTGACCGTGCTCGCCACGCGCTCTCCGGTCGCGCCCACCACCATCTGCGCCGGCACGTCGAGCGTCACCGCGTAGCGACCGTAGTCCGCGTAGAACTCGCTCTGCGGGTGGAACGCGAAGTGCGCGAAGCTTCCATCTGGCTCGAGCCGTGCGAGCTTCGGAAACCACTGCCCCGCCATCACGAACGAGCCCGCGTAGCCGGTGCGCTCCACGATGAGCGGCAGCCGCGCCTCCCAGCCGAGCTCGATGGTGATGTGCTGGCCGGGCAGCACCGCCGCCGGCAACGGCACCCGAATGTCGGTCTGATCGTCGGCGTCACCCGGGCTGTGCGGATCGGCGCCAGGCCAGAGGTCGTCCCCGCCGAGCTCGCGGACCGCGAGCCGCTCGACGTCGAGGTAGCCGAAGTCGGTGGCCTTCCCGCCGCTCCGGCCTGCCCCGAACGGCGAACGCAGAAAGAGCGTCCGGTCGTTCTTGAACGCGTTCAGGTAGAGATGAAAGTAGAGCTCACGGAGCGGCTCGCGCGAGGTGTTCCGGAATCGAATCACCGATCGCGCGGAGATGGTGCGCGCGCTGGAGTCGTAGCGCGCGTCGATCTCGTAGGAGGCGACCTCCTCCGCGCGCGCCGGGAGCGCGCGATCGTCGTCGTAGCGGGGTCCGAGTGTGCGCGGCGGCGCGCCGGGCCGCAGCGTCTGCACCTCGCCGCTCGATTCATCAGGGCCTCGCGCCGGCCCGGCACCCTCTCCCTCGGCGAGCCCGGGCGCAGACGCTCCGTGAGCAGGCTCGGGTTCGGGACGCGCGAGCGGCGGACTCGGGTGGGCTGGGCTCGGCGCGGCCGGCGGCGCGGTGCTCCCGGCGGCCGGCGTGGCGGGGAGCGCCCGCCGCGCCGTCGCGCCGAGCAGCGCTGCGCCGAGGGCGGCGGTGCCGAGCCCGAGCGCGAGCTCGAGGACCGCGCCGCCGCGCGCGCGGCGGCTCATGGAGCGGGCTCGAGCGCGATCACCCGTTGCTCGAGGAGCGTGAACATGATGCGGAGCGCGTCGAGCCGACTCATCCCGCTGATGTCGAGGATCTCCTCGACGCTCGAGGCGCCGTCGATGAGCGAGAGGAGGAAGCCCGCGCGATGATCGAGCGAGAGCCAGCGGATCTCGTCGTTCGGGGTGGCTACGCTCGGGATCTGGGTGAGCTCCCCGAGGCGCGCGGCGTACATCTGGGTGAGGACCTCGCGGCAGCTCTCCGCGTAGCGGAGCGCCTCGGGGTGTCCGGGCGCGACCTCGAGGAGGCTCTCGGCGACCACCAGCGCGCCGGTGAAGTCGCCCATGGCGTAACGATCCTTCATGTCGCGCGTCGGCTCGTCGGCGGAAGCCGCGCGTTCGTCGGCGAGGTCGAGCTCGAGCTCGGGCAATTCGACCTCTTCGCTCACGACCGGGGTCGGGCGATCGTCGAGGTCGAGCACGAGATCGTCCTGGCCCCGTACCGCGGCGCGGCCGGGCCGCTCGGTGCTCGGGAGCCTGGGCTCGAGCGAGCGCGGCGCGGGCGTGCCGGGCGCGCGCTCTTCGCGACGAGCGCCGTGGGTCGGCAGCGTCTCCTCGCCGAGCGCCAGCGCGCCGCCGCGCGACACGAGCGGCGGCGGCGGCGCGCTCGGCAGCTCCGGCAGCGAGTCGAAGGCTGGGCGATGGATCCCCTCGGGGCGAGTCGAGCGGAGCGAGCCCTCGCCGCCCTCGCGGGCCGGCGCCCCACTCGGGTCGAACCCTCGCGGGCCGCGCGGCGCGGGCGCGGTCGGCAACTCGCGCGCGCTCCGCCGCGCCTCGAGCGGCGGGTCGTCGTCCCAGCTCGCGTCGATCGCGTCCGTCATGGGCGGGATCGAGTCCGGGAGCGGGGTCGGTCGGTTCGAGTTGCTCGACATCGGCTGCCCCCGCTGCCTACTGACCGCGCGCGACCACGCCCTTGAACATGCGTGAGGTCCGCGCGAGCTGCTCGACCTGCTCGGTCACCGCCGCCGAGTCGCGGCTCTCGATGGCCTTGCGCGCGCGGTCGAGCACGGCGCGCGCCTTCGAGATCGCGTCGCGCCCGAAGTCCGCGCCGCCGACCACGCGCTCGACCTCCGGGAAGAACTGCTCGATCTCGTCGATGAGCGTCTCGGCCTCCTGCCGCGCCGCCTCGAACTTCTCGTCGACGCGCCGCTCGACCATGTAGTCGTGGGCGCTGTTCATCATGTTCTTGATCTCGTCCTGGGTGAGGCCGCTCGAGGCGGTCACCTGGATCGACTGCGCCTGGTTCGTCTCGAGGTCCTTGGCGTGCACGCTCACGATGCCGTCGGTGTTGATCTCGAAGGTCACCTCGACCTCGACGTGACCCTTGGGGGCGCGCCGGAGACCCGTGAGGATGAACTCGCCGAGCAGCTCGTTCTCGTCGGCCTTCTTGCTCTCGCCCTGCATCACCAGGATCTTCACCGCGGTCTGGTCGTCGCGACTCGTCGTGAAGATCTTGGTGCGGCTGGTCGGGACGGTGGTGTTCTGCGGGATGAGCTCCTCGAAGTAGCTGCCGAAGGTCATGATCCCGAGCGCGTGAGGGGTGACGTCGAGCAGGATCATCTCGTGCTTGTTCTCGACCAGCGCGGCGCCCTGGATGGCTGCGCCGAGCGCCACCACCTCGTCGGGGTGGACGCTCTTGTTCGGCTCGCGCTGGAAGAAGTCGGTGACGGCGCGCTGGACCGCCGGCATCCGCGTCATGCCGCCCACCAGGATCGCGTCCTCGATCTCGTCGACGTCGAGCTTGGCGTCGCTGAGCGCCTGCCGGCAGATGTCGACCGTGCGTTCGACGAGATCCTCGGTGAGGCGCTCGAGGGTTTCGCGCGAGAGCGTGCGCTGCAGATGGAGCGCCTCGTTATGGCCGGTCGAGATGATGAAGGGGAGGTTGATCTCGGTCTCGCGCACGCTCGACAGCTCGCATTTCGCCTTCTCGGCCGCGTCGCGCAGGCGCTGGAGCGCCATGCGGTCCTGGCGGAGATCGAGCGCCTGCTCCTCGAGGAAACCCTGGACCAGCCAGTCGATGATCCGCGCGTCGAAGTCCTCGCCGCCGAGAAAGGTGTCCCCGGTGGTGCTGATCACCTTGAACACGCCGTGCGAGCCGATCTCGAGGATGCTGATGTCGAAGGTGCCGCCGCCGAGATCATAGACGGCCACCGTCTTGTCGAGCCCCTTGCCGAAGCCGTAGGCGAGCGAGGCGGCGGTCGGCTCGTTGATGATGCGGATGACGTCGAGGCCGGCGATGGTCCCGGCGTCCTTCGTAGCCTGTCGCTGGTTGTCGTTGAAGTATGCGGGGACCGTAATCACCGCCTTGTGTACCGGCTCGCCGAGATAGTCCTCGGCGACCACCTTCATCTCCTGCAGGACCATCGAGCTTACTTCGGGCACCGAGTAGGTCTTGTCGCGCAGCTTGATGCGGACGTCCCCGTGCGGGCCCTCGACGATGCCGTAGCTCGAGGTCATGAGGGCGTTCTTGACCTGGGGGGAGTTCCACTTCCGCCCGATGAGCCGCTTGGCCGCGTAGACGGTGTTCTCCGAGCTGGTGATGGCCTGACGCTTGGCGATGTGTCCGACCAGGCGCTTGCCGGCCTCGGTCACCGCCACGATGCTCGGCGTCGTCTTGTAGCCGCCCCGGTTCGGGATGACGGTCGGCGTGTCCCCCTCGAGGATCGCGACGCACGAGTTGGTGGTGCCCAGGTCGATTCCGATGACTCGCTCCATGATTGCCTTTCTCTCGTGACGCCTGGCGGCTCACACCTCGTCGCGCTTGATGCGCCGAATCCAGTCCTTGATGGTATCATCGTCGGGCGCGAGGCTTGCGGCTCGCTCGAACTCGCTGAGCGCGCTCTGGCGCATTTTCGCGGCCAGATAGACGCGCGCGAGGGTCACCCGGAAGCTCGCCAGCTCGGGCGCGGCTTGCACGGCCTGCCGGCAGAGCTCGCCGGCCTTCCGCAGATCTCCGTTCGCCTCGAGCAGGCAGTAGGCCGCGCGCTCGAGCAGCCGGGGGCTGTCGTTGCCGGTGCTGGCGCGCTCGTAGGAGCGCGCGGCGCTCGACCAGTCGCGGTTCTTCTCCTCGTAGGTGGCTTGCTCGAGGTAGCTCTCGGAGAGCTGGCGCGTCGCGCGCTCCTCGATCACGGCGAGCTTCTCCTTCAGCGTGACGTCGGCTGGCGCGAGCGAGGCGGCGATCCGGAGCGCGTTCGCCGCGCTCACCGGCTGACCTTCCACGATGGCCTGATCCGCGATCTTGAGATAGCGGTCCACTTGCTGGTCGCGGACCGCGCGCACGCGCTCGTCGTAGCGTCGCCGGAGCTCCTCGGCGACGCGCTCGCGGGTCGCGGCGCCGTCAGGGGGCGCGAGCGAGGGGGGCGCGCTGCTCGGTCGGAGCCCGCGCCCGAGCTTGCGCGCCAGCGCGCGGCGGCGCTCCTCGGGATCGAGCGCGCGAACCACGCGCACCGTCTCCTCGCTCGGGGCGCCCTCGAGGCTCTCGGGGTGAGCGCGCTCGGCGCGCTCGCTGACGCGCGCCTCCTCCTCGATTTGCCGGCGGACGGCCGCGAGCTCGGCGGCGCGCGCGCGCTCGTCCGCGAGGATGCGGCTGAGCTCATCGGTCCCGCGCTGGAGCCCGAGGTAGGCGTCATACTCCTCGCGCGAGCGCTTCTTGGTGAGGGTGTCGTGAGCGAGGGTGAACCGCTCGAAGATCCGCTCGAGCTTCGGCTTAAAGCCGCCCAGGCTCTTGCCGAAGTATCGATCCGGGTGAAAGACGGACACCGCGCGGAAATAGGCGTCCTTGATGTCCTTCTTGTCCGCGCTCGAGGCGACCTCGAGGAGCGCGTAGTGCGTGAGGCTGTCGAGCCGATAGAAGAGGTCCAAGATCTGCCGCTTGCGCGGCAGCTCGAGCTCGACCTCCTCGTCGAGCTCCGCCGGATCGTAGAGGGCGGCGGCGGGGTGGGTGTTCTCGCCCGCGGGCGGGGTGGCCGCCTCGATCACCGGGTGCGCGAGCAGCTGCGACGGGCGCGACGCCGGTCGCGTGCCCGGTGTCGGCCGCCGGGGCGGCGCGTCGGGCGCGACGAATTCGACGGCGCCGAGACCGGCCAGGCGCTCGAGCACCGCGTCGAGCTGGGCCAGCTCGATACCGCTCGCGAGCGCGAGCTCGGCCTCGTTGGAGTGGCCGTCCACGCGCGAGAGGATGAACGCCTCTTCCGGCCCGATGGGCAGGCTGCGCGTGTCCACCCCCGACACGAGGCGAGGCAGGCGGGTTCTAGCGTTCGATTCCAAGGGTTCGAAGTCCCCCGACTCAGTCCCAACCCTCAGTCTACAACCCTGCCGCTTTTCTCTGCAATCACCGATGATTCGCCGAGCGCAGAAGTCCATCGGGAAAGCGGCGCGGGGCGGGCGCCCTCGCTCGATGACGCGAGGCGTCATCTCGCCCGCGCGCGACGCGCCACGAGCTCAACCGGCGCACCGCCCGCAGCCGCGGGCGACCCGCTCCTCGGCGGCGCCGAGCCGCGCGCGGGCCGAGCGGCAGCGAGCGCCGGCCTCGGCGCGCGCGTCGAGCTCGCAGATGCGCGCGGTCGAGCGCCGCATCGAGGCGAGCGCCTTGCACGCGAGCGCGCAGTCGCTGCCCGCCGCGGACAGCTCGCTCTCGGCGCGCTCGAGGCCGCGCTCCGCCTCCGCGAGGGGCGGGGCCGCGTCTTCCGGGCGGCCGAGCGCGGGCGCGGCCTCGCCGGCGAGCGGCGGCGTGGCAAAGCGCGGCGAGGCGGTGCTCTCCGCGGGTTCGCGCTCGTCATCGGCCGCCGACCCGTCGCTGGCGGTGGAGGGCGCGCCGTAGCCCTGGGCGCTCGGGGAGACCGGGGCGGGCGCCGCAGGGCGCTGGGCCGCGCCGCCGCAGCCCGCGACGACGAGCGCGACCGCCCACGCGGGCGCGCGCCGGACCGACCCCACCCTCATCGCCCGCCGCCCCCGTCCGGCACGGCCGCGCCGATGACCTGATTCTGAATCGTCATGGCCTGCTCGAAGGCGGCGATCGCCCGCTCCTTGGCCGCCCGGACCTCCGCGGCGCTCGCGTTCGATTGCTCGAGCGCGGCGGCGCGGCGCTGCTCGACCAGCCCGCGCACCTCGAAGAGGTGACCGCGGAAGTAGCTGGTGCCGGTCGCGAGCGCGAGGCCCGCGCGGAGCTCGGCGTCGGCGGCGTCGAACTCGCCGCGGCGGCTCTCGAGATCGGCGAGCCGCGCGCGGGTGTCGGCGAGCACCTCGCCGGCCTCGGCGCGCGGGGTCGCGCCGCCCGGCACTTTGCCATCGACGACGCGGCGAAGCGCCGCGATGGCCTCGGGGAGCTCGCCCGCCTCCTCGCGGGCGTCGGCGAGGTGGTGCGCGGCGCGCGCGCTCGACAGGAACGCGAGCAGCGCCGCGTCGACCGGCGTGCCCGCGTCCGTCTCGGGGCAGCTCGTGCTCGGGGCAGGGGGTGCCGGCTCGGCGCGGGAGCACCCGGCGAGGGCGAGCGCCGCGGCGCAGACGAGCGCGAGGGCGAGCGCTGGGCGCCCTCGCGTCATCGGACCCCCCAGAGCGCGTACTGGTTCGCGCGCAGCTCGCGGGCGCGCTCGCGAGCGATCCGATCGATGCGCGCGGTCGCGCTCGCTCCATCGAAGGCCTCGCGCGCGAAGAGCGGCGCGGTCGAGCGTGACTGGAGCAGCCGGACCGGCTCGAGGGCGGCCATCTCGGGAGGCGCGGCGCCATGGCCGGACCGCTCGACCGGGCGCGCCCAGAAGAGCACCACCGCCGCGGCCGCCGCGATGGTCGCCGCGGCCCCGAACCCTACGAACACCACGCTCGCGCGGCGCGGCGCGACCGCCCGCGCGAGCAGCCGCTCGCCGGGCTCCGGCCGGAGCGCGCCCGGCGCCGCCGCGGCCCTGAGCGCGCGGGCGAGGGCGGCGTCCGGGTGCTCGCCCTCGCCCTCGAGCGCACGCCGGAGGGCCTCGCTCTCGGCGAGCTCCGCGGCGCTCGGCGGCGCCAGCGGATCGTCGAGCGCGGCGAGGATGAGCGCCTCGTTGAGCTCGTCGTCGAGCGGCTCGGGCGCGTACGCCGCGCGGAGCGACTCGGCGAGCGTGCGCTCCGCTTCGTCCGAGAGGAGCGCGACGGGGGCGTCGTCCGGGGTGAGAGTCATCCCGCGCGCTCCGTCTCTTGGGAGAGCGCCTTGCGGAGAGCCGCCATGGCTCGGTGCAGTACCACGTCGAGGGTGCCTACGCTGACCTCGAGCTCGCGCGCGGCCTCCTCGCGCGAGCGCTCCTCGAGGACGCGGAGCCGGATGGCGAGGCTGTAGCGCGGGTTCAGGCGCGCGAGCACGCGCTCGACCCGCTCGCGCGCGATGGCGAGATCGTGGCGCTCGAGCACGTCCGGCTGGCGCGCGTCGTCCCTGGCGTGCTCGAGCTCCCGCTCGAGATCGGCCGGCTCGAAGAGCACCTCGCGCTTGCGGGCGCGGAGCTGGTCGAGCGCGACGCGGAGCGCCACGACCCGCAGCCACGGGTAGACGCCGACGTCCTGCCAGGAGAACTGCGCGAAGCGTTCGACGACCTTCATGTAGGTGACGCTGAGCGCCTCCTCGGCGGCGGCGCGGCTCCCGAGCCGCGGCAGGAGCACGGCGCGGTAGAGGCGTGGCCCGTGCCGCCGGAGGAGCTCGCCGAGCGCGGCGCGGTCCCCCGCCTGGGCGCGGGCGGCGAGCGCGCGCTCCTCGTCCCGCTCGTCACTCGCCTCCGCCGCCACGGGCGCGACTCTAGCAAACCGTGGGATCCCGGGGCTCGCTCCGCTCGGGAGCCACGGCAGGGCACCCGAGAAGAGCTCGGCCGAGAGGGCGGCGGAGGCCGTCATGCCCTCTGAACGGACGAGCGCCCCGGGCCCTTACGGTCGCGGTCGCGCCCGGCGGTCCGGCTGGGTCGCTCGGCCTTCCCGCGCTATGACCCCCCGCGATGGCTCACGGCTCTCGCATTTGCCCTCACTGCGGCGGACTGAACAGCGTGGACGCGGAGCGCTGCTACCGCTGCGACGAGAAGCTGCCGGGCGCCGCGCTGACCGCGCTCGGCGGCCTCTATCGGTCGGTGCTCGGCGAGGAGTTTCAGCTCACCCGGCTCTTCATCGGCCTCTGCGGGGTGGTGTTCGTGCTGACCTATCTCGACGCTCAGGCGTACCTCGAGCGGGAGCACGTGGCGCGGGCGCTCTTCACCGGCGCGGGCCTCCGGCCGTCGACGCTCCTGCGGCTCGGCGCCCTGGTCGGCACGGTGGGCGACGCGGAGCCGTGGCGCTACCTCTCCGCCTGCTTCTTCCACTTCGGGATCCTGCACATCGGCTTCAACATGGCGGCGCTCTGGGACGTCGGCCGCGTCATCGAGCAGCGGGTCGGCTCGGCGCGCTTCGTCGTCGTCTACGTCCTCACCGGCGTCGCGGGCTTCGTGGTGGGGGAAGCCTGGTACGGGCTGCAGGGGGTGCACCCGGCGACCGCCGGCGCGAGCGGCGCCATCTTCGGTCTCATCGGCGCGCTCATCGGCTACCTTTACGCGCGCCGTGACCCGGCCTGGAAGCAGTTCCTGGTTCGAGTCGGCGTGTACGCCGTGCTCTTCGGGCTGATCCTGCCGGTGAACAACGCCGCGCACCTCGGCGGCTTCGCAGTCGGCGTGCCGCTCGGCTATCTCTTCTACAAGGAGAGCCGGCCGTGGCGGCGCGCCAAGCTCTTCGGCTGGGTCGCCGCCGCGCTCGTGCTCGCCTGCGTGGGCTCGATCGCGCTCAGCGTCTGGTCGCCGTATTGGCGGATCCAGCGCGAGATCGAGGTCACGCGCGAGATCGGCTGACGCCCCGGCGGGCCTCGACTACGCTCGCGGCGGGATGCCGGTCGTCAATCCGCTCGCTCGCGAGCTGGTCTTCAAGATCGTGTACTCGGGGCCCGGCCTCGGCGGTAAGACCACGAACCTGCAGCACGTCCACGCCGTGACGCGCCCCGAGCACCGCGGGAAGCTCGTGAGCCTCGCGACCCCGGTCGACCGCACGCTCTACTTCGATTTTCTGCCGATCCGCGTGCCCACGGTGCGGGGCATGAACGTGCGGGTCCAGCTCTTCACGGTGCCCGGGCAGGTCCATTTCAACGCCACTCGCAAGCTCGTCCTCACCGGCGCGGACGGCGTGGTGCTGATCGCCGACTCGCAGCGCGCGCGCGCCGACGCGAACCTCGAGAGCCTCGAGAACCTGATCGAGAACCTCGGCGAGCACGGGCACGCGCTCTCGGACTTCCCGCACGTGCTCGCCTACAACAAGCGTGATCTCTCGGAGATCACCCCGATCGAGGAGCTCGAGCGCCGGCTCAATCGCTACGGCGCGCCGGCGTTTCCGGCGGTCGCCGCCCGGGGAGAGGGGGTCTTCGAGACGCTCGAGGCGATCGTTCGCGCCGTGCTCGGTGATTTCGACCGGCGCATGCCCGGACCGCACGACGGAGAGCGGCTCGAGCTGGCGGTGCCCGAGGGCGGGCTCACCGAGGCGCTGCGCGGCTCGCTCGGGCTCGCCTCGGCCGGGCAGAGCGCGGCCGAGCCCAGCGCTCGGGCGGGGTCGGGGGGCGCGCCGGGCGCCGCGCGAGACATCCGCTCGCAAAGCGGCACGTTTCGCTTCGCCGAGCCCCCCGTGCCCGCGGCAGACGCGCTCGCGCGCGCGGTGGTCGAGCCGGACGCCGCCGAGGGCGCGGAGCATGGCGCCCCTTCACCGCTCGCGCCGAGTTTTTCCAGCCTGTTTCCCGCCGCCGAGGCCGCGGGGGTTCGCGAGCTCGAGGCGGCGCTCGCGCGCGGCGAGCACGAGAGCGCGGTCGCGCACGCCGAGCAGCTCGTGGCGCGTGCGCTCGCGAGCGCGGCCGCGGTCCTCGGCGGCTCGACGGACGCGCCGCGCGATCCCGCCACGGTCGCGCTCCTCATCGGCCTCGACGGCCGGCGCTACCTCGAGTTTCGCGCGCTGGTGCGCGACGCGCGGGCGGGGCGCGCGATCCCGGAGGAGCACGCGCTCGCGGCGTGGAGCTTCGCCGTCGAAGCGCGGATCGCGCGCCGCCGCTTGCGTTGAGCTTCGCCGCGGGGCGGCGCTAGCGCGGGTGGGCGCTGGCGCCGGTCGCGGCGCCGCCCACGGGCACGGTGCTCGTGGCCAGCCCGAGCTTTCCGATCCAGCTGCCGGAGAAGCTCGCCGGACCGGCCTCGTCGTCGACCCGTGCCACGCCGGCGGCGCTCACCTCGAGCTTGCCGGTCGTCCAGTCGTCGCCGGTGGCGTCCCGCACTCGTTGCCACAGGACCCCGAGGCCCGCGCGGCACAGCGCGGCGGCGCGCTCGGCGTCCAGGCCCGGCAGCGGCTCGAGCGCGCCGTGCGCGGTCAGGGTGTCGGCGACCGCCGAGCAGCCCACCGCGCGCTCGAGCGCCTCCGGCACCGACTGGGCGCCCGGGCTGTCGGCGAGCGCGGGCGCGACCGCGAGCGCCGTGAGGAGCCGCGAGGGCAGCCAGGCGAGCTGCGCGCCGAGCGCGACCGTGTCTCCCGTGTCGCCCGTCCACGACACGAGGTACCGCGTCGCGAAGCCGGCCTCGCTCGCGGCGATCCCGCCCACGCGCTCGAGCTCGAGCTCGGCGCTTCCCGCGCTCGGGGCCGCTCCGAAGAGATGCCCCTCGAAGGCCGCGCCCGAGCCGAGCGCGGCGACGCCCGCGGTCATCCAGGCCGTGAGGCGGTCGCGGAGGAGGGTCGGCGGCGTCGGCCCGCCGAGCGCGGCCGAGAGCAGCGCGTCCCACCCTCCCGCGCTGCGCGCATCGTCGAAGGCGCGCGCCTGGTCGGGCGTGAGCGACCCGCTCATCGCGTCGAGCAGCGCAGCGAGGTCGTCCGGCGCGCCGCCGAGCAGCGCGTCGGCGGTCGGCCCCGCGCGGGTCGCCAGCGGCTTTCGCCAGCCGTCACCGTCGAGGCCGAGCGCCACGTCGAGATCCGTTCCGCCGAGCTGCAGTGGGCGATCGATGACCGGGACCGACACGACGTTCAGCTCGTCGGCGAGGACGCTCTTCAGATCGGCGCAGCCCCCGGCGAAGTGCCCCGCGCGCACCGTGACCGCGAGCAGCGGGCCGATGGGGACGGAGTCGATGCGTGGCGCGCTCGTCACGAGGGACTGGGCGACCAGCGCGCCGTCCGGGGGAGGGGTCCCGGTGAGCGCCGCGCAGCTCGTGCCCGCGTGGACGCTCGCCACCCACATGCTGACCGCGCGTTTGCCCGCGTAGCTCGGCCTCACGTCGAGCGAGGCGAACCCGCTCGCGCTGACGCTCACCGGGAGCTCGGCGGTGACCCCCGCCCCGACCGACGCGCGGACCGTGAAGGCCGCCGGCCCGCCCGGCGCGACCAGCCGTACGCTCGCCGCGCCGTCGGCGTTGGTCAGGGCTTCGCCCGCGTCGAGCGAGGCGTCCGCGAACCCGCCGAGGAGCGCGAAGCGCACGAGGTAGGCGCCTCGCGGCGTCGCGCGCACGCTGAGCTCGCGGTGCTCGTTCGGTAAGAGCGTGATGGTCCGGCTCGGCTCGAAGACGAGCGCGTCCGGGACTGCCGGGGCGCCGCTGTCGCTCGCAGCGGCTCCTGCCGCGCCGGCGCCGTCCGCGGCGTCGAGCGAGCCGGCGCTCGAGCAGCCGAGCGCCGCGCCGAGCCCGAGCGCCGCCGCGAGCTTTGCGCGCCTGCCGGCCGCGCGGAGAAGAGAAGCGCTCACCATCGATCGAAGACGAATAGGCTCCTAGCCTAGAGCTTTCCCGCGCCGAGGCAAGCTTCGCGCGGTTGGTCACGCGCGCCGCGCCGGGTTAGCGTGACCCGGTGCAATCGGTGCCGCCTCCGCCGCCCCGGCTCCTCGTCGCCGACGACGAGCCCGGGCTCCGTCAGATGCTCGAGATCCTGTTTCGGCGCGCCGGCTATGAGGTGGTCGTGGTGCCGGGGTGCCGCGCGGCGCTCGAGGCGCTCGCCGAGAGCCCGTCGCCGTTCGCGGTGGTGCTGACCGATCTCATGATGCCGGACGGCTCGGGGCTCGACGTGCTCGCCGGGGCCAAGCAGCGGAGCGCGGCCACCGAGGTCATCCTGCTCACCGCGCACTCGACGGTGGAGAACGCGATCGGCGCGATGCGCTCGGGCGCGTACGACTTCGTGACCAAGCCGTTCGCGCCCGACCAGCTCACCGCGCTCATCGACAAGGCGTTCGAGAAGCACGCGGTGGTCAGCGAGAACGAGCGGCTCCGCGCCAAGTTCGCGCGCGAGCTCGCGAGCGACCTGGTCACGAGGAGCCCGGCGATGCGCGCCGTCGACGAGCTCGTCACCCGCATCGCGCCGACCCGCGCCACGGTGCTCGTCACCGGCGAGAGCGGGACCGGCAAGGAGCGCATCGCGCGCACCATCCACGAGCGCTCCGAGCGCGCGGGCGGGCCGTTCCGCGTCGTAAATTGCGGCGCCTTGCCCGAGGCGCTCATGGAGAGCGAGCTCTTCGGCCACGAGAAGGGCGCGTTCACCGGCGCGGCGAGCCGGCACGCCGGGCTCTTCCGCGACGCCGAGGGCGGCACGCTCCTGCTCGACGAGGTGGGGGAGCTCCCTGCGAGCTTGCAGGTGAAGCTGCTTCGCGTGCTGCAGGAGCGGGCGGTCCGCCCGGTCGGCGGCACCCGCGAGCTCCCGATCGACGTGCGCGTCATCGCCGCGACCAACCGCGACGTCGAGGCGGACGTCGCGAGCGGCGCCTTCCGGCAGGATCTCTACTATCGCCTGAACGTCATCCGCGTCGCGCTGCCGGCGCTCGCGGAGCGGCGGGAGGACATCCCCGTGCTCGCCGAGCGCTTCGTCCAGCGCTTCGCGCGCGAGCTCGGCAAGGACGTGACCGGGCTCACCCCGGACGCCCTCCGCGCGCTCGAGCGCTACCCGTTCCCGGGGAACGTCCGGGAGCTCGAGAACCTGCTCGAACGCGCGGTCGCGCTCGCCGGCTCGCGCGCCATCGGCCTCGGGGATCTGCCGCCCGAGGTGAGCGGCGCGTCCGGTGGGACGGGGCCGTCGCTCGTCGAGTTGCCACCCGGCGGCTGCGATCTCGACGAGGTGCTCGGCGAGGTCGAGCGCCGCCTGCTCGTCGAGGCGCTCGGCCGCACCGGCGGGGTCCGAAAGACGGCGGCCGCCCTGCTCCGGATCCCGTATCGCTCGCTTCGCTACCGCCTGGCGAAGCACGCGCTCGACGCGAGCGACGCGCTCGACGCGGGCGACGGCGACGACGAGCCGGAGAGCTCGTGAGTTGCGGAGCTCGGCGGGGGCGGGTAAGCTGACGCCGAGCGCCGCGCGAGTGGGCGCGAAATCACGACCATGAGAGAGCTCATGAACGCGAGACGCGCGCGCGGCTTCACCCTGGTCGAGCTCATGGCGGTGGTCGTCATCGTAGGGATCCTCGCCGCGGTCGGCGTGGTGACCATGCGAAAGTACATCTTCGGCTCGAAATCGGTCGAGGCGCTCAGCATGATCCAGGCGATCCGCGCGGCTCAGGAGCGCTGGCGCGCGGAGAACCAGGCCTACCTCGACGTCTCGGACACCATCGACACCTGGTATCCGATGGAGAACAAGCAGCCGAGCTCCACCTATTACTCGTGGGGCGGCGGCACGAGCCCGCTCGCCGGGCGCTGGCGCCTGCTCAACGTGTCGGTGAGCGATCGCGTGCAGTTCGGCTACACCACCAAGGCCGGCCCCGCCTTCACCGCGATGACCCCGCTCTCGGTCGCGAACCCGCCCACCTGGCCGGTCGCGAACGGCCCCTGGTACGTCATCCAGGCGAAGGGTGACGCGAACGACGACGGCGTCTACTCGATGTTCGCGGCGAGCAGCCTGAACGGCGAGGTCCTCCGGCAGAACGAGGGCGAGTAGTCGCGCGCTCGGCGCCGCTCGCCGAGGGGGCGACCCCAAGGGTCCGGGTGAGGGGGTGTCGGTGCGGCGCGGGCGCGGTGGGCACGGGCCCGGGCGCGGGCGCGGGCCCGGGCGCGGCCGTGAATTGTCACCGCCCGCTCGGCGAGTGACAATTTTCGCCCCGGAGCGCCCCGTTCATCGTGAAATCCCGCATGTTTATGGGTGAGCGCGGCGTGGCACGCTTCTAGCAAAGGCGACGAGCGATGAATGCGCGCCGCACTCGAGATAGCGAGCGAGGCTACTCGCTCGTCGAGCTCATGGCCGTGATCATCATCGTCGGCGTGCTGGCGACGCTCGCCACCATCGGGGTCCGAAAATACGTGTTCGCGGCCAAGTCGAGCGAGGCCATCCACATGATCGGCGCCATCAAGGCGGCCGAGGAGGCCTACAAGGACGAGACGTTCGTCTACTTGAACGTCTCGACGGACATCGACTCGTACTACCCGACCCAGACGCCCAACGGGAAGACGAAGGTCCAGTGGGGCGGCACGGGCGGCGACCAGCCCGCGCGCTGGGGGCAGCTCGGCGTGAGCGTGGGCGCGCCCGTCCAGTACGGCTACGCCTGCGTCGCGGGCAAGGCCGGCGACAGCGTCCCGGATCCTGGTCTCCGCACCAACCCCTACGGCGCGGTCTCCACCACCGAGCCCTGGTACGTCGTCAAGGCGGTCGGGGACATGAACGACGACGGCGTCCAGTCCATCTTCACGAGCTCGAGCTTCTCCACCGAGATCTTTTCTCAGAACGAGGACGAGTGATCGTCCTCGTCGCTTAGCGCATCGTCACGAGATCTGAAACCCCACGCTCCCATTCAACCAAGCACCACGGGTCGCCATCGAGTGAACATCGAGCGCCGACCCCGACAAGGAGAACGACCCATGGCAATCAAGAAGGTAACGAAGCGAGGCTTCACGCTCATCGAGCTCATGATCGTGGTGGCCATCATCGGCGTGCTCGCGGCGCTCGCCATCTATGGCGTCCGCAAGTACATCGCCAACGCGAAGACGGCGGAGGCGCGAAATAGCATCGGTCAGATGGCGAAGGACGCGAGCGCGGCGTACGCCAGGGAAGGGATGGCGCCGAGCGTGCTCACGCTGGGAGGCACGGCGGGCGTGAACAACAAGCTGTGCGCGGCGGCGAGCGCGACGGTTCCCGCGAGCAAGGGAAAGATCGCCGGTCAGAAATACCAGTCGAGTCCGGCCGAGTGGAACGTGGACGGCACGAGCGACCACAAGGGGTTCGCCTGCGTCAAGTTCAGCATGACCGATCCGCAGTACTTCATGTATGGCTATAGCACCGCCGGCGGCGCCACCGGCGGCGCGGAGAACGACACGTTCACCGCGACCGCCAACGGCGATCTCAACGGGGACGGGGTGCTCTCGACCTTCTCGCTCACCGGGAAGATTCAGAAGGGCGCCAGCGGCGGGCTCGCGCTCACCATCGCGCCGAACATCGATGAGGCAAACCCCGAGGAGTGAGCCTCGCGTGAGCGGTACGCGGCCCTGCCGAGGGCTGCGTCCGGCCGGGCCCCGCGGTGCTCCGCGGGGCCCGCGCTCGTTCCATGGGGGGAGAGGAGCCGGTCAGCGAGGGCGCGGCGGCTCCCAACCCATGGGCTTGGACCACGCGCGCTCGAGCGCTGCGCGCTCGGGCGCGGTGAGCCCGTGCTCCGCGAGCGCGCGCCGGCTCGCCGGGAAGTCCCCGGCGCGCCAGGCGAGCTCCGCGTAGCCAACCGCCCCACCGGGCTCCGCGAGGAGCTCGCGGGCGAACGGGTCGAGCGCGGCGAGGGCGCGCCCGTAGGCACCGAGCCCGGAGAGCTCCTGCGCGCGGGCGACCGCGCCCGCGACTCCGGGCGCTCGCGCCCGCTCGTGCCAGCCTCTGGCTCGCTCGAGGCGGGCGCGCGCCTCGAGCGCGTCCGCGCCGTCAAGCGAGCTCGCGAGCCGTTCCGCGCCCGAATAGTCGCCCGCGCGCGCGAGGATCGTCGTGGCGCTCAGCCAAATCTTCGTGCAGGTGCGGCACGCCTGCGCCGCCTCGTGCGCGAGCCGGGTCGCGCGCGCGTCGTCGCCCAAGCGGCTCCGGAGCTCGGCCTCGCTGATTTGAAGCCGCGGGCGCACCTCCCTGCGGCGGAGCGCGAGCCTCGGCTCGGCCGAGTCGAGCTCGAAGCGGAGCTCGGGCAAGACGAGGCGCGCCCTTTTCGCCGAGTCGTCGAGGAGCGCAGCGTAGAGCTCCGCGAGGGCGCGCAGCCGCGCCTCGTCTCGGTCGGGCGTCAGGAGCGCGAGCGCCTGGACGGCCTCGAGCGCGTGGAAGAGCTCGTAGCCGCTCTCACCATAGTATCGCTTCGCGAGCCGATACGTCTCGAGCGCCGCCTCGAACGCGCCGCCGAAATCTCGCGCTTCCATGGCAAACCGGATCTGGGTGGCGTTCGCGATGAGCGAGTCGGGGTTACGTGAGAGCTCGGCCTCCCAGAATCGCCGCTCGTCGCCGAACTCTCGAGCGCGCGCCACGCTGGCTCCGGCGGCAAGGACGCCGGCCGCGACGCCGAGCCCCACGAGCCCGCGCCCCCAGCGCGCGCTCACCTGCGGGCCGAGGGAAGCCAGGGAGAGCGCGACGCCGAGGAGCGGGAGATAGAGGAACCGGTCGCACGTCAGGGACGTGAGTCGAGTGAGCATCAGGTTCGAGGTTGGCACGAAGGCCACGAAGAAGAGCGCGAGCCCGAGCGCGACCCCAGGGCGGCGCCGGTGGAGCCGAGCCGCGAGCGCGGCGAGCGCGGCGAGCAGCAGCGCGCCGAGCGCGGCGTGCGGGACGCTCGCGAGGTACCTGCCCTCGACGATGCGAATGGGCGCGTGATCGATGGTGAGCTCGCGAGGTGCGACGATCCGCTCGAGCGCGTAGCCGAAGGTCTCGAGCACGAGGGTCGCGTGGGTGGTGAGCCGGGCGAGCACGGCGCTCACGCCGGCGTACGCTCCGATGGGCAGCACGAAATGGCGGAGCGCGAGGTAACCCGCCGCGAGCGCGAGCTCCGGCGCGGCCGCTCGCGCGACCCGGCGCGCGAGCGCGCGGTCGAGCGGCGGGCGCCCGGCGTGGACCCACACCTCGACCGCGACCAGCGCGGGCAGCACGATGGCGAGCTCCTTCGTGAGGAAGGCGCCCGCGACCCCGACGATCTCGAGCGCGCGCCCGCCCCGCGCCCCGCGGAGGCGTCGAGCGATCCCCGCGCTCGCGAGCAGGAGGAACGTCGCGCACATCGGATCGGTGCGCCCCGAGATCCAGGCTACGCTCTCGGCGCGAGTCGGGTGGACGGCGAGCAGGAGCGCGACGAGCGCCGCCGGTCGCCACGCGCCCGTCCAGCGGCGGAGCGCGAGGTAGGCGAGGGCGCTCGCGGCCGCGTGCCAGGCGAGATTGGTGACGTGAAAGACGAGCGGCGAGCCGCGCCCGAGCGCCCAGTCGAGCGCGTAGGAGGCGGTGACCAGCGGGCGGTAGTAGACGAGCCGCGTCGCGGGGTTCATCCCGTCGCTGTAGTCCCAGAAATCCGTGGTGAACCAGCGCGCGGCGTGCGCGAAGGAGTGCACGAACGGGTTGTCGGCGATGAGGAGCCGGTCGTCGTGGATGAAGCCGCCGCCGAGCGCGGACGCGAACGCCGCCGCGCCGAGGACGCCGATGAGCGCCGCGATGAGCGCCGGGCGCGGCTCCGCCGGAGCCGGCGCCTCGCGCGGCGACGGGGGGGGAGGCGACCTCGGCGCGCTCGACATCGGGTCCTCCAACCTAACACCGCGCGGCGGCGCCTGGCCGGCTCGCGCGCCATCGCGTAGAGTCGCCCGCGTGCGCTCGCTCACCCCCGTGGAGGCCGCCGCGGCGGTCGCGGTGCTCGGCTCGCTGCTGGCGGCGGGAGTGCCGGCGTTCGTGAAGAATCTCCACGCTTCGCGGCTGGTCGAGCCGATCGACGGGCTCGAGCGCATCGCCACGCGGGCGACCGCGCTCGCCGCCGGGCGCGCCGCCGAGCTCGCCTACCCGGAGAGCGTCGGGCTCACGCCCGCCGAGGTGCCGCGCGGCGTGCGGGTGACCGACCCGCCGGGGACCTGGGACCACCCGACCTGGCGCGAGCTCGGGTTCTCGTTCAGCGCGCCGCACGCCTTCAGCTTCGCGTTCGAGAGCGAGAACGCGGCCGGGCACGCCAGCTTCCGCGCGCTCGCGCACGGGGATCTCGACGGCGACGGCGTGCTCAGCACCTTCCAGATCTCCGGGCAGACGCGCGACGGCGCGGAGCCCACGGTCGAGCCGATGGAGATGGACCGTGAGGTCGAGTAGCCGCGCGGCCGGCACCCTCGCCGGGCTCGCCGCGATGGCGGCCGCGGCGCTCGGCGTCGCGCTCGCGCGCCCGCGGCTCGCTGCCCGGTTCCACGAGCTCCGCGTCACGAGTGACTCCTACGGGCTCCCCTCGCCGGAGCGCACGGTCGTGGCGAGCCTCGGCTACCGCGCGGCGCTCGCCGATCTCCTCTACGCGGACACGCTGGTCGCCTACGGGCTCCATTTCCAGGAGCGGCGCCGCTTCGAGTTCGTAGGGGACTACCTCGACACCGTGAGCGCCCTCGATCCGAAGTTCGCCACCCCGTATCGCTTCGCCGACACCCTCCTCACGCTCCAGCCGGTGAAGCCGCGCTACGAGGACTACGTCCGCGCTCGCAAGATCCTCGAGCGGGGCATGCGCGAGCTGCCCTACGACGAGCAGCTCCATAACAGCGCGGGGCAGTTCATGGCGTACCTCGCCGTCTCCGCGCTGAAGAGCGACGAAGAGCGCGCCGAGTGGCGCCTCGCCGGCGCGCGCGCGCTCCAGCGCGCGTGCGAGCTCGTCGGCGACAACCCCAACATTCCCTACCACTGCATCACGGCCGCCACGCTCCTCACGAACGCGGGCAAGCGCGAGGCGATGGTGCAGTTTCTCGAACGGCTCCTCGCCGTGAGCGACGACCCGGAGGTCCGCAAGCTCGCGCTCGGCTACCTCGAGCAGCAGCTGGGCAACACCCAGCGCGAAGAGGTGGAGCAGCGGTTTTTGCGCTTCCACGACGCGTGGGGCAAGGATCTCGGCTTCGTCTCGCGGGGCGTGCTGCTCATCGTCGGGCCGCGCTTCGACCCAGCGCGCTGCGCGGGGCTCGAGCGCGCGCTCGAGCCCGGCTGCGCGACGACCTGGGCGGACTGGTCGCGGGCCGCCGACGCGCGGTCCGGCGCGGCAGCGCCGTCGCCGCCCGCGCGCTGAGCGTCAGGGGAAGCGGACCGCGACCGTGACCGAGCCGCCCGCGGGGACCGTCGCGCTCCGCGCCTTTCGGCCGTGCTCCGGGTGCACGAAGACCACCGTGTGCGAACCCGCCTTCACGCTGATGCCGACCTTCGGCGTGGTGCCGAGCGGACGGCCGTCGAGGATGACGTTCGACACCGGGATCGAGTTGATGTTGATGGTGCCCATCCCGGCCGAGGCGGTCTCGCCGCCGCCCGCCGGCGGCTTCGGAGTGGCGGCCGTGCCGCCGGCTGGCTTCGCCGCACCGCCCGCAGGGGTCGGCGGCGCGGCCTTGCCCTGCTCCACCAGGGTGACCGTGAAGGTCTTCTCGGCCTGGCCATCGTCGAAGGTGAGCTCTTGCTTGAAATCCTCGTACCCGCTGCGCGACGCGACGAGGCTGTAGGACTTGTCCGTCGGGATGTCGATGCGGATGGGAAGCTGCGGGATCGGCCGGCGCTCGCTGCCGCTCACGAGCAGCACCTTGGCGCCGCTCGCGCCGGCGCCGGCCTCGATGCGCGCGAGGCCCTTCAAGACCTTGAGCTTGGGCTCGATGGCGAGCATCTTGTCCGGCTCGACCGTCACGCGCTTCTCGAACGACTCGTAGCGATCACTGCCGGTGATCTTGAGGACGTGCTCACCGGGGGACATGTCCTTCAGCTCTTGCGGAAGCGGACCGATGTCCTTGCCGTCGACCGAGAGCCGGAGCCCGGCGCCCTCCGCCGAGACCCGCAGGCCCGTCCCCTCGCTCGCGCGCGCCAGCGTGATGTTGGTGACGGCCTCGCCGCCCTTGTCGATGGAGACCGCGGTGTCCGCCGTCTGCTGGTAGCCGGCGGCGCTCACCTTCACCATGTGCGTTCCGGGCTTCAGATCCGCGACGCGGCAGGGCGAGGTGTCGCAGTACTTGGCGCCGTCGACGAAGATCTGGACCGCATCCACGGGCTTGTTACCCGGCCCGGCCACGGTGACGACCAGCGAGCCCGTCCCCGGCAGCACCAGGAACCCGACGGCCACGATGAGCGCGACCACCAGCGCGCCGATCGCCACCAGCGCGATCGTGCGACCGCTGCCTGCGGGCGCGGGCATGCTCGGGTACGCGCCGGGCACCACCTGCGGCGCGGCCTGAGCGGGAAACCCCGCGCTCACCTGCTGCGGCGCGGGCGGCGCCGAGAGCATCGGCTCGGGAACGGGGGGCCGCGGCGGCATCGACGCCGCCGCCCCGCCGGACCCTGCGACGAGCGCTGACGCGGCCCCGCCCAACCGTCCCGACGCAGGCGGCGGCGGGGTTCCGGCGGCTGGAGCCGGCGGCGGGTTGCTGCGAAGCAGCGCGGTGGCGGCGGACTCGCCTCCCTGCTTGTCGAAGATCGCGGTCTTCTCGTCCTCGTCGTCCCAGTCCATGTCCACCGGCGCGGCGCCGGCCGGCGCGGGGGCCTTGGGCGGCGAGGGCGGGGGGGGCGCGGCCGGGGGGCGCGACAGCGCCGGCGGCGGCGGCGCGCCGGGCGGACGCGACACCGGGATGGGCGGCAGGCTCGCGCGCGCCGGCGGCGCCGGCGGCGCCGGTGCGCGGC
Organism: Polyangiaceae bacterium; assembly: GCA_035063585.1. Classification (GTDB taxonomy): domain Bacteria; phylum Myxococcota_A; class Polyangia; order Polyangiales; family Polyangiaceae; genus JAPSGB01. Next base: position 25,023 of record JAPSGB010000033.1, read on the forward strand.
TCGGGATGGGCGGCGCGGCGGAGCGGCCCGAGGGCGGCGGCAGGTTGGGCACCGGCAGCCCGAGCAGCGTCTTCTTCGCCGGTGGAAGAGGAGCGGGCGCTGCCGACGGCACGCTCGGGCGCGGCTGGGATTTCTTCGCCAGTCCGTCGAACACGTCCAAGTCCGATCCGCCCTTGTCGCTCATTCGCTTACTCTCCTGACCATCTGCTCCGCGTGACCGCGCCCGAGCGGCCTCCGAGGCGAACACGCGGCCCATGAACTCCGCCGCTCGCGCCGCGCCGCCGGCCTGCGCCGACCGGGCGTAGGCCGCCAAATCCGCTTGGAATTCGGACGCGGAAGGATACCTCTCCTTGGGCTCCTTGGCGAGCGCCATGAGGACGATCCGATCCAGCTCCGGCGATACCAGGCGGTTTATCGTCGACGGGGAAGGGACTCGCCGCCGCTTCATCTGCTCCATCACGAGCAACTCGTTCGGCGCGTCGTAGAGCCGCTCGAGCGTGAGCGCCTCCCAGAGCGACACGCCGAGCGCGAAGACGTCGGTCCGGCGGTCCACCGCGCCGCCGAACACCTGCTCGGGCGCCATGTAGCCGGCCTTGCCCTTGATGCTTCCGGCTTGGGTCCGCACCATGCCGCCGGCAGCCTTGGCGATCCCGAAATCGATGAGCTTCACCGCGCCGTCGTAGCTGACGAGCACGTTCTGCGGGCTGACGTCGCGGTGCACGATGCCGAGCGGGTGCCCGCGCTCGTCGGTCGCGTCGTGGGCGTAGGCGAGGCCGCGGGCCGTCTCGCTCGCCACGTGCACCGCGAGCTCGACGGGCAGCGGCTCGCCGCGCGCGCTCGCGCGGTCGATGAGGGTGCGGAGCGACTGCCCCTCGACGAATTCGAGCGCGATGAACAGGCTCGAGCCGACCTTCCCCGCCTCGAAGATCCGCGCGATGTTCGGGTGGTCGAGGTGGCTCGCGATGCGCGCCTCGTCGACGAACAGCTCGACCAGCTCTTCGTCCTCGGCGACGCCCGGCAAGATGCGCTTCAGCGCGACCAGCCGACCGGTTTCCCTGTGGATCGCGCGGAACACCTCGGCCATGCCGCCGGCGCCGACACGCTCGATCAAGCTGTAAGAACCGAACTCCTGGGGCGCCGGCAACGCTGACTCCACCCGCAGCTTGGCACGAAATCCGATAAGTTTCGCGTACTAGATGACGTTCCGTCGGAGTCCGGGCCGCCCCGGAGCGCCGGGTCCTCCAGGGGCCTCTCCCGGCGCGGCCGGCGTCAGGGCGCAGGTTCGCTCGGCGCCGCGGGTTCCTGCGGCTTCGGCTTCGGAAAGTAGCGGACCCGACGGGACTGGAGCGGGTACCAGACCTTCGGGGGTACGATCGGCGTGTCCTCGAAGAACCGCCGCCCCCCCGGCATCTCGGCGCGCGCGAGCCGGAGGCCGCCGGGTTGGGCCAGCGCGGGCTGCCCAGCGAGATCGGCCTGCCCGCCGAGGGCGACGCCAGCCGGCTGGGTGAGCAGGAGCACGCGCTCGCACCCGAGCGAGCCGAGGAGCCCGACGAGCATGCGGGCGTCGCCGCCGGCTCTCGTCGCGGTCGCGACCTCCGCGTAGAGCACCTTCCCCGCCGCATCGACGCCGACCGCCGCGGTCGCGGTCGTCGCCATCGGATCGTCGGGCTCGAGCCCGCTCATCAAGCGGACCGCGCCCGCGGCCGGAGGCGTCGCGGCCAGCCGCGCGCGACCTGCCTCGAGGAAGAGCCCGGGGCCACGGTCCCGAGGCGCACCGAGCGTGAGCACGGTCGGCGCGGCCTCGTCCGCGCTCAGGCGCACCGCGGCCGGGTCGAGCGCCAAGAGCCGCACCTTCGCGTCCGGCCGCGCGCGGTCCGGCCGCACCCAGGCGGTAGCGAGCGCGTACGGCCAGCCGTGCTGCGGGAGCCCCTTCACCTGCCAGGCGCCCTCGCCGGGCTCCGGGCTCGCGAACGCGCTCTTCACCGGCTCGCCCGGCAGGACGCTCCGCAGCGTGAGGTAGAAGAAGTCACGCGCCTCGCGGTGGATGTACCGCGGGAAATTCATGAGCCCCATCAAACGGAGCATGCGGCGGCCACGGAAGCGCCAGCCCGGCATGTCGGGAACCTCGCCCTCGGCCTCCCATTGCCGGTCGAGCTTACGCTCGAGGGGCGGCAGCGCGCCGGCCGGGGCCGCGCGGTAAAACTCGAGGCCGGTGTGCCCCGCGTTCATGTCGAGGTGGAGCCCGTAGGTGCAGCGCGCGCGCTGCATGGCGAGCGCCAGGTGCTCGGCGTCGATGGTCGAGCCGTACAGGTACGCGACGAAGCGCTCCTCGGTGAGGCAGAGCGCACTCCGCACCGTGCGTGACTCGTCGGTCCATCCGGGTGGCACGCCGCCCCACCAGTCGCGCCGGTACGGGTTGATGGTGCCGTCCAGGACGAGGGGCGTCATGTTCTGGCGATACGAGACGACCTCGGCCGGCACCGCGTCGCTCGCCGGCCACGTGCCGAAGGCGGTCGAGCCGTCGGCGAGCTCGGCCACCGTGGCGGCGTACGGCTTCGGCGGCAGATAGACGACGCCGTCTGCCATCATGCCGAATTCGCCGTGGGTGGCCTGGAACCCGCCGTTGAACGCCCCGACCAGGCGCCCCATCACCGCCGGCTCGCGCGGCACCAGGCCCGGGCCGGTCTCCCCGGTCGCGCTCTTCGGCTCGACCGTGCCGCTCATCGCGTGGAGCGCCACCTGGCGCGGATCCCACTCGACCACGTACACCTGCGTGTAGGGGCGCTCGCGGTCGGTGCGGATGAACGAGGTGATGAACGGCGCGGGCGCGCCGGGGTTCGAGCGGATGAACGGATCGTGGTCGCCGTCGAGCGCTCGCCACTCGCCCTCGCCCTCGAGCGGGTGCGAGAGGATCGGCTTCATCGGTGGCGGCGGCCAGCCCGTCTCGGGATCGCGGTACGTCACCGGCACCCGGGCGCCGACCCCGCCGAGCTCGGCCGCCACGCGCTCGGCGCCGGTGTCGCCGGTCACCGTGCCGCGCATGCGCTCGAAGCGGTCGAGCAGGTCGAAGGCGACCGCCTTCACGAGCTGCATCCGATCGCGGCCGAACCAGGGCAGCGCGCGCGCGCGGTCCACCGCCCAGGTCACCAGGTTGCCGGGCCGCGCGCGCGGCACGCTCTCCTCGCGCAGGTGGAGCGAGCCCGCGCTGGCGCCCGCGCCGCCGGTCGGGACGCGGAGCTCCCGGCCGTCGGCGTCGATGACGAGCGCGCTCGGAGCGAACGCCACCCGGAGGCGACTCGCGGCCGGCTCGAGCTTGAAGTCGCGCCGCAGGATCCCGCGCGTGCTGCCGGTCTCCTGCAGGCAGGTGACGCGGTCCTGGAGCTGCTCGAGCCGAGTCCAGTCGCTCGGCTCGGTAGCGGCGCCCGAGAAGTCGGCGAAATGTACGCTGTAGGTCTTCTCCGCGCCGCGCAGCTCCCACGCGGCGCGCGCGCCGTCGACGACCAGGCCCCGCTCGTCCACCGCCGAGGTGTCGGTCACGTTGAACACGCCCTCGACGGCGATGAGCCGCCCCTCGGGCGAGACGGCGAGGGTCGCCGCGTACACGTCCGACGGCTCGTCGCCGCGATGCGCTCGAAACACCACGCGCGGGGAGTGCCAGCGCGAGGCGAGCGCGCCGGGCAGCGGCTCGACCAGGTGCACGTCGGCGGGCGCGGTCAGGAGGCCGTCCCGCGCGAGCGCCGCGGCGACCGCCGCCGGGAGCGGCGTGGTGGGCTCCGGCGCGGGACCGCCGCGCGCGAGCGCCCACCCGAGCGCGAGCGCCACCGGGAGCGGCTGGAGGAGCCACCGCGCCCGCGCCTGCAGGCTCGGCCGCCGTCGCGCGGGCGCGCGCTCCGAGGAGGCCGCGGCGGGGTGTGACGAGGGGCTCATGGTTCGCGGAGCGGCGGGCGCGCGGCAGAGAGAGAACGTCCGCGGGCGGTTACCATCATCCCCGCGCGGTGGCCAAGGCCGCCCCGGCCGCCAACTGAGTTTCCGCGCCGCGCCAACCTAGTTGGCAGCTCCCCACCGCCGGGTGGCCGGGAGCCTGCGCGGTGACTCGGCACGCGGTGTGCTAGTTCTGGTGCGGGATGAGCCGTATTTCTCGTCGCTGGTGGTGCCTCGGCGCGGCGCTCGCGCTGGTCGGTTGCCTCTCGCCGACGCTCCCGCTGCCGCCGCCGAGCCCCACCGTGAGCGGCCCCGACGCGAGCGGTATGGTCGAGATCAGCGGCTATGTCGACCCGGGCGCCACCGTCTACGCGGTGAACCTCCGCAACGACGAGCTCCGCGGTCAGATCTCCGACGCGCGCACCGGCGAGTACGACTTCTTCCTGCCCGCGGAGGTCGGCGATCGCGTCGACGTCTACGTGCAGCTCGGCAATGACCGGAGCCCGCCCTACAGCACCGTGATCCGCCCCTGAGCAGGCGGCGCGCGGCCCGGCGCCGAGTGCCAATAAATGAGCAAGTTTGTTCATTTATTGTCTGTCCGCCGCGGCCGGCGTCGCGGCCGGCGTCGCGGCGCTAGAGCGTCCGCAGCGACACGCGGCGACGACCGCTCGCGTCCGCGCTCGCGCGGTGCGCGCCGGGCGCGCCGGCGGGCGCGCGGTCCTCGCTCACGACCTCGCCGACCAAATCGTAGTCGCTCGCCTGGCTCACCACCACGCGCACCATGCGCCCGGGCTCGACCTCGCCGTTCGACAGGTAGACGACGCCGTCGATCTCGGGCGCCTGTCCGGCGTGTCGGCCGACCATGACGAGCTCGCTCTCCGCGCTCGGGCCCTCGACCAGCACCTCGAGCTCGCGGCCGATGAGCGCGCGGTTCTTCTTGCGGCTGATGGCCTTCTGGACGCGCATGAGCTGGCTCACCCGCGCGGCGGCGATCTTGCCCGGCACCTTGCCTTCGAGCTCGTGGCTGCGCGCGCCGGGCTCGTCGGAGAAGCGAAACACGCCCATGCGGTCGAACTCGGCCCACCTCACGAAGTCCACCAGCTCGTCGAACTCCGCGGCCGTCTCGCCGGGGTGCCCGACGATGAACGCGGTCCGCATCACGAGGCCGGGGATCTCGCGGCGGAGCCGCTCGACCACCTGTCGCAGGCGCGCTCCGCCGTGCCCGCGGCGCATGCGCCGGAGCATCGCGTCGGCGGCGTGCTGGAGCGGCATGTCCACGTAGGGGAGCACCCGCGGGTGGTGCGCGAGCAGCTCGATGAGCGCCGGGTCGAGCGTCTCCGGGTAGAGGTAGTGGAGCCGCACCCAGGCGAGCCCGGGCACCTCCGCGATGCGCTGCACGACCTCGGCGAGCGAGCCGCCTTCGGGGCGGTCGCGCCCGTAGGCGACGGTGTCCTGCGAGACTAGGTTCACCTCGAGCACGCCGGCCTCGGCGAGCCGCTCGACCTCGCGCACGATGTCGTCCGCCGCGCGCGAGCGCTGCTTGCCGCGGATGGCCGGGATGACGCAAAACGAGCAGGAGCGGTTGCAGCCCTCGGCGAGCTTCACGTACGCGCTGCCGCCGCGAGTGCTCACGCGGCGCGGGTCGCTCGCGCCGACCACCCAGTCGGCGGGGTTGCCGACCAGCATGCGCGCCGCGTCGCCGGCGAGCACGTGCGCGAGGGTGAGCATGTCGCTCGAGCCGAGGAAGTGATCGACCTCGGGCAGCCCCTCGGCGAGCTCGCCCGGGTAGCGCTGGGAGAGGCACCCGGCGACCACCAGCTTCTCGCAGCGCCCGGTCTTCTTGTACTCGGCGAGCTCGAGGATGGTGTCGATGCTCTCCTTCTTGGCGGCGTCGATGAAGCCGCAGGTGTTGACGACCAGGACCAGGGCCTCCTTCGGGTCGTCGAGATGCTGGTAGCCGGCGCGCTCCGCGACGCCGAGCATCACCTCGGTGTCCACTCGGTTCTTCGGGCACCCGAGGCTCACGAAATGGATGGTGCGGCTCACGGCGGCTAGTCGTCCATCATCTTGCGGAACCGCTCGAAGAGCGAGAGCGTGTCGTGCGGCCCGGCGGCGGCCTCCGGGTGATACTGCACGCTGAACGCGCGCGCGTCGGGCACCTCGAGGCCCTCGCTGGTGCCGTCGTTCAGGTGCAGGTGCGTGCTCCGCGCGCGCCCCCCGAGCGACGCGACGTCGACCACGAAGCCGTGGTTCTGCGAGGTAATCTCCACGCGGCGCGTGGCGACGTCTTGGACCGGCTGGTTCAGGCCGCGATGCCCGAACTTCATCTTGGAGGTGCGCGCGCCGAGCGCGCGGGCGAGCAGCTGATGGCCGAGGCAGATGCCGAACATCGGTCGCTTGCCGAGCAGCGCGCCGATGGCGTCGATGGCGTAGCCGACCGCGGCCGGATCGCCCGGCCCGTTCGACAGGAAGATGCCGTCGGGCGCGAGCGCGAGCACCTCGTCGGCGGTGGTGGTGGCCGGCACCACGGTGACCCGGCACCCGGCGTCGACCAGGCAGCGCAGCATGTTGAGCTTCGCGCCGAAATCCATGGCGACCACGTGGCGCTCCGGCCGAGCGGGCCGGGGCTCGCTCGGCGGCCGGAGCCGGTCGCGCGGATCGAGCGGCACGCTCCACGCGCCGCGCGAGGCCGTGAAGCGATAGCGCTCCGGGCAGGTGGCTCGCCGGGCGAGGTCGAGCCCCTCGAGGCTCGGGGCCGCGCGCGCGCGGTCGACGAGGGTGTCGGGAGCTTCCGTCCCGATACAGCCGTTCTGCGCCCCGCGGTCGCGCAGGAGGCGGGTGAGCCGCCGGGTGTCGACTCCGCCGATGGCGACCACGCCGTGCTCCGACAGGTACTCGGTGAGCGTGAGCTTCGCGCGCCAGTTCGAGGCGATCGGGCTCGGCTCGCGCACCACGAAGCCCGCCACGCGGGGCTTGCCGTCGAGGCTCTCGGCGTCCTCGCGCGTGATCCCGGTGTCGCCGATGTGCGGCGCCGTCATGGTGACGAGCTGCCCCGTGTACGACGGGTCGGTGAGGACCTCCTCGTAGCCGGTCATCCCGGTCGTGAACACGACCTCGCCGGTGACGCTGCCGTCCGCGCCCCACGAGAAACCCGAGAGCTTGGTGCCGTCGGCGAGACACAGCCATGCGCGCTTCATCGGACGCTCCCTTCGAGCTCGTAGAGGATCTTCCCGCCCCCGAGCGTGAGCAGCACGCGCCCTCCGAGCTCGCGGTCGAGGAAGGGCGTGTTCCGGCTCCGGCTCCGGAGCGCGACCTCCGACGGGCGCCAGCGCACCTCGGGATCGACGAGCACCAGCTCCGCCACGCTCCCCTCGCGGAGCGACGGCGGGGTGAGCCCGGCGATTTTCGCGGGTCGCGTGCTCATCGCGTCGATGAGCCGGGCGAGGTTCGGCGGCGCGTGCCCGAACAGCTCGAGCAAGAGCCCGAAGCAGAGCTCGAGGCCCATGAGGCCGGGCTTGGCCTCGGAGAACGCGCAGTCCTTCTCGAGCGAGGAGTGCGGCGCGTGGTCGGTGGCGATGGCGTCGATGGTCCCGTCGGCGAGCGCCGCCCGGAGCGCCTCCACGTCCTCCTCGCCGCGCAGCGGCGGGTTCACCTTGCAGGCCGTGTCGTAGCCGATGACGGCGGCGTCGGTGAGCAGCAGGTGGTGCGGCGTCACCTCGCAGGTGACCGGGAGGTCGCGGCTCTTCGCCTCGCGCATCAAGCGGACCGCGCCGCGCGTCGAGAGGTGCGCCGCGTGGTAGCGCGCGCCCGTGTACTCGGCGAGCAACAGATCGCGCGCGATGATGATGTCCTCCGCGACGCTCGGCCAGCCGCGGAGGCCGAGCCGGGTCGCGACGGCGCCCTCGTTCATGTCGGCGCCGCGGGTGAGCTCGTGATCTTCGGCGTGCTGAATCACCGGCAGGTCGAAGTTTCTCGCGTACTCGAGCGCGCGCCGCATCACCGCGCTCGAGGTGACGCACACGCCGTCGTCGCTCACCGCGACCGCGCCGGCCTCGCGGAGCTCCGCCATCTCGGTGAGCTCCTTGCCCTCCTGGCCGCGCGTGATGGCGGCGATCGGGTGCAGTCGCGGGCCGCCATGAGCCTCCGCGCGCCGGAGCATCAGCTCGGTCACCGCGCGGGTGTCGTTCACGGGGCGCGTATTCGGCATCGCGCACACGTGCGCGTAGCCGCCGGCGGCGGCCGCGTCGAGCCCGGAGGCGATGTCCTCCTTGTACTCCTGCCCCGGCTCGCGCAGGTGCGCGTGCAGATCGACGAAGGCCGGCAGGAGCCAGCGCCCGGTGCCCTCGATGACTCGCGCCTGCTCGCTCGACGCGAGCCCCGCCGCGGCGCCCGCGCCGATCCGGGTGAGCTGCCCGTCCTCGATGACCGCGTCGCCCCGGAGGTCGAGCCCCGCCGCCGGATCGATCAGGCGAACGTCGCGAAAGACGAGGAGCTTTGCCACGGCGGCGGCGTGATAGCACGAGCGCCCGGCCCGCGGGGAGGGGACGCGGCCGGCGGTCGGCCCGGGCGGCTGCGCGCCGCCCCGGCAACCCAAAACCCATCGCGATTTCACCCGCCGGGCCCGCGCGGGGGAGCGCCCGGAGAGGGGTCGGCGCGGCGCGGAACCACGCGGGGCGGTCAGTGGGCGGCGCGCTCGGCGAGGCGCTCGGCGGCGAGCCAGGCGACCGCGCAGATCGTGTGCTGCGGGTTCACGCCGAGGTTGGTCGGGAAGACGGACGAGTCGAAGACGTAGAGCCCGGGGAGATCGTGCGCCTCGAGCTCGGGGCCGACCACGCTCTGCGCGGCGCCGCGGCCCATCTTGGCGGTGCCGAAGAGGTGCGCGGCGATGGTGTGGAAATGACGCGGATCGTTCGGGACCGCGTCGAGCGGTGCGAGCTCGTCCATCGAGCGGATGCGGGCGGGGAGCCCGTGCACGCCGGGGAGCACCTCACGCGCGCCGGCGGCGAACATCAGCTCGACCAGGCGGCGCACACCGAGCTTGAGCACGCGCACGTCCTCGTCGGTCATGTCGTAGTGGATGGAGGGCGCGCCGAAGAGGCTCCGCCCGACCCGCCCGTGAGCCCGCGCGCGCACCTGCACGCCCCAGATCGCCGCGTGCCCGTAGTCGCCGATTTCGCGCATGAGCTCCGCGCCCACGCCGGGGAAGCGCGCCGCGGCGAACTCGAGCGGCATGCTCACCGTCTCGAACTTCATGCGCTCATCCCAGAAATGCAGGCTCTCATAGCCTTGCGTCGCGCCGAACCAGAGCTCGACCGGCGCGTCGAAGAGGCCGACCGTGCCCGTGCCCGGATGCGCTTGCAGCCGCTCACCGACCAGCCGCGAGGCGCGGCCGACGCCGTTGTCGGCGAGCAGCCGCGGCGTCTGGATCGCGCTCGCCGCGACCACCACGCCGCGTCGCGCTCGCACTCGAAAGGGCGGACCATCACCGGTGAACCGCCCCGTGACTCCCGCTGCGCGCCCGCCCTCCACGAGGAAGCGCTCGGCGCGCGCGTCGGCGTAGAGCCGCGCCCCGCCGGCGAGCGCGCGCGGGATGTAGGAGACGTTCATGCTCTGCTTGCGGTCGGTCGGGCAGCCCTGGTTGCAGTGAGCGGAGCCCGCGCAGTCCTTGACGTTTCGGCGGATCTCGTTGCCCGTCCAGCCGAGCGCCCGAACTCCCTTCCGCATGAGCTTGGCGTTCTCGCCGAGCACCTCCTCGGGCGCTCGGTCGACGAAGAGCTCGCGGTCGAGCGCGTCGTAGACGCGCTCCATCGCCGCGGGAGTGAACGGCTCGCCCACGCCGTATTCATCCCGCCACGCCCCGAGGATCGGCGCCGGGATACGGTGGATGATGGCGCCGTTCACGACCGTGGTGCCGCCCACGCAGCGCCCCTGGAGCACCGGCGTGAAGGCGCGCCCGCTGGCGACCTGGAAGCCCATGTCGCGCCAGAGGTGGCGGAACGTCGTGTACATGTCGCTGCGAAAGTCGCGGCTCTCGACGCGCGGCCCCTCTTCGAGGAGGACCACCTCGAGCCCGGCCTCGACCAGCACGCGCGCCGCGGTCGCGCCCGCCGCGCCGCTGCCGATGATGACGACGTCGGCGGCGTCCTCGACCCGTCGCCGCCCGCGCACCTCCGCGCCGGTCACGAGCGCGCCGGTCACGGCGCGTCTCCCTGCGCCCAGGAGGGGGGCTCGTCGTCGCGCGGGTGGAGGCCGAGCTTCGCGTGCACCGCGGGCAGCCCGCAGAAGCCGAGGCAGCCGACCGTCTTGAAGAGGAGCGGCGCCTCGCGCACGAGGTAGATGGAGCTCTCGGCGAGCCGCGCGAGGACGGCGTCGCGCTCTTCGGCGTCGAGCGAGAGGAAGGTCCTCGGCCGGCCGAGCAGCAAGAGCGGCGCGAGCATGATGAGCCAGAGCGTGGCGCGGAGCCCGACGACGAACGTGAGCGGAGCGCGCGCGAGGAGATCGTCGACGAAGGCGCCCATGGGCGCGTCGGCCGCGCCGAACGGCATGCGCGCGTCGGCGCCCGATGGGATGAGCGCCTCGAACACCCGGACCAGCCAGCGCCGTTCGAACCCAAAGCCGCGGAGCGCGCTCGAGCCGCGGGGCGCGCGGGGCGGGGCGACCCCCGGCATGCGGCCGAGCGAGCGGGACGACGACACGACCCGGTCATACCAGGGAAGCGGGGGGCGCGTCTCGGCGCCCGCGAAGAAACGCCGAGCGCCGATTCGGTCACGGGCGCGCTGGCCCGCAGCCCTCGGTGTGCTTGTAGAAGTGCACGTTCTCGTCGACGGAGTTGACGAGGATGAAGACGTTGTACTCTCGCGCGTAGCGCCAGCGGCCGTAGGTGCCGCCGCTGTTCTTCGACTCCGGGGCGCCCGTCGCGCTCCCGGCGGACCAGGTCTTGGCGTCGAGGTCGAGCGCGTAGGGCGCGCCGCGGTTCGGCCAGGCGACCAGCTCGTCGCTGGCGCTGTCGTAGTCGAAGCCGGGTGCCGAGGCGTCGTAGATGTCGCCGCCACCGCTCTCGAAGAGCTGAGCGGGGTAGGTCGGCATCACCTTGGCCTCGTTCGTGTAGTCTCCGCCGCCGGTCGTCTTCCAGTCGTCGGTGACGGCCTTGCCGGAGGCGATGTCCCAGACGAGCACCATCTTCGAGCCCACCGACCAGAAGAGCCCGCGACGCGGGTCGATCGCGGCGGTGCGATCCGAGCCGGTGCAGCGCGGCCAGTACGGCTTGTAGCGGAAGCCGGGGGCCTGACTCCACGAGTCGCCGTCGACGTCGTAGATGTGGAGCGTCTCGGTGGCGTTCACGAAGATCCGACGCGACGCGCGGTGATACGCGGTGGCCAGCATGAGCCCGCCCACGCCGGGCGCGTGCTGCGTCCACCCGGTCGCGTCCGCGAACGTCCAGGTGACGTTCGTCCCGGAGCCGTCGCGCGCGCGAGCCGCCATGGGCCCAGAGGACGCCGAGGTCGTCGAGGAACTCGACGCCGTCGTAGGTGTGGCGCGAGACGGGCTGGCCGTCGGGCAGCGGGTCGCGCCCGAAGAAGTCGGCGGAGGTGCTCCCGCTCGGCACCACGCTCGGTTCGGTCAAGCGGGACCACGTGCCGCGGCGCAGATCGAACGCGTAGAGCTCGTTGCCCCAGTAATCCTCGTGTCCGCCGCCCCAGATGAGCATGCGCCGATGGACGCCGTCGTAGGCGCCGCCGTTCCACGCCGACACGATCGCCGGGCAGCCGACGACACCGCGGACTCCGACCGAGTCGGGGACGCACGCGTCGCGCATGGGCGAGCTCGGCGCTTCGTACCAGGTTCCGGCCGGGAGGTCGATGAGGGTGCGCTCGAAATCCGTCAGCGCTTCGCCCTCGCCGCACGGGCAGCCCTCGCAGCTCGCCCCGCCGCCGGCTACGCCACCGGCGGCGGACGCGCCACCGGCGGCGGACGCGCCACCGGCGGCGGGCGTGCCTGCGCTGCCGCCGCTCCCGCCATCGGTGGCCGCGCTCCCCGGCGCTTCCGCCTCACCGCAGGCCACCGCCAAGACCCAGAGCCCCAGGCAGGGAGCAAACTTACCCCATCGCGATCTCATGAGCACCCTCCGCGGCGTCAGCCTACCACGCGCTCGCCGCGGGCGAGCACCGTGCGGACCGGGTTCCATCCGAAGCCGTAGGCGAGGAAGCGATGCTCGGGCACGTCGCAGATGATGAGATCGGCGCGCTTGCCGGGCTCGAGGCTCCCGACCACGTCGCCGAGCCCGACGGCGTGCGCCGCGTTTCGCGTCGCGGCGACGATCGCTTCGGCGACGCTCATCCCGAGGTTGCGGGTCGCGAGCGCGAGGATCATCGGCATCGAGGGCGTGAAGGACGACCCCGGGTTGAAGTCGGTGGCGAGCGCGACCGGGACGCCCGCGTCGATGAGGCCGCGTGCGTTCGGATGAGCGTTCATCGCCAAGTGGAACGACACCCCCGGTAGCAGCACCGCCACCGGCGGCGCCGAGAGAGCAGCGAGCCGCTCGAGCGCGCCGGCCGAGAGATGCTCGAGGTGATCGATGCTCACCGCCCCGAGCGCCGCGCCGAGCTCGGCCGCGCCGGAGGCGGTGAACTGCTCGGCATGGAGCTTGAGCCCCAGGCCGAGCCCGCGCGCGTGGCGGAGGAGCCGCTCGGTCTCCGCCAGCGTGAACGCTTCCTCCTCGCAGAAGACGTCGACGAAGCGCGCGAGCCCGCGCGCGCCGAGCTCCTGATGCAGCGCCTCGAGCTCGGCGAGGTAGTCGCCGCGGCGCTCGCGATACTCGGCCGGGACGACGTGCGCGCCGAGGAAGGTCGACACGATCTCGATGGGCAGCTCGTCGCCGACCGCGCGCGCGACCTCGAGCAGGCGAAGCTCGGTCGCCCGGTCGAGGCCGTAGCCGCTCTTCGCCTCGACCGTGGTGGTGCCGAGCGCGAGCATCCGAGAGGCCCAGCGCCGAGCGTTCGCGAGCAGCGCGTCGAAGGAGGCCGCGCGGGTCGCGCGCACGGTGCTCATGATGCCCCCGCCCCGCGCCAACAGCTCGAGATACGACGTGCCCGCGAGCCGCGCCTCCCACTCGGCGGCGCGGTCGCCGGCGAACACCAGGTGCGTGTGCGGATCGACGAAGCCTGGCAGCACCACGCCGCCTTCGGCGTCGAGCACGCGGGTCGATTCCGCGTGGAACTCCGCGCGGAGCGCGTGTTCGTCGCCGACCCCGAGGATCTTGCCGCCGCCGATCGCGATCGCGCCCCGCGAGAGCACGCCGAGCGCGCCCTGGGCCGGGCCGCGCGCGGGCCCCGAGCCGGCGCACGTGACGACCTCGGCGGCGCCGGTGAGCAGCAGGTCCGCGGCGGTCATGCGCGCAGGCCAACCGAGCGGCCGCGGCGCGGCCACCCGTCTCGGCGCGCCGGGCCCGGCCGCGACGCCGGCCGCGACGTGAAGACGAGAACGCCAGCGGTCATGGGAGCTTCACGCCCTTCGCGCGCGCGGTCTCGCGGGCTTCGGGGTAGCCGGCGATGGCGTGGCGGGCGACGCCGATCCCGGGATCCACGGTGAGCACGCGGTCGAGCCGCTCGGCGCGCTCCTCGGTTCCGTCGGCGACGATCACCATGCCGGCGTGGAGCGCGTTGCCGATGCCGACTCCTCCGCCGTGGTGGAAGCTCACCCACGACGCGCCGCTCGCGGTGTTCAGCGCGAAATTGAGCAGCGGCCAGTCGGCGATGGCGTCGGAGCCGTCCTTCATCGCCTCGGTCTCGCGATCGGGGGACGCCACCGAGCCCGTGTCGAGGTGATCGCGACCGATGGCGACCGGGGCGCTCACGCGGCCCTCCGCGACGGCGCGGTTCATGGCCAGGCCGAACGTCGCGCGATCGCCGTAGCCGAGCCAGCAGATCCGCGTGGGGAGCGCGAGCAGGGGGACCCGCTCGCGCGCGAGGCGCACCCAGCGCGCGAGCCCGGCGTCGTCGGGGAACAGGCGCAAGAGCTCGTCGTCGAGCGCGTGGATGTCCTTCGCGTCGCCGCTGAGCGCGGCCCAGCGGAACGGACCCATCCCGCGGGCGAAGAGCGGACGGATGTAGGCCGGCACGAAGCCCGGGTACTTGTAGGCGCCGCTCGCGTCCCGTACGCGGACGCCGGCGCGCTCGGCCTGCGCGCGCAGGTTGTTGCCGTAGTCGAAGGCGATCGCGCCGGCGGCTTGCATGGCGAGGATGGCCTCGGTGTGCTTGGCGATCGCGGCGAGCGCGCGCCGGTGGTACTCGGCGAGGTCGCGCCCCCGGAGCGCGTCGAGCTCCGGGAGCTCGCCTTCGGGCACGTACGCGCCGAGATCGTGCGCGCTCGTCTGGTCGGTGACGATGTCGGGGATGGCGCCGCGGCGCACCAGCTCGGAGAGCGCCGTCGCGGCGTTCGCGACCAGCCCGATGCTGAGCGCGCGCCGTTCGCGTCGGGCCGCTTCCGCCCACGCGAGCGCCTCGTCGAGCGAGCTCGTCATGCGATCGAGGTAGCCCTCGTCGACTTTGCGCCGCACGCGCTCGGGGCGGACCTCGACGTCGATGACGACGCCCTCGTTCATGGTGACGGCCATCGGCTGCGCGCCGCTCATCCCGCCGAGCCCGGCGGTGATCACGAGCTTGCCGGCGAGCGACGGCACGCCGAAGTGCTGCTCGGCGAGCGCGAGGAGCGTCTGGTAAGTACCCTGCAGGATGCCCTGGGTGCCGATGTAGATCCAGGAGCCAGCGGTCATCTGCCCGTACATGGTGAGCCCCTCGCGGTCGAGCCGGTCGAACTCGGTCTGGGTCGCCCAGCGCGGGACGAGGTTCGAGTTGGCGAGGATGACCCGGGGCGCGTGCTCGTGGGTGCGCGCCACGTAGGCGGCCGCGCCCGACTGCACGGTGAGCGTCTCGTCGGGCGCGAGGGCGTCGAGCGCGGCGACGAGCTTGTGATACTCGTGCCAATTTCGCGCCGCGCGCCCGCTCCCGCCGTAGACCACCAGGTGCTCCCAGTCGATCGCGTTGTCGGGATCGAGGTTGTTCATCAGCATGCGCTTGGCCGCTTCGGCGTCCCAGCTCCGAGCGGTGCGCTGGCCGCCGCGCGGGGCCCGCACCGGAGCGGCCGGGCGCGCTTCCATGTGCAAGGGGCGCCCAAACCGCGCGAGCTCCGCTTCCACGTTGCACGAGCAGCCGTATCGGTCGCGCTCGCGTGCCGCGATTTGCTGGTCATCCATCAGGGGCCGAGCCTAGTCGCACCGCTCGCGGGCGAGGCTGGCCTTTTGTCGGTTCGGCGCGGGACCGCGCCGGGGCGGGCGCGGGCGCCGGGCACGAGCCGTCGGGTGGGCCGGCGGGCCGCGCGGTTTCGCGCCGGGCCGACCCAGCCGACCGAGACGATAATCGCCGCCGAGCGCGGATTCGGCGTGATAGCGTGGCTCGGCGTCCCACCATGACCGACGATGATCATCCCCCGGGCGCTCCGAAAGGGCCGCCCGCTCCGCCGCGTCCGCCAGGGAAATCGCGCTCGATGCCGCCACCGGCCCCGCGCCGCGGCTCGGTCGCGCCGCCTCCGCCGCCGCGCGCTCCCTTGCCCCCTCCGCCGCCGGCGCGCGCGGACTCGACGGGCGCGCACGGGCTGCCGCCCCCGCCGCGCGTTGCGCGCGCCGGCGCGCCGCCGGTCGCGTCGCCCGCGCCGCCGGTCGCGTCGCCCGCGCCGCCGGTCGCGTCGCCCGCGCCGCCGGCGGCGGCACCCGTCGAGCACCTGAAGACGCGCGTCGGGCTCGCGCCGGCCGCCGGCGAGGCTCCCGCGGCGCCGGCGGTCGACGCTCGCGAGGCCGAGGCGCTCGCGTCGATCGCTTGCTACGAGGCAGAGCTCGCGGGCAAGCCGGAGCCGCTCCGCGCGGGGCGCCTGCACTACGAGATCGCGCGGCTCGCGGAGCAGGTCTTGCGGGATCCGTCGCGTGCCGGCGCGCATTATCGCGCGGCGCACGCGAACGCTCCGGATCTGGTCCCCGCGATCCAGGGCGCTCGGCGCGCGGCCATCGCCGAGAAGAGCTACCCGGCCGCGCTCGCGCTCTTCGAAGCCGAGGCGCGGCTCACCAGCGATCCGCGCGGCAAGGCGCGGCTGGCGTTCGAGCGCGGCCGGCTGCTCGAGGAGCAGATGGGTCAGAAGCGCGAGGCGCGCGCCGCCTACGCAGCGGCGGCGGGGCTCGCGCGGAGCGAGCTGACGCTGCTCCGCGCGGTGGAGCGCGCGGAGTCGCAGGCCGAGGCGTGGGGGGCGCTCGCCGAGACGCTCGAGCGCGAGGCTCAGGTCGTCGAGGGCGACGCGCGGCTCCGCGGTGCGCTCATCGCCGAGCGAGCGCGGCTGGCCGAGGCCAAGCAGGGTGACGCGTCGGGCGCCATCGAGCTCTATCAGTCGGCGCTCGCGGTCGATCCCCGAGCCCCGGGCGCGCTCGCTGCGCTGAAGCGGCTGCTCTTCGACGCGAGGCGCTGGCGCGAGCTGGTCGGCGTGCTCGAGCGTGAGGCCACGGACTCGGCGGACCTGGCGGTGCGCGCGATGGCGCTCTACCGGGCGGGCCGCGTCGAGGTCGATCGGCTCGGCGAGCTGGACGCGGGGACCGCGCTCATCGAGCGCGCAGCGAAGGTCGAGCCGGGCGATCGGATGCTGCTCGAGGAGCTCGCGCGGCTCTACGAGCTCGGCGGCGCGCACGAGCGGCTGGCGGACGTGCTCGAGCGGCTGGTCGAGCTCACCGAGGGCGCGGGCGCCCGCGCCGGGCTCATGCACCGCATCGGGCAGCTCGCCGAGGAGCGGCTCGGCGACGAAGCGCGCGCGCGGCGATGGTTCACCGCCGCGCTCACCGAAGACTCCACCTACGTGCCGGCGCTCCAGGCGCTCGGCGCGCTCTTCACCCGGCACGCCGAGTGGGGCCCGCTCGTGCAGATGCACCTCGCGGAGGCCGACGCGCTCGATGACGGGGCGCGGCGCGCGGCCGCGCACGCGCGGGTCGCCGAGCTCTTCGAGCGCCGGCTCGGCGAGCCCGCGCTCGCCGTCGAGCATCACGCGCGCGCGCTCGGCATCCTGCCGGGTCATGCGCCGTCCTTCAAGGCGCTCGCGCGACTCTACGCCGAGGCGGGCAAGCACCGTGAGCTCGTCGAGCTCTACGAACGTGAGCTCGAGCGCGCGGCCGACGCCGACGCGCGCGTGACCCTCCTCTTCAAGATCGGGCGGCTCCACGAGGACGCGCTCGGCGCGCCGGCGCACGCGCTGGCCGCCTTTCGACGCATCCTGGCGGTCGAGCCCGCGCACCGCGGCGCGATCCACGCCATGCAGCGCGCGGCCGAGCGCGGCGAGCTCTGGCGGGAGCTCATCGAGGCGCTCGAGCTCGAGGCATCGGTCGAGAAGGAGCCCGCGCTGGTCTCGGCGCTGCTCCATCGCGCGGGCGAGGTGAGTGACGAGCGGCTCGGCGACCACGAGGGCGCCCTCATGCGCTTCCGGAAGGTCATCGCCAAGGACCCTCGCTTCGCGCCGGCGCTCTCGAGCCTCGGGCGGCTCTACTACCGGCTCGCGCGCTGGGAGGAGCTGGTCGAGATCTATCGCAAGGAGCTCGAGACGGTGCCGCGCGGCGCGGCTTCGGCGGCGCTCCTCTTCAAGATCGGTGAGCTCGCCGAGGAGCGGCTCGGGAGCAGCGAGCGCGCCGTCGCCGCCTATCGCGAGGCGGTCGAGGCCGATCCCTTCCATGCTCCGGCGCTCCACGCGCTCGAGCGCAAGCTCGCCGAGCTGGGGAGCTGGCAGGAGCTCTGCAAGCTCCTCGAGCTCGAGCTGAGCAGCGTCACCGAGGGCGGGCGGCGAGCGCGAACCGCGCTCCGGCTGGGCGAGGTGTATGAGAGCCGGCTCGGCGCGCCGGAGAAGGCGCTCGCCGCCTACGAACAGGCGCTCGCCGCGTCGCCCGCGTTCCGCCCGGCGCTCGACGGGCGGGTCCGGCTGCTCACCCAGGCGCGCGAGCACCAGCGGCTGGTCGAGGCGCTCGAGCACGAGGTCCAGGCGGCGGCCGACTCGGGGCTCGCCATCGCGGCGCTGCTCCGACGAGGGGAGGTGCTCCGTGACGAGCTCGGTGAGCGCGCTCGCGCGACCGCGTGCTTCGAGGCGGTGCTCGAGCGTGCTCCGGAGCACCTCGGCGCGCTCCGCGCGCTCGAGCCGCTCTACGCCGAGGTGGGCGCGTGGGAGGCGCTCGCCGGGATCTACTCGACCGAGGCGCGGGTCTTCGCCGACCTGCCGTCGCGGGTCGCCGCGCTCGCCGAGCTCGCCCGCGTGCAGGAATCGAAGGGGGTAGGCTCGAGCGCGGAGCTGCGGCAGACGTACTTCGCGATCCTCCAGCTCGCGCCCACCGACGAGCACGCGCTCACCGCGCTCGAGCGCCTCGCGCTGGAGGCGGGAGATGCGGCGCTCCTCGCCCACGTAGACGCCAAGCTCGGCGCGGTGGCCGGCGATCCGACGCTCATCGCGGCGCACTACACGCGTCTCGCCGAGGCGCTCGAGGCGTCCGGAGACGCCTCCGCGCTCGACGCCTTCCGCGCCGCGCTCGCGCGCGATCCGGAGAACCTCGGCGCGGCGAGCGGGCTCGCGCGCATCGCGCGGAGCCGCGCCGAGCCGGCGCTCCTCGAGGAAGCGGCGGAGCGGGTCGCGGGCGTGGTGCGCGACCGCGCGGGCGCGGCGGCGCTCCTGGTGCGCTCGGCCGAGCTGCGCGAGCGCGAGCCAGATGCCCCCGGTGCGCTTCGAGCGCTCAGGCGTGCCCTCGAGATTCTGCCCGACGACGAGCGGGCGGCCGAGGGGCTCCTCCGGGTCGCGCTCGGGCTCGGCCAGCCGGAGCGCGCGCTCGACGCCCTCACCGCCGCCGCGCAGAGCGCCCGGAGCCCCGACCGGATCGGCGCGCTCTGGGCGAGCGTGGCCGGCGTGCTCGCGGAGCAGAAGCGCGACGTGCCGGCGGCGCTCGCGGCGCTCCATCGCGCCATCGAGCGGCTCCCGGGCCACCTGCCGACCCTGCTCGCGCTGGCCGGGCTCTACGCTCGCGATGGCCAATCGGCGGAGGCGGTCGATCGGCTGAAGCAGGTGCTCGCGCAGTCGCCGCCGCGCGAGACGATGATCCGGGCGCAGCTCGAGATGGCGAAGATCCTCGACGAGCGCCTCGGCGATCCGCAGCGCGCGCTCGCGAGCTTGAACGCCGTGCTGTCGGTGGACGCCGGCAACCGCGAGGCGCTCGAGCGGCTGCTCGGCATCCAGACGCGTCGCGGCCAGACGGAGGCCGCGGCGGCCACCGCTGCGCTGCTGGTCGGCAACGCGCGCGACGTCACCGAGCAGGCCTCGGCGCTCGCCTTTCTCGGGAGGCTCGAGCGCGAGCGTAAGCAGATGGAGGCGGCGCTCCGCGCGTACGAGCAAGCGGTCGCGCTGGTCGGCCCGGGTCCGGTGGCAGGCGAGATGCGCGCGGTGCTCGCGGAGCAGGCGAGCGCTGGACATCGCGCGGACTTCAGGCGCTACACCGGCGCGCTCTCGCGCTTCCTCGAACGCTCGACCGACCAGCCGGGGTCGCACGCGGCGGTCTATCTCGAGCTCGGCCGCGTGCTCGCCGACGAGCTCGGCGATCTCCCGCAGTCGGTCGCGATGCTCGAGCGCGGGGTGGCGGTCGCGCCGGACGACACCGCGCTCCGCACCGAGCTCGCGACGCGCCTCACCCGCGCCGGGCGCTTCGATCAGGCCGTGGTCGAGCTCCGTAAGCTGCTCGACGTGGACGTGATGCGGGGCGACACCTGGCGCGAGCTCTCGAGCGCGCTGCGCGGCCTCGGTCGCGCCGACGAGGCCGACCGCGTGCTCGCGGCGCTGGCGGCGCTCGGCGTGGCGACCGATCTCGAGGCGGCCACGGTGTCGTCCCGCCCGCCACGCGCGGCGATGGCGGAGGCGGGGAGCTTCGACGCGGTCGCGTTCCACAACATCGACGCCTTGCCGCGGCAGAGTCCGGCGGTCGAGCTCCTCGCGTCGCTCGGCGAGACGCTGCCGAAGCTCTATCCGCCCGAGCTCGAGCGCTACGGCCTCACCGCGCGCGACAAGGTGACTCCTCGCTCGGGCCTGCCCATCCGCGCGCTCTCGGACCGCGTGGGGCAGATCTTCGGCGTGCTGGAGCACGATCTCTACCTCCACCGCGCGCACGCCGGGAGCATCGAGGTGGAGTTGACCGAGCCCCCCGCGCTCCTCGTGCCGGCGCACGTCGCGACGCTGAGCGAGCCGCAGCAGGTGTTCTTGCTGGCTCGGCCGCTCGCGAACATCGCGCGCGGGCTACACGCCCTGCATAAGCTCCCACCCGAGGCGCTCGAGCTGTTGCTCGCAGCGGCGGCGCGCGCCGTCGAGCCGAGCTACGGGAGCGGCCTCACCGACGACGAGTACCTCGCGGCGCAGGCGCGGCGGCTCCAGAAGGCGATCTCCCGCCGGGGCCGTCGCGTGATGGAGGAGGCCGCGCAGCTCTACGTGTCGAGCCCGCGCATCGACTTCGCCGACTGGGTCTTCCGGGCGCGGCTCACCGCGCAGCGCGCCGCGGTGGTGGTGGCGGACGACTTGCCCGGCGCGGTGACGCTGGTGAGACGCACCGAGGGCGATCTCGCCGGGCTGCAGGGGGCGGCGCTCGCGCAAGGCATGGCGGGGGTGCGCGACATGCTCCGCTTCTGGGGCAGTGAGCACGCCGCCATCCTCAGGCGCAAGCTCGGGATATGAGCGCGGCGCGCCGAGGGGGCTCGCTCGTCCCCCGGCGGTGAGCCCTCGAACGCCGAGTCGAAGGCTCGGAGCGCGCCCGGAGCCACCGCGCCCATCATCGGGCCGTCCCGTCACGTGTGGCCGGCGCGCCCTCGAGCCGCGCGGGCGCGTCCCGGCAGCCATGCCGCGTGACCGCCCGCGCGGTGCCGCCGCCGGGCGAGTCGCGCTTCGTGGGCGGGAGTTCTCCGGTATACTGCCGCCCCCGTCCGCCCTCGACCTCATGACCGACACCATCACCCACCGGGCGCTCGCGCCGCTCGCCGCCATCGGCGCCTTCGGCTCGCACCTCGCGCTCGTGGTCGGGGGGATGGGGGTGATGTTCGGGCGGATCCTGGCGCGCCTCGTCTTGCTCCGCTTCGACCGCAGCGAGCTCCTCCGCAACATGCACAAGATGGGCGTGAAATCGCTCCCCATCGTGGTCGTGACGGCGCTCTTCACGGGCGGCATCATGGTCATCCAGGCGACCCCCGTCGTGGAGCGGGTCGGCGCGCAGGCGCTGCTCGGCTGGGGCGCCGGGTTCGGCACGCTGCGCGAGATCGGTCCGCTCCTCACCGCGCTCATGATCAGCGGTCGGGTCGGCGCGAACAACACCGCGGAGCTCGGCACGATGGTGGTCACCGAGCAGATCGACGCGCTCCGCGCCCTCGCCATCGATCCCATCAACTTCCTCATCGCGCCGCGCTTCATCGGCATCGTGGTCACCCTCTTCCTGTCCACCATCTACGCCGATGCGCTCGCGCTCTTCGGCGCGGCCTACGCCGGGCTCGGGCTGCTCGGGGTCGAGCCGCTGGTGTTCCTCCACGGGCTCACGGGGGGGCTGCTCGGCCTGGGCGACGTCTTCCACGGGCTCATCAAGAGCGTGGTATTCGGGGTGATCATCGCGCTCTCGAGCTGTCAGTTCGGGATCTCCACCACCGGCGGTGCGCCGGGCGTGGGCCGGGCCGTCAACGCGACGGTGGTCGTGAGCGCGGTAGGGATCTTCGTCTCGGACTACCTGGTCTCCTTCGCGATCGGCTGAGCATGACCGACACCGCACCGATGAGCAGCGCGGTCGGGCACATCGACGAGGAGGCCGTGGTGCCCGAGCGGCGAGGGCTCGCGCTCATCGGCGGGCTCGCGCTCGATCTGCTGATCTCGGGCAAGGAGCTCTACTCGATCTTCGTGAAGACGCTCTACTACACCGCCCGTGGCACGCGCGAGCGCGGGGCGGTCGTGCGGCAGATGTTCGAGATCGGTAACCGCTCGCTCGTCTTCCTGTGCGTGGTGATGGGCTTCATCGGCATGATCCTCGTCTACCAGGCGGGCCTGCAGATGCTGCGCGTCGTGCCGGAGCTGTCGCTGCTCGGCGCGACCTTCCTCGAGCTCATCATCCGCGATCTCTCCGCCAGCATCTGCGCGCTGATGCTGGCGACCCGCGTCGGCGCGGGGATCGCCGCGGAGATCGGCTCCATGGTGGTCACCGAGCAGGTCGACGCGCTGCGCATGTGCGCCGCCGACCCGATCGATTACCTCATCAAGCCGAGGTTCATCGCCAGCATCATCATGACCCTCATCCTGGTCGTCATCGCGACCTTCGTGGCGTTTCTCACCGGGATGTGGACCGGCTACATCTTCTTCGACATCAACCCGTTGACGTTCGCGAACCTGAGCTTGGTCGACGTGGGCGACGTCTCCATCGGGATCACCAAATGCTTCGTGTACGGGGCGGCCATCCCGGTCGTCAGCGGGCACTGCGGGCTGTCGACCTTCGGCGGCTCGGAGGGCGTCGGCTGGGCGACCACCCGCGCCGTGGTAAACTCGTCGCTCGCGGTCATCATGCTGAATTTCTTCATCAGCGGCGCCGGCTACCTCATCTTCGGGAGCTGAGGCAGCCCGCGCCGCCGGCCGCGACGGAGCGGCATCATCCCTCACTCGATGGGGATGCCGACCGGGTGCTGCGAGCACCACGAGTAGCAGCACTCGTCGAAGCCCTGCGAGCGACGCTGGCTGGTGTATGCGGGATCGAGGAGGGCGCCGGGCGGCACCGAGAAGGAGGTGGCTCGGGGCGGAGCGACGGCCACCGGGCAGCGGTCGAAGGGCGGGCTCGCGGGTTCGCTCGAGCCGCTCTCGAGCGTCGGCGCGCACCAGTGCTCGCGAAACGCGCGCACGGCACCGCAGCCGCCGTCGGAGCGCACCGTGCTCGGATCGACCAGCGCGAGCGGTGAACAGCGGCTGTAACAGCAGGCGTTGCCCGGCGGGGCGCGGAGCCGGATGTGGCGCGTGTAGTCCGGGTCGAAGCTCGCCACTCGCGGCGTCGGAGCGACCTCGCCGCCTTGGTCTTCGACCGCGGCGGGGCAGTCCTCGTAGGGCTCGAGCGCGGGCTTGCTCGACTGCCGCGGTAGGAGCTCGTCGCAGGTGAACTCGCGTACCTCATCGGGGCCGCAGGGCGTGCGCGGCGTCGCGCCGCTCGCCGAGGCGCTCTTCGCCTCGCCGGAGCACGCGCCGGCGAGGAGCGCGAGCGCCGCGGCGCGGAGAACCGGGCCGCCGAAGGCGAGCGCGAGGCGGCGAGCGCGGTCGGGCGTGGTCATGCGCCCGCGCATCATGGTCGAGTCGCCCGGCAAACGCACGAGGGGACTCTCACCCTGCTCGAGAACCGAGCGTCGCCGCTCATGGGGAAGGGGACGCCTCGAGGGCGAGACAGCACGCGAGTTTGACCGTATGCTGGTCGGCCGTGCAGCTCTCGACGCTAGCCGGCCTTCTCGGGTCGGCTCCTCCCATCGCTCGTTGGTCGGGGGGGTCTGTGCCGGCGCGGCCGGCGGCGTGGGTCGTCGAGTGGGCGCGCCTCGGGGCGCTCGCGTTCCTCGCCGTCGCGTGCGCGAGCGCCGGAACGCGCGCGCCGAGCCCGGCGGAGTCGCAGCCGGGCGAGCGGTGCGTTCGTGCCGCGCGCGCCTGCGGCGATGAGGAGGCCTGTGCGCGCGCGTGCGAAAGTGGTGAGCTCGAGGCGTGCAGCAGCGTGCTCGCGGGCGCGCGCGCGCTCGAGGTGAGCCGGGGCAGTGTCGAGCGTGCTCGGCGCGCGCTGGTGCGCGCGTGCGGCGAAGCGCCCGCCTGCGGTTGTTATTTTCTCGCGGAGACGCCGGTCGAGGGTGGGAGCGAGGCGGACCGAGTCGGACTCTTCCGTCGCTCGTGCGAGGCGGGTGGTGTCGAGGGCTGTGACGCGCTCTATGAGGCGGAGCTCGCGCGCTGCAACGCCGATCCGCCCGATCTTCGCGCGTGCGCTGCCGCGCGGCGAGTGCCCGGCGGCACGCCGAACGCGACCGGCGCGCCGCCCGCGTGGACCGGCGCGCTCGGTCAGCGTTGGTTCCTCGGCTGCTGGCGGCGCGCGCTCCGGCACGCGGACGAGCCTTCGCTCTACTGCTTCGACGAGTCGCGGTATTACGTGTGGCAGCCGCGCGGCGGCTGGGACGCGCTCGAGGTTCGCTTCACCCTCGAGGGCCTGAGCGGCGAGTGGGTCGGTCACGTCGGCGGGCAGCACGAGCTCCGGCTCGAGCCGCGCTCGCGGCGGGACACCGCGTGGTATCGCGGGCTCGACGTCGAGTACGGCTGGGGTGAGCTCAGCCGCTCGTGGGGCCGCCCCGGCGCGCTCGAGCGGCTCCCTCCGGCGCGGACTCGCGAGCTTCAGACGGTGCTCGCGCGGCTGCCGGACGTGGCACGGACGTGTCAGGCGGCGCGTCGCTGCGTCGCGGGCGTCGGAAGCGGGGCGGCGGGTGCCGCCCGCGCGGGCGCGGCGAGCGCCTGGGACTCGACGTCGGTCCCGAGCTTGCTCGAGTGTCGGGCGAGCGCCTCCCGCGCGGTCGCGAGCCACGCCTGGCGCGCCGGGCTCGCGCGGGCGCGCGGCGCGGCCGTGCCGGAGCTTCCGGCCGAGTGCGGCGCTGCCCTCGGCCGAGCCCAGTAGCCGCGCGTGGCGGGTTTGCCTCGCGATCAGGCCGTTTCGAACGGGGTCGGCGCGCCGCGCTTGCATTCGGCCGCGGGAGTGAGTACATCCCGCGCCCTGCCCGGCGGGCTCGCTCGCCAAACAGAGACCGCGCGAAGGTGGCGGAACTGGCAGACGCGCCAGATTCAGGTTCTGGTGGGGTTATTCCCGTGGAGGTTCAAGTCCTCTCCTTCGCACTGACGTCCGATGCCGAAGGTGTTCTCGGCGCGGGCCATCTCGGTCCGCCGGACTTCGGCCTGATGGTCGGCGCGGTTCGTCGTTCATGCAGGCTGAGCGGA
>JAPSGB010000034.1:0-48755 GCA_035063585.1 Polyangiaceae bacterium
CGGAGGCTCGTTTAGCAGATCCGCCCGCCGGCGGAGCACGCATCGCGCGGCGGCGCCGAGCCCGCGTGCCCTCAGCGCTTCGGCCGGGCGAGCTTCCGCTCGAGCCGGCCGCGCCGGCGCTCGAGCGCCGGCGCGGCCTCGCCGGTCCCCTTGCGGACCCAGTCGAGCGCGCGGAGCGGCTCCTTGACGTGGTGCTCGTAGAGCTTGGCGAGCTCGAGCCGGGCCGCCGGGTCGTCGACCAGGGCCGCGAGCGCCTCGAAATCCGCGAGCGCCCGGCCGCGCTCGCCGCGCGCCTTCTCGAGCTCGCCGCGCACGCGGAGCGCCTCCGGGCCCGCGCCGCGCTCCACCGCGGCCTCCGCCGCGGCGAGCGCGCGGCCCGGAGCGCCGGCGCGCCGGAGGGTGCGCGCGAGGCCGACCAGATCGGCGGCCCCGAGGAGCTCCATCGGCTCGCCGTAGAGCCCGACCAGGGCGGCCATGCTCACCACGTCCCAGGCGTTGTGCTCGACCACCGCGGCGAGCGCCTGCTCGTCGCCGGTGCGGAGGAAGTGCGCGAAGCGCGGCGCGACGTCGGCGCCCGCGATGTCGTCGCCGCGCTCGAAGCCGAGCACCTCCCGCTCGAGATCGACCAGCCGGCACGCGCCGAGGCGGGCCTTGTGCAGCCGCCGCGCGACGTGCAAGAGGTCGAGGTGCGGCCGCTCGGGGAGCGCCGGCAGCCGGTTCATGACCGCGCGCGCGCGAAGCAGCGGCAGGTCGAACGCCTTGCCGTTGTAGCTCACGACGAGCTCGCTCTGCTCGAGCCGCTCGGCCACCCGCTCGATGAGCGCGGCCTCCTCCGCCGGGCTCCGGAGCAGCAGTTGCTCGAGCACCAGCCGCCCGTCGTCGGCGAACCACGCCATGCCGACCAGGAACGCGAGGGTGCCGGCGCTCCCGCCGAGCCCGGTGGTCTCGGTGTCGAGGTAGAGCGCGCGCGTCGCGTCGCGCGCCGCGAGCCCGGGCTCGAGCGCGAGCAGCGCGAGCATCTCGGGCCGCGCGGCGGCCGCCGCGTCCGAGGGCATGCGTCCGACGTGGTGCGAGGGCGCGAGTCGCAGGAGCCGCTCGTAGAGCGGGCCGCGCGGCGTCTCGCGCCGCGCGAAGGGCAGCAGAGTGGCGGCGGGGTCCGCCGCCGGGCGCGGCGCAGGGGGCGCCCGGCCGAGGAGCTCGGCCATCTTGTCGCGCAGCTCGTCGAGCTCCGCCGGCGCGCCGTCAGGCGACGGCAAGCGACCGAGCTTCGACCTAAAGTCCACGCGTCTAATCTATCATCGCGTCCGTGGCGCTCCACGTCTTCGGGCTCACCGGCGGCATCGGCTCGGGCAAGAGCCAGGTCTCCGCGCGCTTTCGCGCGCGCGGGCTCCCGGTCATCGACGCCGACGCGCTCGCGCGCGAGGCGGTCGAGCCCGGAACGCCGGCGCTCTCCGCCATCGTCGAGGCCTTCGGCCCGGGCGTGCTCCAGCCGGACGGCGCGCTCGACCGCAAACGGCTCGCGGCCGTCGTGTTCGCCGACGACGCCGCTCGCCGCACCCTGAACGGCATCACCCACCCGCGGGTGCGCGACCTCATGCTCGAGCGCACCCGCGCGCTCGCCGAGCAGGGCGAGCCGCTCGCCTGCTACGAGGTGCCGCTGCTCGTCGAGTCGGGGATGGCGGAGCTCTTCCGCCCGCTCGTGGTCGTCGCGGCCGACGAGGCGACCCAGATCGCGCGCACCCGCGCCCGCGACGGCGCGACCGACGCCGAGGCGCGCGCCCGCGTCCGCGCCCAGCTCCCGCTCGACGAGAAGACGCGCCTGGCGGACTTGGTCATCGACAACTCGGGCACGCTCGACGAGCTCGCGCGCCGCGCCGACCACGCGCTCGACCAGATCTGCGCGAAGCTCGGCGTGGATCCGGCGCGTTATCCGCGGCCGGACTGAGCCGCGCGCGCGCGCGCGGCGGCGAGCGTGTTGTCGAGCAACATGGCGATGGTCATCGGCCCGACCCCGCCCGGCACCGGCGTGATGGCGCCAGCGATCGGCTCCGCGCTCGCGAAGTCGACGTCGCCGCAGAGCTTGCCGTGCTCGTCGCGGTTCATGCCGACGTCGATGACCGTCGCGCCCGGCCGGAGCCAGCCCCCCTCGATCATCTTGGCGCGCCCGACCGCGGCGACCAGCACGTCCGCCTCGCGGCAGAGGGCGGCGAGCTCGCGCGTGCGCGAGTGCGCGATGGTCACCGTCGCGTGGCGCGCGAGCAGGAGCGCGGCGACCGGCTTGCCGACGATGTTGCTCCGCCCGACCACGACCGCGCGCGCGCCGTCGAGCTCGGCGCCCGCCTCGTCGATGAGCCGGAGGCAGCCGCGCGGCGTGCAGGCGACCAGCCCCGGCGCGCCCGACCAGAGCGCGCCGACGTTCACCGCGTGAAAGCCGTCCACGTCTTTCGCGGGATCGATGGCGCGGAGCACCTCCGACGAGCGCACGCCCGCGGGCACCGGGAGCTGCACGAGGATGCCGTCGACCGCGGCGTCGGCGTTCAGCGCGCCGACGAGCTCGAGGAGCGCGGCCTCGCTGACCGTCGCCGGTAGCCGGTGCACCTGCCCCGCCATGCCGACCTCCGCGGCGGCCTTCTCCTTGTTGCGGACGTACACCGCCGAGGCCGGATCGTCGCCCGCGAGCACCACGTGGAGCCCCGGCGCGCGCCCGTGCGCGGCGCGAAATGCCGCGACGCCGCGCGCGACCTCCGCCCGAACCTTCGCCGCGACCGCCTTGCCGTCGATGAGCCGTGCCACGCGCCCGCGCTTACCAGAGCGCGCGCAGTCCGTCCAGACGACCGGCGCGGCTCGACGCGCGGGCGACCGCACGCGTCTCCGCGCCTGCGAGCGCGCGCTCACCGGCGCGGAGCGCCGTGAAGCCGGTTCACCTCCGCCGCGTCAGCGTAGCTGCACGGTCGCGAAGGTGACGGCGCCCGCGCGCGTCTCGAGGGTCGCGCGCTCGCGGCCGTCGATGCTCACCGGCAGGGTGCCCGCGGAGACGTTTGGAAAGATGACGAGCGCGACCTCGTCGGTCGCGTCGGTGGCGTCGGTCCAGGTCCCCTGCGCGCTGAAGATGGCGGCGTCGGTCGCGGCGGGCGACGAGACGACTCGCCCGCTCGCCGGTCTCCCTCCCGCGTCGACCAGCGCGAGCACGAGCTGCGCCGCGCTCGCGCTCCGCACGGGCGGCATGGTGACCGACGCGTAGATTTGATCGAGCACCTCGCCGGCGACGAGCAGGAGCGTCACCGCGCCCGGGCGCGTGGTGTCTATCGGCACGAGCGTCGGCAGGTACGGCGCGCCCGGCCCGCCCGCCTGGGGCTCGGCGAGCACCCAGAGCGCGGTCGACACCGCCGCGTCCGGGAAGCTGAACGCGCTGCCGTCGTAGAGCGCTTGGCCGGGCGCGCCGTCGGCGCGCGCGGCGCGGATGAGCGCGGTCCCGCCGTAGGCGACGGTGGTGACGAAATCAGGCGCCTGGATGCCGCGCACGCTGCCGGAGAGCGTGACCGAGCCGTCGCTCGCGGGCGCGTCGTCCGGGCCGGCGTCGGTCGCGCCGCCGTCCGGCGTGCCGGTGGGCTGCCCCGGAGCGCCGCAGCCCTGCGTCCACGCGTCGCCCGTGCACGCGGCGACGAGCGGCGGGCGCTCCTCATCGGCCTGGCACGCGACCGCGAGGGCGAGCGCGCTCCCGGCGAGCGCGGCCCCGCGCCGGACCGACCCAAGCCCCCTCACGCGGCTGGCTCCGGCGAGGGCGCGGCCGGCGGCGAGCCGCCCGTCACGCGAGCCACGAGGGCGCGGTGGAGCACCACCACCGCGGCCACCAGCGCGAGCCCGATGAGCTGCGAGGTGCTGAGCCCGAGCGCGCCGCCGCGCGCGTCATCGCGGAAGAACTCGAGCACGAATCGGAGGATGGCGTAGAGCGCGATGAAGGCGAGGAAGATCTGGCCGTCGTAGCGCTTTCGCCCGTGGAGATACCAGATCAGCAGCACCGCGATGAGCAGCGAGCCGAGCGACTCGAGCACCTGCGTCGGGTAGACGGGCAGCGACTCGAAGAGCGGCGAGCCGATGAGGTGCTGCTGGTACTGCATCTCGCTCGCGGGGCTGTGCGACGGGAACACCATGGCGAGCGGTCCGCCCTCCCAGACCTTGCCGAAGCAGCAGCCGGCGAGCAGACACCCCATGCGACCGAAGCCGAGCCCGATCGGGATGGTGAGCCCGGCCATGTCCGCCGCCTTCCAGAACGGGAAGCGATCGCGCTTCATGAGGTACCAGGCCGCGACCGTCGCGCCGATGAGCCCACCGTAATAGGTGAGCCCGCCGGCCCAGAACTTCGCCCACGCGAAGCAGTCCGTCTGGGTCGGGTGACAGACGTTCTTGGCGGCGTCCCAGGCGCCGCCGTAGCTCGGGCTCAGGCACTCCGCCTGGGTGATGGACCAGTCGATCTTGTCGAGCGGCCCCGTGCAGAGGTGCACGTAGTCCCAGAAATACCCGTCGGCGAGCACGTGCAGGATGCGCGCGCCGGCGACCCCCGCGAGCAGCATCGCGAGGCCGAGATCGACGACCACGTCGGGATCCTGCCCGATCCGCCTCGCCCACAGCGCGCCGACCGCGGTCGCGAAGATGAAGCCGGTGAGCAGGAGGACGAAGTAGCTCGGAAAACCGACGCCGAAGAGCGAGAAGAGCTGCCCGTGCATGGCGCTCCTAGGCGGCGCTCTTCGCCCGTCGTCGTGAGGTAAACATGTCGACCGCCATGAGCCCGACCCCGATGCAGATGCACACGTCCGCCACGTTGAAGGTCGGCCAGTGCTCGGTCACGCTCCAGCTCGGCACCGCCTTGGCGATGAAGCGGTTCATGCTCGCGACCCACGCGGCCTGGTAGTCGATGAAGTCGACCACGCTCGAGCGCACGATGCGATCGGACAGGTTGCCGAGCGCGCCGCCGAGCACGAGCGGCAGCCCCCAGCGCAGCGCGTGCTGCTCGGGCGCGAGCCGCCGATAGAGCGAGACGATGAAGGCGATGGCGAGCGCGCTCACCCCGAGGAAGAACGGGCGGCGGACCGACTCGCTCGCGCCTTGCAAGAGCCCCCACGCGCCGCCCTTGTTGTACGCGAGCGTGAGGCTCAGGTGATCTTTGACGAGCACGATCGACGGGTCGAGCAGGGTGCGCTTGCCGAGCGTGATCTCGGCCCACGCCTTCGACGCCACGTCGGCCACCAGCGAGACCGCCGCCAGCGCGCCGAAGAACACGTAGCTCGGGCGCGGGCCGGCGCTCACTTGCTCCGGCGCGGGCGGCTCGGGAGGCACGCTCTCGAGCGCCGGCTCGGGCGCGGCGCTCAGGGGACTCGGCAGCGCAGGATCGACGGGGTCGTTCATCGGCTCGATGCGCTTCGTCCTACGACATCGCGCCGTCGCGGGCCAGTAAGCCAGCGCCCCGAACGCTGATGATGCGTACAGCCGCGACTCGAGCCGGAGCGGCTTCCGCGCGCCTCGCCGCCGCGCGGGGCGGCCAGCCGGTCATGTTGCGCGCCGCGAGGAGGCTCGGCTGAAAGGTCGATCCGGCGCGGCCGGCGGCGCGCCGCCTCCCGAGCCTACATCCCCTGGGTGCCGTTGAAGGTCCCAATGTGCTTCAGGTTGATCTTGCAGACCGCCTCCGGGCACGTGGACACCTCGGGCTTGCCGGGTAACGCCGCGATCATGTTGAAGTAGTACGTCTTGCCGCGATGAAGGGTGCAGAAGCCGGGGACGTTCGTGCCCTCGGGCGCCACGGCCCACGGCGCCCCATTGGTCCGGGTGTTCCACCACTCCGAATAGCAGATGCTGCGCGGGTCGTTCGGATCCGCCGGGGGCATGAAGTCGCCGCAATTCTCCGTGATGGAGACGGTGTAGCCCGCGGACGGGGTGGTCAGCGTGTCGTTGGAGCTCCACATCCCATAAGGCTTGTTGGTCGCCGGGTCGTAAAATGGGTAGCTATCTCCCACCTTGAATTCGACGGACCAGTACTGGTTCTTGACGATGTAGAATTTGAGGTCGGTGCCGTAGGCGCCGGGCCAGGGGAAGGATTGCGTCGTGTCGTAGCGCGGTATGCCGAACACCTCGAGCCACTTCGTGACGTCGACATCCTCCGTCGCCTGGCCGTTCGGCAGTGAGATCGTCCCTATCAACGAGCGCGTGAGCCCCGCGGGCGCGACGCACTGCCCGGGCGGGACCTCGACGTCGACCTCCACGGCCTGCTGCGCCGTGGTCTCGGGAGTGCCGCCCTTCTTACAGGAGAGCTGGAACCTGTAGGTCCCGTGGACCACCGGAGTGAGGTTCACCGTGTGCGGAGCGGCACAGCCGGCCGCGCCTACGCAGGCGTCGCCGCTCGAGGGCCAGTCGGCGAGCGCGCCCGGCAAGCTCGAGCCGTCGAAGCGGCAGACGTCCGCGTTCGCTTGCCAGGTGAGCGTGAGCGGCTCATTCGGGCTCAGCCGGGTGGCGCTGGCCGAGAGCTGCACCGAGGCCACGCTCGGCTCGCCGCCACCGCCCCCGAAGCCGCCTGCGCCGCCGCCATCCGTCGTCTGCCCACCGGCGCCGCCCGGGCCCGTCGCGCTGCCGCCGGCGCCGCCCAGGCCCGTCGCGCTGCCGCCGGCGCCGCTGCCGCCGGTGCCGGCGTTCGTCGCGGGGCCGGCGGTGGCGGGCTCGCTCGCGCAGCCGAGGATGTAGAGCGCGAGGGCTGGGAGGGCGAATCGCATGATGATGCTCCGAAGCAAGCAAGCCGCAGCCCGGTCGCGCCGAGGCGAGCCGTCCGTGCCGAGGGCATGATCAACCATCTCGCTCGATATACAAGCGCGCCGAGCCGCTTGCAGAACACCGCACGCCTGTTTAGTATCCCCGCGCCATGCCCAGCCTGCCTTGGACGGCGCCGCGCGGGGTCGACGCCGTCGTCACCGAGTGGCTCGAGTCGGGCGCGGTCCGCCGCTGCCTCGCGGCCGAACGCGTGATCGGCGCGACCGAGGCGCGCTACGCGCCCATCCCGAGCGCGCTCGCTCCCGGGCTCCGGCGCGCGCTCGCGGGGCGCGGGATCACCGAGCTCTACGCGCACCAGGCCGAGGCCGTCGAGGCGGCGCTCGCGCGCCGGCACGTCGTGGTGGCGACGCCGACCGCGAGCGGCAAGAGCCTCTGCTTCCACCTCCCCGTCCTCCAGGCGCTCGCCGAAGACGCCTCCGCGCGCGCGCTCTACCTCTACCCCACCAAGGCGCTCAGCCGCGATCAGGAGCACGACCTCCGCGCGCTCGTCGGCGAGGCCGAGCTCGGCATCCCGGCGGTGGTCTTCGACGGCGACACCCCCGGCGACGCGCGCCGCGCCGCGCGCGAGCGCGGCCGCGTGCTCATCACGAACCCCGACATGCTCCACGCCGGGCTCCTGCCGAACCACCCGAAGTGGGCGGCGCTCTTCCAGGGCCTGCGCTACGTCGTGCTCGACGAGCTGCACACCTACCGCGGTGTGTTCGGCTCGCACATGGCGCACGTCATCGCGCGCCTCCGGCGCGTCGCGCGCTTCCACGGCAGCGATCCGACCTTCATCATGGCGACCGCCACCATCGGCAACCCGCGCGAGCACGCGGCGCGGCTCATCGGCTCGCCGCCCGAGGGGCTCGCGCTCGTCGAGCGCTCGGGCGCACCGCGCTCGGCCCGCCGCTTCTTCCTCTATAACCCCCCGGTCGTGAACCAGGAGCTCGGCATCCGCGCGAGCACCCTGAAGCAGGCGGTGAGCCTCACCGCGAGCCTGGTCCGCGCGCGGGTGCCCACCCTGCTCTTCGGTCCCTCGCGAAACAGCGTCGAGACCATGCTGAAGTACCTCCGCGCCGAGGTGGGCGACGTCGCCGGGCCGGACGCCATCATGGGCTACCGCGGCGGCTATCTCCCCGAGGCGCGCCGGCGCGTCGAGCAGGGCCTGCGCGACGGCGAGATCCTCTGCGTGGTCGCCACCAACGCGCTCGAGCTCGGTATCGACGTGGGCGAGCTCGACGCGGTCGTGTGCGCGGGCTACCCGGGCAGCGTCGCGGGTACCTGGCAGCGCTTCGGGCGCGCCGGCCGGCGCGGCGCCACGAGCATCGCGCTGCTCGTGTGCTCGAGCGATCCGCTCGATCAGTTCCTCGCGCGCGAGCCGCGCTGGCTGCTCGAGCGCGACGCCGAGGAGGCCCGCATCGATCCCGCGAACCTCGAGATCCTGATCCAGCACCTGAAGTGCGCGGCCTTCGAGGCGCCCTTCGAGCTCACCGCGCCGGGCGCGCGTCCGGCGCGCCCCGAGCTCGCGGAGGGCGAACACTACGGCGCGCTCGACGCCGCCGCCACCCGCGACGCGCTCGAGTACCTCGGCGGGCACGGGCTCATCCATGAGTCCGGCGGGCGCTACCACTGGGCTGGTGAGGCGTTCCCCGCGAGCAGCGTGAGCCTACGCAGCGTCGGGTGGGACAACTTCGTCATCATCGAGCTCGAGTCGGCGCGCACCCTCGCCGAGCTCGACTGGCGCGCGGCGCACACCATGCTGCACGAGCAGGCCATCTATCAGCACGACGCCGAGCAGTATCAGGTCGAGCGGCTCGACTACGAAAACCACAAGGCCTTCGTGCGTAAGGTCGCGCCCGATTATTTCACGACCGCGCTCACCTACCGCACGGTCGAGGTGATCGATCGAGCGAAGGGCGCGCCGTTCGGCCCCGCCGCCCTCGGCTTCGGGGACGTGAAGGTCGTCGAGAAGGTCACCGGCTACAAGAAGGTCAAGTTCTTCACCCACGAGAACGCCGGCTACGGCGACGTGCACCTGCCCGAGATGCAGATGCACACGACGAGCTTCTGGCTCACGCTGCCCGAGGCGCTGGTCGAGTCGCTCGGCGCGACGCGGGCCGCCGTCATCGAGGGGCTCCGCGGGCTCGGCGCCGCGCTCGAGACGGTGAGCGCCCTCGCGCTCATGATCGATCCGCGCGACCTCAACCGCACCCTCGGCGACGGCGACGGCGACGCGGGCGGCGCGAGCCCGAGGCCGGCCGGGCGTGATCCGCTCGGAGGTCGCACGGGCGGCTTCGAGCCCACCGTGTTCCTCTTCGACGCGATGCCCGGCGGGGTAGGCCTCGCCGAGCGCATCTACGAGCGCGCGGGCGAGCTCATCGGGCGCGCGCGCGGGCTCATCGGCGGCTGCGCCTGCGCGAGCGGATGCCCGGCCTGCGTCGGCCCCGAAGCCGAGGGCGGCGCCGCCCGAAAGCAGCTCGCGCTCGCCGTCGCCGACGCGGTGCTCGGCGGCGAGCCGAGCCGGGTCGCGGCCGCGCCCGCGCTCGACTCCCGCGCGCTCGCCTGAGCTTCACCCGCAGGAGGGCTCGGCGTCGCGGCCGGCGGCGCGCCCCCGGCGTCGCGCCGCCTGGCCAGCGGTGGCCCCGTCGATTAGCCTTGCGGCTCAGTGTCGCTCGCTCGAAGCCTCTCCGCCGTGCTCGCGGCGACCCTCGCCGCGAGCGCGCTCGCCGCGCCGGGCTGCATCGCGACCAGCGACCAGAAGCTCCGCCGGCAGACCGACGACGACGCGGGCGGCCCGGGCCCGATCGACGTCGACGGCGGACCGGGCGACGCCTCGAACGAGCTCCCGCCCGCGGCGCCGCACGCGGTGCTCGGCGTGGATCCGCCGCACGGCCCGTTCAACGGCGGGCAGCGGGTCACCCTGCGCGGCAACGGGTTCGCGAGCACGGTGCGGGTGTGGTTCGGCGGGGCAGAGCTCCCGAGCGCCGACGTGGTGCCCATCGATCCCGGGCGCGTGCAGGTGGTCGCGCCGCCGGGCGCGACCGGCCCGGTGGACGTCATCACCCAGAACGGCGACGACGCGAGCACCCGCGCCGCGCTCACGGACGGCTACACCTACGACGCCTTCTACCTCGAGCCCGCGAGCGGCCCGGTGGGCGGCGGCACCATCGTCACGCTGCACGGCGACGCCACCGCGTGGGACGCGAAGACCAGCGTGCTCATCGATTTGCTCCCCTGCCCGGTCAGCGAGGTGCGCGGTCCGACCGAGCTCAGCTGCACCACGCCGAAGGGCGCGCCCGGCACCAAGGCGGTGCGGGTGACCACCGGCGACGGCGTGAAGACGGACGTGCTCGACGCCTACACCTACGGCGACAGCGACAACGGCTTCAAGGGCGGGCTCTCGGGCGGCGCGCTCGGGAGCTCGCTCCGCGTCATCGTCCTCGACAACTACACGGGCGACCCCATCCCGAACGCCACGGTCGTGCTCGGCGACGACCTCTCCACGGCGAAGCAGGCCAGCGCGAGCGGGGTGGTCCTCTATCAAGACGCGGGGCTCGGCCCGACGCGGACGGTGACCGCCGCGATGAAGTGCTTCCAGCCGGAGACGTTCGCGAGCGTCCCGGTCGACACGGTGACCTTCTACCTCGATCCGGTGCTCTCGCCCGACTGCGCGGCGGAGGGCGATCCGCCGCCGGTGGGCGGCACGCCGGGGTTCGCGGCCCAGGTGACCGGCGAGCTCGTCTGGAAGTCGCTGAACGAGTTCAAGCGCGACGGGTGGACGAACGTGCCGCCGCCGAAATCCGACGACGAGCAGCGCGTCGCCTACGTCTTCACCGCGACCAGCGACGCCTCACGCTCGTTCACCCTGCCGTCGCCGTCGGCCGCGGTGACGCCCGACGCCCAAGGGCTCACCGGCTTCTCCTTCTCGCTCAACGCCTCGCCCGGCAACCTGGTCCTCTACGCGCTCGCCGGCATCGAGAACCGCGCGGTGAGTCCGCCGCTCTTCACCGCGTACTCGATGGGGGTCGCGAAGGGCGTGTCCGCGAAGCCCGCTAGCGCGACCGCCGACGTCTTCATCCCGATCGACGTCCCGCTCGACCACACGCTCACCATGACCGCGACCGGCCCCACGCCGACCGCCGCCGGGCCCGACCGCGTGCAGGCGTCGCTCGCGGTGCGCGTGGCCGATCAGCTCTACGCGCTCCTTCCGATCGGCAAGCAGACGCGGCTCATTCCGGTGACTGCGCCCATCGACTTCGTCGGGGTGCCGGCGCTCTCGGGCAGCGTCGCGGGCGGCGCGTACATCGTCACGGCGAGCGCGGTCACCGGCCTCGGCGCCGCGCTCCCGCGCTCGGTGGTCGGGCAGCTCGCGACCACCACCACCAGCCAGGTGGTGGCGCTCGACGGCTTCGTGCAGGTGCCGTCGCTCACCCGGCCGGCGGCGGGCGACGCCTGGGACGGGCGGACGCTCGAGGTCGCGTTCGCGCCCGGCGGCGCGCGCGTCGACGTCATCACGTTCGTCATCCAGAGCGGATACGGGCTCTCGTCGTGGGTGGTCGCCGCGCCGGGGGATGCGCGGAGCGTGCGCCTCCCCGATCTCGCCGCGCTCGGGCTCTCGGGCGCGCTCATCCCCGGCCCGGTGACGCTCAAGGTCTCGGCCGGTCACATGAACGCCTTCGACTACGGCTCGCTGCAATACCGCCAGCTCCGGCCGAGCGGCTGGAACGCGTATGCGGAAGATCTCTTCTTCGCTCACCTCTGAGCGCGCCGCGCGCGCGCTCCTCGCGGCCCTCGCGGCGCTCGCCCTCGCGCCGAGCTGCGGATTCGATCGGGGTGATCGCTGGGTCCCGGCGCCCCGCGAAGAGCCGCAGCCCGCCTGCGAGCTCGGCCGCGTCGAGTGCGCGGGCGAGCTGCTGCGCCGCTGCGAGGCCACACCCGGCGCGCTCCCGAGCTGGAGCACGCAAGAGGACTGCAGCGCGCGCGGCGAGCGGTGCGTCGCCGGGCTGCGCGCGTGCAAGCCGTGCCGGCCCGGCGCGGCGCGCTGCGACGGCCAGACCATCATGCGCTGCGACGACGACGGCGAGCGCGAGCGCGCGGGAGCGACCTGCGCGGGCGAGGGCATCGCCTGCCGGAGCGGCGCGTGCGCGAACCTCTGCGGGCTCGCGGCGAGCGAGCGAAGCAACGTCGGCTGCGAGTACTGGGCGGTCGATCTCGACAACGCCGCGCTCAGCGCCTCGCAGAACGCGGCCGCTCAGCAATTCGCGCTCGTGGTGAGCAACCCCGAGCCGGATCTGCCGGCCACCGTGACCATCACCCAGGATGACTCCGCGCCGGGCGAACCCCCCAGCCTGATCGACGTGGCGACCGCCGTGGTACCGCCGCTCGGGCTCCGGGTGTTCAAGCTCGGCCCGCGCGAGGTCGACGGCTCGCCCGACGGCGAGTACGACACCGGCACCCACACCGCGCTCACCCGGCACGCCTACCGCGTGGTGAGCACCGCGCCGGTGGTCGCCTATCAGTTCAACCCGCTCGAGAACGTGAACGTGTTCTCGAACGACGCCTCGCTCTTGAAGCCGGTCGAGGCGCTCACCATGACGCCGGGCACGCTGCTCGACTCTTACGTGGTGCTCGGCTGGCCGCAGACCATCGCGAGCACCGACGACCCCGACACCAACTTCAACCCTGCCGATCCCATCGATCTGCGCGCATTCCTCACCATCGTGGGCACGCGCGCCGGCACGCGCGTGCGGGTGAAGAGCGCCACGGCCATCCTCGCGGGCGGCCCCGTCCCGGCGACCGCCGCCGACGGCACGGTCGAGGTGACGCTCGAGCCCTTCGAGGTCCTGAACCTCGAGACGGGCGGCTTCAACGCGGATTTCACGGGTAGCATCGTGAGCGCGGATCAGCCGGTGGTGGTGTTCAGCGGCGGCGAGGCGAGCGACGCGCCCTATTTCAGCACCCTCTCGATGAGGCGCTGCTGCGCCGATCACCTGGAGGAGCAGCTCGATCCGGTGCGAACCGCGGGCAAGCGCTACGTCGCATCCGTGTCGGCGAACCGCACCCGCGCGGTCCGGGCCGCCGGCGGCGCGCTCGGCGTGGTCGAGCAGCCCGAGTACTTTCGCGTCATCGCCACCTCGGACGCCGGCGCGCGCCTGAAGACCACGCTCGAGGGCAGCCAGGCGACCATCGAGCTCGACCGGAAAGGCGCGTTCACGACCATCACCACCACGCGCGCCTTCATGCTCACGAGCGACGAGCCCGTGATGCTCGCGAACGTGAGCCCCAGCCAGGACGCGGCGGGCGTGCCGCGCGGACTCCCCGGCGGCGATCCGAGCTTCCTCACCATCCCGCCGGTCGAGCAGTTCCGCTCGAACTACGTCTTTCTCACGCCGGACAAGTACAGCTTCGATTTCATCCGGATCATCGCGCCCCCCGGCGCTGCCATCGTGCTCGACGGGCTCCCGCTCGAGCGCGTGCCCGGCTGCGAGGCGAGCCCGGCCGACGGCCTCACCGAGAAGGAGCGCGGGAGCGCCGAGCCCCCCTTCGTCATCCACACCTGCCAGCTCTCGTTCCCGATCGTCGATCCGACCCGGACCGCACCGGACAACCTCACGCCCGGCCAGCAGAACGACGGCGTGCACCGCATCGACGCGAGCGAGCCGGTGGGTGTGCTCGTGGACGGCTTCGACGCCTACGTGAGCTACGCCTACGCGGCCGGCACCCAGCTCGCCGAGCTCGTGCCGCGCTAGGGCTCACGGGCGCGCGCGCGTCATCGGCCAGGCCTCGAGGAGCGGTAGCGGCGCGCGCGGGCCGCTCTCCCGCACGGCTCGCACGCACTCGTCCACCGAGAGCCGCCGCGGGCCGAAGATGGTCGGGTCGGCGGCGTCCGAGTCCATCAGCGACTCGGGCTGGTCGACGCCGTAGTCGTCCGGGTGCCCGGGCATGGCGAGGAGCACGTGGCCGAGCTCGTGCGCGAGCACGAAGGAGCGCGCGCCGAGCCGCACCGCCGAGCGATCGACGATGACCGTATTCATCACGCCCGCGCCGTCGTCGCTCAGAAACGATTCGCCGACGCGCCCGAGCTTGGTGAAGCTCGGGACGATGAACACCTCGACGGTGCGCGGATCGCCGTCGTCGTAGGCCTTCACGAGGCTGCGCTCCTCGACCGTGCCGGCCGCGGCGTCATAGTCGGTGAAGTGACGCAGCCCGTCCGCGAGCTCGACCGCGCCGAGGCACGCCGAGAGCGTAGCGTCGCTCGAGAGCGGCGTCTCGCCGTCGGCGGCGAGCGGGACGCGCGCGCCGCCCGCGCCGCGGATGAGCACGTCCACCGTGGGCAGCGCGCCCGAGCGAGCCCGCGGGTTCGGAGAGAGCGTGGCGCGAAGCCCGGCCGCGCGGACCGCCACGGCGAGCGAGCTCGCCACCTCCGCGGGCGTCTGCCCCGCGCGGGTCGCGACGCGCAGCTTTCGGCCGCCCGCGATGAGCGCCAGCGCGCCGCCCGACGCCGGCAGCCCGAGCTCGCAGCCGACCGCGACGAGGTGCGCGGGCGGCGGATCGACCACCTCGACGTCGAGCTTCGCGCGCAGCCCGAAGTGGATCCCGCACTGACTGAAGAGCGCGCTCGCGATCTCGACCTGGTCGCGCGCGAGCGTGAGCGCGCCCGCGTCGTCGCCGCCGATGGCGGGCGCGCCGCCCGGCGCGAGCCGCACCACATGCACCCGCAGCCGCGCGCGCAGCCGCTCGAGCGGACCGAGCGGCGTGTCGCGCGGGCCACCCACGCGAATCGAGCTCGCCTTCAGCCCGTCGACCTCGACCGCGATGCGCCCGCCCGCCTCGGCGAGGATGCTGGTCGCGCGCGACGCCGGGTGCTCGCGGTCCACGGCGTCGGTGCTCGCGCGGATGGGCGGGCTCTTGCGACACGCGAGTCCGAGCCGCGTCTCGGGCGGGCACGCCACCGCCTCGAGCGCCACCCCCTCGAGCCGGTCGAGCGCGCGGCCATCGGCGAACCACGAGCGGAGCGTGATGCGCGCGGGAAGCGCCGCGGGCGGGCCGACCGCGAGCCAGGCGAGCGCGTCGGCGTCGGGCGGCGCGCCCTCGGGCGCGAGCCCGGGCGGGAGCACGCGACTCATCGAGGCGTGCGACGCGGCCAGATCGAGCCGCCTCCCCGCCGCGTCGATCGGCGCGAGCGCGACCACCGCGAGCTCCGCGCGCGCGCCGGCGCCGAGCTCGAGCGTGACCTGCCCGGCGCGAACCCCCTGGAGCCCGCCGCCCACCAGGCGCGCCGCGTCGCCCGAGACCGCGGTCACGCCGTCCGCCGGGATCACGTCGGCGCCGGACGCCGCGGTCCAGGGCTCGAGCGCGTCGGCGACGCCGTCCGCGTCGTCGTCGTCGAGATCCGCGAAAATCCGCGCTGGGAGCGGGCGCGGAGCGGGCGCGCCCGCGGGCTCCGCGCGCGCCAGGCTCACCACCGCGAGCGCCCCGATGAAGAGCGCGCGCGCCGCTACTCGACCCATCCGAGCTGGATCCTCCGGAAGCTCGGCTCGGTGACGAGCGGCGCGAGATCCCCCGCGGCGTGCGCGGAGAGCACGAGCGCGCCCCATGCGACGGTCGGCACCTGCCGGCTCGCGAGCAGCGGCTCGGCGAGCTCGGCGGCGGCGGCGCGCTCGCCGGCGTCATAGAGCGCGGCCGCGGCGAGCCCGCGAAGCGCTTCGCGGCGAGGAGTCCGCGCCGCCTCGGCGAGCGCCCCGCGGAGCTCGTCACGCGCGTGGTCGCGCGCGAGGTAGAGCGCCGCGCGCACCGCGAGCTCGTCTTCGAGCGTCGCGCCCTTCAGGAGGTTCTCGAGCATCGAGCGCGCGGTCGGCACCCGCGCGTGCGCGAGCCGGAAGAGGAAGGTGAGATCGCGGTCGGCGCTCGGCCGATCCGACAGGCGCGAGACGAGCTCGACGGTCGGGCGGACGGTCGGCGCGCGCGCCTCGGCGGCGTCGAGCGCCCAGGCGACCAGCGTCCACGCCGCCCGCGCGCTCGAGGGGCCCGAACGCGCGCGCTCGCGCGCCTCGTCGAGCGGCGTCGGGTCCCCCGCACGCACGGCGAGCTCACCGAGCACGAGCCAGCGCCCGAGGTGCCGCTCGGCGTCGCGGAGCACCGCGAGCGACGGCGCGATGGCGGCCGGCAAGGGCTCGCCCCAGAGCAGCGGCACCAACACCTCGACGCAGAGCTCGATGCGGTGCGCCTCCTTGATCTTCGGCGCGAGCGACGCGACGTGCGCGCCGTTCGCCTCGCCGCGCGCGACCCGCGCGACCTCGGAGGCGAAGGCGAGCTGCGGATGGCGGCTCGCGGCGATCCGCGCGAGCGCTTCGGCCGCGCCGCCGTCGCGCAGGAAACACGAGCCGGAGAGCGTGGCGAGCCCGCCCGCGTCGTCGGACGCGAGCGCCTGGCGCACGGGCGCGGCGCCGCGCCGCTCGGCGTGCTGGCAGAGCCCGCGCACCGCGGCCGCGTAGAGCGGGCGCGCGAAGGTGCCGCGCTTGACCAGCGTCTCGACGATGCCGAACTCGAGCGCCCGCAGCCGCTGCGAGCGACCGGCGAGCTCGCGGAGCGCGCCGGCGAGCCGCGCCTCCTGCGCCGGCTTGCGCCGGAGCGCCGTCGACACGTCCGCCTCGAATCGCGCGCCCACCCGCGCATCCAGCGCCTCTCCCAGCTCCAAGCGTCGCGTCATCGAGGCCAGAGGCCGAAGATACCACACCGCCCTTCCGGAGCGGTCATCGAGCGAGCGCGACCCGGGCGCTTCGGTTGACCCACCCCGGAGCAAGAACTAGCCTTCCCATCGCAGAGGAGAGACCGATGCGAAAAGCTGTTTACGTCGTGGTGTCCTTGGCCGTCCCTGCGCTCGTCCTCGGTGCGTGCAAGAAGAGCCAAGATCAGGAGCCGCCCCCGCAACCCTACGGCCAGCAGCCGTACGGGCAGCCCGGCTACGGCCAGCCCGGCTACGGCCAGCCCGGCTACGGCCAGCCCGGCTACGGCCAGCCCGGCTACGGCCAGCAGCCCACGCCCGCCCCCACCAGCACGATGTCGCAGCCGGCGCCGGTCGCGATCGCCTGCCAGAGCGACGCGACCTGCTTCGGCCATCGCTGCGACACCGCGGTCGGAAAATGCGTGTGGCCCTGCCAGACGAACAACGACTGCCAGCCCGGCTACCAGTGCATGTCCCCTCAGTGCCTGCCCGCGATGGGCGCGCCGCCAGCGCAGTGATGCTCGACGAAGCACGCTACGAAGCGCTCGCGCTACCCGTGCTCCACGCGCTCGTCGAGGCCTTCGATCGCCTCGACACCGAGGAGCTCGAGGCCGAGCTCGCGAGCGACATCCTCACGGTCGAGTTCCCGGACGGCACCCGCTACATCGTGAACTCGCACCGCGCCGCGCGCCAAATCTGGATGGCCGCCGAGCGGAGCGCCTGGCACTTCGACTGGGACGACGGCGCGAGCGCCTGGGTGTGCCAAAAAAACGGCGACGAGCTCTGGAGCGCACTCGCCCGCGTGGTCGGCTCGAAGCTCGGGCACCCGCTCGAGCTCCCGCGCGACTAGCTCGGCGCCGGCTATTCTTTCTGGTCCGGCGCGGCCGGCGGCGCGGCTCGAGCGCGCTCGACGGCGAGGCGGAGCGTCTCGTCGCCGAGCGCGTGCTCGGTCGCGTTCGCCGGTTCCGGTTCGAAGCGGACGGTGGTCGCGAGGCACTCCTGCCGAAGCAATGGCTCGCCCGCGCGGACGACCCGCTCCAGCCGCTCGCTGCCGCCGATGGCGACGCTCACCCGGTCGGTGAAGGCGAGCCCGAGCTCCTTGCGCGTCGCCTGGATTCGGCTCACGACCTCGCGGAGCAACCCCTCGTCGACCAGCTCGTCGGTGAGCGTGGTGTGGAGCACCACGACGCCCGCCTTGCCGGTGCCCGCCGCGAAGCCCTCCGCGGCCGAGCAGGTGACCTCGAGCTCGC
This sequence comes from Polyangiaceae bacterium, assembly GCA_035063585.1. GTDB lineage: Bacteria > Myxococcota_A > Polyangia > Polyangiales > Polyangiaceae > JAPSGB01. The sequence continues at coordinate 17,770 of JAPSGB010000034.1, forward strand.
TCGCGTCGAACTCGAGCGGCTCGCCGGCGAGCTCGAGCGCGATGACGCCGCGCCGGGACAGCTCGCCGTGCAGTCGGCTGCCGTCGGCGCGCTCGAGCGCCTGCTTCACGGCCTGCACGTCCTTGCCGAGCCGCGGGCCGAGGGCCCGGAAATTCGGCTTGATCTTGAAGGAGACGGCGCCGTCCTCGTGGCCCGGATGCATGAAGCGCACCTCGTGCACGTTGAGCTCGTCGGCGATGAGCGCCTTGTCGGACTCGAGCCGCGCCATGAGCTCGCCGTCGTTGAAGACCACGTCGGCCCGCGCGAGCGGCTGGCGCACGCGGAGCCTGTTGGCCGTGCGGACCTGGAGCCCGAGGCTCACGATCTCGCGCACCGCGGCCATCTCCACCGCGAGCCGCTCGTCGATGAGCGCGGGGCTCACCTCCGGGTAGTCCTCGAAGTGCACGCTCTCCCGGCCGCCGGCCGCGCCGGCGGAGACCACCAGGTTTTGGTACATCTCCTCGGCGAAGAACGGGAGGAACGGCGCGATCATCTTCCCGATGGTGACCAGCGCCTCGTAGAGCGTCGCGTAGGCGTCGAGCTTGTCCGGCGGGAGCCCCGGGCCCCAGAACCGCTCGCGGCTCCGGCGCACGTACCAGTTGCTGAGCCCCTCGACCAGCTCGACCAGCCGGAGCGCGGCGTCGTAGACGAGATAGCCGTCCATCGCGCGACGCACCTCACGGAGCGCGAGGTGGAGCTCGGAGAGCATCCAGCGATCGAGCAGCGCGCGCTCGCCGGGCGCGCGCGCGCCCATCCCCGGGCGCCAGCCGTCGATGTTCGCGTAGATGGTGAAGAACGAGTAGACGTTGCGGAGCTTGACCGCGAAGTCCTTCTGCAGCGTGCGAACGTTCTTGAGGCTGTGCCGCGTGTTGCTCGAGGGCGGGCTCGAGGCGTAGAAGAACCAGCGGAAGGCGTCCGCGCCGGGCGCCGGGGTCGCCTCGTCTTCGAGCGCGACGCGCTCGTTCACCGGAGCGCGCGGCACCTCGACCGGCAGGGTGTGGAGCCCGGTGGAGATCGGCTCGAGCCCGAGCGCGGCGCGATCCTCCGCGCTCAGCACCACCACCCGGCGCGGGAGCTTCTTCTGGGCGCGGAGCACGAGCGCGCGGCGCTCGTCCGGGCGATCGGCGCGGTACGCCGCGATCCGCGCGCCGTCGGTGAGGTCCATCCCCTCGAGATCCTCGCGCGCGACGAGAGCCTCGCCCGGCGCCGCGGTGGCGCCCGGCGCCTCGGCGAGCACCCCGAAATCCATCTTCACGCGATCCAGGATGATCTCGGGCGGCGTATAGTTGCCCCGGCTCTTGCTCTCCTTCTTGCCCTCGCGATCGGAGACGTGCCCGAGCACGATGCAGGTCTTGTACGGGCGCGGGAGCGGGCCGTTCGGGAACACGAGCGTCGAGATCATGAGCAGCGAGTAGAACCAGCCGCGCGTCTGGTCGATGGCCTCGCTGATGAAGTCCGCCGGGAACGCGTCGGCGAAGCGCTCCTTCGAGCCCGGCGCGTGCGGATAGCCCCACTGCGCGAACGGCATGCAGCCCGAGTCGAACCAGCAATCGATGACCTCCGGCACCCGGCGCATCTCGGCGCCGCAGCTCGGACACGGGAAGACCACCTGGTCGATCCACGGCTTATGCACGATGAGGTGCTCGTTCAGCGACGGCTCGGCGGCCTTCGCCTGACGGAAGTGCTCGAACGCGCGCGGATTCAAGGCCTCGATCTCGGCGGTGCTCGCCGGCGCGTGCTTGTGCTCGGGCTCCTTCGAGCACACCCAGACGTTCAGCGGCGTGCCCCAGAACCGCTCGCGGCTGAGCGCCCAGTCCACGTTGTTTCGCAGGAAATCGCCGAAGCGACCGTCCTTGATGTGCTCGGGCAGCCAGTTTACCGCCTGGTTGTTGGCGAGGGCGTCCTCGAGCCGGGCGGTGGTGCGGATGAACCACGCCGGGCGGGCCATCTGCAATAACGGATCGTCGTCCGCTCGCCAGCAGAACGGGTACTCGTGCCGGTAGCTCTCGGCGTGGAGCATGAGGCCGCGCTCGGCGAGCTCGGCGACGAGCTCCTTGTCGCACGCCTTCACCCAGCGCCCGGCGTAGCTGCCCATCTCGGGCTTGAAGGTGCCGTCGGGGTTCACCGCCGAGAGCAGCTCGACCGCGTCCGGGTCCGCGTAGCGCAGCAGCTCGCGCTTGTGAGCCTTGTTGTCGTCTTCACCGAAGGCGGGCGCGACGTGCACGATGCCGGTGCCGGTGTCGAGCGTGACGAAGTCCTCCGCGATGACGCGCCACCAGGCGTGCGTCTCGCCGCCCTCCCGCAGGGCCACGCGCAGGTCCGCGCGCTCGGCGTAGTAGGTGTCGAAGCACGGCCGGTAGCGGAGCCCGACGAGCTCGCTCCCCTTCACCGTGCCGAGCACCTCGAGCGGCGCGCCGAGCTTCGCGGCGAGCGGCTCGCGCAGCGCGCTCGCCACGATGAGCGTCTTGCCGTCGGGGCCGCGAACCCGCGCGTAGTCGGTGCTCGCGCGCACCGCGGCGTAGCCGTTGCTCGAGAGCGTCCAGGGCGTCGTGGTCCAGACCACGAGCGAGGTGTCCGGCTCGTCCACCAGCGGGAACGCGACGTACACGCTCGGGTCGTCGACCGTCTTATACCCGAGGCCGACCTCGGCCGCCGAGAGCGCGGTGCCGCCCTGCGCCCACCACCAGACGACCTTGTGCCCTTGATAGAGGAGCCCCTTCTTGAAGAGCTCCGAGAGCGCCCACCACACGCTCTCGACGTAGCTCCGGTGGTAGGTGACGTACGCGTCGTCGAGGCTCACCCAGAAGCCGATCCGCTCGGTGAGCCGCTCCCACTCGCTCGTGTAGCGGAACACGCTCTCGATGCAGCGCGCGACGAAGGGCTCCACGCCGTAGGCCTCGATGGCCGCCTTGCCGTGGATCCGCAGCTCCTTCTCGACCTCGACCTCGACCGGCAGCCCGTGGGTGTCCCAGCCGCCCTTTCGGAGCACGCGCTTTCCGAGCATGCTCTCGTAGCGCGGGAAGAGATCCTTGATGACGCGGGTGAGCACGTGCCCGTTGTGCGGGACGCCGTTGGCGGTCGGCGGCCCCTCGTAGAACACGAACGCGGGCGCGTCCTTGCCGCGGAGCTCGAGCGATTTCTCGAAGATCCGTCGCTCCTTCCAGAGCGCGAGGATCTTCCGCTCGTACTTCGGGAAATCGAGCTCGGTCGGGACGGGCTGGAACGGGGTCGGAGCGGTCATCGTGGGAGAGCAGCGTATAGCCTAGAAATTCGCGCGAAGCAGCAGCCGGAGCGCCTCGCCGAGCGCGAGCGCGCGGGCGTGCTCGCGCGCGTAGGCCTCCGGGTCGCTCGCACGGCGCCGCTCGCGCCGGACGCGATCGAGCTCGGCGGCGGAGCTCTCGCGCAGGATCGCCTGGACCGCGCGCACCGGCTCGAGCGCCGCAGCGAGCGTCACCTCGCCCTTCCGGTACCGATCGAGCAGCGCGCACGAGTAGTCGCCGCACACCGCCGGGCGGTCCGGATACGCCGAGCACCTGGTCCCGTCGAGCGCCGGACACGGCAGCGCGAACGCGAGCCCGATCCCCGGCGGCTCCTCCACCGTCATCTCGAGCTCGAGCGCGCGCGGCACCTCGCCATCGAGGAGCGGCGCGTGGTCGAAGAGCGCTCCGCTGCAGCAGAGCCCGCACTCGACGCAGAGCGCCGAGCCGTCCACCTGCGGGAGTCCCCTCGGATGGGATGTCGGTCCGGCGCGGCCCACGAGCCGGAGCGTACTCTCTGCGCGGCGCGCGGCCAGCGGCCGGCGCGAGCGCGGGCGCGCGGTTGACGGGCTCTGCCTCGTGCGACACCCTGACGGCGCAGGGAGTGCTCGGATGCGACGATCTTGGTTGAGTGTGTGGTTGCTCGCCGTGGGTGCGGCGAGCGCTTGCAGCGGCACGGACGGCGCGGCGACCGCCGACGGACGACGGGTCGACGGTGGCGGCGCCGCGAGCGGCGCGGGCGGCGCGACCGACGGCGGCGAGGGCGGCCCCTCACCGAACGGCGACGGCGGCATCGATCTCGGCGACGCCGAGTCGCCCGACGGCCACGTGGTCATCGACAAGTGTCACGTCCCACCCGACGAGACGAGCGGCGACGCCCCGACCTGCGAGAAGCCTCCGGCTCCGCCGAACGCCTTCACCCCCAAGTCGAAGTGGACCTGGACCGCGCCCGGGGGCGTCGGCTCGTTCACGACCCCGCTGGTCGCGAACCTCACCGACGACAACGGCGACGGCGCGATCGATCTCTGCGACGTCCCCGACGTCATCGTCACGACCGGCATAGGCTTCGCCAGCACCGGCAGCCAACTCTTCATGCTCGCCGGAGACACCGGCGCGCTCGAGCTCACCTTCGAGGGCGCGGTCGACGGCTCGGTGAACCCCGCGCTCGGCGACGTCGACGGCGACGGGCTGCCCGAGGTGGTCGCGGCCGATCCGGCAGGGCACATCGTCATCTACGACCACGCGGGAAAGCTTCAGACGGTGGGCCCCGACGTCGGCGCGTGGCTCACGGAAATCAACCAGTACTGCACCGCGATCGCCATCTACGATCTCGACGCCGACGGGGTCCCGGAGATCATCGCTGGCTTCGAGGTCTTCGACCACACGGGCACGCGCCGCTTCGGGCAGGTTCAGGCGGCCTACCAAGGGTATTACTGGTGCCCGGCCAACACCGCCGCCGACCTCGACGGGGACGGCAAGCTCGAGGTCATCTTCGGCAACGCCGCCTACCACGCGGACGGCCAGCTCTACTGGCAGATCGCGGGCCCCCCCGGCCAACCGCAGGTCGCCAACCTCGACGACGATCCGGAGCCCGAGATCCTGATCGCGCGTCAAGACGGTCTGCTCATCCTCGAGCACGACGGCGCCGTGAAGCTCGGGCCCTACAAACCCTTCGCCGAGCCCGATTCGCCCAACTGTTGGAGCAAGCCGGCGGCCATCCACGATTTCGATGGCGACGGTCACGCCGACATCGTCGCCTCGGCCTGCCAGAACTACGGCGTGATGCGGCTCGGCGGGGCCGGCCTCTCGCTCCTCTGGTCGGCGTCGGTGAACGACACCTCCGGGCTCGCGTCGTCGACCGGGTTCGACTTCCTCGGCCGCGGAGTCGCCGAGGCGGTCTACGGCGATCAGGTGGCGCTCTACGTCTACGACGGAGTCACCGGTCAGCTCCAGTTCTCGGAGCCGCGCAGCTCGGGCACGCTCATCGAGTACCCGGTGGTGGCCGACATCGACAACGACCAGTCCGCCGACATCCTCGTGGTGTCGAACGATCAGGTCGATCCGAGCCAGTTCCACTCGACCATCCAGGCCTTCGAGGACGCGGAGAAGCGCTGGATCCCGACCCGCCGGATCTGGAACCAGCACGCCTACCACGTCACCAACGTGCGCGAGGACGGCACCATCCCGAAGGTGATGGCGAAGAGCTGGACCAAGCTCAACACCTTCCGGACCAACGCGCAGATCGAGAACGGCGGCGACTGCGCGCCGCCCCCGGCGAACCCGAGGTGAGGGCGCGCGCCGCGGCTCGGCTCACGCGCGCACGCCTGCCCGCCTGCGCCGGATGAGCGCCAGCCCGGCGAGCGAGGCGAGCAGGAGCGCGTCCTGCCCCCCGCGCTCGCGCTGCTCTCCGGCGACGCGGCAGCCGCAGCCCTCATCGTCGACCGCTGCTCCGCTCTCGGGCGCGATGCACTGGCCGTTCGAGTCGCACACGTTCGGCGCCGCGCAGTCGTCGATGGTGCCGCACTCGGTCTTGCAGATCCCGCTCGCCTCGCACCGGTACGGGCTGCAGTCGGTCGTCGTCACGCCGTCGGCCGCGGTGACCGTGTGCTCGCCGTCGCAGGTCGCTACGTCGCGCGGGATGCAGTCCTTCTCCTTCTTGCCGGGGGGAGCCGCGCACCGGAACTTCGCCGAGCAGTCCGCGTCGGTCGCGCAGGGCGCCTTGCCGCAGGCGTCGCCGGCGCAGACGTACGGCTCGCACTTCACCGTCTGCTCGGCGGGGCACGCGCCCTGACCGTCGCACTTCGCGACCACCGTCGCGAGCCCACCCGTACAGCTCGCCGCGCGGCAGGTGACGCTCGGCCCGACCAGCCCCAGGCACTGGTCGCGGGTGGTGCCGTCGCAGCTCGCCGCCTCGCACGGGCTCTCGGCCGTGCCCGCCGCGCACTCGGCGCGGTCGCCGCGCGGAGCGCCAGCCACCGGCGTACAGGTCCCCTCGCTCCCCGGCTCGGCGCAGGCCTCGCACTGTCCGGCGCAAGCGGCGTTGCAACACACCCCGTCGACGCAGAGGTTGCTCACGCACGCCTCCTTCGACGCGCACGGGTCGCCATTCTTCCCCTTCAGCTCACAATTCCCGCCGTCGCACCACGCGTCGTTCGCGCAGTCGTCGTCCGTCACGCACGACGTCTGGCACGCGCCGGACACACACAGGTTCGGCTTGCAGTCGATCGCCGGCGCCGCCACGCAGGTCCCGGTCCCGTTGCAGGCGTGCGCCGTCGGCACGTTGCCCGCGCAGGCGCCGCCGAGGCACATCACGCCGCTCGCGTACAGCCTGCACGCGCCGGCGTCATCGCACATGCCATCCCGGCCGCAGCTCGCGGCGCCGTCGTCCGGGCAGTCGTCGTGCGGATCCTGGCCTGCCGCCGCCGTGTCGCAGACGCCGTCGTCGACGCCGGACAGCTTCGTCGCGGCCGTGCACGCCTGACAAGTACCGTTGCACGCCGTGTCGCAGCACACGCCCTCGACGCAGAAGCCGCTCGAGCACTCATTGGCGGCGCCGCACGCCTCCCCCGCCCCGAGCTTCGGCACGCAGGCGCTGGCGCTGCAGAAGTTGCCGGTCGTGCAGTCCGCGTCCACGGCGCAGCCGGTCGGGCACGCGTCGCCGATGCACCGATACGGGTCGCAGAACGAGGTCTGCCCCGCCACGCATTTTCCCGAGCCGTTACACTGCTGGCCCGTCAAGGTCGAGCCCGAGCACAGCGCGGCGCCGCACACCGTCCCGAACGGATACTTCTGGCAACCGCCGGAGCCGTCGCACGCGCCAGTGAGTTGGCAGGTGGCGGGCGTGTCGGCGGCGCAGTCGTTGCCCGGATCCGTGCCGGCCGCGACCGGCCCGCACACGCCGTCGGCGCCGGTCGTGCCCTTCGCCGCGTCGCTGCAGGCCTGGCACCCGCCGGTGCACGCCTGATCGCAGCAGACGCCGTCCACGCAGTTTCCGCTCTTGCACTGCGACGCGCTCGAGCAGACGGCGCCCTTGTCCTGGTCGGGGCTACAGTGGCTGGTCGAATCGCAGTACGACGTCGCGACGCAGTCCGTGTCGGCCGCGCAGGTGGTCCCGCAGGACCCGCCGTTACAAATGTAGGGGGCGCACGGGGTCGTCTGAGCCGCCTTGCAGAGGCCGGCGCCGTTGCACGCGTAGCCCGTCTGATTCCCGGCGCTACAGCTCGTGGTCCCGCACGCGACGCCGGACGGATACTTGCGACACGCGCCGACCCCGTCGCACTGACCATCCTGGCCGCACGAGCTCGGCGAGTCCTGGCTGCACTCGTCGTCGGGATCGGTGCCCCCGAGGTTCGCCGAGCAGGTGCCATCCACGCCGCCCGTGAGCGCCGCGCTGCACGCCTGGCACTTTCCGGCGCAGGGGCCGTCGCAGCAGAAGCCGTCCACGCAGTTGCCGGACTGGCACTCACCGGCGCGGGTGCAGGACTGGCCCTTCGACTTGTCGGCCTTACACGTCCGGTCGGCGGCGCAATAGTCGGCCGCGATACACCCGCTGTCGTCGAGGCAGCTCGTGGCGCAGGCGTTGCCCGAGCACAGGTACGGCGTACACGGCTTCGTAGACGACGGCGAACAGCTGCCGAGGCCGTCGCAGCCGTAGCCCGTCTGGGTCCCGCTGCTGCAGGTGGTCGAGCCGCAGGCCGTCCCCTGGTCGTAGAGCTGGCAGCTCCCCGTTCCGCTGCAAAGCCCGTTCCTCTGACAGGTGCCCGCGCCATCGTCCGGGCAGTCGTTGTCGGGATCGCTCGCGGCCCCGACGTTTCCGCACACACCGTCGCTCCCGGTCGTGCCCTTCTTCGCGTCGGTGCACGCCTTGCAAGGGCCACCGCAGGCCTGATCGCAGCAGACGCCGTCCGCGCAGAACCCCGACGTGCAGGCCGACGCCGACCCGCACGCGCTGCCGAGCGACTGATCAGCCTCGCACGTGTGCGAGGCGGTGTCGCACCAGGCGGCGGTGACGCAGTCCGCGTCGGAGCTGCACTGGGTGCGGCAGGCGGTCGCGCCCGAGCAGACGTAGAGCCCGCACGAGGTGACGTTGGTCGGATTGCACGCTCCGAAGCCGTCACATGAGTGCCCGCTCTGCTGGTTCGTGCCGGAGTCGCAGGTCGTCGAGCCGCAGGTCGTCCCCAAGGCGTATCGACGGCACGTCCCGGAGCCGCTGCAGGCACCGTCGGTTCCGCACGAGCTGGCCCCCTGATCGGCGCATTCGCCGTCGGGGTCCGACCCGTTCGCGACGTTGCCGCAGGTGCCGTTCGCGCCGCTGCCCTTCTTCGCCGCGCTGCACGCCTGGCACCCCGCGGCGCAGGCGCTGTCGCAGCAGTAGCCGTCGACGCAGTTGCCGCTCGCGCACTGAGTCGTCGAGGTGCAGGTGGCGCCGTTCGCTTGATCGGCCTGGCAGGTATGGTCGCTCGTGCGGCACCACGAGCCGGCGATGCAGTCGCCATCACCGTTGCAGCTCGCTCCGCAGGTGGAGCCGTTGCACACGTACGGCGAGCAATAGGTCACGTTCGTCGGATTGCAGGTGCCGAACCCGTCGCACGAGTGCCCGCTCTGCGTGCCGGCGCTGCAGCTCGTCGCGCCGCAGGAGGTCCCCGCCGGGTAGAGGGCGCAGCCGGTGGCGCCGCTGCACGTCCCGTTCTTGTCGCACGAGTTCGCACCGTCGTCAGCGCACTCGCTATCGGGATCGGTCCCGGCCGCGACCGCGCCGCACACCCCGTCGGCGCTGCCGCCGGTCTTGGCGGCGCTGCACGCCTGGCAGGTACCGGTGCAGGGGGCGTCGCAGCAGAACCCATCCACGCAGTACCCGGTCGAGCACTCCGCGGCGGTCGTGCAGGCCCCGCCGGGACCCTGCGCGGGCTGGCAGGTCGAGTCCGAGGTCCGGCAGTAATAGCCGCTCACGCACTGGGCGGTCGACGTGCACGAGGTGCCGCAGGTCGTGGAGGTCGCGCACAGATACGGGTCGCACGGAACGGACCCCGGCGCACAGGCATGCGACGCGTTGCAGGTCGCGCCGGTGAGCGTGCTCCCGTTGCAGGAGGTCGCGCCGCAGACCGTGCCGGCGGCGTAGTAGCGGCACCCGCCGCTGCCGTCGCAGGTGCCGTCAAGGCCGCAGGTGGTGGTGGCCGCTGCCGAGCAGTCGTTCTTCGGATCATTGCCGGCCTTGACGAATCCGCAGGTGCCGTCCGATCCTTGCCCCTTTCGCGCCGCCGAGCAGGCCTTACAAGCATTCGTGCAGGCGCTTTCGCAGCACACGCCGTCGACGCAATTGCCCGCCGGGCACTGCGAGGCGAGCGAGCATGGCGCGCCGAGGTTCGTGCCCGAATCGTAGACCGCCGCTCCACTGCTGCTCGACCCATAGAACTCATCGCTCGAGAGCTGCACCCAGTCCGGGATCCAAGTGCTCGAGCCGAACGGAAACCCTGCCGTGACCGACCAAACGTTGGTGGCCGAGTCATAGAGATCGCCATCCGCGCTGAGCGCCTTTCCGTTTCCCAAGGACACGACGGAGCTCGCGCGGGGCGCCGCGCCCTCCGACGTGTACGACCACGCGTTGGTGCTAGGCCGATAGAGCTGCGACTGGCCCGTCTGCATCGCGAACAGCACGGCGCCAGAGCTGAGCAGGGCTGCCGTTCGAGGGCCCGCAAACGCAGTGATCGAGGACAACGGTGCCGCCGCGCCGGACCAACTGTCGGTCGACGGGTTGTAGCGGTACGCGGACGTGCCTCTGACGCTCAGGGCCGTGCCGTCGCTGAGCGTCACCATCACGTTGCCGGAGCAGCCGCCCGTCACGTCGGCGGCCGACGCCACCGAATCCGTGCTCGGGTTGTATAGGAAGCAATCCGCGGTGTCCGGGCTATTGCCACACGTGAGGATCTTTCCGCTGGCGAGCTGCGTCGCGCAAACGGAGGATGGCAGGTCGGTTCCGATAGTCACCGGGGACAGCGTCCAGGTTCCGGAGCCGGGGTTATAAATCTCGACCGTCGAACAGTTGTGCGTGGAGGTGCTGCACGAGCCGGTCGAGCGAACCGCCAGCGCGGTGCCAGACGCGGTCTTGTAGAGATACGGCAGATTGCGAGACACGACCCCGCTGCCCGTCGACGCCACGGTCCCGCTCGCCGGGTCGTACAGCTTCGAGGCCGTGCTCGCCCGACCGAGGACCTTGCCGGTCGAGAGCATGGCCAAGCGAGGCCCCGCCACCGCCGCCGTGCTCCACATCGGATCGACGAGGAGCGGGCGCGGCAGGTCCGCGTCCCACTCGATGTGGACGGCGCACGACCGCGACCCGGGCTCGACGAGCGGGCGGTCCCACGGCGCGCGCGGGTCGGTGTCGTAGCGGCAGCCGCTCACGCTGACGCGCGCGGCGTGGCGCTCTCCGGTCGCGTCGACGGCGTACGGCGCGTCCATGTGGATGCGCGGCGCGCCGCCGAGGTCGAGGAGCTCGAAGGTGTCGGCGACCAGGCGCAGGCCCGCGACGCCGGCGCCGAGCGTGGCGTCGTAGTCGAGCGAGCGGGTCGGGTTGCCCTCGTCGAGGTAGACGTAGTCCTCGGTGCCGTCGAGCGTGACGCGGTGGATGAGGTCGCCGCCGCTCGTGTGGCCGCCCGCGTAGACGACGAGCTTGCCGTCGATGGCCGCCGGCACCGGCAGCGCGTCGCGCGGGCGGACCTCCACCGAGAGCTGCGAATGCTCTTCGGTGATCGTGAACGCGCCGTCGGCGCGCTCGGCGAGGGCGACCGTCGCGAAGCGCCCCTTGCGCTGGGCCGGGACCTCGACGATGCGCGTGAGCAGCCGGGCACCCACGTGGTCGAAGCCGTCGATGAGCGCCTGGTGACGGGCGTCGAACAACGTCGTCACGGCGCCGAACCGGGCCTGGATGGGCTCGAGCGCCTGGCTGGCGGAGGACGCCGAGGCCGCGGAACGGGCCGCGCCGGCGGCCTCCGCGTCCGAGGCCGCGGCGTCGGGCGCAGCGGCGTCCGGCGACGGGTCGTCGCCTCCGTTCGCGCTCGAGCAAGCGGCAGCGATGCAGACGACCGCCAGAGCCACCCCACGCCGAACCGACCGACCCACCAAGAACTTCTCCAAGTCACCCTCCGTGCGCGCCGGACCCACGCCGGCCTCCCCCCTTACGCACGTACCGTGCCTGCGAATGCCGGCCTGACTTCGCGGACTTGACGCGCAATTTCGCGCCTCGGAGTGCGCGCGCGGAGCGCGCGCGCATGCGCGCGCACTCTACGGGGTGTGCCCGGCGGGACACGCGGCGGTCGCGATGCTCGCGCCGCTGAGGTCGAGCGCGGGCACCCCCGAGCTCTCGACGACGAGCTCGTGGCCGTCGCCCGACGACGCGAGCGCGAGCGGAGACGGCGGCGCGACGTCCCACGCGTTTCCGGCGAGCGACACGACCGCGCCCGGCGCGTACGACCCGAGCGCGCCGACGTCGTAACCGGGCGTGCTCGCGAGCTGCGCGGCGGAGTTGCAGCTAAAGACGTTGTCACCGGGGTCGGTCGGCGTCCCGAAGTCCACCGTGCCCCCCTTGATCCACAGCCCGACGTCATTGCCGACCACCCGATTGCGGCGCCCTCGAATCGCGGCACGCCCGGCCGCGATCGCGAGACCACGCGCGGTGGAGCCGGCGGGACCGGACACGCGCTCGATCACGTTGTCGTCGACCGTGGCGCGCACGAGCGGATTGTCGAGGAGCAGGCCCCTCTGCGTGCAGTCGTGGACGTGGTTACCCGACACGATCGGCAAGAGGTCGGCGGAGACGTAGGTCCGAAACTCGTCGACGTGGATCCCGACCTTGCCGCCGAAGACCTCGTTGCGGAGCACGCGCGCGTGCTCCACGCAGCCCCAGAGCGCGACGCCGGCGTAGTCGCCGTCCATGATCGTGTTCGCGCCCGCGGCGGACCCGTCACCGACCTGGACGGCGACGGTCGGGCCTTGCTCGATCCCGTAGCCGCACCCGAACGCGAGGACGCCGATCCCCGGACCGCGCAGCGTGCTGCCGGTGATGCGCGCGTTGCAGCCGCTCGACGCGGAGTTGGTGACGAGGAGCGCGTGGGGATATCCGGGCCCGAGCACGGCGCCGTCGATCACGAGGTTGGGCTCGGGAAATGGGCTCGGCGGCGGATCGACCTGCGGCGCGTTGCCTGCGGCGCAGAGCACACCCACCGCCGCGCTCGTCGACGCGCCGGGTTGGAGCGTGACGCCGGTGAGCCGCACCGGTTCGGTCGTGGTCGAGAGCACCGTCAGCGAATAGGTGCCCTGGAGCGAGCCGCCCAGCGGATCGACCGATACGTCGGCGCCGCCCACGATCTTCGTCACGCCGGCGCCGGCGCCGATGATCGAGACCCCGAAGCTCGCGCGCAAGGGAAACACCTCACCCAGCGCCACGTCGTAGGTGCCCGGCGCGACGTAAAGCGCTCTCGAGCTCGCGCCGGACGCGGCGAGCGCCGCCAGACCGGCGGTGATGGTGCGGAGCGGACAGGCCGCGACGCCGGTCCCACCGGAGGCGACGGCGGCGTCGACGTACACGGCGTCGGGATCGAGGCCGAGCGGAGCGCATCCGCCATCCCCGGCCGCGCCCGCGCCGGCGTCCCCGGCCGCGCCCGCGCCGGCGTCCCCAGCCGCGCCCGCGCTGGCGTCCCCGGCCGCGCCCGCGCTGGCGTCCCCGGCCGCGCCCGCGCTGGCGTCCCCGGCCGCGCCCGCGCTGGCGTCCCCGGCCGCGCCCGCGCTGGCGTCCCCGCCCGCGCCCGCGCCGGCGTCGCCACCTACGCCAGCGTCACGCTCGAGCGGCACGACGTCGTCCACGCCCACGAGCGTCGAGCACGCCGTTGCCGCGACGATCAAGACCAAGAACCCCAAGCCCCTCGAGCCCATCTCGCGGGAACGATAGCTCAACGCCGGATGACCAAGCCATGCTTCTTGATCAGGCGATACAGCGCGTCGCGGCTGCTCAGCCCGAGCTCGCGGGACGCCCGCTCCTGGTTGCCGCGGTGACGATCGAGGCAGGCCTGGATCGCGTCCGGCGAGTGAGCTCGCGCGCTCGGCGGGGGGGGCGCGTGGTGCCCTGCGAGCTGCGCGTCGACCTCGGGCGTCAGCGCGATGAAGTGCGCGCGGCTGCCTGCCATCGCCGACCACACCAGCGCCGCCAGCTCGCGCGCGTGATGGGTGAACGAGTGCCGCACCAGGCGCTCGACCAGCCGCGGGTCGAGGCGCGGTTCGCCGGCGGCGCCGTCCCAACCCTCGAAGAAGCGCTCGCCGAGCTTCGCGTCACGCGCGGCGGCGCGTCGCAGGAGCGCTCGCGCGATGAGCGGGATGTCCTCGCGGCGAGCGCCGAGGGGCGGGGTGGTGACGCGGAGCTCGAGGCGCGCGAAGAGGTCGTGCTTGAGCTGGTGGGCGGGCCGGTTCGTCGCGCCGAGCACGCGCACGTCCGAGCGCCGCATGGTCGGATCCCCGAGGCGCTGGTACTCGCCGCTGTCGAGCACCCGCAGGAGGTGCGACTGCAGGTCCGAGGCGAGCTCGCCCAGCTCGTCGAGGAACAGCGTGGAGCCGTCCGCCTCGCCGATCAACCCCGTGCGCTCGACCATTCCCGGGTTCGGGTAGTTTCTGGCGTTGCCGAAGAGCTCGGCGTCGATGAGGCCCGGCGGCAGGGTCGCCGCGTTGCGCGCGAGCAGGCGCCTGCCGGCGCGCCGCGAGAGCGCGTGCAGCGCCTGCGCCGCGAGCTCCTTGCCCGACCCGCTCTCGCCCAAGAGGAGCACGTGCCCTTCGCGCCCGGCCAGGAACGCCAGCCGGTCGCGGAGCGCCCATGCCTCGGCGCTCTCACCCACGATCCCGTGCCGGTCGGGGCCGCCGAACGGAAACTGGGCCTGCGCGGGGTACTCCGCGAGCTCGGCCATCGTGGCGCGAGTGTTGATGCAGAGCAGCACGAGCTCGCCCTCGAAGGTCAAGGTGTCGCCGGGCCGGAGCACGCCGCGCGTGGTGAGCTCGCCGTTCAGCCGCATCGGGCACCGGCCGCGGCGCTCGACCTCGACGCGCCCCGCCGAGGTCGAGAGGGTCGCCTGCTCCCGACTGACCCCCGAACCTGTAATCGAGCGCGCCGGCCCCTCACCGCCGAGCCGGTCCGGCCGGCGCGCCGTGAAGCGCAGGCGCGGCAGCGGATCGCTCGCGCTCGGCTCGCCTCGCCCGAGCAGGCGCGCGCCGCCGGCGGGGAGCAGCGCGACCTCGCCGACGCGCCCCGGCTCGGGTTGCGACCAGGCGATGACGAGGCCGAGCCGCTCTCCGGCGGTGTCGTCCCTGGCGCGGGGCATCCACCCCGCTCCGGAATCCGTGGTCGACGTGTCCGCGACCCCCATCCCGTGGCTTAGTATACAATCACCGCACCGTGAGCAACATCCCTGAAGAGCTCGCGCTCGTGTTCGCGCCCGGCACCATCGTCGCGGGACGGTACCGCGTCGAGCGCGTGCTCGGCCAGGGAGGCATGGGGCTCGTGGTCGCGGCGCGGCACCTCGACCTCGAGCGCACGGTGGCGCTGAAGTTTCTGCTCACCCGCGGCTCGGAGCGCCCCGCGCTCCTCACGCGCTTCAGCCGTGAAGGGCGGGCAGCGGCGCGGCTCGAGGGAGAGCACGTCGCGCGCGTCCTCGACTCGGGCGACCTGCCGTCGGGCGGGCGCTTCCTCGCGATGGAATACCTCGAGGGGCGCGATCTCCGCGCGCTGATCGCCGAGGACGCGCCGCTCGCGGTGGAGCGCGCGGTCGAGCTGGTCCTCGAGGCGTGCGAGGCGGTCGCCGAGGCGCACGCGCTCGGCATCATCCATCGCGATCTCAAGCCGGCGAACCTGTTCCTCGCGCGCTCGCGCGGCGGCGGCGAGAGCGTGAAGGTCCTCGACTTCGGGATCTCGAAGCTGCTCGACGATCCGAGCGGGGACGGTGATATCACCGAGTCGGGCGAGGTGTTCGGCTCCCCGCGGTACATGTCGCCCGAGCAGCTCCGCTCCGCGCGCGATGTCACGGGCCGGACGGACGCCTGGGCGCTCGGGTGCGTCCTCTTCGAGCTGTGCGTCGGGCACCCGCCGTTCGACGCAGCGACGCGCGCGGACGTCGTCGCGGCCATCCTGCGCGAGCCGGCGCCTTCGGCGCGCGCGCTCCGCGCGGACGTCCCGGTCGAGCTCGACGCCGCGATCGCGGCCGCGCTGTGCAAGGAGCCGAACCAGCGCCCCACCATCGCCGAGCTCGCGCGGCGCATCGCGCCGCACGGCACGACCCGCGCGGCGCAGTCGCTCGAGCGGATCGAGGCTCTGGGCGCCGCAGCCGACGACCACGCCGCCGTCACCACGCCGCCCGCGGGCTACGTCGCCCCCAGCACGGACACCTTCGCCGGCACCGGCGCGACACTCCCGCCGCCCCGTCGCGTCCGCGCGCTCCTCCCGTGGCTCGCCGCGGGCCTGGCGCTCGGGGCCGCCGCGTGGCTCGCCTGGCCGCGCGCGGCCGGCCCGACGCCACCCGCGGCCGCCGCGCCGACGCCGCTCGCGCGAGCGCTGCCCTCGCCGCCGCCGGTGGCACTGGCGCCGAGCGCCGCGCCCTCTCGGGCAGCGGCTCCGTCGCTCGCGATCCGCGCGGTTCCGCGCCGCGCCGCCAAGCCTGGCTCACACGAGCCGACCGGCGCGCCCCGAGCCCGGGTCGTCGCGCAGCACGGCTGCCCGGATCCGCTATGCGCGCGCAAGTAGCGCTGCTCTGCGCGCTGAGCGCGACGCCCGCGCTCGCCCAGACGCGAGCGTCGGCCGAGCAGGCGGCCGCCGCGGAGTCGCTGTTCGAGAGCGCGAAGGGGCTGATGGCCGAGCAGCGCTACGCCGCCGCGTGCGCACGCTTCGCGGACTCCTACCGGCTCGATCCGGGCGTCGGGGTGCTGCTCTATCTCGGCGACTGCTACGAGAAGAACGGGCAAACGGCGAGCGCATGGGCGACGTTTCGCGACGCCGTGGCGTCGGCGCGCGCCGCGCAGCAACCGGCACGCGCGGCCGCCGCGCAGCAGCGCGCCGACGCCCTCGAGCCGCGCCTCTCACGCCTCCGCATCGTGGTGCCGCCGGCGAGCGCGGTCGAGGGGCTCGTCATCCGGCGTGATCGCGTCGCGCTCGCGCGAGCCGTCCTCGACGTACCCGTCGCGGTCGATCCCGGAACGTTCGCGATCGAGGCCAGCGCGCCAGGGCGCGTCGCGTTCTCGACGCGCGTCGAGGTCCCCGCGGGTCCGGCCACCGTCGAGGTCACGATCCCGCCGCTCGCCGTCGAGCCTGCCGCGTCGGCTGCGCCGGCTCCCGCCGCTCCGCTCCGCGCGCGTACCGCACGGGCCGCTCAGCCGGCGCGGGCGCGCGCGGGGATGGCGACGCCGCGACCGCTCGTGTTCGCGCTCGCAGGTGTCGGCGCCGCGGGGCTCATCGTCGGGTCGGTGTACGGGCTGAAGACCATCTCGACCTGGAGCGACGCGCGCGCCCATTGCGACGCGGGCTCGCCGCGGCGCTGCGACGACATCGGCCTCGGGCTGCAGCGCGACGCGCGGCAGGACGGGATGATCTCCACGCTCGCCTTCGCCGCCGGAGGCGCCGCCACGCTCGGCGCGGCCGTGCTGTGGCTCACCGCCGCGCCGCCCCGCGCGACCACCGGTTGGCGGCTCGTGCCCGCGCTCGATCGCTCGACCGTGGTGGCGACGGCGGCCGGCGCGTTCTGAGCCGCTCGCCGGCCCCCGCGTCCGAGCCCGAGCGGCGCGACGTGCTCGGCGGCGCGGCCGTCCGGCGCCGCCGGCCGCGCCGAACCTACCCGACCTCCCCTGCCATCTCTCGCGCGCTCAGCCCATCCGGCGCTCGCTCGCCGAGTCGGGCAGGATGAGCTCCGTTCCGGATTCGCGCTCGCTCGGCGCGCGCTCGCTCGGCTCGGCCGCATCGAGGGCGACGGCGAGCGCGTTCCACATGGCGCGGACGCGACGAAACCGCTCACCCTGCTCGACGGCGAGCGCCTGCGCGACCCACTCGTCGACCTCGCTCGGCAGGTCCGGACGGAGCGCGCAGAGGCTCGGGCGCGGCGCGCTCGTGACGAGCGTGAGCTTCTCGCGGAGCGTCGCGCCCTCGAAGGGCACTCGACCGGCGAGCGCGCGGAAAATGATGGCGCCGAGCGAGTAGACGTCGAGGCGCTCGTCGGCGTCGAGCTCGCCACGCCAGATCTCGGGAGCGATGTAGCTGGGCGAGCCGATGAGCATCCCGTCGCGAGTGAGCGCGCGCGCGCCGGGCGCCTTGGCGAGCCCGAAGTCGAGCAGGCGGACGCCGCGTCGCTCCGACAGAACGAAGAGGTTTCCCGGCTTCAGATCGCGGTGGACGATGCCGCGGAGATGCGCGAGCTCGAGCGTGTCGACGATGGGGCCGAGGAGCCGAACCAACTCGGCCACCGAGAGGCGCTCGCCGCGCGCCTCGCACGCGGCCAGGTATTCATCCAAATCCTGACCCTCGAGGAGCTCCATCACCAGGCACACGACCCCGCGCGCGTTGGTCCTGAGGCTCAGGACGCGCACCGCCGCGGTGCCAGTGAGCGCCGCGGTGACGCGCTGCTCACGCACCATGCGCACCGTGTACTCGGGGTCCTCCGCGATCGACTCGTGGAGCACCTTCACCGCGACGTCGCGCCCGCCCTCGAGATCCCGCGCGCGGTAGACGACGCTGTGGCCTCCGCGCCCGACCACTTGCTCGAGCCGGTAGCGCCCCGCGATGAGCTGACCCGTGTCGTCCGACATCCGCTTCGAGCCCGGACGCAGCCCCGGGCCATCGAGGCATGCCCCGGCCGCGCCCGAGTCGCAAGCGCCTCCCCTCCCGCGCGCGCGCCGGCCCATTTCTCGCGGGCCTCGCGCGAGCTCAGCGCACGGTCACGGTGCGGAGGCTCACCATCACGAGCGCGTCGCTCCCGGGGTACTTGCCCCAGACGCTCACCTCGTACCGCCCGGGCCGCCGCCGGTCGTCGAGCGCCACCTCGATGCCGAAGCGGTTGCCCTGGACGCTCACCGGGCGTGGCGTCTGGAAGCCCGCGGGGAAAAAGAGGACGTAAGGCTCCGGGACGGCGTAGGTGGAGGTCTGGTTGAGCGCCGCGGCCGGCGTCGGGCGCGCCGGCTCGATGCGCGCGAGCCCGACGCCGCCGAACTCCACCGGAGCCGTGATGGTGCCGGTGACGTCCACCGTGGCGCCCACCCGCGCCTCCGCCGGCAGCGCGCCATACTCTCCGTAGTCGTCGACGAACTCCTGCGCCAAGCAGGGCTGGGCGATCCCGACCGGCTGGGCGAGCCCGAGCCCGAGCCGGTTGTGCACCGGCTTCAAGATGTTGCGTCGATGGCCGTCGTTCGGGGGCACCTCGCCGAGGAACGCCGCCTCGAGCCGCTCGAGCGCGCCCGGATCGAAGCGCGGGTCCGGGTCGAGCGCGCGCGCCTCGCCATCGAAGAAGCACGCGGCGTTCTCCTGCGCCACGTCGGTGCCGCCCGCCTCGGTGTAGCGCTGCTCGGGGACGGAGCCGTCGCTGCCCCAGTGCGCGGTGAAGCCGCGCGTCGTCATGTCCTCCACGTGACGTTGCGCGGCGCGGGTCGCGGTGTCGTCGAGCTCCACCGCTCCGAGCCCCGCCTCGGCGCGATCGCGGTTCACGAGCGCGAGGAGATACGCGCGCGCGTCGGCGAGCCGGAGCGGCCCCGTCGGGCGCGTCACATCGCCACCTACCGGTTGGTAAGTCTCACGAGCGGAGCCTCCCGGCCGGCAGCCGAAGAGGGCCGCGAGGAGCGCGAGCGAGGCGAGCGAGGCGAGAGCGTGCCGGCGCACGGCGTCGCTTATACCCGCCCGAGCAATCTGGCGGGAGCCGGGTTGTGCGAGAAGGAAGATGGGTTACATTGCGGCCCTCTTCGACCCTTTGCGAGGAAAGACGACCGATGCTCGATCTCCCGGATCCCGGCCTTTATCGCACCACGCAGCCCTTGCCAGGCCACGAGGACGCCTTCCCGGCCGGCGTGCTCGTCTTCATCGGACAGCCCGCCGACGGCGGCGCGAAGTTCGTGGTGCGGCCCGGTCAGAACCGGCGCAACCGCTGGTTCTGGGGGGACCCGACCACGCCGCTCCGCTCCACGACCTGGGCCAAGACGCTGATGGCGCTCCCCTCCGAGGGTTTCTACACCTTGCCCCAGACGCTCGAGTTCGAGGGAGGCGGCAAGTGGCTGAAGAACGCGGTCGTCGAGCTCGGCTACAACGAGAACGGCCAGGGCATCATCTTCGTCGGCGAGTGGCGCGAGGACGGCGACACCAACGCGCTCTTCTTCAGCGATCGCGGCATGATGATCGACGACGGGCTCTTGAAGCGCCTCACCTGGGCGCCGATCCTGCCGACCACCACCGGCGCCGCGGCCACCCAAGCGAACGCCTGAGGCGCGCGGCGCGGCCGGCGCCCTCAGCCCGAGCGCTTCGCGCCGGCCAAGTCGCGGTGCAGCGGATAGAGGGAGAGCTCCTCGGCGGAGAGCCGCGAGAAGAGCGCCTCGCTCACGTCGGGCCACTCTTCGCGCGCGAGCGCGAGGTCGCTCATGCTCGCGTGGCGCTCGAAGAAGCTCGTGAGGACCGCGCCGATCTCGGACATGCTCGTCGCGAAATCCGTCACGAGCTCGACCATGTCTGCGTCATGGGTCTGGTCCGCGAGGTGCTCGAGCTCCGGGTAGAGCCGCGCGTCCTCCAGGCGCACGTGCGTCTCGATGAGCTCGCGGAGGCGTCGAAAGAGCGCGGGCGCCGCCGAGGCGTCACTCGAGGCGAGCACCGTCCCGATCTGCTTCGCGGTGAGCTTGATGGAAAGATGGTGCCCCTTCAGCGTGGCCATCAGCGTCTGCGAGGAGCGCGAGTCGATGGCGCCGCGCGGGCGGCTCCCGGACGAATCGTCGGACCTGCCGGCGCGGCTGCCCGTCGAGCTCGCGCTGCTCCTCGACGCCGACCCTACCCGCGCCTCCTCGAGGACCGAGCTCATGTGTTCGGTGGGCTGAGCCTCGGCGGCGGGGACCGGGACGGTCGGTCGCTCGGCGGCCGACTCGGGCGCTCCGCCGCGTTTGAGCGCCGCGTCTCGCGCGTGCTTCGCGCGCCCGAGCGAGCGCCGCGCGTCCGGCCCGCCGAGCTCGGCGAGCGCGGCGGCGAGCGCGACCACGTCCGCGAAGCGCCCGTCGACTCCCTTGTTCAAGCAGCGAGCGACGATCGCGCCGAGCGACGCGGGCGCCCAGGGCGCGACCTCGCCGAGCGGCCTCGGTGGCTCCGAGACGATCTGCATGAGGAGCGCGGCGAGCCCGTCGGCCGCGAAGGGCCGCGCCCCCGAGACCAGCTCGTAGAGGATGACCCCGAGCGACCAGACGTCGGTGCGCGCGTCGACGTCCGCGGCGTTCGAGATCTGCTCGGGTGACATGTACGCCGGGGAGCCGACCACGCCGTCCGCCGAGGTGAGCGCCGCGGCCGCCGCCTCCTGGACCTTGCTGACCCCGAAATCGAGGAGCTTCACCCCCGGCTCGCCGTCCGCGTCGGTGACCAGCATCAGGTTCGACGGCTTGAGGTCCCGATGGATGACCCCCATGGCGTGCGCCTCTGCCAGCGCCTCGCACGCCTGCATCACGATGCCGACCGCCTCCGGGACCGGGAGCGTGCCTGCCGCCTTCAGCTTCAGATCGAGCGACTTTCCGTCCAGCAGCTCCATCACCATGAACGGCGCCCCGTTCGCGAGGGTGTCCACGTCGAAGATCCGCGCGATCCGCTCGCTCCTGAACTTTGCGGTGGCGCGCGCTTCCCGCAGGAAACGGGCGACCAGGTCGCTCCGCTCGATCGCCTCGGGCAAGAGGACCTTCATCGCGACGATGTCGTCGAGGTGGGTCCTCCGCACCGCGAGCACCACGCCCATTCCCCCTCGGCCGACCACCCGCACGACCTCGTAGCGGTTCGCAAGCACCGCCCCGGGCACGAACGGATCCGTCATGACCTCAAAGGCTACTCTCTCCGCAAGCCTTCCGGCATGACCGCCGTCAGCCCCCTTGGTTTCGCGCGCGCCCGGCGCTCGGCCGCGCCCGCGGGCCGGCCCTACTCCGGCTGCTTCTTCGCGTTCGCGCTCCCCCGCGGCGCGATCTCATCCTTCGAGAAGACCATCGCGCTCATGAGATCGCGGTTCATCCGCGCGATGTACCCGACGCTGATCCCCTTCGGGCAAACCGCTTCGCACTCGTTGTGGTTCGAGCAGTGGCCGAAGCCCTCGTCGTCCATCTGCGAGACCATCTTCCGCGCGCGATCCGCGCGCTCGGGCTGCCCCTGCGGGAGGAGGCCGAGGTGACCGATCTTGGCCGCCACGAACAGGCTCGCCGAGCCGTTCGGACAGGCCGCGACGCACGCGCCGCAGCCGATACACTGCGCGGCGTCCATGGCGAGCTCCGCGTCGTGCTTGGGTACCAAGGTCGCGTTGGCGTCGGGAGCCGCCCCGGCATGCGTGCTGATGTACCCGCCGGCTTGTACGATTCGATCGAAGGAGCCGCGGTCCACCACCAGATCGCGGACGACCGGGAATCCCGCGCTCCGCCACGGCTCGATGGTGATCTCCTCGCCGTCCCGGAAATGCCGCATGTGGAGCTGGCAGGTGGTGGTGGCAGCGCGCGGGCCGTGAGCGACGCCATTGATCATCATGCCGCACATCCCGCAGATGCCCTCGCGGCAGTCGTGATCGAACGCGATGGGCTCCTCGCCCTTCTCGGCCAGCTCCTCGTTCACGACGTCGAGCATCTCGAGAAACGACATGTGGTCGTTGATGTTCTTGGCGTCGTAGTCCACGAACTTGCCGGGCGCGTTCGCGGTCGGCTGGCGCCAGACGTGAAGCTTGAGGTTGATGTTCTTCGCCATCGCTACTTGTAACTCCTCTGGACGGGCTTCACGTGCTCGAAGGTCAAGGGTTCCTTGTGGAGCACCGGCGTGTTCCCAGCGCCCGTGTATTCCCACGCGGAGACGTGCTGGAAACGGTCGTCTTCGCGTTTCGCCTCACCCTCCTCGGTGGTGTGCTCCTCGCGGTAGTGGCAGCCGCAGCTCTCGTCGCGCTCGAGCGCGTCGCGGACCATGAGCTCTCCGAGCTCCATGAAATCGGCCACCCTCCCCGCCTTCTCGAGCGTCTGGTTCAGGCTCTCGCCGGTGCCGAGCACCTTCACGTTCTCGTGGAACTCCTGCCGGAGCGGCGGGATGAGCTCGAGCGCCCGCTTCAGGCCCTCGGCGTTCCGCGCCATCCCGCAGTACTCCCAGATGATGTGGCCGAGCTCGCGGTGGAACGAGTCCACCGTGCGCTTGCCGTTTACCGCCAGAAGACCGTCGATCCGCTCGGCGACGTCGGCCATGGCCTGCTTCACCTCGGGGTGGTCCGCCGGAATCTTCTCGAATTTGTTTCGCGCCAGATAGTTCGCGAGCACCGCGGGCAGCACGAAGTAACCGTCGGCGAGCCCTTGCATGAGCGCGCTCGCGCCGAGGCGATTCGCGCCGTGGTCGCTGAAGTTCGCCTCGCCGCCCACGAAGAGCCCCGGAAGGTTGCTCATCAGGTTGTAATCGACCCAGAGCCCTCCCATCGTGTAGTGGGTGGCGGGGTAGATCCGCATCGGCGTGGTGTACGGATCCTCGCCGGTGATGCGCTCGTACATCTCGAACAGGTTGCCGTAACGCTCCGCGATCTTGTCCTTGCCGAGCCGCCCGATCGCGTCGCGAAAATCCAGGTAGACGCCGCGCCGCACGCCGGCGACGGCCGGACCCACCCCGCGCCCCTCGTCGCACACCATCTTGGCGCGCCGCGAGGCGATGTCGCGGGGCACCAGGTTGCCAAAGCTCGGGTAGAGCCGCTCGAGGTAATAGTCGCGATCCTCCACCGCGATCTTCGCGGGGTCCTTCTCGCAATCGGCCGCGTTCTTCGGCACCCAGACGCGCCCGTCGTTACGGAGCGACTCGCTCATCAGGGTGAGCTTCGACTGGTAGTCGCCGCTCGGCGGGATGCAGGTCGGGTGGATCTGCGTGTAGCAGGGGTTCGCGAAGAGCGCGCCCTTCTTGTGCGCGCGCCAGATGGCGGTCGCGTTCGAGCCCTTGGCGTTGGTCGAGAGGAAGAACACGTTGCCGTAACCGCCCGTCGCCAGCACGACGACGTCGGCGAGGTGCGGCTCGATCTTGCCCGAGACGAGGTTGCGCGTGACGATGCCGCGCGCGACGCCGCCTACCAGGATGAGCTCGAGCATCTCGTGGCGCGGGTAGCTCTTGACGGTGCCCGCGTCGATTTGCCGGCACAGCGCCTGGTAGGCGCCGAGCAGGAGCTGCTGCCCGGTCTGCCCGCGCGCGTAGAAGGTGCGCGACACCTGCGCGCCGCCGAACGAGCGGTTGGCGAGCAGCCCGCCGTACTCGCGCGCGAACGGCACCCCCTGCGCGGTGCACTGATCGATGATGTTCGCGCTGAGCTCGGCGAGACGGTACACGTTGCTCTCGCGCGAGCGAAAATCTCCGCCTTTTACCGTGTCGTAGAAGAGCCGGTAGATGCTGTCGCCGTCGCCCGGGTAGTTCTTGGAGGCGTTGATGCCACCTTGCGCCGCGATGCTGTGCGCGCGGCGCGGGCTGTCTTGGTAGCAGAACGAGTGCACGTCGTAGCCGAGCTCGCCGAGCGTGGCGGCGGCGGCGCCGCCCGCGAGCCCGGTGCCGACGATGATGACCTTGTGCTTCCGGCGGTTGGCCGGGTTCACCAGCTTCATGTCGAAGAGGTGACGGCTCCAGCGCGTCTCGATGGGGCCGGTCGGCTCGTTGGACTTCAGTTCCATGATGCCCTTACTTGACGATGCCGGTGAGGACGGCGACGGGGAACGAGATGTTGGCGATGGCGACCACGAACGCGAACGTCTGCGCGATGAGCTTGCGCTTGGCGTTGTAGCGCGGGTGGCTGAGCCCGAGCGACTGCATCAGGCTCCAGGAGCCGTGATAGAGGTGAAACCCGAGGCAGAGGTTGCCGAGGATGTAGAGCGCCGCCACCCAGGGGATGCTGAAGCCGGCGACCACGTTGCTGTACACGTCGGTGCGGCTGAACTCGTGACCGAGGTCGAGCCCCGGCGCCGTGAAGTGCGCGAGGTGAAAGAGGATGTAAAAGAGGAGGACGGGCCCGGTGAACTTCATCGTGCGCGACGCGTAGGTCGAGGCGATGCTCTTCTTCATCCGGTAGGCCTGGGGGCGAGCCGCGCTCGTCTTCTTGTAGAGCTGCACGGTCGTGACGACGTGCAGCACGAGCGACAGCGCGACCAGCGCGCGCGTCCCCCAGAGCAGGGGCGCGATCGATTTTACCTTGTGCGCGTAGTCATTGAGCGCCTCGGGCCCGAGGTAGAGCTGGAGGTTGCCGAGCATGTGCCCGATGACGAACCCAAACAGCACCAGGCCCGAGACGGCCATCACGGCCTTCTTGCCGATCGCCGTATCGTAGAGAGAGAGAGCCTTTTGCATGATCTTTCGAGTGGCGGCAGGGCCCAGCGCCCGCGCCGCGCGAGCCCTGCTCTACCGCACCCGAGCCGCCTTGCGCCAGGATCAAGATCATCGGGTCATTTCGCCGAACTCTCCGGGACTTACCGGAGTTCGCGGGCTGCCGGTCCGGCGCGGCCGGCGGCGCGCGCGTGCGCCCGGCGCCGCGCCCGCTCCCGCCCTCAGAAGAGGCCCTGGACGCTCGCGAAGGCCCCGCCGGGGCGGGCGCTCACGTCCACGCGCACGCCCCGCTCCGCCTCGCTCGGCGGTTCCTGCTCGCCGGACGACGAGGTGAGGAGCAGATAGCTCGCGACCACGAGCGAGACGACTCCGACCCCGAGCGAGAGGTCCGCGAAGAGGTACTGGTCCTTGATCGGGCGGAGGTCATCGTCCGTGCAGGTCCTGGTGTCGGCGCACGCGAGCGCGTCCTGCGCGCTCTTGCCGCTCAGCCCGAAGTACGCGAACCCGCCGACCCCCACCGCTCCGAGCCCGAGCAGCGCGAACCCGAGCGTCCGCTGGGCGCCGCCGGGCGAGGACGCCTCGACCTCGGACCGCGCGCCGCGGGCGTCGCTCGAGGCACCGGCCTCGTAGACGGCCACGACGCGCTGCGCCTTCCCGCCTTCCATCACCACGAAATCGACCTGCTGCCGTCCGTAGCGCTCGCTCTCGAACACGAACGACTGTGGGCCCGGATCCATGGGCACGGCCTTGCCGTCGAGGCCGCGCGCGAGCACCTCGTCGCCGAGCCTGACGCTGACGTCCGTGAGGCTCCTTCCGTCGGCCGTGGCACTGAACACGACGGTCGGCAGCGCGCTGTCGACCTCCGACAACCACTTGGCGCAGTCGTCCTTGATGAAGCCCGGACAGCGCGCCTGCGAGCAGGTGAGGAGGCTCTGGCGAGCGCTCCGCAGGTGGTCTTGGTGGCGCTGCT
The DNA here is from genome assembly GCA_035063585.1 of Polyangiaceae bacterium. GTDB lineage: Bacteria > Myxococcota_A > Polyangia > Polyangiales > Polyangiaceae > JAPSGB01. The sequence goes on from JAPSGB010000034.1 coordinate 43,568, forward strand.
CCTGAGACGACTCGTACGCGCTCGCGCAGTCCGGCTCGGCGGCGCGAGCGTGCGAAGTCGCCAAGAGCAGCGCCACCAGGCACGCGCCGAGCGGCGCCCGGGAGACCAGTTCACGCATGGGCGAAGCTCAGCATACCCGAAAGGAGCGGCCTCAACCGCAGCCCGGCTTGACCCGACGGATCCCGTCGGGGTCGACGTAAATCGGCGGATCGCACTTATTTTGGGCTGGTCTCGGTCGAGGCCGAGCCGCAGGCTTGGTGAGGGGGCGCGCCGGTCGCGCCTCGGCCGGCTCGGGTTCGGTTGCCTCGGCGGGGCGCGCTTCGAGCTCGACCGGTGGCGCGACGCCGGGGGTCGGCGAGCCGGTGCTCGCCGAAGGCCGGGGCTCCTCCACGACCGCCTCGGTGGCCGGCGCGACGGGCGAAGCGCCGAGGTCGGCCGGACCGCTCGGCGACGGGCTCACGGCCCGCGCGCCGGCCGGCGCGGCCGGTCGGTTCCAGAGCACCGCCACGAACACCCCGATGGCTGCCACCAGCGCCCCGGTGACGGCGAGCAGGATGGCGATGAGCTTTCGGTTCGCAGGGCTCCCGCGCGCCCCGCGCTGGCTCGAGCGGAGCGGCGCGAGCGCCGGGCTCGGCGGGACGCCCGCCACGATCCGCGACCTCTGCGACGGAAGTGTGAGCGGCTCCCCGGCGGCGGTCGCCTCGTAAGGAGGCGAGCCGCCCTCGCCAACCCCTCGGGGGACGGTCGCGGGCGGCGTCGCGCTCGAGGAGTGCTCGATTTCCGCGATCCGCGAGGCCCGCGCGTCGAGCGTCTCACGCCCGATCCGCGCCACCCACTCCCCGACCTCACGCGGCAGCGCAACCGCTCCAGACTCTTCGAGGGCGATCGCAAATGCTTGCGCCGTCGCGAAGCGCCCCTCGCGGTCTCTCGACAGCGCCTTTTCTACGATGGCGTCGAGTATGGAAGGAACGCTCGCTTCGACTCGACTCGGAGGCGGTACCTTCGTTTCAGCGATCTTGTTGATGATCTCCGCCGGGCTCTGGCCGTCGAACAGCCGCTGTCCGGTGAGGGCCTCCCACAGGACGATCCCGGCGGCGAAGACGTCCGTCCGGCGGTCCAAGTCGCCGCCGCCGAGCTGCTCCGGGGCCATGTAGCTGACCTTCCCCTTCACCTGGCCGTCGCGCGTCGAGGTCACGCGCGCGGCGGCCTTGGCCACCCCGAAATCGAGCACGCGGGCGACGCCGTCCACCCCGAGCAGGACATTTTGCGGGCTCACGTCGCGGTGCACGAGATGGAGCGGCTCTCCGCGCTCGCTCTTGGCCTCGTGCGCGGCGTGCAGGCCGGTGAGCGCCCCGATCAGGCCCGCCACCGCGATCCGCGGAGGGACGCTCGCGCCGCGAGCGCGGCTCGCGCGGACGAGCTTCGAGAGCGCCTCGCCATGGACGTATTCCATGACGAGGAACACCTCGCCATCGACCGCGACGACGTCGAGGGTGCTCACCACGTTGGGGTGCTGGATCCGGGCGGCGATCCGCGCCTCGTCCAAGAACATCTCGACGAACTCCGGATCGCGAGCGAACTGCGGGTGCAAGCGCTTGATGGCGACCGTGCGCGAGAACCCGGCCGCGCCAACCAGCCGCCCGAAATGGACGGTGGCCATCCCGCCGGCGGCAAGCTCGCCGTAGAGCGCATAACGCCCGATGATGCGCGGCTCGAGCGCTCCGAGCGGGCTCGCTTGCATCGCGATTTCCTACCACACCTCGAGCCGGCGGCCGGTCGCGGAGACGGCGGCCGGCGTGAGCGGGCCCGAGCCCGGCTCGCGCGCCGCGCCGGCTCAGTTGCACTGCGAGCCCTTCGGGGCGCACCGTCCACAGACGCAGGTGATCGATGGGCCGTTACACGTCCCGCACGAGCCGCCGCAGCCGTCGTCGCCGCAGTTGCTGCCCAGGCAGTGCGGCGTGCAGCAGGTGCCGTTCGCGCGGCACGTGCTACCGGTGTCGCACCCGCAATCCGACGCGCACGCCTTGCAGTTCTCGCCGGTCTCACAAACGCCATTCCCGCAGACGATGTCGGGCATGCAGATGCCACCCACGCAGCTCTCACCGCTCAGGCAGCTCCCGCACGAGCCGCCGCAGCCGTTGTCGCCGCAGTCCTTTCCGGTGCAGCTCGGAGCGCAGCAGCTGCCGTTCGCGCCGCAGGTCTGCCCGGACGCGCAGGTGCAGTCATTCGGGCAGTTCGCGCAGCTCTCCCCGGACTGACAGACGCCATTGCCGCACGCGACATCGAGCCTACACGACCCAGCGGCGCAGCTCTCTCCCGAGTCGCACGCGCCGCAGCTGCCGCCGCAACCGTCCGCGCCGCAGGATTTCCCCGCGCAGCTCGGCTCGCAACACCTCCCCGCCACGCAGCTACCGGTCGGGCACCGGCAGTCGAGACAGTTGTCGCAAGTCTCGCCGTCGGCCGCGCTGCAGGTGCCGTCACCGCAAGCTACCGCGCTCTCGCAGGCGCCGCTGCTCGAGCATATCTTACCGGAACCGCAGCTACCGCAGGTCCCCGCGCAGCCGTCCGCACCGCAAGACTTTCCATCGCAGTCGGGCTGGCAACACTGGCCCTCGATGCAGCTCCCGCCGCCGCACCCGCAGTCGAGCGGGCAGGTGTCGCAGGTCTCTCCGCCGTCGCAGGTTCCGTTACCGCAGCTCGCCTGCTTCAGGCATTGGTTGTCCACGCAGAGCTCGCCTGGCGCGCACGTGCCGCATCTCTGCGCGTTGCCGCACGCGTCGAGCACCATCCCGCAGGCCACGCCGAGCTTCGCGCAGTCGGCTTGGACGCAGCCCGACTCCGGCGGGGTTGCGGCATCGACGCCCCCATCGGCTCCCGCTTCCTGCGCCCCTCTGCCGCCTCGTAGCCCGTCGAGGTTCGTCAGCGAGCACCCTGACGCGAGCGCGAGCGCCAGCGCGACGAGCGCCGTCAGTACCGAAGCGCGCGAAATGAGCCCGAGCCGCGCCGTCATACCGCTCGGAGTATAGCACCGCGTCGCGCGCGCTCACCGGTCGAGCTCGTGCGCTCGCGCGCGTGCGAAGCGACGTGTCATCTGCGCGCCACTTCGGCAGGAGGCGGACCCTCGGCGACCGAACCTTGCTCGCGAAGTCGAGCCGTGTCATCTGTGCGCCCGTGGGCGCGCGATCGCGGCGCTAGAGGAAGCGCTGGACGACCGCGAAGTCGAGACGTGTCATCTGTGCGCCCATGGGCGCGCGATCGCGGCGCTAGAGGAAGCGCTGGACGACCGCGAAGTCGAGACGTGTTATCTGTGCGCCCATGGGTGTTCGCACGGCCCTCGCGGCGCTCGGCGCAGCCGCGCTCGCGCCCGGCCGAGCTAACGCGGCTTGGCACGCTGCGGCGAGCCCCCTCGCGGCGCTCGGCGCGGCCGCGCTCGCGCTCGGCCGACCTAGCGCGGCTTGGCACGCTGCGGCGAGCCCCTTCGCGGCGCTCGGCGCAGCCGCGCTCGCGCTCGGCCGACCTAGCGCGGCTTGGCGCGCTGCGGCGAGCCCCCTCGCGGTGCTCGGCGCGGCCGCGCTCGCGCTCGGCGGGGCGGCGTGCGGCGGCGAGGAGAGCGCCAGCGAAGAGCCCCCCGCGGGGCCGTCGCGTGTGGAGGTCGATGGGCGCCGCTTCCGCGACGCGCTCGGACGTGAGCTCATCCTGCGCGGCTATAACGCCAAGGTCGCGCCGCTCTTCGACGTCACCTTCGACGACGGACGCGCTCCGAACGAGGTGTTCCCCGCGTTCGACGCGGCGGCCGCCGCGCGCTACGAGGAGCTCGGCTTCAACGTGCTCCGCCTCCCGGTGAGCTGGAGCGCGCTCGAGCCGGAGCCGAAGCGGTACGCTCGCGCGTTCTTCGACGCGCTCGGCGAGACGATGAGGCTCGCGCGGGAGCACCATTTCTACCTCGTCATCGATCTGCACCAAGACGCCTACTCGAAGGAGATCGGACAAGACGGCGCGCCGCTCTGGGCCATCGTGCCCGCGCCTACCAAGCTCCTCGAAGGCCCCTATGACGACGCGCGCCGGCTCTCCCCGGAGGTGCTCCAGGCCGGGTTCAACTTCTTCGCGAACGCGCCCGCCGCAGACGGCCGGCCGCTCCAGGAGGCGTTCGTCGACGCGGTAAAGCAAATCGTAAAGTATGTGAGGCGCGACCCGGTGGTGCTCGGCTACGAGGCCTTCAACGAGCCGGTGGTGCTCTCCACGAGCGAGCTCGACGCCTTCCACGAGCGCTTCGCGGCGGGCGTGCACGCGGTCGACCCGAGCGCGCCGGTCTTCTTCGAGCCCATCGGTACCCGCAACCAGACCGACCAAGCGCGCATCCCGGCGGAGCCGTGGGCCGCCGGGTCCGGCGTGTACGCGCCGCACATCTACACGGGGTGGTTCTCGCGCCCGTCGCAGAACGACTGGGAGTCGGAGGACCCGGCCGCGCTCGAGCCGAGCATGCTCGCTGCCGAAGCCGAGGCCGAGGCCTGGGGCGCGCCGCTCTTCATCGGGGAGTTCGGCTGCGATCAGACGATGGCGCGCGGGCCGAAATGGCTGGAGGCCGAGCTCGACCTCCAAGATCGCCTGCTCACCTCGAGCACGGCGTGGGTGTGGGCCGAGACCGGGCTCTGGGGCCTGCGCGACGGCGAGAACCAGGAGCGGGCGGCGACCGCGCGGATCGTCGCGCGGCCCTTCCCGCGCGCGGTGGCCGGCGATCTCATCGCGCTCGAGCGTCCCGCGCCGGGGCGGCTCGTCGTGCGCTACCGTGTGACCCGCGCGGCGCGCGGCCGCGCGCACGAGGTGAGCCTCAGCCGCGCGAGCGTCACCGGCGTCACCATCTCCTGCGACGGCGCGCCGGTGGAGTACGAGTCCGCGCCCGGCCGCGCGACCTTCACGTGCCCCGACGCGAGCGAGGGCGAACATGCGTTCGAGCTCGCCGGCAGCCCGGTGGAGTAACGCCGGCGCGCGCGGAGGGACGCCCGCAGGGCTATCGCGGAGCGCGAGCGGGAGAGAGTGACGTCGGCGCGCGCGGAGGGACGTCGGCGCGCGCGGAGGGACGTCGGTGCGCGGAGGGACGTCGGTGCGCGGAGGGACGTCGGTGCGCGGAGGGACGTCGGTGCGCGGAGGGACGTCGGTGCGCGGAGGGACGTCGGTGCGCGGAGGGACG
>JAPSGB010000035.1:0-47423 GCA_035063585.1 Polyangiaceae bacterium
CCACGCTCAACAACGACCGGCGGCAGCGCCGGAGGTTCACCGCGGAGCAGAAGCTCCGCATCCTGCACGAGGCCGAGCGGTGCACGACGCGCGGCGACGTCGGCGAGCGCTTGCGGCGCGAGGGGCCTCCGCCATGGCCGCCGGGACGTTCCGGGCACAGTACGACGCGCACCGCGCGTCGCCCGGAGGGGTTCGGCTTCGTCGGCGACCGGTCAGGTCGCGTCGGCGGGAGTGACGGTTCTGGAGACGGGGTACGCGGAGCCGAAGGACGCCGTACACGGATGGGGCAAGAGGTCGGCGACCCGGTCCTTTGGGTGGACCTCACCGGGCTCTTCGGCTCGACGAGCGGCGTCACCATCGCTCGCCACGCGCGCAGCCGGGCGAGCACCGGGGCGCGTCGCTTTCCCCTCCCCCTGCGTCACTGAAGCGACGAGTCGAGCACGCGGAGGCCGCGCCGCACGTGCGCCGCGCGCCGTGATGGATCGGTGAGCTCGCCCTCGAGCGAGTGGTCGAACGCGCGCGTAATGACGACCTCCACGAGCTCCCCGGTCGGATCGCCCTGGGCCCCGAAATGTACGATCTCGTTCTGCTCCGTCCGGCCCGAGAAGCCGCCCTGCTTCCCCGGTCCCTCGACCAGCACCCACTCGGTCTTTCCGACCAGCCGAGCGAGGTGCTCGCGGCGTAGGCGCTCGCTCACCTCGAAGAGCTCGGCGAGCCGCGCGCTCTTCTCGGCGTCGGGGACGTCATCGGCGAGGCGCCGCGCCGGAGTGTACGGTCGCACCGAGTACATGAAGCCGAAGAGCCCGGTGAAGCCCACCCGGCGGACCAGCTCGACGGTCGCCTCGAAGTCCGCGCGCGTCTCGCCCGGGAAGCCGACGATCACGTCGGTCGACAAGGTGAGCCCGGGGACCTCCGCGCGGAGCGCCGCGACGCGCTCGAAATACTCCGCCGCGCTGTAGCGACGGATCATGCGCCGCAAGATCGTGTCGCTTCCGCTCTGCACGGGTAGATGCACGTGCCGCATCAGCGCCGGGAGCTCGGCGTGCGCGCGGATCAGGCTCATGGTGAGGTGGCGCGGGTGGGGGCTCGTGTAGCGGAGCCGCGCGAGGTTCGGGGCACCCTCGACGACCGCTCGGAGCAGCGCCGCGAACTCACTCTCTTCGTCGCTCGCGCGCTCGAACCGGGCGTGCCACGGGGGCTGTTCACCGGCGCCCGGCGCGGGCGAGAGCTCACCCAGCGGATCGCGGTAGCTGTTCACCGTCTGTCCGAGCAAGGTCACCTCGCGCGCGCCCGCGGCGGCGAGCCGCGCGACCTCCTCCACGATCTCGCGCGCGGGCCGGTAGCGCTCCGGTCCGCGGGTGTAGGGCACGATGCAGTACGAGCAGCGCTCGTCGCAGCCCTTCATGACGGTCACGAAGGTGCTCGGCGCCGCGCGACCGGAGATGGGAGCCGCGCGGAGAAACCGCGGAGAGTCGACGTCGAAGACGGTCCGGACCCGAGGCGGGCCGCCGAGCTCGAGCTCGGCGAGCAACCCAGGTAGCTCCGGGATGTTGTCTGGGCCGAAGACCAGATCGAGCTGCGGCATCCGCTTGATGAGCGCCTCTCCCTCCTGCTGCGCCACGCAGCCCGCGACGCCGATGAGCAGCGCCGGGTTCTCCCGCTTCAAGAGCCCGAGCCGCCCGACCTCGCTCCGTAGCTTCTGCTCGGCCTTCTCGCGGACGCTGCAGGTGTTCAGGATGACGAGCTCGGCGTCGCGGGGCTCCTTCACGGGCGTGTAGCCGACGCCGTGCAGCGCCTCCGCGATCCGGTCCGAGTCGTGCTGGTTCATCTGGCAGCCGAAGGTGACCAAGGCGTAGCGCGGCATGGGGCGCCTCGGGCATAGCACGGACTCGGGGGCCCGCCGCCGGCGGCCCCCGGGGTTCCGCGCCGGGCCGGCATCCCGACCGAGATTGACGTGCCCGTGGAATTTCCCTATGTTCCGCGCGCTTTTCGCCCGCTCGGGTGGGGCGCGAGCAAACCGTCGAAGCGTCGGAGGAGCCATGTCGGAAGCGTTCACGAACCTGGTAGAGCTGTGTGATCGAAGCTGTGAGAAGCACGCCGAGCGGGAGCTCTTCGGCACCAAGCACGGCAGCCAGTGGAAGTGGCTCAGCTACGGCGACTTCAAGACGCAGGTCGACCAGTTTCGCGGCGCGCTCGCCGCGCTCGGCGTCGGCGCCGGCGACAAGGTCGGGATCATCGCCAATAACCGCGTCGAGTGGGCGGTCGCGGCGTACGCGACCTACGGGCTCGGCGCCGCGTTCGTGCCGATGTACGAGGCGCAGCTCCCGAAGGAGTGGAAGTTCATCCTCGAGGACTGCACCGCAAAGATCTGCATCGGCGCGACCCCGGCGATCTACGCGAAGCTGAAGGAGCTCGCGGCCGAGCTCCCCGCGCTCGAGCACGTCATCGGCCTCGAGCTCGACGAGAGTGAGCCGGAATCATATCGGGCCCTGCTCGCCCGGGGCGAGCGGAACCCCGTCCCGGCAAAGCAGCCGAGCTCCGGGGACACCGCCGGCTTCATCTACACCTCGGGCACCACGGGCAACCCGAAGGGCGTGATCCTGAGCCACGGCAACATCACCTCGAACATCAACGCGGTGCACACCATCTTCACCTTCGACTCGAACGATCGTTCGCTCTCGTTCTTGCCGTGGGCGCACTCGTTCGGCCAGACCTGCGAGCTCCACGCGCTGCTCAGCATGGGCTGCTCGATGGCCATCAACGACGACGTCGCGAACCTGGTAGGTAACCTCGCCGACGTCCGCCCGACCATCCTTTTTGCCGTGCCGCGCATCTTCAACCGGATCTACGACGGCGTGAACAAGCAGATGGCGGAGAAGCCCGGCGTCATCCAGAACCTCTTCAGGAGCGGCATCGCGACCGCGACCCGCAAGAGCGCCGGCGGCAGCGGGGGCGTCCTCGCGGGGATGGGGCTCGCCCTGGCGGACAAGCTCATCTTCTCCAAGATCCGTCTGAAGTTCGGCGGCCGGCTGCGCTACGCGATCAGCGGGAGCGCAGCGCTCTCGAAGGAGGTCGCGGAGTTCATCGACGCTCTCGGGATCGAGGTCTACGAGGGTTACGGGCTCACCGAGACGAGCCCGATCGCCACCGCCAATTACCCGGGCCACCGCAAGATCGGCAGCGTGGGCAAGGCCATCCCCGAGGTGACCATCAAGATCGACAAGGCTGCCACCGGGGACGACAAGCACGGCGAGATCGTGATCTACGGCCCCAACATCATGCAGGGCTATCACAACCGCCCCGACGAGAACGAGAAGGTCCTCCTGCCGGACGGCGGCTTCCGCAGCGGCGACATGGGCTATCTCGACGCCGACGGCTACCTCTACATCACGGGCCGTATCAAGGAGCAGTATAAGCTCGAGAACGGGAAGTACGTGGTCCCCGCGCCGCTCGAAGAAGAGCTCAAGCTCTCTCCCTACATCGCCAACGTCATGATCCACGGCGCGAACAAGCCGTACAACGTCGCGCTCGTGGTGCTCGACGCCGAGTCCGTGAAGAAGTGGGGTACCGACAACACCATCGACATCGGCGCCGACCTGGCCGCGAGCGGCAAGGTCCGCGAGCTCATCAAGCAGGAGCTCGAGACGCGGAGCAAGGGCTTCAAGGGCTTCGAGCGGCCGCAGAAGTTCATGCTCGTCACCGAGGACTTCACCACCGACAACGGCATGCTCACGCCGACCCTGAAGCTCAAGCGGCGCAACGTGCTCGCCAAGTACGAGGCCGACCTGGATCGGCTGTACTGAGGCGTCGCCCGAGCGGCGCGCTCGGGCCTTGGAGCTCAGCGGAGCGTGAGGACGGTCGAGCTCACCGAGAGGGCCGCGATGAAGTGGGCGCGCGTGAGCAAGCTCTCACGGACCCGCAGGATCCCGCCGGGGAGATCCGCGAACGGGGTGTAGAAGCCGGTGACGGTACCGGTGGCTCGCCCCGATGCGTCCCGCAGCTCGACCGAGCGCTCCTCGCCTTGCTCCACCGAGTCGGTGTCCTCGGGCGGAGCCCACTGCATGGTGCCGTCCGGCTCGATCACCGCTACCCGAAACCGACCGGGCGCGCGCAGCGGCTCCGAGCTCGGGAGCTCATAGGCGCTCGCGTTGATGAACGCCATGCGGCCCTGGATCCCCCGATACGTGTAGTCGCTCACCCAGCTCGGTGAGCAGTAGCCGAGCACGTCGGTGTGCTTCGCCGGATCCTTGAGGGCGTGGGCGACGAGATCGTAGCCCCAGCTCCCGATGGCCGCGCCCGGGTACGGGTAGGCGCCGTCTACGCCTTGCAGCTGCGCGCCCGGCGGCGAGCACGGCGCGTGGTTACGCCCGAGCGCGTGGCCGAGCTCGTGCACCAGGGTGGTCGTCGCGCCGCCCGTCGAGTACATGCTCGGCCCACCCGAGCCGTCAGGGAAGTAGCCGAGCCCGATGGCCGCGCGGCCGCGCGTGTCGTTCGCGCTCGGCACCGAGCCGAGCCCGGCGACGCAGCCGCCCCCGCAGAAGGCGTTGATGGAGTTTGCCGGCGCGAGCATCCCGTAGAGAAACGTCTTCTTGTCGACCCCCAGGCTGGCGCGGAGCCCCGACAGCCAATTCAGGGTCTGCCCCCAACCACTGCCGTTCGCGCTCAGCGCATACGGGCTATTCTGAGCCGGGCCGACCTCGAGCGAGACGCTGGCCACCGGGTACATTCCGAAGAGCGCGTCGTGGAGCGCCTGGAGGTGCGCCGGGCTGGTGTCCGGGCTGAAACCGCCCACCGTGACGGGGATCGCGAGCACCTTGAAGGGGCCGTTCACGGTGACCGCGCCGAGCGCGGCGGTGCCGCTCGCCGGCCAGCGCGCGCCGTCGGTCGCGCCGCCGCTCGCCGCGCCGCCCGCCTCCTCGAGGCTCACGCTGAACGCGGCGTCGCCGGTGAGCTGCTCGGCGGGGACGTCGAAATTGAAGGAGCTCCCGAGGCTAGCATCGCTCGAAGGGCCGGAGACGTCGTGGCTCACGGTCTGGTCCGCCTGCCCGGCGACGCTGAGCCGCGCGACGAGGGGACGAGCCTGAAAGCCAGCGTCCGGCGTCACGAAGACGCGGAGGAAGGCGGGGCGGCCCTGGACCACGGGCGCGTTTCGGTTCGTCACCGCGACGCCGCCGCTCATGATCGGGATCTTGACCGCTTGGTTCAGCGAGATCTCGGTGATGCGTACTCCAGCCGCCAGGCTCCCGACCGGCGCCACTCCGCCGCCGCCACCGCTCCCGGTGCTCGCCCCGCCGCTCCCGGCGCTCGCCCCACCGCTCCCGGCGCCGCAGGCATTGGCGCAGACCGCGGTCTGGCCGGTCGAGCACGCGCACTTGGCGAAGCAGCTCGCGCAACCGCCGCAGTCCGGGTTGGTCGTGCAGCCGGCTCCGCCGAAGTTCCCGGCCGACCCACCGCTGCCGCCGCGGTCGAGATCGTTCGACGTAGCCGCGCTGCAGCCGACGAGGGCCCCCGAGAGAGCGAGGAGCGCAAACCAGCGATGCATCGTTCGAGACCTTTCGTTCGCGGAGGCGGCGGCGCCCGCACGCGATGACCTGCGACATAGTGTTGTATGCCGCTCGCGCACGACAACCGCGCCGCGATAAAAATCGACCTCGATCTAGCGGGCGCGGAAATTTCTCACGCTGGTGCCGCGCGCGACGACGTTTCGAGGCTCGGGCGCGCGAGGGAGCCCCGCGAGCGCGTTCATGCGCTGCCAGTAGAGGCGTCTCGGACTCACGCCTGGCCAGCCAGGCATCCGAGCGAGCGCCCGCTCGTCGAGCGCCGCCGCGGCCGAGAAGGCCCGTTCGCTCGCGACTCGCCGCGCGCCGGCGCTCGCCGGACCGAGCGCGACGGCCTCGGCCACGAGCCGCGCCTCGAGCGCGTCGCGCTCACTCGCGAACCCGGCGAGAAATCGCGGGAGATCGGCCTCGGCCGCGCGGTGCATCCGCTCGTGCCGCCACCAGAGCGCGCCCGCGTCGAACCCGTCGCCGGGAGCGCGGCCGAGCTCGGGGAGCCCGGCGTCGAGCCAGAGCGGCTTGAACACGCTCGTGCATGGCGCGGCGGTCCCGGTCGCGAAATGGACCGAGCGGCTCGAGCCGAGCAGGCTCACGAGCGAGGCCGTCGTCTGGCCAGCGCGCCGCGTCGGCCACCACGAGGCGTGCGCGCACACGGTCATGAGCGGCGCGCCGGCAGCGCGCCCGGCGCGGTCGCCGTCCCCGTGTCGACGAAGCGCGCGCATCGCCGTGAGCGGCGTGATGCGCCCCTCCTCCGCGCGGAGCGCGCGCTCGCTGCAGCCGCGGCGGCGCGCCGCCGCCGCAGCCCAGGTGATGGGGCGGTTCGAGAAGGTGCGCGCGAAGTCGAGCGCTCCGCGGCCGCGGTATAGCCCGAGATCTCGCGCGTACGCCGCGAGGTGTCGCGACTCGCGGTCGCGCCGCTCGCCGATGGTGAGCCCGTTGCTGATGGCGCGCACCCCGCGCACGCGCGCCGCCACCCACGCGCGCCCGGCCGTCTCGAGCACCCACGCCTCCTCGGGGTCCGCCAAGATGAAGCTGTTATCGTAGCGCATGCGCTCGTCGCGATGCCCGGCGACCCCGCCTTGCCCGTGCTCCTCGAGCAGCGCGCCGATGACCTCGACCGCCGCGCGCGCGGTCGCGGCGCGCTCGAGCCCGAGCCGCACGAGGTCCATCCCGAGCAGCCCGCTCTCGGCGACCGGCGCCCGGGTGAACACCGCTTCGTTGCCGATGACGACGCCGTGCTCGTTCGCGCCCATCTCCGCGCCCCACATCCAGTGCGGCCGGCTGAGGAGCACGCGCGCCGTCCGCGAGACCTGCGGGATCTCGAGGTAGGTGCAGCGGAGCCGAGCCTCGGGTTCGTGCACGCGCGCCGGCTCGAGCTCGAGCGCCTGCGCCTCGTTCGGCTCCCGATCGCTGTTCTTCCCGAAGATCACGCCGCCCGCGGCGGTCGCCTCGTGCGTCGCGACGAACGTGTCGCACATGCCTCTCTCATACCCTCCGGCGCGAGCGGGCGCGAGCGGGCGCGAGCCGTTCCTTGACAAGCCCGACGGGTGGCGAAGACTCCCGAGCGAGCGCCGGCGTCCGGCGCTCGCGAGAGACATGCTGCGAGGATCAGAAACCTCCTCGGGCGCCGCGCCGGCGGATCGTGAACGGCTCCGGCGCGCGAGCGCGCTCGTCATTGGGGCCGGAGGGCTCGGCTGTCCGGCGGCGCTCGCGCTGGTCCGCGCAGGCGTCGGGCGAGTCGTGCTCGCCGATGACGACCAGGTGGAGCTCACCAATCTCCACCGTCAGATCCTCTTCTCGGATGACGACGTCGGGGCGGACAAGCTCGACGCCGCGGCGCGCGCGCTCGACCGCGAGCGGACCGAGGAGCAGCGCATCGAGCTCGTGCGCTCGCGGTTCTTGCCGGAGAACGCCCGGGCGCTCGCGCGCGACGCCGACATCGTGCTCGAGGGCGCGGACAACTTCGCGACCAAGTTCCTCGCGGCCGATGCCTGCGCGCTCGAGCATCGGCCGGTGGTGCACGGCGCTGGGATCCGCTGGCTCGCGACGGCGCTGTCGGTCGCGCCGGGAGGCCGCCCTTGCTATCGCTGCCTCTTCGAGGATCTCCCGGGAGGCGACGCGGCTCCCAACTGCGCCACCGCCGGGGTGATGGGCCCCGTGGTGGGCTTCGCCGGCGCGCTGATGGCCGATCTGGCGCTCTCGTGGCTCACCGGAGACGACACGCGCGCGGGGCGCATCTTCACCTTCGACGGCTGGCGCGAGCGCCTGCGCGAAGTCCCGATCACGCCGCGCGCCGACTGCGCGCTCTGCGGTCCGCGCCCGCGCATCACGCGCCTCGACGAGGCCCTCTATCTCGGGGACGAGTGCCGCGCATGAGCGTTCCGCCGAAGCCCGATCCACGCTACTCGCGCCAGGCTCGCCTCGCCGAGGTCGGCAGCGCCGGCCAGGCTCGTATCGAGCGGACCCGCTTCGTCGCGTCGAGCCCGGGCGAAGCGGACTACCTGCGGCGCGCCGGCGCGAGCCGGGTGGAGCTTCGCGACGGCGCCGCCATCACCCCGGGACCGGCGGCCGGGCTGCGCTTCGCGACCACGCGCGCGCTCGCCGGCGACGCGCTCCGCGCGCTCGCGGCGCTCCGTGAAGCGCTCCGCGCGCCGGACTGACGTCACCTCGGATGCCATTTCGGCGCGCGGGAGTTTTGGCGCGGCGAGCGGCGCCGAGCTGAGGCAGACTGCCGCTCGTGCCGGCTCGCCGTCGCTCACCAGGGCTCGCTCGCTGGGCGCTCTCCGCTGCGATCTCGGGGGGGTGTCTGCTCGGCGCGGGCTCCGCCCGGGCGGATCTCACCGACGACGTCCGGGCGCTGGCGCGCGCATGGCGACCGGCCGGCGAGGTGCGAGTGCTCGCACCTCGCGTCGCCGAACGCGGCGAGCGGCTCCCGCTGCTGCTCGAGGAGGCGGAGCGAGACGCGGAGAACGGCGGCTGCACGACGGTGGCCATCCTCGGCGCCGTGAGCGCGACCTTCGTGACGCATCGGGCGAGCGCCAGCGAGTCCGCCGCGAGCGAGGACGCGCTCGCCCGCGCGAGCGTCGCGGGCGCAGTCGAGCTCACGCTGTGCGGCGCCGACAAGGCCCGCTTCGACGAGCTCGAGGTCGAGCTCCGCTCGCCGCGCGCGATCCTGCAGACGGTGGTCGCGCGCTCCCCCGGGCCACTGCCACCGCTCACGGCCATCCTGCCGCGACGCGAGCCGGGCGTCCCGGCGGAGGACACGCCGGCGGGCCCGCCGCCGGCTCCAGCGCCGCGGGCGGCCCGGGCCGCCGCGGTCGAGCGACAGCAACGGGACGACGGCGCGGAGCGCGTGGAGCGCCAGGCGCTCGGGGCGAGCTCCACCGGCGCAGGCTGGACGCTCCTCGCGCTCGACGCGGGCTGCAGCCGTCTCGACCTGCTCGGCGCGGACCACGCGCGCGGGGGCGGGTCGGCCGTCGACCTCGACGCTTCGGTCACGCTCGCCCAGACCGGCGAGACGCTCGCCTCGGACAGCGGCAACGCGCCGGACGCGAGCGTCTCGTTCTGTCTCGGGGAGCGCGCTGCCGTGCGGCTCCGCTTCACGGGCGCGGCGCCGTTCAGCGAGGTGCTGCTCGTGCGCTCCCGATGGTCGCTGCCGGCGGGGTTGCCGCCGTACTTCGACGCTCGCGCGCGCGCTCGGCTCGCCGAGGCGCTCCGCGAGCACCACGCGCCGCCCCCTGTCGACTCCCCCATCTACTCCTCCCTCGGGATCTCGGGCGTGACGATGCTCCCGCTCGCGGTCGAGCCCGGCGCCTGCTATCGGCTCGGCGCCGCGGTGCTCGACGGTCCGAGGAGCTCGCTCACCCTCGCCGTCGACGCCGCGGGAACCACCAGTGAGAATCGAAGCCGTGACGAGGCCGCGGGCGCGGCGCTCGCCTTCTGCGTCGGCGCGGTCGAGCGCGCGCTCGTCCACGTCGAGTCGCGGGGCGCCGGGGTGAGCTGGCTCTTGGCCGTCTGGCAGACCGGGCGCGTCACTCTCGGGGAGGAGCCGCCGTGAGCCGCTCGAGGCTCGCCGCGCTGCTCGCGCCCGTGACGCTCCTCGGCGCGGCTTGCGGCCGGCCCGCGCCGCCGGCCGCGCCGGCCAGACCCCCACCTGCGAAGCTGGAGCACGCCGGCGGCGAAGCGCTCGCGCGCTGGCTCCGTGCGAGCTCGTTCGAGGTGATGACGCCGGGGACCGACGAGGTCCGCGTGGTCAGGCTCGGGATGGCCGCCGCCGGCGATCGCGTCGAGGTCGTGGTCGAAGCCCCGGAAGACCGCTGCCTCTTGCTCCTCGCCCGCGCAGGGGCCGAGGTCGATGACATCGACCTCTACGCCTACGCCGACGACGGGGCCGTGCTCGGCGAGGATGACGCGCCCGATCCGGCGCCGATCGTCATCGTTTGTCCGCCGCATCCCCGGCGGATCTTCGTCGCGGCGCGGGTCGCGGCCGGCCGTGGCGTGGTCGGGATTGGCGCGCAGTCGATCCCCGCGGGAGACGCCGAGCGCGTGCGCGCCACCGTCGAGGCAGCGTCGCGCTCCGCCCGCGCGAACGCGCGGCCGGGTCGGTGGCCCGACCTCGATACGCAGATCGCGCGTCACCGGCGACGGGTCGGCGGACAGTGGCAGGAACTCCGGCGGTTGGCGGTACCGGTCGACCCGCGGATCGTGGCGCGGGTATCCGCCGTGGTCGATGAGGACCGCTGCCTCGATGTGCTCGCGGTCCCAGAGGATTCCGTCTCGCACCTCGAGCTCACGGCGATCGCTCCGGACGGTCACACCCTCGGACGCGCGCTCGCGACCGAGCGCGAGCGCGCGTTCATCATATGCTCGAGCGCGAGCGAGGCGATCACCCTCGAGCTCCGACCGCACGCCGGACGAGGCATGGTCGCCGTGGTGCTCGCGCGCACCGCGCCGGGCGAGCGCCCGGACTCGCTGGCGGCGCCGCTCCGCTTCGAGCTCGCCCCGACGGGAGCGCTCGCGGAGCATCGCGCCGCGAACGATGCGCGGCTCTCCGCGCTCGGCTACCCAGCGCCGAGCCTGCTGGGCGAAGGAGCGCTCGCGGTGGGGCGTCGGGTGAGCCTCGACGTCTCCCTGCCTCCGGGATGCGCGCGGATCGATGTGGTCACGGGTCGCCCGATGCGCGGACTCGAAGCGCAGCTCTGGTCGCGGGCCGGGAGCCTGATCGCGCGCGACGTCGGCACCGGCCGGGCGTCACTCTTCGCCTGCGGCCCCGGTGGACCGGCGCGCCTCGACCTCGACGCGACCGACGCCCCCGGACCCTACGCGATCGAGCTCCGCGCCGATGGGGACGGCGCGCCCGCCCTGACCCTTCACCCGCTGGCCGCCTCCCGGCTCGTCTCACGTCTGGTCGAGCGCGGGCTCATCGGCTCGGCGCGGCAGCTCACCGCCGCAGCCGCGCTCCCCCTCGCGGACTCCGCCCGCCACGACGAGAGTCTGACGGTTCCCATCGGGCGGTGCGTGGACGCGACCCTGGCGCTCGACTCGGGCGCCAGCGGCGCGGAGGTTCGTTTGCTCGACGCGGCGAGCGGCGCCGAGCTCGCGCTCGGGCGTGATCGCACCACCGCGAGCGCGCGCGCTTGCGCGCTCGACCGCGCCGAGACGCTGCAGGTGCGCGCCGAGCTCCGCGTGCTCGCAGGCAGCGCGGTGGGGCTGTTCGCGACGCGCCTGCTCGCGCCGCGACCCTGAGCGGTGCTCAGCCGCCGAGCGGGAGCAGGTCGCGCGCGCTCGCGCTCCGGCGCTCGCCGTCGGCGTCGACGATCACCCAGGCGTCTTCGCTCGAAGAGACGACCTTCCAGCGCTCCCAAGCGCCCTGGATGCTCACCGGGCGGACCAAGACGAACGACCCGGCACGTATCGGCAGAGCCGTCGGCGGCTCGGGCACGAGGGCGCTGCGCGCGACCTCGCTCACGCGCTCGCCTCCGCTCCAAACCAGATGAACGGTGTCGCCGTCGAGCTCGCGAACCTCCCCCGAGTACCAGTCCTCCCCGCGCCGCACCAGCACCCGCGCTTGCGCGGACGGTCGCCAGCCGGAGGGCGGCGTCGGGCTCCCCGCGCGTCGTGCGGCTTGGAGGAAGGCGCTGCGCGCCGACTCGCGCTCGAACCGGCGGCGGAGGTTCAAGAGCGTGAGCGGCGTCGGCGCGAGCACCCGACTCGGCCGCACGTCGATTCGCTCACCTCCTGGCCCGACCGCCTCGATGCCGCCCGCGCCGCTCACCGACTGGACGCGGCAAGGAACCCACGTGGCGTCGCCGGACTCGCAAATCGCGAGATCGCCGGCGCCGAGGTGAGCTGGCTCGGGTGGCAGTCGGTACACGTCCGCGGCGGACACGAGCTGAGTCTCGTCCACACCTCCGAGCTGCACGCGGAGCTTCCCCTCCGGCGTGCTGCCGATGACGCGGCCCTCGACGAACTCCGCCGCCCTCTGCTCGACGACGATCTGCGCGCCGCGCGGGACTGCGCCCTGCGCCGGATCGACGGGCAGAGGCTCGCCCCGCGTGCCACGACGGTCGCAACTCCCCAGTAGCGCGAGCAGCCCCGCGATCCCGGCGAAGCGTGCACGCTCCACCGCACGAGGAAACCATACCCAGTCGCGGAGAGTCACTCGACGTCCGTCCTCACTCGACCGTGACTCGCAGCCGAGAGGCCTGACACTACCCGGTTCGCAGAGCGAGCGCTCGCGCACCGGGTAGTGGAGCGGATCCCGCCGTGCTCAGAACGCCGCGGGCGTCTCGGGAGCCGCCGCCGGAGCGGCCGCCTTCTTCGCCTTGCGGGCCGTCTTTCGACGGGCCTTCTTCTTCGGCGCGTCGGCGGTCGGCGCCGCCGCCGGGGCCGCGGCCGCCGCAGGGGCCTTGCGCGCCTTCTTGGCGGTCTTCTTGCCAGCCTTCTTCGCGGCCTTCTTGGCCGTCTTCTTGCCGGCCTTCTTGCCAGCCTTCTTCGCGGCCTTCTTGGCCGTCTTCTTACCAGCCTTCTTGCCAGCCTTCTTCGTGATCTTCTTGCCAGCCTTCTTCGCCGTCTTCTTCTTCTTAGCGGCCATCGGATCCTCCTGGGATTCCTCGTGTGCACGGGGTTCGCCCCCGCCACTCCGTGTCGATGCACCACATATATTGCCATCTATTGTGGTGTGTCAACGATGTAGTGCATCGTGGCGTCATTTTTCTTGCACCTCGTCGCTATCCTCCCGCCGCCCGCCGCCGAGCCCCGCCTCAGCGAGGCTGGCTCGAGCGCACGCGGTCGAGAAACGCCGCGAGCGCTGCATCGAACGCCCGAGGTGCGGCGAGGTTCACCACGTGACCTGCGCCCGGGACGACCACGAGCTCGACCTCGGGCAGCGCTCCGGCGAGCTCGCGGGACGGCACGAGCGAGCGCTCGTCGAGCGCTCCGACGATCACCAGGGTCGGCACCGTGAGGCGCGCAAGCTCGGCGCGCAGCGACTCGATGGACGGCTGCACGGCGAGCAAGCGCCGGAGCGTGTGCGCGAGCGCGCCGGGCGAGTGCTCGAGGAAACCTTGGCGGATGAGCCGAGCTCCCTGGGGATCGAAGCGCGCGCGCTCGCCCCACGCGTACTCGGCTCCGGCGCGGTCGAGCCCTTCGCGGTCGATCGCGTCAGCGAACCCGAGCGCCCAGTCGCGCCCGTCTTTCCCGACGGAGACGTAAGGGAACGCCGCCAGGACGAGCCCACGGAGGCGCTCGGCATGCGCGAGCGCATATCGGAGCGCGACGCCAGCGCCCATGCTGAGCCCGCCGACCACGACCGGCAGAGGCCCGGTCCCGTCGACCACGCGCGCGAGGTCCTCGACGAAGCAGTCGGGTTCATAGGCCTCCGCCGGCGCGGGGGCCTCGCTGCGCGCGTGCCCTCGCGCGTCGAAGAGCACGAAGCGGTGCTCCCCCCCGAGCGAGCGCGCTTGCGGTCGAAAATTGCGCGCGCTGCCGCCGAAGCCGTGCGCGAGCACGATCGTGTCACCATCACCGAACGACTCGACATGCAGCGCGACCGCACCGCAGCTCATCAGAGCACGCCCTCGTAGAGGGCTCGGACGTCCGCGCGCTCGGGCATCCGCGGGGTTGCCGCCATCAAGGAATCGGCGAACGCGTCCTCTACCAGCGTAGGGATCAGCGCTGGCTCGATGCCGAGCTCGCCTCCTCGACGCGCGGTGCCGACCCGCGCGCTCAGCTGCTCCACGGCTGCGATCGCCCTCGCCGCGTTCTCCTCGTCGCTCGCGCCCGGCTCCGCGACCCCGAGCGCGATGGCCGCCTGAGCGTAGCGCTCGGCCACCACCCTCAGGTTGAAGCGCATCACCGCGGGCAGGAGCGTGGAGAGCGCCTGCCCGTGCGATACGCCGAGCCGTGCGCCGAGCGGGTGCCCCATCGCGTGACAGAGCCCGAGCCCTGAGTTCGTGAAGGCGACGCCCGCGAGGTTCGCGGCCAAGAGCATCTGTGCGCGCGCCTCCACGTCCCCACCATCGTCGAAGGCGCGCGGAAGGAACGCGGCGACCATGCTCATGGCTCGGAGCGCGACGCTGTCGGAGAAGGGGTTGGCTCGCACGCAGGTAAAGGCCTCGATGGCGTGCGTGAGGACGTCCATCCCACAGGTCGCGGTCACACCCGGCGGAGCGTCGATGGTGAGCAGCGGGTCGAGGATCACGAGCGCCGGCGTGAGGTCCGGATGACCGACGAGGATCTTCCGCCCGAGCGCGGGCTCGGTGATGACGCCATACATGTTGGTCTCGGAGCCCGTCCCGGCCGTGGTCGGGAGCGCGATCACTCGCTGCGGGGGCGTGGCCGGCTGGCAGCCGAACGGATAGTCGGTGATGTGGCCGCCGTTCGGCCCGACGATGGCGATCGCCTTGGCCGCGTCCATCGCCGAGCCCCCGCCCACCGCGATGACGACGTCGCTCGGTCGTCCCCGCGCCAAGGCGGCGCCCTCCTCGACGGTCCGCGCGGTCGGGTTGGCGGTGACGCCGTCGAACACGCGACACTCCACCCCGGACGCCTCGAGCGTGCCCTGCACCGGCGCGATCACACCGTGCGCGACGAGCCCGGGATCGGTGACGATGAAGGCGCCCTTTGCGCCGAGCGCGCGCACCCGCTTGCCGAGCTTGGCGAGCGAGCCTGCGCCGAAGGTGGTGCGGACGCCAGGGGAGAGCTCGAAGGTCGCCTCGCTCAGCATGTTGGCCACCCGCATACCGCCGCGGCCGTCGCGCGGCCAGCGGGCAGGCAGCGCGGCGCCCTCAGCCGAGCTCCCACCCGGTGCCGAGCGTGGCGCGCGCGTCGCTCCCGCACCACCGTCCGCCTTCGCCGCGCGTCAGGCGCGCCACGCACACCTCGGGGTCGTGGGTGAAGAAGAGCCAGCTCGCCCGGTCCGTGAGCGTTTCGTAGATCGCCGCCTTCTCGTCGACGACCCGCTCGGCGCAGCGATCGTATCCCATCGTCATCGGCAGGTGGACCCACGCCATCCCCGGCACGAGGTCGGCGCCAAAGAAGAGCTGCTCGCGGTCGCCGAGCACGGTCGTGTGGAGCATGCCGGGGGTGTGCCCCTCGGTCTGCCGGAGCCGATATCGCTCACCGAGGCACGCGGTCGCCGTCTCCGCGCCGACCAGCTCGAGCCTCCCGCTCGCCTCGAGGAGCGCGGGCAGCGCGGGGATGAACGAGGCCCGGTCGCGCGAGTGCGGGGCTCGGGCCCTCTCGAAGGCGTCCTGGGTCACCAGGAAGCGCGCCCGCGGGAACAGCAACTCGGGCGCCGCGCCCTCACGATGTGCCTGGAGGAGCCCACCGGCGTGATCGAAGTGGAGGTGACTCAGCACCACGACGTCGATGCTGGCGTCGTCGAGGCCGAGCGCCTCGAGCGCGACGAGGAGCTCGTGCCGCGGCGACTCGACGCCGTAGCGAGCGCGGAGCGCGGGCTCGAAGAACGCGCCGACGCCCGTGTCGAAGAGGAGCTTCCGATTCCCTTCGTCCACCAGCATCGCCCGGCACGCCACCAGCACCCGCCCCTCGTCGTCCGGACGGTGCCAGCGGCTCCACAGCGCGCGGGGGACGTTGCCGAACATCGCCCCGCCGTCGAGGCGTTGCGCGTTGCCCTTCAAGTCGAAGATCCGGACCACTCGTGAGACCCAGCACGAGCCGCCGAGCGACGCAAGCCTTGATCCTCCGCGCGTTGGTCCCTATCCCCAGGCTCCCCATGGTCGATGGCCTGAACCCTCCGCAGCGGCTGGCGGTGACCACGCGCTCCGGCCCTCTGCTCGTGCTCGCTGGCGCCGGCACCGGCAAGACCCGCGTCATCACGTTCCGCATCGCCGAGCTCATCCGGCACGGCACCCGACCGGACCGCATCCTGGCGGTCACCTTCACCAACAAAGCCGCGCGCGAGATGAAGGAGCGCGCCATGAAGTTGCTCGGGCGACGGAAGCGGAACGCCGCCGCGCCCGAGATCTCGACCTTCCACTCGCTCTGCGTGCGGATCTTGCGCCGGCACATCGAGCGGCTCGGCTACCCGAGTCGCTTCACCATTTACGACCGCGGCGACCAGGAGAGCGTCGCGCGCGCGGCGCTGCGCGATCTCCGCGTCGGGCACGAGAAGCTCCGCCCCGGCGACCTCATCTACCTGATCGGAGGCTGGAAGAGCCACTCGGTCCGGCCGGCTCAGGCCCTCGAGCTCGCGAAATCCGGTCGCGAGGAGCTCGCGGCGCTGGCCTACGAGAAGTACCAGCAGTCGCTCCGCGTGAGCGGCGCCGTGGACTTCGACGATCTGCTCCTCCTCACCGAGGAGCTCTTCGACCGCTTCCCGGCCGCCAAGATCGCGGAGGCCACCCGCTATGATCACCTGCTCATCGACGAGTACCAGGACACCAACGGGCTCCAGTACCGCATCGTGCGGGCGCTCGCCGAGCGCCACCGGAACCTCTGCGTGGTCGGCGACGACGACCAGTCCATCTACGGCTGGCGCGGCGCGGAAGTGACCCACATCTTGAGCTTTGCGAACGACTGGCCCGAGGCGAAGATTGTAAAGCTCGAGGACAACTATCGCTCCCGCGCGCCCATCCTCCAGCTCGCCAACACGCTCATTTCCCACAACTCCACCCGCCACGGCAAGACGCTCCGCGCGGCGCGCGGCGAGGGAGACACGCCCCGATTCCTGCGCTTCGAGGACGAGGCCCTCGAGGCGCAGGGCGTCGCCCGTGAGCTCGCCCAGCGGCTCGATCCGATGGGCGACGGGCCGAAGCCGGTCGCGAGCGACTTTGCCATCCTGTTTCGCACCAACGAGCAGCCGCGCGCGTTCGAGGTCGAGCTCCGCCGCGAAAAGATCCCTTACGTCCTGGTGGGCGGGCTCTCGTTCTACGACCGGAAGGAGATCCGCGATCTCCTCTCCTACCTCCGGGTGCTCGCGAACCCCTCCGACGAGGTCTCGCTCCTCCGCATCATCAACACGCCCGCGCGCGGGATCGGCGCGAGCACCATCGAGATCCTGCTCGCCGACGCGGTCGCCAAGGGCGCGCCGCTCTGGTCCGTCCTGCCCGCCGCCATCGCCGACGGGCGCGTGCCCGAGCACGCCGGCCAGCGCATCGAGGCTTTCCGCAGCCTCATCGAGGACTTTCGCGGGCGGCTCGGGACCACGCCGCTCAGCGAGCTCCTCACCTCGCTCATCGCCACGGTAGGCTACAAGGCCGAGCTCGAGCGCGCCTACAAGACGAGCTCCGAGGCCGAGGCGCGGTGGGCCGGCGTCGAGGAGCTCGTGAACGCCGTCGCGCGCTACGAGGCGGACGCTGCGAACCCCTCGCTCGACGGGTTCCTCGAGGACTCCGCGATCGCTGGCCGCGACGACACCCGCGACGACAAGAAGGACCAGCGCCGCGAGCACGCGGTCACCCTGATGACGCTCCACAGCGCCAAGGGGCTCGAGTTCCCTCATGTCTACCTGGTCGGCATGGAAGAAGGGCTCATGCCGCACCGCCGCTCGGTGGCCGATGGCATGAGCCAGATCGCCGAGGAGCGGCGCCTCTGCTACGTGGGGGTCACGCGCGCTCAGGACACGCTCACCCTCACCCTGTGCAAGGGGCGCATGAAGTGGGGCAAGCTCCACCCGTCGATTCCGAGCCGATTCCTCATGGAAATGCGGGGCGAGACGGAGCGTGCCCAGAAGCTCGCCGCCGCCTCGGCGGAGCTCTTCGGAGCGACCGGCGACGCGGACGCAGAGCCGAAGGAGGACGCGAAGCGGGGAGCCAAGACCGGCAAGGCGAAGCGCGCCGCCGCGAAGCCCAAGAAGCCCGCGCGCGCCGTCGCGAGCCCGGGCAAGGCGCGAACGAAACGCGCGCCCGGCCGCTCGGCGAAGCTCGGACCATGAGCGCCGAGGAGGACCCGAGCCAGCGCGGAGCGCCAGGCCCGGGGGGCGTCCTCCGGCTCGCGCTGCTCGCCTTGCTCTGGCCCACGCTCTACCTGCTCCTCGCCCGCTACGGCGTCCTCGCCTTACCCGTCTCGCTCGCGCGGAGGCTCGACCTCCAGAGCTATCTCACGCTCGTGCAGCTCACGACGGTGGGGCTCGGTCTCCTGCTCGCGGGCGCGCTCATGGGCGGCGTGCGCGCCCCGCTCGGGCTCGGCCGCGCCTCGCCGCTCGGCCTCGCCTGCGCGGCGCTGCTCGCGCCCGCGCTCTACGTCGCCTCCAGCATGCTCGCGATCGAGCTCGCCCTGCCCACCTTGCTCGACGAGCTCGCGCGCGGCGGCACCGAGCTCGCGGAGCGGAGCACCGGCGAGCTCGGCCGCTCGCTCGTGGCGACGCCGGCCGCGCTGGTGCTGCTCTGGGGCGCCGTCGTCTCACCGATCTCCGAGGAGCTGATGTTCCGCGGCGCCGTCTGGTCCGCGGTCCAGCGTCTGGTGCGCTGGCTCACCGGCCGCGGCCGCGGAGGTGAGCGGTCGCCGGCGCCCAGTTGGCTCGAGCCCGGCCCGCTCCTGCGGGTGAGCCGCGCCGCCGGGCGTTTTCTTCGCGACGGCGGCGTCGCGACGCTCGCCTCGGCGGCGCTCTTTGCCTGGATGCACGCCGACCGCCCCGGGGGCCTCGGCATCGTGCGCGTCGCGAGCGCGGCCGGGCTCGGCGTCGGCTGCGGGCTCGCGCGTCAGTGGTCCGGGAGCCTGCTCGCCGCGCTCGCCCTCCACGTGAGCTATAACACCCTCTCGATCGCCACTACCCGTCGCTGGGTGGTCACCGAGGGGTTCCCGCTCCGCCGCGGCATCCCCACCCTGCTCGAGCTGGTCGCGCTCGTGGGCCTCGCGCTCGCCGGCGGCCTGTGCCTCGCGGTGATGAGGCAGAGGCGCGCTGGCCGCTCTCTGCTCAGATGAGCCCGGCGCGGTGGAGCGCCACGTCTGCCACGATGCCGAGCACGTAGAGCATGCCGAAGCGGCGCATGTGCAGGAACGCGAACGCCACGAACCAGAGCGGCCACACGTTTGGCGGCAGCTCGCGCGGGGGCTGCTTCGGCCGGGGGCGTGAGTACGCCTTGAGGACCAGCCGGAGGGTCGGCAGCGCGACCAACACCAAGAGCAGGATCGGCGAGAAGTACCGGACCGCGACCAGCGCCACGGCGATGCCGTACTGCGCCACGATCATCCCGACGGTCACCCAACGCGAGGCGCGCTCGCCGAGCAGCACCGGCATGGTGCGGATCCCCTTCGCCCGGTCCGCGTCGATCTTGTCGACGTGCTTGCCGAAGAGGACCGCCGTCGAACCGAGCGCGAAGGGCAGGCTCGCCGCCACCACCAGCCAGTCGAAACGCCCGGTGATCTCGTAGTACCCGCCCCCGACCATCAGCGGCCCCCAGACGAGCAGCACGGTCGGCTCGCCGAGGCCGATGTACTTGAGCGGCCAGGTGTAAAAGAGCACGAGCAGGATGCCGATCCCGAATAGGATGAGCGTCGCCTGTCCGCGCAGGAAGACCAGCGCGACGCCCGCCGCGAGCGCCACGACTCCGCTGAAGATCGCGTAGCGGATGAGCCCGGCCGGCGTCATGAGCCCGTGCTCGAGCGGCTGCGGCCCGTACTGCGCGCGGAAATAGTTGTCCTTGTCGACGCCCTTCTTGTGATCGGTGAGGTCGTTGACGATGTTGTTGGTTGCGTGCGCGAACACCAGCCCGAGGGTGACGAGCGACCAGATCTTCAGATCGAACAGCCGGTCGCGCGCGGCGAGCAGCCCCGCGATCGCGCTCGAGATGACCGTCATCACGATCACCGCCGAGCGCGTCGCGATGAGCCAGCGGCTCACCACGTCGAGCTCGTTCCACTCCTCCTTGCTGATCCGAGGGATGACGCTGAGCGCGCGGCCCCACATGACGACATTCATGATGCGATTTCCTGGCTTGCCGGTTCGACGCGGCCGGCGGCGCGGCGCGAGGATAACGGCAGGGCTCGGCGAGAGCCAACGTCGCGGCGCAATTTCGCACGGATGCGAGCGCGCCCGCGACGTGGCAAGCTCGCCGGCGTGATGAAGGCGGTTCGAACGGCGCTCCTCATGGCAACGCTCCTCGGCGGAGCTCGCGCGGCCGCGGCAGCGCCGCCGGCCGCGCCGAGCCTGCCCACCGCCCCCGCTCCCTCCTCCGACGACGCGCCGGTGCCGGGCGCTCAGGCGCTCGAGGGCAAGCTCATCGCGCCGTGCTGCTGGATGCAGACGGTCGACATCCACGACTCGCCCATCGCCCTCGAGCTCCGGGGCGAGGTGAGGCGGCGGCTGCGCGCGGGCGAGAGCGAGGACGCGATCCTCGCCAGCATGGTGAGCCGTTATGGCGAGCGGGTGCTGGCGGTGCCGCCCGGAAACCCGCTGAAGACCACCGCCGTGATCCTGGCGCTGGTGTTCGGAGCCGCCGGCGTCGGCGCGGGGGGCCTGCTCGTGCGCTGGCGGCGCCGCGCGCGCGCGGCAGAGAGCGCGGCAGAGGCCGCGCCCGCGACGCCGGCGACGCGCGACGCGCTCGACGACCGGATCGATGACGAGCTAGGCACGATGTAGCTCGCCGGCGCGGGTCGCGCGCCGGCGCTGAAGGAGCTCACACCGGGAGCGCCACCAGGGGACTGCCGAACATCGGGTCGTCGGGCTTGGAGGCGAGCGCCTTCTGGAGGTCGAGCCCGAGCGCCTTCGCAACGCCGGCCGCGTAGGCCGGATCGGCGGCGTTGCAGTTGCGAATGTGGCGGTACTTCACGAACTCCGGGGCGTCGCCCATGGCGCGCGCGGTGTTGCCGAAGAGGGCCTCTCGCTCGGTATCGGTCATGAGCCGAAACAGCTTGCGAGGCTGCTCGAAGTAGTTCGAGTCATCCTCGTGGAAGCTGAAGTGCCGGGCGTCGCCGTCGAGGCGGAGCGGCGGCTCGGCGAACGCGGGTTGGGCCTGCCACTGAGCGAAGCTGTTGGGCTCGTAGTGCGGCGAGCCGCCGTAGTTGTCATCCACACGACCCGTGCCATCGCGGTGGTTGCTGTGCACCGGGCAGCGCGCCCGGTTCACCGGGATCTGCTGGTAGTTGGTGCCCAAGCGATAGCGCTGCGCGTCCGCGTAGTTGATGAGCCGCGCCTGCAGCATACGATCGGGGCTCACGCCGATGCCCGGCACCAGGTTGCTCGGCGCGAACGCGCTCTGTTCGACGTCGAGGAAGAAGTTCTCGGGGTTCTTGTCGAGCACGAGCTCGCCGACCAGGATGAGCGGATAGTCCGCGTGCGGCCACACCTTGGTCAGATCGAATGGGTGGTAGGGCACCTTCGCGGCGTCCGACTCGGGCATCACCTGCACGTACAGCTTCCATTTCGGGAAATCGCCGCGGTCGATGGCCTCGTAGAGATCTCGCTGGTGGCTCTCGCGGTCCCTGCCGATGAGCGCCTCGGCCTCGGCGTCGGTCAGGTTCTTGATCCCCTGCTGCGTCTTGAAGTGGAACTTCACCCAGAACCGCTCGCCGGCGGCGTTCCAGAAGCTGTAGGTGTGCGAGCCAAACCCATGCATGTGCCGATAGCTCGCGGGGATCCCCCGATCGCTCATCACCACCGTGATTTGGTGGAGCGCCTCGGGGAGCAGCGTCCAGTAGTCCCAGTTGTAGGTGGCGCTACGCAGGTTCGTGCGCGGATCGCGCTTCACGGCCTTGTTGAGATCGGGGAACTGGCGCGGATCGCGGATGAAGAAGACCGGCGTGTTGTTGCCGACCAGGTCCCAGTTGCCCTCTTCGGTGTAGAACTTGAGGGCGAAACCGCGGATGTCACGCTCGGCGTCGGCGGCGCCGCGCTCACCGGCCACGGTGGTGAAGCGGGCGAACAGCGCGGTCTGCTTGCCGACCTTCTCGAAGAGCTTCGCGCGAGTGTAGCGCGTGATGTCCTCGGTCACCGTGAAGGTGCCGAAGGCGCCCGAGCCCTTCGCGTGCATCCTCCGCTCCGGAATGACCTCACGGACGAAGCTCGCGAGCTTCTCGTTCAGCCAGACGTCCTGCGCCAGGAGCGGACCGCGGGGCCCGGCGCTCGCGCTGTCGCGATTGGTGGGAACCGGCGCGCCGAAATCGGTCGTCAGCAGGGTGGCGGGGCACTTCGGCGGGTCGTGACTCATGGCGGATATCCTTTGGGGGTCGAGATCCTCGGGCGGACGGGAACGAGCGACGCCAATGCAGCATCCGTGCCGGGGTTCCGCCGCGGCGCTCGCGCAAGTCTCGCGCGCGCGACGCGGCTCGGGAGCGAAAACACCGGCGTACCCGCGCAACTCATGCGCGCCCGGCGCAATATACGCGCCACTCGCGCGTCAGCGCGACCGAGCTATGCTACCCCGAGTGATGCACCGCATCATCTCGCCGGCGGCGCTGCTCATCGCGCTCGAGGTCGGCTGCGCGCGCGCCCCTCGGCCTCGCCCCGCGCTGCGCCAGGGCCCCGTGACCGCTCGCGCGAGCGCGTCTGCCGAGGACCGCGCCGCGGATTTCGGGCCGGAGCGTCCGACCGCGCCGCCGTCGGGCCCGGCGGCGCCACCGGCGACCGCCGCGCGCGCGGCGCCGCTGCCCCCCTCCGCGCGCGCCGGCGAGCGCTGGCCGTTTCATGCGTGGAACCGCGGTGAGGCGGTGACCTTCAACCACTTCGCGCTCCGCCCCGAGGTGAGCCTCTACGCGGTGAACGACCGCGGGTGGAGCCCGTACCTGGTCGAGGCGAGGCCGCTCGACGAGGCTCAGGTCCGGCGCGCGGTCGAGCTCATCGAGGCTACCCGAGGGGAAGTCGAGATCTCGAAATGCCCCTTCCCCCGGCACGCGGTCGTGCTCTATGACGGGCAGACGCCGGTCGCGAGCATCAACGTGTGCTTCGAGTGCGGCGAC
Organism: Polyangiaceae bacterium; assembly: GCA_035063585.1. Classification (GTDB taxonomy): domain Bacteria; phylum Myxococcota_A; class Polyangia; order Polyangiales; family Polyangiaceae; genus JAPSGB01. The sequence continues at coordinate 22,914 of JAPSGB010000035.1, forward strand.
ATCCTGCTCTGGCCGGCTTGGGAGCCCGCCTCGGACGACGCCTCCATGAGCGAGCGGGAGATGAAGCGCGCGCAAGGGCGGGCCCAAGCGAAGCTGAAGCTCTACGAGGCGGTGTTTCCGCACTGGCGAGCCTTCTTCGGCGAGGAGCTCGGGTTTCCGATCGAGCAGCGCTACGAGTGACGCACGGGCGGCTGTCATCCGTCATGGGGGGGCCTTGATGGTCAACTTGACCGGATGTAAAAAGCGGCCTGACACGTGGGTCGGAACCCCGCCGCGCCCGCGAGATCCTGGAGACCCGCGTGGAAGAATGGGGCGCAGCGCTCGCGTTTCTCGTCCTTTCCGGCGCCGTCGGCGTCAGCATGCTCGTCGGCGCGCGGCTGCTCGCCGTGAAGGCGCGGCGTGAGTCGCCGCTGAAGACGCTGACCTACGAGTGCGGCGAAGAGCCCGAGGGTCCGGCGTGGATCAAGTTTCACCCGCGCTACTACGTCGTCGCGCTCGTCTTCGTCTTGTTCGACGTCGAGGCGGTGTTCCTCTTCCCCTGGGCGCTGGTGGTCCGCGAGCTCGGCGTCGTGGCGCTCCTGGACATGGCCGCCTTCATCGCCATCCTCCTGCTCGGGTGGGCTTACGCGCTCAAGAAAGGCGCGCTCGAATGGCAGTAGACGAGAGCGACCGCACCTTCTCCCATCCGCTCTTCGACGTGATGCTCCGAGTGCCGGGGCTCGACGTCGCCACCGCGAGCGTCGATCAGCTCCTCACCTGGGGCATGAACAACTCGCTCTGGATCTTCCCGATGGCCACCAGCTGCTGCGGCATCGAGTTCATGGCCGCCGCCGCGAGCCGAGTGGATCTCGATCGCATGGGCTCCATCGTCCGCGCCACGCCGCGCCAGGCGGACGTGATGGTGGTGGCCGGCACCATCACGGTCAAGATGGCCCCCCGCGTGAAGCGGTTGTGGGAGCAGATGCCGGAGCCGAAGTGGTGCATCGCCATGGGCTCCTGCGCGATCTCGGGCGACTTCTACCGAGACGTGTACTCGGTCGTGCCCGGGATCGACACGTTCCTGCCGGTCGACGTGTACGTCCCTGGCTGCCCCCCGAACCCGGAGGCGCTGATGCACGGGCTGCTCCGTCTCCAAGAGAAGGTCCGCGCGGTGCGCGAGGGCAAGTGGCGCGAGCGGGAGACGCGCCCCGAGACGTCCCCGCACCAGCGCCGGCCGAGCGTGCCGCGCCTCGGCGATCCCGAGCGGCCGCCCGAGCTGAGCGCCGAACAGGAGCGCTCCGCCGAGCTCATCGGGCCGCACGGCGAGCTCAACCTGGTGCAGGTTCGGCGAAGGCCGAAGGGCAAGGAGCCAGAGGAGCCGTGAAGGGCGTCACCCTGGACGAGCGCGTCGTGGCGCTGCTCTCCAAGAAGTTCGAGGTCGGCGAGTTCGACGCGAGCCTGCCGCCGCTCGTGTCGCGGGAGCGTCACCTCCCGCTCGCGCGCGCGCTCCGCGACGAGCTCGGCTACCACATTTATGGTTTCTGCGTCGCGACGCACTGGCTCGAGACGACCCCCAAGGGCGGCGAGCCCGATCCGGAGCACTTCGAGGTGTCGACCGGGCTCCGGACACCCGGGCCGGGCTCGAAGCTGGCGGTCTGGCGCATCCGGCTCGAGCTCGGCGAGGCGCTCGCCTCTCTCGCGCACGAGTTTGCGGGCGCGGACTGGCAGGAGCGTGAGCAATACGATCTGGTGGGCGTCTACTTCGACGACCACCCCGATCTCCGCCGGCTCATGATGCCGGAGGACTGGGAGGGACACCCGCTCCGCAAGGACTACGCCATCGACACCGGGTGCGCGCCATGGCGATGACCGCGCCGCTCGCGGCGCCTGCCCAGCCGCGGGTCGACCCCTACCTCGATGTCGAGGACTACGAGCCGGAGGCGGACCTCATGGTCTTGAACCTCGGGCCGCAGCACCCGTCGACGCACGGGGTCTTCCACGTGAAGCTCTACCTCGACGGGGAGATCATCATCAAGGCGGTGCCCTACGCTGGCTACCTGCACCGCGGCGTCGAGAAGCTCTGCGAGAAGCTCATGTTCACGCAGATCACGCCCATCGTCGACAAGAACGACTACGTGTCGCCGATGATGAACGAGCAGGCGCTCAACCTGGCGTTCGAGGCGCTCCTCGGTGTCGAGGTGCCGCGCCGAGCGCGCTGGCTCCGCACCATCGAGGCGGAGCTCCAGCGGGCAGCGTCTCACCTGCTCTGGCTCGCCACCTTCGCGATGGATCTCGGCGGCGCGCTCGGCGGCGGCGCGACCCTCTTCATGCATTGCTTCCGTGAGCGCGAAGCCATCCTCGATCTCTTCGAAGAGGTGACCGGCTCGCGCTTCCACTACAACACGCACACCATCGGCGGTAACCGCCATGACATCACGCCGGGCTGGGCCGAGAAGGTCAAGGCGACCTTGGACGTCATCGAGGCGCGGATCCCCGAGTACGAGAGCCTCACCACGGGGAACCGGATCTTCGTCGATCGCACGCGCGGCGTCGGCGTCATCGACGGCGCGCTCGCCATGGAGCTCGGGATCACCGGACCCATCCTGCGCGCCGCGGGGGTGAGCCACGATCTCCGTCGCGACGCGCCGTATCACGCCTATGACGAGGTCGAGGTCCGGGTCGTGACCGAGACCGCGGGGGACTGCCAGGCGCGCTCGCTGGTGCGAATCGCGGAGCTCCGCGAGAGCCTCCGCATCGTGCGCGAGATGATCGACAACGTACCCTCCGGGCCCATCTGCGGGCACAAGCCCATCAAGATCGTGTCGCAGGAGCGCGCGACGAGCGGTCAGGCCTACGCCTGCCTCGAATCCCCCCGGGGCGAGCTCGGGACCTTCGTCATCGGCGGAGGCGCGAACAAGGGCTCGAGCCCTCATCGCCTGAAGCTCCGCTCGCCGAGCCTGCACGCGCTGTCCGCCCTGCCGTTCGTGTTGCCCGGCCACAACCTGAGCGACGCGGTGGCCATCCTCGGCTCGCTCGACCCCATCATGGGCGAGGTGGATCGATGAGCCCGCTCGCGCGAGGCGCGCTCTACGGGCTCGTCATCATCACCGTGCTGATGACGATCACCGCCTGGTCGATCTGGTTCGAGCGGAAGTTCGCGGGCCGCATGCAGAGCCGGCTCGGGCCGACCATGGTCGGCCCGGCGGGGCTCCTGCAGCCGCTCGCCGACGCGCTGAAGCTCCTCCAAAAGGAGAGCATCATCCCGGCGAGCGCGGATCGGCTCCTCTTCCGACTGGCGCCGCCGCTCACGGTGCTCTTCGCGCTCGGAACCGCCGCGGTGATCCCCTTCTCCCCCGAGATCATCGCGTCGGATCTCGACGTCGGGGTCCTCTTCATCCTGGCGCTCGGCGGCCTCCTGCTCTTTCCGGTGTTCATCGCCGGGTGGTCGAGCAACAACAAGTACTCGCTGCTCGGCGCGATGCGCGCAGTGGCTCAAGGCATCTCGTACGAGATCCCGCTGGTCCTCGCCGCGCTGGTGCCGGTCATCCTCAGCGGCTCCATGCGCCTCAGCGACATCGTGCGCTTCCAGGCAGCCCACGGCTGGTTCGTCGTCTGGCCGCCCGGGCCCGGGCTCTTCGCGTTCGTGCTCTTCTTCCTGGCGGCGCTCGCCGAGGCGAACCGGATCCCGTTCGACATCCCCGAGGCGGAGAGCGAGCTCGTGGCGGGGGTCACCACCGAATACACGGGCATGCAGTTTGGGCTCTTCTACCTGAGCGAGTACCTCCACACGCTGATCGTCTCGGCGGTGGCCGCCGCGCTCTTCCTCGGCGGCTGGGACGGCCCGCTCCGCCCCGGGCTTCACTGGATGGTGCTGAAGACGCTAGTGCTCTTCGCGAGCATCTTCTGGATCCGCTGGACGCTGCTGCGCTTCCGCGCCGATCAGCTCATGAGCCTGTGCTGGAAGTACCTGGTGCCGGGCGGGCTCGCCCTGGTCATGGCGGCCGCCGGCTGGGTCGGGCTCGGCTGGGGGGCGCCCTGATGGGCTATTTCCGCGACGGCTTCCGAGCGCTCGGGACCACGCTGCGAAGCGCGTTCCGAAAGCCCACCACGGTCGAGTTCCCGGGCGAGCTCCGGGAGCGCTCCGAGCGCTATCGCACGAGTTTCGCGCTCTTGCACGACCCTGAGGGCGACGAGCTCTGCGTCGGCTGTCTCCAGTGCGAGCGGATCTGCCCGTCTCAGATCATCTCGATCACCGCGGAGAAGAAGGACTCGCCCGTCACCGGCAAGCGACGCGGCTACGCCAAGGACTTCGTGCTCGACCTGAACGCGTGCATTTACTGCGAGCTCTGCGTCCAGGTGTGTCCGACCGACGCCATCGTGATGACGCGCGTTCCGGAGACCCCGGGCTACTCGCGTGAAGAGCTGTGTCTGACCATGGACCGGCTCTACGCGAACGAGACGGACAAGCCGGTGACCTGGGGCACGGCGAGCAAGCTGATGGGCATGCAGGATCCGAAGCGCGCGGCAGAGGACGAGCCTCGGGCGGCTTCGCCCGAGCAGCCGAGCGAGCTCGCTTCGGCGAAGGCCGCGCCGGCCGTGGTCGAGCCCGCCGCGCCCGCGCCGGCCGAGCCGGCCGCGACGCCGGCCGCGACGAGTGAGCCCCGAGAGACCACCTGATGATGGACCAGCTTGCCTTCGGCGCGGTCTCGGCCGGGCTCTTGCTCTCCGCGCTCTTGGTCGTGAGCACCCGGAACCTCGTGCACGCGGTCCTCTGGCTCGCGGTGACCCTCGTCATGACCGCCGTCCTCTTCGTGACGCTCTCGGCGCCCTTCGTCGCCGGGATTCAGATCCTGCTCTACACGGGCGGCGTCATCACCCTGATGCTCTTCGGGGTGATGCTGACGCGCCGTCAGGACGGGACGCGGATCGAGGCGGAGGTGAGCCCCGGCCGGCGTGGTCCGGCGCTCCTGGCGGCCGCGGCGCTCTTCGGCGTCCTCGCGGGCGCGCTCTCGAAGACGCCGAAGCTCGGCGCCACCACGAGCACCGTGACCCCGACGGAGGCGATCGGCCACTCGTTTCTCACGGACAACGTGCTCGCGTTCGAGCTCCTGTCGGTGCTGCTCCTCGCCACCATGATAGGTTCGATCGCGGTCGCGCGCCGCCACGACCACGCCGCCGAGACGAAGCCCGTGGGCGGGCGAAGGGAGCCCGGCTAGATGGCGCTCAGCCCCTACCTCCTCCTCGCCGCGGCGCTCTTCAGCATCGGCGTCTACGGGGTGCTCTCTCGGCGCAACGCGATCGGCGTGCTGCTCTCGGTCGAGCTCATGGCGAACGCGGTGAACATCAACCTGGTCGCCTTCTCTCGCGCGCACGGCACCGCGCTCGGCCAGGTGTTCGCGCTCTTCTCCATCGCTATCACGGTGGCCGAGGTGGTCGTCGGGCTGGCGCTGGTCATCCTGCTCTATCGGAGCCGGCGCGACGTCCTCGTCGACGCGGCGAGCGACCTCAAGGGCTGATCCATGACGGTGACCCCGCTCACGCTCGCGCTCGTCGCGCTCTTCACACCCCTCGGCGCCGCCGCCCTCATTGGCGCGGTGACGCCGCTCCGCCGGCGTGGCACGCCCGCGGCCTGGCTCTCGATCGCCGCGGTGATGGTCACGCTCGGCTGCGCCGCGCGGCTGTTCATGCTTCGGCTCGCGCAACCGGACGGCGAGCTGCTCCGCACCTTCGCCTGGCTGCCTAGCGGCTCGAGCACGCTCGCCGAGCTCGGCGTCCGCCTCGACGGGGTCTCGATCCCGATGTTCCTCGTCTTGTCGGTGGTCGCCGCCTGCGTGCAGGTGTTCTCGCTCGGCTACATGGCGGACGAGCCCGCTCCGGCGCGCGGACGCTACTTCGCGTACCACTCGCTCTTCGTCTTCTCGATGGGCCTCTTGGTGCTCGCGCCCAACCTGCTCGAGCTGTTCATCGGCTGGGAGCTGGTCGGGCTCACGAGTTACCTGCTCATCGGCTTCTACTATCAGAAGCCGAGCGCCGCGCAGGCGGCGATCAAGGCCTTCTGGGTGACCAAGTTCGCCGACATGGCGTTCCTCCTCGGGCTCATCCTCTTGGTCTCCGTCACCGGGTCCTTCAGCTGGACGGCGAGCCCGCCGGCGCCGTGGGCGACCGCCATCACGCTCCTCGTCTTCGTTGGAGTCATGGGCAAGAGCGCGCAGTTCCCGCTCCACATCTGGCTGCCGAACGCGATGGAGGGGCCGACGCCGGTCTCGGCGCTCCTGCACGCCGCCACCATGGTGGCGGCGGGCGTCTACCTCATCGTCCGCGCGCATCCGCTCTTCGCGCTGTCGGAGACCACGCTCGCCGTGATGACGTCGATCGGCGCGTTCACGGCGCTATTTGCCGCGGTCATCGCGGTCGTTCAGACCGACATCAAGCGGGTCCTCGCCTACTCTACCTGCTCGCAGCTCGGCTACATGATCGCCGCGCTGGGCGCCGGCTCGGTGATGGGCGGCTATTTTCACCTCACCACCCACGCCTGCTTCAAGGCGCTCCTCTTCCTCGGCGCAGGCAGCGTCATCCACGCGGTGCACTCGAATGAGCTCGCGCACATGGGGGGCCTCTTCCGACGCATGCGCCTCACCGGCGTCACCTTCATGATCGGAGCGCTCGCGCTCGCCGGAGTGCCGCCCTTCGCCGGCTTCTTCAGCAAGGACCTCATCCTCGAGGCCATGGTGCACGGTGAGCGCTGGCTCCCGCTCGCCGCGCTCCTCGCCGGCGCCTTCCTCACCGCGCTCTACATGACGCGCGTCGTGTGGCTCACCTTCTTCGGGGAGCCGTCGACGGAGCACGCGGAGCACGCCCACGAGCACGGCGCGCTGATGGTGGCGCCGCTCGTGGTGCTGGCGGTGCTCTCGGCAGGTGCCGGCTTCTTCGGGAAGACGCTCGCCGCCGTCTACGGTCTAGAGTACGAGTTCTCGCTCACGCCGGTGGGGGTCGCAGGGAGCGCGCTCGGGCTCCTCGGCATCCTGGCGGGCTGGTTCGCGTGGGGCCGCCCCGGCAAGACGACGCGGGCCTTCGAGCTCGTCGCGCCGCTCGGCACGCTCGCGCGCTCGGGCGCCGTCAATCGCGCCTGGGAGCTCGGGTATCGGCAGGTGCTCATGGTCGCCGCCGAGCTCATCGCCTGGTTCGATCGCTACGTCGTCGATGGCGTGATGAACTTCATCGCCTGGGCGACCTTGCGGCTCGGGACGCGACTGCGCCGGCTCACTACCGGTAACGCGCAGGACTACGTGTACGCCGTAGTGGCGGGCGCGGTGGTCATCGCGGCCTGGGGGATCTTCGGGTGATGGAGCACCTGCTCGCCATCATCGTGGCCGCGCCCTTCGTGGCCGGCGTCCTCCTCCTGCTCGTACCCGAGGTCGATCGGCTGATGGTGCGGCTGGTCGCCCTCTGCGGCGCGAGCGTGTCGCTCGCCGGCAGCGTCTTGGTCGCGACCCACTATGACCTCGCGGAGGGCGGGCTGCAGCTCGCGGCGAGCTACCCGCTCGTGCCCTCGCTCGGCATCGCGCTCCGCCTCGCCGCGGACGGCTGGAGCGTCTCCCTGCTCCTCTTGACCGGCATCATCACCTTTGCCGGCGTCTTGGCGAGCTGGACGCTCCGCGAGCGCTCGAAGGAGTTCTACGTCTTTCTCCTGGTGCTGGTCGCCGGCGTGTTCGGGGTGTTCGTCTCCCAGGATCTCTTCATATTCTTCCTCTTCTACGAGATCGCCGTCTTGCCGATGTATCTGCTCATCGGCATCTGGGGCTCGAGCCACGCGGTGGCCAAGGACGGCCCCTTCCACTTCGTGTGGAAGCTCTTCGACATCGGCGGGCGCGAGTACGCGGCGATGAAGCTCACGCTCATGCTGCTGGTCGGCTCCGCGCTCATCCTGGTCGTCATCTTCGCGATGTACGTCGAGGCCGGCCAGCACACCTTCGACATGAGCGTGCTCGGCAGAGCCCGCTACCCGCGCTCGATGCAGATCTGGGCGTTCCCGCTGCTCTGGTTGGGCTTCGGCTCGCTGAGCGGCGTGTTCCCCTTCCACACCTGGTCTCCGGACGGGCACGCCTCGGCGCCGACCGCCGTCTCGATGTTGCACGCCGGCGTGCTCATGAAGCTCGGTGCCTTCGGCGTCATGCGGGTGGGCATGGTGATGCTGCCGGAAGGCGCGGTGGTCTGGGCGCCGATGGTGGGCGTCATCGCCGTCGTCAACATCGTCTACGGGGCGCTCTCGGCGATGGGCCAGAAGGACCTCAAGTACATCATCGCCTACTCCTCGGTGAGCCACATGGGCGTGGTGATGCTCGGCGCCGCGACGCTCACGACGACCGGCTGGAACGGCGCCGTCTACCAGATGTTCGCGCACGGCATCATGACCGGGCTCTTCTTCGCGCTGGTCGGTCTGGTCTACGAGCGCGCTCACACCCGCTCGGTGCCGAGCATGGGCGGGTTCGGTAAGGCGATGCCGGCGGTGGCGGTGTTCTTCACCCTGGCCGGGCTCTCCTCGCTCGGGCTGCCGGGCACGGCGGGCTTCGTCGCCGAGCTCATGGTCTTCATCGGCGCCTGGCAGAGCGCGCACTCCTGGTGGGCGATCCCGGGCATCCTCGGGGCGTTCTTCACCGCGGTGTACGTGCTCCGCACGGTTCGCATGATCTTCTGGGGCCCGGGCCCGGCCGCGCGCTTCGATGAGCTCGCGGACGCCCGGCGAACCGAGTGGGGCGCGCTCGTCATCCTCGGCGCGGCGCTCATCGTGTTCGGCGTATATCCCGCGCTCATCCTCGACTTCATCAACCGCACCACGCCCCACTACCTCGGCGCGGTAAAGGAGCTCATCGGGGCGCCATGACCTTCAGCGTCGCGGACTTTGCGCCGCTCACCCTCGACCTCGCGCTCCTCGCCGGGCTCGTGCTGGTGCTCGTGGTCGATCTCGATCGAGCGGCTGGCGCCGGCCGCGTCGCCGGCCTGCTCTCGGCCGCCATCCTCGCCGCCATCTTCGTCGCGTCGTTCTTCGTCGACACGAGCGGCAGCGCCTTCGGCGGCGCGTACCAGGGAGGCGCGTGGGCGCTCTTCTTCAAGCGCGTGTTCCTGTTCTCGGGCGCGGTCGCCGCGCTCGGCAGCGTCGAGCACGTCGAGGCGCGACACCCCCGCCGGCAAGGCGAGTACTACGTCCTCCTCCTGGCCAGCCTGCTCGGCATGACGCTCCTGCCGGGCGTGCGAGATCTCATCTTGCTCATGGTGAGCTTCGAGCTCATGGGGATCCCGCTCTTCGTCCTGGCCGCCTGGGCCAAGACGGACGAGCGCCATGGCGCCGCTCGCTACGCGCCCGAGGGTGCGCTCAAGCTCTATTTGGTCGGCGTCGTCAGCACCGCGACCACGCTCTTCGGGCTGTCGCTCGTGTTCGGCCTCTCGGGCACCACGAACATCCTTCGGCTCGGCGCGGCCTCGTCGTCGCCGCTGCTCACCGCGGGCCTGCTCTTGATGGTCGCCGGGATGGGCTTCAAGATCGGCGCGGTCCCCTTCCACTCGTGGGTGCCGGACACCTACCAGGCGGCCGGTACGCCGTTCGTCGCCTTCCTCTCGGTCGCGCCCAAGATCGCGGGGTTCGCCGCCCTCGCGGTGGTGCTCGCGATCGGCTTTGGTAGCGAGCCGGCGGCGTGGCGCCCCACCCTGATCGCTCTCTCGGTCGCGAGCATGCTCCTCGGCAACCTCGTCGCCCTCGCGCAGACGAACGTGAAGCGCCTGCTCGCCTACTCCGGCATCGGACAAATCGGCTACATGCTCATGGCGTTCGCCGCGGTCGGCCCGGGCGGGATGCGAACCCTGCTCTTCTACACGGCCGCCTACGCGACCACGAACCTCGGCGCGTTCCTGGTCGTCGAGGCGGTGAGCGCGGACGGCGGCGACGATTCCATCGCGAGTTTCGCGGGCCTCTCGCGTCGCTCCCCGGCCCTCGCGCTCGCGATGTTGCTCTTCCTGCTCTCACTCGCCGGGATCCCGTTCGTGGTCGGCTTCTGGGCAAAGCTCTACGTGTTCGTCGCCGCGTGGGAGGCCGGGCTCGAGTGGCTGGTCGTGCTCGGCGCGGTGCTCGCGGTGGTCGGGCTCTTCTACTACATGCAAATCGCCCGCGCGATGTACATGGTCCCGCCGAGCGTCCCCGCGCGCGTGCGGACCGGGCGCGCGCTCCGAGCGGCGCTCATCGTCTCGATCGCCGGGGTGGTCGGCGCGGGGCTCGCGCCCGCGCCGCTCTTCGACGACGCCGCACGCGCCGCCGAGTCGCTCGCGCCCGCTCCCGCGACCGAAACCGTCGCGCGCGTCCCCTGAGCTCGCGCGCGAGGGCTGCCGGCCCGGCGCGGCCGGCGGCGCGCCGGGCCGCGGGAACCGCCGCGCCAGCGGACGTGCCTCAGCCGGACGAGCCGCGCGCGCGGTCGGCGTGCCGCATCATCTCTTGAATCGAGCTCAGCTTCTCGCGCACCTTGCCGAGATCGCGACCGACCTCGCGCTCGAGCTCGTCGATGGCGCGCCAGTCGATGAGGGTCGCCACCCGGACCCCGCGCTCGGCGAGCCGGGCGTCGACCGCGGCGCGGCTGCGCTCGGGCTCCGGACCGAGCTGCTTCGCGTCCTCGAGCATGACCGCGACGGTCGCGGCCGCGTCCGCCTTGTTGGTCCCGATGACGCCGGTCGGGCCGCGTTTGATCCAGCCCGCGACGTACACCCGCGGCACGACCGGTCCGCCCGCGCCGTCGGTGACGCGCCCGTCACGGTTCGGGATGATCCCCGCGCGCCCATCGAAGGGCAGCCCCGCGATGGGCACGCCGAGGTAGCCGATCGAGCGGAGCACGAGCCCGGCCTCGAGGTCATGGCGTGCGCCCGTCCCCACCGCGCGTGAGGTTCCGTTCTCGCTCACTGCGAGCCGGTTCTCTTCGACGCTCACGCGCGCTACCCGACCGTCGGCGCCCGCGTGGAGCTCGACCGGCGAGGCGAGAAACTGCACCGTCACGCGGCGCCGGGCGCCCGGCTTCGGCGGCGCCGCGGCGAGCTCCGAGAGGTAGCGGAGCTTGCGCTGGGTCGCGTGATCGTAGACGTCTAGCGCGGTCGGGAACTCCGGCGAGCGGACGATGACCTCGACGTCCGCGAGCTCGGCGACCGCGCGGAGCTCGCGCTCGTCGAAGGCCGCCTCGGCTGGACCGCGCCGCACCAACAGGACCACCTCCCGCACCTCGCTCGCGCGGAGCGCCTCGAGCGCGTAGCCGGCGATGTCGGTCGGGCCGAGCCGCTCGGGCTCCGACACGAGGATGCGAACCACGTCGATCGCGACGTTGCCCGCGCCCACCACGACCGCGCGCGGCGCCGAGAGATCGAAGCGCTCCTCGGCGAAGTCCGGGTGCGCGTTGTACCAGCCGACGAAGGCCGTCGCCGGGTGGCTGCCGCCGAGCTCTTCGCCCGGGATCCCGAGCCGGCGATCGGAGGCGCTGCCGGTGCAGACGATGACCTGATCGTAGAGCTCGAGGAGGTCGGCCACGGTGAGCTCGCGGCCGAGCTCGAGGTTTCCGAGAAAGCGCAGGCGCGGGTCCGCGGCGGTACGCTCGAAGGCGGCGCTCGCGCGCTTGATCTGTTGGTGATCGGGCGCCACCCCGGCGCGAAGCAGCCCGAAGGGCACCGGGAGCCGCTCGAGGAGGTCGACCTCGACCGCGAGGTCCTTCGGGCGAAGCAGCGCCTCAGCGGCGTAGAAGCCGGCGGGCCCGGCGCCGACGATGGCGACGCGGAGCGGACGGCCGAGCGAGCCGGGGGGTTCGAGCGACATCGAGCCTCTCCGTTAGCACGTCTCGGGCGCGCCTTGACGTGGCCGCCCTCGCCCCCTAACGGTGAAGCCCCGCCCGCGCCCCGGCGAGCGGGCCGCGCCATGAGAGAAAGTCGAGAAGTTCCCGCGGAGTCATCGCCCCGCGCCGGCTCGGGCGCGATGTTCGACGCGATCGCCGCCCGCTACGATCTCCTGAACCGCCTGATGTCGTTCGGGATGGACGCCGGGTGGCGGCGCCGCGCGGCGCGCGCGCTCGCGCTCGAGCCGGGCGCGTACGTGCTGGATCTCGCGACCGGCACCGGCGAGCTCGCGATCGCCATCGCCTCGCTCGACCGGGAGACGGTGGTGGTCGGGCTCGACCCCTCGGAGCGAATGCGGACGCTCGCGGAGGCCAAGCTCGAGCGCGCAGGGCTCGCGCGGCGCGTCGAGCTGGTGAGCGGCGACGCGGAGCGGCTGCCGTTCCTCGCCGGCAGCTTCGACGCGGTGTCGATTGGGTTCGGGCTCCGCAACCTGCCCGACCGCGGGCGCGCGCTCGCCGAGATGGCGCGCGTGACGCGCCCGGGCGGCCGAGTCGCGGTGCTCGAGCTCAGCGAGCCGCGCGACGGCTTGCTCGCGCCGCTCGCGCGCTGCTACGTCCACACGCTCGTGCCGTGGCTCGGCCAGGCCCTCTCGGGTGCGCGCGAGTACCGTTACCTCGCGCGCTCGATCGCGGCGTTTCCGCCGGCCGCCGAGCTCGCGGAGCTCATGCGCGCGAGCGGGCTCGAGGTGCTCGACGTCATCCGCCTCGGCTTCGGCGCGTGCCAGCTCGTCGTCGCCACGCCGAAGCGGCGAGCCTGACCAGCATGGGGCTTCCCGGTCAGCGCGGCGCGGCCGGCGGCACGGCGAGGCTGCGCGTGACGAGCGCCGTGACCAGGAGTGTCCCGAGCACGACGAGCGCCGCGCTCGGCATGCCGAGCCACGCGAACGCCTCCTTCGCAATCTTGGTGCCGCCGAGCCCGGGCGCCGCGAGCCCCGCGAGCAGCCAGTACACCGGATAGCCGAGCGCGCCGAGCCCGAGCCCGAGCGCCGTGCCGCGGGTGATGCGGCTCGGCTCGCTCGCGAGCGCGAGCAGCAGGATGAGCGCGAGCGCGGCCGCGCCGAGACCGCCGGCATGCAGGTGCGCGCGCTTCACGTATTCCCAAGACTTCTTCACGCTCGCCTCGGCCTTGGCCGAATCACCGCCGTACTTCTCGGCGAGCACGACCTCGGCGTGTGACGCCATCGACTTCTTGAGCGAATCTTCCGCTCCACCGAACACGATGCCGAGCCCGAACCCGAAGAGCAGGGTCAGCATCGGCAGGAGGAGCGCGAGCCAATGGGGGCGCAGGCGCGCCGCGAACGTGGTGGAGGGCGTGTCGACCATGGGCCGACTCTAGTAGACCGCGGGGCCCGGAGCGAGCCGCGCGCAGACTCACCCCGCCAGCGAGCGCGCGTCCTCGTCATGGAGCGCCGCGGCCCCGGGCGGCGGAAACCGCACCCCGACCGTGAGCCGCCGGCCCCTCGCTTGCCCCGCGAGCGTACCGGCGAGCCCGACCAGCGCGTGACGCGCCTGCTCGGAGATGCGCGACGGCGCGGAGAACACCAGCTCGCCCGCTCGAGCGGTTTCCATCGCCAAGACGAGCGAGCGCGCCACGGTGCGGCGGGCCGCGACGGCTTCGTCGTCCGAGCGCGGACCGGCGGCGATCACGACGGCGTCGAGCGCCACGCCCTGCTCCCAGAGGCCGAGGACCCGACGGCTCGCCCGGAGCGCGAGCTCACCCGGAGACTCTCCGGGTTGCTGCGGGATCACGGCGCAGTCCGCCCCGCCCCGGTCGAGCGACGGCGGCCACTCGCTCCCCGCCTCCATGACCACCACGCACGCGCGCTCACGCTCTGTCTCGTCGTCCATCATCGAAATCCGAGGTCGTGCGGCGACGCTCCGCCGCCGCTTGAGAGTCCACGGCCTCGAGCGCCCGTGAAACGAGCGTTCGAGAACCCATCGCGAGCCCGTGTTGCCCCTCGGAGCCCGCGCCTTCGAGCATGTAACACCCAAGCTGCGGCTTCGCATCCCAGGCTCGCAAAATAGTCCCCGGGGCCGGCCGGAAACCACGACGCGGCGCGGCGTCACGCGGCTGCTATCCTTCGCGCAGAATGAGCGCCACTCCGCACGCGCCGCGCTCGCTCCGGCTCGCGCTCGAGACGGGGCTCGAGGCGCACGTGCTCGAGTGGGGCGCGGAGTCGGCGGCGCTCGACCACACCGTCGTGCTCGTCCATGGCTTTCTCGATCTCGCCTGGGGCTGGGAAGACACGGTGACCGCCGGGCTCGCCGAGCGCTTCCATGTGCTCGCGCCGGACATGCGCGGCCACGGCGACAGCGCTCGGGTCGGAGCCGGGGGCTACTACCATTTCATGGACTACGTCGCCGATCTCGCGAGCCTCATCGACGCGCTCGGTCGCGCGCGCGTGTCGCTGGTCGGGCACTCGATGGGCGGCAGCATCGCGGCGTATCTCGCGGGCGCCTGGCCCGAGCGCGTTCATCGCCTCGCGCTCCTCGAGGGCCTCGGCCCCCCGGTCGACGAGCTCCCGGAGCCCGAGCGCGTCGCCCGCTGGATCGGGGAGTGGCGGAGAGCGCGCGCCCGCGCGCCCCGTGCCTACGCGAGCCTCGAAGCGGCCGCCGCGCGCCTGCGCGAGAACGATCCGCGCCTCGGGCCCGAGCTCGCGCTTCGCCTCGCCGCTCACGGTACGCGCCGCGATCCGGACGGGCTGCATCGCTTCAAGCACGATCCGCTCCACCTCACCCGCGGCCCCTACCCGTTCCGCCTCGACGTCGCCGAGCGCTTCTGGCGCCGCGTCTCCTGCCCGGTGCTCCTCGTCGAGGGGAGCGAGTCGCCGTTCCGCGCGCTCGCCGGGCTCGACGAGCGCGCGGCGTGTTTCTCGTCGGTCGAGCGCGTGACGCTCGAGGGCGCTTCGCACATGGTGCAGCGGCACCGCCCCGCCGAGCTCGCCAGCGAGCTCGCGCGCTTCCTCGACGGCTCGTGAGCGGCGCGCTACGGCGCCGACGCCGACTGGGCCGCCTCGGTGAGGATCTCGGTGAGCTTGCCGGCGAAGCGCTCGGGCTCCTCGATGGCGCTGCCCTCGGCGAGGAGCGCGAGCTCACGGAGCAGCGCGGCCCAGTCTCCGAACCTCGGCGATCGCGCCGCGGCGAGCGCGGCGAGGTTCTTGGTGAGCGGGTGCTCGAGGTTGACCTCGAGGATGCGCTTCGTCTCGGGCACCGGCACCCCGCGGGCGCGCAGGGCACGCTCGACGTGCGGAGCGAGCGCGCCCGGCGGCGACACGAGGCACGCCGGTGAGGCGACGAGCCGCGACGACGCGCGCACCGCGCCCACCGCGTCGCCGAGCGCCTCGGTGAGCGCCGTGAGGAGCGGCGCGGCCGCCTCGCGCGCGGCGGCGCTCGGCGTGCCCGGGCCCTCCCCGAGCTCGAGCCCCGCGTCGATCGCGCTCGCGAGCGGCTTGCCGTCGTGCTCGTCGAGCTCGGCGAGCGCGAACGGATCGACCGCGTCGGTCATGAGCAGCACCTCGTACCCGCGCGCTCGGAGCGCCTCGAGCTGCGGCGCGGCCGCGAGCGTCGCGCGGCTCTGGCCGATGGCGTAGTAGATGCTCGATTGCCCCTCGGGCATCCGCGCCGCGTACTCCTCGAGGCTCACCGGCGCGTCGCTCGCGGTCGACGAGAAGCGCACGAGCCGCGCGAGCCGCTCGCGGAGCTCGGGCTCGAAGTGGAGCCCCTCCTTCAGCACCGACCCGAACTGCTCGGTGAAGCTCCGAAAGTCCTCCGGTCGCTCACGGGCCAGCTCGTCGATGAGCTCGAGCGTCTGGGCGGTGAGCTGTTTGCGGATCACCTCGACCGGTCGAGAGTCCTGCAAGACCTCGCGCGAGACGTTGAGGGGAAGATCCTCCGAGTCGACCACGCCGCGCACGAAGCGGAGCCAGCGCGGCACGAGCTCCTCCGCGCTCTCCATCACGAGCACTCGGCGCACGTGCAGCCGCACCCCGTGCTTCGGCTCGGCATCGAACAGATCGAGCGGGCGCTTCCTCGGGATGTAGACGATCCCCGAGAACATCTGGGTCCCCTCGATACGGAAGTGCTTCCACGCGAGCGGCGGCTCGAAGTCATGGCCGAGGTGCCGGTAGAGCTCCTCGTATTGCTCGCGCGTCACCTCCTTCGGGGAGCGCTGCCAGAGCGCCGCGGCCTGGTTCGCGCGGGAGAACTCGCCGTGGTCGGCGAGCTCGATGGGATGCTGGATGAAGTCGCTGTAGCGCCGGATGAGCTCGCGGAGCTTCGCCGGCTCGGTGAGGTATCGCTCACCCTCCTTCAGCTGGAGGACCACCGTGGTGCCATGCTCGGCGCGCTCGGCCGGCGACACCGTGAACCCCTCGCGGGCGTCGCTCTCCCAGCGGTGCGCCTCGGCGCTCCCTGCCGCGCGGCTCGTCACCGAGACGCGCTCGGCGACCAGGTACGCGCTATAGAAGCCGACCCCGAACTGCCCGATGAGCTCCGGCGCTCGCGTCGCGTCGGACTGCGCGGCCTCGAGCTTCTCGAGGAACTCCCGCGAGCCGCTCCAGGCGATGGTGCCGAGGTTCTTCACGAGCTCCTCGGCGGTCATGCCGACGCCGTTATCCTCGATGCTGAGCGTGCCCGCCTCGGCGTCCGGGCGGATGCGGATGCGGAGCTCGTCGCCTTCGCCCACCAGCGCCGGCTCGGAGAGCGCGCGGAAGCGGAGCTTGTCGAGCGCGTCCGACGCGTTCGAGACGAGCTCGCGGAGGAAGATCTCTTTATGGCTGTAGAGCGAGCCGATGACCAGGCGGAGCACCTGACTCACCTCGGCCTGGAAGCGGTGTTCGGTCGCGTCGGTCATGGCGTGCTCGATAACCACGCGCGCCGGCCAGGAAAAGGGGGGCGAGCACGCGCTCGGCCCCGGGCGCGAGCGCGCCGCCGGCCGCGCCGGACCAGCAAACCGGCCGGCCTGCCTGATTGCTGCTATGGTGCCGCCCCCAATGCGCCTCGCCCTGCTCGCCCTACCCTTCGCGCTCCTCGCCGCCGGCTGCGGCGGCTCCTCCGACGACGCCGCGCCGGCGAAGCCCGCGTGGAGCGTCACCGGCGGCTTCGTGCGCGCCCCCGACGGCCGCGCGGCGCTGCTCCGCGGGGCGAACCTCGCGGACGCGCACAAGGATCGGCCGTACCTCGGCTTTCACGAGCCCAAGGACTACCAGGCTCTGGTCGACGTCTGGGGCATGAACACCATTCGCTTCCTGGTCATCTGGGCGGCGATCGAGCCCGAGAAGGGAAAATACGACGAGGGGTACCTCGACCGCGTCGCCGAGCGCGTCGGCTGGGCGCGGGACGCCGGGCTGCACGTGGTCATCGACATGCACCAGGACGTGTACGGTGAGGGCTTCGGCAGCGACGGCGCGCCGCGCTGGACCTGCGACGAGGCGCGTTACGAGGCGTTCGAGCCGCGCGAGCAGTGGTTCTTCAACTACCTCGACGAGAACGTGCAGGCGTGCATCGACGACTTCTACGCCTCCGCCGAGCTGCAGGATCACTACGCGGAGGCGTGGCGGCGCGTGGCGGCGCGGCTGAAGGATGACCCGGCGGTGGTCGGCTTCGACGTGATGAACGAGCCGCACTGGGGCTCGGCGACCATCGGCGATTTCGAGGCCCAGCGGCTGCAGCCCTTCTACGAGAAGATCGTGCGCGCGGTGCGGCGCGTGGCGCCCGGCTGGCTCGCCTTCCTCGAGCCGAGCGCGAGTCGGAATCTCGGGTTCGCCACCGGGCTCCAGCCGTTCCCCTTCGAGGGCGTCGTGTACTCGCCGCACTCGTACAACAGCGCCGCCGAGCAAGGTAACGGGTTTAGCTCGAGCGCGCGGACCGCGCTCCTCAACAACGTCGCGCACCTCGCCGACGAGGCGCGCGAGCTCGGCGCCGCGCTCTGGATCGGCGAGTACGGCGGGACCACCGGCTCCGACGGCATCACCGAGTACATGAACGCGAACTACGACGCGGCCGGAGCGGTCGCCGCCGCGAACGCCTACTGGTCGTATGATCGCGGCGACGGCGGCTACGGCATGCTGCAGGCGGACGGCACGCCGAAGCCGGTGCTGCTCGACGTGCTCGTGCGCCCGGTGCCGGAGTACGTCGCGGGCGATCCGATCTCGTTCGAGTACGACGTGACGACCCGGCGCTTCACCTTCTCGTGGCGCCCCGACGCGCGCATCGACGCGCCGACCGTGCTCACGGTCCCGGCGCGCGTGTACCCGAACGGCTACGACGTCGACTGCGACGGCTGCGAGACCGAGGCCGACGGAGCCAAGCTCACGGTCACGACCGCGCCCCGGGGCGAGCCCGCGGTCATCACGCTCAGGGCGCGCCCCTGAGCCGCCCCGCGAGTCACGGCGCGAGCCGCGAGCGCTCCCAGGCTGCACCGCGCCGCGAAAAGACGTGACGATCGTGCAGCCGGTGCTCTTGCCCCACCCAGAATTCGAACCGCTCCGGGATGACCACGAAGCCGCCCCAGTGCGGCGGGCGCGGCACCTCGCGGCCCTCGAAGCGCTCGGTGACCTCGGCAGTGAGGCGATCGAGCTCGGCGCGCGAGCCGATCGGGCGACTCTGCGGCGACGCCCACGCGCCGAGCTGGCTCAGCCGCTCGCGCGTGCGGTAGTAGGCGTCGGACTCCTCGGCCGGGAGGCGCTCGGCCCTGCCCTCGACGCGCACCTGGCAGTAGAGCGGACTCCAGAAGAACCCGAGCGCGGCCCAAGGGTTCGCGGCGAGCTCGCGCCCCTTTCGGCTCTCGTAGTTGGTAAAAAACCGCACCCCACGCGCGTCCACGCCCTTGTAGAGCACGTAGCGGAGCGAGGGCCGGCCATCGCTCGTGGCGGTCGCGAGCGACATGGCGTCCGCGAAGGGTACCCGGGCCCGCTCCGCCGCTTCGTACCAGGCAGAGAGGGTGTCGAGAGGGTCGTCGTGGAGCTCGAGCCGGCGTTGCATCGCCCGCCCTCTACCACGCGGCCCCGCCAGCCGCCCGGGCTCGCGGGAGAGCGCCCCCCGCGCCGCTTGGCGGAGCCGCGAGGCGCGGATATGCCTTCCATCTCATGACGACCCGGAGGGATCTCATCGCGCTCGCCGCGCTCGCGCCGCTCGCCGCCGCCTGCGAGGCGCTCGGCATCAAGGGGACGGTCATCACGAGCGTCACCCAGAACGGCCACACCACGGTCAGGCAGCGCGACTTCAAGAATTGGGACGAATTCGAAGAGGCGATGGGCGAGGTCGCGACCGACTTCTCCGAGTTCGCGAAGCAGGTGGGAGCCGTCACGCGCGAGCTCATCTCGACGCTCACCGACGTGCCGCCGCCGGGCAAGGTGAAGCTCGGCGCGCTCGCCCCA
Source organism: Polyangiaceae bacterium (assembly GCA_035063585.1). Lineage (GTDB taxonomy): Bacteria > Myxococcota_A > Polyangia > Polyangiales > Polyangiaceae > JAPSGB01. The sequence continues at coordinate 42,181 of JAPSGB010000035.1, forward strand.
TCGCTCGCGCCGTTCGAAGGCAACCTCGACTACGACTACCTCACGGTGGCCAGCATGCAGCCCGACGCTCCCTACCAGTTCGAGTACGTGCGCCTCGGCATGCCGGACTACGACGCCTTCTTCAAGGCGTCCGCCGAGCTCTACGCCACCGCGTATCAGCTCCTCGAGACGGGCCGGCACATCGTGCTCGCCAACGCGGCGGCGAAGGGCGAGCGGCCGCCCTCCGACGTCGAGGCCGGCAAGCGGCGACTCCCGAAGTCCGAGGTCGAGCAGGCCCTCGGCACGCTGCGCGCGACCGACGACTCGGCCGTCGCCAAGAAGGCCGAGCAGCTCGAGGTGCTCTACGGGTCGGTGGTGACGCTCGGGCAGACGCTCGCCGCGCGCACCGCCGACACGCTCTCTACCGGCGCCGCGCTGGTCGCGAGCGCACCCGCGCAGATCGTAAACCCGAAGCTCGTCCTTCACCTCGACCTCATCGTGAAGGGGCTCACCGAGAGCCTCGCGCTCGTGAAGGACACCGGCGCGCTGCTCGGTGAGCTCGTCTGAGCGCCCGGCTCCGAAGCGCGAGAGCCAGCGCAGGCCCTCGACGCTCGCCAGCACTGGCCGGGCCCTACCTGCCGTGGGCCATCCCGCACGCGGCCTCGCGGCACCGGAGCGCTCGCGTCGCTCGACGCCGCGAGGTTCCGCGCCGGACCGGCATCACCTGCCCGCGGCGCGGCCGCCAGCTGGCACCGGCGAACGCCACGGGAGCCCCATCAGCGCGTGAAGGTACCGCCGGAGCTCTTGCAGCTGGCCTCGCAGCCCTCTGGATTGCTGTAGCAGGCCCGGCGTTGATGCTCACCGATCGCGCAGACGCCCAGGCGGCCGGACGCCGGGCATTCCCCGTCAATCAGGGTCTTCTTGGCCGCTTCGAACGCCTGGCAGTTCGACTCACGCCGCTCCCGCGGTACGAGGTCGTTCTGCTCGAAGCATTGAACCACCGTGCCCTGCTCGTCGGCCAACACGCAGGCCGTACGAACCTCGGGCGGTTCCTTCTTGGCGCACGCGACGATTACGCCAACCAACAAGAACGACCACGCGTTTCGCATGGCGCCCGGTTATCAGCGGCGCGCCGGACAGTCAACCCGGCCTTGCGCGCCGAACGTCCGAGCAGGCGCGGCGCGGCCGGCAGCGAGCGCGGAGTCCGCTTGGTGGCCCATGGAGCTGGCGGGATGAAGAGCGCGTAATGAGCGCGAGCGGCGGGCGGAGATCGAGGCGCTCGTCGACGAGGCCGAGAGCCGCGCTGGGCTGGCGGCTCGGGCAGCGTGCGGGCGCCCGAGCACGCGGCAGGCGGCGTCGAAGGTTCGGGCGAGAAGGATCGCCCACGGCGCATTTCGAAGTCGCCGCGTGTTCCGGCTCCGTCTCTGCCTCGAGCCGAGCGCACCCGCGCAGATCGTAAACCCGAAGCTCGTCCTTCACCTCGACCTCATCGTGAAGGGGTTCACCGAGCGCCTCGCGCTCGTGAAGGACACCGGCGCGCCGCTCGGCGAGCTCGTCGGAGCGCCCGGCTCAGAAGCGCGAGAGCCAGCGCAGGCCGGCGCCGCCCGGGAGCGGCTCGGTCGAGAGCGCGGAGGTCGCCTCGCCGCTCGGCCCGCTCGACAAGACGAGGTACGCGCCGAGCCCGAGCCCGACCGCGCCGACGATGAACCCCGTGGTGCTCACCGCGCCGAGCGTGCGGCCGGCGTCGGCGGCGTCGGCCCCGGTCTGGTTGCAGCGCTTGGCGTCGTCGCAGTTGTTGTCGGCCACGCTCTTCTTGCCGAGCACCATGAGCCCGGTGATGGCGCCCACCGCGACGCCCGCGACGCCGACCGCGCCGACCACGTAACCGGCGGTGCGCGTGCCGGAGCCGCTCGCGCTGGCTCCGGGGTCTTGGGATGGGGGCTGCTCCGGCGCGGAGCCGGGCCCGGACGAGGGCGCGCTCGCCCCCACGGTGACGTCGAGCGCGCGCTGCTCGCCCTCGGCGAGCGTCACGCGAAAGACCGCGTCTCGGCGCCCCGGCGCGCTCACGCGCACCACGTGCTCGCCGGGATCGACGGGCAGCGGCGTGCCGAGGCTCGCCGCGCCGAGCGCGACGTCGTCGCGCTGCACGACCGCGCCCGGCGCGCCGTCCGTCAAGCGCACCGCGAGGCGGGGCAGCCGCTGCTCGAGCGCAGCTCGCCGCGCCAGCGCGATGGGGCGGCGATCGTCGTTCGCGGGCAGTTGTTGCGCGACCTCCTGGAAGCGCGCCCACGCGGTGGCGACGTTCCCCCGCCGCTCCTCGCAGTCGGCGATATTGAAGACCGTGCCGATGGCAGGATCGAGCCGGTTGCTCTCGTAGAACTTCGCGCACGCGGTGGCGTAATCCCGCGCGTCCATGGCGGCGCGACCTTGCTTGAAGAGCGCGTCCGCTGCGGCCGGATCCCGCCCCTGCGCGCGCGCGCCCGGCGCGAGGCAGAGCCCGAGAGCCAGGAGTGGGACCGCGACGAACTTCGAGCTCATGCTGCTCGCGAAGTCTACGTCAGAGCTCCCTCGGAGGAAACCCGCGCGCCTCTCTCGGGATGCGCCCGCGCGCGCGAGCGCTGCTCGCGCTGCCCGCGGCTGAGCGCCGAGCGCCTGGACCTCTTCAAAAGCGCCGATCGAAGGGGTTCGCGCTCGCGGCAGGCTTTACGGTGGTCGCGTGAGGCGGCGGGACCAATCCCTTCGTGGTGGGCTCCGGCGAACGGCCACCGCTCGCGGCCGGCTTCACCTGGCCCGTCGCGGCGGGCTTGTGAGCGACGGGCGGAGGGCGCGGAGCCGACGGCCCGGGCGCGGCGGACGGCGCGGACGGTGGTAGCGGCGCCTCGACGGGGGCCGGCTCCGCCGCCTCCGGTGTCTTCGCCGGTTGCGCGGCGGGTACGACTCGAGGCTCGAGCGGCTCGGCGCTCGAGCCGGCGGAGGCGCTGCTCGGCGCTCGCAGCGCGAACGCGCCGACGACCACGAGCGCCGCCGCGCCGAGCCCCGCGAGCCACACCGCGACGCGCCCGCGCCGAACCGGCACCCGCCCGCGCCCCTCGGCGGAGCGCAGCATCACCTGGTCGGTGGCGAGCGTGTCGTTCGGGCGGCCGCTCCGGACCGAGGTCATCGCTGGCGCGGCCGCGAGCGTGTCCGAAGGCGCGGCGAGCACCACCGACGCGCGCGGCACGCTCGGCGGCGCCTCGAAGCTCGGCGAGGCCATGGCGGCGCGCGCCGCCGCCTGCATCGCGCTCGCGCTCGGGAAGCGGTCCGCTTTGTCGTAGGCGAGCGCGCGATCGACCAGCGCGACCACTTCGTCCGGTAGCCCCTGCATGACCGAGCCCAGGCTCGGCGCGGGCGTGGTCGCCGAGAGGATGAGCTGCTCGTTCACCGTCTCGGCGTCGTGCACGAACGTCCCGGTGAGCAGCGTGAAGAGCGTGGCGCCGACGCCCCAGAGATCGGTGCGCTCGTCCACCTCATCCCAGCGGCCGCGCGCCTGCTCGGGCGCCATGAACGCCGGCGTGCCGAGCAGCGAGCCGGCCCGCGTGCCGGCGGCGCTCTTGCCAGACAGCTCGCGCAGCCGCGCGATCCCGAAGTCGAGCACTTTCACCCGGCCGTCGGTCGTCAGAAATAGGTTCTCCGGCTTGATGTCGCGGTGCACGATCCCCGCGACATGAGCGGTCGCGAGCACGTCGAGGAGTTGCTCGGCGATGGGGAGCACCTCCGCGACCGGCAGCGACTCGCCCTTGCGCTGCCAGCGCGACTCGAGCGTCTCGCCGAGCAAGAGCTCCATCACGAGGAACGGCGCGCCATCCTCCGTGACGTCGTCGTCGAGGATCTTCACCGTGCCGGGGTGGTTCACGCTGTTGGCGACATACCCCTCGCGCAGGAAGCGCTTGGTCACCTCCGCATCGAGCGCGACCTCCGGGTGCAGCATCTTGATGGCGACGCGATTCTGGTTGCGGTGCGTCGCGGCGTAGACCGTGGCCATCCCCCCGACGCCGAGCACGCGGTCGAGGCTCCACTTTCCCTTGAGCGTGGTGCCGAGCCGCGCTTCCGCGCGATCGGAGACGTCATCCCGGAGCGCCATCGTGAGTTCCTGCTTCGCTGCGACCTGGAACGGCCCGCGACCCGTTCACCTTACAATGACCGATGCTACGTCCAATCGTCGCGAAGAATTTCCCGTGGCTGCCGTAAAAAAACCAGCATCCACGCGAACTTGCCCACATTATCTCACCCTTCCCGGGCCCGAGTGTCGGCTCGGCGCGGCGGCGGCGCGGGAAGAAACGACGGCGCGCGCGCGTAAACTGCGTGGGTCGGCTACTCTCGGCCGTCGAGGAGCATGATGAAGATGAAGCTCGTGAATCCCGTTCTGAGGCGCGCGGCGCTCACCCTCGCGGTGGGTGCCGGGCTGGCTGGTTCCTTCTACGCCGGCGCCGCGTATGCCGCCGACGCGGCGCTCGATGACGCGAACGCGCACCTCGAGAAGGCGGTCCTGCTCTTGAAGAGCGCGCAGAACCCGAACGCCAAGAACCCGAAGGCGCCGTTCGGCGGGCACCGCATGCTCGCCGTGAAGGCGATCGAGCTCGCCGAGAAGGAGATCGCCAAGGCCAAGGCCTTCGCCGACAAGCCCGCCCCTCCGCCGAAGGACAAGGGCAAGGACCGCGGCGGCAAGCACCATCACGGCGATCACGGTCATCATCACTGACCCGTGACCGCCCGCCATAGCCGGTTTCGGATTTTCTCGGCCTGAACTAAGCTCGCTCCGGAGCATCCATGCCGGGCCTGCGTCTCCACTCGCTCTTGACGGCGCTCTGCGTCGTGAACGCGACCGCGTGCGCGGTGTCGTTCGACGGCTATGAGCTCTACGATGACGCCGGCGCACGCGACGGGAGCAGCACGGGCGGCTCATCCGGGAATGGGAGCGGCGGCGCGGCGGGGGCGGGCGGCTCATCCGGGAATGGGAGCGGCGGCGCGGCGGGGGCGGGCGGCTCATCCGGGGCGGGCGGCTCATCCGGGAGTGGGAGCGGTGGCGCAGCGGGGGCGGGCGGCTCATCCGGGATGGGCGGCTTCGCCGGGGCGAGCGGGGGCACGGGTGGCACCGGCGGCTCCGACACGGGTGGCACCGGCGGCTCCGGCACGGGTGGCACCGGCGGCTCCGGCACGGGTGGCACCGGCGGCTCCGGCACGGGTGGCACCGGCGGCTCCGGCACGGGTGGCACCGGCGGCTCCGG
>JAPSGB010000036.1:0-46449 GCA_035063585.1 Polyangiaceae bacterium
CGCGGCACGCGCCGCCGCCAGCGCCGCCGCCGCCGGGTTCCCCGAGCTCGCCGCGCGCGCGCGGCTCGCCGCCGGTGACGCGCCGGGCGCGGCCCGCGACTTCGAGGCGGCGCGAGCCTGGCTCGAGGCGGCGCGCGCCTACCAGGGAGCGGGCGAGCCGCGCGCGGCCGCGCGCTGTCTCGAGGCCGCCATCGCAGACGGCGTCTCGGTGGACGCGGCGCGGCTCGCGCTCGGGGCGCTCCTCGCGCGAAACGGCCGCGACGAGGCCGCGGTGCAGGCGCTCCAGCGGGTCGCGACCACGGCGCCCGAGCGCGCGGCAGCGCTCGGGCTCTTGCGCGAGCTCTTCGAGCGGCTCGGGCTGGGCGGCGCGCGGGTCGAGGTGGATCGCGAGCTCCGCGAGCGCGGCGTCGCGGCGAGCGAGGCGGCGGCGCTCGCGGCTCGCGCGAGCTCCGCGGAGCCGCGCGGCTCCGCGCCGGGCCGGCCCGACGCTCCTCCGAGGGAGCGCTGGTTCGGGCGCTACGAGGTCGTGCGCGAGGTCGCGGTCACGCCCACCGCTCGCGTGCTCGAGGCGCTCGACACGCTCACCGGCGCGCGGGTCGCGCTGAAGCTCTTCGCCGGCTCGAGCGGCGGCGACGCCGGTCGCGACGCGCTCGTCAAGTTCGCGCGTGAGGCGGAGATCCTCGGTCGGCTCCGGCACCCCGCGATCGTCGCGCTCGAGGGGTTCTACCCGGAGGGTCCGGCGGTGGTGCTCGCGTGGATGGCCGGCGGCTCGCTCGCCGAGCTGCTCGAGCGCGGGCCGCTCGCGCCCGCGCGCGCGGCCGAGATCACGAGCGCGGTGCTCGCGGCGCTCACCGAGGCGCATCGCCGCGGGATCCTGCACCGCGACTTGAAGCCGGCGAACGTGCTGTTCGACGAGGCGGGAGGCCCCCACCTGGCGGATTTCGGCACCGCGCACCTGAGCGATCTCGCCGCCACCGTGACCGCGGGCATCATCGGTACGCTCGCCTACATGGCGCCCGAGCAGCGCGCGGGCGCGCCCGCCACGGTGGCGAGCGATCTCTACGGGGCAGGCGCGCTCTTCTGGCACGCCCTCACCGGCGGGCCGCCCTCGGCCGAGCTTCCGTTCCTGTCGAGCGAGCTCGAGGACTCACACCGGGCGCTCGCGCGGCGCCTGATTGGCCCGCCCGAGGAGCGCCCGGACGGCGCCGAGGCCGCGCGCGCGCTCATCGCCGCGGTGCCCTGGCCCGCGCGCGTGCCCGCGGCGCGGCCCGCGCCGGTGCACGACGCCCGCGAGACGCCGCTCGCGCCTGCCGCCCAGACCGCGCGCCTCGTGCCGCTCGGCGGCGCGCGCCACCGCGACACGCTGCTCGGACGCGAGCTCTACGTGCTCCCCGCCGACCCGGCGACCTGCGCGCGCGCGCGGGCGTTCGCGCGCGCCGATCACCCGGCGCTCGCCGCGGTGCTCGCGATGCGCGAGCGCGAGCACACCCTGTGGATCGACGCGCCCTCCACGCGGAGCGAGGGCGCGCTCGGCGACGCGGAGCGCGCGCGGCTCCGTGACGCGCTCGAGGCGCTCCACCGCGCCGGCGGCGTGCACGGCCGGGTGCGCTCGGATCACGTCGCGCGACAGGGCGGCGCGCCCGTGCTCCTCTTTCCGCTCGCGCCGCTCGACGCTACCCCCGAAGACGATCTCTCCCAACTCGCGCGGCTCCCATGACCGACCCTCACCACGTCTACTTCGTCCCCGGCATGTTTGGCTTCGGGCGGCTCGCCGGGTACGATTACTTCGTACACCTTCGCCGCGAGCTCGACCGGCGCTTCGCCGACGCCGGGATCCCGATGATCTCCGGCCTGGTGCCGACCCCGCCGACCTCGTCGCTCCGCTTCCGCGCGGGCGTCCTCGCCAAGATGGTGAGCCGGAGCGCGGACGGCAAGGGCCCCGTCCACCTCATCGGGCACTCGACGGGCGGGCTCGATGTCCGGCTGGTGCTCTCGCCGAGCACGAGCCTGCGCGTCGAGCCGGACTCCTTCGGCTGGCGGCGCCGGGTGTGCTCGGCCGTCTCGCTCAACACGCCCCACTACGGCACGCCGCTCGCGAGCTACTTCGCCTCGGTCGCCGGCACGCGCGTGCTCTACGCGCTCTCGCTGCTCACGGTGGTGTCGCTCTCGGTCGGCGAGCCGTCGCTCGCCGTGCTCTCCAAGCTGCTCTCGGGGCTCGGCGGCGTCGATCAGCTGCTCGGCGGCAACCTCCGCCTCATCTCGCGCGCGACCGAGCTCGTGCTCCGCTTCGTCGACGAGGAGGGGCGCGGTGAGATCAGCGAGTTTCTCTCGAAGATCCAGATCGATCAGGGAGCGGTCATCCAGATCATGCCCGAGGCGATGGATCTCTTCAACGCCTCGACCGAAGACGACCCGCGCGTCCGCTACGGCGCCATCGCGACCGCGGCGCCGGTGCCGCGCGCGCTCCGCTTCGCCAAGCGCGTGCGCTCGCCCTACTCGGCGCTCACCGCCGCGATGTTCGCCACCCTGCACCGACTGACCGCCCAGCGCCCGAAGCCGTATCCTTACGCCGAGCCGAGCGCCGAGGTCGCCGCGGAGCTCGCGCGCGCGACGGGCGTCCCGGTCGACGACGAGGCCAACGACGGCGTGGTGCCGACCCTCAGCATGCTGTGGGGCGAGCTGGTCTGGGCGGGCCAGGCCGATCACCTCGACGTCATCGGTCATTTTTCCGATGACGGGCCGCAGCCGCCCGGCGAGCCCGAGCACGTCGACTGGGTGATGAGCGGCGCCCGCTTCGACCGGCGCCGCTTCGGCTCGATGATGGACGCGCTCGCCGCGTTCCTCATGGAGAGCGCCGAGGAGCGCGGCTAGCCGCCCCCCGGCCTCAGCGCGGGAGCGAGCGAGCGCCGTTTCCGGCCGCGAGGAGCAGCGGCGACGCGCCGACCAGCGCCGACGACCCCGGCTCGCTCTTCGCGGGCGCCGGCGGCGGCGCGGGCGCCGTCGCGGAGGCGGGCGGCGCGCCGACGATGGGCAGCACGAGCGTGCGCGGCTTGCCGTCTCGGGTGAGGCTCACCTCGAGCGCCCGCGCGGTCTTGAGCGCCTGGAAGGCGTCGTAGGCCTGGGTCTCGCGCTCGATGGGCTGGCCGTTCACCTGGGTCACCACGTCACCCGGGCGGACGTCGACGCCGTCCCAAAACTCCGGCGGCCTCAGCGTGACGACGCGGAACCCCTCGAACTTTCCGCCGACGAGCACCGGCTCGAGCTCGACGTGCTGGAGGAAGCGCCCGAGCCCGGCGTCCACCGCGGCGACCACCTCGGCGCGCGCGAGCTCGGTCACCGCGCGCGGCGTCGCCGGGGCCGGCTGGCTCGCCGCGCGCGGCGGCGACGCCGGCGCGGCCCCTCCGCACCCGTAGAGCGACGCGAGGAGGGCGGACAGGCAGAGGACGACTCGGGCTCGCACGGCGCGACTATCCGCCCGGCGCGCGCGACCGGCCAAGTTTGGGGTGGAGGTCGGTCCGGCGCGGCCGGCGGCGCGGCCGGCGGCGCGGCCGCCCGGCGCGTCGTCCGTTTTAGCGGACGACGCCGAGCACGACGCCGTCCGGACGCACCTCCACCGCCAGCGGGACGATGCTGACGCCGTAGCGCGCGGCGAGCTCGGGGCGCTCCGACACGTCGACGGCGACCACGCGATGCCCGTCCGCCTCGAGGCGCGGCCGGACGAGCTCGCACTCGTGGCAGAGCGGATGCGTGAAGAGCACCACGAGCTCTCGCGACGCCGAGACGCCGAGCTCGGCGAGGTCCACGCGGTCCATGGCGCCGCCCTTCACGCCGCGGAGGCGCGCGATGAGGCGGTACGCCTCGCAGCCGACGCAGAGCCCGGTGACGACCGCGAGCGAGGCGAGCGCGGCGACCGTGAGCCCGAGCGCCAGGCCCGCGCGCGGAAACCCCGCGGGGTACGCCAGGGTGGCCGCCGCGAGGAACACCGCGCCCACGATGTTGGCGAAGCGTGGCGCGCGCGAGTCCTCGAGCGGACCTTCGCCGAAGCGCGGCTGGATGAGCTCGAAGTAGATGCGGCAGGGCAGGCAGTACTTCCGCCCGAAGAGCAGGCCGGCCACGAGCTGCAGCGCGAGCAACCCGAAGAGCGGCCAGGCGCCGGTTGCCGCCGCCACGAGGGAGACGCTCGCGACCACGAGCTGGTTGAAGCGCGGCGCGCGCGCGTCGATGACGGAGGTGTCCGTCCAGGGATCCGCGCGGCGCGCGACCGAGAGCGATGCCGTCGACATGCGTCTGTTATAACAGACGCATGTCCAATCGACAAGATGGCGCGGCGCGGCGGCTCAGGCCGCCCGGCGGCGCCGCCGAGTCATGAGGAGCGCCCCGAGCGCCACGCCGAGCCATCCGGCTCCGTTGGCCGGCTCCGAACCGCTCGCGCGGCACGAGCACCCGCCGGGATCGCGCGCGAACACGTCGCCGGCGTCGGGCCCGCCATCCACGGCACCCGGCGAGCCACCGCTGCTGAGCCCGCCCGTGCCGCTCCCGGCCGTGCCGCCGGTGCCGTTGCCGCCGGCGCCGCTGCCAGCCGTGCCGCTGCCGGCCGTGCCGCCGGTGCCGCCGGTGCCGCTGCCGGCCGTGCCGCCGGTGCCGCTGCCGGCCGTGCCGCCGGTGCCGCTGCCGGCCGCGCCGCCGGCGCCGGCGCCGCCATCCGGCGACGGCTCGCACGCTCCCTGTTGGCACGTGCCACCCGGGCAGACCTTGCCGTCGTTCTCCGGCTTGAAGACGCAACCTGCGCTCTGGTCACAGCCGTCGTAGGTGCACGGGTTGCCGTCGTCGCACTCGAGCTGGCTCCCAGCCTTGCAGCTCCCGTCCGAACAGCTGTCGCCTTGCGTGCAGGCATTTCCGTCGTCGCATCCGGTGTCAGAGAGGTTGCCGTGCGCGCAGCTGTCGCTAGCACACGTGTCTATCGTGCAAGGGTTGTCGTCGTTGCAGTCGAGCCCGCCGCTGGACGCCTTGCACACTCCACTGGTGCAATGACTGACTCCAGAGCAGACGCTTCCCACACCGCAGGAGGTTCCGTCATCGACCTGGACGAATGTGCATGCGCCGCTGGTACCGTCGCAATTGTCCTTCGTGCAGGGGTTGCCGTCGTCGCAGACGACCGGCGTCCCTTCGCAGCTTCCCGCGGCGGTGCAGGCGTCCGCTTTCGTGCACGCGTTGCCGTCGGTACACGACGCGCCGGTCGTCGGCGTGTGCTGGCAGGTGCCGCTGCCGTCGCATTTATCCGCCGTACACGGATTTCCGTCATCGGTGCACGTCGCCCCTTTGGCAGCCGGGACATTGCTGCAGGTGCCCGTGCTCGTGCAGGTGTCGACGGTGCAAGGATTGGCATCGACGCAGCTCTTGCACGTGTCTCCGCCGACGCCGCAGGACGACGCCGCAGTCCCCGCAGAGCACCCCCCCTTGCTGTTCTCGCACCCCGCGCAGCAAATCGCGATGGTCTTACCCTTCAGATCCTTGCCAAGCAGGCAGGTGCCGGAATCCGGATCCCCGCGGTCTGGCGTACAGCGCTCCCCGATCTGCTGCATGTTGATCTCGCAGTCGAGACCACCGCTTGGGCAGTGATAGCACGGGTCGCACACCGTAAACTTGCCGCAGAGCGCCTGACTCACGCTTGCAGTAGGTGCCTCGTCCGCGACGGGCTCGCTCGCGGCGCAACCCGGGAGCATCGCGCCTCCCGCGGCGCCCAGGGCGACCAGTGGGAGCAACCAACGGAGGAGTCTCGGGTGGGGCATGTTTGGCTTCTCCTATCGCATGAAGCAAGAGCTGGGAGGCGCTCGGCGCGACGCCGCGCCCCCCGGTAACGGAACCTTCTCGGAAACCTACCACGGTCGGGGCGCTCGGAAAAGCACGCGGCGCGCGCCCGGGCGCTCAGCGAGGTACGCGCGGCCCGAGACCGCGCGCGGCGGCGAGCACTCGCGCGAAGACCTCGTCCGCCCCCGGCGTGCCGTCCACGTGGGCGAGCCGGTCGCCGGGCACGAGCCGCTCGGCGTCGCGGTAGATCTCGACCAGCCGGCGCTGCAGCTCGTCGGCCTCGTAGAGCTCCGCGGCGCCGCCCCGCGCGGCGCGTCGCCGGCCGGCGAGCTCCGCCGAGACGTGCACGACGATCGTGAGATCGGGCCGGCGCGCGGGGCGGTTGAGCTCTCGGATCCACGGCACCGCCGCCGCCGGGTCGGGCGCCGTCGCTGATTGGTAGGCGAGGCTCGAGAGGTCGTAGCGATCGCTCACGACGTCTCGGCCGGCCGCGAGCGCGGGCTCGAGCTCGCGCGCGACGTGGTCGAGTCGGTCCGCGGCGAAGAGCAGCGCCATCGCGCCGGGGTCGAGGCGCGGCGCGCGCCCGGCCAGGAGCTCGCGGATGAATGCGCCCACCGGACCCGCGCTCGGCTCCGCCGTGAGGTGCGCGCCGAGCTCGGCGGCGAGCCGGCGCGCCTGGGTGCTCGAGCCCGCGCCGTCGATCCCCTCGACCACGATGAAGCGCCCGCGGCTCATCGGAGCGGCGCCTCGTCTTCGCCGAGCACCACGTTGTCGATGAGGCGGGTGCCGCCAGCGAAGGCCGCCACCGCGAGGAGCGCGCGGGGGCCGAGCGCGGCGTCCTCCGCGACCGGCACGAGCGCTTCGGGATCGGCGAGCGTGACGTAGTCGACGCGGAGCGCCTGGAGCGCGCCCTGCACCTCGCCGCGGAGCGCGCCCGCGCGCCGCTCCCCGCCCGCGAAGGCGCGCGCCGCCCTCGAGAGCGCGCGCGGGATGGCGAGCGCGAGCGCGCGCTCCTCGGCGGACAAGTAGGCATTGCGGCTCGAGAGCGCGAGCCCGTCCGCCTCGCGCACGATGGGGTGCCCGGCGATCTCGACCGGCAGCAGGAGATCGCGCGTCATCCGCTCGATGACCTTGAGCTGCTGGTAATCCTTCCGCCCGAACACCGCGACGCACGGCCCCGCGATCGCGAAGAGCTTGGCCACGATGGTCGCCACGCCCTCGAAGTGCCCGGGCCGCGACGCGCCGCAGAGGTGCTCGGTGAGCCCCGCGACCCGCACCCGCGTGCGCTCGCCGTCGGGGTACATCTCACGCGCGTCGGGCGCAAAGACGAGGCTCGCGCCGGCGCGCTCGCAGGTCGCGAGATCACCGGCGAGGTCGCGGGGGTACTTCGCGAGATCTTCGCCGGGGCCGAACTGGGTCGGGTTCACGAAGATGGTGACCGCGACCCGAGCGGCGCGCTCACGCGCGGCGGCGATGAGCGCCGCGTGCCCCGCGTGGAGCGCGCCCATGGTCGGGACCAGGCCGAGCCGCTCGCCGCCGCGACGCGCTTCGTCGCACGCCCCGCGGAAATCCGCGACGGACCGACAAACCCTGAGCGTCACCGGTCTCGGTCGTCGGCGGGGCCGTAGCCCGTCGACGCGGCTTCGAGCGGCTGCTGGCCGCTCGGCTCCCCGGTCGCTCGCGATTTGCCCATGCCGAAGCTGTGCGCCGCGTCCGGGAAGCTCCCGGCGCGGACCTCGCGGACGTACGCCTCGGTCGCCGCCACCACCTGCTCGCCGAGCTCCGCGAAGCGCTTGACGAACTTCGGGGTGAAGTCGCGGAACATGCCGAGGAAATCATAGCAGACGAGCACCTGGCCGTCGCAGTCCGGGCCGGCGCCGATGCCGATGGTCGGGATCTCGATGCTCTCGGTGATGCGCCGCCCGAGATCGGCCGGCAGCCCCTCGAGCACGAGCGCGTAGGCGCCCGCCTGCTCCACCGCCTTGGCGTCGGCGAGCACGCGGGAGGCGGCGTCTTCGCTCTTGCCCTGCACGCGAAAGCCGCCCATCGCGTGCACCGACTGCGGCGTGAGCCCGACGTGGCCCATCACCGGGATGCCCGCCTCGACGATGCGGCGGACGTGCTCCGCCACCGACTCGCCGCCCTCGAGCTTCACCGACTCGAAGCCGCCCTCCTTCATCATCTTACCGGCCGCCTCGAGCGCGCGCTCGCTCGACACCTGGAAGCTCATGAAGGGCATGTCCCCGACCACGTGCGCGCGCCGAGCGGCGCGCGCGACGGCTCGTCCGTGATAACAGATTTCGTCCACCGTCACCGGCAGCGTGGTCGAGAGCCCCTGCACCACCATCCCGAGCGAGTCGCCCACCAAGAGGACGTCCGCGCCGCCGTCGTCGAGCAGCCGCGCCATGGTCGAGTCGTAGGCGGTCAGCATGCAGATGCGCGGCCCGCCGCGCTTGCGCGCGCGGAGCGCCGGGACGGTGACCTTCTCGCTCGCCATGGGGGCGGGAGCCTAGATCAGCCGCGCCGGGTGTCGAAAGGAGTTTTGGCCGGTCCGGCGCGGCCGGCGGCGCGGCGCCGGGCGGGATCTTCGACGGCGCTTGGACGTAAGACGGAGCGAGGCTACCTTTCCGCGAGAACCGCCGATGACGAGCCCGCCCCGCGTCGAGTCGCTCCACCCGCTCTTCGAGCGATGGGCGCGCCGAGTGCGCCGGCGGCTCGCGCTCCGGCGGGTGCTCACCGGGCTCGCCTGGGGGCTAGCGGCGGGCGGCGGCGCGGCGGTCGCCGCGTGGTACCTGCGGCACGGCGCGCTCCGGCCGTGGGCGGCGCTCTTCGGCGTCGCGGGCGCGCTCTTCGGCCTCGCGGTGGCGCTCCGCCGGCGCTGGTCGGACGCCGAGGTCGCGCTCTACCTCGACGCGCGCCTCGGCGCCGACGAGGTCATCAGCACGGCGCTCGCGCTCGAGGCGGCGCCCGGGCCGTCGGCCAACGCCGAGGCCGCCATCGCGGCGCGCGCCGCGCGCGCGCTCGGCGAGGGGGATCCCAGCCGGGCGCGGCCGCGCGTGCTCGCTCGCGCGCACGGGGTCGCGCCGCTCGCCGGCGCGCTGGTCGCGGCGATGAGCCTCCTGCCCTTGCCGCCCTCGCCGCCGGCCCCGCCGCCGCCGCCCGGCGCCGAGCGAGTGAAGCTCGAGCGGCTCGCGGGGCTCGACGCCATCATCGCGCTCGAGCGCCTGGCGACCAAGACGGACGCGGAGCGCGAGCGGCTGAAGCAGATCGCCGAGGACGCGAAGCGGCTCCGCGCCGGGCTCCGCGAAGGCATGGAGCAGCGCGAGGCCCAGGCGGAGATCGCGCGGCTGCGCGACGAGATCGCCGCGGAGCGGCTCGACCTCGGCGATCAGAAGAACCGCGCCGGGCTCGAGGCCGCGGTGGGCGCGCTCGCCAAGAACGACGCGCTGAAGGACGCGGCCAAGGCGCTCGGCGACGGCGATCTGGTCGACTTCGACCAGGAGATGCAGAAGCTCGCGAACCTGGCGGAGCGGGAGGCGCGCGAACAGGCCAAGCAGGCGCTCGAGGAGGCCGAGAAAGCCGCGCGCGAGCGCGGCGCCGGCGACGTGGCAAGCTCCCTCGCGGAGCAGCGCGAGGCCTTCGCGCAGCGCGAGGCCCGGGCCGAAGCGCTCCGAGAGCTCGCGCGGGGGCTCGAGGGCCATCTCTCGGAGCAAGCGAGGCGCGATCTCGAGGAATTCGGCGAGACGGGCAGCCCCGAGGCGCAGAAGCGCCTCGCGGAGTCGCTCGAGCAGGCGCTCGAGGGCCTGTCACCCGAGGAGCGGAAGCGGCTGGCGGAGCGTCTGCAAAAACAGATGGAAGGTGAGGGCGGCGCCGCGCCCTCCCCGCTGACCCGCGAACAGATCGAAGCGCTCGCAAGGAAGCTCGCCGACCCCAAGGGGCAGCAGGAGCTCGCGGACCAAATGAAGGAGCTCGCCCGCCAAGCGCCCTCGGCAGGCGCGGAGCGGCAGCAGGGCCTCGACGAGGCAGAGCGCGGCGGCGCCGAGGCGCAGCAGGGGCTCGGCGCGACCCCGATGCCGATGCCCGGCGAGACCGGCGGGGGCGCGCCGGGCGAGAAGCCCGCACCGAGCGGCAACCCCGGCGGCGATCCGTCGAAGCACCCCCCCGGGGGCCCCGGCAGCCACCATGACACGGGGCGTGGAGATCACTCCGGCTCGACCGGCGAGGTCGCGGGCGGGCAGCTCCGGGCCAAGGCGAGCGCGCGCGTGAACCCCGGCGCGCCGCTCCACGGCGCCACGCTCGGCCGCGCGCCCGGGCGCGCGGGCGAGACGGCCAATCAGGCGGGCACGGGCGCGCTCGGCACGGTCGGTCCGACCGAGCTCGACGGGGTCGAACGCAACCAGGTACCCGAGGAGTACCGCGAGCAGGTCGGGCGTTACTTCCAACCATGAGCGCAGCGCGCAGGAGCCGCCCGCGAACCCGCTTGCCCGGGCACGAGCGGGGTGAGGTAGGCTCGCGCGAGAGAACACGATGAGCGACGACGCGACGAGCTTCGAAGCGCGCCTCACGGAGGCGCGCGCCACCGGCGAGCGGCTGAAGCAGGCCATCGCCGAGGTGATCGTCGGCCAAGACGCCGTGGTCGAGCAGGTGCTGTGGGCGATGATCGCGGGCGGCCACGTGCTGCTCGAGGGCGCGCCCGGGCTCGGCAAGACGCTGCTCGTCCGCACCCTCGCCTCGTGCCTCGATCTCCGCTTCTCGCGCATCCAGTTCACCCCGGACCTGATGCCGAGCGACGTGACCGGCGCGAACGTGCTGGTGATGGACGCCTCGGGCGGCTCGACCGGCCGCTTCGAGCTGCACCGCGGCCCGATCTTCGGGCAGCTCGTGCTCGCCGACGAGATCAACCGCGCCACCCCGAAGACCCAGAGCGCGCTGCTCGAGGCGATGCAGGAGCACGCGGTCACCATCGCCGGCACCCGACACGTGCTCGAGGAGCCGTTCTTCGTGCTCGCGACCGAGAACCCCATCGAGATGGAGGGCACCTACCCGCTCCCCGAGGCGCAGCTCGATCGCTTCCTGCTCAAGGTCCTGGTGCCGAACCCGTCCGAGGACGAGCTCACGCAGATCGTCGCGCGCACCACGGGTCACGCCGCGGCGCCGCCCACCGCGGTGCTCCGGCGCGCGGAGGTGCTCGCGCTCCGCGAGCTGTGCCGAGACGTCGCGGTCGCCGAGCCGGTGCTGCGCTACGCGGCGCGGCTGGTCGGGGCGAGCGTCCCCGAGAGCACGAGCGCGCCCGAGCTGGTGCGCCGCGCGCTCCGCTTCGGCGCGGGCGTGCGCGGCGCGCAGTCGCTGGTGCTGGCCGGCAAGGCGATGGCGCTCTTCGAGGGCCGCGCGCACGTCGCCTTCGCGGACATCGCCCGCGTCGCGCCGGCGGTCCTGCGCCACCGCCTGATCCGCAGCTTCGAGGGAGAGGCGGACGGCGTCACCACCGACCAGGTCATCGAGGCGCTGCTCGCCGCCGTCCCCACTCGGCCCGAGCCGGTGGAAGCCGCGCTCCGAGCCTCGTAGCATGCGCGTCGCAGCGACTCTCCTCGCCGCCGCGCTCGTCGTGCTCGGCATCACCTCGCGCGCGCTCGCCGCGCCCGTGACCTCCGCTCGGCTCGCGCTCGACGCGGCGGCCACGCTCGGCAGCGGCTCACCCATCACGGACGGCTGGTTCAGCATCGTCGTGCGCCTCGAGAACCTCGGCGACGAGCGCCTCGACGGCACCCTCGAGGCGACGAGCGCGCTCACTTACGTGAACGGCTCCGCGGTGGTGACGCGCGCGCCGTTCTCGCTCGCCGGCAAGGGGCTCGTGAGCCTCGAGCTGCCGGTGCACGGCTTCGCGATGAGCCCGCCCACCGTGACGGTTCGAGCGCTCGACGCGCGCGGGCGGCAGCTCGTCGAGGCGACCCTCGCCGATCCGAAGAGCGCCGACCCGCTGCTGTTCGATCTCAGCGTGCCGAGCCGGGTGCTGCCCGCGCTCAAGAACCTCGATCTTGCCGTCGCGCGCCGCACGGGCCTGCGCGGGGCCTCCGGCAACGCGCAGCTCACGGTGGCGACGCCGCAGCTGAACCCCGCGACCGGCGATCCGATCCTGCCCGACCGCGCGCCGAGCTACGCGAGCGTGACGGTGGTCCTCGCCAAGAGCGAGACGCTGGCGCGGCTCAGCGGCCCCGAGCTCACCGCGCTCACCGGCTGGGTGATGGCCGGCGGCGCGCTCGCGATCGTGGTGACGCGGCCGGAGGACCTGCGCGGGCCGCTCATCACCGCGCTCGTGGGCCGACCGCCCGAGGAGACGCGCCCCGCCGACGCGCTCCGGCGCGGGCGCGACTTCCTCGTGATGCCCGACCCTGCCACCGCGCCGATGCCCCCCTCCGGTGGCCCGCCCGCCCCGGTGCTGCGGCGGGCCGCGCCCGGCGCGGCCGTCGCAGAGGAGCTCCGCGGCTTCACGGGTGGAAACCTCGCCGACAGCCCCTGGGGCGCCTCGGCGAGCTACGGGCTCGGCGAGGTGCATCTGCTCGCGTTCGACGCGACGCGCGAGCCGTTCGTGAGCGACGGTTGGGTGCAGGCGGAGCTCGCCGATCTGGTGCGTCATGCCTGGCAGCGCACCACGACCATCGCGCTGCCGCTCGGCCAGCTCCCGGTCGATGCGGCGAGCCAACGAGAGATCCGAAAGCAGCTCGACCCGAACGAGGGCTCGCGCTGGGCGATCGTGGTCGCGACCTTGCTCCTGCTCGGCTACGCGGTGCTGGCCGGCCCGGTGACGTTCCACCTGGCCGCGCGGCGCGGCCGGCCGCTCTCTGCGCTCGCTCGCCTGCCCATCTGGGCGGGCGGCGCGATGGCGGCGGTCGTGGTGCTCGGCGTGCTCGCCAAGGGGGTGCGCGGGCGCGCGCGCGAGCTCACGCTCATCGAGGCGGGCGCCGGCATGTCGCGCGGCGCCGCCACGCGTTTTCGCGGTTTCTACGCGGGGAACGCCGACGAGCTCACCGTGCGCGGCACCGAGCGCGAGAGCGTGCTCGACGTCGCGGGCGAGACCGAGGGCACCGGGCGCGAGCTCGTCGTCGACCGCGACGGGGCGCGACTCGAGCGGCTGCGCGCCAAGCCGTGGCAGACCGTGATGGTGCGCGAGGACGGCCTCGCGGAGCTCGGCGGCGGGGTGAGCCTCCTCGCCCGACCCGACGGCCAAGTGGCGGTGAAGAACCGCGCGGGACGCGACCTGGTCGGGGTGCTCTTGGCGCTCCCGTCGGGCGGGCTCGTGAGCTTCCCGCGCATCGCGGATGGCGCGCTGGCGCTGAGCGGCGACGGACACCGCGTGCCCAGCGGCCTCGGCGCGGCGGCCGCCACGCCCGCGCCGCATCGCCTCGACGCGGCGCGCCTCACCGAGTACGTCGAGCCCGCGGCGCGCGGCGCGGGCGCCGCTTGGGCGGCGCTCGAGGCGCTCGCGTCGAGCGACACCGACTGGTGGCCCGAGCGCGTGCCGGTGCTCGTCGGGCAGCTCGACGGCGGCGACGGCCGCATGACCGACTCCGGGCTCCGCATCGACAAGAGCCGCGTGCTCGTGCGCGTGGTCGGCTTCGGAGGCGTCGAGTGACGGGCGTCCCTGCCATCCGAGTTCGCCACTTGTGGCACCGCTACGCCGCGATGGATGTGCTCCGCGACGTCGACTTCGAGGTCGGTTCGGGCGAGATCTTCGGCTTCATTGGCCCGAACGGCGCCGGCAAGACCACCACCATCCGCATCATCGCCACGCTCATCGAGCCGATGGCCGGCCGCGTCGAGGTCGACGGCGTGGACGTCGCGCTCGAGCCCGAGCGCGTGCGCCGACTCATCGGGTACATGCCGGACCACGCCGGCGTCTACGAGCGCATCACCATCCGCGAGTACCTCGAGTTCTTCGCGGACGCCTTCCGCGTCACCGAGCCGACCGTGGTCGACGCGGTGCTCGAGCTCACCGAGCTCCGCAACCTGCAAGATCGCCTGGTCGCCGCGCTGAGCAAGGGGATGCGGCAACGGCTCCAGCTCGCCCGCATCCTCCTGCACGATCCGAAGGTGCTCGTGCTCGACGAGCCGGCGAGCGATCTCGATCCGCGCGCGCGCATCGAGATGCGCGATCTCTTGCTCGAGCTCCGCGAGCTCGGCAAGACGGTCCTCCTCTCGAGCCACATCCTCACCGAGCTGAGCGACGTCTGCACCTCGATCGGTATCCTCGAGAAGGGGCGCCTGGTGATCGCGGGACCGATCGGGGAGATCTCGCAGCGGCTCGAGAGCCGTCGCATGGCCGAGGCGATCGGCGCGCCCGCTCCCCCGCCCCTGGTAGGGGTGTCCGCCCAGCTCGCGACCGGGGCCGCGAGCGAGGCGTCGCTCCCGCACCTCGCGCCGCCGGCCGCGACGCCCGAGCCCACCCTCCCCACCACCACCGCGGGCGGGGCTCCGCTGCCCGGCGCCACGCGCAAGCGCCTGCGGCTCCGCGTGCTCGGTGACGCGCACCCCGTCGTTCCGCTCATCGCCGGCGGCGGCGGCGTCCACTCGGTGGAAGCGGGCAGCGCGGGGCAGCTCACGATCTACTACACCGGCGACGATCGCTTCGTCGCCGAGGTGGTACGGCACCTGGTGAGCCAGGGCGTCGGGATCGTGGCGGTGGAGCCCGAGCGCAACGAGCTCGAGCGGATCTTCCTCGAGGTCACGCGGGGGGACCTCCAATGAGCCTGCAGACGGGCCGCTCGTCGCTCCCGCCGCCCTCGTCGCGGCGCATCGACCTCGCGCGCACGCGGCTCCGCGGGCTCCGTGACGATCCGAACCCGGTGTGGATGCGCGAGCTCAGGCAGGCCGCGCGGCTGCAGCGCACGCCCATCATCCTCGCGGTGGTCACCGGGATGATGACGCTGCTGATGGCGTCGGTGGGCGGCGTCGCGAGCACCTCGACGGAGCCCGCCAAGGTCGGCATCGCGCTCTATCACACGTTCTTCTCGATCGCGTTCTTCGTGGTGACCTGGATCGGGCCTACCGTCGCCGCGAGCACCATCGCCAGCGAGCGCAGCGGCCGGACGTGGGAGGCGCTGCTCCTCACCGGGATCGGCGCGCCCGCGATCGCCCGCGGAAAGCTGCTCGCGTCGCTCACCTACGTCGGGCTCTACATCGTGATGCTCGCGCCGGTCGGCGCGCTGCCGTTCCTGTTCGGCGGGGTCGCCGCCACCGAGGTGCTCGCTGCCTTCGCGCTCCTCGGCTTGTTCGCGGTCTTGAGCGTCGCGTTCGGGCTCAGCATGAGCTCGAAGTTCACGAGCAACGCGGCCGCGGTCGGCGTGACGCTGCTCATCGCCGTCCCCCTCTCCATCGTCGCGTACCTCTTGCTCGGCGTGGCGCTGTCGTTCGGCGCGCACGAGCTCTGGCCGGGCGTGCCCGGCGGCCCGCCGGTGTGGCTGCCCACCGCTTATGCGCGCGCCGACTTCGGCGCCGAGTACCTGGTGTTCCTGGTGGCGGTGCCGGTGGTGCTCGTGCTGCTGCCTGCTTGGTTCCTCTACGAGGTGACCATCGCGAACATGGCCGGCGTGAGCGACGACCGCTCGAGCGGCCTTCGCCGCTGGTTCTTGGTCTGCTTGCCGCTCCTCTCGCTGGCAGGGCTCGCGCCCGCGGCGGCGCTGCCCGGCAATTCGGCTCCCTATACCGTGGTCGGCCTCGGGCTCGTGAGCCTCATGTGCGGGTTCGCGGTGTTCGTGTTCGTCGGCGAGCCGCTCGGGCCCTCGCGCCGCGTCGAGGTGCACTGGGAACGCGAGCGCGCGAGCAGGCTCCGGCGCTTCCTCGGCCCCGGCCTGATCCGAGCCATGTCGCTCTTGCTCCTGCTCGGGCTCGCCGGTCTGGCGCTCGAGAGCGCGGTCGGCGTCGCGCTGGCGTTCTTCGGCGGGCGCTCGGCGGGCGCGCCGGACGACGCGCTCCGCATCGCGAGCTTCGCGGGATACGCCATGTGCTTCACCGTCTTCCTCGCCGGCCTCGGCGCGTGGCTCCGCGCGCGTTCGTTGTCGGCCTCCTCTCCGCGGGTGGTGCTCGCCGGTGCGCTATTTCTTTCCATGGCCGGGCCCTGGATCCTCACGGCGATCTTCGGGCTCTTCGCCTCGCACGGCAAGGACGCCCTCCTCGTCGCCGCACCCTCGCCGACCTTCGTGTTCGTGATGATGAAGGCGATCGGCGACCCGAGCCTCGACGCCACGTTCACGCTCATCGCGGGCGGTGCCTGCGCCGCCGGGTGGGCGCTCATCGGCGTGGCGCTCTTCGCGGCCGCGGCGCGGCGCGCTCGGCGCACGGTGCGCGCACACGAGGACGCGATGTCGAGGCTCGAGAACGCCCTCCGCGAGGAGGACGAGGCCCGCGATGCGCCGGCGGCCGAGCCCACCACCGCGGCCGCGGCGCCGGGCGAACCATGAGCGCGCCGCCCTCGCTCCTCGACCCCGAGTTCATTCGGGAGCTCGAGGCCCTGCGTCGCCGGCTGGAGATCCGCGCCCGCTCGGGCGGGCCCGGTGAGCACGCCGCGCGGCGGCGCGGCGGCGCGGCGGAGTTTCAAGAGCACCGGCCCTACGCCCCCGGCGATGATCTCCGCCGCATCGACTGGCTCGCCTACGCCCGCACCGGCGAGCCGGTCGTGAAGCTCTTCCGCGCCGAGGAAGACGTCGTGTTGCGGCTCCTGGTGGACGCCAGCGCGTCGCTCGAGTTCGGGGACCCGCCCAAGCTCGAGGTCGCGCGGCGACTCGCCGCCGCGTTCGGGTACCTGGCGCTCGCCGGCTCCCAACGCGCGCAGCTCCTCCTCGCCGGCGCGCCCCCGGACGCCTCCGAGCCGGGCGGCCTCTCGCGCTGGGCGAGCCCGCGTCGCGGACGCGGCGGGCTCACCGGCCTGCTCCGCGATCTCGACGGAGCCGCGCCCCACGGAGCGGTGAGCCTCGCAAAGGCGATCGACCAGACGGTCGAGCGCGCACCTCGCCCCGGCATGCTGGTGGTCTTGAGCGATTTCTTCGACGCGAGCCCGGTGACCCGCGCGCTCGGCCGCGCGCGAGCGAGCGGCCACGACGTCGCGCTCGTGCAGATCGTCACCCGCGGCGAAGTGGAGCCGGACTTCGAGGGTGACTTCACCTTGGTCGACGCCGAGACGAGCGCGACGGTCGAGGTGACCATGGACGCCGCGGCGATCGAGGCGTACGTGCTCCGCTTCACGGGGCTGGTGGAGGAGCTGCGCGCCTGGGCGCGTCGTCACGGAGCGAGCTATCTCCGCGTCACGACCGACGAGCCGCTCGAGGGTGTGGTGCGCCGCTTCGTGGCGCGGAGCATCGACTGACCGGGAAAGGCGAGCGGCTTCTGCTACCCTCGAACTCGATGGAGACCTCACCCGCTCCGCTGGTAGCCGAGGCGCTGCGCCTGCACGCCCGCTACATGGACGAGTTCGTGGAGTCCTACGATCTCTGCCCGTGGGCGGCGCACTCCCGCCGCGCCGGCCGCGTCCTCGAGCGGGTACTGCTCCAAGAAGATGACGCGCTCGAGCCCACCCTCGAGTTCATCGGGAGCATCGCCCCCCGGGCGGAGCTCGAGATCGGGCTCGCCATCTTCCCGCGCCTGCGAAAGACGCGCCTCGAGTTCGACCACTTCGTCGCGCGCATCCGCGAGGCCGATGACGCGCGCCATCCCCGCGGCGAGGCGCCCTTCGCGACCGCCGCCTTCCACCCCGAGGCCTCCCCGGACACGGGGAACGCCGAGCGGCTGATCCCCTTCATGCGTCGCACCCCCTTCCCGACGCTCCAGCTCGTGCGCTACAGCGTGCTCGAGCGGGCCCACGGGCGCGCGCCGCCCGGCACGCAGTTTCTCGACCTCGACGCCCTCGGGTCCGGAGTCGGGCTGCTCGAGCCACCGCCCGTGCCGGTCCGTGATCGGGTCGGCCAGAACAACCTCGACACCGCCCGGCGGGTCGGCGTCGAGACGCTCGAGCGCGTGCTCGGGGACATCACACGGGATCGGGACGAGACGCTCGCTCGACTCGGTGAGCGCTGAGGCGCCCCCGCGGCGCCGGCTGGTTCGCCCATGCCCATCGAGCTCGCGAGCCCCAAGGGACTATGGCTGCTCGGCCTCGTCGTGCCGCTCGTCGCCCTCTACATCCTGAAGGTCCGGCGGCAGCGGCTCCGGGTCTCCTCCACCTGGCTCTGGGCCGGCGCGGAGCGCGATCTCTTGGCCAAGAGCCCGTTCCGCAAGCTCATCGCGCAGGTGCCGCTCATCCTGCAGCTCCTCGCGCTCGCGCTGCTCGCGCTCGCGCTCACCCGCCCCGCCACGCGCGGCGGCACGATCATCGGTGACCACGTCGCCATCGTGGTCGACACGAGCGCCTCGATGGGCGCGAGAGACCCGAGCGGCGAGACGCGCATGGCGGCGGCGAAGCAGGCGGCCCACGACGTCATCGCGGCGCTCGCGCCCGGCTCGGACGCGATGCTCGTCGACGCCGGCCGCGAGGCGCGCATCGCCTCTCCGCTCGACCGCGACCGGCGCCGGCTCGACCTGGCCATCGACCGGCTCGAGGTGCGCGAGGTGGAGGGCAAGCTCGGCCGTGCGGTGGCGCTCGCGTCCGATCGGCTCCGGCAACTTCCGGGCTCGAAGCGCCTCATCGTGATCACCGACGGCGCGCTCGCCGATCGCGGCGCGCTCGCCGCCGTCACGCTGCCACTCACGGTGGTGAAGGTCGGCGCGCCCGCCTCGAACGCCGCGGTCGTCCGCGTGGACGTGCGGAGCGGCCGCGACCCGGCGACACGCCGCGACCAGACCCAGGTGTTCGCGATGGTCGCGAACCGCGGCGACGCCAAGCGCGATCTCTTCGTCACGCTGCGCCAACGCAACGTCAGCGAGCCGCTCGCCTCGCGCCGCGTGCAGCTCGCCCCCGGGGAGCGCTCGCCGGTGATCCTCACCTTCGAGCCGGCGCCGGGCGACCAGGGCAGCGGCCTGGTGGTCGAGCTCTCGCCGAGCGACGCGCTCGCGGTCGACGACCGGGCCTACGCCAAAGTCCCGGCGGGACGGCGGCTGACGGTGGTGATGGCTCCGCCAGGCAAGAGCCCGTGGCTCGAACGCGCCTTCGGCGCGGATCCGGACGTCGAGCTGCTCGGCGCGTCGCTCGCCGAGCTCGACCGCGCGGACGTCCCGGCCGACGCGCTGGTCGCGGTCACCGGCGCGTGCCCGGCGCGGCTCCCCGGCGCAGACTTCCTCATCGTCGCTCCGCCGAAGGGCCGCTGCCGGAGCTCGGTGGTCGGCGAGCCGCTCGACAAGCCGTCGATTACCTCGTGGTCGCCGAGCGATCCGCGGCTGCGCTTCCTCACCCTGGACGGCGTGGAGCTCGCGAGCGCGAGCCGCATCGAGCCGGACGGCCCAGCGGACTCCCTGGTACGCAGCCGCGACGGCACCGTGATGAGCGACCTCTCCTCTCCCGGGCGCTCGGGCACGCTGCTCGGCTTCGAGCCCGGCGACAGCAACTGGCCGCTCAAGGCCTCATTCGTGCTCTTCGCGCGCAACCTGCTCGAGCTGGCGCGCGCGCACCGGGAGAGCGGCATCACCGGCCCCGCGCGCACCGGCGAGCCCGTGAGCGTGCGCGTCCCACCCGACCTCACCGAGGTAGAGCTCGAGGATCCCTCCGGGAAGCGCGTCAAGCTCCCCGCGCGCGCGGGCCTCGCGGTGGTCCCGGAGGTGGCCCGAGCCGGGTTCTACTTCGTGAGCTGGAAGGGCGCGCGCCCCGGCAGCGCGCTCATCGCCGCGAACCTCACGAGCGACGCCGAGAGCGATCTGTCGCCGCGCGACCTCGAGGTCGGCGAGCAGGCGCCCGAGGTCGAGAGCGCAGCCCGGCTCGCCGACGCCCGCACCGACTGGACCTGGCTCATCGCCGCGCTCGCGCTCGCGCTGCTCGGGGCGGACGCCTGGTGGCTCACCCGGCGGCCGCGCCGCGCCGCCGCGCTCGCGCCGAAGCCGAGGCTCCCGGACCGGAGCGCCGCGTGATCCCGCCGGCCATGGCAGCCCGCCTCCCCTGGGTCGCGCTCGCGGTCGGGCTCGTGGCGTGGGCGGCGTACCTCCTCTGGGCGATACGCGTCGCCCGGCTCGGGCGCCGTCCGGTGCTGCTCGCGCTCTCGGTGGTCGGCGCCTTGCCCCTCGCCTACGTGGGCTTCACCTGGACGCGGCTCGTCCCCGAGACATACCTCCGCCTCGCGCGACCGGCGCTCGCGGCGCCGTGCGCGCTCGCGCTCGTGCTCATCGCGCATCGGTTGCTCGGGCTCTCGTCGCGCCAAGGCGCCTCGAGGCGCATGCTCACCGAGGCCTTCATCGCGGCGTCCGCGCTCGCGGCTGCGCTCGCCATCATCGGCGTCGAGCTCGGCCGCCCCATCGATCGCGTGGCGCTGCTGGTCGCCATCGATCGCAGCCGCAGCATCGATCTCGTCCCGGGCGCCGACGCGCGCATCCGCGCCGAGCTCCAGGTCGCCGAGACGGGGATGCGCGACGACGATCTGATCGGCACCATCGCGTTCGGCGCCGACGCCGCGGTCGAGGATCCGCTCCGCCCGCGCTCCGCACTGCCGGCGCCTCAGCGCGTGGAGCTCGGTCGCGACGGCACCGATCTCGGCGCCGCCATCCGGCGCGCGCTCGCCGAGGTGCCCTCCGACGCGTCCGCACGCATCGTGCTCTTGAGCGACGGGGTGTCGACCCGCGGCGATCCGCTCGACGCCGCAGCCTCGGCGGTGGCCGCCGGCGTGCCCGTAGACGTAGTCCCGCTCGATCAGGCCGTGGTACCCGACGTGCGCCTGGTGGCAGTCCGGATGTCGCCGCGCGCGAACAAAGGCGAAACGCTCGAGATGCGGATCGTCACCTCGTCGACGCGCGCGACGCCGGTCGAGGTCCGCATCTACCGCGACGGCACGCTCATCCGTCGAGGCGACGCTCGGCTCCGGGCCGGGGAGGACGTGCTCAGCCTGCGTGAGCTGGCGCCCGAGCCGGGGCTGCACCGCTATGAGGTCGCGCTCACCGCGCAAGATCCCTCGGCGGACCAGGCGCCCGAAGACAACTCCGGCGCGACCTTCGTCCGCGTGCGCGGCGAGGCGACCGCGCTCGTCATGGACCACGACCCTGCGCTCGGCGCCGCGATGGTGCGCGCGCTCGAGGCCGCCGCGTTCCGGGCCGACGCCGTCGGGCCGAGCGGTGTGCCCGCCGATCTGGCTGGTTTTGCCGCTTACGACGTCGTCGTGCTCGGCGATATCTCCGCGCCGGAGCTCGCGCCTACCCAGCTCGCCGCGCTCGCCAGCTACGTGCGCGATCTCGGCGGCGGGCTCCTGCTCATGGGCGGCGATCGCGCCATGGGCCCGGGCGGTTACGGCAAGACGCCCATCGAGGAGGTGAGCCCGGTCTCCTTCGACATCAAGCAAGAGCGCCGGCGCGCCAGCCTCGCCGAGGTGATCGTCATCGACTACTCGGGCTCGATGGCCATGAGCGTCGGCAGTCAGACCAAGCTCGAGCTCGCCAACGAGGCCGCCGCGCGCTCCGCCAAGCTGCTCGGGGCCGGCGACCGTCTCGGGGTGATGCACGTCGACACCGCCGTGAAGTGGACCGTGCCGCTCGGGCCGGTCACCGACCTCGAGGCCATCGTGAAGGCCATTCGCGCAGTCGGCCCGGGCGGTGGAGGGATCTACGTCGATCTCTCCCTCGAGACCGCTTACGCCGCGCTGGCGCGCGAGACGGTCAACCTGAAGCACGTGCTCTTGTTCTCCGATGGGTCGGACGCCGAGAACCACGCCGGCTCCTTCGTCTTGGCGAACACCGCGAAGGCGCGCGGGATCACCACCAGCGTGGTCGCGCTCGGCCAAGGCAGCGACGTGCCCGATCTCGAGCGCATCAGCAAGCTCGGCGGCGGACGCTTCTACTTGATCGAGGACGCCTCGCGGCTCCCCGCCGTGTTCGCGCAGGAGACCATCCTCGCCGCGCGCAGCAGCATCAACGAGGTCACCTTCAAGCCAACCCTCACCGCGATCAGCGGCCCGGTGCGCGGCATCGATTTCGGCGAGGCGCCGCCGCTCACGGGCTATGTCGTCACCATCCCGAAGGGCCGAGCGCAGGTGTTGCTCCGCGGACCCGAGGCCGACCCGGTGCTCGCCACCTGGAGCGTCGGCATCGGGCGCGCCGCAGCCTTCACCAGCGACTACAAGGACCGCTGGGGCGTGAGCTGGACGGGCTGGAGCGGCGCGACCCGGCTGTTCGGTCAGCTCGCGCGCGACATCGCCAGGGTCGCCGACGACCCGCACGTGCGCCTCGAGGCCGACGCCTCGGGCGGTGAGCTGCACGTGCGCGCCACCGTGGTCGACGATGACGGGCGCACCGAGAGCTTCAAGCGGCTGAAGGCGCACGTGGGCGGACCGGACGGGTTCTCGCGCGAGGTCGCGCTCGAGGCGGTGGGCGCCGGAGCGTACGCTGCCACCGTGCCGCTCAGCCGCCCGGGCTCGTACATCGTGACCGCGATCGACGAGCTCGGCGGAGAGCCGCTCGCCACCACCGGAGCCGCGCTCACCGCGGGCGAAGAGCTGCGACCGACCGGCACCGACCGCGCGCTGCTCGGGCGCATCGCGGCGATGACCGGCGGCAAGCTGCGCGACACCCTCGCCGGCGTCTTCGAAGAACGCGACGCGCTGCGCTTCGCGTATCGTAGCCTCGACGCGTGGCTCCTCGGCCTCTCGGCCTTCGCGCTCCTCTTCGGCGTGGCCGCCCGCCGCGTCGCGGTGCCGGAGTGGCTCGGCGGCGCGGGTGCGCGGCTCCGCGCCCGCGCTCGGCGCCGCGACGAGCGCCGACGAGAGCGCGCGCTTCATCGCCAAGCGAGCGCCGAGCGCACCGCCCAGGCGATGAGCGCGCTCCGCGGGGCGAAGGAGCGCTCCGTCACCCGCGTGGTCGACGACGCTCCGCCGCCGAGCGTGCCGCGCTTCGGTCAGGTTCGCCCCCCGCCGGTGGCGAGCCGCGCGCCGCCGCCGAGCGCGAGCCCCACCGCGCCGCCGGCCGCGACGCGCCAGCACACCTCGCAGGCGAGCGAGGGCCCGCCGCCCGAGCGCAAGCAGAGCGCCGCCGAGATCTTGTTGGCGAGGCGTCGCGGCCGGCGTCCTTGACCGCTCGTCGCGCGCGCGGCGCGGTGCGCCGTGAAGCTCGACCGCGTGATAGGCTCGGCGCGATGCGCGCCCTCTCGATCTCGCTCGCGGCGAGCGCGTTCGTCTCCTGCGCGCCGAGCGTCACGCCGTGCCTCGGGGCGAGCGCGTGCGGCGCGGGTCGCGAGTGCCTCGCGAACCGCTGCGTCGCGGAGGGCGGCGAGCCGGTCGACGCGGCCACCGAGCGCGTGGTCAGCGAGCCGCTCGCGATGGCGGTCGTGAGCGCCGCCGAGCACCACGCCACGCTCCCCGGCGCGGTCACCTTCGGCGGCGCGACAGGTCCGCTCGCGCTCTACCTCCGGTTTCCCGCGCTCGCGCCGCGCGCTCGGATCGCGGCGGCGTTCTTGCTCCTCGAGCCCGCGCCCGGCGGGCTCCGCGGCACGACAGACGTGCCCGTCGAGGTGTGGCGCGTCACCGGCGCCTGGCGACCGGGAGCGCTCCGCTGGCTCGCGCAGCCCACGCTCGAGGGGCCGTCGAGCCCCGGCCTCGCGCGCGCCGCGCCGCCGCAGACCCTCCGCATCGACGTCACCGCGCTCGCGCGCGCGAGCGCCGCGCGGCCGGAGAGCGCGCGCGGGCTCGTGGTCCGAAGCCGCTCCGCGTTGCCGCCGGGCGCGTCGTTCGCGACCGGGACGGCAGGTGGCCGCGCGCCGCGGCTCGAAGTGTACCTCGCGCGATGAGGCGCCGAGCGACGTGCTAACGTGAGCCCGCTCATGGCGGAGCCACTGCTCAGCGTCCAGCACCTGGTGACCGCGTTCGACACCGAGCGCGGCCGCGTGTGCGCGGTGGATGACGTCTCCTTCGAGATCGCCGAGCGCTCCACGCTCGCCGTCGTCGGCGAGAGCGGCTGCGGCAAGAGCGTGACGGCGCTCAGCGTGATGCGGCTGGTGCAGTCGCCACCCGGTCGAGTCGAGGGCGGCCGCGTCCTCTTGCGCGGGCGCGAGCTGCTCGCCCTGCCCGAGCGCGAGATGCGTCGAGTGCGGGGCAACACCATCTCGATGATCTTCCAGGAGCCGATGACCTCGCTGAACCCGGTCTACACCGTCGGCTCGCAGCTCATCGAGGCGATCCGCATCCACCGGCGGGTGAGCCGGCGCGCGGCGCGCGAGCGGGCGATCCACATGCTCGAGCTGGTCGGCATCCCCTCGGCCTCCGAGCGCGTGGACAGCTATCCGCACGAGCTCTCGGGCGGGATGCGCCAGCGGGTGATGATCGCGATGGCGCTCTCGTGCGACCCGACCCTGCTCATCGCCGACGAGCCGACCACCGCGCTCGACGTCACCATCCAGGCGCAGATCCTGGATCTCCTCGGTAGGCTCCAGGAAGAGCTCGGCATGGGCATCATGTTCATCACCCACGATCTCGGGGTGGTGGCGGAGTTCGCGAGCCACGTCGCGGTGATGTACGCCGGCCGCGTGGTGGAGACGGGCACCGTCCTCGAGCTCTTCCGCGAGCCGCGTCATCCGTACACGCAGGGGCTGCTCGCGAGCGTGCCGCCCATGGGCGCCGCGCGCGGCCGCGAGCGCCCCCGACGCCTGCCGACCATCGAGGGCATGGTGCCGGACCTCGCGAACCTGCCCCCGGGGTGTCGCTTCGCGGAGCGCTGCGCGCTCTACGCCTCGCGTCCGCCCGGGCACGAACGCTGCGTCACCGTCGAGCCGGAGCTCATCGAGCTCGGCCCCGGGCGAGCCGCGCGCTGCCACTACGCGAAGGACGCCCCATGACCGACGCTCCCGAAGCGACCCCGAGCGCGACCGGCCACGACGCTCCCGAAGCCGAGGTGGAGCGCGGTCGAGCGCGCGAGCGTCACCCGCTGGTCCAGGTCGACCGCCTCTCGAAGCTCTTCCCGGTGCGGCGGGGGCTCCTCTCGCGCACGCGCTTCGTACACGCCGTCGACGGCGTGTCGCTCTACGTGCGCGCCGGCGAGACGCTCGGACTGGTCGGCGAGAGTGGCTGCGGCAAGAGCACCCTCGGGCGCACGATGCTCCGGCTCATCGAGCCGACCTACGGGCGCATCCACTTCGACGGTGAAGACATCACCCGCATCCCCCAGCGGCGGCTCCGCCCGCGCCGGCGCCGGATGCAGCTCATCTTTCAGGACCCGTATTCCTCGCTGAACCCGCGCATGACCGTGCGCGCCACCCTGTCGGAGGCGCTCCGCATCCATGGTCTGGTGGGCTCGCGCTCGGAGGAGGAGGGGCGAGTCGAGAGCCTGCTCCGGCGTGTCGGGCTCCGCCCGGAGGCGATGAGTCGCTATCCTCACGAGTTCAGCGGAGGGCAACGCCAGCGCATCGGCATCGCGCGCGCGCTGGCGGTCGAGCCGGACTTCATCGTCTGCGACGAGCCGATCAGCGCCCTCGACGTCTCGATCCAAGCTCAGATAGTAAACTTACTACTTGACCTTCAGGACGAGCTCGGGCTGAGCTACCTGTTCGTCTCGCACGACCTCAAGGTGGTCGAGTACGTGAGCCACCGGGTGGCGGTGATGTACCTCGGCAAGCTGGTGGAGGTCGCGCCGGCCGCCGCGCTCTACGCGAGGCGCCACCACCCCTACACGCGTGCGCTCCTCAGCGCGATCCCGGTCCCGGATCCCTCACGGCGACGGCTCCGTATCCTGCTCGAGGGGGACGTCCCCTCGCCCATCGATCCGCCGGCGGGCTGCGCCTTCCATCCGCGCTGCCCGCGCGCAGAGCCGGGAAAGTGCGACGTCGAGACGCCGCCGCTCGTAGAAATCGAGCCGGGCAGCCACCACCGCGTCGCCTGCTTCCATCCCTACGTGTGACGGGCGGAGGGTCTGCCGGTCCGGCGCGGCCGGCGCCGCGCGCCCGGCGCTCGCTCTCGCCGCGAACCGGGTTGACTTCGCGGGGAGGCGTCGGTCTGCTCGCCGCATGGTCCCGCACTCGATACCCATCCTCACCACCCTCGAGCCTCCCCCGGGGATGTCGATCAGGCGCGTCGTCGGGCCCACCTGGGGCATCACGGTCCGCTCACGCAGCGTGGTGGGCACCGCCTGCGCCGGCTGCCAGCAGATCTTCGGCGGTGAAATCTCCGCGCTCACCGTGCTCGCGAACGAGTCGCGAAACGAGGCGATGCACCGCCTCGAACAGCACGCCATCGCGCTCGGCGCGAACTGCGTGCTCGGCATGCGGTTCGACTCGAGCGAGTTGATGCAGAACACCAACGAGATCGTCTGCTACGGCACCGCGGTCGTCATCGGCAGTGAATGAGGGCGCCGCGACCGCCCCGCGCGGTGCTCCGGCGCATCGATCGGCTGTCGCGCGCCGCGCACCGCTTCCACCGCTTCGCGCACCATCCGCTCTGCGCGGCGTACGAGGGCGAGCTCTACCGGCTCGGCCCACGCATCCGCGTGTGTCGCGGCTGCACGCTCGCCCTGGTGGGCGGCGCGGCCGGGCTCGGCGCCGGCCTCGTCGCCCGCCCGGCGCTGCTCCTCGGGCTCGGCGCCCTCGCGGTCGGCCTCCTCTTGCTACCGCTCCGGCACGGCGGCAAGTGGCGCTCGCGCTTCGCGCCGGCGTTCGCGACCGGGTTCGGCGCAGCGAGCGGCGTCATCCCGCTCGCCGCGGCGGCGCTCATCGTCTTCATGGTCCTCCGTGGCTACCGTCGGCGCGGGCCGGACCGCACCCCATGCCTCACCTGCGCCGAGCGCAGCGCGCAGCCCTGCAGCGGCGTATTGCCGATCGTGCGGCGCGAGCGCGCGTTCCAGCGGCGCGCGAGCGCGCTCTGGGACGCCGGCGCGCGCCCCCGCATGGCTCCCGATGGGCACGCGCGACCGCGGCTCCTCGCGCCGCCCCTCTTCCGGCGGACGCCGTGATGCAAACGCGCGCGCGCGAGGTGGCGCTGCTCCTGTACGACGAGGTCGATCTGCTCGACGTGGCGGGCCCCCTGGCCGTGCTCAGCACCGTGGGGCGCGCCTGGAACTGGCGGCCGTTCAAGGTGTCGACCGTCGCGCTGAGGCCCGGCCCCGTGGTGACGCGCCATCAGCTCGTCATCGAGGCCGCGCGCGCGCTCGACGCGCTCCCCGCGCCCGAGTTGATCATCGTGCCGGGCGGCTACGGCGCGCGCCGCGCGCTCGCCGAGCCCGCCCTCATTTCCTGGCTCTCGCGCGCGGGCGGCGGCGCAGAGCACGTCCTCGCGGTGGGCGCGGGGGTGCTCCTCCTCGCGCACGCCGGGCTCCTCGAGGACGACGCCGAAGTGGCGCTCCCGCGCGCCCTCACCGCCGAGCTCGCCGAGCTCGCGCCGAGGGTGACCGCGCTCCCCGACGCGGCTCCCCGCACGAGCGGCCGCGTAAGCACCACCGCCACCGGCGCGTCGAGCATCGACGCGACGCTGGAGATGATCGCTCGTCTGCTCGGCGCGAAGCTCGCGCTCGGCGCCGCGCGCGAGCTCGGCGCGGGGTGGCATCCGGCGTCCGGCGCGCCCCCCGGGCTCTCCCTCGCCGGCGAGCCCGGACCCATCGCCATCCACGAGGCGCGCGGCCCGCGCGACGAGTAGGCGCGCGCGGGCCTCCCGGCCCCTCGACCGGTGCCGCTCCGCGGCGTAGACTACCGTCCCGCTCCGCGCGCGGGGCCTCGAACATGCGAAGACTTCCCCGCTTCATCCTCATCGGAGCGCTCGCCTCGGCGCTCGCCGGCTGCGCCGAGGGCTCGGACGTCCCCTACGGGGCGGCGACGGGAGGCGTCGCGGGGCAGGACTCCGGGGCGAGCGGCGGCGCCTCGTCGGCGGGAGCGGCGGGTGGCGGCGGCGCGGGCGCGGCCGGCGGCACCGCCAACCCGTGCGCCGGGGTGACCTGCAATACGCCCCCCGCGAACACCTGCCTCGACGAGGACACCCTCCAAGTTCATGGCGCGACCGGCACCTGCGACGACGGGCAGTGCTCGTACTCCTCGTCGACGACGGCGTGCCCGTGCAAGAACGGCGCCTGCACCACCAACCCGTGCATCGGCGTCACCTGCAACACGCCCCCGGCGAACCGTTGCGCGGACGGCTCCACGCTCACCGTGTACGACGCTCCGGGCAGCTGCCACGAGGGCGCGTGCTCATACACGACCCACGCGCAGTACTGCGCCTACGGGTGCGACGCCGACACCTGCACGGGCGACCCTTGCGCGGGGAAGTCCTGCCTCGCGCCTCCCGCGAACTACTGCTCGAGCGCGAGTGAGCTCACCATCTACGAGGCGAGCGGCACCTGCCAGGACGGCAACTGCGGCTACGACAAGCACACCGCCTTCTGCCAGTACGGGTGCGCGAACGGCGTGTGCGCCGGCGACCCCTGCGCGGGCGTGTCGTGCCAGAGCCCGCAGGCGAGCTTCTGCGTCGACGCGAACAGCCTGCGCGTGTTCGGCGCGCCCGGGAGCTGCAACCAGGGCGTCTGCACCTACCCGTCGAACGATGAGGCCTGCGCGCACGGCTGCGTCTCGGGCGTCTGTCGCGACTGCGCCACCTCGACCGACTGCGACGCGGGCAAGCGCTGCGATGGCGGAAAATGCGTCGCGTGCGACACGCCAGCCACGTGCGGCCCGACCTGCGGCGCGTGCACCGGCGCGACGCCGGCCTGCGGCGGCGCCGCGCTCGGCTGCCAATGCACGATGAGCCCGGACTCCTGCGGCGGCCAGACGGTCTTCTGCAGCGCAGGGAGCTGCGTCGCCTGCGGCCCCTCCGCGTGCGGCAATGGTCGCTGCGACTGCGGCGAGACCGCGGCGTCCTGCGCCGCCGACTGCCGCCCCGCGTGCCCGACGCCGCTGTCGCTCGGGACCTTCGACGCCGGCGCCGACGGCTGGACCTTCGACGGCCTCTGGCGCCGCGAGAGCGGCGGCTACATGGTGGCCGGCTCGGGCACCAAGTACGCGAGCTCCTACACCCAGAACCTGACCAGCGGCACCAGCGTCGATCTGTCGAGCTGCGCGAGCGCGATGCTCGGCTACTCGGTGCGGCTGAACGATGACCCCAACTACGACAGGAAGGGCTCCGACAAGTCCGAGCGCCTCTACGTTCAATGCTCCGGAGACGGTGGCGGCTCCTGGACGAACCTCACACCGAGCCCATGGCCGAAGAACCAGAGCGCCTGCTCGTCGAGCTACTGCTCGGGCTCCTACGGCAATGACCGCAGCTTCCCCTCTACGCTCCAATCGCTCGCGCTGCCTGCTGCGTGCCGCACGAGCGCGGTCAAGATCCGCTTCCAGGCCAAGGGCGCGTCGGCCTGGAACCTCCAAAACCCCGGCTGGTACGTCGACTCCGTCACCGTCGACTGACTCGCACGCGAGGCCGGAGCTTCGCGACCGCCCGCCGGCG
Organism: Polyangiaceae bacterium; assembly: GCA_035063585.1. Lineage (GTDB taxonomy): Bacteria > Myxococcota_A > Polyangia > Polyangiales > Polyangiaceae > JAPSGB01. The sequence continues at coordinate 29,325 of JAPSGB010000036.1, forward strand.
AGCGACGCTCGCGGCGACTTGCCGCGCGGCGCGGCTTCCCGCATCCTCCCGGAAGCGGAGCTGAAATGACACTCGCACGGTGGATGGTCTCGGTCGGGCTGGTGGCGCTCACCGCCTGCGGGGGAAGCACGGTGAACGGCTCCGCCCGCGACGGCGGGAGCGCGGGCGCGCCGGCGGCCGGCGGGAGCGCGGGCGCACCAGGGGCCGGCGGGAGCGCGGGCACGCCAGGGGCCGGCGGGAGCGCGGGCGCGCCAGGGGCCGGCGGGAGCGCAGGCGTCGGCGACGACTGCGAGCGCATCACGGCGAGCCTCGCGGCCGCCACCCACCAGGGGTTCGCCGCCAGCGTCGTGGTGCGCCTCGACTACCAGTCACTCGCCGTGCGGGGCCACGCCATCGTCGCCGGCGACTACGCGCCGTCCGACGAGGCCTCGGCGCGCGAGCGCGCTCGAGAGGACACCGGCTACGGGGACGGGCGGCTGCTCACCCCGTCGTCGCCGGGCGACGAGTGGGTGTTCTACTCGGAGCCGGGCGACTTCGGCGGCGCCGCGGCGGTGAGCGCGCGAACCGGCCAGACGGTCTTCGGCGGCTCGATCATCTGGATGGGGCGAGGCGAGACCAACTACCCCGCGCGCTGGGAGACGAGCGCTCTCGGTCATGACTGCGAGAAGGTGCCGGACCGCCCGGCGCGCGGCTTCGATCTCCGCGACGGGTCGCCGCTCGGGCAGGCGGAGGTCGACGCCGCGCTCGAGGTCGTGTGGCGCACGGCGGTCCCGGCCGCGCTCTATCAGTGGGGTTACGTCTTCGACAGCGTGGTGCTCCTCTACCCGCGCACGGTAGGGGCGTTCGATCCGACGAGCGCCGAGTACGTCGTGATCGTCAACTCGGGCTTCCTCGAGTAGCGGGCCGCGACGCCGGCCGCGCCGGGCCGCCATTGCATCAGGAGTCGTGCGCGGGAGGCTCCGCAGCCTCCACGCCGTAGCGGCGCATCAGCCGGTAGAAGCTCTCACGTTCGACGCCGGCGTGGGAGGCCGCGTCCGCCACGCGGCCGCCATGACGGCGCAGCACCTCCTCGAGGTAGCGGCGAGCGACGTCGGCGCGCGCGGTCTCGATGGCCTCGCTCCACGGCATGGCGGCCAGATCGCTCGCCGCGGGCGCGGTCGCTGGCCTCGCGAGCTCGGGCGGCAGATCCTCGGGCTCGATGCGCTCACCGGTCGCGACCAGGCACGCGCGCTCGACGGCGGCGCGGAGCTGCCGCACGTTGCCCGGCCACTCGAAGCGCCGCATCGACTCGAGCGCCGCGTCCGAGAAGCCGCTCACCCGCCGTCCGGGAGCGCTCGCGGAAGACTCGCGGAGGAAGCGCGCGGCGAGCAGCGCCACGTCGTCCGCCCGCTCGCGGAGCGGCGGGAGGCGCACGGTCGCCACGTTCAACCGGTACCAGAGATCCTCGCGAAACGTCCCGGCCGCCACCATCGCGCCGACATCCCGGTGGGTCGCGGCGATGAGCCGCACGTCGACCGGACGCTCACGCGCCTCGCCGATGCGGCGCACCGCCCGCTCCTCGAGCGCGCGAGTGAGCTTGGCCTGTAGCGACACCCGCAGCTCGCCGATTTCGTCGAGGAAGAGCGTCCCCTTGTCGGCGTCCTCGAAGAGCCCCGCGCGATCACGCGCGGCGCCGGTGAACGCGCCGCGCGCGTAGCCGAAGAGCTCACTCTCGAGGAGCTCACCCGGAATCGCCGCCGAGTTCACCGCCACGAAGCGTCGCTCGGCGCGGGCGCCGAGCCGGTGGAGCGCGCGCGCCACGAGCTCCTTGCCGGTGCCCGTCTCACCGAGCAGGAGCACGGTGGCGTCGCTGCGCGCGAAGCGCCGCACCAGCTCGGCGAGCTCGTGCATCGCGGGTGAGCGCCCCACGAGGCCCGGCAGGAGCTCCGCGTCATCACCGCTCGCGCCCGCGTCGGGCGCGCTCGCCGCGCGCCCGAGCGCGCGCAGCACGACCGCGCGCGCGAGCGCCGGATCGAAGGGCTTGGTGAGATAGTCGTAAGCCCCGGCGCGGAGCGCCTCGACGGCGTTCGGCACGGTCGCGTAGGCGGTCATCAGGATGAACTCCGCGCCGGGGCGGAGCCGCTTACACTCCTTCAAGACGGCGAGTCCGTCGACGTCCGGCATCCGCAGATCGGCGAGCACCACGGAGACCGGCTCGCGCTCGAGCACCCCGAGCGCCTCGCGTCCGCCACCGGCAAGCAGCACCCGCGCGTCGTGCTTCAGCACCTTCTGTAGGAGCCGCAGCATGTTGGGCCGATCATCGACCACGAGCACGGTGGGGAGCGGCGACATCCGCCCCGCATCATGCCACGCCTGCCCCTCGAGGGAGGAATGTGAGCCCGGCGCGCCCGGGCTCCCTGGCCGATTTCGCAAGACGCTTGCCTCGGCTCGGTGAGTCGCGGAAAGCTCCGGGGGTGGCGGCCGAGCGGAGCGGAGGCGAATGAAGAAGCACGGGCTCGCGCTCCTCGCGCTCGCGCTGGTGGTCGCCGTGCAGGTCGGCGCGACGCTGGTCGTGAAGGACTACACCGGCCCGGTCGCGGTGATCGCGGCGGTGGGCTTCCTCTTGCTCGCCGGTGAGCTCTTGGCGCGCCTCTTCGAGCCGCTCGGCCTGCCGCACCTCAGCGGCTACCTGTGCGCCGGGATCCTCGCCGGTCCGCATGTGGCGGGGCTCATCGGCCACCAGACGGTGCACCAGCTCGCGCCGGTGAACGCGCTCGCGCTCACGCTCATCGCGCTGGCCGGCGGGGCCGAGCTCCGCATCGCGGATCTTCGCCGCGCGGCGCGGAGCCTCGCGTGGGCGACCCTCTCTCAGAACGTCCTCGCGCTCGTCGCGATCGGCGGCGTCTTCATCCTGCTCACGCGCTTCATGCCCTTCACGCACGGCATGACGTTCACCGCCATCCTCGGCGTCGCGGTGCTGTGGGGCGTGATGGGAACCACCCGAAGCCCGGCGGCGACCCTCGCCATCCTGTCGCAGACGCGCGCGAAGGGGCCGCTCGCCGAGTTCACGCTCGCCTTCATCATGACCTCGGACGTCGTGGTCCTGGTGCTCCTCGCCGTCGCCATGATGACCGCGCGCGCGCTCCTCGAGGGCGTCGCACCGAATCTGGCGGCCTTCACCGATCTCGGTCACGAGCTCGTCGGGAGCACTTCGCTCGGCGTCGCGCTCGGGCTCGGGCTCGCCATCTATCTTCGGCTCATCGGCCGTCAGGTCGTGCTCGTCCTCATCGCCATCGGTTTCGGGCTCACCGAGGCCCTGAAGTACCTGCGTCTCGATCCGCTCCTCACCTTCATGATCGCGGGGTTCGTGGTGCAGAACCTCTCCGCGCAGGGCAAGAAGCTCCTCGAGTCCATCGAACGCACGGGCGACGTCGTCTTCGTGGTGTTCTTCGCGACCGCCGGCACCGAGCTCGATCTGCCCTTGCTCCGTCAGCTCTGGCCGGTCGCGCTCGCGCTCGCGGTGGCGCGGGGGCTGGCGACCTGGGGAGCCCATCGGCTCGGGAGCCGCCTGGCCGGGGACTCGCCGTTCATTCGTCGCTGGGGCTTCACCGGAATGATCTCCCAGGCCGGCCTCGCGCTCGGCCTGGCCATGGTGGTTCGCCAGTCCTTCCCGTCCTTCGGGGCGGAGTTCGGCTCGCTCGCGGTCGCCTCGCTCGCGCTAAACGAGATGGTCGGTCCGGTGCTCTTCAAGCTCGCGCTCGATCGAGCCGGCGAGACCGCCCCGGCGAGCCTCCGCGCGGGCCCCGCGCCGGCGCCGGCGGCGGACGGGTGAGGTCGCGCGAGCGCGAGCACCCCGCCGCTCAGATCGCTTCCTCTCGCGCAGGCGCGGCCGGCGGCAGGTTGACGCGGAACTCGCTGCCGCCCCCCGCCCGAGGGCGCACGGTGATGCTGCCACCGTGAGCGCGCACGATCCCGTCGCACACCGCGAGCCCGAGCCCCGACCCGCCATCACGCTTGGAATAGAAGGGCTCGAAGATGCGCTCGGCGTCCTCCGGGGCGACCCCAGGGCCGCGATCCAAGACCGAGAAGTCGTAGCCGCCGCCGGCCGCTGGCGCGCCGATCAGCTCGACGGGCGTCCCCTTCGGCGCGAGCTGCAGGGCGTTTCGGAGCAGGTTCGAGACGACCTGGCGCAGGCGGCGCGCATCGCCGACGCAGGTCCCCGGTTCGACGTCGACCGTCACGTCGTGCGCGCCCGCCTCTCCGCTCGCCACGAGCCGCGCGCCCGCCTCTTCGAGGATCGGACCGAGCTCGACGTTCGCGCGCTCGATCTCTCCAGCCCGCGCGTAGGCCAGGAGATCTTCCGCGATGCGCTGGCAGGTCGCGGCCTCATCGTCGATGATGGCGAGCGCCTCGCGGAGCTCCGCCGGATCGTCGCCCGCGTGCACGGTGCGGAGGTAGCCGCGAATGACCCCGATGGGATTGTTGATCTCGTGCGCGACGCCCGCGGCGAGCTGACCTATCACGGCGAGCCGCTCGGAGCGAACCAGTCGCGCCTGTCGCGCGCGGAGCTCCTCTATCATGCTGTCGAAGGCTTGTGCGACCAGCGCGAGCTCACCGGCGCCGACGTTGCCGCGCGGAGTGTCGAAATCCCCCTGCCCGACGCGCCGCGCGGCCGCCGCTAGCTCCCCGAGCGGCAGCACCACGGAGCGTCGAATGCTTCGGGTCTCGAGGATCGAGAGCACGATGACGAGGAGCATTCCCGCCCCTCCGGTGAGGAGCCCGACGCGGCTCGCGTTCATGGCCGAGGTGTGCCAGCCGGCCATCTGCACCTCCGCGAGGGAGGTGAGCGCGTCGGCGTCCGCCATCGCTCGCACGGCGATCACGCGCGCCTCGCCGTGCGCGAGAACGGCCTCGTCGTGAGCGCCGCGCTCGAGGGCTGGCCGGATGGTCTCGGTGAAGAGCAGAGAGAGCCGCCGGCTCTCTGCGACCACCCGGTCGATCTTCACTCGATCCGAGGGCACCACGCGCTCGCGCAGCGCGGCGGCGTGCGCCTCGACCTTCGCGAGCGCCGGGCTCGGCTCGGCAGACACCTCGCCGGCAATGACCGCCTCGCTCTCGCGGATGTATTCTTCCCTCACCGCCATCGCGAGCGCGAGGCTGTCGCGGGTGGTCGACTCTCCGCTCATCTTCATCTCTTGCACGGTGTCGCTCACGTTCGCGAGGAGCACGAGCAGCACGGCGCACATCCCGAGCGCGGTGAGGCCGACGACGGCGAACCCGATCGCGAGACGGCGCCCGATCACGGGCCCTCTGGCGGACATTTTCGCATCATGCCACCGTACCCGCGCCCTTCCATCAACCACCTGAAATGAATATCGAATTGTCGCTCTTCGGGGCTCAGGGCGAGCTCGCCGGCAGGCTCAGGGAACGCCCCCGGGACTTCTCGCTCCCGAACCCCGGGAGTTCGTGTTAGGGGCGGATGCGATGAATGACTTGAGCCTCGTCAACCTGCAAGAGACCCTGACTACCGCCGTCACTTCCATCCTCTTGAAGGTGCTCGGCGCGCTCGCCTTCTGGATCATCGGCCGCTGGCTCATCGGCATGGCGGTTCGCATGCTCCAGTCGCTGCTCATCAAGAACAAGGTGGATCCCACCCTGCTCCGCTACGCAGGCTCGATCCTGAACGTCACCCTCAACATCATCCTGGTCGTCGGAATCCTCGGCTACTTCGGGGTCCAGACCACGACCTTCGCCGCGCTCTTCGCGGCCGCCGGGGTCGCCATCGGGATGGCCTGGTCGGGGCTGCTCGCTCATTTCGCGGCGGGCGCCTTCCTCATCGTGCTTAGGCCGTTCAAGTCGGGCGACTTCGTCTCCGCGGGAGGCGTCACCGGCACGGTGCGTGAGGTCGGTCTCTTCGCGACCATCATCGACACCCCGGACAACCTGCACACGGTGGTCGGCAACAACAAGATCCTGAGCGAGACGATCATCAACTATAGCGCCAACAGCTACCGGCGCGTCGAGCTCACCGCCCAGCTCTCCGGCGCGGCGGATTTTGCTGCGGCGATGAAGCTCCTCAAGGAGAAGCTCGCCGAGATCCCGAACGTGCTGAAGGACCCCGCGCCGTCGGTCGAGATCCTGGAGTTCAACCTGGTCGGCCCGGTGCTCGCGGTGCGGCCGTTCTGCCACAACGACGATTACTGGCAGGTGTTCTTCGACACCAATCGGCTCCTCAAGGAGGAGCTCGGCGCGTTCCCGGCGCCCACGCCCGCGCAGAACGTCCACGTGCGTCAGGTCGCCTGACGCGCGCCGCTCTCAGCGCGCCGCCGCGGCGCGAGCGCACGCTCGCGCCGGGCGCGCCTGCTCAGCTCGGACCAAACTCCTCGACCATGAAGGTCATGGTCCGCGCGACGCAGGCCGCGTCGCACCGGCCGGCGAGGTAGCCGGAGCCGCAGGTCTCGAGCTCCTCGATGACCTGGTGGAGCTCCGCGGCTTCGCGGCTCCGCGGCGCGGCGCGACCGCCCGCAGGCTCGCCCTCCGCGTAGCGCTTCACGGCCCCGACCATCGCCGCGGCCATCGCGTCCGCGTCGATCTCGCCATGCAAGAACCGCGGCCCGACTGCGACCACCTCGCCGATGGTCGCGCGCATCCGCTCCTCAGGGCTGCCGGTGGGCTTCACGGCGTGCGGGGGAGCGGGCTTCGCTGGTGACTTCGTTAGCATCGCAACCTCCAGTCTCGAGCCCACCGAGTATCCCCCTCTCGGCGGCGGGCGCACCCTCGGCGCCCTTCCGCGGCGCAGCTCGCCGGCGCGCCCACGCGAAGCCCCCGGGGTGAGCAGGAGGTGCCGGGGCGGCGCGGAACCCTGCGCGTCGTCATGCCCGGCGGCTCGTCACATGAGCGACGTCACGTCACGGGAGCTTCCAGCGGCCGGGCCCGGCGCGCGCCGCGCGCCCCGCCCCTGCCGACGGATCATGTTTTATGCATTAGTTTCCGCTGCTTACGCGGCGGCTCCGCTCCTCTACGCGCCGCGCGCCGCTCCCGCCGACCTGTAAGGGCTGCGTAAGTGTCGATTGATATCCGAACGACCGAAGCTCGAACCTGAACCGCTGCCCAGGCCAACGGAGGATCGATGACGTCCCGGAATTCATGGAGAGGAAGTCGCGTTGCGCTGGCGCTCGTCGCGGCGTGCACCTTCGCGCTCCCGCGGCCGGCGCGGGCGGACGGGGGACAGACCAACTTCAACAAGTACTGCGCCGCCTGCCACACCATCGGCGGCGGCAAGCGGGTCGGGCCCGATCTCGCGGGGCTCAAGGACCGCCACCCCGAGGAGTGGCTGGTGAGCTGGATCATGGACTCGCAGAAGATGGTGAACGCGGGCGACCCGAAGGCGGTGGCGCTCTTCAAAGAATATAACGTCGCGATGCCGCCGACCCCGCTCTCGGCGGACGAGATCCGCGCGCTCATCACCTTCATCGAGAGCGGCGCCACGGCCGGCGGCGAGGCCGCGCCCGAGGAGGCCGCGACCCCCGAGCAGATCAAGCTCGGCGAGCAGCTCTTCCGCGGCTCGGTCCGCTTCGCCAACGGCGGCCCGGCGTGTAGCTCGTGCCACCACGTCACCCAGGACGCGGTGATCGGCGGCGGCATCCTCGCGAAAGAGCTCACCGCCGCGCACAAGACGCTCGGCGGCCCGGGCATCCGCGCCATCCTCGCCGCGCCGCCCTTCCCGGTGATGCAGCAGGCGTTCGCCAAGAAGCCGCTCACCGACCAGGAGATGACGGCCCTCGTCGGCTACCTCGCCGACGCGAGCACGAAGCCGCAGAGCTACGACCAACCCCGGCAGGACAGCCTGAAGCTGCTGTTCGGCGGCCTCGGGGGATTCTCCGTCTTGATGATCGCCTTCGCGCTCATCTGGAACCGCCGCAAAGAGGAGCCGGTCGCGAAGAAGATCTTCGATCGTCAGGCGAAGAGCCGCTGACGCGAGCCCCGGCGCTCGATTCGAACCGCAAATCAGTCTCGAAGAAGAGGTAGAGAAATGAGCTGGATCCAGGACATCATCTCGCCGAAGACGCGGCAGTGGGAGGAATTCTACCGAAATCGCTTCCAGCACGACCGCATCGTGCGGAGCACCCACGGCGTCAACTGCACGGGCGGCTGCTCCTGGCAGGTGCACGTGAAGGACGGCATCGTCGTCTGGGAGACGCAGCAGCTCGACTATCCGCTGCTCGAGAATTCACTGCCGCCCTACGAGCCCCGCGGTTGCCAGCGCGGGATCTCCTACTCCTGGTATCTCTATAGCCCGCTCCGCATCAAGTACCCGCTCATCCGCGGCGCGCTCATCGACGCCTTCGAGCGCGAAAAGGCCAACGCGCGAGGAGACGTGGTGCTCGCCTGGGAGAACCTGCAGAAGGATCCGAAGAAGCGCGCCGCCTACCAGAACGCGCGCGGCAAGGGCGGCTTCCGCCGGGCCTCGTGGGACACCGTGCTCGAGATCATGGCGGCCGCGAACATCTCGACCGCGCGAAAATACGGCCCCGATCGCGTGTTCGGCTTCTCGCCGATCCCTGCCATGTCGATGCTGAGCTACGCCTCGGGAGCGCGGTTCCTCCAGCTCTTCGGGGGTGTGAACCTCAGCTTCTACGACTGGTACTGCGATCTCCCGACGGCCTTCCCGGAGATCTGGGGCGAGCAGACGGACGTGTGCGAGAGCGCCGACTGGTACAACGCGAAGATGATCGCGGACATGGGCGCGTGTCTCAACATGACCCGCACCCCTGACTGCCACTTCTTCGCTGAAGCGCGCCACAACGGCACCAAAGCCGTGGTCTTCGCGCCGGACTTCAGCCAGGTCTCGAAGTATGCCGACCAGTGGGTCCCGCTCCACGCCGGCAGCGATGGCGCCTTCTGGATGGCGGTGTCGCACGTCATCCTGAAGGAGTTCCATCACGACAAGCCGACGCCGTATTTCCTCGACTACGTCAGGAAGTACACCGACAGCCCGTTCCTCGTGAAGCTCGAGAAGACGGGCGACCACTACCGCCCAGGCCGCCTGATCCGCGCGAAGGAGCTCGAGCAGTACCGGGACATCGAGAACGGCGACTGGAAGTTTCTGAACATCGACGAGGCGAGCGGCTCGCTCGTGGTTCCGAAGGGTAGTGTCGGTCACCGCTGGGACAAGGCTCAGGGCAACTGGAACATGAAGCTCGAGAGCACCGTCGACGGCGCTCCCTACGAGCCCCTGCTCACGCTGCTCGGCAAGAGCGACGAGACGCTATCGACCGAGTTCACCGACTTCGGCCTCGACAAGACCGCGCTCCGGCACGTCCCGGTCCGCTACCTCGAGACGACCGAGGGCAAGGTACCGGTGGCCACCGTCTACGACCTCATCATGGCGCAGTATGGCGTTGGGCGCGGGCTCCCCGGCGACTACCCGAAGGACTACTCGGCCGAGAACGCCGCGTACACCCCCGCCTGGCAGGAGATCCTCACCGGGATCGGCCAGAAGACCCTGCTCCAGTTCGCCCGCGAGTGGGCGAACACGGCCAGCGCCACGCAGGGAAAGTGCATGATCATCATCGGCGCGGGGATCAACCACTGGTACCACGCCAACCTGATGTATCGCGCCGGCGCCATGGCGCTCATGCTCACCGGGTGCGTGGGCAAGAACGGCGGCGGGCTCAACCACTACGTCGGGCAAGAGAAGCTCGCACCGGTCGACTCCTGGTCGGCCATCGCCTTCGCCAAGGACTGGCAGGGGCCGAGCCGCCTGCAGCAGGCGCCGATCTGGCACTACCTGAACACCTGCCAGTACCGCTACGACGGCCAGTTCTCTCGCTACAACGCGGTCCCGAAGAACGAGCGCACCGCTCAGCACACGGCAGACACCATCTACCAGTCCGTCCGCATGGGCTGGATGCCGTACTACCCGCAGTTCGACCAGAACCCCCTCGAGCTCGCCGACGAGGCCTCGAAGCACGGGGCCAAGGACGACGCCTCCACCATCGACTACGTGGTGAAGAAGCTGAAGGAGAAGACGCTCGGCTACTCGGTCGGCGATCCGGACGGCGAGGAGAACTTCCCCCGTGTCTGGTACATCTGGCGCGGCAACGCGCTCCTCGCGAGCATGAAGGGCCACGAGTACGCGCTCAAGCACTACCTCGGGACGCACTCGAACACGATCGGGAAGGACGCGGACGAGCACACCGAGGAGGTCAAGTGGCACGACGTCGCGCCGGTCGGGAAGATGGACCTGGTGGTCGATCTCAACTTCCGTATGGACTCCTCCGCGCTCTACTCGGACATCGTCTTGCCGGCGGCGTCCTGGTACGAGAAGGCAGACCTCAACACGACGGATCTCCACTCCTTCATCCACCCGCTCTCTCCGGCGGTAGCGCCCGTGTGGGAGTCGAAGTCGGACTGGGACATCTTCAAGCTCGTCGCCAAGGCCACCAGCGAGCTCGCCAAGACCCATTTCCCTGGCGTCCACCGCGACATCGTGGCGAGCCCGCTCTCCCACGACACGGCCGATGAGATCACGCAACCCGAGGTGAAGGACTGGTACCGCGGCGAGTGCGAGCCCATTCCGGGCAAGACCATGCACAAGCTCGCGGTCGTCGAGCGCGACTACACCAAGCTCTACGAGAAATACATCGCGTTTGGGGATCGCGTCCGCACGAGCGGGCTCGGCGCGCACGGCAACCACTACGAGTGCGCCGACGCCTACGACGAGATGGTGTCGTCCTACCATTTCCCCACCGAGACGGTGGACGGCAAGACGTACCCGTCGCTTCGAGACGACAACCTCGCGGCCAACGTGCTCCTCCACATGTCGACGCTCACCAACGGCGAGCTCAACGTGCGGGCCTACGAGTACATGGAGAAGAAGACCGGGCTTCCGCTCGCGGACCTCGGCGAGGGCAGCGCGGACGTCCACATCACCTATGAAGAGCTGCAGGCGCAGCCCCGACGCTACAACACCTCACCCGTGTGGTCCGGGCTCATGAACGACGGTCGCGCGTACGCCGCGTTCACCTACAACCATGATCGCCTCGTGCCCTGGCGGACGCTCACCGGACGCCAGCACTTCTACTTGGATCATGAGTTTTACATCGACTACGGCGAGCACCTCCCGACCTACAAGCCCTCGCCCCGACCGGCCGCCTACGGCGATCTGAAGCAGACGCTCGAGGGTGGCGAGGCCCTCGCGCTGAACTGCCTCACTCCGCACGGCAAGTGGCACATCCACTCGACCTACATGGAAAACCACCGCATGCTCACCCTCTCACGAGGCTGTGAGCCCTGCTGGATGAGCGAGACCGACGCGGCCGCGCTCGGTATCCAAGACAACGACTGGGTCGAGGTCCATAACGATCACGGCGTGTTCTGCACCCGCGCCTGCGTGAGCGCGCGTATCCCCCGGGGAGTGTGCATCGTCTACCACGTGCCGGAGCGGACGGTCGGGATCCCGAAGTCGCAAATTCGCGGTGGCAGGCGCGGAGGCGGGCACAACAGCTTCACCCGCATTCACCTGAAGCCGAACTACCTGAGCGGCGGCTACGGCCAGTTCAGCTACCACTTCAACTACTGGGGCCCCATCGCTCCCCAGCGAGACACTCACGTCATCGTCAAGAAGATGACCGACGTCGTCTTCTGAGAAAGGGTGAACGACATGGATATTCGCGCGCAAATCTCGATGGTCTTTCACCTCGACAAATGCATCGGGTGCCACACCTGCTCGGTCGCCTGCAAGAACATCTGGACGGACCGAAAAGGTGCCGAGTACATGTGGTGGAACAACGTGGAGACGAAGCCCGGCACGGGCTACCCCACGAAATGGGAGGACCAGGACATCTACCAGGGTGGCTGGCGGCGCGACGCGGCGGGGCGCATCCAGCTCCGCGGCGCGGGCCATCCGAAGAGCCTCACCAACATCTTCCACAACCCCTACCTCCCTACCGTCGACGACTACTACGAGCCGTTCACCTACGACTACCTGAACCTCATCGAGGCTCCCGCCGGCAACGACCAGCCGACCGCCCGCCCCGTCTCGCTCATCACCGGCGAGCCGATGGATGTGAAGATGGGGCCGAACTGGGACGACGATCTCAGCGGCACGCCTGACTTCGCGCGGCGCGACCCCAACCTCGAGAAGCTCTCGCCAGCCGAGCAGGAGGCCATGTTCCAGCTCGAGCGGATGGCGTTCTTCTATCTGCCCCGCATCTGCAACCACTGCCTCAACCCGGCCTGCGTGGCGAGCTGTCCGTCGGGGGCCATCTACAAGCGTGGAGAGGACGGCATCGTCCTCATCAACCAGAAGGTGTGCCGAGCCTGGCGTATGTGCGTGACGGCCTGCCCGTACAAGAAGTCGTACTTCAACTGGCACACCGGAAAATCGGAGAAATGCATCCTCTGCTTCCCGCGCCTCGAGGCCGGGTACGCGCCGGCGTGCATGCACTCGTGCGTCGGGCGCATCCGTTATCTCGGCGTCATCTTGTACGACGCCGACCGCATCGAGGCGGCGGCCTCCGCCAGCGACAAGGACCTGGTCGAGAAGCAGCTCGACATCCTCATGAACCCCTTCGACGAGGAGGTCATCGCGGCTGCCAAGGCGAACGGTATCCCGGACTCGACCATCAAGGCCGCGCAGAACTCCCCGACCTACAAGTTCATCAAGGAGTGGCGGATGGCGCTCCCGCTCCATCCCGAGTTCCGCACCCTTCCGATGCTCTGGTACGTCCCCCCGCTGCTCCCGGTCATGGCGTCGGTGAGCGAGCCGGGCAGCGCCCAGGAAGACAAGCTTCACCCGATCGCGAAGCGGTGGAACGAGAGCTGGCTCTACGACACGACGACCGAAGAGCTCTGGGGCAACGTCGAGCAGGCGCGCGTCCCGCTAGAGTACCTGGCGAGCCTCTTTTCGGCTGGCGACACCAGCCTGGTCGCCGACAAGCTCAAGAAGCTGATGGCGGTCCGCATCTATCGCCGCTGGAAGACGGTCGGGGACGTGACCGAGGCGAAGATGACCGAGACGCTCCGCGACGCGGGCCTCACCCAGGAGTCGGCCGAGGCGGCCTTCTACCTGACCGCGCTCGCGAAGTTCAACGACCGCTTCGTGGTGCCGCCGGCGCACCGCGAGCAGGCCATGGAGATGGTCGAGTTCACGGGCGACGTGAAGGGCTCCACCGGTTTCGGGTTCCGTGAGCGGCCCGCACGAGGGATGTGAGATGAACGCCAGCGTCTACGATGCCATCGCGGCTGCGCTCGCGTTCCCCGGCCCTTCCTTCGAGAAGGAGCTGCGTCGCATCGTCTCGCTCCTCGAGGACGCCTGCCCGGAGGCCGCCGAGAGGCTCGAGAAGTTCGAGCGGCTCTTGCCGAAAGGCGACGTCATCGCGCAGCAGGAGCTACACACGCGCACCTTCGACGTGCAGCCCATCACCTCGCTCGACATCGGCTACACGCTCTTCGGCGAGGACTACAAGCGGGGCGCGGTCCTCGCCAACCTCGCCAATGAGCATGTCCGCGCCGGCAACGACTGCGGCATGGAGCTCGGGGACCACCTCACCAACGTGCTCCGGCTCCTCCCGAAGCTGACCGACGACGAGCTCCGCGGCGAGCTCGTCGAGGTGCTGGTCGGGCCCGCGCTCCGCGAGATGATTCGGGAGTTCGAGACCGGGCGGCTCACCAAGAAGGAAGAGATCTACCGGAAGCACCACAAGACGGTCCTCGAGGCCGCCGACGGTGATCGGCGAACCGCCTATCGCTTCGTGCTGGAGGCCGTGCTCGAGGTGCTCCGCCGCGACTTCTCGGTGGGCCGCGGGCTCCCCCTCCACGACGACTCCAAGTTCGCCGCCTCGGTCGGGGCGGAACTCACCATCGAGAACAGCGGCCCGCACGCCGCGAAATGAGAGGCTAGACGATGACCTTGCCGAGTGAGCTCATCTTCATCGGGCTGCCCTACGCGGCCATGTTCAGCTTCTTCGTCGGTACCATTTCGCGGTACCGCTCGAAGGGCTTCAAGGTCTCGAGCTTGTCCTCCCAGTTCCTCGAGGGGAAAAAGCTCTTCTGGGGCTCGGTGCCCTTCCACATCGGGATCCTGATGGTCTTCTTCGGGCACTTGACCGCCTTCCTCATCCCACGCGCGATCCTCGCGTGGAACGGAGACCCGCTCCGCCTCATCATCCTCCAGATCACCGCATTCAGCTTCGGCCTCTGCATCCTGGTGGGCCTCGCGGGGCTCATCGTCCGCCGCTTCACCAATCGTCGCGTGCGGATCGTCACCACCAAGATGGACGTCTTCCTCGAGCTGCTCCTCCTCTGGCAGGTCATCCTCGGGCTCTATACGGCGTACAGCTACCGGTGGGGCTCCTCCTGGTTCGCCTCCGATCTCTCTCCCTACCTCTGGTCGCTCTTCAAGGGGAGCCCCGACATCGCCGCGGTGAGCGCGCTCCCGCTCGGCATCCGGCTCCACATCATGACCGCGTTCATCATCTTCGGGATCTTCCCGTTCACGCGGCTGGTCCACATCCTGGTCGCACCGCTCCACTACATCGGGCGCCCCTACCAGCGGGTAATATGGAACTACGACCGCAAAGCGATCCGAAACCCCGAGACCCCGTGGTCGCCCACCCGGCCCAAGAACACCTGAGAGGAGCGCGCCCATGGAACGGCAGAGCTTGAAGATCATCGACCCCGTGGAGCGACAGCCCGAGGAGGGCTTCGGTCAAGACGGAATGAGCCCGATGGATCCGCCGGAGGCCTACGAGCCGCCCGGCACCGAGAAGATCGCGCTCGAGGATCTCCACCCCTTCCTTCGTGATCTCACCGATGATCACGCGCGCCTCGAGGCGCAGCTCGAGCTCCTCGAGACGGCGCTCCTCGCCGTCAAGGAGTCCGGCTTCACGCGCGAGGCAGACCACGCGGTGATGCGCTTCCTCTCGTTCTTCGATCACGAGTTCATCCCGCACAGCCAGCTCGAGGAGGCCGCGCTCTTCCCGCTCCTCAAGGAGCGGCTGATCGCCGACGGCGAGCACAGCCAGGGCGGCGAGAAGGTGACGACCGGCGTGGACGTCATGCTGCGCGAGCATCTGAAATCGGTGCAGAGCGCCGCGGTGGTGTTGAACCTCCTCCGGCTCGGGAGCGTGCTCCCGGACCAGCGCTCGGCGTTCATCGTCATCGACGCCGCGCTCAAGGAAGCCGAGAACCTCATCGAGCTCCTCCGCCTCCACATGTTCCGTGAGGACAACATCGTGTTCGGCCAGGCCCAGCGGCTGCTCTCGAGCCCGGAGCTCGACGCCATGCCGCGGCCGAAGCGACCGCACCCACACTGAGCTGGTTCGAGAGACCGCTCGGCGCCCTCACCCCGAGCTTCCGCGCCGCGGCGACCCCATCCTGGAGCAGGAGCTTCTGTCGGTGCGGCGTGGCCGGCGGCCGCGGCGGTTCGACGGCGCGGGCGCTCGGGCGCGCGCGCTATCCGGCTGGCGCGTGCCGCCGGATAGCGTCGAACCGCCGGCGCGCGCTCGAGCGGGGCTCCCTCATTTACAGGCGGACGCGCCGCAGTACGCCACGCACGCGTCGCGCTGACCCGAGCTGCAGGCTCGCGCGAGCGCCGCGTCGCGCGCCCGCATCTGCTCGAGCGCCTGGGTGTCGCCGCTGTCGTCGCCGGAGCCCGGCGCGCTCGCGCGGTACGAGCCGCCACCCTTCTTGCCGTAGCCCACGCCCCAGTCGGAGCCGTCACACTTCGGGCCTTGCCCGAGGGCGATGTGAAGCGGCTTGCTCGCCGAGGGCGGCCAGCTCACGAAGAGCGACGCGCGGTCGCTCTCGCGGCAGATGCGGATCTTCTGGTTTTCACCCGATTTCAGGCGGATGACGAACGACGCGTACTTCCCGGCGACGATCTTCTCGTAATAGTCGGCCCCGAGCGTTCCGAAGTCCTCCTTCTTCTCGTAGCCGATCACGCTCCCGGTGCAGTAGATGTTGAGCCACTCGCGGAGGACCATCATCGTGCAGCGCTTGGCGCGCGCGCCGGCGCCCTGGGTGTTGACGGCGACTCCCTGATCCCACTCTCCGCCCTGCGGAGGGTTCGAGCGGCCGCTCGGGATCTCCGGCACGGCGCCGATCTCGAAGCTCGGCGGAGCGGCCGGCGCGACCGGCTGCGTCGCGGTGGGAGCGGCCGCCGGCTCGGCCGGAGACGCGGCGGCGCCGGGCGTCTCCGGCGTCGGTCTCGTTTCGGCCGAGCTCGACGTCTCCTTCTGCTTGCAAGCGAGCAGCGCCAACACGACGGCCCCGGTCCCAACCATGATTGTTTGTCGCATTCTACGTTCCCCTTGTTTGCCGAGCGGGCGCGGCGCCCGCTCACTTCTCGATCGAGACGTCGTCGATGTACCAACCGGGCGCCGTGCCCTGCCGGGAGCTCTCCGCGCTCGTGGTCTTGCTGCTGACTCCGGACGACCAGACGAAGCGCGCGCGGAACGTCGCGGTTCGGAGCGCCGGCGGGATCGGGATCTCGACGCGCTCCCATCCGCCGCTCGTGCCGACGAAGCCGCTCAGGCCGTTCACGTGGAAGCTCGTCGACTTCAGGCACGCGTAGGAGGCGCCCATGTCCGGGTTGATGGCGAGCGTCCCGTTACCGCTCGAGGTCGCCGTCCAGGTGGACCCGCCGTCCCCCGACAGCTCGACCGCGCCACCGTCCGCGTAGGGGCGCCCACCGTACGAGCCCTGCCAGAAGCTGTGAAAGTGCCAGAAGACGAGCTTCAGGTCGGTCCCGGCGCACGCGCTGAGATCGATCGCCCTCGAGGCGAGCGCGGCCCGGCTGCACTGGGCGTAGTTCTTGTTCAGGTTCGTGCCGAAGCAGGCCGAGCCGCCGTGACAACCGCCTGGCGCGAGCGAGGTCGCGCCGACGGCCCACTCGTCGAACGGCCACGAACCCGAGACGCCGTCGAGCGCGGCGTGCGTGAACCCGCTCGCTCCGCTCTCGAAGCCGGCCGCCAGCCCTCCGAGGGCGTCGCTGCACGCGTCGGTCCCACCACCGCCAGAGCCGCCGGTGCCCGAGACGCCGCCGGTGCCCGAGACGCCGCCGGTGCCCGAGACGCCGCCGGTGCCCGAGACGCCGCCGGTGCCCGAGACGCCGCCGGTGCCCGAGACGCCGCCGGTGCCC
>JAPSGB010000037.1:0-46133 GCA_035063585.1 Polyangiaceae bacterium
CGCGACGTGAAGGGCGGCGCGACGTGAAGGGCGGCGCGACGTGAAGGGCGGCGCGACGTGAAGGGCGGCGCGACGTGAAGGGCGGCGCGACGTGAAGGGCGGCGCGACGTGAAGGGCGGCGGGCCGCGCCGCCGGCCGCGCCGGACCGGCATGATGCCTCGCGCGCAGGAGAAGGTGCAGGGCGCGGGACGGAGGGGCGCGAACGCGTCACGAAAGTGGGTTGTGAGGTAGAGAAGGTCGATTCGTGACGCGTTCGGGGGTCGAAGGGCAACGTGGAAGGGCGCGAACGCGTCACGAAAGTGGGTTGTGATGGGGACAAGGCCGATTCGTGACGCGTTCGGGGGTCGAAGGGCAGCGTGGAGGGGCGCGAACGCGTCACGAAAATGGGTTGTGATGGGGACAAGGCCGATTCGTGACGCGTCCGGGGGTCGAAGGGCGGCGTGGAGGGGCGCGAACGCGTCACGAAAGTGGGTTGTGATGGGGACAAGGTCGATTCGTGACGCGATTTTCCCGCGCCGTCCCCGCGCCGCGACCCGCGCCGTCCCCGCGCCGCGAACCGCGCCGTCCCCGCGCCGCGAACCGCGCCGCGACCCGCGCCGCCGGCCGCGCCGGACCGACCCTATCGGGGCCCTCGCTCCGCGGGCGCATCGCACTCCGCGGGCGCATGCCCCGCCTCGCCCGCGCCACCTCGCCCGCTGACGCGCCGAGCGCGGGGGCGCGCGTCACGTCGCGCCGAGCGCCGAGCGCGTCACGTCGCGCCGAGCACCGAGCGCCGAGCGCCGAACGCGTCACGTCGCGCCGAGCACCACGCGCTCGTACCACTGCCAGAAGCTCGCGACGCCGTCCCGCACGGTGACGACCGGCTGGTAGCCGAGGAGCGCGCTCGCTTTTTCGATGCTCGCGTACGTGTAGGCGACGTCGGCGTCCATCATGGGCGCCTCGACGAGGCGCGCCCGGCGGCCGGCGCACTCCTCGAGCAGCCCGACGTAGTCGGCGAGCAGCACCGGCTCTCCGCGGCCGAGGTTCACGACCTGGTAGCCGAGCCGGCGCTCGGACGCGGCGACCACGCCCGCGACGATGTCCGTCACGTAGGTCCAGTCGCGGTGCATTTGGCCGCCGGCGTACAGGGGCACCTCCGCGCCGAGGAAGATGTTGTCGAGGACCTTGTACGCCATCATGTCCGGCCGCCCACGCGGCCCGTACACGGTGAAGAACCGGAGCGCGGTGAAGTCGACGCCATGGAGATGATGATAGGCGTGGCCGAGCAGCTCCGCCGCGCGCTTGCTCGCCGGATACGGCGCGAGCGGGCGATCCGCGGGATCGCTCTCGACGAACGGGATCTGCTCGGTGCGCCCATACGCCGACGATGTGGACGCGAACACGAAGTTTGGGTTGCCGAAGCGGCGCGCGCAGTCGAGGAGGTTCAGGGTGCCGGTGAGGTTGACGTCGTAATAGAGCCAGGGCGCGTCCACCGACGCGCGCACCCCGGCCATCGCCGCGAGATGAACCACCGCGTCGAAGCGGTGGTCGGAGAACAACCGCTCGAGGATCGCGCGATCACGGATGTCGCCCTCCACGAAATCGAAGCGCCCCGCGCCGCCGCCACCCGCCGTCAGCTCGCGCCCGGTCGTCAGGCCGCCACCCGCCGTCAGCTCGCCCCCGGTCGTCAGGCCGCCACCCGCCGTCAGCTCGCGCCCGGTCGTCAGGCCGCCACCCGCCGCCAGCTCGCGCCCGGTCGTCAGGCCGCCACCCGCCGTCAGCTCGCCCCCGGTCGTCAGGCCGCCACCCGCCGTCAGCTCGCCCCCGGTCGTCAGGCCGCCACCCGCCGCCAGCTCGCGCCCGGTCGTCAGGCCGCCACCCGCCGTCAGCTCGCCCCCGGTCGTCAGGCCGCCACCCGCCGCCGCGCCCGCTCGCACCTCGTCGAGGTTCGCGCGCTTTCGCGCGGGCGAGTAGTAGTCATTGAGATTGTCGAGCCCGACCACATGCTCGCCCCGCGCGAGCAGCGCGTCGGCGGTGTGGCTCCCGATGAATCCCGCGGCCCCGGTGAGCAGGATGGTCCTCACCCCCCGAGGCGTAGCCCGGCGTGGGCGGTGGGGGAAGCCTGCGCTACGCTGCGCGCGCCCATGGAGCGTCTCTGCGCGGTGTCCGTGGATCTCGACGAGATCCCGCTCTATCACGCGATCCACGGCCTTCCGCCGCCGGCGGGGCCGAGCGCCCACGCGGTGTACGAGCTCGGGCTCCCGCGCCTCGCCGAGCTCGCGCGCGCCGAGGCGCTCCCGCTCACGCTCTTCGCGGTCGGCGCGGACATGGCGCGCGAGGCGAGCGCGCGCGCGCTCCGCGGAATGGCGGAGCGTGGCCATGAGATTGGCAACCACAGCCTCGACCACCCCTACGATCTCGTGCGCCGCCCGCGCGCCGAGCTCGAGCGTCAGGTGCGCGCCGCCATCACCGTGCTCGAGGCCGCGACCGGCGCGCGCCCGACGGGCTTCCGCGCGCCCGGCTACACGATCACGGACGAGCTCTTCGAGGTCCTCGCCGAGGCGGGCGTCGCCTACGACTCGAGCGTGTTCCCGTGCCCGCCCTACTACGCGGCAAAGGCCGTCAAGCTCGCGCTCATCCGGGCCCGCGGCCGGCGCTCGCGCTCGATCCTCGACACGCCTCGCGTGCTCTCCGCGCCGCGCGCGCCCTATCGTGTGGGCCGGCCGTACTGGCGCCGGGGCACCGGGCTCGTCGAGCTGCCGATCACCGTGACGCGGCTCGCGCGGCTGCCGTTCATCGGGACGAGCCTGATGCTTGCCGGTCCGGCGCGGGCACGCTGGCTCACGCGCGCCGTGGTCGGCGCGCCGCTCGTGAACCTGGAGCTCCACGGCGTCGACGTGCTCGACGCCTCGGACGGGCTCGCGCCGCTCCGGCACCATCAAGTCGACCTCGGAGTCTCCGCGGCGCGGAAGCTCGAGACGCTCTCGGCGGTCGTCGACGTGCTGCGCCGAGCCGGCTATCGGTTCGTCCGCCTGGACGAGGCCGCGAGGCGGGTGGTATGCGAGTCCACATGAGCGACGACGTCTTGAAGATTGGGTCGCACACGTTCCACTCGCGCTTGTTCGTGGGGACGGGCAAGTACAAAGACGTGGACGAGACGCGCGCCGCGCTGGAGGCGAGCGGCGCGGAGGTGGTGACGGTCGCGCTCCGGCGGGTGGATCTGAACGACCGCGGCGCGGGCTCCATGATGGAGCTCGTGACCAGCAAGCGGTGGACGATCCTCGCCAACACCGCCGGCTGCTACACGGCGGACGAGGCGGTCCGCACGCTCCGGCTCGCGCGCGAGCTCGGGCTCGCCGAGCTCGTGAAGCTCGAGGTCATCGGCGACCAGAAGACGCTCTACCCGGACAACGAGCAGACGCTCGAGGCCGCCAAGATCCTCGTGAAGGAGGGCTTCACGGTGCTCCCATACTGCATCGACGATCCGATCGTGTGCCGGAAGCTCGAAGACGCGGGGTGCGCGGCCGTGATGCCGCTCGCGGCGCCCATCGGCTCCGGGCTCGGGATCCGCAACCCCTACAACCTCCGCATCATCCTCGAGGCCGCCACGGTGCCGGTCATCGTCGACGCGGGCGTCGGCACCGCGAGCGACGCGGCCGTCGCGATGGAGCTCGGCTGCGACGGCCTGCTCATGAACACCGCCATCGCGGGCGCGAAGCTGCCGCTGCTCATGGCCGAGGCCATGCGTGAGGCGGTGAGCGCGGGGCGCAAGGCGTTCCTCGCCGGCCGCGTGCCGCGCAAGCTCTACGCGAGCGCGTCGAGCCCCGAGTCGGGGCTCATCGCGTGACGGAGCGCGTGACGGGGGGCTCCGGTGCGAGCTCGGCCACGAGGACGGGGTAGATCGCTCACCGCGTGAGCGTAGGAGGGAGCACTCGTGAAACGGCTCATGCTCATCGGCGCGGGGCTCATCGGCGCAGCGCTCATCGCCGCGTGCGGCAGCTCGAGCTCGGACCTCACGAGCGGCGCGGACGCCGCGGCGGGCGCGCCCGGCTCGGGCGGCGCGAGCGCTGGCTCGTGCAAGAATTCGCTCGACTGCGACGGTGATCGGGTCTGCGATCCGAGCTCGCGCCGCTGCGTGGAGTGCGTCACGAACGATGACTGTCCGAGCGGGCTGCGCTGCGGAGCGACCGAGTGCCGGGCGCCGTGCCAGTCAGACAAGCAGTGCACCGGCCAGGGTAAGCTCTGTGATCCGACGAACGGCTGGTGCTACACGCCGGGGAGCGGCGGTACGGACGGCGGCACCGGCGGCGTGGGCGGCACCGGCGGCGTGGGCGGCACCGGCGGCACGAGCGGAACTGGCGGCGCGAGCGGCACCGGCGGCACCGGCGGCACCGGCGGCACCGGCGGCGCGGCGGGTGGATGCCCCGGCCCGGTCGACGCGATGATCCTCCTCGATCGCTCGGCGTCGATGGATCATGAGTGGAAGTGGCGGCCGGCCGTCGACGCGGTGAGCTCGTTCGCGACGACCACCCCGGCGTGGCTCGGGCTCGGGTTCGTGCCCGTCCCGCTCGCCGTCGCTCCACCCTCCCCGGTGTGCATCACGGACGAGGACTGCGGCGTGTATGGCCCGTGCCTTCCGGCGTTTCAGCTATGCTCGAGCGCGCTCGGCCCTGACTGGTCGTCCTGTGTCGCTTCGGACTACGCGACCCCGCGCGTCGCGCTCGCCGCGCCGGCGACCGCGCGGGCGTCGATCATCGGCGAGGTGAGCGCCGCGGCGCCGGACGGCACCTCGAGCACGCTCACGCCCGCGCTCGAGGGGGTCATCGACTACACGAGGGCTTTCGTCGCGGCGCACTCCGGACACTCCGGGATCGTGCTCTTCATCAACGACGGCGATCCGAACGGCTGCACGACCAACACGGTGAGCTCGCTGGCCGCGGTGGCCGCCGCGGGGCTCGCCGGCTCTCCGCCGATCAAGACCTTCGTCATCACGCTCGGCGCCCCCTCCGATCACCTCGACTCGGTGGCGCTCGCGGGGGGCACCGGGGTGGCGACGTCCGTCCCGGCGACCGGGCCGGAGGCTACCGAGTCCATCCGCGCCGCCCTCGAGGCCGCCGTCGCGGGCGCATGCGACTGAGCGCGCCCCGAGCCCCCGTGGGGCGGCCGGGTCGCGCGTCGACGGATGTGCTATGGGCGGCTCAGCCTGGCGGGCTCGCGGTGCGGGCGTCGCGCGAGCGTGCCGGCATGAGACGACTTGGAGGGATGATCGGTGAGAGTCTTTACTTGGCTTGGGGTAGCGCTGTCGGCGGCGGCGCTGGCGGCGGGCTGCGGCAGCTCGGACAGTGATCTGAACCTCGGCGGCGGCGGTGGCGGCGCGGACGGGGGCGCCGGCGCGCCGTCGAGCTTCTGTCAGAATTCGCTCGACTGCGCTGGCGACCGCGTCTGCGATTCGTCCTCGCATCGCTGCGTCGAGTGCGTGTCGGAGAACGACTGCGCGGACGGTCTGCGCTGCGGCCTCAACGTGTGCCGAGCCCCATGCACGAGCGACAAGCAGTGCACCGCTCAGGGGATGCTTTGTGATCGGCAGCACGGGTGGTGCGTGACGCCCGGCGCAGGAGGCGCGGGCGGTGGCGGCGGCACGGCCGGAGCCGGCGGCACGTCCGGGACCGGAGGAATCGACGGCGGCACCGGCGGCACCGGGGGCGGCACGGCCGGGACCGGTGCCGTCGGCGGCGGCACCGGCGGCACGGGTGGCGGCACGTCCGGGGCCGGAGGCGTCGGCGGCGGCACCGGCGGCACCGGCGGCACCGGCGGCACCGGCGGCACCGGCGGCACCGGCGGCACCTGCCTCGAATCGCTCGACGTGATGGTCCTCCTCGACCGCTCCGGCTCGATGATCGGCCAGCGCTGGGACGCGTCGGTCGCTGCCCTGAAGGAGTTCGCTGGCGCGGCCGAGGTACGAGCCGGGCTCCAGTTCGTGCCGCTTCCTCCCAGTGCGCCGGCTCCGTCATCCTGCGTCACGACCGCGGACTGCAAGAATTATGGTCCTTGCTCGTCCGGGTCTTGCTCGAGCGCGGGGATGGGGACCTCATGCAGCGTGTCCGACTTTCTCATACCGGCGGTCGCGATTTCACCGATGCCAGCGGGAGCCGCGGCGTTCGCGAGCGCGCTCGACGCATTCGACGCGAATGACCTGAGCGCGCTCACTCCCGGGCTCGAGGGCACCATCACCTATTTGAGAGCTCAGCTCGCGAGTCAACCGGGGCGCAAGGGCCTGGTCATCTTCCTCACCGATGGCGATCCGAACTCCTGCGACGATGGCACCGTGGAAGGGCTCGCCGAGGCCGCGAGGAGCGGTTTCACCGGCACACTGCGCGTCCCGACCTGGGTCATCGACGTGGGTGCCGCGACGTCGTTGGATCCCGTAGCCGCGGCGGGCGGGACGGACCACGCGCGGGTCATGTCCGGGACGGTGGCGCCGAGCCAGCAGGCGATCCGCGACGCGCTCGACGCGGCGCTCACGTTCGCGTGTCCGTGAAGCGCGGTTGACCGTCGCTCGGCCGCCGGGCAGAGTCGCCGGCGTGAGCGAGCGCTTCACGCCGTATCAGCGCCGGCTCTTCCTCTTTCTCGGCGTCGCGACCTTCTTCGACGGCTACGACTTCATCGCGCTCACGCAGATCCTGCCGAACCTGCGCGCCTCGCTCGGCCTCGATCAGGCCGAGGCCGGGCTCCTGGTCGCGTTCATCAACGTGGGCACCGTGGTGGCCTATGGGTTGGTCCGGCGCGCGGACCGCTGGGGGCGCCGGCGCGTCATGACCGCGACCATCGTCGGCTACACGGTCTTCACGTTCTTGAGCGGGCTCGCGCCGAACGCCTGGGTGTTCGCGCTCTGCCAGATGTTCGCGCGGGTGTTCCTCATCGGCGAGAGCGTGATCGCGATGGTGATCGCCGCCGAGGAGTACCCGCCCGGACGGCGCGGGATGGTGATCGGCGTCGTGAGCGCGTGCTCGAGCCTCGGCTCGGTGACCTGCGCCGGGCTCGTACCGCTCCTGCTCCGGTTGCCGTGGGGCTGGCGGAGCGTGTACTTCGTCGGGCTCGTGCCGCTCGTCCTGCTCGCCTTCGCGCGGCGTGGGCTCCGCGAGACGCGGCGCTTCGCGGAGCAGGGCGGCGCGCGTGAGGCCCGCCCGATGAGCTACGTGCTCCGCACGCCGTACCGCAAGCGCGTCCTGACGCTCGGGCTCATCTGGGCGCTGACCTACGTCTGCACGCAAAACGGCGTGACCTTCTGGAAGGAATTTGCGGTCGGTGAGCGCGGCATGACCGACGCGGACGTCGGGCGCGCCATCACCATCGCGGCGGTGGCCGCCATGCCGCTCGTGTTCCTCGCCGGGCGGTTGCTCGACGTGATCGGGCGACGCCTGGGCGCGGTCGTGATCTTCGGGCTCGCCGCCGGCGGCATCTTCGTCTCGTACGCGGCGACCTCCCCGGTCGTGCTCACCGTGGCGCTCATCTTCGGCATCTTCGGCGCGAGCGCGGTGATGCCGGTCCTCAACGCGTACAACACCGAGCTCTTCCCGACCGACCTCCGCAGCGACGCCTTCGCGTGGTCGAACAACCTCCTCGGCCGCGTCACCTACGTGCTCTCGCCGCTCGCGGTCGGGCTCGCCGCCGGCCCGCTCGGCTGGGGCTGGGGCCAGGCGGTGCGCCTCACCGCCATCTTCCCCCTGCTGGCGGCCGCGCTCATCGTGTGGCTACTTCCCGAGACGCGAGCGCGCGAGCTCGAAGAGACCGCGAGGATCTAGCGTGCCCGCCCTACTCGAGTCACCGCCTTCGGAGCCGCCTCGCGCGCGATCGTCGTCGTCGGGTGGGTTCTTCCTCTACGTGGTGCCGACGCTGCTCTACATCGGCGCGGTGTTCGCGTCCGGCATCATGCGCGGCGGGCCCGCGTTCCCGAGCCTGGGGCCGCTGCCGCGCGACAAGGTCGCGCACTTCGTCGCCTTCGGCGGGATGGCGCTGGTGGTGCTCCGCACCGTGCGCTTCACGATGGGGGAGCTCCGGCTGCGAACGCAGCTCGCGGTCGCGGTCGCGGTCGCCTCGGTGCTCGGCGCGCTGCTCGAGCTGGTGCAGGCGGCGCTGCCCTTCCGCGACGCGGAGCTCCTCGATTGGGTGGCCGATACGCTCGGCGCGCTCGCGGCCGCCGCGTTCGCGTGGAGAGCGCTCCGCTTGCCTCGCGAGCCCAAATAGGGGAGCCTCGCGCGGTGCGGCTCACGGCCCTCGCGCTCCTTCTCGCCGCCTTCGGGCAGGCGCCCATGCAGTGCGCGAGCGAGCCGGACCCGGCGCTCCGCCGCGCCGAGACGCCCGGCGAGGCCCTCTACGGGCTCGCCGGGCAGTTCAAGGCCAAGGGCGACAGCGAGGCGTGGCGCGCCACGCTCGAGTACCTCGTCGCGCGCTACCCGAACAGCCGCTTCACCGTGATGGCCCGCGACGACCTCGCGAAGAGCGGCGCCGCGCCTCCGAGCTCGGCCGCGCCGTGACGGCCTGGCGGTGACCAGCCCGATGAGCCGCGCCCGCGTCCGCCCGCGCCTCATCGCCATCACCGATCTCTCGGTCGCGCCGGCCGAGCTGCTGGTCGCGCGGCTCGGCGGGCTGGTGGCGTCAGCGGCGCCGGGCAGCGTGATGCTCCAGCTCCGCGACCGCGCGCTCCCGATCCGAGAGCGCGCCCTGCTCGGCGAGCGGCTCGCGCGGGTGGCGCGCGCGAGCGGGCAGCTCTTCGCCGTGAACGATCGCGTCGATCTCGCCATGCTGCTCGGCGCCGACGCCGTGCACCTCGGCGAGGCGAGCATGGACGCCGACGCAGCGCGGCGGCTCGCCGGCCCCGAGCTCTTCGTCTCGCGCGCCGTCCATGAGCCGAGCGCGCCCGCGCTCGGCGCCGACGCGCTCGTGCTCTCACCGATCGCGGCGCCGCGCAAGGGCCGCCCCGCGCTCGGCGTGGCAGCGCTCAGCGCGCGCTCCGACGCGCTGGTCTACGCGCTCGGCGGCGTCGACGCGGCGACCGCGCGGGCATGTCTCGACGCGGGCGCGACCGGCGTCGCGGTCATCGGCGCGGTCCTCGACGGCCGCCCCGTCGAGCCGCTGCTCGACGCGCTCGGGATCCGACGCTGACCGCTCGGTCAAGTCGGAATCAGCCAAATTATAGTTAGTGCATCACAGCGGTGAACCGAGCGGTCAGCACGGAATGGGGTGCCGGTCCGGCGCGGCCGGCGTCCCGGAGCGGACGCGTCGCGGCCGGTAGCGCGCCGCGACGGGCCCGGCCATTCTAAGGTGGACATGGCGAGGATGCTCACGTGACGAAGTCGCCCCGGTCGCCGGCCGCGCCGACCACCACCCCTCTCGCCGTCGGCGAGCCCGCGCCCGAGTTCGAGTCGTTCGATCAGCACGGCGCGTGCGTCCGCTCGGCGTCGCTCGCGAACCGCTCGTACGTCCTCTACTTCTATCCCAAGGACGCGACGCCGGGCTGCACCCGCGAGGCGACCGATTTCGAGGGAGCGCTCGCTCGGTTCAAGAAGAAGGGCGTGCGCGTCCTCGGCGTGAGCGGAGACACGGTCGCCAGTCACGCGCGCTTCGCCGAGAAGCAAGGGCTCACCTTTACGCTGCTCTCCGATCCCGAGCGCAAGCTCGCTCGAGCGTATGGGGTGTGGATCCTGAAGAAGAGCTACGGTCGCGAGTACCTCGGCATCGAGCGGAGCACGTTCCTCATCGACCGGGCGGGTCGCGTCGCGGCCGCCTGGCGCGGCGTGCGGGTGGCCGGGCACGTCGACGAGGTCCTCGCGGCGCTCGGGTGAGGGGGGGCGTCGCCGCCGGCCCGTCGCTGCCGGCCCGTCGCGGGGCGTCCCGGGCTCGCCGCCGGGCGGCGCGCTTGCGAGCGTCGCTCCGCGGTCGAGACGCAAAGCCTGCGCGCTCGAGGCGGCGCCCCTCGGAACACGCGAGCGCTGGCGCGGGTTCTGCACATGGCACGGGCCCTGCAGCTGAAAGCCGTTGAATTTCCTGACGCGCGCAATCACGCAATCTTTGCGTTTCGCCGGGCGAAGCAGAGGAGCAAGCGATGGACACCAACACCAAGAGCGGCCCCTACACGATCGTGGTGGGCCTCGATTTCTCGGATACCGGCGCGCTCGCGCTCGAGCGCGCGTTCGACCTCGCGAACCGCGAGCCAAACGCGGATCTTCACGCCGTCTACGTCGCGAGCGCCTACGGCCCGATGCTGCGGCTCGAGCTCCCCGACGACGTGCGCACGGTGAGCATCGAGGAGGCGTCGGACTATCTGCAGAAGTACGTCGAGGGCAAACTCGACCAGTTCCAGGCGAGCGCCCCGACCCGCTTCGAGCGCGTCGTCACTCACGTTCGCGTAGGGCCGCCCGCCGACGAGATCGCGCAGCTCGCCGCCGATCTCGACGCGGAGCTGGTGGTGGTCGGCACGCACGGGCGGCGCGGCGTGCGCCGGCTGCTGCTCGGCTCGGTCGCCGAGGGCGTGATGCGCCTCTCGCACTGTCCGGTCTTCGTGGTGCGGCCGAAGGATCATTTCGGGATCGAGCTGGCGGCGGCACCCGACATCGAGCCGCCGTGTCCGCGCTGCGTCGCGGAGCGCCAGCGCACGAACGGTCGCGAGCTCTGGTGCGACGAGCATCGCCAGCGCCGGGGCCGCCGGCATACCTATCACTACGTCGATCGGAACTCCTCCGCGGACGAGAACCTGCCGCTCGCCGAGAAAGAGTAGAAAATCCCGCTCGGGCCCGCGAAGCGTCGTAGCCTAGGGCGCGGTGGAGGAACCATGAAGCGCGAACATGCGATCATCGCGGCGGCTGCGCTCGGCGCGGTCGCCGCGCTGGGGTGCTCGAAGAGCGCCGAGGTGAGCGAGCAGAAGGCGCGCGCTCACGCGGAGACGCTGGCCAAGCTGGCCGATGAAGACGTCGCCGAGGTGCGGCGCGGGCTGCCCGAGGGCGCCAAGGCGCTCGCCGCGCTCTATCGAGGTGACACCAAGCCCGCCGACGACCTGAAGGGGGTGCGCGTCGCGCTCGAGCAGGCGCGCGCGAAGGTCCAGGATCTGCGCGTCGCCAAGAGCACCTTCTTCGCGCTCGCCGCGCCGGACGGCGGCGTGCTCCGGAACGACCAGGAGCAGGACCTCATGACGGGGAAGAATTTCTTCACGGCCTTCCCGAAGCTGAAGGACGCGCTCGGCGGGAAATACGTCGAGACGCGCGGCTCGATGCCCGAGGCGGCCGCGGTGCGGCGCGCGGACGCCCAGTGGGTGGCGGCGGAGCCGGTCGAGGTCGACGGTAAGGTGGAGGGGCTCTACGTCACCGGGTGGTCGTGGTCGGCGTATGCGTACCGGCTGGAGAACGCGCTCCGGAGCGAGGTCCGCGGGGCGCTCGGCAAGAACGAGAACCTGCCGCTCGTCTACGTGTACGTCATCGTCGACCGGGCCGCCTACGGCGCGCCGGTGTCGCCGGAGGTGAACGCCAAGGCGATCCTCGCGCAGGAGCCGCTCGCGCACCTCTCGGGCGGTCTTTTCAGCACCCAGCTCGAGATCACGGGGCGTGATTTCGGACTCGCCGTGAAGCCGCTCGCGGCGTTCGGCGACGGGGTCGCGGTGGCCGTCCTCCGCAGCGAGACGTGAGCGCCCACCCGACTCAGTGAGCGTCGTCCGCGCCGGTTCGCCCGTAGCGGTGGAGGGCGTAGATGAGCAGCGCGAGCGCGAGGACGGTGATCCACGCGCCCGCGGCTTGCCCGCCCGAGACGCTCCAGCCGATGCCGACGAGCGCCGCGGTCGCGGCGAAGGCGAGCAGTGAGCGGGCGCGCCGCGCGGCGGCGAGAGGTGCTACGGCCATCGTTGCGAGTGCGCGCGCACCAGGAAGTCGCGGACGTCTCGGCCGAGCTTGTTCTCGGCGGCGATGGTCGTCTCCTCGTGCCCGGTGCCGATCTGGTCATCACTCTTGTAGTCGCCGGCGCGGAGCACGAGGATCCGCGCGCCCTCGTCGGAGCCGACGCCCGAGACGAGCTGCAGCGCGTCGCCCATGTCCGGCGTGCGCGGAGGCAGGGCCGCGCCGAGCTCCCGCTCCTCGCCAGGGGTCACGTAGGCGACGCCGTACTTCCGCTCGCGCGCCCCGACATCCACCTGGAGCTGCTTACCGTCACCGAGATCGAGCGCTCGTCCGGCCTCCGGGGCGTCGCCCTCGGCGTGGAAGGCCTTGACGATCACCTCTACGGCGCGCCGCTCGTCGAGGGCGCGGGAGGCGTTCGGGGCGCGCGGCGGCGGCGCGCCGCAGGCCGCGGTGAGCACGGCGAGCGCCGCGAAGAGCCAAGTCCAGCGCCCAAGCTCAGGGCGGCGCGCGGGCGGGCGGGGCGGGGGGGGGATCTCGAGCGCGGTCATCGGTCGCAAAAGGTAGCCAACTGCCCGCCCTTTCGCTAGCTCTCCCTGGAACATGCTCCACTCCGGCCCCTCCGCGCGCCCGCGCGCCGGCGCGCCCGCCCGGTACCGCTCGGGTCGGGCCGCGATGGGCGCGGCGTGCCTCGGGCTCGTCGGGTGCGCGCGCCCGGTCATGCCGGAGCCGCGCGACGCGGTGGCGGAGTACGCCGACGCGGCGCGGCGCGGGGACGCCGACGCGCTCTACGCCATGCTCACCGACGCCGGCCGGCGCGAGCTCGGGCTGGCCGGCACGCGCGCCCTCGTGAAGGGCTCGCGCGCCGAGCTCGCGCGGAGCGCCGCGTCGCTCTCCTCGCCGGAGGCGAGCGTGCGCGCGCGCGCTCGCGTGCGCTTCGACGACGGCGAGGTCGCGGAGCTCGAGCTCGAGCGCGGCGCGTTCCGGATTGGCTCGGCGGCCGCGCTCCCGGCCGGCGCGCGGACCCCGGTGGAGGCGGTGGCCGGGCTCCGGCAAGCGCTCGCGCGCCGGAGCTACGCCGCGCTGGTGCGCGTGCTCACCCCGGAGACGCGCGCCGCGCTCGAGCGCGATCTCGACGGGCTGGTCGAGGGGCTCGAGCACCCCGACAGGCTCGAGATCGAGGTGAAGGGCGACGCCGCCGAGGTGCGGGTACCTGGCGGTCACTCGGTGAAGCTCAAGCGTGAGGCTGGCGCGTGGCGGATCGACGATTTCGACTGAGCCCGGGTGAGGGCGCGCGCGTCGGGCGCCGCGCGGTGCTCGCCGGCCTGGCGGCGCTCGTCGCGGCGCCCGAGGCGCGCGCGTTCGGGCAAGCGAACGCCTTTCATCCCCGCGTGCTCGAGACGGGGAGCATGAAGTGGGGCGGGGTGCGGGTGACCGCCCCGTCGCGCTGGGCGTGGGAGCTGGTGCGGCGGACCAGCGCGCCCGGTCGCCTGGTCGCGACCACCGTGGGGGCCGATCAGAAGGCGCTCTTCGCCGAGCCGTTCCTCATCTGGGCTGGCGATCGGGCGGTCGAGCCGCTCGGGCAGAGCGAGCGCCGAGGTCTCGAGGCGTTCGTCCAGCTCGGCGGGATGCTCGTGGTCGACGACAGCGAGCCGGCGCGCGGCGCCTTCGGCAAGTCGGTGCGGCGTGAGCTCGCGCGCGTGCTCCCGTCGAGCGCGGTCGTGAAGCTCGGCGCCGATCACGTGATCTACAAGTCCTATTACCTCCTCGATCGACCGGTCGGGCGCGTGGTCGGGCCACCGTACATCGAGGCCATCGTGCGGGGACGGAACGCGCAGATCCTGTTTCTCCAGCACGATCTCCTGGGCGCGCTCGCGCGCTCTCCGAGCGGCGCGTGGGCCCTCGAGGTGGAGCCGGGAGGGGTCATGCAGCGCGAGCACGCGGCGCGTTTCGCGGTGAACCTCGCCATGTACCTGCTCTGCTCGGACTACAAGGACGACCAAGTCCACGCCTCGTGGCTCATGCGCCGGCGCGCCGGGCGCCGCTAGCCGCCGATGGACGCGCACTCCTGGGCCCTCTCCGACGACGTCTCCGGCTGGGGCGTCGCGGGGGTCGTCTTCCTCGCCGTGCTGGCGGTCGCGCTGCTCGCGCTCGAGCTCCGGCGGCGCGAGCGGCTCGGCGGCGTCATCTTCGCGACCGGGGTGCTCGCCATCCTGCTCTTCTCGGTGAGCGTGCTCCGTCCGGTCCGAGTCCGGACGCGCGGCAGCGTGCTCGGCCCGCGGGTGGTGGTGCTGCTCGACGAGTCGCGGCGGCTGCTCCTTCCCGAGGGGCGCGGCACGCGGAGGGACGTCGCGCTCGAGTCGGTGCGCCGCCTCCGGCAGCGCTTCAAGGACGCGCGGCTCAGCGTGCTCGGTTTCGGGGAAGGCGTGGCGAAGCCCGTCGGCGGCGAGGGCGCGACCGGCGCCCGGCCCGCCGCGTCGCTCACGACCGAGAGCGATCTCGCGGCGGCCATCGCCGGGCTCGCGGCGACCCCGGGCGAGCGGCCCGAGGCCGTCGTGGTGGTGAGCGACGGGCGGCTCGCCCGCCCGGCTCCGGGCGGGAGCGACGAGTCGCTCCGGCGCGCGATTGGCGCGCTCGGCGTGCCGGTGCACACGGTGGCGGTCGCCGAGCGCGCGCCCAAGGACGCGAGCATCCGCTCGGTGCGCGCGGCGGGCGCGGCGGTGGCGCACCAGCCGCTCACGCTCACCGTCGAGGTCGGCTGTGCGGGAGGGCTCGCCTGCGGCGACGTGCCGGTGAGCGTGCGCGAGCTCCGACGCGGCAGCGATCCGGTGCTGCTCGCGAGCGGCGTCGCCAGCGTCGCGGAGGGTTCGGCCACCGTCGAGCTCACCGTCACGCTCGAGCGCGCCGGAGCGCGCGTGGTCGAGCTCGCCATCGACGCGCCGGACGGTGACACCATCCCCGAGAACGACCGCCGCATCCTCACCTTCAGCGTCACGCGGGATCGCATCCGCCTGCTCCACGTCGCGGGACGCCCGACCTACGACGTGCGCGCGCTCAGGATGTGGCTGAAGAGCGACGAATCGGTCGACCTGGTCGCGTTCTTCATCCTTCGCACCATCCAGAGCGAGACGGGCACCACCGACGACTCCGAGCTCGCGCTCATACCGTTCCCGGTGGACGAGCTCTTCAGCGAACACCTGCCGAGCTTCGACGCGGTCGTGCTGCAAGACATCGACGCGGTCGAGTACAAGCTCGCGCAGCATCTCCCCGCGCTCGCGCGCTACGTTGAGGGCGGCGGCGGGCTCATCATGGTGGGCGGGCCCTCGGCCTTCGCGGGCGGAGGCTACGCCGGTACCCCGCTCGAGCGGGTGCTGCCCGTGAAGCTCTCCGATTCAGGTTCGGCCTACGATCCCGGCGAGCTCGTCCCGCGCACCACCGAGGCCGGGCGCGCCGCGCCGGTGCTTCGCGCGCTTCGCCAGCTCTACGGCGATGAGCTGCCGACCATGGCCGGCTCGAACACGCTCGGGCCCGCGCGCGCGGGCTCGCTCGTGCTCTGGGAGCACCCGACGCGCCGCGCGGGCGACGGGCCGATGCCGGTGCTCGCGCTCGGTGAGGCCGGGGACGGTCGCGCCATCGCGCTCGGCGTCGACGAGACGAGCGAGCTTGCCTTCAGCGAGCTGGCCGAGCGCGCCGCCGGCCGCGGCTACGGTGCGCTGTGGGATGGCCTGCTCGGCTGGCTCATGCGCGATCCCCGCTTCGAGGCTGCGCGACTCGAGGTGGTGGGCGAGTGCGTGGCGGGTGAGCCGGTCGCGCTCGAGCTCACCCCGGTGCCTGGCATGTCGGGCGACGTCGAGCTCACCCTCGAGCGCCTCGGCGTCGCGGAACCGAAGCCGGAGGCGCACCGCGTCGCGGCGCCGCCGCCCGGGCCGGTGCGGCTCGAGCTCGGGCCGCTCGAGGTCGGGGGCTACACGGCGCGCGCGCGCATCGGCAAGAGCCCGCCCACGCGCTTCGATTTCGCGTGCGAGAAGGGCGGCGCCGCGTTCAGCGACTCGCGACCGGATCCCGAGCGGCTCGAGCGTATCGCCGAGGTCACCGGCGGCAGGCCGGCGGCGCAGGGCGAGGAGGCGAGCCTGCCGCTCCCGGAGCCGAAGCGCGTGGCGGCCGAGCGGCACGTCACCCCGCTCGCGCCGGCGTGGCTCTGGTCGCTCGTCGCCTCGCTCGCGCTCGGCGCGCACTGGCTCGCGCGCCGTCGCGGCGGGCTCGCCTGAGCGCCGCCGCGGCCGGGCTCAGTCGTAGTACTCGTTGCCGAGGTGCGTGATGAGCTCCTCGCCCATCATCCACCGCATGGTGTTCTTGAGCTTCATGCTCTGGATGAAGAGATCGTGCTCCGGATAGAGCCCCGGCGCGGTGCGCGGGCTCTTGAAGAAGAACGACAGCCACTCCTGCACGCCGCGGAACCCGGCGCGCTTGCTGAGGTCCATGAGGAGCGCGAGGTCGAGCACGATGGGCGCCGCCAGGATCGAGTCGCGGCACAGGAAATCCACCTTGATCTGCATCGGGTAGCCGAGCCACCCGAAGATGTCGAGGTTGTCCCAGCCCTCCTTGGCGTCGCCGCGGGGCGGATAGTAGTTGATCCGCACCTTGTGATAGACGTCCCCGTAGAGCTCCGGGTAGACGTCGGGCTGGAGGATGTGCTCGAGCACGCCGAGCTTCGAGACCTCCTTGGTCTTGAAGTTGTCCGGGTCGTCGAGCACCTCGCCGTCGCGGTTGCCGAGGATGTTGGTCGAGAACCAGCCGTGGAGCCCGAGCATCCGCGCCTTCAGCCCGGGCGCGAGGATGGTCTTCATGAGCGTCTGGCCGGTCTTGAAGTCCTTGCCGCTATAGGGCGTGTTCGTCTCGCGGGCGAGCTCGTGCCCGGCGGGGAAATCGATGCTGAGGTTGGGTGCGCCGTTCGCGTAGGGGACGCCCTCCTT
The DNA here is from genome assembly GCA_035063585.1 of Polyangiaceae bacterium. Classification (GTDB taxonomy): domain Bacteria; phylum Myxococcota_A; class Polyangia; order Polyangiales; family Polyangiaceae; genus JAPSGB01. Next base: position 16,829 of record JAPSGB010000037.1, read on the forward strand.
GAGGCACGCCCAGGCGTAGAGCTGCGAGCTCGAGATCCCGGGGTCGTTCGTGAGCAGCCCCTTCTCGAAGCTCTTCATCGACTGATGCACCGCTCCCGGCTCGAGATAGATCTCGGTCGAGCCGCACCACACCGCGGTGCCGCGCGAGCAGCCGCGCTCCTTCATGGTGCGCCGGAGGTCGTCGCGGAGCGCCTCGACCATGTCCGCCTTGGTCTTCACGTCCTTCACGTGGGTCCCGTGCAGGCGCTTGACGTACTCGGGGTAGAACGCCGCCTGCATGGGCTTCACGGCGTGGAGTTCGTCCTTCACCTGGTCGAGCTGCCGGTCGTCGAGGACCTTGGCGTTCGCCGCCGACTCGTAGGCGGAGTCGGGGAAGAGATCCCAGCCAGCGAACTCGAGATCCTCGAGCCGCGCGAGCGGGAGGAACTCTTTCACGTGGGGGGCGCGGTTGTCGGTGCGCTTGCCGAGGCGGATGGTGCCCATCTGGGTCATCGAGCCGATCGGCTTGGCGAGCCCCTTCCTCGCGAGCATGGCGCCCGCGACGAAGGTGGTCGCGACCGCGCCGAGGCCGGGCAGGAAGACGGCGAGCTTGCCGTCGGGTTTCGCAATCTCTCGGGGCTTCTCCATGGGCCGCGTGAGTAGCAAGCCGCGTGCCGGTGTGCAATCTTCGCCGCCCGTATGACCTCCGCTCCGAACGCCCGCGTCGCGGTGCTCCTGGTCGCCGGCGTCGGCTCGCGGCTCCGCCCGCTCACCGATGATCGTCCGAAGGCGCTGGTCGAGGTCGGCGGCGCGAGCATCCTCGCCCGCGCCGTCGCGAGCCTGGTCGCGCACGGCGTCGAGCGGCTGGTGCTCGCCACCGGCTATCGCGAAGCGGCCGTCCGCGCGGCGCTCGAGCGCGCGCCGGTCCCGGTCGAGTACTTTCCGAACCCTCGCTACGCGAGCACGCAGAACTCGGTGTCGCTCGCGCTCTGTCGCGACGGCGTCCGCGGCGAGGCCTTCTACAAGCTCGACGGCGACGTCGTCTTCCGCCCCGAGGTGCTCGCGCGCCTCGACGCCGCCCGCGCGCCGCTCGCGGTCGCCGTGGATCGCACGCGCGCGCTCGACGCCGAGGCGATGAAGGTGCGCCTCGAAGGCGAGCGTATCGCCGCCTTCGGCAAGGGCATCCCGCTCGAGCAGTCGGCGGGCGAGACCATCGGCATCGAGCGCCTCGACGCGGCCGCCGGCGCGCTCGTGTTCGACGAGCTCGCGCGCGCCGCCGCGCGCGGCGAGACCGAGCTCTACTACGAGGACGTCTACTCGCGCCTCGTCGCCGCCGGCGCGCTCACCGCCAGCCCGGTCGACGTGGGCGATTTGCCGTGGACCGAGATCGACGACCCGAGCGATCTCGAGCGCGCCCGCGCGCTGGTCTGAGCGCGGGCCATGACGTTACAGCTTATCGAACGCGGCAAATTCGATAAGTAATTATTATGGCTCGCTCGAGGGGAGGGCTGGCCGGTCCGGCGCGGCCGGCGGCCGGAGCGCCCGACGCTGTGCGTCAGCGGCACGATCCCTGCGTCACGGTGTATCTCGCGCGTCACGGGGCGCGGGCGCGCCAGGAAGGGCGTTTCGCGCCGTGATGCGTACCGGACGCCGGCCGCGTCGGACCGGAAACCAGCCCTCGGGCTCGCGCGCGCCGTGTCCGAACGTTCACGCGAGCGAGGCGCGCTGCGTAAACGATGACGCAGCTCGGCGTTGGCATCCGGCTTGCTGAATAGCCCACGAGACCCCCGAGCGTTCGCGCTCACATGGTGAAAGCAAGCGAGATGACGGCGAAATCGGCCGTCGGCCCGCGACCGCGGCCGCCTCCCCCGAGGTGTTGCCGGCAGGCACAGTGTAGTCGGAAGAAGACAGCGACAAACCTCCTAACCTATCGAGTTGAAAAGGCTTTGGCCGTTTTACGCGATGCGTGGTAATCGGCGGCACCCTGACCCCCAGTGAGTGAAGGGCAAAAGCGAGACGTGGGATGACAGAGCGACGAGTGACGCGAGCGATTGTCCTGGCGGCCGGGACGGGATCGCGGCTCGGGGACGGCGACGCGCCGCCGAAGCCGCTCCGCCCTGTCGCGAACATTCCGCTCCTGGTTCGCGTGCTCCGCACGCTGCAGTCGGTCGGCATGCGGGAGGCGGTGATCATCACCGGCTACGAGGGGGACCGCGTGCGCCGCGCGCTCATCGCCGAGCCGAGCCTCGGGCTGAAGCTCTCCTTCGTCGAGAACCCGCGCTACACGGCGAAGAACGGCGTGTCGCTCTTGGCGGCGGCCGAGCTGGTCGATCGCGAGTGCGTGCTCACCATGAGCGACCACCTCTACTCGCCGGAGCTGGTCCGGCGCTTGCTTGCCGCGGAGCTGCCCGAGGGCGCCTGCGCGCTCGCGGTGGACCGCGACGTCGAGCGCTGCTTCGACATCGACGACGCCACCAAGGTGCGAGAGACGGGCGGCAAGATCACCGACATCGCCAAGGAGCTCGAGAGCTACGACGCCATCGACACCGGCGTGTTCCGCATCGGTCCCGAGCTCATCGAGTCGCTGCGCGCGGTCGAGGAGCGGGAGGGGGACTGCTCGCTCTCGGACGGCGTGCGGGCGCTCGCCGCGCGCGGCCGCTTCCACGCGATCGACGTGGGCGAGGTGCGCTGGATCGACGTCGATACGCCCGCGGCGCTCGAGCGCGCCGAGGCGATGCTGCGCGTGTTCGGCGACTCGCTCGGCGACGAGCCCGGAGCGGGCGCGCCGCCCGTCATCGATCCTGAGGCCATCGAGCTCTTCGCGCCCACCTGGGTGCGCGCCGCGGAGCCCTACAACGAAGATCACTTCGCGATCGCCGAGCGCGAGGGCGTGCTCCGGCTGATGTCGAACGAGAGCCCGTACGCGCCGAGCGAGCGGGTGCTCGCCGCCATCGTAGAGGCGGCGAGGCGCGGCAATTTCTACCCCGGCGGCGCGCGCGCGCTGCGCGGCAAGCTCGCCCTGCGTGACGCGCTCGAGGAGCACAACGTGCTGCTCGGCGCGGGCTCCACCGAGCTCATCGACCTCATCATCCGCACCTTCGTCGCGCCGGGCGAGGAGGTGCTGCTCAGCGTGCCGACCTTCAGCATGTACGAGGCGCGGACGCGCACCGTCGGCGGCATCCCGGTGCTGGTGCCGCTCGGGGAAGACTACGCCTACGACGTCCCGCAGCTCATCCGCGCGGTGACCGAGCGGACGAAGGTGGTGTTCGTGTGCACGCCGAACAATCCGACCGGCAACCGCGTGCTCGACGCGGATCTGCGCCGGCTGCTCCGGCTCGGGCTACCGACCGTGATCGACGAGGCCTACTACGAGCTCGGCGAGGGGCCGTCGCTCGCGCACCTCATCGCGGAGTTCCCGAACGCGATCCTGCTCCGCACCTTCTCGAAGGCGTTCGGGCTGGCCGGCATGCGGATCGGCTACGCGCTCGGCCACGCGGCGGTCATCAAGCTCCTCAGCCGCGTGAAGGTGCCGTGGAACCTCCCTGCGATGACGCTGGCGGCGGCGAGCGCCGCGCTCGACGACGCCGCCGAGTTCGAGGCGCGCCGGGGCGAGCTGCGCCGCGAGCGCGCGGAGATCGGCGCGCGCGTGTCGCGCATCCCGGGGCTCTCGGCGCTCCCGAGCGAGGGCAACTTCGTCCTGGTCGACATCTCCGCCACCGGTTACCGCGCCGACCAGTTCGTGGCCGCGGTCCTCGACGACGGGGTGCTCATTCGCTCGCTCGCCGTCCACCACGCCAACAAGAGCTACGTCCGCATCACGGTCGGCACGCCCGAGCAGAATGAGCGCTGCGTGCGCGCGTTCGAGCGGGTGGCGGCGAGCGCACCCGGGCGGGCGCAGCTCGCGCCCGAGCCGCTCTTCCTCGGCCGGAGCGCCCGCGCGGAGTAACACGCCATGTCCCAGGCCAGCACCACCGCCCATGACGCCACGCTCTCGGTCGAGCGACGGTCGGGGTTCTGGGAGGGCTACCGGAAGACGCTGAAGCCGCTCGACGTCGAGGAGCCGGTGGATGTGTGGATCCATCGGCCGATCGCCTATCTTCTCACGCGGGCGCTCTACCCGACCAGCGTCTCGCCCAACGCGGTCACGATGCTCTCGATCGTGTTCGGGCTGGTGGCGGGGTTCGCCCTCTTCTCGTCGTTTTCCGGACACCTGGTGCTCGCGGGCGCCGCCATCTTCCTCTCGGCGGTGTTCGACTGCGCCGACGGCCAGCTCGCGCGGATGCGGGGGACCTCCTCCGCGCTCGGGCGCATGCTCGACGGCACGGCGGATTTCGTCGTGTCGCTCTCGGCGGTCGGCGGCGCGGCGTGGGTCATCTGGTCGAAGCACCACGACTCGTGGTGGGTCGGGCTCATCGCGTTCGGGCTCGCGGCAGCCACCGCGGTCACCGGCTCGTTTCACACCGGGCTCTACGACCACTACAAGAACCTCTATCTCCACTTCACGAGCCCGAGCTCGGGTGACGTCGAAGATCACGTGACGGCTCGCCGTCGTCACGAGCGACGTGAACCCGCGAGCTCCCTCGGGGCGCGGCTCGCCTGGCCGATTTATCTCTTCTACCTCGATAGCCAGGCGAGCGTGGTGCTCGGCTACGATCCCGAGACGAGCGCGCGCTTCGCGGAGCTGCCCGCCTACGACGAGCGGCGCGCGCGGATCTTTCGCGAGCACATGGCGCCGCTGATGCGAGTCTGGCGCAATTGGTTCGGCTTCGGCTCGCTCGTGTTCGGCCTCGCGGTGAGCAGCGCGCTCGACATCCTCGAGTACTACATGCTCTTCCGGCTGGTGCTCCTGAACGCGCTCTTCTACGGGTGGCTCCGCGCCGCTCAGCGTCGCGCGTCCCGAGCGGCCTTCGACGCGATGGGGCTCGTCACTCCCGAGCGGAGCGAGGCCGAGGCGACCACCGCGGCGGTGGCCTAGCCGCTCGCGGCGACCGCTCGCGGGATCTGCTAGCGTTCGAGGCGTGCGGTACGCCGGCTGGTCGCTCGTCGCCCTCGCGCTCGCGCTCGCGCCTCGAGCGCAGGCGTTCGTGTGGCCGAACACGGCCGACCGGATCGAGCGTGAGCTGAGCGACCCGAGCGACGTCGCGGCTCGGCGACGCGCGGCGGCGCGGCTCGATGAGCTGCCGCGCGCGCTCGCGGCGCGGCTCGCGCGCACGGCGCTCGGCGACGCGGACCCAGACGTGCGCCTCGCGGGGGCGACGACCGCGCTCGCGCTCGGGCTCGACGACGTCGGGCCGCTGGTCGTAGGGTGGCTGAACGACCCCGAGCGCCGCCTGCGGCTCGCCGCCGCCGAGTTGCTCGGCGCGGCGCCGACTCCGCGGGCCATCCCTCTGCTCGGCCGGGTGCTCTCCGATCCCGAGCCGGCGGTCCGCGCGTCCGCAGCGGCCGCGCTCGGCGCGACCGCCGACGCGGGCGCGGTGGTCCCGCTGCTCGGCCACCTGGACGACGCGAGCACCGAGGTCCGCGTGGCGGTGGTGGAGGCGCTCACGCGGCTCGGCGATCGGCGCGCGGTGGTGCCGCTCATCGGGAAGATCCAGGACGGGCGCCCCGAGGTGCGGCGCGCGGTCGCCGGCGCGCTCGGCGCGCTCGGGGACGACCGCGCCTCGAGCGCGCTCGTGCTCTCGTTACGCGACGCGGACGACGAGGTGCGCGTCGCGACGCTCGACGCGCTCGGCGCGCTCCGCGACGGGAGCGCCACCCCGGCCATCATCGCGGTGCTCGGCGATGAGGGCCACGACGCCGTGCGCGCCGCGGCTCTTGGCGCGCTCGCGCGCTTGGGGACGCCGGAAGGGCTCGACGCCCTGATGCGCGCGCTCGCGGCGGACGCTCCGGAGCGCGACCCATCCGAGGTGCGCGCCGCGCTCGGCCTCGCGGGCGCGCCGGCGGTGCCTCGGCTCCTCGCGTGCCTGTCGGGTCAACCGGCGCCCGCGCTCGCGGACGGCTGCGCGCTCACCCTCGGCGCAATGAGAGCGCCGGGAGCGAGCGGCGCCATCGGCGCCGCGCTCCGGCGCGGAGTGGTCCGTCCGCTCGCCGCGCTCGCGGCGCTCGAAGCGCTCGGCGATCGCGCGGCGCTGCCCATCGTCCTCGAGCGGCTCGACGATCCGGAGCCGCTGGTGCGCCGAGCGGCGATCGACGCCGCCACCGCGCTGCTCGATCCGCGCCAGCCCGACGGCCGCGCGGTCGACCCGATCGCCGCCGTGCTCGCAGGCGCGCGCGCGGGCGTCGAGGAGCGCTCCGCGCTCGCGCTCCTGCTCGGGCGCACCGGCGCGCCGCGCGCCGCTCCGCTCCTCGCGTCGCTCGTCACTCGCGCCGACGCGCCGTCGCTCCGCGCCGCCGCGGTCGAGGCGCTCGGGCTCCTCGGGCCGGCCGGGCAAGACGCGGCGTTGCTCGACGCGCTCGGCGCCGAAGAGCCGGGTCTTCGCCTGGCCGCCGCGGTCGCTGGGTCGCGCGCGGCATCGGGCGCGGCGGCCCCCGTGCTCCTCGCTCGTCTCGAGCGGGCCGCCGCGCAGGACCGCGCGGCGCTCGAGCTCGCGCTCGGCGGCGCGCTCGCGCGAAGTCGCGAGCCGGCCGTCATCGCCCGCGCGGTGCGACTGCTCGAGGCGAGCCGCGGCGGCGAGCGCGACGCGCTCATCGAGGCGGTCGGGCGCTCACGAACCCAGCCGGCGCTCGAGGCGCTCGAGCGGCTCGCGCGGAGCGGCGATCTCGCCGATCGCGCCAAGGTGGCCGAAGCGCTCGCCGCGCATCCGGGGGGGCTCGCGCTCCTCAGCCAGCTCGCGACCGATCCGGACGGCGGGGTGCGCGCGAGCGCGGCGTGGTCGCTCGCGACCGTAGGCGGGGCGCGTGAGGCGGCGCTCCTCGGACGGATGCTCGGCGATCCGGACGTCGCGGTCGCCGGGAACGCCGCGGCCGCGCTCGGCCGTCTCGGCGCGCGGCGGGCTGCATCGGCCGCGCCGCTCTGTCGAGCGCTCGATGATGGGCGAAGCTACGTTCGCGCCAACACGCTCGCTGCGCTCCGGGTCATGGGTGCGCGCTGCGCCGATGGCGCGCGTGAGCGCCGGCTGCTCGAGCGAGACGGCGCGGAGCGCGTGCGCGCCGCCGCGGCGCAGCTCGTCGCGGGAGCTCCGTCGAGAGCGCCGGCGCAGGATCGGGCCGCGCTCGCTCGCTGCGCCGCGCGCGACGCGAGCGGCGCGGTCGCCGCGGCGTGCTCCCAGCGCGCCGCGCCGGGGCCTCGCGTGACCGAACCCGTGCTCGTGTTCGTGGTCCCGCAAGGAGAAGCCTCGCCGGTTGGGCGGGCGCCGTTCGCGTTGGTGCTCGCCGACGGCCTCATGCGACTCGGCGTCGCCGACCGGCGAGGAGCCGTCTACGAGCAGGCCGCGCCGGCCGGTCTCGTCTCGCTCGCGGTGCCGGCGCCGCTCGCGCTCTGAGCGCCGCGCCCAGTCGGGAAGGGCGCGGGTCTAGCCGCCCGCGGCGCACCGCATCGCGCACTGCAGATCCGACGGGGCGCAGCCGCACGGGGTCTTGGCCGGCTTCGGCTTGGGGGCCGCGGCGGGCTCGCCGCCTGCGGGCTTCGTCGCGGACGCGCCGTTCGGCTTGGCCGCGGGCCTGCCCCCGGCTGGCTTGGCCGCGACGGCCGCGGGCTTCGTGGGAGCGGCCGAGCCCGGAGGCGCTGCGCTCGCCGCCTCCGTCCCGGTGGCCGGCGGGGTAGCGGTCGGCGCGGCGGGCGTCGGGGTGCCGGCCGCCGTGGCCGCTGGTTCGGTGGTCGCGGCCGGCGCGGTCGGCTGCGCCGCGGGTTGTTCGGCGGGGCCGCCCTTGAGCACGAGCGCGCCGCCGATGACGAGCGCGGCGAGCACGATGGCGCCTGCGATGTAGAGCCCCGTCTTCGACTTCGCGGCCGCCGCCGGCGCCGCGATCTGCGCCTCGACACCGCCCCCGAGCGGCGCGGCGATCCCGAGCGGCGCGACGCCGAGCGGTGCGCCGAGCCCGCCGAACCCTCCGAGCGGGGAAGCCGCGCTCTCTTCCGGCTTGGAAGCTGCGGTGAGCGCCTTGAGGTCGATGAGCCCCGAGTCCTCTCGCGTAGCGGTCGAGCGCGACGGAGCGGAGCCGAACCCAAGCCCGAGCCCGGCGCTCGAGGACGACTCACTCGCGGTGGGCTTCGCGGTGGCGGTGAGCGCGCTCAGCGAGAACAGCACCGAGGATTCGTTGCGAGCGCCCGTAGCGGTGGCGGGAGGCGGCGCGGGGTGCGCGCCCTGCGACGCGCTCGTCATGACCTCCTCTTCGCTGCCGGCGGCGTCGAAGCCGCCGAACAGATCTGCCTGTGCCGCTCGGCCACCGGCGCGAGCCGCGGTGCGACCCGAGCTCTCTGCGCTGGCTGCCCAGGGGGAGGCTCCTGCCGACGAGTCGAACGGAGCGGGCGCCGCCGGGGCCGGGGCCGGCGCGGCCGGCGCGCTCGACGCGGCGTGCAGGGCGTCGACGATCTCCGCGACCTCGCCGAGCGGCTGCCAGTCGCCCATTCCCTCTGCCCACACGAACGTCTCGGCGGTGACCTCGCCGGCGTTGTAGGCGGCGACCAGCGCGGCCATCGACAGCGTCCGCTGATCGTTGTCCCCGAAATCGACCGAATACTCACCAGCGCCGCGCGCGGCTGGTTCGGCGCCCGCGTCGTCCGTCGCGGCAGGCGAAGAAGACGCATCCGCAGCGTAGACGCTCGGCGGGTTCACCTTGCCGTCGACCACGATCGTCGTCCCGCACTTGCGGCATCGGATCTTGGCGAGGCGATCTTGGACCTTCTCATCTGCGATCGAGTACTTGGCCGAGCAAGCAGGACACGTAATCTTCACTTTGAGCCCATTCCTTCTGCGTCGCGCGTCCGCGCGTTCTCCGCTGCGTACGTTTCCTTATACTTTACCAGCAGATACGTCCAAGCTCACGGTTCGATCCGCGGACCCGGGTCGTGGCAGGACGTTTTAGCACCGCTCGCCGGCGGATCGCTAGTGTCTCGACACCCCGGCCGGCCGACTTTCTCGCCTCGGAAGGCGACGCTCCCGAGCCGGCGAGGCCGAGCAGGCTCCGCGGGCGGCGGGGCTTCCGCGCGCGACAGGGGGACCGGACTTCCACTCCGGTGAGACCGGCTGAGCTCGGTGCGGCTTGGGTCGAGCGCGTCGCGCGCGTTCGGCGCCGCGATCGCGTGTAGACTCGGGGCGAAGGTGCTAGGCGACCCACATGAATGATCCCGCCGCGACCCGCGGTGTCCTCCCGCCGTTCGAACCGTCGCCTCCCGTCGACCGCGTGGCCGTGGAAGAGCGGGTCCAGGCGCTCGCCAAGCGCAGCCTGAAGCAGGCCGCGAAGATCGCCGGGTTACGGCTCGCGATCCGCGTCATGGACCTGACCACGCTCGAGGGCGCCGACTCGCCCGGCAAGGTTCGCGCGCTCTGTCAGAAGGCGCGGCGGCCGGACGAGAGCGATCCCGAGGTGCCGTCGTGCGCCGCCGTGTGCGTCTATCCGACCCTGGTTCGGGTGGCGAAGGACGCCGTCGCTGGCTCGAGCGTTCGCGTCGCGAGCGTCGCGACCGCCTTCCCGAGCGGGCTCTCCGCGCTCGCCGTGAAGCTCGACGACGTGCGCCGCGCGGTCGAGGCCGGCGCGGACGAGATCGACATGGTGATCGATCGGGGCGCATTCCTCTCGGGGGAGCACCGGCGGGTCACCGACGAGATCGCGGCCGTCAAGGAGGCGTGTGACCGCGCGCACCTCAAGGTGATCCTCGAGACCGGCGAGCTCGGCTCCTACGACAACGTGCGCCGCGCCAGCGATCTCGCGATGCGGGCCGGCGCCGACTTCATCAAGACCTCCACCGGCAAGATCCAGCCGGCGGCGACGCCGGCCGTCACGCTGGTGATGCTCGAGGCGATCCGGGATTTCTACCTCCTCACCGGGAGGCGCATCGGCATGAAGCCGGCGGGCGGGATCCGCACCGCGAAGCAGGCGCTCCACTACCTCGTGATCGTCAAGGAGACGCTCGGTGACGCGTGGCTCACCCCGGAGCTCTTCCGGCTCGGCGCGAGCACGCTCTTGAATGACGTCCTCATGCAGCTCAAGAAAGAAGTGTCCGGCGCCTATCAGGCGGCGGAGTATTTCTCGAGGGATTGAATCATGGCTATCAAGCTGGTCGAGCCCGACATCACGGTCACCGAGGAACGCCGCAAGGGCGAGCGCCGGCTCGACTTCGGACACGCGTGGGATTACGCCGCCGCGCCGGAAGCGACCGATCACGTCCGCCTGCAGCCGCGCTACGACCTCTTCATCGACGGCTCCTGGCGAGCGCCAGCGAAGGGCCGGTACTTCCCGACCATCAGCCCGTCGACCGAAGAGCCTCTCGCCGAGGTGGCGGACGCCGACGCCGAGGACGTCGATCGAGCGGTGTCGGCCGCGCGCCGCGCCTACGAGGCCGTGTGGAGCAAGCTCCCGCCCCTCGAGCGTGGGAAGTATGTGTTCCGCATCGCTCGGATCATCCAGGAGCGCGCGCGTGAGCTCGCGATCGTGGAGAGCCTCGACGGCGGCAAGCCGATCAAGGAGAGCCGTGATTTCGACGTGCCGACCGCGGCCGCCCATTTCTTCTACTATGCGGGCTGGGCGGACAAGCTGAGCTACGCGTTCGGCGGTCGGCGCATCCGCCCGCTCGGCGTGGCGGGGCAGGTGATCCCCTGGAATTTCCCGCTCCTCATGGCTGCGTGGAAGATCGCCCCCGCGCTCGCGTGCGGCAACACGGTGGTGCTGAAGCCCGCGGAGACCACGCCGCTCACCGCGCTCCTGCTCGCCCAGATCATCGAGGAGGCGGAGCTCCCGCCCGGCGTCGTGAACATCGTGACCGGCGCCGGCCCGACCGGCTCCGCGCTGGTGACGCACCCGGACGTCGACAAGGTCGCCTTCACCGGCTCGACCGCGGTCGGCAAGACCATCCAACGCGCGCTCGCCGGCACGGGCAAGCGCATGACGATGGAGCTCGGCGGCAAGGCGGCGAACATCGTGTTCGCGGACGCCTCGCTCGATCAGGCGGTCGAGGGCATCGTGACCGGCATCTTCTTCAACCAGGGTCACGTCTGCTCGGCGGGCTCGCGCTTGCTGGTCGAGGAGAGCGTGGCGGAGCTCGTGGTGCGAAAGCTGAAGGATCGCATGGCGACGCTACGGGTCGGTGACCCGCTCGACAAGAACACCGACGTCGGCGCCATCAACTCCAGGCGGCAGCTCGACAAGATCGAGGAGCTGGTGCGCTCGGGCGATGAGGAGGGCGCCGAGCGGTGGAGCGCGCCCTGCGCGCTTCCAGGCAAGGGCTTCTTCTTCGCGCCGACCATCTTCACCGGCGTCGCGCAGTCGCACCGCATCGCCCAAGAGGAGATCTTCGGCCCGGTGCTGAGCGTGCTCACCTTCCGCACCGACGAAGAGGCGGTCGAGAAGGCGAACAACACCATGTACGGCCTCAGCGCCGGCGTCTGGTCGAACAAGGGTGCGCGGCTCTTCGATCTGGCCGGGAAGCTCGAGGCGGGCGTCGTGTGGGGCAACACGTACAACAAGTTCGACCCGACCTCGCCGTTCGGCGGCTTCAAGGAGAGCGGGTTCGGGCGCGAGGGCGGCCGTCACGGGCTCGCCGCTTACCTCGAGGTGGAGTGATGAGCGGTCGAGAGCGACGTGATGCCGGGTCCGAGCGGCGCCGGCCAGCCGCGGAGCCCACGCCGGCCGAGGAGGGCGGGCGCGCGCGGCTCGACGTGAAGAAGACGTGGAAGCTCTACCTCGGCGGCGCGTTCGTCCGCAGCGAGTCGGGGCGTTACCTCGTCGCCGAGCCCGTCGGCGAGAACTACCCGCGCGCGTCGCGCAAGGACGCGCGCGACGCGGTCAAGGCGGCGCTCGCGGCGCAGCCGGGCTGGCGCGGCAAGACGGCGGCGAACCGCGGACAGATCCTGTACCGGCTCGCCGAGGTGATGGAGGCGCGTCGCGACGAGCTGGCGGGGCGCCTGACCGCGAGCGGCGCCGCCGACGCCGCGCGCGAGGTCGGCGCGGCGATCGATCGCGTCGTCTCGTTCGCCGGCTGGACGGACAAGTATCAGTCGCTGTTCGCGAGCTCGAACCCGGTCGCGTGCCGGCACTTCGGCTTCAGCGTCCCCGAGCCGCTCGGGGTGGTCGCCATCGCCGCGCCCGAGCGTCCGGCCCTGCTCGGGTTGGTCGGCAGCGTCTGCCCGGTCATCGCCGGTGGCAACGCCGCGGTGGTCGTCGCGAGCGAGGCCGATCCGCTCATCGCGCTCGCCTTCGGCGAGTGCTTGGCCACCAGCGATCTGCCGGGCGGCGTCGTGAACCTGCTCACGGGCACGCGCGGCGAGCTCCTGCCGCACCTCGCCAAGCATCTCGGCGTGCGCGGGCTCGATCTCTGGGACGTCGACGGCGACGACGCCGTGCGCCTCGAGCGCGACGCCGCGGACGGCGTGAAGCGCGTGGCACGCCGCGGGGCCGAAGCGGCGGACTGGTACGACGCCGAGCGCGGCAGCTCGCCGTCGATGATCGAACGGTTCATCGAGGTGAAGACCATCTGGCACCCGATGGGCGCGTAACTGGGGCTTCTGGTCCGGTGCGGCCGGCGGCGCGTCCCGAGCCGCGCTAACCCGGCTCGCCGCCCATCGCGAAGATGGCGACGTCGAGCGCCTCGAGCCGCTCGGTGAGCGCTGAGTTGGCGCCGCCGTCGTGCGCGACGGCCTCGGCGAGCGCGCGGCGCGCGCCGGTCAGATTGCCCGCCGCGATGAGCTTACTGGCCCGGCCCGCTGCGAGCTTGGCGTCCACGCTCCGCGCGAGCTCGACGAGCGCGCGCCGGTCCTCGGCGGCAGCTCGCGGCGGGGGGCCGAGCTCGCTCGGAGCGAGCCGGAGCGTGCCGCGGCTCAGCGCGAGATCGTAGCGGACTCGCAGCGCCGGGTCGGAGAGCACGCGGTACGCCTCGGCGCCGCGCTGGAACACGCGGCGGAGGTGGTCGAGCGTGGCCTCGCTCTCGTCGCGGTATCGATCCGGGTGGAACGAGAGCGCGAACTGATGGAACGCCTCGCGGATCGCCTCGGCGTCGGCGATCTCGAGCACGCCGAGCAGCTCGTAGTAGCTCGAGTCGTCGAGCACTCGAACCCAGTCGTCGAGGCGGGAGAGATCGGAGCGCTCGGCCACGCTCGCAGCCTATAGCGCCGGATGCGCCGCGTGGCGCGCGATCATCGCGTCGACCTGGGGGCTCTCCGGGAGCCCGACGAGCCGCACGCGCGCCGAGGCGCTGTGGCCGGTCGCGGTGTCGAGCGCGCGGACGTCGAGGATTCCGTCGGCGTCGAGGCGGAAGAGCACGGAGATCTCGACCTGGCCGCGCGGCGCTGGCCGGAGACCCGTGAGCTCGAGCTCGCCGAGCAGCGTGTTCTCCGCGAACCGGTTGGACTCGCCCTGGCTCACGCGGACCCGCACCGTCGTCTGCAGGTCGGACGCCGTGACGAACGAGCGCGCCTGCTCGCAAGGCACGGGCGTGTTGCGGGCGATGATGGTGTGGCAGAAGCCGCCCACCGTCTCGACCGTGAGGGTGAGCGGGGTCACGTCGACCAGGAGCGGCGCGGGAGGCGAGGCGTGCAGCGGTGGCTGCGCGACGCCGGCCACGACGGGCTGAAACCCCATACCGGCCGCCGCGACCGCGGCCGGTGCGGCCCAGCCGGGCGGCCCGGCGGGCTCTGGCAGCGGAGGTGGCGCGGCGCCCCAGCCGAGCGGCGCTTCCGTGGCGGGGGCCGCCGGGATCTCGAGCGTGTGCTCGGAGGCGAGCTCGACGCGCGGCGCGGTCGGGCTCCGACCCGCGCCGAGCAGATCGCCGGAGCGCGGCGGCGCGACGGCGCGGACGGCGTCGGGCTCGAGCGCCCGGCCGGGGTCCGCCGGTGGACCGGGAGGGACGTCCTCGGGACCGAGGAGCAGGGTGCCACCGAGCCCCGTCGCTCGGGCTCGGCGCGGGGGAGGTGGCGGCCCGGCGGGCGGCGGCTCCGCCGGCAGTGGCGGCGCGTCCTCGGGCATGCTGAGCGGCAGGTTGCCGTAGCGCGCGGCGGCCTCTTCTCGCGAGAGCGGGGCCCGCGGGGAAGCCGAGCTCTGAGTGATGTCGTCGTACGCGGAGTCGTCGGCGTCGACGAGCGGCAGCGCGTGCTCGAGCGCTGCCCGCGCCGCGGCCGCTTCGCCCGCCGCGCTCATCAAGGTCGAGCCGTCTGCCGGCAGGTTGGCGACCGCGCGCGGGATCGCAGGGTGCTCGGGAGGCGCGCGGTCGAGCCGTGGCCCGCTCGGGCCGAGCCCGGCGCCGGTGGGGACCCGACCGCGAGGGCCGAGCCCGTCGAGGGTCGCGGACGGCTCGTGTCCGCCGCGGCTCGCGCGGTCGTCCACCCCCGGCTCCGGCATGAGCCCCGGGGAGGTGTCTTGGTGCGGTCGCCCGAAGGGGTGCGTGTCCGGCACCGCCACCGTATCCGCGCCGCTCGAGAGCCCCGGCGAGGTCCGCAGCGGCCGGCGCGGGATCGGCGGCGGCCGGCTCTTGCGCTGCACGGGCGGCTCGGTCTTGGAAGAGATGAACGGATACGAGCCGCCACGCGCCGGCACCGGCGCGCTCGGGACGTCGGTCGCGCGACGTCGCTCCACGCCCGCCAGCGCGGACGCCTGGATCGCCGCGCCGATCGCCACCACCTCGTCCGGGCTGATGTGCCCGAGCGCGGGACGGCTGAAGAACTCCTCCACCATCTGCCGCACGAGCGGGATGCGCGTGGTGCCGCCGACCAAGAGCACCTCGTCGAAGTCCGACGCCGAGAGGCGCGCGATCGTGAGCGCGTCGCGGCAGACCGCGAAACTCGAGTCGAGCATCGGTCGGGCGAGCCGCTCGAGCTCCGCGCGCGTCATGCTGAAGGTGAGCCCGAGCGCCTTGCCTCCCGTGCCGTAGGCGACCTCGGGGACCTCGAGGGT
This sequence comes from Polyangiaceae bacterium, assembly GCA_035063585.1. GTDB lineage: Bacteria > Myxococcota_A > Polyangia > Polyangiales > Polyangiaceae > JAPSGB01. The sequence goes on from JAPSGB010000037.1 coordinate 31,847, forward strand.
CGCGTCGGGGAGGCTCGACAGCCGCATCTTGAGCGTCTCTGCCGCCATCCGGAGGCGCTCGAACGCCTGCGGATCAGTGCGCGGATCGTAGCGATGCTGAGCGAGGAAGGCGTCCGCCATGGCCTCCGCGATGGCGAGATCGATGTCGTCGCCTCCGAGGAAGGTGTTGCCGGCGGTGGCCAGCACCTCGAACACGTTGTCCGAGAGATCGAGCAGCGTGAGATCGAAGGTGCCGCCGCCGAAATCGTACACGGCGACCCGCTTGCGCTCGCCCTTGCCGTAGCCGTACGCGAGCGCCGCGGCGGTCGGCTCGTTCAGGATCCGGAGCACCTCGAGACCCGCGACGCGGCCCGCCACCTTGGTCGCCGCGCGCTGGAGATCGTTGAAGTTGGCCGGCACCGTGATGACGGCGCGATCGAGCTGCTGACCGAGCGCGGCCTCCGCCACCGACTTGGCCTGTCGCAGGACGAACGCGCTGATCTCGGGGAGCGTGTAGGTCTCGCCGCGGGCGACCACGAGCGTCGCGTGACCCGGGCCCTCGCGCATCTCGAAGGGGAAGCGCTGGCGCGCCTTGCGGACCTCCTCGGTGTCCCAGCTTCGGCCGATCAGCCGCTTGGTCGAGTAGACCGTGTTCGTCGCGTCCACCAGGCGCCGCGCACGGGCCGCCCTGCCGACCAGCACCCCGCCGTTCGGGTGAAACGAGACCACCGACGGGATGAGCTTCTCGCCCTCCTCGTCGGCCATGGCCGAGGCCTGCCCATTCACGACCACGCCCACCACCGTGTTGGTCGTGCCGAGGTCGATCCCTACGACCGGTCCCATCTAGCGTCGTCCCTTCATGCGTCGCGCGCGCTCTCTCGCTCGAGCTCCCCGATCACCCGATCGTACCAGCGTTCCACCTGCTCCGTGAACGGCCACATCCAGCCATATTCCGGGCCGGTGAAGCGGCCAACTATATGTCCGCGGAGCTCGGGGGCCCGGGCCGCGGCGAGCCCCTTCAACTCGGCGGTCGCGCGGAGCGTCTCGGCGTACGCCTCCCACTCGAGCCGAGCCCGACCCCACGCGAGCCCGAGCGGCAGCAGCGGCACGAGGTACGCGAAGCTGAAGAGCGGCGTCCCGAGCCGCCGGCGCTGGCGGAGGTGCACCCGCTCGTGGCGGAGGACGATGACGCGGTCTATTGGCGCCGTCTCGTCCCAGGACTCCGGGAGGTAGAGCGTGTCGAAGAGCACCGTGTGGTAGCGCGTGAGGTAGGCGCGCTGCCCGCCGAGCGTGAGCACGCGCAGGAGCCGATCGATGACCCGCGAGAGCCGATCGTCGCGCTTGGGCACCAGGCGGAAGCGCGGAAATTCTCGGGTGATTTCTTCGATGAGCTCGCGCTCGATTTCGCTTTCGGAGACAGTAGTTGCCATCGAAAGCTCAAGTGTCACGAGAGCCGAGGACGTCTCCCGCGCGGAGCGCGCGCCCGTGGATGAGCGCCTCGGCGGGGACCGCCGTGCGGCCCTCGAGCTGTACGCGGACGAGCTCCACGGAGCCCGCCCCGGTCGCCACCAGCACCTGCCGGCGCGAGCCGATCCCGACGCTACCCGGAGGCCCCGCGACCGGCTCGTCGTCGAGCCGCGCGGCGTGCAAGAGTAGCCGCTTGCCGCCGAGCGTGGTGCGGGCGCCCGGGCGCGGGGAGAGCCCGCGGATCCGGTCGACCACGCGCCGCGCAGGCTCGCCGAAGTCGAGCCGGGTGTCGTCCGGTCCGAGCAGCGGCGCGAAGGTCGCCGCGGACTCGTCCTGCGGCGTCGCCGCGAGCGTCCCGGCGACCACGGCGGGGAGCGTGTCGCGGACGACCTCGGCGGCGAGCGTGGCGAGCCGCTCGGCGAGCTCGCCGGCGGTCTCCTCCGGGCCGATGGGGATGGCGCGGCGCGCGAACACCGGGCCCGAGTCGAGCCCGACGTCCATCTGCATGAGGGAGATCCCGGTCTCGGTCTCGCCGCGGATGATGGCCCACTGGATGGGCGCGGCGCCCCGGTAGCGGGGCAGCAGCGAGGCGTGCAGGTTCACCGAGCCGCGGCGCGGCGCGGCGAGCACGTCTTCCGGCAAGATGCGCCCGTACGCCATCACCAGCGCCACGTCGGCCTCGCGGGCTCGAAGCCAGTCGCGCAGCTCGCCCGTCCGCACCTTCTCGGGCTGATACACCTCGGCGCCCAGCTCGCGCGCGAGCTGCTTCACCGCCGGCTCGGTGAGCTTGAGGCCGCGCCCGGCGCGCCGGTCGGGCTGGCACACGACCCCGACGAGCTCCGCCAGCTCGCCGAGCGCGCGGAGCGCGGGGGTCGCGATGGCCGGCGTACCGAAGAAGACCGCGCGCATGACTGCGGTGTCCTACCTTGACTGGCTCGAGGTGCCCAGCGCGGCTCGCGCGGCCCCCGCCGCCGGCCGCGCCGGACCGACCCCAAGACCCAAGTGATGCCGCGAGGATGGCTCGGCCGGGCGCGGGCGCCGGCGCGCGCCCGAGGCTCTTCGCAATTCGCGTGCCAGCCCCTGGCGCGGCCTTCGCATGTGGTTAGCTTGACCGTCGTGCCTGGACGTCGGAAAAGCCCGAGCGTGCGGCGCTGACCACGTCACCCAGCGACTCACACCGCCCCCGCAGAACGAGGACCCATGAGCGACAAGAAGAAGCCCCCTCCGCCCGCCCCGGTGAGTGAAGACGAGATCCAGTTCGGCGACGAGCTGGCGGTCCTCCCGATCCGCAACGCCGTGCTCTTTCCGGGAGCGGTCGCGCCGTTCGATGTCGGCCGCGAGAAGTCCGTCGCGCTCGTGGAGGATGTCCACAACCTGAGCTCGCCCGTGATCGCCATTTTCGCGCAGCGCGACCCGAGCACCGACGATCCGAGCGGTGACGATCTCTACCCGGTCGGCTGCGCGGCGCGCGTGCTGAAGGCGCTGAAGCACAGCGCCGGCAACTACTCGCTCATCCTGCAAGGCGTCACCCGCATCCGGCTCGACTCGGTCACGCAGAGCGGCCCGTACCTGAAGGCGCGGGTCACGCGCGTCGAGGCGCCCGCCACCGAGGACGTGGAGGCGGAGGCGCTCGCCATGAGCCTGCGCGACGTCGCCAAGCAGGTCATCCAGCTGATGCCCGAGCTGCCTCGCGAGGCAGCCTCGCTCATCGACTCGGTCCAGGCGCCCGGCGCGCTCGCCGATCTGGTGGCCGCGAACCTCGACGCGCCGGTCGAGGAGAAGGCCCAGCTGCTCGAGACGGTGGAGGTGAAGGAGCGCATCCGCAAGGTGCTCCGGCTGCTCACTCGACAGCTCGAGATCCTGAAGATGCGCGAGCGCATCAACTCCCAAATCAAGGAGGAGATGGGCAAGAACCAGCGCGAGTACGTGCTCCGCCAGCAGCTGAAGGCGATCAAGGAGGAGCTCGGAGAGGACGACGGCGATCAGGGCGACCTCGACGGGCTCGAGGACCGCATCGCCAAGGCGAACCTGCCGAGCGAGGCCGACAGCGTCGCGAAGAAGCAGATCAAGCGGCTTCGCAGCATGCAGGTGGGGAGCGCGGAGTACACCGTGGTCCGCACCTACCTCGACTGGATCCTCGATTTGCCGTGGACCAACTCCACCGAGGACAACATGGAGATCGCCGAGGTCCGCAAGGTCCTCGACGAGGACCACTACGGGCTCGACAAGGTGAAGAAGCGCATCGTCGAGTACCTCGCGGTCCGCAAGCTGAAGAAGGACAAGAAGGGCCCCATCCTCTGCCTCATCGGGCCGCCTGGCGTCGGCAAGACCAGCCTCGGCCGGAGCATCTCGCGCGCCCTCGGGCGAAAATTCGTGCGGGTGAGCCTCGGCGGCGTGCACGACGAGGCCGCCATCCGCGGGCATCGCCGGACCTACGTCGGCGCGCTCCCGGGCCAGATCATCCAGGGCATGAAGAAGACGGGCACCATCAACCCGGTCTTCATGATGGATGAGGTCGACAAGATCGGTCACGATTTCCGCGGCGATCCGAGCGCGGCGCTGCTCGAGGTGCTCGACCCCGAGCAGAACAACACCTTCGCGGATCACTACCTCGAGATCCCATACGATCTATCGAACGTGATGTTCGTGGCGACGGCGAACGTGGCCGATCCGATCCCGCCGCCGCTGCGCGACCGGATGGAGATCCTCGAGATCCCCGGGTACACGCGGCGCGAGAAGCTCGCCATCGCGCGGCAGCACCTGATCCCGAAGCAGCTCGAGGAGCACGGCCTCACCCAGGCGGAGCTCGACATCACCGACGAAGCGGTGGAGGAGATCATCGAGCACTACACCCGCGAGGCCGGCGTCCGCTCGCTCGAGCGGCAGATCGCCAGCGTCATCCGCGGCGTCGCGGTGAAGGTCGCCGAGGGCGACAAGACTCCGCGCGTCATCAAGACGGAAGACGAGCTCCGCGAGTATCTCGGCGCCATCAAGTATACGAGCGAGGTGGCGGAGCGCACCGAGGAGACGGGCGTCGCGACCGGGCTCGCGTGGACGAGCGTGGGCGGCGAGATCCTGTTCATCGAGGCGACCCGGATGTACGGCACGGGCAAGCTGCAGCTCACCGGTCAGCTCGGCGACGTGATGAAGGAGAGCGCGCACGCGGCGCTCAGCTACGTCCGCACCAACGCCGAGAAGTACGGGCTCAGCAAGGATTTCCTCGAGAAGAGCGACGTCCACATCCACATCCCGGCCGGGGCCATGCCGAAGGACGGCCCGTCGGCGGGGATCACGATGTTCACCGCGCTCGTGAGCCTGCTCACCGGCATCCGCGTTCGTCACGACGTGGCGATGACCGGCGAGATCTCGCTGCGCGGCCGGGTCCTGCCGATCGGCGGCCTGAAGGAGAAGACCCTCGCGGCGCACCGCGCGGGCATCAAGCGCGTCATCGTGCCCGACCGCAACAAGGCGGATCTCGAGGAGGTGCCGAAGGAGGTGCGCGACGAGCTCGAGTTCGTGTACGTGAGCCGGCTCGACGAGGTGCTCGCGGCCGCGCTCGAGCGGGTGCCGCAGCCGAGCCAGGCCTACGTCGACGAGATGGCGGCGAAGGCCGCGCAGGCGCCGACCAGCACGAATTAGCTCCGGCGCGTCGGCGCTCTGGTCGCCCCCTCGCCTCGAGCCGAGGGGGCGACCGGTTTTTGTCGGCCCGGCGCGGTACCGCGGGCCCCGCCGGCCGAGCGCGGGCCGCGCCGGCCCGGCGCGGGGGCGAGCTCTGGGCCGGCGCGAAGCGCGGCGGCGAAGCGCGGCGAGCGGCGCGAGCTCGGTGCTTGACAAGCTATCAAGCGCATCTTAGAAAGCGTCGGCGATTGAAAATGATATTGACTTTCATTTTCAAGAAGGCGACGGGCTCGCCGCGCGCAGGGACCGCGGTCCCCTGATCGCCCGCCCGCCGTCCCCGGATCACTGGCTTCTTCATGCGCCTCCCGCTAGCTCTCCTCGCCGCCGCCCTCACGCCGGCGCTCGCGCTGCTGAGCGCGCCGGCGCTCGCCGAGCCCGAGCCGTCACCCTCGGCGCCGCCCGTGCCCGAGCCATCAACCGCTGCGCCGCCAGCGCCGGACCCGAGCGCCGCGGCAGCGCCGGAGGGCGACGCGGCCGAGCCCGAGCCGGAGGAGCCGATCGAGGTGACGGTGGCCGGGACCCCGATTGGCCGCACGGCAGGGTCGGCGCACGTCATCACGAGCAAGGAGCTCCGGCGCTTCAGCTACACCGATCCGCACGCGGTGCTCTCGTCGGTGCCCGGGGTGTACACCCGCGGCGAGGACGGCGTCGGCCTGCGCCCGAACATTGGGCTCCGCGGCGTGAACCCCGATCGCTCGAAGAAGGTGACGCTCACCGAGGACGGCGTGCTCTTCGGGCCTGCGCCCTACTCGGCGCCGGCCGCCTACTTCTTCCCGCTCATGTCGCGCTTCGTCAGCGTGCGGGTGCTGAAGGGGCCGTCGGCGATCACCGAGGGCCCGCAGACGGTCTCGGGCGCCATCGACTTCGTGACCCGCGGATTTCCGGCGAACCCGAGCGGGTCCATCACGGCGGGCTTCGGACAGTACGGGTACGGCACCGTGCACGGCTGGTTCGGCTCGAGCGACGAGCACGTCGCGTGGCTGCTCGAGGGCGCGCACCTCGGCTCGAACGGGTTCAAGGAGCTCCCGTCGGGCGCGGACACCGGGTTTTATCGCAACGAGTGGATGCTGAAGGGCGCGTACACGTTCGATCCGGCCGCGCGTGTGCGGCAGGAGCTCCGGTGGAAGCTCCTCTACTCCGACGAGCTCTCGAACGAGACGTATCTCGGGATTTCCGACGCGGACTTCCGCGAAGATCCGAACCGGCGCTACGGCGCGAGCGCGCTCGATCGGATGCAGAACCACCGCACGGGGTTCGTCCTGAGTCATGCGGTCGACACGGGCAACGGGCTGACGCTCCTCACCACGGCCTACCGCAACGACTACTCGCGGACCTGGCGCAAGGTGAACGGTTTCCGCGGCGGGCCGAGCCTCTTCGACGTGATGACCCACCCGGACACGCCGCTGAACGCCGTCTACTACTCGGTGATCCGCGGCGACGCGAACAGCGCGTCCTCGGGCGAGGCGATCTATATCGGACCGAACCAGCGTGATTTCGTCTCGCAGGGGCTCCAGTCGCGGCTGCGCTGGGAGGGCGCGACCGGACCGTTCCACCACCGCGCGGAGGCGGGGGCGCGGCTCCACTATGACCGTATCGAGAGGCGTCACAGCGAGAACGCCTACGACTGGGTGGACGGCGATCTCTACCCGGAGGCGAGCCCGACGGTGGTCACCGCGTTCAATGAGGCCTGGACGCAGGCGCTCGCCGTCTACGCGACCGACGCGGTGAGCTGGGAGCGCCTGACGCTCACTCCCGGCGTGCGCGTCGAGGTGATGCGCTCCGCGCTGGATGATCACCTGGGCGCGGTCGAGACGCGGCGGCTGGCGAGCGTGGTGTTGCCTGGGGTCGGGCTCTTCTCGGGCGTGACCGATGAGCTCGGGCTCCTGCTCGGGGTCTACCGGGGGTTCAGCCCACCACCGCCCGGCAGCCCGAGCAGCATCAAACCGGAGAGCAGCGTCAACTACGAGGGGGGAGCGCGCTACGTATCGCGAGCGCTCCGCGCCGAGCTCGTCGCCTACTATAACGCGTACAGCAACATCACCGACGTCTGCACGCTCTCGAGCGGTTGCGTGGACACCAACCTCGACCGTCAGTTCGACGCGGGCCGCGCGCGAATCTACGGGCTCGAGGCCTTCTTCAAGTACGAGCTCCCGGCCGGCGCGCTCACCCTGCCGCTCGTGGCGGCGTATACGCTCACCCGCGCGCACTTCCTGAACGACTTCACCTCGGAAGATCCGATCTTCGGCGAGGTCCGCGCGGGAGACGAGATGCCGTACGTCCCGCGTCACCAGCTCAACGCCTCGGTCGGCGTCGAGAACGACGACGGCGGCGTCGCGGTGGCGGCCAACTACGTCTCGCCGATGCGCGAAGAAGCGGGCCGCGCGCCCATCGCCGAGGGCGTCTCGACCGACGAGCAGTTTTGGATCGACGCGAGCGCGCGCTACCGCGTGTACGGGCCGGTGTCGCTCTGGGGCAACGTCCGCAACGTGGGCGGTCGGCAATTCATCGTCTCGCATCGCCCCTACGGCGCGCGGCCGAACGCGCCGCGCTGGGTCCAGGTGGGAGCCACCATCGATTTCTGAGCCGGCGCGCTGCCATCGAGCGCCGGCTCACCGCACTTTTTCAAAGCCGGAACCAGGAGAACGACGCATCATGACGAAGACGAGCAGGAAGTGGCGGGCGAGTTGGGCGATCCTCGGCGGACTCGCCGCGGTGCTCGCGGTGACCGCGTGCGACTCGAGTGAGACGATCGACAAGTCGGGCAACGGCACCGGCGGAGCCGGCGGCGCGGCCGGTGCGTCCGGGAGCGCGGGAAGCCCGGCGACGGGTGGCGCGGCCGGCGCCTCGGGGAGCGGTGGCTCGAGCGGCGCGGGAGCGGGCGGGCAGGCCGGAGGCGGAGCCGGCGGGCAGGCCGGGAGCGGAGCCGGTGGGCAGGCCGGAGGCGGAGCCGGCGGGCAGGCGGGCACCGAGCCGAAGGTGATCCATCACGCCTTCTCCGCGGACGGCCACGACCGGCTCTACGACGTCGCCTTCGACGCGGATGGGAAGATCCTGGCGGTCGGGGTGCGCGCCGACGGCATCGACGCGGCGACCGATCTGAGCACCCTGGTCGCCCGCTTCACGCCGGACGGCGCGCTCGACCCGAGCTTCGGCTCGGGGGGCTCGGTGGTGAAGAACCTGGCGGTGGGCACCACCGGCGAGGTCGCTCGCGGCATCGCGGTGCAGTCCACCGGGAAGATCGTGGTCGCGGCCACGGTCGAGGCGGAGGGCGCCGCCGATCCGCGCGACCGAAACATCGCGCTCGCGCGCTTCCTACCGGACGGCGCCCTGGACACGAGCTTTGGCACGGCGGGCGTCGTCGTGCTCGACCTCAGCGCCGGCGTGGCCGACGGCACCGCGTTCAGCGCGGACATGCAGTGGGGTCTCGCGCTCGCCTCGGGCGACAAGCTGGTCATCTCCGGAGCGATGGTCGCGAGCGGGCGCACGGACACCGACTACGCGCTGGTGCGGCTCGACGCCGACGGCGCGAGGGACGCGAGCTTCGGGACCAACGGCGTGTTCTCGCTCGACATCGGCAACGCGCCCGCGAGCGCGCGGCGCGCGACCGTACTCGCGGACGACAGCGTGGTGCTGGCCGGGTACCGTAAGGAGGCGGGGGCCGTCCTGCCCGTGGTCTTCAAGGTCACCGCAGCCGGCGTGCTCGACACCACCTTCGGCGTCGGCGGCGTGTTCTCGGAGGCCGTGCTCGCCGCGACGACCGAGGCGTACGACGCGGTCGTTCAGGGCGACAAGCTCGTCACGATCGGTTACGGGCGCGAGAACACCACCGACGACCTCGACTGGATCTCGCTCCGGCTCACCGCGTCCGGGACGCTCGACCCGACCTGGGGCACCGGCGGTCACGTGCTCCTCGACGCCGCCGGGTTCAACGACAACGGGCGCGCGCTCACCGCGCTGCCCGACGGCCGCGTGCTCATGGTCGGGGGCGGTCGCACCGCCGCCGCCGAGTCCGACGCGATGCTGGCGATCCTGGCGAACGCCGACGGCGCGCCGGACGCCTCGTTCGGGCCCGGCGGGATACGGCTACTCGATCTCGGCGGACCGAACGACTTCCTCTGGTCGGTGGCGGTGCAGCCGGGAGGCAAGCTCGCGGTGGCCGCGGGGATCGCCGGCGCAAACAGCGACTCCGGCGCAGGGCCGCTCGGCGACGACGACGCGGCGCTGGTGCTCGTTCCCCTCCCATGACGCGGCTCCGCTCCGCCCGCCCGGTCCTCGCGCTCGCGGCGTGCGCCTTCATGGCGCTCGCCGCGGGCTGCCGGAAGCCGCCGCCGCACGAGAACATGCTCACCCAGAAGACGCCGCCGAGCGGCGGCGGCTCGCCGGTGGTCGACGCCGGTCCGATCCCGAAGTGGGACGGAGGTGCGGAGGTCGACGCCGGACCGTTCAGCGAGAAGGCGCTGCTCACCGAGTTCGCGAGCTGCGCGCTCGGCCGCTACCGCGCCTTTCTTCCGCTCGCCACCCAGCTGCGCGACGCGGCGGCAGAGTGGTCCGCCGCGCGCTCGACCGAGAACGAGCAGGCCACGCGCGAGGCGTGGCGCTCGGCGATGGAGGTGTGGGAAGAAGCCGAGCTCTTCCAATACGGCCCGGCCGCCGTCTCGTCGCTGCCGGGCGGTCGCGATCTGAGAAATCAAATCTACGCCTGGCCGGTCTTCAACCGATGCAAGGTCGACGAGCAGCTCGTCGCGCGGACCTACGCGGGCGCAGCCTTCTCGACCTCGCTCATCAACGCGCGCGGGCTCGGCGCGGTCGAGTACCTGGTATTTTACACGGGCACCGACAACGCCTGCTCGGAGTTCTCGACGATCAACGGGCGTGGCACCTGGGCGGCGCTCTCGCCGGACGCGCTCATCGAGCGCAAGGCCGCCTACGCCGCCGCCGCCGCTGCCGACGTGCTCGCGCGCACCGAGAGCCTCATCTCCGCCTGGGAGCCTGCCGGAGGCAATTTCACCGCCGAGCTCGTGAATGCCGGCGCCGGTTCGAAGACGTTCGCGGCGCGCCTCGACGCGCTCGACGCGGTGAGCGGAGCGCTCTTCTACGTCGACAAGGTGGTGAAGGACGCCAAGCTCGGCAAGCCGCTCGGATACCTCGAGTGCGAGAAGGCGACCTGTCCCGACGCGGTCGAGTCGCTCTACGCGCGCCGCTCGGTCGAGCACCTTCGCGCGAACCTGATCGGGTTCCGCCGACTCTTCCAGGGCTGCGGCGAGGACTACGCCGGGCTGGGCTTCGACGACTGGCTCCGGGCGGCAGGCGCGACGCGCCTCGCCGACGACATGATGGGCGCGCTGGTGGCCACTCAAGGCGCGGTCGACGCGCTCGCCGCGCCGATCGACAAGGCCCTGTCGGACGACCCGACCGCGGTCGCGCTCGTGCACGCTCGCTTGAAGATGCTCACCGATCTTCTGAAGACGGAGTTCGTGACGGTGCTCCACCTCCAGCTTCCGAAGGGCTCGGAGGGCGACAATGATTGACGCCGGGGAGCTCTTCGCGCGCGCGTGGTCGGGCATGGCGAACGCGCTCACGGCGCTCCTGCTCCCGGAGAAGCGTATCTACTGGCCGCATCTGCTCGGCGCCGCGGGGCTCGCGACCTACGTGTGGGCGCGTCACGTGCGCGGTCGCCGCTCGCTCTTCGGCTACCTCTTCGCGAAGGAGGTGTGGTGGCATCGCTCGGCGCGCGAAGACTACGGGCTCATCCTGGCGCGCGCGGTGCTGGGCGCGCTGGTCGCTGCGCCGGTGGTGCTCGCCATCGTACCGGCCGCAGCGCGGCTGTCCGTGTGGCTCGGCGTCACCCTCGGGCCCTCGCCGCTGCCGGCGCTCGGTCGCACCGAGGTCGCCATGGCCTTCACCGTGGCCTCGTTCGTCGCCGACGATTTCACGCGCTTTCTCCTACACTACCTCGCGCATCGCATCCCGTTCCTCTGGGAGCTTCACAAGGTGCACCACTCGGCGGAGGTGATGACCCCGTTCACCGTCCACCGGGTTCACCCCATCGAAGCGTGGCTCAACGGCGTGCGCGGCAGCGTCACTACCGCCGGTATCGCAGGGCTCTTTGCTTGGGGGTTCCCGGGCCGAATCACCGGGTTCGAGATCCTCGGGGTGGCCGCGCTCGGCTTCGTCTGGTCGCTCTTCGGTTCGAACCTGCGCCACTCCCAGGTGTGGTTGTCTTACGGCCGAGTGCTCGAGCACGTCTTCATCAGCCCGGCCCAGCACCAGATTCACCACAGCCGCGAGCAGCGCCACTACGATCGCAACTTCGGCTCGGCGTTCGCGGTGTGGGACTGGATGTTCGGGACGCTCTACGTCCCGGTGACCCGCGAGCGGCTGTCCTTCGGGCTCCCGGCGGCGGTCCGTAACCACGCGCCGGGGGTGGTCGCGATGCTGATCGAGCCGGTGTTCGCCGCGCTCCGCCACCTGCTCCCGCGCCGGCGGGCCCGCGCCGGGCTCGGCTCATCCACCGCGAGCCGAGCGTAAGGGAGGGGGAGCGGTCCCTCGGCCAGGCCCTCCGGGAGGCGCGGCGGTGACCGGGAGGTTCGTCGGCTCGAGACTTCGGCTAAGCTGCGACGGTGCTGCGGTCGCGGTTCCTCGGGGTGGTTGCCGGCAGTTTGGGGGTGGTCGCTTGTGGCAGCTCGCTGCTCGGCGGTGGAAGCGACTCCCTGACGGCGCGGGCCCCGGAGGCGCCGGGAGGGCAGGCCAAGTGCAAGGTCGCAGCCAGCGCGGAGAACCCGCTCGTCACCGAGTGGCCCGCGCCGGAGAAGGCGAACCTCGAGGCGCGCCTGCGCGAGGGCGGCGTCATGGTGAGCTACGCCGGCTGCGAGATGAAGCTCCTGCCGCAGTGCCGCGTGCGCGGCAGCTACGGCTGGCGGCGCACGACCACGACGACCGATTTGGTCGAGATCCGCGATGCGGACGAGCTCTACGCGAAGCTCCCGCTCGGTGCGGTCGCGCTGGAGGGAGAGCTCGCGCGCAGCGGCCGGCTCGCGGTGCAGACCACCGTCGCGGGGCAGCTCGAGCTACGCGGCTGGGATCGGCAGGTCCCCGAGGACCCCGCCTGCGCGGGCGCGACCCACGTGGTGGGCGCGCTGTCCGTCGGCGCGTTCAAGCTGCGCGCCGGTGGCAGCATCGCCGCGCAAGGAGGCGTCGGGTTCGCCGGGCTCGGCACCACCGGCGGCGGCACGCAGAGCTCGGAGACCGTGCTGCGCGAGGCCGGGTCGCCGGACGCCTGCCAGCAATCTACCGACGAGAACGCCGCCCCCGAGTGCCGCTCGCCGATCCAGGTGTTCCTCTGGCCGCTGCCGAAGGAGCTGGCCGACCGCGGCGCGCCCGGGACGGTGAAGGTGACCTTCCTCTCGGGCAACCCGGAGCACGAGTACGACGTCGCCATCAATGATCGGACGCTGTGCTCCACCCCATGCGCGCGCTGGGTGGATCCGGCCGTGCCCTTTACGTTCGTGCACGAGACGGCCTGGTACGAGCGCAACGAGCGCATCGTGATGCCGGACCTACGCGAGCACCAGACGAAGGGCAACAAGCTCGACGCGCGCGCCTTCCCGACCAAGACCGGCAAGCTCGCGGGCGGCATCGTGATGACGACCTTCGGCGGTATCGGCGTCCTCGCTGGCGTCTCGCTGACCGCGGTCGGCGCCGCGAGAGAGGACGGCGGCGGCCTGCTCGCCGCGGGGCTGATTACGCTCCCCATCGGGATGGGCCTCACCGCGCCGGGCATCCTGATGATCGTGAACAGCGCGTCGCGCGTCGAGATCGAGCCAGCCAACCCCGGCGCGCCGCCGAGGTTGCCGGTGGAGGCGCGCGCGCGGGACTTGCAGGTCGGCGTGGGCGGGGCGTTCTAGACCGCGGTCCCGGCTCCTCGGATTCGAGGCGCGTTTCCGCTCATGCGCGCTCGCTGAGCTCGAGCGGAGCGACGATGGAGCGCCCGGTGTATGCTCCCGGAATGCAGGAACGCGGCTTGGGGAGCAGTTCGGAGCGCCTCTGGGCGCTGATTGGAAAGCGCACGGAGAGCGGGGCGGACACCGCGGCGATCGATCGGCGCATTCGCGAGCTGTTCGGCGAGGAGTGGGCGGTGATGTTCACGGATCTCGCCGGCTTCTCCCGCCGCGTGGAAGAGTTCGGGATCATCCATTTCCTGCAGGTCATCTACGAGCACAAGAAGCTGCTCTTCCCGCTCATCGAGGCGCACGACGGGGTGCTCGTCAAGGCCGAGGGCGACAGCTTGCTGCTGCTCTTCCGGACGATGCGCTCGGCGCTCGACTGCGCCGTCGCCATGCAGCGCGCGTGCAAGAACGTCAGCGCGCGACGAAAGCCCGAGGAACAGATCCTCCTGTGCGTCGGCATCGGGTTCGGTGAGCTGCTCCGCATCGGTGACGAGGACGTCTGGGGGCGAGAGCTCAACGCCGCCAGCAAGCTCGGCGAGGACCTGGCGGGCGCGGGCGAGATTCTGTTGACGGGCGCCGCGCGGGAACGCCTCGCCGACGAGACCACTACCGAGTACTCGTTCGAGCGGCTCGACGACGAGGTCCCGGGCTCCCCCGAGAATTTCATGGTGGTGTACGGGGCGTCGTGAGCGCACACCCCGGCGAGACGCGGCGTGCGGAGGGCAGGCGCCGTCGGCGTACGCGACGAGCGCGGGTGCGGCGCCCGCGTCGCGCGGCTCACATGTGGCAGAGGCCCCACTTCGAGAGGCCGATGTTCATGCATGAGTCGCACGGGAACGGATCGCTCAGCGAGCAGATCCACCAGCACGAGCCCTCGTAGCACTGCTCGTGCTCGTTGCAGTCGTAGTTGGTAGCGCACGAGCCGCCGAGGAGCGGGGTGCCGCCCGTCGGCTCGCAGCGCCCGCCGCTGCCGGCGATGCGGCACGCGCCCGAGCCCGAGCAGCTCGAGTTCCCGAAGCCAGGCGTGCAGGCCGCACCACTCGACGCGGGCGCGCACAAACCCGGCGCGCCGCTCACCTCGGCGCACCCGCCGCCCGCGGCGCCGCCGCTGCCCGACGCGCCGCCGCTGCCCGACGCGCCGCCGCTGCCCGACGCGCCGCCGCTGCCCGACGAGCCCCCGAGGCCCGCCGCGCCGCCGCTCCCCGGCGCGCCGCCGG
>JAPSGB010000038.1:0-44208 GCA_035063585.1 Polyangiaceae bacterium
CCGAGCGACGCCCCCGCCGACGCGCCGAGCGACGCCCCCGCCGACGCGCCGAGCGACGCCCCCGCCGACGCGCCGAGCGACGCCCCCGCCGACGCGCCGCCGGGTTGAGCCTCGCCCGGCGGAGCCTCCGAGCCTGCCGGTCCGGCGCGGCCGGCGGCGGGCGCCCCGCGCCTCACGGATGCACGAACATCACCGTGCCCTTGAGCGGCAGGAGCACGCCGTGCCAGCCGGTCGGGAGGCTCGGTTCGGTCCAGAAGAACACGCGCCGCGCATCCTCTGGGGCGAGGTTGATGCAGCCGTGGCTCTTCGGCACTCCGAAGCGGTCATGCCAATACGCGCCGTGGAGCGCATAGCCCTCTTGATCGAAGTACTGCACGTACGGCACGTCGCGGAGCTCGAACTCCTCCCCCGTCTCGTTCGAGCTCATGGTCGTCGCCAGGTGCTTGGTGTGGATCCGGAAGATCCCGCGCTTGGTGGCGGTCGAGCGCTTCGGATCGTCGAGCCCGGCCTCGCCGGTCGAGACGAGGGTCGCGTACACCGCCCGCTCGCCCTCGTAGAGCACCAACGTCTGCTTGGTGATGTTGATGTCCATCCACTTCTCGCCGTTCTTGCCCCAGGCCGGCATTCGCCGAGGCGGATCGAGCCGCGAGGCGTCGCGATCGCTCAGCCACTTCCCTTCCACGGTCTCGTAGTGGAGCACGCTCCGGAAGAACTTCTGCTTGCCGGTCAGCTTGAACGCCGCGCGATACGGGGCGGTGCCCGCGTCGATGAGCCGGTTCTTGGCGGCGTCGTAGAGCCAGGCGTGCGCGCCGTCGCGCCGCACGATCACGAACGGAAAGTCGATTTCCTCAGGGATCTGCCAGCCGTGGAACTCCGAGCCCTGGATCGGTCGCAGCCGATCGGTGGGTAGGAGCCTGAGATCGGTGCTGAGCCCATATCGCCGCCCTTGCCAGAGGAAGGTCTCGAGGAACGAATAGCCGACCTTGGCGCGCATCTCGTCGATGACGAGCCCCTCCGGGCGCGCCTTCCGGTAGAGGTTCGGGGTGCTCCCACCGTTCTCGAGAAACCAGGGCAGCGGATCGCTCCGCTCCGTCTTCCACGCCTCGGCCGGATCGGGCGGCGCCCCGCGCCCGCCGAGCCACACGTCCTGCGCGTAGCTCGCCCCCACCTCGCCCTCGGCTCCGAGCCACTGCTGCATCCGCTCGTCGATCCCGGGCTCGACGCGTTCGAGCTCGGCGCGGCTCGGGAGCTTCGCGTAGGTGGGCCCCGGACGACGCACGGTCCCGTAGATGTAAGGGAGCTTGCGGAGCGGGTCCGGCTGAAGCTCCCGCGTCGCGCGCACCACGGGATCCTCGAGATCGAGCGTGGCCCGAGCCCCGGCGCAGACGTACCCTCGGGGCTCGACCGGATACCAACCTCCCTTGCAGCCGTCGAAGCCCGCGGGCTCCGCGCTGGTCGGCGAGGAGGCGCCGGCGCGGAGATAGCCGAGCTTCGGCGCGCCGAGGCTCGGTCGCTCGTGGACCCAGGTGCGGAGCGCGCGGCTCGCGATGCGCGGCCTCCCCGGGTCGACCACGGCGAGCGACAGCGGGTGGGAGCGCCCCGCGAGATCCACGAGCGGCGGGGTCTTCGACCGCTCCGCCTCCGGCGCCGCCGCGGGCTGGGCGCCCGCTGCTTGCGCCGATGAGGCCGTCTCGCGCTCGCCCGGCGCCGCGGAAGGCTTGCTCGCCGAGGGCGTGTCCTGCTTCGAACAGCCGAGCCCGAGCCAGAGCGCGAGCAGGGTTGAAGCTGCGTAGAGCCGAGACGCCATCGCCGTCCCTGGCTATTGGCACGACCCGGCAAGGACCTGCCAGAAAGCCGCACCCCCGCGCCGACAAAAAAGGCAACGGCCCGAGGCGGAGGGGGGGAGAACGCCACGGGCCGTTGCGGCTGTCAGATGCTTTTGCATCATGTATGCCAACCATGCGACCACCATCGCTCGCGCGTTACGAGCGACCAAGGCTGCGCGTGATTTCAAATCTGCAATCCAGGATTGCACGAGCGAAATGGCCCTGCCTGCTCCGGCCCGCGCGCGAGGATCTCCGGCGGGTGTGATAGGGTCCGCTCCCCCCGAGTATGGTCCTCGACCGCGCGACCCCAGACTTCCTGGACTTCCGACGCAGAGTGCCGACGGGCGCGCCGGTGCTGGTCGGAGTCGCGTTCGTCGCCTTCGCGGTCGTCCCGCTCGCCGCCCCCGGCGCGCTCTCGTGGTCGCGCGCGCTCGGAGCGCTCACGCTCGCGAGCGCGGGGCTCACGCTCCTCCGCGCGACCCGCCCACGCGTCGAACGCTACCGCCTCGAGCTCGCGCGGCGCACGCTCCACGGGCCAGAGGGTGACCGCTCGCTCGAGAGCGCGAGCGCGATCCTGCTCACCGGCGGCGGGCTCGAGCAGCGCGCCGCGCGCGTGCGCTACCGCGCGGAGCTGCGCCTCGCGCGGGGCGAGCGCGCCCTGCTGCTCGAGAACGACGATCCGGCGGCGCTCCTCCGCGACTTGTCCCGCGTGCTCGAGCGCCTGCCGCTGCCCGTCGAGCCCGGCTGGGGTCTACCCGCCGAGGCGACCCCGTGGGCGGGTGGTCGGCCCGGCGCGGCCGGCGGCGCGACCCGGCGCTTCGCGCTGCGAGCGCGCTCGGCGGCGTCGCAGCGCATCGCCGGCGCGACCACGCTCGGCGGCGGCCTGTTCACCGCGGTCGCGATGGGGTTCATGATGGGCGCGCGTCTCGAGCGGGGTGAGAGCATCGGCGCGCTCAGCTGGGCGCTCACCCTCACCACGGTGGGGCTCGTGCTCTCGATCGCGGTGTGCCTGCTCACCGACCGCCTCGAGCTCTCCGCCAGCGGTGTGCTGCGCGCGGAGCGCTTCGTGCTCGGGCGCCGCGTGTCGCGCCTCGAGCTCCCGCTCGAGCGCGTCTGCGCCGCTTGGGCGGTGAGCCCTGACGGCGCGAGCCCCCGCCACCTGCTGCTCGAGCTCGACGACGGACCGGTCGCGTTCCCGTGCGCGGGCGATCCGGCCGCGACGGCCGCGAAGCTCCTCCGCGGGTGAGCGCGACGCGCGCAGGCGCGCGCCGCGCTCCTCGGAGCCAAGCTCGCCACGGGCGCGGCGGCGCTCAGGGAGGCCCGCCGGCGCTGCCGGCCGCGCCCGCGCTGCCCGCCGTGCCCGCGCTGCCCGCCGTGCCCGCGCCTCCCGCCGTGCCCGCGCTGCCGGACGACCCGCCCGCGCCACCCGAGCCGCCGCCGCAGATCTGCGCGACCGCATCGCCGCCCGCGCACGCGTCATACACGGCGTAGCAGTTGATCGACTTCTGATTGTCTCCGCACATGCACTTGTTGCACTTCGCGGCATCCCCCATGCACGGGACGAGGCAGTTGTCCTTGCCGCACGACACCGAGCCGACCACGCACCCGCTGCACGCGGTGCTGAGCGCTTCCTTCGTGTCGAGCTGCAGGCACTCGAGCGTGCAGGCCTCGAAGTCCGCGGCGGCGATGCAGTCGACACCGCAGCTCTTCGCGACCTCCGAGATGAGCTTGTCGCCGGTCTCGCCGTAGGCGGGGTCGGTGAGCTTCTGCAGCTCTGCCGCGGAGCAGTTCGCGCCGGTCGAGCCGCTCGTGCCCGCCGAGCCGCCGCCCGTGCCCGCCGAGCCGCCGCCCGTGCCCGCCGAGCCGCCGCTCGACCCCTTGGGACCGTCGTCGTCACTCGAGCACGCGGTCAACGAGAATGCGGCGAGCGCCGCGATCGAGCCGCACACCAGCAGAAGGCGATTTCGCATGCCCCGGAGTATCGCACCGCCCCGCCCCGCTTGCCAATTCGAGCCGCGGCTTGGCCCGCGTCGCGGTTTTGCGATAGGTGCGCGAGGTGCAGACTTCCGTCCCCGCCCTCGTCACCCTCGGCCTCCTCGCGCTCGCGGCGTGCGGCCGGGCCGAGCCTCCCGCCGGCCGCGCCGAACCGGCCTCTCCCGCCCCCGCCTCCTCCGCCGGCACGAGCGCGGCGGTCGCGGCCTCGGCGGCGCCCCCGGCGCCCGCCGCCCCGGCGCGGCCGAAGAACGTCATCCTGCTCAGCGTCGACAGCATGCGTCACGACATGCCGTGGGCGGGCTACGAGCGGCCCATCGCGCCGAACCTCACCCGGCTCGTCGAGCGGGCCGTCTACTACGACAACGCCTACTCGCTCTCGAGCTACACCGCGAAGAGCCTGCCGGGGCTCCTCGCCGGGCGCTATCCGTCATCCCTCTACCGCTCCGGGTATTTCTTCACGAACTACCCGCAGTCGAACCTCTTCTTCACCGAGCTCCTGCAAGAGCACGGCGTCCGCACCATCGGCATGCACGCGCACCTCTACTTCGGGCGTGGCAAGGGGGTCGACCAGGGCTTCGACGTCTGGGAGCTGGTCCCCGGGATCCGGTTCGACGCCCAGAAGGACAACGACATCACGAGCGAGAAGATGACCCGGCTCGCGATGGAGCTGCTCGGCAAGCCCGAGAACACCGGCAAGCCCTTCTTCGCGTGGATGCACTACATGGATCCGCACGACGTCTATCTGCCCCACGACGAGTGTCCGAAGGAGTGGGCCGGGGGCAAGACCCGCGACAAGTACGACTGCGAGGTGTTCTACACCGATCTCTGGATTGGGAAATTGCTCGACTGGGCGAAGACGCAGCCGTGGTGGAAGGAGACCGCGCTCATCGTCACCGCCGATCACGGCGAGGCGTTCGGAGAGCACGGGATGTACCGCCACGCGTTCGAGCTGTGGCAGGAGCTCGTGCACGTGCCGCTCTTCTTCGTGCTGCCCGGGGTCGAGCCGCGCAAAATCGAGGCGGCGCGCTCCGACATCGACCTCGCGCCCACCATCTGCGAGCTCCTCGGGGTCGCGCCCGACGCCCGCTTCGTCGGGAAATCCCTGATGCCCGAGCTCTACGGGAAGGAGCCGCCCGGACCGGACGAGACCGTCGTGCTCGATCTGCCCGCCGACAGCAACAACGAGCAGCGGCGCGGGATCATCGAGCAGGGCTTCAAGCTCATCGTGTACGGCAACGGCTGGAAGTACCTGCTCTTCGATCTCAAGGCCGACCCCGGCGAGAAGAACGATCTCTCGAAGCAGCAGCCCGAGAAGCTCGCGGCGATGAAGCAGCGCTTCGGCGAGCTCTGGGGCAAGATCCCCCAGGTCGACCCCTACGGCGGGATGAAGCTCACCTCCGGCAAGGAGGCCAACGGACCCATGGGGCCGCCGAAGGGCGAAGGAGCGAAGCCGTGAGCGCGGCAGTCCGCGCGGCGCTCACCGCCGCGCTCCTGCTCGGGGCGGCGGCCTGCGCGGAGCCCGCGCCGCCCTCCCCTTCTCCGCCGGCGAGCACGACCAGCCGCGCGTCGCGCCCCGCCGCGACGCCCGCGCCGCCCGCCACGCCGCCATCCGCCGCGGCGTCCGCGGCGCCGGCCGCGACGCCCGAGCCTCAGGGCCCCGATCGCCCGCTCAACGTGCTGCTCATCCTGGTCGACAGCATGCGCGCAGACATGCCGTGGGCCGGCTACCCGCGCGACATCGCGCCAAACCTCACCCAGCTCGAGCGGGAGAGCGTGAGCTACTCGCGCGCGTATTCGGTCTCGAGCTACACCGCCAAGAGCGTCGCGGCGCTCCTCTCCGGGCAGTATCCGTCATCGCTCAAGCGGAGCGGCTTCTTCTTCACGCACTATCCGGACTCGAACCTCTTCTTCCCCGAGCTGCTCGCCCAGGCGGGCGTCCACACGATCGCGACGCACGGGCACATGTACATGGCGCCCGGCAAGAACGGTATGGACCAGGGGTTCGCCGACTGGCAGGTGGTCGGCGGCATCAAGTTCGACAACACCAAGGACGACTTTGTCACCAGCGACAAGATGACCGCCCTCGGCATCAGCCAACTCGAGGCCGCGCCGAAGGGCAAGCCGTTCTTCATGTACATGCACTACATGGATCCGCACGACGTCTACGTCCGGCACCCCGAGTCGCCTGACTTCGGGAAAAGTAGCCGGGATCGCTACGACGGCGAGATCTTCTACACCGATCTCTGGATCGGAAAGCTGCTCGACTACTGCCGGCAGCAGCCCTGGTGGAACAAGACGGCGGTCATCGTGAGCGCCGATCACGGCGAGGCCTTCGGCGAGCACAAGATGTACCGCCATGCGTTCGCGCTATGGAACGCGCTGACCCACGTCCCGCTCTTCGTGCATCTGCCCGGCGGCGTCGCTCCGCGTCGCATCGACACGCCACGAAGCGACATCGATCTCGCGCCGACCATCCTCGATCTCATGGGCGTCGAGGGCGACCCGGTGTTCGCCGGAAAGACGCTGGTGCCCGAGCTCTACGGCGCGGACGCCCCGGCGCGCCCGGTGCTCCTCGATCTCCCGGTCGATAGCAACAACCCGGAGGTGCGAGCGATGATCGACGGGACCATGAAGCTCATCGTCTACGGCCGCGACTACCGCTTCGAGCTCTATGATCTTGCGGCGGACCCCGGCGAGACCACCGATCTCTCGAAGCGGCAGCCCGAGCGGCTCGAGGCCATGAAGCAGCTCTACCGAGAGCTCTGGTCGAAGGTCCCGGCCATCCGCCCCTACGGCGGCAACCGGCTCATCGACGGCAGCCCCGCCAACGGGCCGTCGAAGTAGACATGGAGATCCAGTTCCTCGGTGCAGCGGAGAGCGTCACCGGTTCGATGCACCTGGTGCGGACCCGCCGCGCGACGATCCTGCTCGAGTGCGGGCTCTTCCAGGGACGCCGCCAGGAGTCGTTCGAGCGCAACCGGAACCTCCCGCTCGAGCCGAGCGCGATCGACGCCGTGGTGCTCTCGCACGCGCACATCGATCACTCGGGCGCGCTCCCGGTGCTCTGTAAGAGCGGGTACCAGGGGCCCATCTACGCGACCCCCGCCACCCACGATCTCTGCGCGGTGATGCTGGAGGACTCGGCCATGATCCAGGAGGCCGACGCCCGCTACATCAACCGCGCGATCCGGCGCGAGCAGGCCGCCATGGAGCCGGTCGAGGCGCTCTACGAGTTCGACGACGTGGTCGCCACGCTCGGCCAGATGCTCGCGCTCCCCTACCACAGGCGCGAGCGCATCGCGCCCGGCGTGGAGCTCACCTTCCTCGACGCCGGGCACGTGCTCGGCAGCGCGATCGTGGTGCTCGACCTCACCGACGACGACGACCAGAAGCGCCTGGTGTTCTCGGGAGATCTCGGCCGCCGGGGGATGCCCATCCTGCGCGATCCCGAGGTCCCGACCGGCGCGCACCTGCTGGTCCTCGAGAGCACCTACGGCAATCGGCTTCACGAGCCCTTCGAGCAGATGGGAGAGCGCCTGCTCGAGGTCATCGTGCGCACCGCCGCGCGCGGCGGGAAAATCGTGATCCCGTCGTTCGCCCTCGAGCGGGCGCAGGAGCTCGTCTACGCTCTCAAGCAGCTCCGCGACGCGGGCCGGCTGCCGCCACTCCCGGTGTATGTCGACTCGCCGCTCACGGTGAAGGTCACCGACGTGTTTCGGATGCACCCCGAGTGCTACGATCAGGAGCTACGGCGCAGGCTTCGCTCGGGCGAGAGCCCGTTCGAGTTCCCCGAGCTCCACTACGTGATGGACAAGGAGGAGTCGAAGGCCATCGACGCCGCGCCGGGCCCGAGCATCGTCATCTCGGCGAGCGGCATGTGCGAGGCCGGGCGCGTGCTCCACCACCTGAAGGCGACCCTCGAGGGCCCCGAGAACACCGTGATCATCGTCGGGTTCCAGGCCGAGCACACCCTCGGTCGCCGCCTGGTCGAGCACCGCAAGCGCGTGCGCGTGTTCGGGGTCGAGCGCGACGTGCATGCCGAGGTGGTGGTGCTGAACGGCTTCTCGGCCCACGCCGATCAGCGGGAGCTCGTCGACTTCGCCCGGGCCGCGCGCGAGAAGGGCCCGCTCCGCCAGGTCGCGCTGGTGCACGGTGAGCCGGTCGCGCAGGCGGCGCTCCGAGAGCTGCTCGCGGCCGAGGGCTTCCCGAGCGTGAGCGTCCCGCGTCGCGGAGAGAGCCTCCGCTTCTGAGCCTGCTATGCTCCCGCCCGCCATGACGGAGAGCCTCCAGGACCGCTACGCCCCGACCAACCGCTGCTTCGGCTGCGGCCCCGCCAACGAGAAGGGCCTGCGGATCAAGAGCCGCGTGGAGGGTGACGAGGTCGTGTGCGACTGGACCCCCGAGGAGCATCACCAAGCCTTCGCCGGCGTCCTGAACGGCGGGATCTGCGGGGCCCTCCTCGACTGTCACAGCAATTGGACGGCCATCTGGGCGCTCATGCAGGCGCGCGGGCTCGCTCACGCGCCGAGCACCGTGACCGCCGAGTTCGACGTCAAGCTCCGCGCGCCGACGCCGCTCGACCGCCCGCTCCGCCTCGTCGCCAAGCCGCTCAGCGTCGAGGGAGACAAGGTCGTGGTCGACGCCCGCATCGAGTCGGGCGGAAAGATCACCGCCACCTGCCGCGGCACCTTCGTCGCCGTGAAGGAAGGGCACCCCGCGTATAACCGCTGGTAGCGCCCGCGCCAGCTACTTCAGCACGCTCGCCGCGTCCTGCTCGAGCTGCTCGGCGCTCGAGCGGAGCACCTCGACGTAGAAGCGGCTCCCCTCCGTCTTCACGAGGTACCGGGCGGGCGGCTTGGTCGGGCTCTCGACAGCCTCGCCGGTGGGCTCGCCCTTGCCGGGCTCGCCCGGCAGCTTGTAGAGCTCGAGGTAGCCGAGCGGCCGCGAGCCCGCGCTGAAGGCCGCGCGGAACACCAGGTGCTCCGGACCCGGCGCGGGCGACGGCTTCTCGTCATAGGCGCTCGCGCGCAGCCGCTCGAGCTTGGTCACCCAGTTGCCGGCCGTCTCGTCCTGCCGCGAGGGCGAGGCGGCGTCCGCCCAGGCGTCCCGCTTGCCCGCGACCCGCACCAACTCGCGCACGCTCTGCCCGCGCGTGATGCGGACGTTCTTCGCGTCGTCCGGCTTCCAGGCGTGGAGCTCGCGCTCGAAGAGTCGCGACTCGGCGTACTCGAGGTCACGCGAGACGTCCCCCGGGATCGCGTACACCTCGCCCGTCTCGGCCACCCGCGCGTAGCGATCTCCGCCACCCGGCGTCGTGCCGCCGAGCACGAGCGTGTGCCGAGCGCCGCCGACGTCGACGCGGATGGTGCCCGCCGGCTTGTCGAACCCGAACTCGGCGGCCTGGCCCTCCGGCACCTTGCCGAGCGCGCGGAGCGCCCGGAACGGCGCGAGACTCCGAGTCAGTTTGTCCCCTCCCTCGACCGAGATGAAGCGCTGGAGCTCGTGGCGGGTCTCGAGCGCGGGGGCCGGCGCGCCCGCCTCGACCCCGCCGTCGGCGGGCGGCGCGGTGCGCGGCGTCTCCACGGTGCGGTCGACGTCCACCACGTAGTAGCGCCCGACCTTGTCCTCGCGCGCCTCCAGGCGGACCTTGCGCCGCTCACCCTCGAAGGAGACGCTGGTGACGGCCGAGGGCGAGCCCGACCACACGGTCACCTCGGTGCGCGCCGCGAGCGTCGCCTCGTCCGAGCGGGTCCACACCCGCGCTGCGAGCCCAGCCGCGACCGCGAGCAGGCCCGCGTGCAGGATGAGCCCTCGTAGCTGCGGGCTCATCGGGCCTTGCCTCCCGAGCGCCGGCGCGCGCGACGGCTGACGGCCAGGCCGAGCCCGAGGACCAGCGCCGGCGCGCCGAAGATGGTCGAGTAGAACCAGACCAGATCCTTCTGCTTGGTGTGCTCGATGGGTTTGTCCTCTTCGGTGTTCACCTGCCCCGCGAAGCTCTCCTCGCCGCCGAGCCAGCGCACCGCATCGACGAACAGGACCTGGTTGGTCATCGCCTGCGACAAGACCAGATCCGAGAAGGCGTCCGCGTCCGCCACCACGAACGCGCGGAGCTCGGGGGGCGCCGGCTTCTCGCCCTGCTTCGCCGGCGCCGGCGCTGGTGGCGCCGCGGTGGCGGGCGCGGTGACCGCCGCCGCGAGGTTGAAGGTCGCGCGCTGCTCTCCCGGAGAGAGCCGATAGTCGCGGTTCGGGTCAGCGAAGGTGCCCGGCATCGAGCGCACGGTGAAATCCACCTTCGCGCTCGAGCCGCTCGCGCGCTCGAGGCTCCCGGCGCCGAACACGAACACTGCCGCGCCGCGGGCCGAGCTCCGGCTGAGCGTCGAGACCGAGGCGTGCGAGGAGAACCCGCTCGTCACGAGCTGGGTGCGGTCCGACTCGTTCGAGCGTCGCCGGACGTGATAGCGCGGATCGTCGTTGGCGAGCTCCGCGGGAGAGAACGCCAGACCCACCAGGCCGGCGAGCGCCTCGAGTGACCGGGCGAGCGCCGGCTCCGGGACTGCCCCGACCTCGACCGCGCCGGTCGCCGATGGGGGTTGGGGCGGCGCGGAACCGCTCGCGGCGGGCGGCGCGCTCGAGCCCGCGAGCGCTGGCGCGCCGCTCGCGGCAGGCGCCGCGCCGAGCGCGAGGCCGGCGGCGGGGAGCGCGTCCGGATCGAGCGCCAAGAGCAGGTGCCCGCCGCGCGCCGCGTAGCGGCGGAGCGAGGCGAGCTCCTCGGGCGTGAACGGCTGGCTCGGGCCGAGCACGATCACGAGCGCGGCGTCGTCCGGGACGTCGGTCGCGAGCCCCTGCCCCACGCCAAGGTTCTTTACGAGGTAATTCTGCTTCTCGAGCAGGAGCCGCACGACGCTCGAGGAGCGGCCGGACGGCTCGTCGTTGGGGCTATCCGACAGCTCGCCGTGCCCGGTGGTGAGGTACGCGGTGCGACGCGCGCGCACGAGCTTCAGGAGCCGCTCTTGGAAGTCCCGATCGAGCGTCTTCAGCTTGGGGCGCGCAGCATCCGGCTCGGTGCCGATGGTGAGCGTCTCCTGGGTGTCACCCTTGGCGAGCACGATGGTGCCGTCCTGGCTCACTCTCAGGTCGCGCGCGAGCTTGGGGACCAAGAGACGATCCTTGACCTCGATCTGTAAGGTCGGGAGCCCTCGACCGAGCTCGCGGAGGTAGCGCTCGACCTCGCTCTTGATCTCGCTGACCTCCGGAAAGAACGCCACCACCTTCACCGGCGTGGTGAGGCTCGCCGCGATCTTGCGGGTCGAGTCGCTCGGCCGCGAGGTCTTGAAGTACGAGTAATCGGCCCGAAGCTCGCTCCCGCTCGCGGCGTACACGAAGAGCGCTCCGTAGAGCGCGGCGAGCGCGAGGACCGCGCCGCTCGCGGCCGCGGCGCGGACGCGGCGGCTCTCCGGGCGCTCCGCCCGCCGCATCGGAAGGAGGGCGCCCTCGGCGAAGAGCATGGGCAGGACCGCGAGCCCGAGCAGCGCGAGCCAGCCGACGGTGAGCACGCCGAGCGCGCGCTCGCGCCCGTCGGGCGACAGCGAGTCGAGGTGGACGAAGGCGGCGCCCGCGTCGGTGGTCGCGAAGTAGAGCGCGAGCGCGAGGAGCCCGAGCAGCGACAGGGCCGCGAGCAGCCGTTCCATCTGACGCCGCTCGCCGCCCGCGCGGAACCGCGGCGCGAAGCGGAGCGCGGTGGCGACCGCCACCGCGGCGAGCCCGAGACCGGTGAACGCCGAGTGCCACCCCGGGATCTCGCCGATCACGCGCTCGCCGATGAACACGAGCACGAGCCCCGCGACGTAGAGCGGCACCAGCCACACCGGCGCGGGTCGCCCTCCGGGAGGCGCGGGCTCCCGCTGCTCGGGCTCGGCGCGCGGCGCGGGGCTCGCGGGCGGCGCGCTCTCCGCGCTCGGTTCCCCTCGCTCCGTCAGCGCCATCGCCGCGCCTCCAGCGTCTTGGTGGCCGCCAAGAGAAAGAACCAGGTGACGGCGAGGTAATACGCGACCGGCCCGAGCTCGAGGATCCCACGCATGAAGGGCATCTGATTCTCGTGGTGGAGTGCGAGCGCCGCGAGGAAGGTGTTGAGAGGCGGGTCCACCGCGCGCGCGACCGCCCAGAGGAGCAAGAGCGGCACCAGCATCGCGACCCCCACCATCACCGCGACGACCTGGGAGCGCGCCAGCGCGGAGGCGAACAGGCCGAGCGCGGTGGTCGCGGCGCCGAGCAGCAGCAGGCCGGCGTAGCCGACCGCGATGTGCCCCGCGCTCACCTTGCCGTTCACGAGGATGAGGAGCGGCATATAGAGCGAGGCGAGCGCCATCACCACGATGACCGCGAAGGCCGACAGGAATTTCCCGGCCACGATTTCCCAGTCCTTGATGGGCGCCGTGTTGAGGAGCGTGAGCGTCCCCGTCTGCCGCTCCTCGGCGACCAGCCGCATCGACAGCGCGAGCGCGGCGATCATGGTGGCGCCGCTCGCCCCGTAGAAGAATTGGAAGAGCACCTGCGCGCTCAAGAGCTTCTCGGTGAGACCCTGCCAGTAGAAATAGAGCCCCTCGCCGAGCAGCGCGCCCGCCACGACCACCGCGCCGAGCGGCGAGCGCACGGTGGCGAGCAGCTCGCGTCGCGCGACCAGCAGGACGCGGCTCACGGCGCCGCCTCATCGCTCGCCGGCCGCGCCGGACCGGCATCCCCTGCCCCGCCCGGCTGCCCTGCCTTCGGAGCGCGCTTCCGGCTCCGCTTGCGGCGCGTGGCGTCGGCGCCGCCGCCCGGGCGAGAGAGCTCGAGGAACACGCTCTCGAGCTCGCGTTCGCTCCGCGCGAGGTGCAAAATGGGGAGTTCTGCCGCCACCAGCGCGCGGCACACCGCATCGCGCACGTCCCTCGCCGCGCGCAGCCGGAAGCTCACGACGCCCGCGCCCGGCTCGGTCGGCTCGATCTCCTCGACCGAGTCGACGCCCGCGAGCGCGCCGAGGATGGCGCGCGAGGCCTCCGCGTCCGTGCCCGCGCCGAGGCGGAGGCTCACGTCGAGCAGCATCCCGCGGAGGAGCTCCTCGCTGAGCTCGGCCTCGGTGCCGGCGGCGACGATCTGCCCGTCGCGGATGACGAGGATGCGATCGCACGTCTCGCTGATCTCGGAGAGGATGTGGCTCGAGATGACCACCGTGTGCTCGCCGCCGAGGCTCCTCACCAGCTCGCGCATCTCGACGATCTGCACCGGGTCGAGCCCGCTGATGGGCTCGTCGAGCACCACCAGCGCGGGCCTATGAACGATGGCTTGCGCGATGCCGACCCGCTGCTTGAAGCCGTGCGACAGGGTCGCGATGGGATCGCGGTCGACCTCGCCGAGGCCGGTGAGCTCGATCACCTCGACCGCGCGCCGCGCGGCGGCGGCCTTCGGGAGCCCGCGCAGCCGAGCGACGAAGCGCAGGTACTCGCCCACCCTCATCTCATCGTAGAGCGGCGGGGTGTCGGGCAGGTAGCCGGTGCGCGCCTTCACCGCGTCGGGGCGCTCGACCACGTCGACGCCGTCGATACGCACGGTGCCGCTCGTCGGCAGGAGGTCACAGGCGAGCACGCGGAGCGTGGTGGTCTTGCCGGCGCCGTTCAGCCCGAGCAGGCCCACGATCTCACCGCGCTCGATGGTCGTCGAGAGCGGGCCGATGGCGCGTCGGTCCCCGTAGTATTTGTAGAGTTCGCGGATCTCGATCACGATTTCACTCGTTCCGGCCTCCGCCGGGAGGCGCCGGCCCCGCGGGGCGGCGTCCCGCCCGAGGACCAAGGAGCGGTCGAGGTTATTCCCCAAGGTGTCGCCCCCGAGCAAGCCCGCGCGCGCTAGGCTCCGCATGTGAGCGGAAAAGACGCCGGATTCGAGGGGGATCCCTCACCCGACCTGCTCGCGGCGAGGATCGCGGAGGCGGCGCTCGGGCTCGGCTTCACCCAGGTGGGCTTCGCGCCGGCGACCCGCCTCGAGGCCGGCGCCGCGCGGCTCGAGCGCTGGCTCGCGGCTGGCTTCCACGGCGCCATGAGCTTCCTCGAGCGCGACGATCGCGCCGACCCGACGCGGCTCCTGCCCGAGGCGCGCAGCATCATCGTGGTCGCGCTCGGCTACGGAAAGCCGCCGCCTGCGGGCCGGTTGCCGCTCCGGCGCGGCGACGGCGGGGCGCCCTGGTTCGGCACCATCGCCTCCTACGCGCGCGGCGAGGACTACCACCTGGTCGTGAAGGAGAAGCTCCACCGGCTCGCCGAGCGCTGCAGTGAGATCGCCGGGCGCCCGGTGCGCTCGCGCGCCTGCACCGACAGCGCGCCGCTGCTCGAGGGCGAGGCCGCGGCGCGCGCGGGGATCGGGTTCGTCGGCAAGAACACCCTGGTCATCACGCCCGGCAGCGGGAGCTTCTTCCTGCTCGGCGAGCTCCTCGTCGACCTCGAGATCACCCCCGGCGAGCCGGTGCGGCCGGGCTGCGGGAGCTGTCGCGCCTGCCTCGACGCCTGCCCGACCGGCGCGCTCCTCGACGGCCAGCTCATCGACGCGCGCCGCTGCATCTCGTACCTCACCATCGAGCTCACCGGCGCGATCCCTCGCGAGCTCCGTCCGCTCATCGGCACCCACGTCTACGGCTGCGACATCTGCCAGGTGGTGTGCCCCTACAACTCGAAGGAGTCCGCCGGGGCGCGCGCGCCCGAGTTCGAGCCCCGCCCCGCGCTCGACCCGCCCGAGCTCGTCGCGCTGCTCGAGCTCGGCGCCGCCGGCTACCGCAAGCTCGTGAAGCGGACCGCGCTCCGCCGCTCGAACCGCTACACGCTCGCCCGCAACGCCGCGGTCGCGCTCGGCAACACCGGCGCTCCGGGCGCGGTCGCGCCGCTCGCCCGCGCGCTCGCGAACCACCCGAGCGCGCTGGTCCGCGGGCACGCCGCCTGGGCGCTCGGGCGGCTGGGCGGCGCGGAGGCGCGCGCCGCGCTCGAGGCGGGGCTCGAGCGCGAGCGCGACGCGGAGGTCCGAGAAGAGCTCGCGCTCGCGCTCGACGAGCTCGCTCGAAGCGCCGCGCGCGGCGCGCCGGGGCTCAGGGCGCCGCGCGCGGGAACACCGGAGAGCGGATGAGCGCCTCGAGCATGGGCAGGGTCCGCTCCGGGTTGGCGTCGGCGACGCTGCGCGCGTCGGGATCGTGCGCGCGAAGATCGTAGAGCTCGGGCGTCGCCGTCTCGAGCGACACGACGAGCTTCCACGGCTCGACCGGATCGAGCATCCCGACCCGCACGAGCTGCTCCTGGAGCACGGCGGAGAAGAGCAGCGGCCGGCGGCGCGGCGGCGGTGAAGGGAGCAGCGCTCGCAGGAGATCCTCTCCCTCGTACTCGCTCGCGTCCGGCTCCTCCTCCAGGTAATGGACGAGCGTCGGCGCCACATCCACGAGCGAGACGCGCCGCCCGATCCGCGCCGGGCGCATCCCGGGCACCCGGATCGCGAGCGGCACCCGCACGAGGCTCTCCCACAGAAACACCGAGTGCACCCAGAAGCCGTCGCGGCCGAGCGCCTCGCCGTGGTCCGACACGAACACGACGATGGTGTTCTCGGCGAGCCCGAGCCGGGCGAGCCCGGTGAGCAGCCGCTGGAACTCGGCGTCGATGCCACGCGCGACCAGGCGGTACTGTCGCTCCTGTTCGCCGCCGTCGGGCACCTGGAATCGCCGCCCGAGGCTCTTCAGGTATCGCGGCTCGAGCTCTCGCCAGTTGTGCTGATCGAAGTTGAAGACCCAGAGGAAGAAGCGCTCTCGCGGGTGCTTCTTGAGCCACCCGAGCGCCTCGTCCACGAGCGGTCGAGCGGTCGAGCGATCGGCGCCGTAGCCCCACACGTCCGTGCGCTCGTCGGAGTAATCGGGCACGACGAGGGTGGTGTCGAAGTGAAAATCCGCGCGGAGCTTGTCGAGGAACTCCTTGGCCGAGCGCGGGATCGCGAGGACGGTCCTCCGGCCCGTCCGGCGCGCGACCTGGATGAGGTCGTGCGAACGCGGGGCATCGATCGAGTAAGTGCCGCCGATGAGCCCGGGCAGCGCGCGCAGGGTGTCGGAGCCGGAGCTATAGGCCGCGCTGAAGTCGAGCGCCTTCTTCGCGAAGGCGACCGTCGCCGGCATCGTGCGCCGATCGCGCGCGACGTCGGCTCGCAGGGTATCCACGTAGTAAAAGAGCACGTTATAGTCGCGGCGTGGTCCGCGGAGGCGAGCGAGCGCCTCCCGCGTGGCGGGAGGGTCGTCGACCGGCTCGTACCACGCAGGATCCGGCGAGGTGTTGGTGAGCCGGAAGCGCTCCTCGAGCTGGTGGAGCGGCGAGTCGACCCGCTCTCGCCAAGCGACCGGGTGCGCGACCACGGTCTGCGCCACGTCGAGCCGGCGCATCATGCGGCCGACGTAGATCGGGTCGAGCCAGGCGTCGGAGAGCCTCGCGACCACCCGCTCGCGGAGCGGCGCGAGCGCGAACCACGCGACCAGCCAGCCGAGCACGAGGAGGGTGAGCACGCTCCCCACGCGCCGCGCGCGCGGGCGAGCGAGGAGGAGCGCGAGCGGGACCGCCGCGCCGAGCGCGAGGAGCGCGCCCGCGGTGAGCTCGAGCAGGGTGTGGAGCGGCCGGTAGAGCGCGACGAACAGGTGCAGATCGCCGTAGACGAGCCCCGCGGCCGCGAGCCCGGCCGCGAGCGCCCCGAGCAGCGGCCAGCGCGGGCGACCGCGCCGGAGCGCACCCTGGGCGCGCGCCGCGAGCCCGGCGACGAGCGCGGCCGCGAGCGCCGCGAGCATCACGAAGACGACCGGGCCGACTCTCGCATAGGCGCGCGCCCGGGGCCCCTGGAAGGTCGCGAGCGCGGTGGGGCTCACCAGCGCGCCGACCACGAGCGCGTAGAACGCGAGCGCGACCGCGCTTCGCGCGCGCGGCGGGGCGCGCCGGAGCCATCGCTCGGTGAGCGCGCGCTCGAGCGCGCCGAGGAGCGCCGCGAACACCCCGACCCCGGCGCCCACCACCGCGTAGAGCAGGAGCGCCGAGAGCAAGCGCGTCGAGAGTCCCCACTCTCGAAATCCACGACGCCAGGCGTCGATGAGCGCGAAGGTCCACGCGGACGCGAGCGTCGCGAGCACCACCGCCGATAGTCGTCCGAGGATGGGTAGGCTGCGCAACGCCGAGACTCGAAGCGGAGTGGGGCCGGAGCATAGCCACGCGCCGCCGCTCTGTCACGACGCAGCGCGCGCGCCGCGCCGCCGGCCGCGCCGGACCGACCCCTACCGCTTCACGCGCAGCACCGAGAGCCCGACGCGCCGATCTTGCGGATCCGGTGGAGGCGCCTCGGCGCCTGCTCCGTAGATCGGGATGCCGGCGCCAAACGCCATGAGCCGCGCGGCGGGCACGCCGGCCGCCACCATGACGTCGCGGGCCGCGCGCGCTCGCGCGTCCGCGAGCGGGATCGGCTCACCGCGCGAGATGTGCCCGGTGATCGACACGCACACGAGCTCGGGGTGCGCGGCGATGAGGCGCGCCGCCGCCTGCAACTCGGCGACGACCGACGCGGACGGCGCGCTCGCGCCCTCGTCGAAGAGGAACGTCTCCTGGAAGGCGGAGGCGCCCAGGGTGGACGGCTGGATCGGGCGCGACACCGCGCCGGCTCGGCCGGGGCTCATGAGCTCGGCGCAGCCCGCGGACTCCGCCGCGGCGGGCGCGGGCGACTCGGGGGGAGGCGTGAACTCGGGCAGCGCGACCACGAGCTTGCTCGGCTCGCACACGCCGGCGGGCGGCGCTACGAGCCGACACTGCGCGGGCGAGTGCGCGGCGAGGTGCTGGCGGAGCGCGAGCTCCTGCGTCCCGATCACCCGGAGCTCTTGCCGGAGCTCGGGCGGAGTGAACTGCGGGTTCGCGGGGTTCGGCTGGGGCGACCAGATGGCCTCGAGCGTCACCAGCGTGAGCGGGAAGCGCTCGGTGACGCGGATCGTGCTCACGCTCCCGAGCACGCACGCCCCCGACCACGTCTCGACCGCGCAGCCCTGCTGCGGGGCGCCGCACGACGCCGACGCGAGCAGGCCAGCCGCGCCGAGCCCGAACCCGAGCGAGAGCAAGACGCGGGCAAGACTCATGGGTCAGTTCCTCTTTCCGTCGAAACGATAGTCGATGGAGCCCGTCTCGCGCATGTCCGGGAGATCGACGGTCATCGCCATCGCGAGCACGAACACGAGCCGGCTGCCGGTGAAGGTCGCGCTACCGCTCGTCACGAGCGACTGCATGGGGCTGTCCGGCTGATCGAAGCAGTGTTGTCCGGCGGTGAGCGCGGTGGTCGCGCCGGTGGGACGGGGCGCCTTCAGCGTGCAGATCGTGCTGCCGTCGTTGCTCGCGACCAGCTTGAACGCGAGCGCGCCATCCGCGTCCTCGCTCACCACGATCCGCGCGTTCGGGTCCTTCTGCGGCGCGCTCGCGTTGGTTCCCATCTTCATCTCGGTCACGTCCTCGCCTCGATAATCGCCGGCGAACGCCCCCGGGGCGCTCGTGCCGGGCGTAGCGGCGCCGGGGCTCGCAGCGAGCGCTCGGCCGGCGTCCGGCTTCGCGCTCGCCTTGCTGGCGACGCTCGCCTCCGGCGGTCCCGCGTCCGGCACGGCGGCGACCTCGTAGGTCTCGTTCGGGCGGTGCCGCCGCGCCTCCATCGCCTCGGGGACGTCCTCGCTCTCGGGCCCGGCGAGCGGGCCTCGGCCGAGCGGCGTCGCGCTCGGCCGGGTCGTCCCGCAGCTCACGGCGACCACCAGCGCGGGGAGCACCCAGGGGCGACGCATCATCGCGCGGAACGCTAGCTCAGGATGGCGCGCCGGTCACTCGAGCCGCGTGGGACGCCCCGAGCGGCGCCCGCGGCTCCCCAAGCGCCGGTGCGCGGCCGCGAGCAGCGTCATGAGCACGCGGCTGACGAGCCGCGTACCCGGCACCCGGAGGCTCGGCTGGGCCGCGAGCCACGCGATGTACGCGGGCGGCAGCCCGTGCTCGCGCGCGCCCTCGCAGAGGAGGTCGAGGTAGCGCCCCGACGGCCTTCGGCCCCGCACCGGAGCGCGGGTCTGGAACGCGAGCGCCTCGATGCTGCCGCTCACCGCCCCGCGGACCCGGACCTCGACGAGCGCGTAGCCTCGCCCCTCGGTCGCGTCGATACGGTCGAAATCAGCGCCGGTGAGCTCCATGAGGACGCCGTGGACCACCTCGCCGGGCGCCGCCTCGATGCTCGCGAAGGCCGGCTCGAGGAGCGGGAGCCCGCGCTCGCCGAAGGTGAGCCGGTAGTCGGCGAGCGCGGCCGCCTCGCGGTGCAGCGGCTGGACTTGCCGCATGGAAAGGGCGCGCGACGACATGTTGGCACCGAACGCGAAGTACCACACGCGCTCGCCGCGCGGGCCCGACGCGCGGGTTGGCGGCGGAGCCTCGGCGTGTTCCATGTGCGCTACGGTCGCATATCGCCGGCTGCGCCGCAGCCGGTTCGCCTCGGGGCGCGAGATCGGCTTATCATACCGGCCGTGGTGGCAAGCGCCGACACCATCGGGACCTGCTTCGAGATCGACGTCGAGCTCGTCGATCGGCTGCTCGCCGAGGGCCGCGACGAGGCGGCCCCGTTCGCGGCGGCGCTCGCGCTCATCGGGCGCATGGCGGCGCTCGCGCGGCCGCGCCAGGGCGCGGCGCGGATCCTCATCGTCTACGCGCGGCTCATCGAGCGCATCCTCCCCCACGGCGCGGTGACGCTGTCGGTCGCGCCGGACGGCGAGCGCACGGCGCTCGCGGCGCGGATCAGCGAGGGCGGCGCGCGCCGCGTCCTGCACGATCCCATCGAGCTCGACGTCCCCTTCGACGAGTTCATGCTCGCGCTCGAGCGAAGGATCGCCGGCACCGAGGCGCTCGAGGTCACCTGGAGCGATCCGATCTCACTCGCCTTCGAGCTCACCGCGCGCGGGATACTCGCGCCCGCCGCGTCGGACGACGACGCCGCCGACGACGCCGCGGGCCCGACCAGCGCCAAGCGCCGCCCGCCGCCCCTGCCGCCGCGGAGCGCCCGCCAGCCGCGGGATCCGCGCGGCAGACCGACCCTCCGCCTCGAGCGCGTGGAGATCCCCCCGGAGGCCTACCGCGACGATGCGCCGCCCGTGCCCGCCGGGGCGAGCCCGGACCGCGCCGAGGCCTCGAAGCTCCCTCCCACCGTCCGGCTGTCACCGCGCGGCGGCGACTCGAGCGAGCCCGCGCGCGAGGACTCCGTCGCGAGCCGGACCGACGGCGACCCCGACGCGCTCGACGACGGTTGGGACTGATCCCGCGGCCCGGAGCGCGCCGTCTCGGCGTATCCTTCGCCGCGATGACCGACTTTCCCGAACCAGGAACCGTTGCCCCCGCCACGGGGCGCGCGCTCGAGCCCATCCCGGCCTCGACCCTCGACGAGGTCCGCGAGGTGGTCGCGCGCGCCCGCGCCGCGCAGGCGGGCTGGGCCGAGACGCCGCTCGAAGCGCGCGCCGAGCGACTCCGCGCGGCGGCGCGCCGCATCCTCGACGGCGAGGCCGAGCTCTGCCGCATCCTCGAGGACGAGACGGGGCGCTCGCCGGTCGAGTCGCGCATGGCCGAGCTCGCGACCACGGCCGACTACGTGAAGGGCGTCATCCGCGCCGGGCGCCGCGCGCTCGCGCCCGAGCGCGTGAAGCTCTCCGCGCTGGATTTTCCCGGCAAGAAGGCCACCATCGAGCTCCTGCCGCGCGGCGTGGTCGGCGTCATCGCGCCGTGGAACTACCCGGTCGGCAACTTCTACAAGTCCGTGTGGCCCGCGCTCCTCGCCGGCAACGCGGTGGTCATGAAGCCGTCCGAGCACACCCCGCGCTCCGGCGCGTGGCTCCGCGACGCGCTCGCGGCCGCGCTGCCGCCCGAGCTCGTCGGGCTCGCGCAGGGCGCGGGCGAGGTCGGCCAGGCGCTCATCGGAGAGGTCGACGCGGTGGTGTTCACCGGCTCGGTGCCGACCGGGCGGCGCGTGGCGGCGCTCGCCGCCGAGCGGCTCATCCCCGCGTCGCTCGAGCTCGGCGGCAAGGACGCCGCCATCGTGCTCGCCGACTGCGATTTCCCGCGCACGGTCGCGGGCGTGCTCCAGTGGAGCATGCACAACGCCGGGCAGAACTGCGCCGGCATCGAGCGCGTGTACGTCGAAGCGGCGATCGCCGACCGCTTCGTCGAGGCGCTCGGCCGGGCCGCGAGACGGCTCGTGGTCGCGCCCGCCGACGGCCCGAGCGATCTCGGGCCGCTCCAGAACGCGCGCCAGCTCGCGCTCGTCGAGGCGCAGGTCGCCGCCGCTCGAGCGGCCGGCGCCGAGCTCGTGTGCGGCGGCGAGCGCACCGGCCGCGGCTACGGCTACGCGCCGACCGTGCTCGACCGCTGCACCGACGACATGCGCGTCGTGACCGAGGAGACCTTCGGTCCGGTGGTGGCGGTGCTGCGCGTGAAGGACGCCGACGAGGCGGTGCGCCGCGCCAACGCCTCGCGCTACGGACTGAACGGCTCGGTGTGGACGCGCGACCTCGCGCGCGGCGAGGCGCTCGCGCGCCGGCTCGAGGTGGGCGTCGCGCTCGTCAACAACCACTCCTTCACCGGCATCCTCCCCGAGACGCCGTGGACCGGCGTGAAGGAGACCGGCACCGGCATCGCCGCGAGCCGGTTCGCCTACCCGACCTACACCCGCCCGCGCACGCTCCTCGTCGATCGCTCGTCGAAGCCCGATCCGTTCTGGTTCCCGGCCGACGCCGCGCTCGAGCAGATGAGCCTCGCGCTCGTCGAGCGAAACAAGGGCTCCTTCGGCGCGCTCTTCACCCTGGCCGGGCTCCTCGGAAAACGCGTCCGCGCCATCCGTGAGCGCGTCGGCGGGCACTGATTTTACTTCAGCTGGAATTTCGAGCCGGTCCGGGCCGGAATGATTTCGGTCCGGCGCGAAGCCGCGCGGTCCGAGGGGGGCAGATCCGGGCGCGCCGACTCGTATATATTCCGCGAAGGGTCGGGCTCGGTTCTCGAAGCGATAGAAAGCAGGATGGAGGGACCGTCGATGCGTCACATGCTCTGGTTCGCGGTGGTGATGGCGGCAGGCTCGCTGGTCGGGTGTCATAAGGAGGAGGCGGCGCAAGAGCCGGCGACGAACGCCGCGACGCCGGCCGCGCCGGTCGCGGCCGAGCCTGCGCCGTCCGCCGCGGCGGGCGCGAGCCCGGCCGCTTCCGCGCCGAGCCAGCCCCCCACCACCCAGCAGGTCGCCGCGGCCCCGAAGCCCGCGACCTCGGGCGCCACCCTCCAGCCGAACGGCGCCTTCGCCCCCGGGAGCCTCGGCGCGAGCGGCACGGTCGCGACCGCGCCGGCAGCCAAGCCGAACGCCGCCTCGACCGCGGCGGCGTTCGGCGCGCTCGGCACGGCGCCCACCGCGGCGCCCAAGCCCACGCAAGCCGCGGCCGCGGCCACCGCGGCGCCCAAACCCCCACCCGCGACCGCCGCGCCCACCACGACCGCGGTCGCCGCCGCCGCGCCGACCGCGACCGGCACCAGCAAGCCGCCGAAGAAGCCGTCGCTCTTCGCGCAAGGCTTCACGCCGCCAGCGGCGAACAAGGGCGCGGCGAGCGAGCCCGAGAAGCGAAACCGCACCACGAAGGCGCCGACCCGTCCGGGAGCGACGCGCAAATGAGCGCCCGCCGCGCGGCGCTCGGGTTCGCGGCGCTCTTGCTCGCGGGCGCGCCGGCGTGCACCGTCATCGAGGAGCGAGCCTCCGGCGCGGGCGGCGCGGGCGGCGCGGCCGGCGCGGACGCGGGCGTGAGCACCTGCGAAGGCGTGACCGCGGACGGCGAATGCGACGGCACGCGCGTCACCTTCTGCAGCGACGGCTCGATCAAGACGGTCGACTGCGCGGCGCTCGACTCGACCTGCGCGGTCACCGACGGACGGGCGGACTGCGTCGAGCCCGAGCGCGCGAGCGGCTGCGGCGCGCTCACCGCGCTCGGCACCTGCAACGGGGCGGTGCTCTCCTACTGCGACTCGAGCGGGCTCAGCTCGATGCCGCGCGAGATCGACTGCGCCGCCTACGGGCAGCGGTGCGATCCCACCGGCGCCACCGATGGCGGCGCCATCTGCGTGCCGCAAGGCCCCTGCCCGACCGGGCTCGACGAGGACGGCGCGTGCACGGGAAATCAGCTCAGCTTCTGCGAGGCGGGTGAAAAGTACACGTTCGATTGCGGGGTCGACCAGTGCGACGCGCGCGGCGGGTTCGCCGACTGCGTCGTGGTGGGCGCCGCGGACGGCTGCGGCGGCGAGACGGCCGAGGGGCGCTGCGACGCGAGCGGCAAGCGCGTGAGCTGCCAGGGCAACCAGGTGGCGACCGAAGACTGCGCGCTCCTCGGCCTCGAGTGCCGCAGCGACGGCGCGGGCAGCATGCGCTGCATGCCGCCGACCTCGTGCGCGACGAGCTGCCCGAACGGCACGAGCTGTCAGTCGGGGCGCTGCGCGCCGAACCAGACACCCTCCGCCGAGTGGACGTTCATGGTCTACGTCATCGGTGACAACAACCTCACCGCCGACGCCTGGCGCGACCTCAACGAGATGGAGGTCATCGGCTCGACCTCGGCGGTAAGCGTGTTGACCGAGGTCGAGTTCTCGTCGACCTACGACTATGCGCCGCAGGCGGCGTATCGCAACGCCGTCTATCGGATGAAGGTCCAGAAGGACGACGACTCCTCGGCGGTGACCAGCTTGAAGACGGCCGAGAAGGTCGGCACCTTCAAGATGAGCGACCCTGCGCGGATCAGCGAGTTCGTGCGCTGGGGCGTCGAGCAGCACCCGGCCAAGCGCTACGCGCTCATCATGTGGAACCACGGCGCCGGCTACAAGGAGGCCTTCATCGACGACGGCGGCTCGCTCTCGCTGAAGGAGCTCGTCACCGGCGTCCGCGACTCGGGCGTGCACCTCGATCTCATCGGCTTCGACGCCTGCTACATGGGCATGCACGAGGTCGGCTACGCGATGCGCGGCCTGGCCGACGTCATGGTGGCCTCGGAGGAGTCCGAGCCGGGCGGCGGCTACCCGTACGACGCGGTGCTCTCACGGCTCACCGGCCAGCCGAGCATGAACGCGGCCGGGCTCGGCAGCGTCATCGTCGACGAATACACGAACGACTACGGCGGCAACCCGTACCGCTCGTACGACGTCACCAACTCGGCCATCGATCTCACGCGGATGGAGGCGTTCCACGCCCAGCTCGGGAGTATGGTCGGCGCGCTGGCGCAGGATCTGCCCGGCAACCGCGCCGGCGCCCGCGCCATGGCCGATTCGTCCGACATCCTGCGCTTCGGGCAGTCCGAGGATGCCGATCTCGGCACCGTCGCGAGCACCTTCCGCGGGCTCGGCTCGGCGACCGCCGCGGCAGCCGACGATCTCTCGGCGTCGCTCGCCTCCTCCGGGCTCGTCATCGACTCGAAGGCCATCGGCAGCGTGAGCGCCGCGACCGGGCTCGCCATCTTCCTGCCGCGGCCGGGCGGCGGCTACTACGAGGGCGCGGGCGCCATCGAGGGCTACAAGAGCCGGGTCGCGTTCCTGCCCATGCAGCCGTGGATCGGCTTCGCGAGCGCGCTGGTGGACGCCTCCGAGCCGCCGCCGCCCCCGGTCGGCACGGGCGCGGTCGACCAGTTCCGGGTCGCGCTCTCGTGGGGCGACTCACCGACCAGCACGAAGTCGGGCGCCGACCTCGATCTCTACGTCTTCGAGCCGGATGGAGACTTCGGCACGCCCGCGAACGGCTCGACCACCTCGAACGGGCGCCTCTCGGGCGACTCGTACGACACCGACCTCCCCGCCGAGTCCTACGAGCTCAATCCGTCACACGTGCCGGGCACTTACATCGTGCTCGTGCACTTCTACGGCGGGCCGCCCGGCGAGGTCGCCTACCCCACGCTCCAGGTGTTTCGGCCGGACCTTCCCGGCGGGACCCGCACGCTCTTGCGCGGGAAGCTGAAGGATCGTGAGCTCGTCCAGATCCCGATGGATGACTCGAAGCCGCTCACCCAGCCGATCGACGGCGCGAACTTCCCCGGCGTGCTCGCGCTCGACTATTCGAACCTCTGGTACGCCACCACCATCGAGGTCAAGTGAGGGCGGTCGTCCTCGCCACCATCGCGCTCGGGCTCGCGCTCTCGGCCTGCCAGGGTTCGAGCAGCGCGAGCGCGCCGCCGCCTGCGTCCGCCACCGTGCCGCCGCCCGGTGCCGGCGCGCCGCTCGGCGCGCCGCCCGCGAGCGCGCCTCCCCCGAGCGGCGCGAGCGGCGCGCTCACCGTGAGCGCGGCGGCGGGCCTCGCGCCCGGCGCGCGCGCGCTCGTGCAGGGCTACTTCTTCGGGTGGCGCGGGCCGTGTCGCGCGACGCCGCCCTCACGCTCGGCCTGGCAGCTCGCGGAGAGCGAGGCGCCGGGCGCGGCGTGCCTCTACGTCGACGGCCCGATCCCGCCGGGAGCCAACGCGGCCTCGCCGGGGCCGCCGTATTTTCCGGTGCGCGTGGAGGGGACGCTCCAGGCCGCGGGCGCCGACCGCTTCATCGCGGCGGGTCGGGTCGAGCGGCTCCCGGGGGGGCCGTGAAGCGCGCGCTCCTCGCCGCAGCCGGCGGCGCGCTCCTGCTCGGAGGATGGTGGGGTCTTCACGGCGCGGGAGCGTCGCGGCTCGCCCGGCCCGGTTCCGCGCCGGACCGACCTCCAGCCCCATCCGCAGAGCTCCCGCGCGAGGCGTCGAGCGGCGCCGAGCGCGTCCCGGGAGGCGCGCTCGGCGCGGAGCCGGCGCGACCGCGCGATGTCGCGCGGCCCGCCGAGAAGCCGCTCACGCCCTCGCGCCGCGCGCTCTCCGCGTCGAGCCCGCCGGTGGTGCCCGCGCTCGCGGTCGACGAGCTCGGCACGCCGCGCGAGCGGCTGCTCGCCGAGCCCGCGCGCGCGCTGCCCGCGGCGCGGGCCGCGCAGCTCGGCACGCTCTCGCGGCGCGCGAGCGCCCGCATCGCTGCGCTCGAGGCGGCGCTCGAGCGCGCCACCGGCGCCGAGCGCGAAGCCATCTCGAGTGACCTCGCCGCGCTCCGCAAGAACGAGCGCTACCGCGCGCGGCTCCTCCCGGGCGCGGCGCCCGCGCCCACGCGCCCGGGGGCGAGCGCGGGCGCGCGCTAGCCGCTCGGCGGGCGGGGCCGGAAGACGGCCTCGTGGCGCGGGCTGCGCGCGCCGCCGGCAGACTCGCGCAGCCCGTCGCGCGGGCGTATACCGCGCGTCATGACCTCTTCGAACCAGCTCGAGCAGGCGGGGCGCTTTCGGCAGATGCATCGCGGGGCAGCGCCGCTCTTGCTCGCCAACGCCTGGGACGCCGGCAGCGCGCGGCTCATCGAGCGGCTCGGGCTGCCGGCGGTCGCCACGACCAGCGGCGGAGTCGCCTGGGCGCTCGGTTACCGAGATGGCGAGCGCGCGCCGCTCGACGAGGTGCTCGGGGTGACCGCGCGCATCGTCCGCGCGGTCGCGGTGCCGGTCACCGCGGATCTCGAGACGGGCTACGGCGAGAGCTTGGGCGAGCTCGCCGAGACCATCCGCCGCGCGATCGAGGCCGGCGTGGTGGGCGTCAATATCGAGGATAGCCGCCCGGGCCACGGCGCGCGCCGCTCGGCCGAGGAGGCGGCCGAGCGCGTCGCGGCCGCGCGGGAGGCGTCGGAAGACGCCGGGGTCCCCATCGTCATCAACGCGCGCGTCGACGAGTGGATGACCGAGAGCGACGCCCCCGAGGCGGAGCGGCTCGAGCGGGCGACGGCGCGCGCGCGCGCCTACCTCGAGGCGGGCGCGGACTGCATCTTCCCGATCGGGCTGTCCGCTCCGAGTACGCTCCGAGCGCTCGTGCGCTCGCTCGCGGCGCCGGTGAACGTCATCGGCGGCCCCTCGAGCCCCACGCTCGCGGAGCTCGGCGCGCTCGGCGTCGCGCGGGTGAGCCTCGGCACTCGCCTCTCCGCGCTCGCGCTCGGCGCGGTCGACGGCGCGCTGCGCGCGGTGCTCGAGACCGGGCGCTTCGACGCGCTCCGCTCGGAGTTCGGGTATCCCGACGCCGAGCGCCTCTTCGACTGACCCGCGCGGCGCGCTGCTACTTCGGCGAGGCGGGGATGACGACCTCGTTGATGGGCATGATGTTCATGCCCGCGGGGTAGCCGTACGACACGTTCGAGGTGAAGTCCGTGGTGAGCGGCGTGCCCCAGCCCCACACCGTGACGCCGAAGGGCCCGGCGCTCGACATCTCGCGACGCCCGGTCCCGCAGCCGCCGACCGGCTGAAAATTGCCGGTCATGAGGTCGACGCGGGTGTACTCGTACTCGCCGAGCGGCTGCCAGCCGCCGAGGGCCCCGGCGCAGTCGAGGTTCACGTCGGCGAACGCGCCGCCGACCTTGCCGCGCACCACCACCAGGTTCGTCTCGGGGTAAGTCGGATCCGTGAAGAACACGTAGTGGTTCATGTACTGCTGCGGCGGCACCATGAGCACGAAGTCTGCGTCTCCGTAGCCATTCATTCCGGGTACGAAGCTGGAGCCGGTCATGAGCTCGAACAGGAGAAAGGGGTGCTGGTCGTCCTGGCTCGACACCAAGAACGGCGTCGCGGTCTGAAATTCCGCGACCTGACCGCGCGCGAGCGTGGCGGGCGCCCCGGGCGGCGTCGCGCCGACGTAGCCGAGCGCGGTACCGTCCACCGCGCCGACCATGAGCCACACCGCGGGCTCCGTCTTTCGCTGGCGGTGCATGACCGCCACGTACTCATTGCCCATCGCGCGCACCGGCGGGATCATCTGCTCGGCGTGATCGGCGTAGGACGTACCTACCGGCACCCGGAGTTGGCTGTGCCCCGCCATCAGCCCCACCGGCCGGTTCGAGGAGATCACGCTCCCGGTGAGCTCCGCGCTTTGCGAGAACTGCGCCATCTCACCCGCGTTCAGGCTGAACGTGAGCGGCGCGTTGGCGCCTCCCGCGGGCAGCCCGCCGCCGCCGGTGACCGCCGCCACCGGGACCATGGTGACCTCGGTGCCGTCTTCCTTGGCGATGACGTTCAGGTTCGGGCCGTTGAGGTCGTTGCGGTACGCGGCCACGCCGATGTAGTTGCCATCCCACGCGCTGGTCGGGATGAGGAGCGAGGAGCCGGTGACCGCGGCGTTGCCCCCGCCGTACGGGTTCACTTGGTAAGCGACCACCGGGACGTTGGTCCGCAGGCGGAAGGCGCGCCCCTTGCCCGTGCCGCTCACCATCGGCCCTTCTTGCATCGCCGCCGGGACCGGGCAGTTCGACTTCTCCGTCCCCTGCTTCCCCGCGAGAAACAGGATCGCGACCCCGCTCGGCGCGATGCCGCTCGACACGCTGGTCGGCTCGAGCGCGACGCTCGCGCCGGCGCCCTTCGGCACGTACGCATACTGGTCGATGTCGATGGGCGCGCCGCCGAGCTCGACGGTGACCTGGGCGGGGGTGTTCCAGGTGTTCGCAACCACGACCGCGAAGCACGTCTGGTTGCTCTGCCAATACGTCGATGGGCTCATCTCCAGGAAGGCCGGGAAATACTCGCAGCCGACGCTCTGCTTGCTGGTCACGGTGACGTCGCACGCGTTGGCGCATTTCCCCGTGGCAGGATCACAGCCTTGTTCGCCGCTGCAGGTCGCGAGCACGGCGCCTTGACAATCGAGGACCTGGTGCGAGTCCCCCGAGCAGTGCGCGGCGCAGGCCCCGCCCGCGGAGGCGTCGAAGTCGAAGCCCCCGTCTCCCGAGCGCCCACCGCTGCCGCCGGCGGCGCCGCCCGCGCCGCTCCCGCCCGTGCCGCTCGAGGCTCCGCCGCCCGCGCTGCCGCCGTCGCCGCTCGCGGAGCAGCCGGCAGCCAGACCGAGCGCGAGCGAGAGCCCTAGCGCGAGCGGAAGCCCTCTCTGACGCGGCCGGCGAAGTCCCGATGAAGGCATGACCGATGATATCTCCGTCAGGTCCCCTCGCCAACCGGCCCTCTGCGCTCGCCCGGCGTGATAGAAGGGTCCGGTTGTCCGAGCGCGGCCCCCTCTCACGCATCCTCCGAACCAGCATCGCCGCCACCAGCGAGGCCATGTTCCCCGAGAACGACCTCGGCGCTCCCGACTGGAAGAGCACCGATCTGGTGGCGCGCACCCTCAGCTACCTCGAGGAGCTCCCGCCGTATAACCGCCGGCTGGTCACCCTGCTCTTCCTGCTCATCGAGCTCGGCGCGGTGCTGCTCGGCGCCGGGCTCCGCCGCTTCTCGAAGCTCCCTGCCTCGCGCCGCACCGACCTCATCCGAGGCTGGCGGCGCTCGAGCTTCGAGCCCTATCGGATGGTGGGCGACTCGGTGAAGGCGGTCACCACCATGATGTACATGTCGCACCTCGCGGTCGTAAGATACATCGAGGAGTACCGCGCCTGCGAGCACCCGCTCGACGAGCACCGCATCGAGACGCGCGCCGGCGTGTTCGACCGGCCGGAGCACGTCTCGTGAGATACCACCTCGAGGACGTGCGGCAGGGTTTCGATGTGGAAACCGACGCCGTGGTGGTCGGCTCCGGCCCGGGCGGCGCGGTCGCCGCCGCGAACCTGGCCGAGGCCGGGCTCCGCGTGACCGTCGTCGAGGCCGGCCCCGAGGTGCGCCCGGAGGACATGACCCGCGACGGGCCGCGGTTCCTCGCGCGCTACTACTGGGAGGGAGGGCAGCGCCTCATCGGCGGCACCACGCAGAGCCCGTCGATGGCCGGCCGCTGCCTCGGTGGGAGCTCGGTCGTGAACTCCGCCATCATGCTCCCGCTCCCCGATTGGGTGCGTGCGCTCTGGGTGGAAGAGAGCGGCGTCGAGCTCTTCGACTCCCCCGAGCTCGACCGGGCCTACGAGCGGATCTTCCGAGCAACGCACACCGCGCCCACCCCCATGAGCATCATGGGCCGGCGCAACCTGGTCGCTCGCGACGCGCTCGCGCGCGCGGGCTTCGACGGCAAGCCGCTGCCGCGCGCGGTGGTCGGCTGCGAGGGCTGCGGCGACTGCATCACCGGCTGCGCCAC
This sequence comes from Polyangiaceae bacterium, assembly GCA_035063585.1. Classification (GTDB taxonomy): domain Bacteria; phylum Myxococcota_A; class Polyangia; order Polyangiales; family Polyangiaceae; genus JAPSGB01. The sequence goes on from JAPSGB010000038.1 coordinate 29,932, forward strand.
CGGGCGAAAGCAGAGCGTCGACCGCTGCATCTTGCCCGGCGCCGAGGCGCACGGCGCCGAGATCTACACCTGCGCGCACGTCGATCGGGTGCTCACCGAGGGCTCCCGCGCGGTCGGCGTCGCGGGCAGGATCGTCGACCCCAGCGGGCGGCGACCGCTCGCGCGCTTCCGCGTGCGCGCCAAGCACGTGGTGCTCGCGGCCGGCACCATGCACACGCCCGTCATCCTCCAGCAGAGCCGCGTCAACCCGCGCGGGCGGATCGGCGCCACGCTATTTTGTCATATCGGCGGCGGCCTGGTCGGCATCATGGACGAGGTGACCGATCCGTGGGTCGGCGCGACGCAGGGCTGGGGCGCCATCTCGAGTGAGATCCGCGGCATGAAGTACGAGGGGCTCTGGGCGAGCCCGAGCCTCATCATGGTGCGCTGGGGCGACGTCGGGCGGCCGTTCATCGAGCGACTCGGCGAGGTCAAGCACGCGGCGGTCATCGCGGTCGTGTACCGCGGCGAGGTGCACGGCACGGTCAAGGCCGGCTGGGGCGGGCGGCCCATCATGAAGCTGTGGATCCGCGAGAAGAACGTGGCACCCGTGATGCGCGGCATGAAGACGGCCGCCGACGCGCTCCTCGCGGTCGGCGCGCGCTACGTTCACGCGGGCATCAACGGCGTCGTCGACGAGATGCGGACGCGCGAGGACACCGAGAGCATGCTCTCGCCACGCATCCGCGCGAAGCACCTCTCGATGACGATGAACCACACCTTCGGCTCCTGCCGCATGATGGCGGACGACCGCGGCCCGATCGATCCCGATGGAAAAGTGCGCGGCGTCGACGGCCTCTACGTCTGCGACGCGAGCGTGTTCCCGAGCCCGAGCGCGGTGAACCCGCAAGCGACCATCATGGCGCTCGCCGACCTCATCTCGCGCCGGCTCGCGGAGCGGGCTTGACCCGGCGAGGCCGAGCCCCGGGAGGGTGCCGGTCCGGCGCGGCCGGCGGCGTGAGCGATGGCGCGGCTCGGTGAGGTGCCGCTGAGCGAGCGGCTCGGGCTCCTCTGGGCGAGCTACGATCCGAGCGCGACGCCGCCCGCGCACCCGCTCATTTGCCACCTGCTCGACGTAGCGGCGCTCGCGCGGGCGCTCCTCACGAGCAGCGCTCCCGCTCGGCTCACGCGCGCGGCCGAGCTCGCCGGCGTCGCGGAGCGCGACGCGCTCGCGTGGCTCACCTTCACCGTCGCGCTCCACGATGTGGGCAGGGCGACGCCCGGGTTTCAGAGCCAGCACGCGGGCCCGCGCGCGGCGCTCGAAGCGCTCGGGCTCGACCTCGACGCCGGCCCCGAGCCCCACGGGCCACGCGCCGCCGTGCTGGTGGCGCCGCACCTCGAGCGCCTCGGCTGCCCGCCTCCCCTCGCCCGCGCGCTCGCCCTCGCCGGCGAGCGCCACCAGGGCGAGCACGCGCCCTCGGAGCCGCCGCCCGAGCAGAGCGGCGAGGAGCGGAGCTTCGCCGGGCGCTCACCGCTCTGGGACGCGCTCCGCGGCGAGCTCGTCGACGCGCTCGCCGCCGTGCTCGGCGTCCCTGAGGCCCGGGCGCCCTGCTGGCCCCGAGAGCCCGCGGCGCGACGCGCGTTCCTGGCAGAAGTCACCGAGCTCGGCGCGAGCGCGCGCCGAATCATCTCCGGCCCCGATGGCTTTCCGCACGCCTGGCCGCCTCGAGACGCCACGAGCTACTTCTTGAAGATCGTGCAGCCGGCCGCGCGCGCCGTCGACCGCGCGCGGTACCGGCCCGCTTGACGAAAGTCACGCTCGGACCTAAGCGGAGCACCCGTGACCCCCCAGCTTCGCTCGAGCGCGCTCGCCGCGCTCATCGTCCTCGGGCTGGTCGCCGCCTGCACGGACGACGACGGCCTCAAGAAGCGTCAGGTGACCGACGCATCCACCGGTGATGGCAGCCAGAGCGCAGCGGGCAGCGGCGGCGCGGCCGGCGCCGACGCGAGCGCCGGCGGGCAGGCGGGCGCCCCGAGCGGCGGGCAGGGCGGCGCGGCCGGCGCCGACGCGAGCGCCGATCTCTGCGAAGGCGTCGTCTGCGCCGCGCCCGGCGAGTGCCACCTCGCGGGGACGTGCGATCCGCGGACCGGCGAGTGCGCGTTCGCGAACGCGCCCGCGGGGACGCCGTGCGCCTGCGGGGCCTGCACGGCGGCGGGCGAGTGCGGCTACGGCACGATCCTCACCGACACACGCATGCCCGCCGGCGGGACGACCTCGACCCCGACGGATTTCGCGGTCGACGACGAGCGCGTGATCTTCGCGAATTCGAACAGCGGATACCCGAACGGCGGCATCGGAATGCTCGAGTTCGCCCATCCGAGCCAGTGGGGGCCGCTCTTCCAGGGCTTCGAGTGGATGAGCCCGCTCGTCACGCTCACCGGGGGCGTCGCCTTCTTCTCCGCTGGCCCGAACCTCCGCTCCGTCCTCGCGGACGGGACGGGCGTCGCGTCGATGCCGCGAGAGTTCCCGGAGGCGCTGACGAGCCTCGCCTCCGATGCCGCGCGCGTCTACTTCACCATCGGCTTCGAGGTCTTCTCGCTGCCGGCGCAAGATCTGAACGCCTCGACGACCACGCTCTGGTTCGACGACGTCGCTCAGGCGGCGACCGGCGGCGTCATCAGCGATGGCGCGCGCGTCTATTTCTATGACGCTGCGCGGCAGCTCCGTTCGACGGCGGCCGACGGCTCCGGTGGGACGGAGCTCCTCGCCACCGCCGACGAAGTCCCGGACACGCTCGCGGTCGACGCGACGCACCTCTATTGGACGGAACCCACCGGCGGCTCCGTGAAGTCCATCCCGCTCGCCGGCGGCAGCGTGACGACGCTCGCCTCCGGCCAAGACCGACCGCGCGGCCTCACCGTCTTCGACGGCCGCGTCTACTGGGCCAACGACGGTGACGGGTTCCCGAGTCGGGCGAGCGTGCGGTCGGTCCCGGTCGGCACGAGCGGCGAGCCGCCCAGGGAGACGCCCGGTTCCGCAGGCGCGTCGCGCGTGCTCGCCCACGACGCGCGCTGCGTCTACGCGTTGAACCGGGACAACAACGGCGGCATCCGGAGCGTCCCCAAGCCGTCCGCGCCGTAAACGCGCGAGCGGGCTCGAGCCCGGTGCTCCCCGTGGCCCGATCCCGGCGAGCGCGATCGGCCGAAGCGCGCACTTGCCGAAAGCGAGCGCGCGGAAATCGCCCTACGCTGCCTCGCGCGTGACTTCGCGGCGTTCGGCGGACTGCCGCTGCTGGCCGCCAGTCGCCAAGCTCCCCGCCGCGAACCGGTGCCACGTCGCCGAACGGTACCGGTCCGTGTGTGCTCCTCCGAGGCTCCGCTTCCGCCGCGCGCTCCAGCGGGCGGGCCGAGGATGGCCGCCGCGCGCTCCGGCGCCAGGGACATCAAAGCCGCCGCCCAAGAGCCGTACCCGTGACGCGCCCCGGTCGCCGAGGGATGTCGGTCCGGCGCGGAACCGCGCGGCGCGCACGGGTCATCCATCGAGGTCGACGGCGGCTGCGATGGTCGCTCGGGGGGCACGCGGCGCGGACGGCCGAGCGCCCGGTCGCTGCTCATCGCCTGGGCGCTGCTCCGGCGGCGGCGCAAGATGCTGTCAGACGCCGCTCGAGGCGCTCCGGCGTCACCCTTCCTCATCGAGGGTGTCGGACGGCTTGCCGCCGAAGCGGACATACAGCGCGGGCAGGGCCAGGAGCGTGGCCAACGTGCTCGTGACCAGACCGCCGATCACGACGGTCGCGAGGGGGCGCTGCACTTCCGCGCCCGTGCCCGTCGCCAGAGCCATGGGTAAGAAGCCAAGCGCCGCGACGAGCGCGGTCGTGAGCACCGGTCGCAGGCGATCGCAGGCGGCCGCGAGCACCGCCGCGGCGTCCGCCTCGCCGGCCAGCTGACGCGTGCGCACGGCTGCGAGCAGCACCACGCCGTTCAACGTCGCGACGCCGAACAGCGCCAGGAAGCCCACCGCGGCGCTGATCGACAGCTCGAGGTCGCGCAGCGCCAGCGCGAAGATGCCGCCGGTGGCGGCCACCGGCACGTTCACGAAGATGAGCAACGCGGGACGGATCGCTCCGAACGCGAGGTACAAGAGCAAGAGTACCAGTCCGAGCGTGGCCGGTACGACTATCGCGAGACGGGTCGTGGCGCGCGCCAGGTTCTCGTACTGGCCGCCGTATTCCAGGTAGTAGCCGCTCGGCAGCTCGACGCGCGCCAGCCGCGCCTGGAGTTCCTGCACGAAGCCGGCGAGGTCGCGGCCACGCACGTTGGCTTCGACCATCACGCGCCGCCGTCCCTGCTCGCGGCTGACCTGCGCCGGCCCTTGTTGCGTGGAGACGTCGGCGACGTCGCCGAGCGGGACCCAGCGGCCGTCCGCGAGCGGAACGCGCAGCGCGCGGATCGCGTTCTCGTCGGCCGGCGGCGTGTCGTCGGCGCGCACGACCACGTCGAAGCGCCGTTCACCCTGGATCATGCTCCCGACGGTGCGGCCGACCTTGAGCGTCGCGATGAAGTCGAGCAGCTCCGCGGACGGCACGCCGAGTCGGCCCATACGCCGCGGGTCGGGCCGGATCGTCAACAGCGGCAGCCCGCCGGTCGGCTCGCTGCGCACGTCGGCGGCGCCCGGCGTCGCGCCGACCACGCGAGCGATCTCGTCGGACAGCCGGCGCAAGGTCGGCAGCTCCTCGCCGAAGACCTTCACGCCGACGTCGGAGCGTACCCCACCGATCAGCTCCTGGACCCGCATCTCGATCGGCTGGGTGAAGCCGAAGGCGGTGCCCGGCAGGGCTTGCCGCAGCACCGGCTCGAAGGCGCCCGCGAAGCCGGCGGCGTCGCTCGCCGTCTTCCATGTGGAGCGCGGCTTCAACAACACGAACACGTCGGCCTGCTCGATCCCCATCACGTCAGTGGCGACGTCCGGGCTGCCGACGCGCGACACCACCCGGTCGACCTCCGGGAAGCGCACCAGCGCTTGCTCGACCGCGGTGGTGCCGCGAATCGATTCGGCCAACGACACGCTGGGCGGACGGGTGACCTGGAGCGCGACGGCGCCCTCTTCCAGGCGCGGGATGAACTCCGCGCCGCGCGTGGCAGCGGCCGCGGCGCCCGCGACGAGCAACACGACGACCCCCGCCGCGGCGGTCTTCCAGCGCCCGACCAGCGCGCGCACGATCGGCTGGTAAGCGCGCTCGAGCACGCGGACGAGCCACGGGTGGCCGGCGGGCGCCCGGCCCAGCACGAGCCCGCCGATGGCCGGAACCCAGGTGAACGTGAGCGCGAGCGCCGTCCCCAGCGCGAACAGTACCGTGAGCGCCATGGGGCGGAACATGCGGCCTTCGACGCCTTCGAGGAGCAGCACGGGCAGGTACACGATGGCGATGATGAGCACCGCCATCGTCACGGGTTGCCCGACCTCCGCGGCGACACGCCTCATGGCACGCTTGCCCGTCACGTGGTGCGCGGCCATGGTCGCCAGCGCGCCCTCCACGACGACCACGGCGCCGTCCACCACCAGCCCGAAATCGATGGCGCCGAGGCTCAGCAGATTGCCGCTGACACCGAACAGACGCATGAGCGAGAAGGCGCCGAGCATGCTCAGCGGGATCACCGACGCGACGAGGAGCCCGGCGCGCAGATCCCCGAGCATGACGAGCAACACGAGCGCGACGACGATGCCGCCTTCGAGCAGGTTCTTGCGTACCGTGTGGAGGACCTCGTCGACGAACGACGCTCGGTCGTAGAACGGCTCGATGACCACACCCTTCGGCAGCGTGGGCTCGATCTCCGCCAGCCTGGCCTTGACGCGCGCGACGACCTGGTGCGCGTTCCCGCCGGCGATCATCTGCACCATCGTGTAGATCGTCTCGCCCTCGCCGTCGGCGCTGGCCGCGGCGAAGCGCGGCGCCGCGCCGTCGACCACCTTCGCCACGTCGCCGACCAGGATCGGGCGCGCCGCTCCGGCGCCCCGGGTCGCGACGACCTGGCGCGCGACGTCCGTCACGTCGCGATACATGGCCTCGGCGCGCACGAAGGTGCCTTCCTCGCGGCGCTCGATGAGACCGGCGCCCACGTTGGTGCCGGCGCCGAGCACGGCCGCCCCGACCATCGCCGGCGTGACGCCGTGAGCGAGCAGCGCGGGCTCGTCGAGCCGGACCTCGACCTGGCGCGTGTCGCCGCCCCACGAGTTGACCTCGACCACGCCCGGGACCGAGCGCAGCCGGTAGGCGATCTCCCAGTCGAGCAGCGTACGGATCTCGCGCAGCGGGTGCCCCGGCCAGCGCACGGTGAAGTGGTACACCTCGCCGAGCGCCGTCGTCAGCGGACCGAGCTCGGGGCGCCCCGCCGTCGCCGGAATGGCCTCGCGCGCCCGCTGCAGGCGCTGCGACACGAGCGCACGCGCGAGCTCGATGTCGGTCCCGTCGTCGAACACCAGCGTGATGGCGCTGACCCCGGCGCGCGACACGGAGCGGATGCGCTGGACCCGGGGAATGCCCGTGAGCGCGAACTCCACGGGCTGCGTCACCTGGCGCTCGACCTCCACCGGCGAGAGCCCCGCGGCGCTCGTCAAGACCTGCACCTGCACGTTGGTGACGTCCGGGACGGCGTCGATGGGCAGCGTCAGATAGCTATGCACGCCGACCGCCATGAGAGCGAGCACGCCGAGCACTGCGAGCAGCGGGTAGTCGAGGACGGCGCGCGCGAGCCTGCCGATCATGGCGTCACTCGAGCGCGGCGCGCATCAGCTCGCCCTTCAGCAGGATTGCGCCGCGGCTGGCCACCTGCTCGCCGGCCTTCAGGCCGTCATCGATGAATACACGCTCGCCGACCTGCTCCGCGACGCGAACGGCGCGCACGGTGAACTCACCCCGCGTCGACGTCGCGACGAACATCAGCGGCACGCCGTCGATGTCCGTGAGCGCGTCGCGCGGTACCACCGGGAGTCGCCGCCCGGCGGTGCCCAGGCGAGGCAGCTGCACATCGACGAAGGCGCCCTCGAGCAGCGCCGGACAATCCGCGTCCGGCCGCACGCGGAACGGCACGGTGCGGCGCATGGCGTCCACGCTCGGCGCGCGGGCTTCCACCAGGCCGCCGCAGTGCGGGGCGCGCCCTGGCCATTCCAGGCTCGCGCGGGCACCGAGCGCGACGTCGGGCGCGTCGCCCTCCGGCACGTCGGCGCGCAGCAGCAGGCGCGCGGTGTCGACGATCCTGAACAGCACCTGGCCGGGATCCGCTGGCCCACCGAGGACCGCGCGGCGCTTGACGACGGTGCCGTCGATGGGCGCCTCGAGCACGACGTGGGCGCCGCCCCGCGCCTTCCACGTCGTGAGCATCAGGCTCGCGCCGCGCTCTTCCGCCCGGGCCGCGGCGAGCTCGCTCTCGGCATCGCCGACCGCGCGCTCGCTCGTGGCGTGCTCGGCGAGCAACTGCTTCTCCTGCGCGAGGACGCGCGTGGCGCGGATGCGTCGCGCGCGGGCGCGCGCCAGATCCGCGCTCGTGCGAGCGACGTCGCCGGCGTCGAGGGTGGCGAGCAGGGCGCCCTGCTTCACCACGTCGCCCTCGCTCACGCCGATCGAGCGGACGCGTGCCGGGACCGGCACGCTGATGTCCGCCTCGGCGTCGGGCGGCGCGACGATCTCGCCGGTCGCGGCAACGGTGCCTCCGACGCTCTCGACCGTCACCGTCGTGACGGCGACGCGCCCGCTGTCGAGCAGCGCGGGAGCCACGCTGACGAGTCGCGCGCCGGATGGCGCGGCGCCGGGCTCCGAGCTCAGGGAGGGCTCGCTCTGGCTGCAGGCGGAGAGCAGCAGAGTCAGGACCATCAAACGGCGCATCACCGATTCGGCGCTCCCATCGAGTTCGGCTCGCGCCCGAGCGCGCGGGCCAATTTCACGTCGGCGCGCCGCACGTCGGCGGCCGCCTCCGCCCAGCGTTCCTCGGCGTCGAGCAGCGCCCGTCGCGCGCCCAGCACCGTCGAGAGCTCGCCGCTGCCCGCTTCGTACTGGCGCTCGCTCACGCGCAGGGCCTCGCGCGCCGGGGTGATCGCTCCGCTCAGCAGCGCCTCGCGGAGCTCGCGGGCGTGCTCGCGCTCGTGCAACGCCATCTGGATTTCACCGCCCAGGCGCGCTTCGAGGCGGCGCGCGTCGGCCTCGGCGACGCCGGCTTCGGAGCGCGCGCGCGAGGCCTCGAGCGCAGCCGGGTTCACCAGCGGCAGCGGTACGGCGATGCGGCCTTGGACGAGCCAGTCGCCGGTGCCTTCGCGGGTGACCACGGGCCCGACCGACAGGTACGGCTTGCCGCCCGCACGCGCCACGTCGGAGGTGCGAAGCTCGCGCGTCGCGGTCGCGCGTGCAAGCTCCACGTCGGGGTGGACGGCGCCCGCCCGGGACAGCAGCCGGCGCGCGTCGAGCGGCGGGTCGCGGGTGTCGAGCGGCCCGGCGAGCTCGAGCGGTTGCGCCGGCGCAAGCCCGGTCACGTAGCGCAGCGCGGCGTCGGCGACGACGCGGCGGCCTTCGGCGTCGAGCGCCTCCGCGCGAGCCGAGCCGAGCACCGCTCGCGCGAGCGCTTCCTCGCCGGGCGAGGCGCTGCCGGCGCCGACGCGGGCCGCGGCCAGCTGCACCAATGACGCGGCGTCCTTCAGCGACTCGTCGCGAATGTGCACGATCTCGCGCGCCAATCGCGCGTCGATCCACGCGAGCGCCGCCCGGGCGGCCACGTCGCGCTCTGCCACCGCTAGCCCAGCGTGCGCCTCGCGCCCGAGCGCCCGCGCGAGGTCGCGACGCGCGCCGGCGTAGCCGCCGAGGGAGAGATCCACCCACAGCGCAGCCGTCGCGTCGACGCTGTGGCGCTGTACGTCGTTCCGCCAGCGCGGTCCCGCCTGGACCTCGAGCCGCGGCGGCGTCGGCAGCAGGGTGTTCACCGCGCGCGCCACTTCGCGGGCACCGCCGACGGCCGCGCGACCTGGACCGAGCTCCGGCGAGCGCTGGAGCGCGAGCCGCACGGCGCCCATCATGTCGACGCGCGCGGTCCGGCCTTCGCCGCGCGCGGGCGGCGCGACGAGCACCAGTGCCACGAGCACGGCCGCCACGATCGCTCGCACGACGGTCCACTAGCAAACCGTGTGCCGCCCGATGAGACGGCGTTCATACGCGGGTATGCCGCTGCCATCCAGGCCTTGGATTGCAGTTGCGAGGCGTGGTTGCCCGCCGAACTTTCGCCGGTCGGATCGCCCCGCGCAGGATTTTCGGGGGCGTCCGGGAGCCGGGGGTGCCGGCCCGGCGCGGGAGCGCGCGAGGGCCCTCGCGGCGATCGCAGCGCGCGACCGGTCCACGATGTTTGTCCGAGCAGGAGCGCCGCGAGAATCCGGAACTTCGTCGAGTCGCAGAGCGGCGATGCGTGGCTCACTACGAACCATCACGGTGTCGACTTGCGGCGCGCTCGTCACCCCACGCCGCGTCACCGCCATCGACAGCCGGGTCGTGGACGGTCAGCTCCCCGACCAGCCGTTCGAGGCCGGACTCGTCCAGGTCGAAGACGTGGCCCGGGCGGAGGCTACCGCATCGTCGCGGCGCGCGACGGCGGCGTCTTCGGCCTCGCGGGCCGCGCAAGCGAAGGCGACGGACAGCTCGTCCTTTGCGGCTGGCACGCTGGGGCGGTATCCAGACTTGGTGATCACTCCGCGATTCCGCGCCGCTCCGACACGGGGCAGGCGCTGCCGTGGCCGTGGCCGCTGGCTCCCGCGCGTCACGGAGCATCGCAGTGTCAAGTCTCGCCGAGCAGGGTCTCTATCGTCACACGCAGACGCTCCGCGTCGGCTGCTCTGACGGCAAGTCCCCGAGCGCAGCGCTCGCGGCGCTTGGCGTCGCCGAGGTACGCCGAGGCAGCTTTTCGGAGCGCGTCGCGCGGTGCGGTCTTGTACGCGGACTCCGCCGCGCGCCACGCCTCGTCCGGAATGCGGCCGGGAGCCCGGCTTAGGGCAGCGAGATCGATCAAGTCACGGCTCAGCGAGTCCGTGTCGGCCCAACGGTCGCAGTTGGCCGACAGCTGCTCGGCGTAGCAGTCATTGATTGACAGGCCCGCGACGTGGGTCCAGGCCAACTCTACCGGCTGAGAAAGCTCGAGCCGGGCCTCGCGCTCCAGCTCGACCCGAATCGTCTGCTCGTCGACGATCGCTGGAAAGCGAACGCCGTATTGGTCAGCGCGGATCTCTCGCGGCAGCTCGACGTCGCCGGTTGCCGGACACAGCGCGCCGTAACCATCCCGTCCGACCGCCACGCGCAGATCTGCATACGCCGAAGCGTCGGAGCACAGGAAATCGATGTCGCGCGACTCCCGGTACTCGCCGAGGTCCATGGCGATTCGGGTTCCGCCACCGAACCGGCAAGAGAACCGCGCCGGTGCAGCGGCGTCCAGCGCCGCGAGGACACGCTGGATCCTGCGATGCGACTCGCGTTCAAATGTCGAGCGTGCTGCCATAGCGGTGGGCGAGCGCGCGAATGAATACGAGCTCCTCCGGCGAGGGGTCGGCAACCACGCCCTTGTCGCGCCGCCCCGCCTCGTAGCGCCGCAGCATGTCCATCGGCGCGAGGCCACGCCACTCCAGGTCGAACCACGACAACGCTTCGAGCAGCGGCAAGTGCTCCGGCACTCTCAAGCCCTCGGCGGGCGCTGCGTCGGGTTGCATCGAAGGTGAAGATTACCACGCCCATGCTCGGCGTTCGACGAGGCCACCGTAGCCAACCCTGGATAGCGGCGGCGACCAACGCTGGGCCGGCATCCGTCGCGTCCAAACATCGCTCTCGCGCCGGCGCGCGCCTGCCGTTCCCGAATCTCGCCCAGCGGCTGCGGTCAGGTTCCGCGCCTGCACACGGTCCTTCGCGCTCTCCGCGGGCTCGACGACGCCTTCGGCCATCGACTCCGGTGATGCGCTTCAGCGCGGCGGGCGCCGTTGCCACGGCGCTACGAGGCGGGGTGCGCGACAACAGCGCAGTTGCCGTCGCTCTCCGTAGTTCATGGCCCAGGACTCGCCGAGGATGGCGGCGGCCGGTTTGGGCTGCAGGCGGTCGACCTCCAGCTTCGCGAGGATGTTCTTCGCCTTCCCCGGCGCGAGCAGGATGATCTTGCCGCCCGTGGGCATGGGGGCCCACGCCGCGCCGCCGCCCGCTCGTCACGACGCCGAGCGCGCACACCGCAACCCGAGCCCCGGTCGGCGCGTGGTGCGCGGGGCCTCGTCGCGCCTCGCCGCGCGCACGTCCATCGGCATGAGGAAGCCGTATCCGGAACCGCGCATCGACCTCGGCGCCGCGTCGTCCGCGCTGGCGCACGGGTTCACGGCCGCCGCATCGTACGGGACGCGATACACGTTGCACGTCCACTCCTGCACGTTGCCGGCGAGGTCGCCGGCGCCGCTCGCGGCGTCGCCGGCGGGGTACGTGCCCACTGCGCAGGTGTGACGGCGGCTGGTCTTGCTCCAGCAGAGCTGGCGCGCGGGCGCCGCCGAGCCCCAGGGGTAGCGCCGCTGCTCGGCGCCGTTCGCCGCGGCGTACTCCCACTCTGCCTCGGTCGGCAGCCGCTTACCTGCCCAGCGGCAGAACGCCGTGGCCTGCGCCCAGTCGACGCAGTTGACGGGGTGTTGCTCGCGCTCCGCCTGGCCAAAGTTGCAGTCGCTGCCCTGGTCGGGCCGCGTGCAGGCGCCGGCGCGCTCGCACTCGGCGTAAGCTGCCACCGTGACCTCGGTCCGGTCGAGCCAGAACGCCGCCAGCTCCACCGTCGGACCCCCGCGCTCGTCGGCATAGCCGACGGTCGATCCCATCGTGATCGAACCGGCTGGGAGCTTCACCATCGCGCCGCCCCGCCGTCCGCGCGCGCCGCCCCGCCGTCCGCGCGCGCCGCCCCGCCGTCCGCGCGCGCGGACGGCGACCCCTGCTTCGTCGCGGGCTCTTCCGCGCCTCTGCACCCGAGTACGCCGAGCGCCGCGACGAGAGCGAGCGTCGCTCCTGATGCGTCGCCCAGGGCCCTCCGCATCACTGGCCTTGCCGGCCCGCCGCGTCGCCAGTCGCCTTCTGCGCGGCGCTGGTAGGAACGCCTTCTTCACGACCAGGAACTCGGGTGGGTTTGGGCACGTTAGAAGACCCCGTCTACACCATTTCGCACAGAGAACCCGGCAGAACTTGTCTCACGTGACGCTGGCACAGAGGGGACGACAACGGCGGCATCCGGAGCCGCCCCAAGCCTTCCGCGCCGTGAACGCGCCGGCGGGCTCGCGCCCTGCTTCGGCATCTACGCGCCCTCGCGCTACGACGGCGAGGGCGCGAAGCAAGATGCGAACAGGCTGCGCGCTCTGATCGACGCGCTCTGCGAGCGCGCGCCCGAGAAGTTCGCACGCGCCGGCAGCCCGGAGGAGGTCCGGAAGAACGTCGCGGCCGGCGAGATGTCGCCCCTCTCGCTCGGCCTGGTCGGCTTCGCCCACGAGGCGGACTCGCTCCGCTGGTGCCTCACGATCATCTCGCGCAACCGGCCTTGCGCCAGGCAGATCGTCGAAGCCTACCGTTTGCGCTCGCACGATGCCGGGTCCCGGTGATCACGATGCTCCGATCCCGGCGAGCGCGATCGGCCGAAGCGCGCACTCGGGCGCTTCGGCGTCCAGCGAGTTCAGGGCTTCACGAGCTGGCCCCGCTCGTCGTAACAGTCGAAGCCGCCGGGGAGGTGGCTGGAGAGCCAGAGACAATTTTCGGTGCCGATGCACCTGCCATACTGCGACGCGACCGGCCAATCGGCGGCGCCGACGTGGAAGAAGCCGCAATAGACCCCCATCCACGCGCAGGGCTCTGTGTAGGCGGCGCCGTGCAAGGCGCAGCGTCCGTTGAAACCAATGCTCAATCCGATGGGATGGTCGGGCGATCGGCCAAGGCAATCGGCCCCGTCGGCGGGAACCGCGCAAGCCGGACCGCACAGGTAGTCGTCCAGCGTCGCGGGCACTGAAGGACAGGTGCTCGCCGTCGCCAGCGGCCGGCCGTCGTAGGCGGACAGATCCGCGTAACGACAGACCCCGCGCACCCCGAGGCGCCAGAGCCCCGCGCACACGCTCTCCGGCACGCAGTAGAGCTCGCCCTGCCGGCGCTCCAGGCAGACCTCGCCGTCAACGCAGGCGTCACAGGCGCGGCTGGCGTTGTCCGCGAGATCGGAGAGGCACGCGCCCCCCTCGGGAGGCCCGCCGAGGAGCCGGTCGTAGGGGCGGGTGCAGCCGCCGCCCGGGCAGGCGTCGGGCGGGACCCAGGCGCACTGGCTGGCCGTGCCGCCGCACAGGCGCACGCCCTCCGGCGTCGCGCAGGGCTGCCCTCCGGAGCCCACGCCGCCGGCGCCCCCGCTGCTCGCGCCGCCTCCCGCGCTCCCGCCCGCGCCCTCGATCACCGTGCGCCCCGAGCAGGCCGCCGCGGCGAGCGCCGCGGCCAGCGACAGCGCCGCGAGGGCGCGCCGCGCTACTCGCACCGCCCGCCTCCAGGCAGGTGCGCCGCGCTGGCCTGGCACACGGCCAGCGGAAGGCAGAAGCCGGCCGAGTCCGCGACCTGCTGGTGCTCCGGCTCCACCGTGAACACGAAGCAGCGCTCGCCCTTCTCGCAGGGCCAGTCGTTCGTGGTCGAGCAAACGTGACCCTCGCGAACGCAGAGGCCGTAGGGGTGGAGCGGCGAGCGGCCGGTGCAGAGCTGCCCGACCGGACAGCCGCCGCAATAGCCGCCGCAGGGGTGCACGTCCGGGATCTCCGGGCAGGTGGTCGGCATCGGGAGGGGCTCTCCCGTCCACACTCCGCGATCGGCGTACCCCAAGCGGGCGGACTGCCCATGAGCCGCGATCATCACGCCCGCGCTGTAGGGCAAGTAGTTCCAGGCTTTAGTGAAGTCAGGTTCCTGAGACAGCAAAATCAAGCCGTCAGGTGGAGAGAGGCCGAATGAATAATCGTCGTACGTCTCGAAACAGGGCGAAACTAGCGCCTCGTCGCTGATTTCCACGTCGCAAAAGCTGCACCCCGGCCGGGGCGCGGGGCAATCCGGGGGGCCGCAGCCCTCCCAGTCCGGGGTCGAGCAGGGGGTCTGGGGGACGAAGCCGCCGTCGGGCGCCGCGCCCGCCGCGCCGGACGCACCGCCCCCGCCCCCGCTCGCGCCGGCGCCCGCGGAGGCCCCATGACCACCGGCGCCGCCCGCGCCGCCGCTCGCCGGCACCACCACCTGGCCACCGCAGGCGCCGAGCGTGAGCGCG
>JAPSGB010000039.1:0-41142 GCA_035063585.1 Polyangiaceae bacterium
GGGCCTCGTACACCGAAAACCCGTCCAAGAGGATCTGGACCGGCGGCTGCTTGCACGCGCTCAACCCCAGGGCGAAGAGCAGCAGCAAGAACAGACCGCTACCGCCGAGAGCCGAGAGCCGTTCGGTACATCGAGTGTGTCCCCCTTGGATCCGCGAATAACATTGCCGGTGATTCCTTGTCAACCGCCATCGGGGCGGCTTCCGACACGATGGGCGCCCGCACGTCGGGTCTGGTTCCGTATGGAACCTTGGTCCTGGCACGGGACCCGCTCTGCACTGGAACCGCTCCGGCTGCTGGTCCGCCTCGCGCGCGCCTGCGCGGCGGGTCCGGCGAGCTCGACCCGCCGCGTGCATCGAGACCGCGCGCCGCGCTCGGCGCGTGGTTCCGCGCCGAGCCGACCCCCATCAGCCCGACGAGCCGTCGCTCCTGCGGCCGACTCACGCTGCTGGCCACGCGCTGACAGCGGACGACTCGGAGCTGCAGTGCGCGCAACGCGTCGCGGCCGGAGCCACGCTCCATTCGAGGAAGGGGCAGGGCTTGGTCGTGACCGCGGCTGATGGTGCGGGGCGCAGCTCCCGAAAACTTCGCGTGCGCCGGCAACCCGGAGGAGGTCCGGAAGCACTTCGCAACCGGCGAGATGACGCTCCTCTCGCTACGCCTGGTCGGCTTCGCGCACGAGGCGGACACGAGCGGCTCGTACCTCACGACCACCTCGCGCAACGAGCTCGGCGCCAGGTAGCTCGTCGAAGCCTACCGTTTGCGCGGGCTCATGGAACTGCTCTTCCGGGAGTCGAGGCAGGCCACCGACTTCGGCGGGTCCTCGCGACGTCGCGCGCCGCTCGAGTCGCGCCGGATCGCGCGGGCGGGTACCCTGCGAGGGGCTCGCTTCCCCGAACGGTCACCGCTCCGCGGCTTTGCGCCACTGCTCGAGCTGCGACTCGTGGACGCCCTCCTCGCGCCGCCGCGCTCCCCGTTGCTCACCTCGACGTGTTGGACAGCGACGACCACGCGGAGTTGCTCAGCCGGTGTCCACCGCCGCGCGCGCGAACTCGACGGCTTGCGCGTGGCCGGGACCGTACCGGCATCGCGCAACCGTCGCGACAGGGTGGGCTGCGGAACACCGACCTCCTTGACCAGTAGCCGCCCGCCGTCATGGCGTTCGGCCCCAGCATCCTGCGCCTGCGCCGAGAATCGTCCGGGGCCTGCTTGACCCTCGCAGGGCGGAAAGCTATTTGCCGGCCCCATGCAAGCTGGCCCTCTCGCCAAGATTGTCGGAGCCTTTTCGGTTGCGTGCGCGGTGTTCTTCGCGGCGCCGCTCGCCCACGCCGAGTCCAAGGTGGCGGTCGTCGACACGCAGCGCGCGGTCATGGAGACGGAGGACGGACTCCGCGCGCAAGCGACGTTGAAGAAGCTGTTCGATAGCCGCCAGCGCGAGCTCGACAAGAAGCAGGCCGATCTTCAGAAGCAGCGCGAGGACATCGAGAAGCAGCGGAGTGTGGTCAGCCAGGAGGCGCTCCAGAAGCGGCTAGAGACCTGGCAGCGCGACATGGTCCAACTCCAGACGGTGTTCGTCGATTACAATAAGGAACTCCAGAAGAAGCAGGGCGAGCTCACGCAGCCCATCTTCCAGAAGGCGATGGGCGTGATTCGCCGCCTGGCGTCACAAGAGGGCTACGACGTGGTCGTCGACAAGCAGGCCGTCCCGTATGTGCGGAGCGACCTCGACCTCACCGATCGCGTGATCCAGCTCTACAATCAGGGCGCAGGCAGCACCTCGGAAGAGGGGGCGAGCAAGCCCGCCGGAAAGCCTGCGGCCGCCAAGCCGGCTCCCTCCGGCGCCCCCGCGAAGCCGGCCCCGTGATGCTCTAGCGCGGGCGCGCCGGCCCATCGCGTGTAGAGTCGAGTCATGGCCACTCGTCGCACGGTCAAGATCGAGATCCCGAAGATCCTCGAAATCTTGCCGCACCGCTACCCGTTCGTGCTCGTCGATCGGGTGACGGACGTCGTGCCTGGCGAGCGCATCCAGGCGCACAAGATGGTGAGCTACAACGAGCCGTGGGCGCAGGGGCATTTCCCGGGCCGCCCCATCATGCCCGGAGTCCTCATCATGGAGGCGCTCGCACAGGCCGGGGGGATCCTCGCTTACGCGTCCGAGCCCTTCGATGCCACCCGGAGCCTCATGTATTTCCTCGGGATGGACAAGGTGAAATTCCGTAACACCGTGACACCGGGCGACCGGCTCGAGCTCATGGTCGAGGTCCTCCATCACCGCTCGAACGTCTGGCGGCTACGCGGGGAAGCCACGGTCGACGGGACGCTCTCGGCGCAGGGCGAGCTGCTCGCCAGCATCGTGGACCGCGAGGGTTGAGCCTCCAAGTCACCGAGCGCGATTCCCCTACAGGGTTCACGCGGTGACCGCCTGGGCGCGCGCCTGCCAACGTCGGTTGGCTCACCCGCCAACGGAGTTGCCACGGGCCCGGCTGGAATCCCACGGAACACCAGGCCGTGGGCGCGCACGGCGCTTGCATCCTCGAGGCTCGTGCCAACGCGGTTCCTCCCTGTGCTCGTCGCCTTCGCCTGCTCGGCTCCCCTGCCCGGCGGTGAGGTCGACGGCGCGGTCACGCAGCGCGAGTGGCAGTGGTGGAGCTCGTCGCAAGCGGTCGGGATGGTGGTCGTCGCCGACGACGCCCCGACGCCAGAGGCCGAGGCGCTTCGCGCGACCCTCCGCGAGGCGCTCGCGGGTGCGGCGCTCCGGGCAGCGGGAGAGTGCCTTCACGGCTGGGAGCCCACCACCTGGCGCGCCATCGACGTCCGCGCGGTCGTCGTCGCTCCCTCGATCACGGCGAAGCCGCGCCCGGTCGGACCGAGCGACGACCCTGCGCTCGCCTGGAGCTCTGCGGACGCAACGTACCCGCAGCGCGCCGCGTTCACCGCAAACCTCGGCGCGGCCTTGGACACGCCAGCTCCTCCCGGCGCCCGTTACGAGCCGCTCGTGGCAGCCGTCGACACGGCTCGGCTCTTGCGCGGGGAGCGAGCGCCAGCGGACGCGAGGGAAGCGGCGCTCCGCGCGAGCCTCGCTGGGATCGATGCCCTCTGGATCCTGGTCGCTTCGCTCCGCGATGATGAGGGGTCGTACTCGCCCGAATCGCTCGAGGTCCTCCCGACCGACGGAGAGCGGGTCTGGACCCTGACTCAGCGGATCGCGCGCGGCGCCGGCGGCGGGTCGAGCGCCGGCTGCGTGGCGGATGTCGTAGCGGCGGCGCGCCTCTCCCGCTGGCCGACGACGGAGGAGGTCATCGGCTGGCCATGCGGCGCTGCGGAGCTCGAACGTGAGCTCTTCCCCGCGCTCCAGTCGTGCAACTTACCGCCGCGCTGGGCCTGCGCCTCGCGCCCGGTGCTGGTCGACGCCGACGGACGCGCAGAGTGCACCGCGACGGTCGCGACGACCGATCCGCTCGGCTGCGACCCGGCGCGTGGCTGGCTCGATCCGCTCGGCCAGGACGGCGTCCGGCGACCGCGTATAGTCGACTCCGAGGGTGGCCCGGCGCGCCTCTGCGAGATCGTCGAGCTCGCGGGTGCCGCGCGCGTCGCCTGTCAGACCGATCCGGACTGCCCCGGGTGCGGCAGCGGCTTCTGCGGCGGGTCGACGGTGAACCGTCTCGATGCGTGCGGGCCGGGCGCGCGCCCGAGCGGCCTCCGCTTCGTGGGCGGCGCCGCTGGCGCGGGCGTGCGCGGACACTTCACGATCCGCTGCACGCTCGCGCCTTGACGATGCCGCGGGCGCCGCAGTTGGGCGGCGCTGCCCACCTTGTCCGATTTCGAGGGTGCCGGTCCGGCGCGGTATCCCGGGTGGCGGTGCCGCGCCCGCCGTTCCCGCGGCCGCCCGCGGTTCGGAGTCTCCCCTCGGGCGCCGTCGCGTCAAGCTGCTCGCGGCCGGGGCGCCCCTCGGATGCCGGTCTTCGTTTCGTGGGCGGCGCGCGAAGTGAATCGGCGGGCGACGTGCGCGCTTGCCTGCCGTTGCCTCCAAGGCGACGCGCGAGTGTGCAGGGCCGCTCGGTGCGCTCAAACCCACTGCATGGTGCGCGCCCACTCGATCGTCGCCGTGATCACGTCTTCCGCCCCACGCGGCTCGAACCCGAGCTCCGCGCGTGCCTTGTCGATTCGGAAGAGCGGCGCTCCGCCACCTGCGTCATCCAGCAGCGCGCGCGTGAGCATCGGCGCCTTGCCGGTGACTGCGGAGGTCGCCTCGGCGACGGCCGCGACCGCACGGAGCACCCAGCCGGGGGGCAGCCCCTGCTTCGGACGCTTCGCCGTGTGCTTCTCGATGAGCGAGGCGATGGTCTCCGTGTCCGCGTTGTCCCCACCGAGGAGGTAGCGCTCGCCCCGGCCACCTCGCTCGGCGGCGAGACGATGCCCTCGGGCCACGTCGCGCACGTCCACGAGGTTCATCGGGAACGGCACCGGGCCCCTGCCACGGAGCACGTCGACGAAGGGGGCCGTCGTCGGCGTCATCCGGAAGTCGAGCGGGCCGAGCACGGCGGTCGGCAGCACGGTCACGACGTCGAGGTCGAGCGCGCCGGCGAGCTCACGTGCGCGAAGCTCCTGCTCGCGCTTGGCGCGCATGTAGGGGGAGGCGGCCCGCTCTCGCCACGAGGTCTCGTCGAGCGGCTCGCCGCAGGTGAACCCGACGGCGTTACAGCTCCCGGTGACGACGGCGCGCTCGACACCGTGCGCCTTCGCGGCGCGGAGGACCGTGTCGGTGCCGCGCACG
Source organism: Polyangiaceae bacterium (assembly GCA_035063585.1). Taxonomy (GTDB): domain Bacteria; phylum Myxococcota_A; class Polyangia; order Polyangiales; family Polyangiaceae; genus JAPSGB01. Next base: position 4,774 of record JAPSGB010000039.1, read on the forward strand.
GCGGGGCCGACGATCGTCTCCCCGTCGCGCGCCCAGACGACGTACGGCGCCGCGAGGTGGAACAGATGCGTCACGCCGGCCATCGCGCGCCCGACCGCCTCGGCATCGAGGACGTCGCCGCGCACGAGCTCGAGGTTCACCCCCGCGAGGCCCCGCAGATCGGCTCCTTCGCGCACGAACCCGACGACCGCGTAGTCGTGCGCGAGCAGCTCTCGAACGAGGTTCGCGCCGATGTGCCCGTTCGCGCCGGTGACGAGTGCCTTCTTCATGGTACCACGGACACGAGCAAGCGAGATGCCACGTGAGCCTTCCGGGGAGATGTGCGAGGACTGTGGCTTCGCAGGCAACATGCACGCGCCGATGCGGTTGCTCGCGCGTCGACACGCCTCGGGCGCGATCGTGATTTTTCGGTTGGCCCGCCGCTAGCAAAGGCCCCGTCGATGATCGACAATGCCGGGTGCATGGAGCCCGGGGACGTCGTGGGGGAGCGCTTCGTCGTCGAGGCGCGGGCCGGCAGCGGCGGCATGGGGGCCGTCTACCGTGCCCGCGACGGCGACCGCGCGGTGGCGCTCAAGGTGATGGCGGACGACGGGAGCGACGCGCGGTTCGGTCAGGAGGCGCGGGTGCTCGCCGAGCTCGATCACCCGGCGATCGTCCGCTACCTCGCACACGGCCGTACCTGCGACGGCCGGCCGTATCTGGCGATGGAATGGCTCGACGGCGAGGATCTCGGGGCGCGGCTCGCGCGCGCGAAGCTCGGCGTCGACGAGGCGCGCACCGCACTGCGCCGCGCGTGCGAAGCGCTGGCCGTCGCGCATGCGCGCGGCATCGTGCATCGTGACATCAAGCCGCGGAACCTGTTCCTGCCGGACGGCGACCCGTCGCGCCTCAAGGTGCTCGACTTCGGGATCGCGCGCATGCGCAGCGGCCTGGTCGACGACGCAACCGTCGTCCCCACGACACACACGGGCATGGTCATCGGCACGGTCGGTTACATGTCGCCCGAGCAGGCGCGCGGCCGGCGCGACGTCGATGCGCGCACGGACGTCTTCGCGCTCGGCTGCGTGCTCTTCGAGTGCCTCACCGGTAAGCCGGCGTTCGCAGGAGCGAACGCGATTGCCGTCCTCGCCAAGGTGCTGCTCGAGGGGGCGCCGCGGGCGCGCGAGATCGAGCCGGCGGTTCCCGTGCAGCTCGACGAGCTGGTCGCGCGCATGCTCGTCAAGGAGCTCGACAGCCGGCCACGTGACGCGACCGCCGTGCTGCGCGCGCTCGACGCGAGCGAACCAGCCCGCTCGGTCTCGTCGTCCGGCGGCCTCGGCGATGGCGAGAACCGCCTCGTGACCATCCTGCTCGCGCGAGGCCTCGAGCGCGGGCTCGACGGTGCGGTGCGGCTCGGGGACGGAGCGCAGCTCGTCGAGTTCGACGGCATCGACCCGGTGACGCACGCCGCCGCATCCGCGCTCGAGCTCGCGCGCAAACACCGGGGCGCCTCGCTGGCGATCGCGACCGGGCGCGCGGCGAGCCCTCGTTCGGGTGCGTACGGCCCCATCATCGATCGGGTCGCTTCGCTCGACGCGCGCGCCGGAGCCGTGGCGATCGACGGCGTGTCGGCGGCGCTCCTCGGCGATCGGTTCGAGGTCAAAGAGGGGCTCCTCGTCGGCGCGTCCCGCGCCGCCACGGCCCCGCGCACGCTCCTCGGGAAACGGACTCCATACGTGGGGCGCGACAAGGAGCTCGCGCTGCTCGAGGCGACCTTCCACGAGTGCGTCGCGGACTCCGTCTCGCGCGGCGTCCTCGTCACCGGCGCACCGGGCACCGGAAAGTCCCGGCTCATGCACGAGCTGCTCGCGCGCGTCCGCGACGGTGCCACCGTCCTCGTCGCGCGGGGCGATCCGATCGGTGCGGGCTCGGCGCTTGGGCTCGCGCGGCAGCTCGTCGAGAGCGCGGCGCATCTTCACGACCTCGGCGATGCCCGCGCACGGCACGACCGCCTTCGGGCACACCTGGAGACGTACTTCGCGGACGAGACGCTCGAGCGGATCCTCGAGATGCTCGGCGAGCTCGTGGACGCCCCGTCCCCTTCGCCGAGCGCCGAGCTCCGCGCGGCCCGCGATGACGCCCGTGCGTTCGCGGGCTGGCTCGCACGCGCCTTCGCCGACTGGATCGCCGCGTTGAGCGACGCAGGACCGCTCCTCTGCGTCGTCGACGACCTGCACTGGGGCGGTGGCGCGAGCCTCGCGTACCTCGACGACGCGCTCCGGGCGAACGCCGCGCGACCCTTGATGGTGCTCGCGCTGGCCCGGCCCGAGGTCCACGACCTGTTCCCGAGCCTGTGGACGCGGGCGGAGCTCTCGGAAATCAAGCTCCAGAGCCTCACCAAGCGCGCCGCGGAGCGGCTGGTCACGAGCGTCCTCGGTCCGACCGACGACCCGACCACGGCGCGGATCGTCGAGCGCTCGGAAGGGAACGCGTTCCACCTCGAGGAGCTCATCCGACACGTCGCCGCGCAGGGCGCAGACTCGCTCCCCGACACGGTGCTCGCGCTCGCGGAGGCGCGGCTCGCGCGACTCGAGCACGATGCGCGTCGCTTCCTCCGCGTCGCGAGCGTCTTCGGTGAGACGTTCTGGGACGCGGGTGTCTACGAGCTGCTCGGGCATCCGGCGCCCGCCGACCTGCTCCCGCGCCTCGTCGGCGCAGAGCTCGTCGTCCTCGGCGACGCCGGGGAGCACGTCCGCGAGTGCCGGTTTCGGCACGGCCTCTTGCGCGACGCGGCGTACGCCATGCTGACCGACGAGGATCGCGCGGCGCTCCACCTCGCGGCCGGCCGCTGGCTCGACCGGGCCGGCCGACAAGACGCGCTCGTCGTCGCGGAGCACTTCGAACGCGGCGGGGCGCCGTCGTGCGCGGCGCCGTTCCTGCTCCGCGCGACGGAGCAAGCCGTACAGTCGATGGACTTCGCGAGCGCGCTCACCCTCGCGGAGCGGGGCATTCGCTGCGGCGCCGCCGGGGAGGTCCTGGGCCGGCTCCGCTGCGCCGAGGCGCTCGCGGCGGCGGGGACCGGCGCGCACGCCCGCGCGGCGACGGCCGCGAAGGTGGCGTATCGTCTGCTGCCGCCGCAGTCGCCGCACTGGTACGTGGCCGGTGCGCATGCGCTCGCCTCCGGCGCCTGCGTCGGCGACGTCGAGCTCGCACCGGCCATCATCCAAGATCTGCTGACCACGGAGCCCGAACGGCCGACGGCGCCGTACGGGATCGCCATCATGGTCGCCTGCGACATCCTCGACGGCGTCGGCCATCACGAGGCGGCCGAGCGCCTGATGGATCGTGCGCTCGAGCTGGCCGGTGCGTCGACGGACTCGACCTTTTGCGCGTACGTGGCGTACGGGCGCACGGCCCTCGAGTGGCGACGCGATCGCCCGCTCGGCGATCTGATGGCGCGAGTCGCGCAGCTCACGCCGCTCGTCGAGAGCGTGCGCGACGCCGTCGCGTCGAACCTCATCGCCTTCGGTCAGGGCGTCGTCTGCGCCGACGCCGGCGACATCGCGAGCGGGAGGCGCTTGCTCCTCGCCGCACACGAGGGCGCAGGCGAAGCGCCGATCTTCGCGTCGTGGTGCGCCGTCCACCTCGCGTGGTGCGACATCGCTGACAGGCAGTACTCGGGCGCGCTCGCGTGGGCGAAGAAGGCGTTCGCGCTCGATCCACGCCATGCGTTCGCCGTCGCCGCGTACGCGCAGCTCGCGAGCGGTGACTCGGCCGCGGCGGAGGCTTCGATCGCCCAAGCGCTGGAGGGGATCGACGACGCGTTCGTGACGCCCTTCGTCCAGGCCATCGCCCACGCGGTCGCAGCCCGCATCGCCCTCGCTGCGGGGCGGCGCGACGACGCCCGGAAGCTCGCGCACCTCGCCGCGCGGTGCGAGCTCGGCCCACCGTTCGTCCGTTCGCTCGTCAGCATGACGCTGATCGACGCCGTGCGGGAGCACGGGGAGGACGTCGGCCCCCTCGTCTCGGCGTTCGTCGAGCGAGTCGAGAGGCACGCGCGCTCGCTGCCGCCTCGCCTCGCGGAATCCTACCGCCGCCTCCCGGACCACGCTCGCCTCCTCGAGCTCGGTGAGCGCCTTCGGAAGGGGGGCACCGCCGCATGAAGCTCGTCATCGTCTCCGTCGGAACCCGCGGCGACGTCCAGCCGTACATCGCCGTCGCGCGCGCGCTCATGGCGCGAGGCCACGAGGTCACCTTCGCCGTCTCCGACGAGCACGCGCCGCTCCTTCGCACCTACGGCGTCGCACACCGGCCGATGCGCGGCAGCGTCCGCGCGCTGTTGGAGACGGACCTCGGCCGCGCCTGGCTCGCGTCGGCGGACTCGCCCCGGAAGTACGCCCGCTACGGAAACGAGCTCTTCCTGCCGATGCAGCGCGCGCTCTGCGAGGACGCCGACGCCGCCGTCGAGGGGGCCGACGGCGTCGTCTTCTACGCGATGGCCATGCACGCGATGCACGCCGCCGAGCGACGGAAGCTGCCCATGGTCGCCGTCGCGCCGTGGCCGATCGCGCCATCGCGCGAGGTGCCGCCCGTGCTCGCGCCGTTCTTGTCCCGCGCGCCGGGGTTCGTGAAGAGCGCCGCGAGCCACTGGAGCGCGCGCGTCGCCTTCGCGGGGTTCAACGGGGTGCATCTCGATTACCGACGGAGCGTCGGACTCCCGAGCTGGCGCGCGAAGGACACGCTCCACGCCGTGCTCGACGCGGGCATCCCGACCGTGCACCTCTTCAGCGAGGCGGTGATTCGCCGCCCGGCCGACTGGGCGCCTCAGCACGCCGTCGCGGGGTACGCGTTCGTCCCTCGACGCGCCTACGAGCCGCCCCGAGCGCTGGCGGACTTCCTCGCCTCGGGCCCGGCGCCCGTTTACATCGGGTTCGGCTCGATGACGGGGTTCGAGCCCGAGAAACTCGCCACGCTCACGACCTCCGCCGCGCGCCTCGCCGGGGTGCGGGCCGTCGTCGCGACCGGGTGGGCGAGTCTCGCGTCCACCTCGTCGGACGACGTGTACGCGCTCGACGAGCTCCCGCACGAGTGGCTCTTCCCTCGGGTCGCGGCGGTCGTTCACCACGGCGGCGCGGGCACGTTCGCCGAAGGGCTGCGCGCGGGGAGGCCGACCGTCATCTCGGCATTCTTCGCCGATCAGCCGTTCTGGGGTCACCTCAACGAACGCCTCGGGACCGGGCCGCGCGCGCTCCGTCGTTCGTCGCTCACGGCCGAGAAGCTCGCGAGCGCCATCCGGCTCGCGCTCGACGGCCCGCATCGCACCGCCGCCGAGTCGCTGGGGGAGCGGCTCCGCAGCGAGGACGGCGCCGCCCGCGCAGCCGAGCTCATCGAGGCTGCGATGACGACCGGCGGCGCGCCGCGACGCGCGCTCGCTCAGAGCCCATGACGACGCGCGAGCCTATAGAGGTACACGCGATCGATGCCCGCCGCGGCGGCGGCCTGCATCACCTTGCCCTCGTGCTTCGCGAGCAGCTCGCGCACGTACGCCCGCTCGAACGCCTCGATCGCGCGCCTTCGCGCCTCGGCGTACGGGAGGGCGGTATCGACCGCCGCCTCGGCGCGAGCCGGCATCGGCTCCGCGATGGGGAGCGCCTCGTCGAACGCGAGACACCGCTCGAGGTGGTTGCGGAGCTCACGGGCGTTGCCCGGCCAGGCCGCTCGGCGCAGCGTGGCGATGAACTCGCCGGTACACAGGCGCTCGATCTCCTCGTCGCGCGCCCCGGCCCCACGGAGCAGCGCGCGCGCGAGGGCCGGCAAATCGTCGGCGCGCTCGCGGAGCGGCGGGAGCGGGATGCGGAGCACCGCGAGCCGGAAGTAGAGGTCGGCGCGGAAACGCCCTTCGTTGACCTCGCGGCGCAGGTCGCGGTGGGTCGCGGCGACGAGCCGCACGTCCACCTTGCGATGCGTGTTGGAGCCGACCCGTCGAATCTCTCGGCTCTCGAGCGCGCGGAGCAGCTTCGGCTGCTGCTCGAGCGGGAGCTCGCCGAGCTCGTCGAGGAACAGCGTGCCCCCGGCCGCCTCCTCGAAGGCCCCGATCCGGCGCTCGCCCGCGCCGGTGAACGCGCTCTTCTCGTGGCCGAATAGCTCCGACTCGATCAGGTTCGCCGGGATCGCGCCGCAGTCGACGACGAGGAACGGCCCCTTGCTCCTGTCGCTGCCGCGGTGGATGGCCTCGGCGACCTTCCCCTTCCCCGTCCCCGTCTCCCCCTCGAGCAGCACCGTGAGCGTGCTCTTGGCCGCGCGTTCGACGAGCGCGAGCGCGGCGCGCATCGCGACCGAGCGGGCGACGACGCCGTGGAACGACGTCTTCGGGGAGAGCGGCACGCGCCCGGCTCGGTCGAGCGGCTCGAACCGGAGCGTGACGCCCCCCAGCTTCAGCGTGCTCCCCGCGCGGAGGAAGGCCTCGGCGACGCGCACACCGTCCACGTAGGTGCCGTTGCGGCTGCCGAGGTCGCGTACCCGCGCGGAGGAGCCGTCGACGACGATCTCGCACTGAAAGCGCGAGACACGCGTGTCGTCGAGGCAGAGGTCGTTCGATTCGTGGGTGCCGACCGCGCAGCGCCCGCTCGCCGACTCGAACGCGCCGCTGCCGCCGTCCACGACCGTGAGTCGGAAGCCGGCGAGGCGCGCGCTGGAGTCGTGCGGCTCGAGCGCGTCCGTGTCCACGGCCATGCGCCGAGCGTACACAGAACCGGCCTCGGCGAGCGAGCCTGGCATGAACAGCCGCCCCAATCTGAACGACCATCCGCCCGCCCGAGGTTCGCCGAAGGACGCTGGCGAGAAGCGGCGGGCAGAGGGGCACATGAAGGCGGACGCACACCGAATCGCGCGATGCAGTGACCCGCGTCGCAAACCCGGGGGGCGGGGGTGCCGGTCCGGCGCGGAACCGCGCGGCGTCGCTTGCGCGTCAGAACGCGCCCGCGACGGAGACCCCGGCGCGGCCGAGCTCTGCCATCGGCAGGATCACGACCCGCGGCTCCTCGGGGACGGTCTTGCGCGCCAGCAGGCTCGCGTCGATCGCGACCGCCCCGGACCAACCGACGGCGAGGCCTATGATGAAGCCCGAGAGCCCGCAGAAGAACTCCCGGCGCGAGCATTGCTCCAGGTTCGTGCCAACCTGGCCTAACATCACCGGCATCCCGACGCGAAGCGCCGCGTCCCCGGCTCCCACCCAAGGGCGACCGTGGGCCACGTGGATGGCGGCCGGAACCGCGACGTACGTGACGCCCGCCGCCACGTACCCGACGCCGCTGTGGTCCTCGACCTCAGCCGCGGCGACGAACATCCCGACGGCCGCCGCGTCGGCCAAGAGCGTCTGCCAGCCGTACCAGACGCTGCGCGTACGCGCAGACGCCGCTCCGCCCGGCGGCGGCAGGTGGCGAGGCGGTGTCCACGGCTGCGAATAGCCATACGCGGTGCCCGCCGGCTGCGGTGGCTGTGGCGCCGCTCGCGGCAGCGCGCGCGGAGGCGCTTGCTGTGCTGCTTCAGCCACACCGGGCGGCGCCGCGCGTGCCGCCGCAGCGACACTGAGCGTGCCCGCGAGCGTCGCGATGAAGAACGCGAAAGCGATTCGGTGGTGCATGGCAACGGAGTGAGCAACACGCATGCCGGATGCGCCCCGTGGTCCCGCGCCGGACCAACACACCTCCCCCGGCCTCATCGAGCTCACCGTCGGTGTCGCCGACGACGGCGGCCTTGTGGGCGTCGCTGCCCTGCGCGTGCCGCTCGCCGTCCTTCATACGGAAGCCCTCGCCCTCGAAGGACACCGCCGGCCCAGCGGTACGGCACCCGCGTGATGCCGGGATGAACGCTCTGGAACAGGGAGAGAGGCGCTCGCGCCAGCTACGCGTACGGATCCCGGCTTCCGACGGCCACCTAGAGCAGCACGAAATCGTCCGCGTCGGTCGCTTCCTGGGCGACGATGCTGCTCGTCTCCTCGGCGCGCTTCACGGCGAGCTCGTAGAGCTCGGCGAGCAAGGCGGGGTGCTGCTTCACGATTTCGAGGAAGCGGTCGCGGGGCAGGTGCAAGGTGACGGTCGGGTGCACCGCGACCACGTCGGCGTTCGACGGCCGGCGGAGCACCAGGGCGACCTCACCCACCACCTCCCCGGCCCCGAGCGTGGTCACCACGGTGCCCTCGCCCCCCTCGTTCACCACCACCGCGACCTCACCGGACGCCACGAGGTGCAGGCCGTCCGAGTCCTGACCCTGGGTAATGAGCTTGTCGCCCTCCTCGAAGGTGCGCGTCTCGAACCGCTCGAACAGCGCGGGACGCTCTCGCGGCTTCACCGCGCGGAGCAGGGCGCTCGTGCGGACCAGGTTCTCCATCATTCGGCGGCGGCAGTAGCCCGCGAACTCGCGCCCTACCTCCGGAGCCTCTGCGACCACCGCGTCGAGCGACTCCTTGCGCGCGACCAGGAGCAGGCTCGGCCGCACCGCGGTGACGCTCGCGGCGCGCGGTGAGCGGCTGAGCAGCGACATCTCGCCGATCAGCGTCCCTCCACCCACGCGAGCGAGCAGCACCGGCTCCTCTCCCGGGAGCTCGCGCTTCACCTCGAGCTCACCGCGCGCGACGATGAACGCCTCGGCGCCCGTCGTGCCCTGCTCGATCACCACCTCGCCCGCGGCGACCAGCTGAGTGTCGAAGATGCCGATCATGGCGCGGAGCCCCGCCTCGCCGAGCGACGAGAAGAGCGGCTCGGGGGCGACCTTGGGCGCCTCGCCGCGCACCTTCACCTCACTCGCGTAGGCCGCCGCCGCGCCACGCACCGCGGCCTCGCAGGCGTCGAGGAGCGCCTCTACCGAGAGCGAGCCGTCGAGCGGGGTGAGCCCGCCACCGGCGCCCTCGGGGAGCTTGGGTGGCCGCGCGCCGGCCGCGAGGAGCCGCGGCGAGCCCGCCGCGAACGTCGCCGCGATGGCGTCGAGCTCGCGGGCAGCGTCTTCGCCGAGCTGCTCGAGCAGCCGGCACGCCGCGACCGCGAGCGGGAGGTTGCCGGCGTCGAGGGCGCGCCCGGCGCTCGCCGCGAGGCCGGCCTTGGCGTTCTCCACGCGCCCGCGAGCTCCGAGCAGCCGCGCGGCGATGAGGAGCGCCACCGGCCGCGCCGGCTCGCGCGTGACCAGCGCCGTCGCCCAGCGCAGCGCCGCCTGGTCGTCGCCGGACAGCGCCAGGGAGAGCGCGCGATCGAACGGGTTATCAGGGCCGGACGCAGGCGACGACATGCGCGCCAGCGTATCACGGCTCCGAGCAGCGCCTACCGCGACGTCATCCGCCGGAGCCGCCGCCTCGGCTCGGATCTCGCGAGCGGGCGAGGGCGGCGCTCATCGCCTCGGCCGTCGCGCCGACCAAGGGGACGACCGCCGGATAATCCATGCGCGTCGGCCCGATGACCCCGATCGCGCCACCCGGACGCCCACCGTCTTCTCGGTACGGCGCGGCCACCACGCTCACCGGATGACCGACCATCTCGCTCGTCTCCTCGCCGAGGAACACCTGCACGCGCTCGGCGGACAGCATCCGATCGAGCAGCATCACGAGCCGCTCGCGATCCTCGAGCGCGCGGAGCAGCTCGCGGAGCTCCTCGCTCCGCGCGAGCTCCGGGTTCTCGAGGAGCCGGGCCTGACCCTCGACGACGACGTCGAGCCCATGGTCGGCGCCGTCGATCGCCGCGCTCATCAGCGCGTGGCCGAGGCGGTGCAGCTCATCGAGCTCACCCCGCCGCTCTTCGAGCCCCCGCACGAAGAGGTCGCGCACCGCCGGGAGCGTGCGCCCCCCGAGCGACTCCTCGAGCATGTTGTGCACTCGCTCGAGCTCGCGCTCACCGATCGGCCCCTCGACGGCGAGGAAGCGGTTCTCGACCGTCCCGTCGGTGAACACGAGGACGCTGAGCAGCTCGTCCGGCCGAGTCGGGATGAAGCGGATCTTGAGCAGGGTGCGGGTCTCGAGCCGCGACCTCACGACCACCGCGGCGGCCCCGGTGAGCGTCGAGAGCAGCCGACCGGTCTCCCGCAGCGTCTCGGTGCCTGGGCGAAAGTCCTCGAACCACTGAGCGATCCGCGCCGCCTCCTCGACGGAGAGCTCACGGACCTGCATCAAGGCGTCGATGAAGAGCCGAAACGCCTTCTCCGTCGGCACCCGTCCGGCCGAGGTGTGCGGCTGGGCCAGGTAGCCCTCGTCCTCCAGGTCCGCGAGCACGTTGCGAATGGTCGCCGCCGAGAGGTCGAAGCCGTATTTCTTGGCGAGCGTGCGGCTGCCGACCGGCTCCCCGGTGGCGATGAACTCGTTCACCACCGCGTAGAGCACCGAGCGGGCGCGCTTCCCAAGAGCGTTCACCTGCGAATCGTGATGCCTTCCGGTTGGTTACGTCAACCGCGCCCGAGCCGGGCGGCCGGACGCGACGCGCCGCTTTGCCGCATCGCCCGGGTCGGGATAGGCCCGAGTGATGCCCGGAGCGCGCTCGAGCCCGGCGGTTCCGCGCCGGACCGGCATCCCGGCCCTGGCGCTCCTCGCGAGCTCCTTGGTCGGGACACCGGCCACGGCCGGCCCGAGCATCGCCAAATTCCCGAGGGACGCCGCCAAGGCCCCGGCGGTGCGCTACGCGGCGCTCGGTCGAGCGGCGTGCCTGCGGGAGCTCCGGCGGCGCAAGATCCGATTTCGCGCGGTCGGGGCGGCTCCGGGCGTGCTCGCGCCGGTGCGCCTCGAGGGTAAGCTCGGCGGGGTCTCGATCCACACCGACTTCCCCGTCAAGAAGCGGAGGACCGTGCCCTGGGAGGTGTACGACTGCCGGCTCGTGCTGGCCGTGCACGACTTCACGCGGATCCTCGCCGCCCACGACATCGACGAGGTCCATATCTTCTCCGCGTGGCGCCCTCCGGGGAAGCGATGGCCAGCAGGCAAGCTCGGTAAGCGCCATCCGGGCGGCCTCGCGGTGGACGTACGCGCCTTCAAGAAGCGCTCGGGGGCGGAGTTGGTCGTGGAGCGCGACTTTCATGGTCGGATCGGCGCGGAAACCTGCGGGGCGGAGGCCGCGACGCCGGAGCCGGCAACGCCCGAGGCCCTCGAGCTGCGCGCCATCGCCTGCGAGGCGGCCGACGCTCGCCTCTTCAGCGGCATCCTCACCCCGAACTACAACGAGCCCCACCGGAACCATTTCCACCTCGAGGTCACCGCCGGCGTGAAGTGGTTCATCGTCCGCTGAGGGGGGGGAGGATCCTGCCGAGGCCGCGAATTCCTTGACTCTTCTCGGGCGGACACGGATGATCGCGCCCCGGCATCGTGGATCCCAGGAGGACTAGTGACCCCTAGCGTGCTCGCCGTCGACGACAGCGCCACCATGCGCAAAGCGCTCGAAATCACCTTCGCGGGCGAGGACTACCGCACGCTCCTGGCTGGCAGCGGCGCGGACGCGCTCGCGCAGCTACGCGCCGAGCGCCCGTCGCTCGTGCTCGTCGACGCCCAGCTCGGCGGAGAGAGCGGCTACGACCTCTGCCAAGCGATCAAGCGCGAGGCGCCCGGCACGCCCGTCATCATCCTCTCGAGCAAGCAGCAGCCCTATGATCGCGGGCGCGGCACCATGGTCGGCGCGGACGACTTCATGGACAAGCCGTTCGACACCCAGCAGCTCCTCGACAAGGTCGCGGCGACGCTGCGCAAGGCAGGCGAACAGCCGGCCGCGCCGCCTCCGATGGCCGAGCCGCCCGCGACGCAGGCGCCGTACCGCGCGCCAGCGCCGGCGATAGCCTCCGCGCCGCCTCCGCAAGCGCCGCCCGCCTCGTCGGCGCAGCGACGTCCGCCCACGCTCGCGTATGGGACGCCGGCGCCCGCGCCGCTCGGCGCTTCGCCCGCGCCGTCGCCGGCGCCCGCGCCGGTAGGGCCGCGCTCGCACACGGTGATGGGAACGCCCGCGCCCGCGCCGGTAGCGCCGCGACCTGCCGCAGCCGCGGCGCCCGTCGCTCCGACCCCGATGTCGGGCACTCCCGTCGCCCCCAGGCCGTCACCCGCCGCGCCGCCTGCCGTCGCGACCGCAGCCGCCGCCGCGACCGACGGCGGGGGTGAACTCGCGGGCAAGCTCGCCGGCCTCGGGCTCGACTCGAGCCAGGTCGCGGGCGTGCTCGCGCTCTCGCGCGAGGTCGTCGAGAAGGTGGTGTGGGAGGTCGTGCCGATCCTCGCCGAGACGCTCATCAAGGAAGAGATCCGCCGGCTCACGAGCGAGTGATCGCCGGGCGCGCGAGGCGCGCGTCACGGGCTCGATCACGAAAAATCGGTGCTAGCGTCCGGTCGCGATGAGCGACCTGCCGAAGGCCTACGAACCTAGAGACGTCGAGCCGCGCTGGTATGCGTACTGGCTCGAGCATGGCGTGTTTTCCGCGAGCGTCGCCGAGAACGACGCGCGCGAGCGCTACGTCATCCCGATGCCGCCGCCGAACGTGACCGGCTCGCTGCACATGGGGCACGCGCTCTACACGCTCCAGGACGTGCTCTGCCGGCACGCGCGCATGCAGGGCAAGAACGTGCTCTGGCAGCCGGGGATCGATCACGCCGGGATCGCCACCCAGACCGTGGTCGAGCGTCAGCTCATGCGCGAGGGCAAGACGCGACACGACCTGGGTCGCAAGGCGTTCGTCGAGCGCGTGTGGAGCTGGAAGGAGCAGAGCGGCGGTCGCATCGCCGAACAGATGCGCGTGCTGGGCTTCTCGGCGGACTGGGAGCGGCTGAAGTTCACCATGGACCCGGACCTGAGCCACGCGGTCCGCGAGAGCTTCGTCCGCCTCTACGAGGAGGGGCTCATCTACCGCGACACGCGGCTCATCAACTGGTGCAGCGACTGCCGCACCGCGCTCTCCGACCTCGAGGTCGAGAACGAGCCGGCCGAGGGTGAGCTCTACGAGTTCGCCTACCCGTCATCGGATGGAGCGAGCGAGCTAGTGGTCGCGACCACTCGCCCCGAGACCATGCTGGGCGACACCGCGGTGGCCGTGCACCCGGACGACCCGCGCTACCGGCATCTCCACGGAAAGACGCTGCGGCACCCGTTCTTGAACCGCGAGATCCCCGTCATCACCGACGCCATCCTGGTGGACATGGAGTTCGGGACCGGCGCGGTGAAGGTGACGCCGGCCCACGACTTCAACGACTTTGCCACCGGCAAGCGCCACGGGCTCGAGGAGATCAATGTCCTGAACCCGGACGGGACGATAAACGAGCAGGGCGGACCATTCATGAACATGACGGTCGCCGAGGCACGAGCGGCCGTGAAGCGCGCGCTGGCGGAGGCCGGGCTCGAGCGCGGCTCGAAGCCGCACGCGCTCCAGCTCCCGCGTTGCCAACGAACGCACACCATCGTCGAGCCCATGGTGAGCACGCAGTGGTTCGTGAGGACCGAGCCGCTCGCCCAGCCGGCACTCGAGGCGGTGCGTGACGGACGCACCAAGATCCTCCCCGAGGAGTGGGTGAAGACCTATGAGCACTGGCTCACCGGCATCCAGGACTGGTGCATCTCGCGGCAGCTCTGGTGGGGCCACCAGATCCCGGCGTACTACTGCCCGGGCGGGCACATCACGGTGGGGCGCGAAGCACCGGAGGCCTGCGCGACCTGCGGCGCGGAGTCGCTCACCCAGGATCCCGACGTGCTCGACACCTGGTTCTCGAGCGCGCTCTGGCCCTTCTCCACGCTCGGCTGGCCGAAGCAGACGGTGGCGCTCGAGCGCTTCTATCCGTCCTCCGACCTGGAGACAGGCTACGACATCCTCTTCTTCTGGGTCGCGCGCATGATGATGATGGGCCTCCATTTCATGGGAGACGTGCCCTTCCGCCGCGTGCTCCTGCACGGGCTCATCGTCGACGAGACGGGCGAGAAGATGAGCAAGGTGAAGGGCAACACCATCGATCCGCTCGATCTCGTGCAGGGCGCGAGCTTCGATGCGGTGGTGGAGAAGGCCCTCCCCGGCGCGCCCCGCGCCGAGGCCCTCGCGAAGTTCAAGAAGGCGTACCCGTCGGTGGCTCAGATGGGCGAAGGCTTCCCGGCGTTCGGCGCGGACGCGCTCCGGATGACGCTGTGCAGCTACCCGCCTCAATCAAAGCGCATCGCGCTGTCGCCGAAGCGCATCGAGGGATACCGGAACTTCTGCAACAAGGTCTATAACGCGGTCCGCTTCGCGCTCGACTACGTGACGAGCGTGGAGCTCGACGGCGCGCCGCCCCGGCCGACCTTGCTCGTGAACCGCTGGATCCTCGCGCGCCTCGCGCACGCCACCGAGGCGAGCTCGCGCGGCATCGATGGTTTCCGCATGGACGACGGCTCCGGGGCGCTCTATCGCTTCTTCTGGGACGAGCTCTGCGACTGGTTCCTCGAGGCGACCAAGCCGATCTTCACGGGCGGCACCGAGGCGGAGAAGCTCGAGACCCGGCAGACGCTCGCGCACGTGATCGAGACGTCGCTGCGCGCGCTCCACCCCTTCATCCCCTTCATCACCGAGGAGCTCTGGCAGCGCGTGCCGCGCCCGGCGTCGCGGCCGCTCTCGGTCGCGCTCGCTCCCTACCCGACGGCGGCGGCCGACGGTCGCGCCGACCCCGAGGCGGAGGCCGAGATGGGCGCGCTCATGAGAGCCATCGGGGCCGCGCGCGCGGTGCGAAGCGAGCACGGTGTGCCGCCGAACGCGCGGGTGCCGCTCACCTTGCGCGCATCCGACGCGGCGCTCCGCCAGCTCCTCGAGCGCGAGCAGCGGACGGTCGAGTTCCTGGTGCGGACGGACGGCGCGCCGCTCGTCGAGAGCACCGGCGGCGAGCGGTCTAAGGGCTTCGTGATGAGCGTGGCGGGCGAGGTCGAGGTGCTGGTCGGGCTGCGCGGCCTCGTCTCGGCGGCCACCGAGCAGGATCGCATCGAGCGCGGCCTCAAGAAGACCAGGAAGGACGTCGAGGTCCTCGACAAACGCCTCGCGAACCCGAAGTTCGTCGCGAACGCCCCCGACGAGGTGGTGCGCGAGGCCCGCGAGCAGCTCGACGCGCTCGAGCGCCAGCTCGCTCGCCTCGAGGAAGCGCGCGCGCTGGTCAGCGAGCTCGAGTGACGCGTCGCTCGCCTGCGGCCGGCGCGCTCGGGTCCGCAGCGCCGGTCGTGGGCGCGTGGGCTCTCTCGCCTCCCCGGCGGGTCGGCGGAAACTCGACCGCGAGCAGGCGCGGATAGATCGCGACGACCGGGTGGAGGCCGCGTATTCCCCGGAACTCGTACTGGAACTGGAGGGTCCCCGAGCCGAGCGCGCCGCGGCGCAGGATGAGCCCCGTGGCGGCGCCGACCGCGGCGTCCATGCGAGCCACGTCCACCGGAGCGGGCACGCCCGCGCAGGCTCCACCCCCGCAACGCTCGGCGCGCGAGAGCCGCTCGAGCTCGATGACCCAGGCGTCGCGCCACCATCGCAGGCTCGCCGGGACCTTCCCGCCATCGTCTCGGGCGAGTTGCGCGAGCTTTCCGCGATACTCTGCCCGCGCGCCGCCGCGCGACGCCCGCCCGCGCAAGACGAGCAGGTATCCCTTCACGACGAACAAGAGATCGGGCGAGATGGTGTCGTCGGGAGTGAGCGGTGTCGACGCGACCCGCTCGAGCGTCGCCTCCGCCTCTTCTACTCGCCCGGCTCGCCCAAGTGCTCCCGCGACGTCGAGCGCGGCGCGGAGCCTGAGCTCGGCGGGCACCTGCGGGGCGAGGAGCTGCCCCGCGACCTGCTCGAGCACGGTGAGCGCGCGCTCGGATCCGGTGAGCGCGACGTCCGCCTCGGCGAGCGTGAGCACCAGCCGCGAGCGCGAGAGCAACTCGGGGACGCCAGGTAGCGCGAGCGCGAGCTCGCTCCGCGCGAGCTCTGCCTCGTCCGCTCGATCGTACGCCACCGCGGACCAGAGCGTGAGCAGCGCGCGCGTGAGCGCGAGCTCGGGTGGGAGCTCGGCCTTGGCGAGCGGCGCGACGAGGTTCATCGCGTCGCTCTCGTCGGTGAAGAGCGCCGCGACGCCGAGCACGCCGGCTTGGGTGAAGCGCTCGAGAGGAGAGCGCTCCGCGAGCTCGCGCGCACGACGCTGGAGGTCCTCGCGGAGCGCGCCGGGCGGCGCGGGTCGCGCATCCGGTGCGCCGGCTTGGTGGGCATCGAAGCCGGCGGCGACGCTATCGGCGAAGAGCGCCACACCGGCGAAGCGAGGCGAGGCTGCGCTCGCCTCCTTCGACGCGTCGATGAGCGCCTTCAGTTGCGCGCGAAACTCCTGGGCTCGTTGCTCGCGCGATCCCGAGCGTCGGGCCGAGGCGTACGAGAACGGCACGACGTGGGAGTACCCGAGCCAGGTCTCGATCGCCGGCGCGTCACGCCCTCGCTTCGAGCTCCAGGCGCGCGCGAGGAGCGCCAGGCTCGAGCTTGCGAGCGGGCTCGAGTCCCACGCCGCCGCGCAGACGGGCCAGCTCGCGGGCGCGCCGGCGAGGCCTGGGCACGTCCCGCCGTCGAGCGACGCGAGCGCGAGCGCCGCGGCGAGTCCGAGGTGGGTCGCGGCCGTGGCGCGGTGCGGCTCGAGCAGCCGGAGCGCGTCCGCGCTGCGGCCGAGCTCGACCAGCGCGCGGGCGGCCGTCACCGCGCGGTCGACGTCGAGCGCCGGCTCGGTGAGCGCGCGCTTCGCGTCGCGGGCGAGCTCGACCGAGCGCTCCGCTCGCCCAAGCTCGGGTTCCAGCGCTCCGCGCTCCGCGCCGCCGCGCGCGCGCGCGAGCGCGGCGACCGCGCGCTCGACGTCGAGCTCCGCGGCGGCGCACTCGACCACCGCGAGCGCGCGCGCCGGACCCCCGTCCGCGTCCTCGGCGGTCTCCCGCGCGAGACACTGGAGGTCGCGTCGCGCGAGCGTGGCGGCTGCTCGCTCGATCGCCTCCGAGAGATCGGCGAGCGGAACGTCCGCTCGCAGCACGTCGGGCGAGCGATCGCGGAGCCAACTCGCGGCCGCGCGGCGCGCCACCTCCGCCACGACGCCGGGTAGCTCGGCGAGCCTCGCCTCATCAATGCCCACTTGCAGCTCGTAGAGCTCATCCGAGCCCACGCTCGTCGCCGCGAGCGCGAGCAGCGCGGACGGCGCGTCACCGCCGGCGGTCAGGTGCAGGAGCGGTCGCTCGGCGGCGATCGCGCCGTCCGCGCGGATGAGCTCCGCGCGGCGCTCGGGCGCGAGCCGCGCGACGAGCTCCACGAGCTTGCCGCGCAAGGACGGCGGGAGCGCGTCGAGGACCGGGCCGCTCGGCTTCACCCGCGCGAGCGCGTCGGCGAGCCTCCCGCGCGGCGTCGCAGCCCGCTCGTTCGGCGCTCGCTTCACGAGCGCCCCGGACTTGGGAGCTAGGGGTTGTCGGTTCGGCGCGGGACCGCAAGCGGTGAGCGCGAGCGACGCGAGCGTGAGCGCAAGAGTACGACCGAGCACGGTCCCGTGATAGCACGCGTCGCGCCGGTCGAGACGCCGCGGTTCCGCGCCGGACCGGCACCCAGGAGAGGGCGGCGCGGAGGCGGCCGGGCGGTCGAGGTCAGAACTCGTGCCCGATCATGAAGCGCTTCGCGCCGGTGTCCGCGCGGAACGAATAGAGCGCGGTCCAGCTCGCGAAGTAGACCTCGTTCGCGGTCGCCGCGACGCCGGTCTGGACCTGGGTGGTGGCATGGATCTCGATGTCCCAGAGCCGCGAGCCGGTGCTCGCGTCGAGCGCGACCATGCGCACGCCCTTGTTGCCCTTCAGATTGTAGGGAACAAAGAGCTTATTTCCGGCGAAGGTCGCGATCTGCGTGAGGACGTTCACGTCCGTGGTCAGCGGATCGACGCCCGGCACCACCGTCTGCCAGAGGATCTTCTTGCCATCGACCGCGGCGACCATCGAGACCCCGGTGCCGGGCGAACGGGAGCCGAGCATGAACGCGCGCTTGCCGCCGTCGAGCACGAGCGCGCGATGCGCGCTCATCCCTTTGATGGCATGAAGCTCCGGCAGGCCGAGTCGTTCGTATTCGGACCAGCCGAGGATGCGATAACCCGGCCCTCCATCGTCGTGCGAAGTGTGGACCGGACGACAGGGAGCCTTGGCGCGGTCGGTGAGCTTCTGACCGCTCGCGAGGCTGAAATCGTGAGCCGACTCGTCGCTGGTCGTGATCCGCACGAAGCCGTCACCCGCGCACGCGGAGCGGGCCTGATCCGTCACGAGCCCGGCCCACGCCGGCTGGCCATTCTTGGCTTGATAGGCCTGGAGCTTCCCGAGCGCGTCGACCGTGATGAACACGTCGCCGGCGAGGAGCCGCACCGCCATCGAGTCCGCAGCCTCTTTGGTGATTGCCGAGCTCCGCCAGAGCTCCTTGCCAGCCGTGCCATCGTAGGCGGCGATCCAACCCGAATCGGGCTTCCCTCGCGGTGAGGTCTTCCCGATCACATCCATCACGCCGTCGCCGTTCACGTCGAAGAGAAACGGGCGATCGTTGAACGAGGTCGCCTCGACCATGCCCGAGAGCGACGGGACCGAGAACCCCCCGCCGGTGGACCGTGCCGCGTGGAAGACTGACGCCCCGACCGCCGCCAAGGTCCCGAGCACGGGCAGGATGAACATCAACGGCAACCATCTGAGTCGTCCCGTCGCGGCCACGGTGAGCTGCTGAAAATCTTGGGCTCCCATCGGCGACTGGCCGAACTGGACGACCACCTGCTGCGGGGGCGGGGGCGCGACTCGCCGGGGCGTCGCGTGGGTGCCCTGGCAATAGGGGCAAGTGACCTGCGTCGCCTCGGGAGGAACGGTGAGCGGCGCGCCGCAGGTGGGGCAAGTGAAGGCCTGGAGGTCGGACATCGAAGGGCGCTCCTCGGTTACCCTTAGCAACCGCGAGCGCCAAAGCCAACCGGCTCCACCGCGCCTCGTCGCGGCTCGTTTCTCGTGAACTCCAGGAACCTGCGCCGCGGGCGCGCCGGGTCGCCGGCGGCGTCGAACCGGCCGACCATCCCCTCGCGAGGCTGGTAGACTCTGCCCGGTAGGCGATGGACTCGGACTTGACAAGCAGCTCCGATCGTCGGAGCGGTCCGCCTCCTGGGACCGGCAAGGAGGAGCTCCGCGCCACGGTGCTCAAGCCCTATCTGCTCCGGCTGCGTGACGAGCGCGGCGAAGCGGCGGCGCGGGCGCTCCTCGCGACGGTCGGCGTGTCTACGACGGTGCTGGAGGACGACGCCGCGTGGCTCAGCGTCGCGGCCGCCGAGCGCGCGCTCGAGGGGCTCGCGACCGCGCTCGGAGACGACGCCATCAGCCGGCGCGGAGCGTGGATGACGCACCCCGAGGTGCTGAGCGCGTACGTGCGGATGCTGCGCGTCGCCTCTGCGCCCGAGGATGCGTACCGCTACCTCGCGGCGTACGCCGCCGAGTCGACGCGGGTGGGAGCCTGGAACGTCGAGGAGTGCGGGCGCACGAGCGCGAGGCTCCGCTATTTCCCACGCGAGGACGCCGAGTCGCGCGAGACGAGCCCTCTGCTCTGCCGGGCTCGCGCAGGCGAGCTCGCAGGGGTGCCGCGGATCTGGGGGCTGCCCGACGGGGTCGTGACCGAGACGTCGTGCCTGGCGCGCGGTGACGCCGCGTGCGTCTACGTGGTCCGCTGGGAGGTGCCGCAGCGGCGGCGCGCCTTCGCGCTCGGCGCGGTTGCGGGCGCCGTGCTGGGCGGCGGCGCGGTGAGCCTCTCGGGTAACCCGGTCGCGGGCGTCATCGGCGGGATGCTGGGCGCGGGATTTGGTGCGCTGGCGAGCGCCCTCACCGGCAAGATCGCGGAGGAGCGGGCGGCGCGCACCTTCGAGAAGAACCGCATCGCCGCGCTCGAGCGCGGCCTCGAGACGCGCGGTCAGCTCGGCCTCGCGACGCCGGGCGAGCTGACCGGCGCCGTGCTGGGCGGGAAATATCGCGTGATGAGGCGGATCGGCTCGGGTGGCATCGGCGCCGTCTACGCCGCCGAGCACCTCGCGCTCGGCTCGGAGGTCGCGATCAAGGTGCTCCGGGGCGCGGCCGCAGCGGACGCGGCGGAGATCGCGCGACTCCGACGCGAGGCGCGGGTGCAGGTGTCCATCGAGCATCCGAACGTGGTCCGCACCTTCGATCTCGACGCCATGCCCGACGGCTCGATCTACGTGGTGATGGAGCTGCTCCGCGGGATGAGCTTGTCCGAACGCCTGAAGCGACAGGGCATCATCGCGCCGGGCTACGCCGTTCCGGTGTTCATGCAGGTGTGCCGGGCCCTCGACGCAGCGCACACCGTGGGGGTAGTTCACCGCGATCTCAAGCCCGGCAACGTCTTCATCTGCGACGATGGCTCGGTCAAGGTGCTCGACTTCGGGATGAGCAAGTTCGCGGAGGCGGAGTCACTCACCGAAGACGGCTACACACTGGGCACACCCGAGTACATGTCGCCCGAGCAGTGCATCGGCGCGCCGGCCGAGCCGCGCTCGGATCTCTACGCGTTCGGTGTGCTCATGTACGAGGCGCTCGCCGGAGAGCTCCCCATCCGCGGGCGAAACCGCGCGGAGCTCCTCGAGCTCCATCAGCGGCTCTTACCGGAGAGCCTGACGGAGCGGCGACCGGAGCTCGACATCCCGGCGGCCCTCGACCGCGCGGTGATGTCCTGCCTCGCCAAGCGCGCGGCCGAGCGGCCCGCGACCGCTCGGGAGCTCGAGCGACAGCTCGTGGCCGTCCCGCCGGAGCAGCCGATCTTCGAGTACCCACCCGGAACCAAGACCCGGCGGCTCGCCGGCTGAGCCCCGGGAGATGCGTTATGCTGGCGCCGATGCGACGGTCGTTCCTCGTGGGCGCGCTCGCCGGGCTCGCGGTGGCGGCGCTCGGCCTCGACGCGCGCGCCTTCACTTACATCGTAACGCCCGAGGACACGCTCGCGTCCATCGCGGAGCGCTACTACGGCCGCATCCAATACGAGCAGCTGCTCGTGGCCGCCAACCAGCTCGACGCGCACGGCGGGACCTCGATCGTCGCGGGCGCTCGCCTCGAGGTGCCGGCGCTCGGTCATCGCCGCACGAAGCAGGGTGACACCTGGGCGACGCTCGCCAAGGACCTGCTCGGCGCAGAGAGCCGCGCCGACGTGCTGGCTGCCGCTAACGGGACCAGCCCGTGGCTCCCCCCCGCGGACGGCGCCGAGATCGCGATCCCGTACAACCTCCGGGTGGTGGCGGCGGGAACCGACACCATCGTCACCATCGCCTACAAGTACATGGGCGACATGAACAAGGCGTGGGTGCTCGATCACTATAACGGGCTCAAGGGCCGGCGGCTCACGCGCGGCGACGTGGTGCTGGTGCCGCTCACCGATCTTCCGCTCACCGAGGCCGGCAAGCGCGCGGCCGCCGAGGCAGCCAGCGCGAGCTGCAGCCAGGCGGCGGGCGACACACGCCTGGCGCAACGTCGAGTAGAGGGCGAGCTGCCAGCGCTCATGGCTGACGTGCGGAGCGGCCGCTACGTCGACGCGGTGGCCCGCGGGACGCGCTTCCTCTCCTCCGGCTCGCTCACTCAGCCTCAGCTCGCGCTCATCAACCGTCAGCTCCTCGAGGCCTACGCCGCCCTCGACGCTCAGGGGCTGGCGACCTCCGCGTGTACCGAGTGGCGCAAGAACGACCCGCGCGCACGGATCGATCCGGTGATGATGAGCCCGAAGCTGGTGCTCGCGTGTGAACGCGGTAGGTCACCATGACCGCCGGGGAGAGGATGGATCTCGGAGGTGCCGCGAGCGGTCCGATGGTGACGGCCCGCTATCGTGTCGAGCGCGTGCTCGGTGAGGGAGCGAGCAGCGTGGTCTACGCTGCCATCGACGAGAAGGACGGGCGCGCGGTCGCGCTCAAGGTGCTCCACCGTCACTTGGTTCGCGATCCTCAGATCAGCCGGCGCTTCAACCGCGAGGCACGAATCCTACGAGGGCTGCGAGGCGCGCACCTGGTCAGCCTGCTCGATTACGGCGAGACGGGCGACGGGCTACTCTTCATGGCGCTCGAGCGGATCGACGGGCTCTCGCTCGACAGGCTCATCGGAAACGGCCGGTTCGCCGCCGAGCGCGCCGCGGCCATCGCGCGACAAATCTGCGAGGCGCTCCAGCTCGCGCACGGGGCCGGCGTCGTGCACCGCGACCTCAAGCCGAGCAACGTGCTGGTGGAGGCCTCGAACGACGGTGAGCAGGTCTGGGTCGTCGATTTCGGGATGGCGAAGGTGGTTCGCGGGGACGTAGGCTCGTCGCTCAACGCGCTGACCGAGCAGAACATGGTGTTCGGCACGCCCGAGTACATGGCGCCGGAGCAGGCGCGCGGAGACGAGGTCGATGAGCGCGCCGACCTATACGCAGTCGGAGTCATCCTTTATGAGCTCCTCACCGGCAGCGTGCCATTTTCCCGCAACAACCCCATCGGGACCATGACCGCGCACCTGCTCGAGGAACCGGTGCCGCCCTCGAGCCGGGCGCCGGAACGCGACATCCCGCCCGCGCTCGAGGCGGTAGTGCTCCATGCGCTCGCCAAGCAGCCGAGCGCTCGCTACGCGAGCGCGGAAGAGCTTGGCCGGGCGCTCGAGCGCGCCATCCTCTGCCCCGCGGACGTCGCGTCCACCGCGCCACCGCCCAAGGGGGAGGAGCCGGATCTCGCGACCTGCGACACCGAGCACGCGATCCGCGTGAGCGAGGTGTTCCGCGAGCCGCCAGGCCCCGGGCAACCGCTCGAGGCGCCCCTGCCCGAGCGGGCCAGCCGCGCTTGGATCGCCATCGGCATCATCGCCATCCTGCTCGGCATGGCGATCGGCGTAGTGATGAGCCTCTCGGGGAGCGTCTGATGACCGATACTTCGACACCCGAAGCCCGAGGCGCCCCGAGAGCGCGTAGCTCCGAGGAAGCATGAGCCTCGTCCGCAAGATGGACTGGGGCAAGCTCGCCCCGCTCCGCTTGCGCGCGGAGGGCATCGCCGATGGAATCTACGCAGGTGGGCATCGGAGCGCGCGGCGCGGCGCCGGCGTGGAGTTCGGAGGTTACCGGAGCTACTCGCCCGGCGACGATCTCCGCTTCCTCGACCGGCGCGCGCTCATGCGCCACGGTAGGCTCCTCACCCGCGAATTCGAGACCGAGACGGACCGGGCGCTCCGGCTGCTCATCGATGCCAGCGCCTCGATGGGCTATAAGAGCGAGCGAGCGCCCGGAGCAAAGCTCGCGTACGGCGCGCTCCTCTCGGCCGCGCTCGCGCGAGTCGCGCTGTCCACCGGCGATCCGGTGGCGCTCGACTGGTTGGGCGGCGCGGAGCGCAGGCCGCTCCCCGCCATGAGCGGTCGCGAGGCGTTCGAGCGCGTGCTGGGCGCGCTCGAACAGGTCGAGCCGGGAGGCGACTTGAGCCTCGACGAGGCGGCCATCGACCGCGCCGTGGCGCCCATCGCGCGCTATGCGCGGCGCGGAGCGGTCATCGTGTTCTTGAGCGATCTGCTCGACTTGCCGGACGGGACGCTCGAGCGCTTGGCCGCGCTCGCGACCCGCGGCCGCACCCTCATCGTGACCCGTGTGCTCGACCCGGTGGAGGCGGATTTCCCCTTCGACGGCCCCCTACGCCTGCGCGCCTCGGAGGGCTCCTCGCGCATCGAGACGGACGGGCGGCTCGCTCGCGCCGGCTACCTCGAAGCGCTCGAGGCGCTCGCGCGCCGCTGGGAGGACCGACTCGTGCCGCGAGGTGGGCGCCTGGTCCGCTGCACCACCGCCGATGATCCGGTGAAGGTGGTGCAGGCCATCCTCGCGGTGCCGACGGGGGCGGCCTCGTGAGCTTCCTGGTCGCGGCCGCGCTGGCGATCGGGCTCCTCATAGCGGCGCCGGTGGCCGCGCACTTGCTTCGGCGCGGCCGCTCGGAGGAGCGAGAGTTTCCGCCGACCCGGCTGGTTCCCGTGGCGCCACCGATCGCGCGTCAGCGGAGCCGCCTCGAGGATCGCGCGCTGCTCGCGATCCGCGGCGCCATCATCGCCGCGCTCGCGCTCATCGGCGCGACGCCGTTCGTAAGCTGCTCGCGGCTCAGCCTTTCCCGCCGAGCGGGCGCGTCCCTCGCGCTCACGTTGGTGCTCGACGACTCGCTCAGCATGCGCGCGTCGCTCGGCGGCGCGACGCGCTTCGAGCGCGCGCGGAGCGGCGCGCGGCAGTTGCTCGACTCGGCTCGCGAGGGGGACGCGGTCGCCATCGTACTGGCGGGACGGCCGGCGCGGCTCGCGTTGGCGGCGACCACCGATCTCGGCGCAGCGCGCCGAGCGCTCGACGAGCTCTCCCCGAGCGACCGCGCGACCGATCTCGCAGCGGCGGTGCAGATGGCCCGCTCGGCCGTCAAGCAGCTCCCTCAGCTCGACAAACGCGTGGTGGTCCTGAGCGACCTCGCAGGCGACGCGCTCCCCGCGGGCGAGCCTGCCGCGGAGGTGCCGCTCGTAGAGCTCGCGTCCACCATGGAAGACTGCGGAGTCGTCAGCGCTCGTCAGCGCGCGCGGAGCGTCGAGGTGACCGTGGCGTGCTCCACGGTCGCGGCCGCCGAGGGGCGCGCGCTCGAGGTCCGAACGACCGAAGACTCGCGCGCCCCGAAGCGGCCAGGCACGGCTGAGGCTCCCGAGGGCGCGCGGCCTCCTCGGGGCGTGGTGGGGCGCGCGAAGCTCGCTCCGCGCGCAGGGACACAGACCCTGCGCGTCGAGCTCCCCGAGGCGTGGACGCGGCTCGACGCTCGACTCGACGGGAGCGATGCGCTCGCCCACGACGACGTGGCGCCGGTCGCACCCGACGAGGTCGCGCTCGGTATCGGCGTCGTCTCCGACCGTGCCACGAGCGGCGTCAAGACCGGGGGACCCACGGTGCTCGAGCAGGCGCTCGCGGCGCTCGGAGGCCGCCTGCCGGTCCAGCCGGTGGCGGTGCTCCCCGATGATGCGGCGCGGCTGGCGCGAGACGCGGTGCTCATCATCGACGACCCCGCCGGGCTCTCGCCCGAGGCGCGCGCTGCGCTCGGCACCTGGCTCGTCCGCGGTGGCGTCGCGCTCGGCCTGCTCGGTCCGCGGGCGGAGGACGCGCAGCTCGGCTCGACGCTCGAGCCGTTCGTCCGGAGCGCCGCGCGATGGGAGAAGGCCTCGGTCACCGGTCTCGACCCCGCGAGCGTGACCTGGCTCGGCGGCGAGGCCGCGAGCCTCGCAGATCTCGCCCCGAGGGGTCGGGCGCACCTCGACGGAGAGGCGCTCGACGGCGCGCGGATCGCGGCGCGCTGGAGCGATGGGCACGCCTTCATGCTCGAGCGCTCCGAAGGGCGCGGGCTCGTCATCACCGTCGGGCTGCCCTCGTCGATCGATCTCAGTGACCTCGCGCTTCGGCCCGGCTTCCTCGCGTTGCTCGACTACGTCATCGCGCTGGGCGAGGAGCGCGCGGGGCCACGCGAGAGCGTGGTGGGCGCGACCTGGTCGTTCGCGTCGCAGGCTCACCTCGAGATCGTCGGTCCGAGCGGCCCACTCGAGCTCGGCGAAGGTCCAGACGGGCGCGCGAGCGCCGTCCCGGCGCTCCTCGGCCGCTACCGCGTGAGCCTCGACGGCGAGGACCAACTCCGCATCGTCACCATCGAAGCCAGCGAGATCATCGCTCGGCCGACCCCGGCAGAGGTGAACGCCGCGCGCGCCTCATCCGCCGAGCGCTCGGCGAAGGTCGATGCCTCCCCTGGCTTGGCCCTGCTGCTGATGGGGCTCTTCGCGCTCGAGCTCGCGGCGCGGGCCCTCGGGGCGCGCCGCCGAAGCCCGCCGAGAGACCGGCGGCAGCCCGCGCGGGCGGCGTGATCCACGAGGAGAGGCGTGATAGTTCGAGCGCCATGCGCTTGCTGCCCGCGTTCGTCGCCGCGCTGATGGCCGCCGCCTGCCACTCCCCTGGCGCCTACGGTCACGCGCGCGTCTACACACCCCTCGACGAAGAGGCCGCCGCCGCCGAGAACGCGCGAGCGTACGATCCGGCGCTGGCCGCCCGCATGCCTGACGAGTGGAAGCGCGCGCCGGTGAGCGTGTTCGGGGTGGTGAAGGCCCGGCTCGATGGCGCGAGCGGCGCGGCGTCGCTGAGCCTCGGTGTACGGAAGCTCGAGGCACGCAATCTGTGTGACACCGAGGACGAGGACACCTGTCGCGTCACGGTCAGCGAGCACGACTTCGCATCGCTCCACGCCGAGGTGCGACTCCGCGAGGAGGACGAGCTCGGCAGCGCCAGCGTGGGGCCGGGTTCGCTGGTGCGAGTCATCGGGGTCATCGCCGATGACGTGGATCCGAACGACGGGGCCCCGGTCATCCGCGCTCGCTATTATCGGCACTGGCCGCGTGGCCACTACCTGACGACCGCCGCGCCGGGGCGGTTCCGGCGCTGAGCGCCTGCGCCCACGGGCGAGCGCGCCGCCCCGGAGCGCTCGCCCCGCGGATGTGGTAGACAGCGGCCCCATGAGCGCCGCTACCCGCCCCCGCCGAAGGCGGAGCGCCCGCCTCGCGGCGGGGCTGCTCGCCGCAGGCGCGCTCACCGCGCTCGCGCCCGCCTCGCGCGCCACGATCGTCGAGCGCGTGGTGGCGGTGATTGGCGAGCGAGCCATCCTCTTGTCGGATCTGCAGCTCCGCGCACGCCCCTTCCTGGCGCGCGTGGCGGCAGAGGTGCCGCCCGGAGCGCAGCGCGCCGCGGCCATCTCGCAGCTCCACAAGATGCTCCTCGAGCGGATGGTGGACGAAGAGCTCGAGCAGCGCGCCGCCAACCGCGCGCATATCGTGGTGACCGCGCAGGAGATCGACGACGCCATCGCGCGGGTGGCTGCCCAGAACAAGCTGTCGGTGGAGCAGGTCATCGCGGAGGCGGTCCGGAGCGGTCTCACCGAGCGCGATTATCGAAACGAGATCCGACGACAGCTCATCGAGGCGCGACTCCTCAACCTGCGGCTCCAAGGCCGAATTCACGTGACCGATCAGGACCTTCAGCAAGCCTATCGGCGCATCGTGGTCGAGGAGCGGCAGAAGCTCGCCTTCCAGCCTGCGTGGATCGTGATCGACGCGCCGCGGGGCGACAGCCACCAGTCCGTCGCGGCGGCTCGCGAGGCGGACGGAGTCGCCGAGCGGGCGCGACGAGGCGAGAACTTCGCCGAGCTGGCCCGACACTTCTCGGACGACGAGACCACCCGTGACCGCGGCGGCTTGCTCGACCGCACCCAGCCCGGGCGGCTGCCAGCGGCGCTCGATCGCGTGGCGCTCGGGATGGACTCCGGTGAGGTGTCGGCTCCGATCCGGATAGGTGATCGGCTCGTCATCATCAAGATCGTCGAGCGGGACGAGTCCCAGCTCCCCGACTACGAGGAGGCGCGCTCGGAGCTCGGCGAGCGCGTCTACCTCGAGAAGATGAACCGCGCGCGACGCCAGTGGCTCGACGGGCTACGCCAGCAGACGCACATCGAGATCCGGCTCTGAGCGAAGCTCTCGCGCGGGCGGCTCACTCGAGCGCGCAGAGCGCGTCGTACACCTTGCTCCGAGGCAGGCCCTTGGCGAGCGCGCGACGCGCGATGACGAGCTCTTCGCCGATCATGGCCTCGAAGGCGCGAGCCGGCTGCGCGCCCGAGAGCGGTCGCCCATTGATGAAGAACATCGGCGTGCCAGTGACCCCCAGCTGATCGCCGAGGGCGAGATCGGCGTCGATGGCGCGCGCGTGCTTGTCGCGGTGCGCGGCGTCGAGGAGCGCTCCCTCGTCGAGCCCGGCGCTCCGGGCGATGATGCTGAGGTTCGGCTCGTCGAGCGCGGGCGCGCCGAAGAGGAGCTGCCCGACTCGAAAGAACGCGGGGGCGCCGCCGCGCGCGTACGCCTCGCGCGCAAAGCTCGCCGCCGCGCGCGCGCGCGAGTGGCTCGCGAGCGGGTAGTCCCGCCACACGAGCCGGACCTCGCTCGCGTGCCCGGCGAGCACCGAGTCGAGGGTGGGCTGGACCCGCTTGCAGAACGGGCACTCGAAGTCGGAGAACTCGACGATGGTGACGAGCGCGTCGTCCGGGCCCCGCGCAGGAGCGCCGGCGACCGGCGGACAAAGCCGCGCGGGCGCCTCTTCGCTCTGATCGGTCAGGTTCTTGAGCGTGCGGGTCGCGTAGAGCGCGGAGCGCGCGACCCCCTGTGCGAGCGCTCCGCGCGCCTGCCCGAGCTCGCGCCGGATCACGCCAGCGAGCGAGTCTATCGTCTGATAGCCGTCGACCCGGATCCCGTTCACGATGAAGGTGGGGGTTGCCCGCACGTCGAAGCGCGCGGCGAGCTCGAGATCGGCGTCGACCGCGCGGGCCGCCCGCGCGTCCCGGAGCCAGCTCGAGACCCGGCCCCCGTCCTTGCTCACCGCCTCGAGCCACGCGGTGAGGTTCGACTCGGTCGACTCGCCGCTCTCGCTCGCCATGCGCGCGACGAGCGCCCAGAACGCCGCGTCCCCGCGGGCCTCGTGGAGCGCCGCTGCGACCTCGGCGGCAGCGCGCGCGTGGCGATGCTGCGGGATCGGGCGACTATGCCAGGCGAGCCGCAGGTCGTCACCGAAGGCCGCCTTGAGCCGACGCAGCACGCCGACGGACCGTCGGGTGTGAGGGCAGTCGAGATCACCGAACACGACCAGCGTCACCAGCGCGTCCGGCGAGCCCCACACGGGGGTGTCGCGATCGACGGGGATCGCAGCGGTCGGATCCCCGGTCGCGAGCGTGACGCTCTCGCGCGGCAAGGGTGCGAGCGCGCCAGCGTCGGCGTCGTCGGCGGCGAGAGGTTCCTTCGCGCCAGCGTCGGCGGACTCACCGCCGTCGGCGGAGAACGGCGCCAGGATCGGGCCGGGGACCAGGGTAGGACTGGGCGGCGCGGCCGGCGGCGCGGCGTGGCGCATCGAGATGGTCATCGCGACCCCGGCGCCCGTCGCGCCGATCATCAGCAGCAAGCCGGCCACCAGCGCGAGCACGATTGGCCACGCCGAGCGCTCGGCCGCGCGGGGCGCGGGCGGCGCGGGCGCGATGCCCGACGGCGCGGGCGCGATGCCGGCCGCGCCGGCGGAGGCCGCATCGGCCCCCGCGGGGGCGTGCGGCGAGGTCTCCGGAGTCGCCTCGGCCTCCGTCGACGCACGCGGCGGCGACGCCGATCCGCTCGGCTCATTTCCCGATGGAACGCCAGTCGATTCCGCGATGGGCTCCGGCGTCGCGAGCGCGGCCGGAAGCGACGCCGGCCGCGCCGCCCCGACCTCATCGGCCCG
Organism: Polyangiaceae bacterium; assembly: GCA_035063585.1. Lineage (GTDB taxonomy): Bacteria > Myxococcota_A > Polyangia > Polyangiales > Polyangiaceae > JAPSGB01. The sequence continues at coordinate 34,042 of JAPSGB010000039.1, forward strand.
AGGCCGAGGCGCACCCGGGGCGAGGACGGCGCGCTCGAGCTCGGCGGACCAGGCTCGGAGGTCGCGCGGGCGCGAGCCGACCGCGAGCGAGAGCGCGCGCGAGAGGAGCTCCGTCGCTCCTTTCGGGAGCGAGAGACCGAGCGCGTCGGGGGTCGGCACGTCGAGGTGCTCGGGCACGCGACGACCGGCGAGGAGCTCGAGCGCGAGCACGCCGAGCGCCCACGCGTCGCTCCACGTCTCCGCGCGCGCGGGCGTCGCGCCGCGGAGCTCGGGAGCGCGGTACGCGATCGGCAGCGCGTCGCGCGCGACGCGCGGAGCGCCGAACGCGAGCGCGAGCTGGGCGACTCCGAAGCCTGCGACGCGCACCCGCTCGCCGTCGAGGTTCACGAGCTCGGGGCGCAGGTGACCGTGCGCGACGCCCTGATCGTGGAGCGCGGCGAGCGCGAGAGCGACCGCCTTCACGACGCGCGCGGCGCGGGCCGGGTCGGTCGGGCCCGCATCGACGAGCGCCTCGGCGGTGGACGCCCCGCGCGGATAGGCGACGACGAGCGCGCGGGGCCCCGCGCCGCTCGGCGGCGGGTCGTCGCCGTCCGCGTCGCCAAGCCAGCCGCTCGCGATGGGCTGCAAGATCGCCTCGATCCCGAGCGCGTAGCGCGTAGCGCGGAGTAGGGTCGGCCCCGGAGCGTCGCCCCACCGCGCGCCCTCCACCACGACCAGCGTGACGGCGAGCTCCGCAGCGGGGTCGAGCGCGTCGAGCACGCGGGCGCCGCCCGCGCGCGAGCGGACGCCCTCGACCCGGAAGCGCCCGAGGAGCACGGTCGGCAGCGCAGTCGTCACCCGGGGACGGTAGCAGTCGATTGACAGTTTGGCAGCCTGGTTGGCCCCGCCGACAGCTTGGCGCAGAGCGAGGCGCAGCGCCGGATGGAAGGCGCGCTCGTCATGGGGTTTGCACCGTGGCACGCTGTATGCTCAAAAGGACGCGGCCGATGGCTCTCTCCCCCCGACTCCGCCTGCCGCGCCTGCTGTCCGCCGCTACGCTCGGCTGCGCGCTCTTCGCTGCGGCCGCGGTCGCCGAGGCCGCCATCACCGTGAGCACGGTGGTCACGCGCAACATCCCCAGCCGCACGAGCGCCTATAACCCGCTCTGGATCAACTACAGCGACTGCCAGCAGGACGCGCAAATAAACTTCACGCTGACCATGAGCGAGGAGTGGAAGTCGACGACCCTCGAGGTCTGGGCGTCGACGGGGGTCGACTGCACCGACGTCGCGCAGCGCACGGGCGCCTCGCCCGGTTGTTGGAACGTGTTCAAGGAGGCGCCCACCACCGGTACCTCCTATCCCGTGAAGCTCCTCGCCCAAGATCTGATCGGACAGCACAAGAACACCGAGGCGAACCACGGCCCTGGCACCGGCACCATCGCCGACTGCGACGCCGCGGCGACCTCCGCACCGCAGCAGCTCTCGCTCTTCTTCATCCTGGTCGACGGCAGCGGGCAGACGGTGAGCTCGTCCGCGCCGTACACCTCGATGAGCTATGATCTCCTCGGCCCCGACGCGCCCACGGACGTGAGCGTCGGGGTCGGTGACACTCGGCTGGTGCTCGACTGGGAGAACCCGAACTCGCCCGATCTCGCGGGCTTCGAGTTCTACTGCGACCCGGCTCCGGGTGGCGCGAGCGCGCCTGGCGGAAGCGCCGGAGCGGCTTCCGGAGGGAGCGCCGGAGCGGCTTCCGGAGGGAGCGCTGGTCAGGGCGGCGCGGCCGGCGGCGCGGGCCGCGCGAGCGGCACGGGCGGCGCGGCGGCGAGCTCGAGCGGGAACCCGAACTGCCCGTCCACGGCGCTCGTCCCGGGCCAGCGCCCGCCTCGCGCGAACCGATGCGGCTCGGTGAACGGCAAGACGACGACGAGCGGCGCGGCGAGCGGGCTCACCAACGGCGTCGCCTACGCGGTGGCCGTCGCAGCGACCGACGGCGTCGAGAACGTCGGGCTCCTCTCGCAGGTGGTGTGCGGCACGCCGGCGCCGGTGGACGGCTTCTTCGACGAGTACCGCAAGGCCGGCGGCCAGGGCGGAGGCGGCTTCTGCGGGGTCGCGCAGGGGAGCACGCCGGGCGCGGCGTGGGCGCTCCTCGCCGCGGCCGGCGCGATGTGCATCCGTCGCCGGAGGCGCGCAAAGTGAAGCCTCTCTTCGTGGCCGCCGGCGCGGCGGCCTGCTTGGTGACGCTGCCCGCGCTCGCCCAAGGGGTGGATGAGTTCGGCTCGTACGGTCGAGATCGGGTCGGCGACTACGCCTCGCCGCAGAACTTTGCGATGGAGCTCCGGCTCGGCCCTTACCGGCCTCGCGTCGACGACGAATTCTCCGGGGGCGCGCCCTTCGAGCAGACGTTCGGCAGCGACCGGCGCTGGCTCATCGGGCTCGAGTTGGACTGGCAAGCGCTCCGCATCCCATACCTCGGCACGCTCGGACCCGGCGCGGGCTGGGGCTACACGACCATGAGCGCGAACGCGATGCTGCGCGAGGGCGGCGGCCGCTCCTCGGAGGAGACCTCGCTCACCATCATGCCGATGTACGCGGTCGGCGTGCTGCGCGTCGACGTGCTCGCGCGCGAGACGCCCATCCCGCTCGTCGCTTACGGCAAGGCCGGGCTCGGCGCCGCCATGTGGTGGGCGAAGACGGGAGATCGCGCCCACTCGACCGACGGCACGCTCGGGCACGGCACCTCTACCGGCTACCAGTTCGCGCTCGGCGGCATGTTCCTGCTCGACTCGCTCGACCGAGACGCGTCCATCGAGATGGATAACTCGACCGGGGTAAATAGCTCCTACTTCTTCCTCGAGTGGTACTACTCGGATCTCGACGGCTTCGGCTCCGGCAAGCAGATGAACGTCGGCGCGAACACCTGGATGCTCGGGCTCGCGCTCGAGATGTGAGCGCGCCCCGCCGCGCGCTCACCGCCAGCGCAGTAGGCGGTCGATGTGCTTCTTTTCCCACTCGAGCGCGCGCTCGTAGTGCCGATACTCACGCTCTCGCCGCTGAAATTCCGGCGTGTGGAGCACGGTGCGGCCGCCGTCTCGGATCGAAGGCACGAGGTGATGCAAGAGCTCGTGATAGACGACGTACGCGACGAAGTAGCGGGGCACCCAGTCGTTGTCGAGGACGGGGTGCACGCGGACCAGCCGCTCGCGCGCGCTGTAGCTACCGAGCTTGATCGTCTCGCGCTTGCGGTCGAGCGGCGCGGTGCGGCGGCCCCACGTCACCAGCACGTCGGTCACGCTGCCCCCGAAGTACTTCTCGTTCACGTCCGAGAGGACCGCCAAGAGATCGTGCGCGCGTCCGCGCGTCCTCAGCGGGCCCAGCACGGGCTGCGTCGCGCGGATGCGAAAGCTATTGGCGTCGATGTACTCGCCGACCACCTGGGACGACGCGCGATCGTCCTCGGTGACGTAGCGGACCAGCGCCTCGAGCACGCGCTCCGGCGCGTCGAGAAACATCATGTGGACGCGCACCTGCAGAGTGCCGTGCGCGCGCGTGTGCGAGACCATGTGCCGCCGGTTGTCCGTCACGGCGAGCTGCACGGGGCCGGAGCACGCCGCGACGAAGCGTCGCTCGAGCGCCTGGCGCGCGCCCTCGTGGATGAAGATCTGCGGACCGATGGCTATCGAGGCGAAGTGGAGCGGGAGCTGGGTCAGCCGCGGATCGGGGATCCGTACCGCCGCCGACGCCATCCTCGGCGCGAGCGCGCCGGCGCTCCGACGACGCGGACGGCGTCGCGGCGGCAGCCAGGGGAAGGTCACGTGGGCGCGGGTCACGGCTCTCCGTTCGGGGTATGAGACGCTCTCCATCGCGTCAAGGAAGCGGAAAATACTTCTATGGTTTCCAATAGATACGCTCAACAGCCGAGGCAGCTCCGGAGGTCACTCCCAAGTACGCGTTCCAGCACGGGTTCCAGGCACCGAGCGGCGAAACCCCGTGCTTGTCAGGCCCTCGTCGTCCCCAGCTCTTCCGCGATGAACCAACAAGCTATCCACAAGTTATCCACAGTTGGTCTGGGGGCCGAGGCAGGACCGGATCGCGACGAATCGAGCGCGCATCTCTGCGGAGGAGGAGGAGCACCCGTGGCACCGGACGCGCGCGGACCGGCTCGTGACGAATCGAGCGCATCTCTGCTCGCGCGCCGCACGCCGGCCTGGGTCACGCCGCGCCGGGACCGTTCACGTCGCCCGGTGGCGGTTCGCTCCGCCCCGCGGGGGCGTCAGCTCGGACGCTGCGCGGCAGCGCGACGGCTCGCGCCGTTCGCGGGCTTGTCGCCCTTGGCGGCGTCCGCGTTCTCCTCGTCGGCGGGGGCGCTGGCGAGCTTGCGGTGGATGCCGTGATGCTCGAGCACCTTCGCCTCGAGCGCCACGAGCCGCTCCGGGTGCTGCTCGAGAAAGGAGCGTGCGTTGTCGCGACCCTGGCCGATGCGCTCGCCGTCCATCGAGTACCAGGCGCCGCTCTTCTGCACGAGGTTCAGATCCGACGCGATATCGATCACCTCGCCCGAGCGGCTCACGCCTTGCCCGTAGAGGATGTCGAACTCCACCTCGCGGAAGGGCGGCGCGAGCTTGTTCTTCACCACCTTCACGCGGGTGCGGTTGCCGACCACCACCATGTCCTTGCCCGAGGGCTGCGCCTCCTTGATGGCGCCGATGCGGCGCACGTCGAGCCGGACGGAGGCGTAGAATTTCAGTGCGTTTCCGCCGGAGGTCGTCTCGGGACTGCCGAACATGACCCCGATCTTCATTCGAATCTGGTTGGTGAAGAAGATCATGCACTGCGAGCGGTTCACCGAGCCGGTGAGCTTGCGGAGCGCCTGGCTCATGAGCCGCGCCTGGAGCCCGACGTGCGAGTCTCCCATGTCGCCCTCGATTTCCGCCTTCGGCACCAGCGCCGCCACCGAGTCGACCACGACCAGATCCACCGCGCCCGAGCGCACGAGCATGTCGGCGATTTCGAGGGCCTGCTCGCCGTAGTCGGGCTGGCTGACCAGGAGCTCGTCCGTCTTCACGCCGAGCTTCTTGGCGTAGTTGATGTCGAGGGCGTGCTCGGCGTCGATGAACGCCGCCACCCCGCCTTGGCGCTGGACATTGGCGATGGCGTGGAGCGTGAGCGTCGTCTTGCCGCTCGACTCCGGCCCGTAAATCTCGACGATGCGACCGCGCGGGTAGCCGCCGATGCCGAGCGCGATGTCGAGCCCGAGGGAGCCCGTGGGGATGACCGGGACGTCCCCGTGGATCGTCTCGCCCTCGGCGAGGCGCATGATCGCGCCCTGGCCGAACTCTTTCTGCACGCTCGCGATGGCGAGCTCGAGGGCCTTGCTCTTCTGCTTGTCGTCCATGTCGCCTCTCCCTAACGAGTCAGCAAGCTACTGCGCGGCTGTTCAGATGTCAACGCCGGCCGGGAACCGCGCGGAAGGACAATGACCGAGCGCCCGCTCGCCCGAGGTTTTCGGCCGTTTCGCCTTCGCGCTCTCACCCCTCCCGGCTCGGGCGCTCCGGCGGGGGCCGGAGCGAGACCCCGGGCGGCACCTTTCGCACCTCGATGCGCTCGGCGCGCCTCGCCGAGGCGCGGAGCACGGTGAAGCGATAGCCCTGATGGTCGACCTCGTCTCCGACCCGCGGCACGCGGCCGACCAACTCGGCGACGAAGCCGCCGATGGTCACCATCTCGTTCTCGTCGCCCTCCTCGAGGCCCAGGAGCTCGAACACCTTGCGCGTCTCCGCCCAGCCGCGACAGACGAGCGACTCGTCGGGGCGGCGCACGATGTGCGGGTCGACGCGGTCGCTCTCGTCCTCGATTTCGCCGACGATCTCCTCGAGCACGTCTTCCATGGTGACGAGCCCCTGGGTACCGCCGTACTCATCGACGACGAGCGCCAGGTGCCGGCGCTCCTCCTGGAAGGTCCGGAGCAGCCGCTCGAGCGGCATGCTCGACGGCACCACCAGCAGCGGGTCGAGCAGCGCCTTCCAGTCGAGCGCATCTTGCTCTTCACGCTGGCGAAAGAGCACGTCCTTGATGAGCACCACTCCCTCGACCTTGTCGAGATCGCCGTCCGGCGTGAACGGGAACCGGCTGTGGCCGCTCTGGCGCGCGAGCGCGAGGTTCTGCTCGAGCGTCCGCTCGCCGGAGAACGCCACCACGCCGTTCCTGGGCACCATGACGTCATAAGCGGTGAGCTCGCGGAGCGCGGTCGCCCCCTCGATCATCTCCGCGGTGCGCTCGGTGAGCACGCCCTCGGTGCGCGCCATCGACGCGAGCAGCCGAATCTCGTCCACCGAGGTCACCGGCTGGGCGCGGCCGCGGCGCAGGAGTCCGGAGACCCCGCGGGTCAGAAACAGCACGGGCCGCAGCACGACGATGAGCCCCCGAACGTAATAGGCGACCGGGACCGCGAGCGCGCCGGCGTAGAGCACGCCGAGCGTCTTCGGGAGGATCTCGGAGAGCAGAAGGATGGTCACCGTGAAGGTGATGGAGAACGCCAAGAGCGTGCGCTCCCCGAAGAGATCCATGTACTTTGCGCCGGAGACCGCGCCGCCGATGGTGTTGGCAAAGGTGTTGAGCACCACGATGGCCGAGATGGGGGTGTCGATCTCGTCCTTGAAGCGCCGCATCATCCCGGCCACGCGCTTGCTCTCGAGGGCCTCGATTTGCACGCGGGTCACGCTGAGCAACACGGCCTCGGAGAGCGAGCAGACGAACGATACGACCAGCGCGATCGTCACCGCCAAGACGAGCACGGTCATCGGCCGCGCACCGCCGCGCCCGGGCGCCGCCGCTCGCCCGAGACCCTGCTCCGCGGGGCTGGCATGCGGCGCCCACGTTAGCACTTTCGTCGCCGCGCGCGACCCGCGCCGCCCGGCGGGAGCCCGAGGCTCCGCGCCGTGGCGCGCACCAGATCCGTCTCGGCGGGCCCGACCGCGTCGCTCGCCGGGGCGCTCCGGTCGCTCGCGAGCGAGGGCGTTCCGTCTCCGGCGGCGGCGCCGAACGCCGTCGCGGCGGGGGGAGGCGCGACGACGCCGAGCGTCGGCGCGGGCTCCGTAGGTCGAGACATCAGCGCGACCCCGAG
>JAPSGB010000040.1:0-40390 GCA_035063585.1 Polyangiaceae bacterium
CACGGGTGGCACCGGCGGCTCCGGCACGGGTGGCACCGGCGGCTCCGGCACGGGTGGCACCGGCGGCTCCGGCACGGGTGGCACCGGCGGCTCCGGCACGGGTGGCACCGGCGGCTCCGGCGCGGGTGGCACCGGCGGCTCCGGCACGGGTGGCACCGGCGGCTCCGGCACGGGTGGCACCGGCGGCTCCGGCGCGGGTGGCACCGGCGGCTCCGGCACGGGTGGCACCGGCGGTTGTCCGACGACGCTCCCGGGTCCGAAGATGGTTGAAGTCGCGGCGCCCGGCGGCAAACACTACTGCATCGACGCCACCGAGATCTCGAACCGGCAATACAAGTCCTTCCTCGACTCGGGCCAGTCCACCGACGGCCAGAGCGCGGTCTGCACGTGGAACAAGAGCTACGCGCCACTGACCGAGCCGAGCACTTGCGAGACGCTCCGTTACAATCCCGACACGCGCCCGAACGATGCCGTCTCCTGCGTCGACTGGTGTGACGCGGTCGCGTATTGCGAGTGGGCCGGAAAGCGGCTCTGCGGGCGAGTCGGCGGAGGCGCGAACCTCACCGACCGCTCCGGCGACGCCGCCCTGAGCCAGTGGTTCTCGGCATGCTCGCAAGGCGGCACGCTGACCTACCCGTACGGCACGGTCTACAGCTCCGCCGCCTGCTATGACCTGTACGGCGCAGCCATCTGGCCCGCCGCCGTGGGCACGCTCAGCACCTGCGAGGGCGGCTACGCCGGCCTCTTCGATCTGAGCGGCAACGTCAACGAGTGGGAGGACTCGTGCGCCAGCACGCAGGGCGCGAGCGCCGTCTGCCTCTATCGCGGAGGCAGCTACCGGGCTTCGAACGCGCCCATCGCCGGCGATCCGGAGACCGTCCGGTGCGCGTCCGCCGTGAGCGCGCGCCGCGACACGCGCGCGATCAACGTCGGGTTCCGCTGCTGCGCCGACCTCTGACGCGCGCAGCCGCCGCCGCCCGCGCGGAGTGAGGTTTCCTGATGGAGGTCGGCCCGGCGCGGTACCCCGCGGCGCGGCCGCGCGTCAGGGCGTAGGCACGTCGCCGAGCGCGAACTCGATGGCGAAGCGCCGCGGCCGCCAGGGCGCGACGAGTCCGCGCCGCGCGGCGCGCCGCACCGCGGCGTCGCCGCCGGCGGTCGCGCGATAGTCGCCGATGGCGTCGGCGTGGCGTCCCCCTGCGTCGCGCGCGCGAGCGCGCCAGAGATGAAACGCCGCCCTCCGCTCGCCATCCGCGTGCCCGCGCTCGATGGCGCGATCGAGCGCAGCCTCGGCCGCGTGCGGATCGCCGGCGTGGAGCGCGAGCAGCCCCGCCACGAACCAGTACACGGCCTCCTCCGGCGCGCGCGCGAGCGCGTCGTCGAGGTGGCGGCGCGCTCGCGGCAGATCTCCATCGTCGAAGTACGCCTCGTAGGCGTCGCGGTAGGCGTCGAGCGCCTCGGATGCGCGGAGGTCGGCGGGCACGCCGCCCCGCAGCGCCGGGAGGTCGGGGCGCGCCGTCTCGCCGTCGAGCTCGAAGGCGAGGTACGGTCGCGTCGAGACCGGCGCGCGCCCGGTCGCGACGTACACGACGCGATCATCCGGCGCGAACACGACGGACGCGACCGTGAGCGGCATGGCGATCGCGTTCGCGAGCCGACACCCGTCGCCGAGGTCGCCGAGCATGGCGGCGATGCCGTCCGCGTCGATGCGGCCTCGCTCACTCGCGAGGCGCTGGTTCACGCGACGATAGCGCGCGGTGTTGTTGCGCCAGTGCGACGGGTAGAGGTGGAGCTCACTCTTCGCGAGCTCCGAATCGACGAAGATGTTGCTGTAGCCGAAGGTGTCTCCCTCGGCGCGAAAGCTCGCGCGCCGCGCCGGCGACACCTCGTACACGAGCACGGCTCTCTCGCGCGCCGAGGCGATGAGGTACGTCCAGCAGCCGTTCGGGCGGTGCGCGTCGAGGATGCGCTCGGCGTCATCGAGGCTCCGCGCGTGACGCATCACCTGATCGCCCGTGACACCGATGGGCACCCCGCCGAGCCGCAGATCGCGCGAGGCCATGTGCTGGTGGACGGCGAGCGTGAGCCCGGAGGCGTTCATGGCCGTGATCCCACCGAACAGGATCCCCGCCGCCGACACCGACACGTAGGGCTGCCCGTTCGAGGGCCGATGAAACACCACGGCCTGCTCGCGATCCCACGCGCCGACGCCCTGATAGTCGAAATTCCGGCCGTGCAGGAGCTTGCCGTCTCGCGTCGCGTCGCCCCACGCGATGGCGCTCGTGCAGCCGAGCAGCGGCACTCCATGACGCGGCGCGGCGTCCAGGTCGCGCAGATCCATCAGCCGCCGGAGCACCCAGAGGTAGCTCTCGGGCATGGTGACCGCGCGGAGCAGCGCCCCGCGACTGAGCTCCGCGCCGTCGGCGAGGCCGTTCAGCGCCTCGCGCGCCTCGCGCGGGAAGCCCGCGGCGATTCGCCGCCCGACCGTCTGTCCGAGCAGTGCGGCGAGCAGCTTCCCTGCGCGCGGCCCGGCGCCCGCGCCGAGCATCCGCTCGAGGTACCGCTCGAAATACGGCACCGGACCCCGCCGGATCGCCTGCTTCAGGATCGCGCCGTGCTGGTAACCCATCTCGTAGTCGTCTCCGCTCACGCGGAGGACGTGCAGGCCCTCGACGCGCCGGTAGGGCGCGGGCGCGGCCGTCGAACTCGTGGCTCGCATGTCCCGAGCCTTTTCACAGGCCTGCCTCGCCGGCAACCGCACCAGGCCGAACACTGAATGCCGGAAACTGGACAACCTATCAGTAGTCTTCTACAGGAACCTTCATGACTCGCCTCCACCTGGTCGTCCTGCACTGCCTCTTCCATGCCGCCTCGCGCGGCAAGCCGCTCACCGCGCCGCTGCTCGCCACCCGCCTGGAGCTCGAGCCGAGCCGGCTCGGTGCGGTGCTCTCCGCCCTCGAGGACGCGGGGCTCGCGCGCGGCCTCCGACTCACCCTCCCCGGTCTCGCCTGGGTCGCCGCTACCCGCCCGGCCGGCGCGCGCCGCGCGCCGGCGCTCGCCGCGTGAACGGCGGCCGCGACGCCGGCCGCGCCGCGCAGACCATCGGCGAACGCTCTCGGCCCTCGAACGACGTCGGCCGGCGCGCGGCGGTCGACCACGCCGGCCGTCAGGGCTTCGAGGTCGCGCGGATGATGGCGATCAGCGCGGCGAACACGAAGAGCGCGAGGAGCACGACCAGGCTGGTCGGCAGCCGGCGCGCCTCCTGCTTGGCGGCCTTGCCGCGACTCGACGCGCGCCGCGACACGCGCTCGGGCGCGCCCTCGCCTCGCGGTGAGGGCGCGGGCTGCTCCCGGGCAGCCGAGGGCTCGACCGCCGGGCGCGGCGCAGCCCGCTTCGCGGTGGAACGCCGAGGGCTCGCGGCCGGCGCGGGACGCGCGGACGCGCTCGCACCGCTCGCGCGTCGCTCGGCCGCGCGGGCCAGCTTCGCGGCGGCGCGCGCCTTGCGCGCCGCCTTCTTCGAGACGGGGGCGCGCGGGCTCGGGCTCGGGCTCGGAGGCGCCGTGGACGCCGCGGCCGGCTTCGCCGCGCGCGGCTCGGGGCGCGACGCTCCCGCAGGCGACGCCGCGCCGCGCTGCTCGCGCGCGAGCCGCTGAAGCTCGCGCTTGGCCTTCTTCGCGGAGCGGCGGCCCGATGCGCCCGCGGGCGCGGGCTTGGCGATTGCGGGCGCGGGCTTGGCGACCGCGGGCGCGGGCTTGGCGACCACGGGTTCGGCGACCGCGGGCGCGGGCTTGGCGACCGCGGGTTCGGCGACCGCGGGCGCGGGCTTGGTGACCGTGGGCGCGGGCTTGGCGACCACGGGCCTGGGCTCGGTGCGCGCAGGCGCGAGCGCGGGCTTCGCGGGCGCAGGCGCGAGCGCGATCGAGGGCACTCGCGGCGCGGCGGGGAGCACCACGGCGCTCGGCTGCGGCGTCTCCCAGCCCGCGTCCACCTCCTGCGTCGGCGGCGGGACGGAGCGCGCGCTCGCCGCGTCGGGCGCCGGCTCGTCTCCCCAGCCGGCGTCCACCTCCTGCGTCGGCGGCGGGATGGAGCGCGCGCTCGCGGCGCCAGGCGCGGGCTCGTTCGCCCAGCCGGAGTCGAGCTCGTCGCCGTCGGCCGCGTCGTCCATCGGGGAGCCGGATCTAGCCTGCAGCGGCGGACTTGTCGCCGGAAAAGCGCCGCGCCGCCGGGCCGCGCCGCCGGCCGCGCCGGACCGGCACCCGGGCGCCCGCTCGCGCTGCTGAGCCTCGGCCGAGGCCTTGTCGAGGCCTCCAGCCTGGCGTTAGACGACTGCGCGATGACCGCGCCCGAGACAGCGGAAGCTCGCGCAGGGCCGCGCTTCGACGTGCTCGCGGGGGTGAGCGCGGCGCACCTGCTGAACGACGCGATGCAGTCGGTGCTCCTCGCGCTCTACCCGCTCCTCAAGGGCGAGCTCGCGCTCGGGTTCTTCGAAATCGGCGCGATCACCTTCACGTTTCAGCTCACCGCCTCGCTGCTCCAGCCGCTCGTCGGGCTGGTCGCCGACCGGCATCCGTTCCCGCTCATCCTCCCGCTCGGCATGGCGTTCTCGGCGAGCGGCCTCTGGCTCCTCTCCGTCGCGCCGAGTTACCCGCTCGTCCTCGCGAGCGTAGCGCTCATCGGCTGCGGGTCGGCCACGCTGCACCCGGAGGCGTCGCGCGTGGCGCGGCTCGCCTCGGGCGGGCGGTACGGGCTCGCGCAGTCGATCTTTCAAATCGGCGGCAACACCGGGCAGGCGCTCGGGCCGCTGCTCGCGGCGTTGCTGGTGCTTGGGCACGGCGACGCGGGGCGCCCGCGGGTCGCCTGGTTCGCGCTCATCGCGCTCGCCGCCACCGTGATCCTGCTGAAGGTTGCGCGCTACTATCGCGGGAGCCTCGCTCGCACGCGAGGCCAGCGCGCGAGCGAGGGCGCGCCCCGCTACGCGCCGGCGCTCGTGCGGCGCACCGTGCTGCTCCTCTTCGCGCTGATGTTCTCGAAGTTCTTCTATCTCGTGAGCATCAGCAGCTTCCTCTCGTTCTACCTGATTCATCGGTTTCAGGTGTCGGACAGCACCGCCGCGCACCTGCTCTCGGTGTTCCTCTTCGCGGTCGCGCTGGGCACGCTCGTCGGCGGGCCGCTCGGCGATCGCCTCGGGCGTCGGCGCGTCATCTGGTTCTCGATCCTCGGCTGCGCTCCGTTCTCGCTGCTCCTGCCCCACGTCGGGCTCGAGATGACGGTCGCGCTCACGGTCGTCATCGGGCTCGTCCTCGCCTCGGCGTTCCCCGCCATCGTGGTCTACGCCCAAGACCTGCTCACCGAGCGCATCGGCATGGTCTCCGGGCTCTTCTTCGGCCTCAGCTTCGGACTCGGCGGTATCGGCGCGGCGGTGCTCGGCTTCGTGGCGGATCGCTACGGGATCGGGTTCGTCTACGAGGTGTGCGCGTTCCTACCGCTCATCGGCGCGCTCGCCTTCCTCTTGCCCGACGTGCGCCCACCCGGGCCGAGCGCGGCGGCCGGCGCCGGCCCCGTTGCGCGGCCGGCAGGGCAAACTCCTGAGTTCCCTTCACTTGACAGCTAGTCGGCGCTAGGCTTCCGCGCAATGTCCGGGCCGGCGAGCGAAGCGACGGAGCACGTCGATCCTACCCAGCTCCGAGCGAGGCACCGCGTCGGCACCACGCTCCGCGACAAATGGCGGCTCGACGCGCTGCTCGGCGTCGGCGGGATGGCCGCGGTCTACGCCGGGACGCACCGAAACGGCAGCCGCGGCGCGCTGAAGCTCCTGCACGCCGAGCTCAGCGTCGACCCGCACGTGCGCGCTCGGTTCCTGAAGGAAGGCTACGCCGCCAACAAGGTCGAGCACCCCGGCGTGGTGCGGGTGCTCGACGATGACGTCACCGAGGACGGCTCGCTCTTCATGGTGATGGAGCTGCTCGACGGCGAGTCGCTCGAGGCGCGGCGGGAGCGGCTCGGCGGGCGGCTCACCTCGGAGGAGGTGCTCTCCATCGCCGACCAGCTCCTCGACGTGCTCGCGGCGGCGCACGACCGAGGCATCATCCACCGCGACATCAAGCCGGAGAACGTGTTTCTCACCCGCGACGGCACGATCAAGGTCTTAGATTTCGGGATTGCGCGGCTCCGCGAGCTGTCGACCCCGAGCCAGGCCACGCGCTCGGGGTCCACCATGGGCACGCCGGCGTTCATGTCACCCGAGCACGCGCGCGGGCTGTGGGACGAGGTGGACGCGCGCAGCGACCTCTGGAGCGTGGGCGCGAGCCTGTTCGAGCTCCTCACCGGAAAGCTCGTGCATGACGGACGCACCACCAACGAGCAGCTCCTCAGCGCGATGACCCAGCCGGCGCGGCCGCTCGCGAGCGTGCTCCCCGGCGCGCATCCCGCGCTCGCCGCGCTGGTCGACACCGCGCTCGCCTTCGACAAAGACCGGCGCTTCACCGACGCGCGCGCGATGCAGCACGCGGTCCGGCGCGCGTACCACGAGCTCGAGAATGGCGCGCCCATCACGAGCCGACCGAAGCTCACCGTCCCGGAGTCGGTGCCGAACCGCACCCTCGCCTCCGCCAATGACCTGGAGCTCGGCGCGCGCGTCCTCCCGACCACCGGCGCAGCGGTGAGCGCGGGGCGCTCGAACTTCGCGCGGCGAGCGGCGCCCTCGCCGCGCCGGGCCTTCGTGCTCGCCGCCGCCGTGCTCTGCCTGGTCGCCGGGTTCGGGGCGCTCGTGATCCTGATGGTGGAACGGTGGGATCGCGAGCGGGCGCGCGCCGAGGCGCTCGCGAGCGGCGTGGTGGCTGCGCCCCTGCCGCTCGCGCCGGAGGGCGCTCCGGGAGCGCGCGCGGACACCGGCGCGGAAGCGGGCGTCGACGCGGCGCCGCGGGGCGCGGGGGAGGTCGTCGAGCTCTCCGCGCTGCCCACCGCGAGCGCAAAGTCCGCCAAGCCCTCGAAGCCGGTCCCCGGCGCGAAGCCGGTCCCCGGCGCGAAGCCGGCTCCCGGCGCGAAGCCGGTCCCCGGCGCGAAGCCGGCCGGCGCGCCCGCGACGCCGACCGCGACCGGCGCGAAGCCGACCGCGACCGGCGCGAAGCCGAAGCCGGGCTTGTCGAATCAACAGGACTGGTGAGCGGCGCGCGGCCCCCGCGCGATACGTAGGGCGTCGGGTAATTACGTCGAAATCGTGGCGTCCCCGGCTGGAGGAGTTTCGAGCTGCTGCCATCCGGGCGAGCTGAACCCTGTTATTCCAGGTACTTGGAGGGTTCAAGCGCCCGCCGCCCCGGCCGCCGAGCGCGTGATTTCCGCGACAGGCTTCGAGCCTAATCTGGGAACCCGACCTTGATCCCAAATTGGGATCGTATTACATCGTTACTGTGAACGTCATCGCGGTCGGGACTCTCCGCGAGTTCTGGATGTCGCACCCAGACGCGGAGGGGCCGCTCCGAGCCTGGTACGCGGAGGCGAACGCTGCGGAGTGGACCAAGCCCCAAGACCTCAAGGACCGCTTTCCGAGCGCCGACTTCATCGGGGACAGGGTCGTGTTCAACATCAAGGGAAACACCTACCGGTTGATCGTAGCTGTCTACTTTCCCGGTCGAATCATGTTCATCAAGTTCATTGGGACGCACGCCGAATACGACGAGATCGACGCCGTAACCGTGTCCTACGAGAGGTAGGAAGCCATGACCATCAAGCCCATCAGGACCGAAGAGGACTACGACGCCGCACTCCAGGCGATCGAGGATGCATGGGGTGCCGAGCCGGGTAGCGCGAAGGCAGATCGGCTCGAGGTGATGGCTCTCCTTGTACGGCAATACGAGGAGCAGCATCACCCGGTTCCGCCGCCCGACCCCATCGACGCCATCAAGTTTCGCCTCGACCAGCTGGGACTCGACCCTTCGGCTCTTGAAGACGTGATTGGCGTAGGGCGCGGTCGCGTATCCGAGATTCTCAACAGGCGGCGGGCTCTCAACCTGAAGATGATTCGCAAGCTGAACGAGCGGTTGCAGATCGCCCCAAGCGTGTTGATCGCGGAGTACGCGCTCAAGAAGCCTGGTGGGCTACGAGACGACGACTCGAAGCAGCGACATTGAGCACAGTGGACGCCAGCGAAATCACCGCCGACCTTGCAGAGAGCATCGCGTGTACGTCCGTCAGCGCTCGCGAGTTCACGCCGACGAGCAGGATCGATTCGAGAAGCGGCGCGAGGCGGATGCCGACGGGGACTTCCAGTGCCTGGAGACGGCCACGAACGCTCTAGAACTCGCCAAGAGCGCGAGCTCGCTCCTGGAAACGCCCTCCCCCATCGAGTCGCGTGGCTTCCTGGAACGGCGGGTTCGTAACTTGCGCCTGGACCAGCGAGCCCTGCGATATGATTTCAAGAAGCCGTTCGACGTGCTCGCCAAGATGCTCGGCGTCGAAATCGTGGCGTCCCCAACGGGATTCGAACCCGTGTTACAGCCTTGAAAGGGCCGTGTCCTGGGCCTGACTAGACGATGGGGACCCGGAAGCGGGCGCGGAACATAGTCAAACCCGGCCGCCCCGACAACCGCCGTCTCGCGCGACCCCCCGCCGGCCCCCGGCTCGGCCCCCGCGCCTCACCCCGCCGGCAGCACGAGCCCCCGCGCAAATGGCTCGAGCGCCGTCGCGAGCGACCTCGCGATCGGCGCCGGCTCCGGCGGGTTGAACCACGCGAACGGCTCGCCGAGCCGCGCCACCCGAGCGCCGAGCCCGCCCTTCGCGTCGCGCCCCCACACGCCGCCGCGCGAGCACTCGACGAGGAGGCTGAGCGCGCCGTGCTGATCGTGGAACCAGTCGAGCTCCATGCCGGGCGCGGTCGCGCCGGGCACCCACCACGACGACTGCCGCGCGCGATACGGCCGCGCGGGATCGGCGAGGCGCGCGACGAAGCGCGCCCAGCGGCGGTGCTCCCCGGCGTCCACTGCCGCGGCGAGGAGCGCGCCATACGGATACAGCACGACCCCGCCGAAGCTATGAAGCGACGCGGCGCGATCCACCACGCTGCCGGTGAGGTACGCGGTGAGCGCGCGGACCTCGGGCTCGCTCGCGGGGCCGCTCCCACCGGCGAAGAGCTTGCCCGGCAGGAGCCGCGCGGGCGTGAAGGCGTCCCAGTAGCGCGGGAAGTTGCGGTTCAGATCGACGCCCCGCGCGTTGTGCCGCACGAAGCGCCGGCGCCCCGCGCGCAGGTTCTCCTCCACCCGGCGAACCCCGTCGGGGTTGGCGACCACGACCGACACCACGCGCCGATCGCGTGGCGGCGCCGCGACCAGTCGCTCGAGCAGCGCGAGATGCGCCTCGATTCCGATCCACTCCATCGGGTGGAGCCCGCTCACGAGCGCGGTCGTGCGCCGCGCGCTCGCTTCACCGACGACCACGGCGAAGAGCGGCGCGCCCTCGACGCTCTCGCCGATGAGCTCGAGCGCCGCGCCCCGCTCCCCGAACCCCCGGAGCGCCTCCAGGACCTCTCGATAGTCACGATAGTCCCCGAGCCCGCGACGCTCGAGAACACCCCTCAGCGAGCCGCCACGGCCCCGCGCGAGGGCTTCCTCGAGGGCCGCGCGGGCTCGTGCTCCTTCAGTCGCCGCGGTCGCCATGGGCCCTTCAACCATCGCGGCCGAGCGCGCGGAAGACCAGTCGTTTGACGCGCCGCATCATCCCCGAGCGGCGCTATCTTCCCGCGCCTTGGACTCCACCCCCGCCCCGAGCGCTCCGCCGCGCCGCGCCGCCACGCCGTTCCCGCTCATCGTGCTGCTCTTCGTCGCCTCGGGCGCGACCGGCCTCGTCGATCAGCTCTGCTTCTCACGCTACCTCACCTACATCGTCGGCGCGACCGCCTACGCGGTGAGCGCGGTGCTCGCCGCGTTCATGACCGGGCTCGCGCTCGGCGCGCACTACGCGGGGCGGATCTCGTCACGCGTCCGCCGCCCGCTCGCCGCGTACGGTGTGGTCGAGCTCGTCGTCGCGCTGGCGGTCGCGCTCTACCCGCTGCTCTCGAGCCTCTCGACGCCGCTCTACGTCGCGCTCGCTCGCGCCGCCCCCGGCTCGCTCGCGCTCCTCTCGGTGCTCCGCTGGCTGCTCGCGATGGCGCTCGTCATCCTCCCGACCATCGCGATGGGCGCGACGCTGCCGCTACTCTCGCGCTACATCGGCGCGGGCGCGAGCGCTCGCGGCGACGACGCGACCCATCGCCGAGAGCGCCGCCTGGGCGCGCTCTACGCCGCCAACACCCTCGGCGGTGCCGCCGGCGCGCTCGGCGCGGCCTACTTCGTGATCCCGGCGCTCGGCCTCTCCGGGACGCTCCACGCCTCCGCGCTCACGAGCGCCATCATCGGCGTCATCGCGCTCGCCTTCGGAAGGAGCGGCGCGCCGCTCGAGCCGCTCGAGGCCGAGGGGGTGGTGGGCCGGTCCGGCGCGGCCGGCGGCGCGCCCGCGCCTCCCGGCGATGAAGCGCCCGCCCACCGGCGAGCCGCCGGCGCACCTGCCGGCGACGGCGAGCCCGGCGCGCGCGAGCTCGTGCTGCTCTCGGCCCTCGCCTTCGCGTCGGGGTGGCTGGTGTTCGCGGCGGAGATCGTGTTCACCCACCTGCTCGCGCTCATCATCGGCAACAGCGCCTACGCGTTCGGGCTCATCCTGGCGGTCTTCCTGCTCTGCCTCTTCTTCGGCGCCTCGCTCGCGCCGCGGGCGCAGGCGCGCTTCGGCCCGGCCGCGCTGCCGGTCGGGCTCGCGCTCACCGGACTCGCGCTGCTCGCCGTGCTCCCGCTCTGGGATCTCATGCCTGCGCTGCTCGCCGACACCGGTGAGCGCGTGACCTCGTTCGCCGGACGCGAGGGGCTCCGCGCCGGGGTCGCGTTCCTGGTCCTGCTGGTGCCGACCACGCTCATGGGGCTCACCTTCCCGCTGCTCCTGCAGCGCGTGGCGCGCTACCGGCGGCTCGGTGAGCTGGTCGGGCGGCTCACCGCGGTGAACACCATCGGCGCGGTGATGGGCTCGCTGCTCACCGGATACCTGATCCTCCCGCTCCTCGGCTCACAGCGCTCGCTCATCCTGGTCGCGCTCGCCTTCGCCGCGGCGGCGCTCCCCTCGCTCCGCGGGCTCTCCGCGCGCGCCCGGCGCGCGGCGCAGGTCCTGGCCGGGCTCGCCGCGCTCACGGCCCTCGCGGTGCCGCGCTGGGATCTCTCGCGGCTGAACCGCGGCACCAACGTGTACTTCGACGGCGGGCAGTCGGCCGGCGAGGTCATGATGCTCCGCGAGGACGTGCACGGCGGCGTCACCGCGGTCATGCGGCACGAGGGGGTCGACACGCTGCTCACCAACGGAAAGTTCCAAGGAAACACCGGCTGGGAGATGAAGGCCCAGCGGCTCTTCGCGCACTACCCCTCGCTCTTCGTCAGCGACTTCGATCACGCGCTCGTCATCGGTCTGGGCACCGGCACCACGCTCGGCACCATCGAGGCGTACCCGTGGCGGCGGATCGACGTCGCCGAGATCTCGCCGTCGATCGCGGAGGCTGCCGCGCGGTTCTTCACCATCCCGAACCGCGACGCGCTCCAAGACCCGCGCGCGCGCCTGCACCACGCCGACGGTCGCAACTTCCTCCTCGTCAGCACCGATCGCTATGACCTCATCGGCATGGAGCTCTCGAGCATCTGGTTCGCGGGCGCCTCGAACCTCTACAGCCGCGAGTACTATCGGCTCGTCCACCAGCACCTGAAGTCGGGCGGCATCTTCCAGCAGTGGGTGCAGCTCCACCACATCTACCGCCGCGATTTCGCGACCATCCTGCACACGCTCCGCGCGGAGTTCGACCACGTGGCGCTCTTCTACGGCGGCGGGCAGGGCATCCTCGTCGCCTCGGATCTCCCGCTCCGCGCGTCCGCGGCTCGGCTCGAGGCGCTCGCGGCGCGACCCGCCGTGAAGGAGACGCTCCCGGACGGCCGCTCCCTACCCGGCCTGCTCGACGACATCCTGGTCCTCGACGCCGGGCTCGACGGCTTCGTCGCCCGCGCGGCCGAGGAGGCCGGCCTCCCGCCCTCGGCGCTGGTGTCGACCGACGACAACCTCTACCTCGAGTACGCGACGCCCCGCGGAAACGTGCTGCCCTGGTCGGCCCGGGAGGCCCTGGTCGCGGAGCTCGAGGGCTTCCGTGACCCGGACGCGATCGACGCCCTGCTCTTGCCGTGAGTCCCGAGTGACGGCCGCGCGGGCTCGTGATATTCGAGGCCTGCATGCGCGGATTGCTGCTTCCCTTGATGCTCGGGCTCACCGGCTGCGCCACCTCCGTCCAGCGCCTCGACGGCGAGATCCGCGTGCCCACCGGGGACGCGGTCACGCCCTGCGAGCAAGCCGACTGGCTGGTCGTCGCGCCGACCCGTACCGAGTGGGCCGAACGCGGGCGCAAGACCACCGACACGCGGGATGACGCGCTCGGGCTCTACCGCGTGGGCGCGTCCTTCCCCGAGTCGATCCCGGGCCTCGCCGACGAGCTGCCCGCGTCACCGATGGTCGAGCGTCACCAGAGCGCGGCGAGCTCCTACGACAACCAGCGGATCGCTGCCGCCGCGCTCGGCGCCGCCGGCGTCGCCGCGATCGCGATCGGCACCATCGTGTTCATCAACGCCTTCGAGACCACCAGCACGCGCAATTCCGCCGGCGTCATGGAGGACAAGCAGACCGTGGCGGGCGGCCGCGCGGCGCTCGGAGGCGTCCTCGTCGGGGTTGGGTTCGGTATCGGGATCGGCGGCATCCTGGTGAGCCCGCGCCAATCCGAGCGGGCGCGCGGCGACTCGGCGCGATATACCTTCCTGCCGCCCGACGACACCCGGGAAGAGGTCGTCCACCTCGCCGACGAGCACAACCGTCGGGTACGCGAGCGGTGCGCCAAGCCCGGCGGCCCCGCCGGCGACTGAGCGCGCTCAGACGGCGACGTCGAACACCGCGCTCGGCGCCTCGGCCGCGCGCTCGCCCGACCCCGGCACGGTCTTCGGGCGGCGGAGCGAGGCAGGCTGGCGCGCCACCGAGCGCGTGTGGCACGCGGCGCGGGCCACGATGGCCTCGCAGAGCTCGGTGAACCCGAACCCTGCCGCGCGCGCGATCTTCGGCAAGAGGCTCTGCGGCGTCATCCCGGGCAGCGTGTTCACCTCGAGCACGTACTCGTTCTGTCCCTCGGTGACGAGCAGGTCGACCCGCGCCGCGCCGCTCGTGTCGAGCGCCTCGGCGGCGCGCTCCGCGAGGTTCAGGACGCCGCGGTACCGGGTGGCCGGGAGCCGCGCGGGCAGGAAATACTCGGTCATCCCCGGGGTATACTTGGCCTCGAAGTCGTACATGCCATGCTTCGGCGCGATCTCGATGGCGCCGAGCACGCGCCCGTCGAGGATCCCGACCGCGATCTCGCGACCCGCGATGAACCGCTCGACGAGCACCGAGTCGTCATAGCCTCGGGCGAGCTCGATCGCGCGCGCGAGCTCGGTCATGTTGGCCGCCCGCGAGACCCCGATGCTGGAGCCCTCGCGGCGCGGCTTGGCCACCACCGGGAAGCCGAACGAGCCGTGCACCTCCTCGAGGTCGGCGAGCGTGTGCTCCTCGCCGAACACATAGTAGGGCGGGGTCGGGACGTTGTGCAGCCGGAAGAGCTCTTTGCTCTTCAGCTTGTCCATGGCAAGCGCGCTCGCGAGCACGTTCGAGCCGGTGTACGGGATGCCCAGCATCTCGAGCATGCCCTGCACGCAGCCGTCCTCGCCGTGCCGGCCGTGGAGCGCGAGGAAGGCGACGTCGATGCTGGCGTCGCGGAAGAGCTCGTAGGGGTTCGTCTCGTCGCCGAGGACGAGCCGGGCCACCTCGCAGCCCGCCTCCTCGAGCGCGGCGGCCACCGCGGCGCCGGACTCGAGCGAGATCTCTCGCTCCGCGGACGTCCCGCCCATCACGATCCCGATGCGCTTACCCTTCATGGTCGGCTCCTGGTTCGGTGCCGACCGTTAGCGAATCCGTGGCCCGCCGGACAAGTTTCCCGCGCCGCCGGCCGCGCCGGGCTGCCCTCCTCCCGTCAGCAGACCTCGACCACGACCGCGGTGATGTTGTCCTTGCCGCCGCGGCCGTTGGCGAGATCGATGAGCCGCGTCACGGCGGCCTGCCCGCCGGGGGCGACGAGCGCCGGCAGCTCCTCGACGCGCAGGTAACCGTGCAGCCCGTCGCTGCAGAGCAGGTACACGTCGCCGAGCTCGAACTCGATGAGGTTGGTGTCGACCTGCACGTAGTCGCGGTTACCGACCGCGCGGGTGATGACATTGCGGTGCTTGCTGCGCTTGGCTTCTTCCTCGTCGATGAGGCCCTGTTTGAGCTGCCAGGCGATGAGGGTGTGATCCTCGGTGAGCTGCTCGACCTCGGTCGACCGTACGCGGTACACCCGGCTGTCGCCGACCTGGCCGATGACCGCGAAGTCGCCGAACCGCACCATCGAGCTGATGGTGGTGCCCATGCCGGCCTTGCCGCTGTCGAGCTCGGCCATCGCGAACACCATGTACGTCGCGGCCTGGACCGCGCCCTCCACCAGCCGCTTGGCCGCGCGCGCCTTCTCCTCGCTGAAGGCGCCGCCGAGCTCGAGCGTCCGTTTCCCGCGCTTCACCATGCCGTAGATGGTGTCGATGGCCTCCTGGCTCGCGACCTCGCCCGCCGCGTGACCGCCCATGCCGTCAGCGACCACCCACAGCCCGAGCTCGTCGTCGCAGAGAAACGCATCCTCGTTGCCCTTGCGTCGCTTGCCCACGTCGGACGAGCCGTAGGAAGTGACGACGAGCGAGCCCGCTTCGGACGACATACCCGCTCAACATAACGCCATCTTTTCAAAAAATCTCCGACTCGATCGCCCGCCCGGGGCTCGTGAGGGCTCTTGCGGCCGCGCCCGCCGCCAAATACCTTCGGGCCATGGCGACCGGGGCACTGAGCTTCGCGGTCCGCGGGAGAGCGGGCGAAGAGGAGGCTGAGATCGCGCGCGCGCTCGGCGCGGCGCACGCCGAGGTGCGGCGCCCCGCGGCGGCCCTGGTCTTCGCCTGCGGCCCGCTCGCCGCGCGGCTCGAGCAGGTCGCCGCCGCGGTCGCGCGAGCGACGCCCGGGACGCCGGCGCTGGTCGTGAGCGGCGCCGGCGTGCTCAGCGAGCAGGGCGCGCTCGAGGGCGAGAGCGCCGCCACCGGCGTCGTGTGGAGCGGCGGGGAGGCGTCGGTGCTCACGACCGACGCCGCCACCCCCGACGAGCTCGGCGAGGCCTTGGCTCGGCAGCTCGGCGATCGCGTAGGGCGCACCGCCCCGACCGTGCTCGTCTTCCTCCGCTCGAACGGGGTCGACCCCTCCGCGCTCGAGCCGCTCCGCATCACGCGCGGCACGGGGCATCTCTTCGGCGCAGGCGTGATCGGCACGCCGGGAGCGCTGGCCATCGACGCGCGCGGCCACATCGCGACCGGCGGCGCGGTGTCGCTCATCCTCCGGGGCGCGCCGCCGCCGCTCATCCGCACCTCAGCCGCTTGCCGGCTGCTCGGTCCACTGCAGACCATCACCGAGACGCGCGGCTCGATGGTGGTCCGGCTCGGAGGTGAGCCGGCGCTCGATGTCCTCACCGCCGCGGGCGAGTCGCTGCACGGCCAGCCCCTGGTCCTCGCCGCCGTCGCCGACGAGGCCGCGCCGGGCGAAGCCGCCGGGCGCCCGCCGCTCGTGCTCCGTGGGATAGAGGGCGTCGATCCGTCGAGGCGCGCGATCGTCGTGTCGGACGAGCTCCGCGAGGGGATGCGCCTCGGCTTTGCCGTGCGGGACGCCGCCGCCGCGCGCGCCGACCTCGAGGCGACCGTGCGCGAGCTGAAGCGCGAGCTCGCCGGCGCGGTGCCGCGCTTCGGCCTCTACCTCGACTGCGCCGGCCGCGGACCGGCGCTCTACGGCGCACCCGACGTCGATCTCCGAGTCCTGCGCGCGGGGCTCGGCGAGCTGCCGCTCGCCGGGATGCGCTCGGCGTTCGAGCTCGCGCCGCTCTCGGGCCGGCCCGCGCTCCACCTCTACACGGGCGTCATCGCGCTCTTCACCTCACCCAGCTAGTCGAGCGCTCCCCCATGCCCACCCCGCGCGCGCTCCAAGTCGGCGTCCGCCGGCGCAGCTCCGGCACCGCGGACGCCGCGCTCGCCGCGCTGGTCATCGCGGTGGTCGCGCTGATGGTGGTCCCGCTGCCGACCTGGCTGCTCGATCTGCTGATCGCGACGAACCTCGCCTCCTCGGTCGCGATCCTCCTCATCACCCTCTATGTCCCGGACGCGCTCGGCATCGCCGCGTTCCCGACCCTGCTCCTCATCACGACCCTGGTCCGCCTCTCGCTCAACGTCTCGAGCACGCGCCTCATCCTCCTCCAGGCGAACGCCGGCGAGGTGATCCAGGCCTTCGGCAACTTCGTGGTGCGCGGCAACTACGTGGTGGGCGCGGTCATCTTCCTCATCCTCGCCATCATCCAGTTCATCGTGATCGCCAAGGGCAGCGAGCGGGTCGCCGAGGTGGGCGCGCGTTTCACGCTCGACGCGATGCCCGGCAAGCAGATGGCCATCGACGCCGAGCTCCGCGCGGGCAGCATCGACGGCGCCGAAGCCAAACGTCGCCGCCGCCAGCTCGCGCGCGAGAGCCAGTTCTACGGCGCCATGGACGGCGCCATGAAGTTCGTGAAGGGGGACGTCATCGCTTCGTTCCTCATCACCGTCATCAACATCCTCGGCGGGCTCGCCATCGGCGTCGGACAGAAGCACATGGACGCCGTGGCCGCGCTCAAGCGCTACGGCCTGCTCACCATCGGTGACGGCCTGGTCACCCAGATCCCGGCCCTGGTGCTCGCCACCGCGGCCGGCGTGCTGGTCACGCGGGTGGCGAGCGAGGAGCCCGACACGCCGCTCGGCGAGGAGCTCGGCGCGCAGCTGCTCGGCGCGCCCCGAGCGCTACGAGTGGCGAGCGTGTTCGTCTTCATCCTGGCCGCCATCCCCGGGCTGCCGGCCCTGCCCTTCGTGGTCATCGGCGCGCTGCTCTTCGTCGCCTCGCGCGCGCGGACGCAGCGACTCCGCGAGGCCGCGCGGATCGACCCGCCCGAGCCGGTGCAGCGCCGCGAGGGCAACAGCGGACCGCGCTTCGTGCCGGTGGTGGTCCCGTGGACGCTCGAGG
The DNA here is from genome assembly GCA_035063585.1 of Polyangiaceae bacterium. Lineage (GTDB taxonomy): Bacteria > Myxococcota_A > Polyangia > Polyangiales > Polyangiaceae > JAPSGB01. The sequence goes on from JAPSGB010000040.1 coordinate 17,221, forward strand.
TCGCCGCCGAGCTCGCCTCCTTCGTCGAGGACGACCTCCGCGGCGACGAGCTGAAGCGCGCCGGGCTCCGCTCCGCCGGGGCGGCAGCCCAAGAGCTCATCTTCCGCGAGCTCGGCGTCCCCTTGCCCGCGTGCCGCGTCGAGGTCTCGAACGAGCTGCCCGAGCGGATGGTCGCGCTCAGCATCCACGAGGTCCCGGCGCGCGTGTTCACCATCCCGGACGAGGTCGGGCCCGACTCCCTCGCCGAGCACGTGCTCGGCGAGGTGATGGGCACCCTCCGCGCGCGCGCCGGGGATTTTCTCGGCATCGCCGAGACGCAGGCGCTGCTCGACCAGCTCGAGCAGCTCGCGCCGGCCACCGTCCGGCAAGTCATCCCGAAGCCGGTCAGCCTGACGCTCCTCGCGGACATCCTGCGCCGGCTCGTCGAGGAGGGGATCAGCATCCGCGACCTGAAGAACATCCTCGAGTCGCTCGCTCAGGTCGCCGGGACCGACAAGGATCCGTTGAACCTCACCGAATACGTGCGCTCGCAGCTGCGTCGCGCCATCACCCACGAACTCACCCACGGAAGCCCCGAGCTCAGCGTGTGCGTGCTCGACTCGCAGATCGAGGAGGCGGTGCGCGGCGCGATCGTCCGCACCGGGGCAGGCTCGTTCCTCACCCTCGCGCCCGCGGCGGCTCGCGACATCGTGACCGCGGTCCGCCGCGCGCTCGCCTCGGCCGAGCTGCCCGATCCGGAGCGCCCCGTCGTGCTCACCCAGCCCGACGTGCGCCGGTTCGTGCGGAAGCTCCTCGAGACGGATTTCCCCGGACTGCGCGCGGTGAGCTACGCCGAGCTCTTGCCGGAGCTCGGGATCAAGCCCGTCGCGCGCGCCACCCTCGCCGGGCTCTGACTCGCCGGCGCGCTCACGCGCGCCGCTGGACGACCATCTTCCGCGGCACCTGCCCGCTCTGCTCGAGGAGCTTACGCGCCTCCTTCATGAGCAGCGGATGGGTCTTCTTGCCGGTGAAGCCGCCGAGCAGGCGCACGTCCTGGTCGAGCAGCTTGCGGAGCGCGCGACGCATGAGCGCACTATTCCCGCCGTGAGCGCCGGCGTAGGCCCGCGCGCGGTAGAGTTGCGCGCGGATCTGCTCGTAGTCGTCGTCTTCGGGATCATAGAGCTCGAGCGTCTCGATGGCCCTCTTGCTCTGACCGCTCCGAGCCCAGGCCTCGCCCACGATGGAGGCGAGCATGGCGCGCGTCTTCGGGTCCTGGTGCCGTTTCAGGTCGATGTTGTCTGCTAGCTGGCGCGCCAGGCCGACCTCGCCGAGCACCAGGTGGATCATCGCGCGCTGGGCGCGCGCCTCGTCGGCGACCGGCGCCATCACGCGCTCGAGGTTGATCGTCTCGAGGGTGGCGAGCGCCTTGCGAGGATCGTCCTGCATCTCGAGCTGCGCCTTGGCGAAGATGGCGGCGGCGTCCTTCTTCTTCGCCGAGTCGAGCTCGGCGAGCGCTGCCTTGCGATCGTCGGCGGACTCGACGCGGCTGAGCAAGCTCGCCACGCTTCGGGCTCGCTTGGCCTGCCGCAGCGCCCAGAGCACCAGGGCCGCCGCGGCGACCGTCGCCACCGCCGGCACCGAGAGCGCGATGGCCTTCGTGGTCGTGCTCTGCGAGACCCCGGCGATGAGGACCCCGAGCAGCCACACCGCCGCGACCGGCAGCCCGAGCCGGAGCCCCAGGCTGCGGAGCTGCTCGCGCCCGAGCGGATCGGGGAGCTCGGTGTTCGGCCGGGCGACCACCGGCTGCTTGAGCGCCTTGCGCTTCTCCTTCGCGTCTTGCGCGCTCTCTTGCCGCGCAGCGGCGCGCTTGAGCTTGCGGGCTTCCTTCGCCACGACGGCGCTATAGCACGGATGCCCCGCCCTCCGAGCGGCGGCCGGCGAGCCCGCGCGCGCGGCCCGCCCCGCCGCTCAGCCGCCCGCGCCCGGGGCCGGAGGAGCCAGGGAGTCCGGCCCGGAGTCGGGGAGCGACTGGAAGCGGAAGTGCTGAAATAGGCTCTGGAGCAGGCTGAGGGCCGGCACCGCGAGCAGCGCTCCCCACAGGCCGAACCGGTGCTCGCCGAGCATCAGCGCGAACACCACGAGGACCGGGTGGATCTTGGCCGCGCTGCCGATGATCTTCGGGTTCAGGAGGTTCGCCTCGATCTGGTGGATCCCGAGGATCCAGAGCAGCACCCAGAGCGCGGTCCAGAAGTCCTGGGTGAGCCCGATGAGCACCACCGGGACCGAGCTCAGGATGGAGCCGAAGATGGGGACGATGCTCATCACCCCCGCGATGATGGCCAGCACCGGCCAGTACTTGAGCCCGAAGAGCCAGAACCCGACGGCCGAGAGCACGCCGTTCACGAGGCAGATGAGCAGCTGACCGCGCACCACCCCGGCGAGTCCCCGATCGATGCGCGTGAGCAGCCGGTCGAAGCTCGCGCGCGAGCGCGCGGGCGCCAGCGAGCGAAAGAACCCGAGCACCTGCTCGCGCGTCAGCATGAGGTAGGCGGCGAGCATCAAGGTCATGACCAGGAGGAAGACCGCGCGCGCCGTGCGGCTGATGACCACCTGACCGAGCTTGATGAGATCGAGCGCGTTGCGCTTCACGTAGAGCACCGTGCTGTCGGTGAACTCCGCCACCAGCGCGGCGACGCTGAACCGTTCGTCGTCGGACGGCCGATGGGCGACCACGCGCCAGCGCTTGGGGCCGTCCTGCACCACCTCGACGCCCGAGCCGAGCTCCACCCCGAACGATCCGTCGGGTTGCCGGACGATCTCGAACGCCGCGGCGTGCTCCTCGGCGGGCCCCGCTTCCGCGCGCCTGCGCTGCAGGAGCCCCTGCACCCACTCGTCGACGCGCGGTCCCCACTTGCCGCTGAGCTCGCGCGCCATCCCGGGCGCGTCCTTGGCAAAACGCGCCGTCTCCGCGTAGATCCGCGGGGCCACCGCGGCCACCGAGAGGTACGCGACCGCGACCGTGATCACATACACGATGATGATGGAGACGCTCCGCGGCACGCGCAGCCGCTCGACCAGGGCGACCGCGGGCATGAGCACATAGGCGATGACGAGCGCCAGGATGAACGGCAAGAGCACCTCGCTCGCGAGCCAGCCGATGGCCACCACCGCGAGCGCCGAGATGACCAGGAACACCACGCGCGCTCGCGTCCAGCCGCCGCCCGACGGCTCGCCGAAGCTCGGTGCGTTCACGCGCCGGGGTCCTCGTGGAGCCGCTCGAAGTGCGGCGCCAGGTGATCCCAGGTCGCCTCGAGGTACTCGTGCATGACGCGCACATCGCCGATCACCGGCATGAAGTTGTTGTCACCCGCGAAGCGGGGCACGATGTGCACGTGGACGTGATCGGCGATGCCGGCTCCCGCTGCCGTGCCGAGGTTTACGCCGAGGTTCTCTCCGCCCGCGCCGGTGGCGGCGCGCAGGCTCACGAGCGCCCCGCGAACCAAGCGGAACAAGTCGTCGTACTCTCGGTCGGAGAGCTCGGCGAGATCCGAGACGTGCCGCCGCGGCACCACCATCACGTGACCCGACGTGTACGGGTACTTGTTCAACACGACGTACGCGTGTTCGCGCCGGGCGAGCAGGCGGGTCGTGCGCTCGCGCGCCACCGTCAGGTAGCCGCAGAGCACGCAGCCCGCTCCGCCGTCCTGCTTCGGGCGGCGGATGAACTCCATGCGCCAGGGAGCCCATACACGGTCGGTCACGGCGCCCGCACGCTAGCACACGCGCGCGACCGCGCGCCGGACCGGCGAGAACCCACCGCGCCCGGCGCGCCGCCCTCGGCCGCGCTCACTCGTCGTCGGACGAGTCGTCCGACGCGGCAGGCTCGGTCGCCGCCACGCCGGTGATGCTCTGGAGCTTGTCCCCGAGCTTCTCCTTCAGGAGATCTCCGAGGGTCGCCGTCTTGCCGGCCGACTCCCGCTTGAGCGCGTTCAGCTGATCGGCCTGCGGGCTCTCGCCGGGGTTTCGCATGGTCATGGTGATGCGGCGATCCATCGAGTCGACGTTGGCGATCTCCGCCTTCACCACGTTGCCCGCCGCGAGGGTGACCCCGTTCGGGATTTCGTTGCCCGGGATGAGGGCGTCGATTCCCTCCACGATGCGGACGAAGGCCCCGAAGTCAGTGGCGCTCAGCACCGTGACCTCTTCGACGACCGTGCCCGGTTTGTACTTCTCGAGCACGATGCCCCAGGGATCGTCCCAGAGCTGCTTCACGCCGAGGCTGACCTTCTTCTCGTCGTGGTTGATGGAGAGGATGATCGCCTCGACGTCATCGCCCTTGTTGTAGAAGTCAGCGGGGTTATTGACCTTGACGGTCCAGGAGAGGTCCGTCTTGTGGACCATGCCGTCGACGCCCTCCTCGATCCCGACGAACACGCCGTAGTCGGTGATCGAGCGGACCTTGCCGCCGACCTTGTCGCCCGGCTTGTACTTGTCGGTGAAGAGCGACCACGGATCGGGCTCGAGCTGCTTGAGGCCGAGGCTGATGCGCTTGGCGCGCGCATCCACCTCGAGGACCTGGCACTCGATCTCCTGCGCGAGCTCGAGGAGCTTGGACGGGTGCTTGATCTTCTTCGTCCAGCTCATCTCGCTCACGTGGATGAGCCCCTCGACGCCCGCCTCGAGCTCCACGAAGGCGCCGTAGTCGGTGAGGCTCATGACCTTGCCGCGGACCCGCTTGCCGAGCGGATAGGCCTCCTCGGCGTGGTTCCACGGATCCTCCTGGGTCTGCTTGAGGCCCAGGCTCACCCGCTCCGTCTCGGCGTTGTACTTGAGGACCTTCACGGTGACCTCGTCGCCGACCTTGAACACTTCGCTCGGGTGGTTCACGCGGCCCCACGACATGTCCGTGATATGCAGGAGGCCGTCGATCCCGCCGAGATCGACGAAGGCGCCGTACTCGGTGAGGTTCTTGATGGTGCCCTGAAGCACCTGCCCCTCCTCGAGGGTCTGCAGGGTCTTCTGCTTCATCTCGTCGCGCTCCCGCTCGAGGAGCACGCGGCGGCTGAGCACGATGTTGCCGCGCTTCTTGTTGAACTTGATGACCTTGAACTCGTAGGTCTGACCGATGAGCTTCTCGAGGTTGCGGATCGGCCGGAGATCCACCTGCGACCCGGGCAGGAACGCCTTCACACCGCCCTTGATCGTGACGGACAGGCCGCCCTTCACGCGCTGGCTGATGGTCCCCTCGATGATCTCGTCGCGCTCGCACGCGCTCGAGATCTCGTCCCACACCTTCATCCGGTCCGCCTTCTCCTTGGAGACGGAGATGAGCCCGTCGTCGCTCTCGCGGCTCTCGATGAAGACGTCGACCTTGTCCCCTGCCTTGACCGTGACCTGACCCTGCGCGTCGGTGAACTCGGAGAGCGAGATGACGCCCTCGCTCTTGCCACCGATGTCGATCACCGCGGCGCCGTTCGCGATCTGCACCACGACACCCGTGACGATCTGCCCCTCGCCGCCGAGCTCGAGCGCGCCGCCGCTCGCTTCGCTCGCCTCGAACATCGCGGCGAAGCTGCCCGGGGTGCTGGTGGTGGGGGTGGTCTGCGTATCGGCCATGGATAGAATCGATGCCTCCGTGTAAGGACGTTGCTCGGGCGCGCGCGCTAGGCTCCCGGCGCCGCGCCACACGCCCGGGGGAGCGCTCAGGTAGCGCACGGAAGTTCTTACGTCAACAAGGGTTTCCGCGCGGGGGCGCAGAGAAACCGGCGTCCGAGCCACCACCGGCCGGCCAAGCGGCCGGGGACACGGAGGAGGTCTTGTCGGGGCGGCGCGGAATCGGCGCGGGGCCGCCGGCGTCCCGGCTCGTGCTACGGACGGGCACGCCCATGACCCGCCGCGAGCCGCCCCGTGCTCCGCCTGCCCGGGCCGCGCGGCCGAGCCCGAGGCGTCCCCCGCGCGGTCGTCCGGCGGCGCGAGAGCTCGACCACATCCTCATCACGGGTGCCCGCGAGCACAACCTGAAGGGGGTGGAGCTCCGCATCCCGAAGCGGCGGCTGGTGGTCCTCACCGGCGTCTCGGGGTCCGGGAAGTCGAGCCTCGCGTTCGACACGCTCTTCGCCGAGGGGCAGCGCCGATACGTCGAGTCGCTCTCGGCCTACGCGCGCCAGTTCCTCGGGCGCCTGGACAAGCCGCGCTACGACACCATCCGCGGGCTCTCCCCGGCCGTCTCCATCGAGCAGAAGACGACCAGCTCGAACCCTCGCTCGACGGTCGGCACCATCACCGAGCTCGCGGACTATCTCCGCCTGCTGTTCGCCCGCGTCGGCGAGCAGCACTGCCCCGGCTGCGGCTCACCCGTCGCGCCCCAGACACCCGAGCGGATCACCAAGCTCCTGCTGGCGAGCCCGAAGGGCACGCGCCTCCTCCTCCTCGCGCCGCTCCTCGTGAACCGCAAGGGCGAGCACCGCGAGCTCCTCGAGCGCGCACGCCGCGCCGGCTGGGTTCGCCTGCGCGTCGATGGAACGCTCGTAGAGAGCGCCGGCCTCGAAGCGCTCGACAAGCGCGCGAAGCACCACATCGAGGCGGTGATCGACCGCGTCGTGGTGGGCTCGGGCCTGGCGGCACGCCTGACCGGCTCGGTCGAGCAAGCGCTGCGCGCCGGGCAAGGCACCCTCATCGTGGTCGGCCCCGACGGCGAGCGCGTCTTCAGCGAGCACGCCGCTTGCGCGCGATGCGGGCTCTCGTTCCCCGAGCTCACCCCTCAGGGCTTCAGCTTCAACGCGCCGCAGGGCATGTGCCCCGCCTGCAACGGGCTCGGCACCCGGCTCAGCGTGGATCGGAAGCGGGTGGTGCCCGATGAGAGCAAGAGCATCGACGAGGGCGCGATCGTCCCCTGGGGCGCCGGGGTCTCCAAGCAGGTGGGCTGGGGTCACGGGTTCCGCGCTCAGCTCCTCCGCGCGCTCGGCATCCCGCTCGACGAGCCCTGGAGTCGGCTCTCCGCCGCCCACCAGCGCGCCCTCTGGCTCGGGACGGGTGAGCGCGTCTACCGTATCGAGTGGAAGAGCCACGCGGGCCAGGGCAGCTACGAGATGCGGTGGGAGGGTCTCCTCGCCGAGGTGATGGACCGGTTCTCGAGCACCGAGAGCGAGCTGGCGCGGCGGCGCTACGCCGAGCTCATGAGCCAGGCGCCCTGCGACCGCTGCGGCGGAGCGCGGCTCCGCGCCGAGAGCGCCGCCGTGCGGGTCGGGGGCAAGAGCATCGTCGAGATCGGGCGGCTCACCGTGACCGACGCGAGCCGGTTCTTCTCCGAGCTCCGACTGGCCGGCGCGGCCGGCGAGATCGCCGAGGAGGTGCTGAAGGAAATCCGGAGCCGCCTCGGCTTCCTCGAGAGCGTCGGGCTCGGCTACCTCTCGCTCGAGCGCGCGGGCTCGACCCTCTCCGGCGGAGAAGCGCAGCGTATCCGCCTGGCGAGCCAGGTCGGCAGCGAGCTCACCGGCGTCATCTACATCCTCGACGAGCCGAGCATCGGCCTCCACCAGCGCGACAATCGCCGCTTGCTCGACACGCTCGAGCGGCTCCGCGACCTCGGCAACACGGTGGTGGTGGTCGAGCACGACGAGGACACCATCCGCGCCGCGGATCACGTCATCGATTTCGGACCGGGCGCCGGCGCGCTCGGCGGGCAGGTGGTCTACAGCGGCACGCCGGCCGGGCTCGAGCGCTGCCGCGCCTCGCTCACCGGCGCGTACCTCGCGGGGCGCGCGCGGATCGAGCTCCCCCGCGCGCGTCGCACGCCGTCGGGTTGGCTCGAGCTCCGGGGCGCGCGGGCGAACAACCTGAACGCGCTCGACGTCCGCGTCCCGCTCGGCGTGCTCACCTGCGTCACCGGGGTGAGCGGGGCAGGCAAGAGCACGCTCGTGAGCGAGCTCCTCTATCCGGCGCTCGCCGCGCGGCTCGGCGGCGACGGGCGCGAGCCGGAGGGACTCGACGCGCTCCTCGGCGCCGAGCAGCTCGACAAGGTCGTCGCGATCGATCAGCGCCCGATCGGCCGCACCCCGCGCTCGAACCCCGCGACCTACATCAAGGTGTTCGACGAGATCCGCGGCTTCTTCGCCGAGCTGCCCGAGGCGCGGGTCCAGGGGTACTCGCCCGCGCGCTTCAGCTTCAACCTGAAGGGCGGTCGCTGCGAGGCCTGCGAGGGCGACGGCGTGCGCCGGGTCGAGATGCATTTCCTCGCGGACGTGTACGTCAGGTGCGAGGACTGCGGCGGCCGGCGCTTCAACGAGGCCACCCTGGAGGTCCGCTACAAGGAGCACAGCATCGCCGACGTGCTCGAGCTCACCGTCCGCGAGGCCATCGAGCTCTTCGCCGCGCACCCGAAGATCCGCGCTCCCCTCGAGCTGCTCGCCGAGGTCGGGGTCGACTACCTCCACCTCGGCCAGCCCTCCCCCACGCTCTCGGGCGGCGAAGCGCAGCGGATCAAGCTCGGTCGCGAGCTCGCGCGACGCGCGACCGGCCGCACCCTCTACGTGCTCGACGAGCCCACCACCGGGCTCCACTTCGACGACGTGAAGAAGCTCCTCCAAGTGCTCGAGCGGCTGGTCGACGCCGGCAACAGCGTGGTCGTCATCGAGCACGACCTCGACGTCATCAAGCGCGCCGACTGGCTCATCGATCTCGGTCCGGAGGGCGGCCCCGGCGGCGGCGAGCTCCTCGCCGCGGGGACCCCCGAGACGGTCGCGCGCGCTCCCGCGTCGCACACCGGACGGTATCTCGCCGGAGTCCTCGCCGCGCACGGCGCCCGCCCGCGCGCCGCCGGCCGCGCCGCCCCGACCCGGAGCCGCCGGAGGAGCTAGCTTACTCGAGCGCGCTCGCGAAGCGGCGCACGACCTCGCCGGCGGGCGCCACGGCGTCGATGAGCTCGACGCTCTTTCCCGCTTGAAACACGTCCCGGTAGCTCACACCCTCGAGGTTCGAGCGACGAAGCGTCCACGCCGAGCGCAGGCTCAGGTACCCGCGCGCCAGTCGCTTGGTTCGCTCCCGGCGCAGCAGCGCGCGTAGCACCGGGCCGACCCGCGCAGTCACCCGCTCGAGGTCGGGCGTGCGGATGACCGCGCAGGGTACGCCGCTGATGCGATCGGTCAGCGTGATGTCCTCGGCGCGCGCGCGGAGGATGGCGCGCTTGTAGTCGTCGTGCGCGGCGCACTCGTCGGTCGCGATGAAGCGCGTGCCGACCTGCGCCGCGGCGTAGCCGAGCCCGAGCATTCGCGAGAACACCCGCTCGTCCCCCACCCCGCCGGCGCACACGAGCGGCGCCCCGAGCCCCCCGAGCTCTTCGAGGAGCGCCTCGGGCGAGCGCGATCCCGCGTGACCGCCGGCGAGCGCGTTCACGCAGATGAGCCCGTCCACGCCCGCGTCGAGCGCCTTCAGCGCGAACCGCCGCTCGGTCACGTCGTGATAGACGACACCGCCCACCGCCTTCACCCGCTCGACCACCCAGCGCGGATCGCCGAGCGCGGTCACGAAGAAGCGCACGCCCTCCTCGAGCGCGACGTCGACCCAGCGGCGCATGCGCTCTTCATAGACGCGGTTGAAGCTCTCCACGATCGCGTTGAACCCGATGGGGCGCGAGGTCCGCGAGCGGATGAGCCGAAGCCCGTCGCGGAGCTCGTGACGGTAGACGTAGATGAGCGACATGGGCTGCACGATGCCGAGCCCACCCGCCTCGCTCACCGCGGCGACCAGCTCCGGGTTCGAGCACGGGTACATGGCGCCGCAGATGAGCGGCACCTCGACGCCGGCGTGCGCCGTGAAGGCGGTCTTCATGACGGACCGCGCGTCGCGCCGAGCCGCCAGTCCGCCTCGGCGCGACACACCAGCTCCGCGCTCGCGTTGCGGAGCTCGACCGCGACCGTGAAGTCGGTCGGACCGTCGACGGGGCCGAGCGAGACGCGGCACTCGCCGGTGATGGTGCCGCGCGCCTTCTTCAGGAACTCGATGCGGAGCCCCCGCAAGATCCCGCGCCGCCCGGCCGGTAGGCAGCTCAGCGTCGCGAGCCCGCTGGTCTCCTCGGCGAGGTTCATGAGCGCGATGGCGTGCACGCAGTCGAGGTGGTTTCGGATCGCCTTGCGGTCCCGCATCATGACCCGCGCGCGGCCGCGCTCGAGCTCCAGCACCTCGGCGCCGATGCTGCCGGTGTAAGGAGCCATGCGACCGACGATCCGGCTGAAGAGGCGGCGGCCACCGGGCAGCCTGCTCGTGCGCGCCCAGAGCTCGAGGAGCGCGTCGCCGTTGGCGAAGCGCGCGCGCGCCTCTTGCATCAAGTCCGTCATTCGCATGGCTCGCTCCTTCGTCGTTGGCTGGCTCCGGCCCGGCGCCCTAGCACGGCCAGCGCGCGCGGCCCATCACGAGCCCCGACGACCTCGGCCTGTACTTCGGCAGCCACGCCTCCCTCGACCCGCGTTACCGCTTCGCGCATCGGCCTCGACGCGGTGGAGGCACGATCCGCTCGCGCGACTCATTCGCCGTCGAAGATGACCTCGTACGTCCCCGAGACGACGACCTTCGCCATCGGCGCGGCGCGGTGGAGCGGCTCGAGCACGTCGCGAACGACGCCGGCGAGCCAGACGTACACGGCCTGATCGACGTCGCGCGGGCGCGGCAGGTGGATGCGCAGCGCCCCCTCGGACGCGGCGACGGTCGACGGCTCACCGCCGGCGTCCACCTGCCCGAGCAGCTCGAGGACGAGCGCATCGGAGGGCGGCGCCCCGCCCATGCGCATCGCGACCTCGAGCGTCACGCTCGTGAGCACGCCCGGCCTGCCGAGCAGCTCCACGAACCCTTCGACGGGGAACGGCCGGCCGGCGACCCACGCGCGCACACGCCGAGCGTCCCGACGCCCCAGCGCCCAGTAGACGAGCGCGTGGGCGGGCAGCGCGAGCGCGAATCCGGGCAGCAGGAGCGCGAAGAGCGCCCCAGCGAACCCCGGCCATCGCCACCCCGAGACGATGCTCAGCAGCGCGGCGGCGAACCCCGAGAGCACGACCCACGCGACGAGCTCTCGCGGCGGCGGCGCCCAACCGACCCCCGGCTCGGCGTACCTCGACACGCGCCACCGGAGCCTCTGCTCGTCGAACGCCCGGTCGCGTGCCACGAGCGCGGCCTCGGCCTCGGCCCGCGCGCGACGCTCCTCGGCGGCGCGGCGCGCGCGTCCGGCGCTGGCCCGGTCGGTGAGCTCACGCCGCACCGCGTCCTCGCGCTCGCGCTCGCGCAGGGCGTCCTCGTCCGGCTGGCGATACGCCATGGGGCGAGGAAATCGCGGCGCAGTAGGCGAGTCAAGCTGGCCGCCGCCCGTCCGCGCGCCGCCCCCGACGCGCGCGGCGCGCAGCGTGGCGGAGGATGCGGGGCGCTGGAGCCGCGCGGACCGGGCGCGCGGGTACGCGCCCTAGGGGGCGACGAGCGCGCCGAGCTCCTCCGGCGAGAGCCGGAGCCGCACGACCATCGACTCACCGACCGCCTCTACGCGGCAGCGCTCCGCCATCGCGCCCTCCCGGCCGCCCTGCTCTGCGACCGCGCGCGCGAGGAGGGTGGCCGCCGCCGCGACGCGGCGCGCCGTCTCGGCCTCGTCGAAGACGAACGCGAGCTCGGCCGAGAGCCCGCTCTCATCGAACCGGACGCTCGCCGAGAGCGTCCTCGCCGAGCGGAGCAGGCGCGCCGCCTTCGGCGATCGCTCGGCGATCAGGGCCGCGAGCGCCGGCACGCGCGCGGCGAGACTCACGACCCCGCGCGCCGGCGGCTCTGGGTGCGGATCGCCGGCGGCCTCCTCGAGGCTGCGGGTCACCGCGTCGATTTCCGCGGTGCTCACCAGCACGAGGAGCGCGTCCGTGCGCGCGTAGAGCCGCACCGGCTCCGGGCGCCGCGCCGCGCCCTTGCGCTCGTACACGCGCCAGCCCGCGCCGAGCTCGGCGGGCGGCCCCCAGGCCCCGAGCGCGCGCGGCTCGAGGTCCGCGAACTTCCCCTCGAGCACCACCACGCTGTCGAGCGTCTCCAGCGTGAGCGCGGGCCGAAACGCGAACCAGGCGGTATCGGTGCGCTCGAGCGCGCGGTCGAGCAGCCGCGCGTCGCCGTCCCCTCGCGCGCCCCGCGCGAGCCCGGCGAGCACCGCCTCGCCGAGCGCCGCGCGCATGCGCCGGAGATCGACGCGCACGACGACGTCGAGATCGCCGGGGATGGCGTCCTCGGGGCGAGCAGGGGTCGTTGCCGGCGCGGCCGGCGGCGGGATGCGGGTCGGACCGCAGGCCGCGAGCGCGAGCGCGAGCGCGGCGAGCGCCCGGACTCGCCTCACCCGAGGCTCCGCTCGACCTCGCGCACGCGCGCGACGATGCGCGCCACGACCTCGTCGACGGTGAGCTCCGAGCTGTCGATGAGGACGGCGTCGTCCGCCTGTCGCAGCGGCGCGACCTCGCGCTCGCTGTCGCGACGATCCCGCTCGCGCACCTCGGCGCGCACCCGCTCGAGCTCGGCTGGCTCCCCGCGCCGCAGGAGCTCGTCGTACCGCCGCCGGGCGCGCACCTCGAGGCTCGCGGTGAGGAAGAATTTCGCCTCCGCGTCGGGCAGGACGACGGTGCCGATGTCGCGGCCCTCGAGCACCACGCCGCCCTCGACACCGGCCGCGCGCTGCAGGTCGAGCAGCGCCGCGCGCACCGCGGGCATCGCGCTCACCCGGCTCGCGCCCTGGCCGATACCCTCGGCGCGGAGCGCGCGGGAGACGTCCTCGCCGTCGAGGAGCACGCGCTCCGCGCCCCCCGGCGCGGCCGCGAACCCGAGCGCGTCCCGTGCGGCGAGCTCGCGCGCCAGCGCGCCCACCCCGGCCTCGTCGTCCCACGCGACTCCGCGCCGCTCGGCCGCGAGCGCGACCGCGCGGTAGAGCGAGCCGGTGCCGACCAGCACGTAGCCGAGCCGATCGGCGACCGCGCGCGTCACGGTGGTCTTGCCGGCGCCCGCCGGGCCGTCGATGGCGACCGCGGGCCTCGTGCGGCTCACGGACGGACCTCGAGCTCGGCGCCGAGCGCGCGGAGCGTACCGACGAAGCGCGGGAAGCTGGTGCCGATGCAGTCGGCGCCGTCCACGATGGTCTCGCCGTCCGCGACCAGGCCAAGCACCGCGGCGGTCATCGCGAGGCGGTGATCCCCGCCGCTCGAGACGCGCGCCGCGCGTAGGCGTCCGTTCGGGCGCCCCTCGACCTGCAGGCCGTCCACCAGTTCGTACGCCTCGACGTCGAAGGCGCGCAGCAGATCGACCATGCCCGCGATGCGGTCCGTCTCCTTCACGCGCAGCTCTCGGAGATCGTGGAACTCGGTCTTGCCCGCCGCGCGGGCCGCGAGCGCGCAGGCGATCGGGATCTCGTCGATGCCCCGGAGCGCGAGCTCACCGCCGACGCTCACGCCTCGGAGCGACGCCGTCTGCGCGGTCACCTCGCCGAACGGCTCGCCCAGGCTGGAGTCGCCTTTCGGCGTGATCCCGACCACGCCGCCGAAGGCGCGCAGGATGTCGATGATGCCGGCGCGCGAAGGGTTCAACCCGGTGTTCCGCGTCGTCACGACACTCCCCTCCACCAAGGTCGCCGCGACCAGGAGGAAGGCGGCCGCCGAGAGGTCGCCGGGCAGCTCGACGTCGAACGGACGGATGGCGTCGGGCGACGCCGGCGGATGCAGGCTCACCATCGGGCCCATCGCCTCGATCGGCATCCCGAGCGCGTCGAGCATCCGCTCGGTGTGATCGCGGCTGAGGAGCGGCTCGCGCACCATGGTCGGCCCGCTCGCGAAGAGCCCCGACAGCAGCAGCGCGCTCTTCACCTGCGCGCTCGCGGTCTCCAGGTTCGCCTCGATGGGCAGGAGCCGCTCGTCGCGCGGCAGCGGGGAGATGACGAGCGGCGCGGTGACGTCGCCCTCGAGGGTCGGGTGCGGCGCACCCTCGATGAGCGCCCCGCGCGCGCGGAGCGGGTCGACCACCCGCGCCATCGGACGGCGCGAGAGCGAGGCGTCTCCGGTGAGCCGCGAGAGGAAGCGCTGCGCCGAGAGCACGCCCGACAGCAGACGCATGGTGGTGCCCGAATTTCCGCAGTAAAGCGCTTGTTTCGGCGCGCGGAGCCCGGCGAGCGTCACGCCGTGCACGCTGAGCGTGCCGCGATGATCGTCTTGGCACTCGACGCCGAGCGACTCGAAGGCGCGGAGCGTCGCGACGTTGTCCTCAGCGTACGAGAAGCCGCGGAGCTCGCAGACACCGGCCGAGAGCGCCGCGAAGATGAGGGCGCGGTGCGCGATGCTCTTGTCAGAGGGGAGCGGCACGCTGCCGGTGAGCGCGCGGGACACAGGCTTCACGACGAGCCGCGCCATCGACTACTCTCCTACGCTCGGCGTGGTGGTCGCGTCGATGTACTTGGGCTGAAACGGCACGCCGAGGTAAGCGGAGGCCTTGTCGATGAGCGAGTCGAGCGCCCGCCCGTCGAGCTCCGCGACGAATTGGGCGTCCGAGCCCTGCGCGCGGGCGTCGAGCTTCTGGAAGGGCTGGCTCACGCCGAGTAGGCTCATGAGAAAACCGTAGGTCTTCAGCAGCTCGCGCAGCGCGGTCACGTTGGCGGCCCCCGCCTGGGCTGCGGTCTCCGACTCGTAGCTCAGCGTCCCGGCGACGTTCATTCCAGGCGGCTGGAAGTTGCCGAGCATGCGCGCCGTCTCGAGCCCCTGGAGGAACGGCAGCTGCTCTCGCGCAGATTCGGTGAGCGGCTGACCCCGCAGGTTGAACCCGAGCACGAGCGGCACGTTCGGGGTCTTGAGTAACGCCTCCATCCAGCCCGGGACGCGGCGGCTCACGCGCCCTTCCTTGATGCGATCGAGCGCGCGGCGGATCCCGGTCTCGTCTCCGAGCAGCACCGTGCGCGGCGTGAGCACCACGAAGCCGAGGTTTCGCGCCGTATAGAGCTTGCGCCCCGCGTACGAGCTCGCCACCACCGGCGCGCCGAGCGGCGTGCCCTCGGTCGACCCGGCGGCCTGCTCGATGGCCGCCGGGTCGAACTTCCCGGTCGCGATCACCACCACGTTGGCGCCGCTCATCGAGTAGACGCCGACCGCGAGGCTCGTGAGGTCGCGCTTCGGGTCGAAGCCCGCCGAGGGCGGGAGCGGCGTGTGGCTCTCTAGCACCCCGAGGAGCTTCTGACCAAACTGCGAGGCGTAGACCGCCTGCAGATCCACCACCGCCAGTCCGAACGCCCCGCCCGGCAAGAGCGCCAGCGGATCGCGGTCGATCTGCTCGGCGGCGAGCTCCTTGCCGGCGCCGGTCGGCGTCACCACCTCCTCGGGGTGGGGACACCCGGTGACCGCGAGCCCGGCGAGCGCGACGCCGAGGACCCTCGGAGCGCGCGCGAGCCACCTCATCGGAGCACCTGCGCGAGCGCCGCGAGCAGCCGGTCGTTCTCATCCGGGCGCCCGACGGTGATGCGCGCAGAGGTCACGAGCGGTCCGAGCGGGCGGATGATGACGCCGAGCCGGAGGAGCGCGTCGTAGATTTCGCGCGCGTCGCGCGCGAAATCCACGAAGAGGAAGTTCGTCTGGCTCGGCACCACGCGCACCCCGGCGAATCGCCCGAGCGCCTCGAACAGCCGCGCGCGCTCGCGCGCGTTCACCTCTCGGCTCCTCGTGACGTGCTCGACGTCCTCGAGGGCGGCCATCGCCGCCACTTGACCGATCGAGTTCACGTTGAACGGAGCGCGCACCCGGTTCATGTAGCCGAGGAGCTCGGCCGACCCCACCGCGTAACCCACCCGTAGGCCGGCGAGCCCGTAGATCTTCGAGAACGTGCGGAGCGAGATGAGCCGCTCGTGGAGCGCCCTGAGCTCGAGCCCTCCCACGTAGTCCGCCGCGTCCGCGTACTCGAGGTAGGCCTCGTCCATCACCACGATGACCTCGCTCGGGAGCCGTCGGAACAGCCGCTCGAGCGACGCGCGTCCGACGTAGGTGCCGGTCGGGTTGTTCGGGTTGGCGACGATGAGGAGCTTGGTCCGCTCGGTGACGGCCTCGGCCATCGCGTCGAGATCGTGGGTCTCGTTGCGGAGCGGGACGGCCGTGAACGGCGTGCCGTGCGCCACCGCCGCGAGCCGGTACACGACGAACGACGGCTCGGCGAAGACCAGGTGGTCGGCGGTCGTCGTGAAGGTGCGGATGACGAGCTCGATGAGCTCGTTCGATCCGTTCCCCGGCAGCACCTCGTTCATCCCGACGCGGTGATGCGCCGCCAGCTTCTCGCGCAAGCGGTAGGTCGCGGCGTCCGGGTAGCGGTTCGCTTCGGTGAGCGCGGCGCGCGCCGCCTCGACGGCCCGCGGGCTCGGGCCGAGCGGGTTCTCGTTCGACGCGAGCTTCACCGCGTCGGTGACCCCGAGCTCGCGCGCGAGCTCCTCGATGGGTTTGCCTGCCTCGTAGGGACGAAGCGACTCGATTCCGGGCGTGACCAAGGGCATGAGGCCCGAAGCCTAGATGACGACGCCCGGCCCCGCTACCTCCGCGCGCTCGCGCGAGCGCCGGAGCCGCCTAGCTCATCGACTGGAACGAGCCGAGCACCCGCAGGTACTTGGTCGAGCGCTTGACCGCCTCGAGCGCGGTCACCACCGGACGGTCCGTCACGTGGCCGCTCACCTCTACGTAAAAGACGTAGTCCCAGCCCTCGCCCCGGGCCGGCCGGCTCTGGAGCTTCTTCATGTTGACGCCCCGCTCGGCGAAATGGCGGAGGACCTCGAACAGCGACCCCGGCGCGTCGTCCACGCTGAAGAGCAGGCAGGTGGCGTCCCGCCCCGACCGCGGCGCGGGGCGCGCGCTGGCGATGGCGTAGCGGCAGCGGAGATCGGGCACGTCGCCGATGTTTTGCCGAATGGTGACGAGGCCGAGCGCGCGCCCGGTAGCCTCCGGCACGATCGCGGCCGCCCCGTGGTCGTCGTGGGTGAGCTCGGCCGCAAACCTCGGCGAGCGGACGTCGAGGACGTCCGCTCGCGGGAGCTCTCGCTCGAGGAAACGCTCGCACGCGGCGTGTCCGGCTGCCGTCGCGTAGATCTTCTCGACGTCCGCGAGGTTGCCGGTGCGGCTCATCAGATCGCTCGTCACCGCGGCGACGCGCTCGGCCACGATGACGAGCTCGGTGGCGGCGAGCGCCGTGATCGAGGACTGAATCAAGCCGTCCGTCGACGACTCGTACGGGAAGACGGCGTGCGTCGCGCGGGTACGGACCACCTCGTCGAGCACGTCGGCCGGCGTCGGGCTCTCGACGTAGGTCGCGCCCACGCCGAACTGCGCCTGGGCCGTGAGGTGCGTGAGCCCTCCCTCGGGCCCGAGGTAGGCGACTCGGACCGGCTGCGCCATCGCCCGCGACTCGGCGCGGACCGCGGAGAGCACGTGCCGCAAGCTCGCCTCGGGGAACGCGCCGCTCGAGCGCGCCACCAAGGCTGCGAGCCAGCTCGCCTCTTCGACGTCGACGCCCGGCGCCTCTCCTTCGAGGAGCGCGCGGAGCTCGTGCGACAGGGCCGCGCGCGCGTCGAGCTGCTCCACCAGCGCGCGATCGCTCTCGGCGAGCTTCTCGCGAAGCTCTGCGAGCTGGCGCTTCCGATCTGGCATGTCTGTCTTTGCTTGGCTGGTGCTGCGGGCCTGGCGAGCCGTGAGTCGGCCGCCCTCGCGCCGCCCCGGCGCGACTCAGGCCGAGGCGTGCTTTGCCTTGCTCTTCGGCTTCTCCGGCTTCGTGCTGGCCGACTCCGACTTCGCCGGCGTGGCGGCCTCGGCGGTCGGCGCCGGACTCGCGGGCTCACTCGGGTCACCCGGCTTGGCGGGCTGCGAGAAGTGCCCCTCGGTGGCAGGGCCGCCGTGCTTCGAGCCGTAGCCGTCTGCGTACCAGCCACCACCCTTCAGGATGAACCCGCCCCCGAGCGAGATCTGGCGCTTGGCGGCGTGCTTCGCGCACTTCGGGCACTTCTTCAGGGGGGCGGCGCTGATCGACTGCTCTGCTTCCCAGTGGTGATTACAGGCAGAGCAGACATACTCGTAGGTCATCGTTTCGCTACTCCGGTCGCCCAGTGGAATTGAGGCTATCGGCGCTTCCTGTCAATGACCATGCGGCCTGAACCGCGCCCCTCATCGCGCACTTCCGCTCGCTCGAGCCGGGCCGACCGGCCTCTTGGCCGGTATCTCTTGGGGGTCGGCGCGGCGCGGAAAAAAGGTGTTCGTGAGCGTGAAGTTCCCTTGTAAGCCTTCGTTCAGCGGTGTACGAGTGTCTAGTGATGAGACGTCACCATACATGACGTGTGGTGACCTTGCGTATTCCGCGTAGTGGGCGAGAGAGGGCCACTCCGGCGGTCGCCCTGCGAGGTTGGGCAGGCGGCGCTAGAGCATCGGGCACGCGCCCAGGTGACTGAGGACGACCGAGATGCACATCAAGAAGCTCGAGATCGCCGGGTTCAAGTCCTTCGTAGACCGCACGGTGATCCACTTCGACCACGACGTCGTGGGGGTCGTGGGCCCCAACGGTTGCGGCAAGTCCAACATCGTGGACGCGATCCGCTGGTGCATGGGCGAGCAGAGCGCCAAGCACCTGCGCGGCCGCTCGATGGAAGACGTCATCTTCAACGGCTCCGAGAGCCGCGGCCCGCACGGGCTCGCCGAGGTGACGCTCACCTTCGACAACAGCGACGCGAGCTACGCCGAGAGCCTGCCGCCCGAGTACCGGGACTACCCCGAGATCGCGGTCACGCGGCGGCTCTTCCGCGACGGCACGAGTGAGTACCTCATCAACAAGACGCAGGTCCGCCTGAGAGACGTGACCGATCTCTTCCTCGGCACCGGCGTCGGCACCAAGGCCTACTCGATCGTCGAGCAGGGCCGCATCGGCCAGATCGTGAGCTCGCGCCCCGAAGATCGCCGCCTCTTCATCGAGGAGGCCGCCGGCATCACCAAGTACAAGCTCCGGCGCAAGCAGGCCGAGCGCAAGATGGAGCTCACGCGCCAGAACCTGCTGCGCGTGACCGACATCGTCGCTGAGATCGACCGCAACCGCGCCGCGCTGAAGCGACAGGTCGCCAAGGCGGAGCGCTACCTCCAGTATCGCTCCGAGCTCGAGGAGCTCACCCTGCACGAGGCCTCTCACCGCCTACTCGAGCTCATCGTGGTCGAGCGGGTGGACCGCGACGGCCTCACCGCGGCGTCGGCCGCGGCGGAGTCGCTCCGCGAGCGGCTGACGAGCGCCGAGGCGACGCTCGAGGTGGCGCGGCGGGAGGCGCTCGCCATCGAGGCCCGCGCGGACTACGCCTCGCGGGAGGCGTTCGAGGCCGACAACGAGGTGAGCACGCTCCACGCCGACATCGAGCGCTCGCGCGATCGGCTGGGTCACCTCTCGGAGCGCTTGACCAACGACGGCAACGAGCGCGACGAGATCATCGCGTGGGCCGCGCAGCGCCGTGAGGAGCACGCCGCGCTCGAGGCTCGGCTCGGCACGCTCGAGGCGGACGAGCGGGCCCGCCTCACCGACGCGGAGAGCGAGGATGAGTCCCTGGCCGGTCTCCGAGAGCGAGCGGCAGAGGCGGCGGAGGAGCTCGGGAAGCTCCGCCTCACCGCGTCCGAGGCGACCACGCGCGCCGCGACCACGCGCGCGCGCATCGAGGCGCTCGCGGAGCGTCTGGTCGAGCTCCACGGCCGCCGCGAGCGGCTCACCGCCGAGCAGGACACCCTCACCGGCGAGGAGTCCACCCTGACGGCCAGGCGCCACGCGCTCGGAGAGAGCGTCCGAGAGCTCGCGGAGGGCAAGCGGCTCACCGCGGCGGATCGGGAGACGCTCGAGCGCGAGCTCGCCGTGCTCCGCGCGAGCCTGCTCGACAGCGAGCGCGCGGTCGACTCTGCGAAGAACGCGCTCGGCCTGAAGCGGAACCGGCTCCGCGCCCTCGAAGATCTCCATCGCCGGCTCGAGGGCGTCGGCGCCGGCGCGCGAGCCCTCTTGTCCCGTAGCGACCCGGCCGTGGTCGGCATGGTCGCCGATCGCATCGAGGCGCCCGAGGAGCTCACCTCCGCCTTCGCCGGGCTGCTCGGCGAGCGCCTCCAGTACGTGGTCGTCGCGGACGCCTCCCAGGGCCTCGAGCTCTTGGCCGAGCTCAAGCGCTCCGCGCGCGGCCGCGCGCACGTGGTGCCGGCCCGCCCGCGCTACGTCGCGGGCGGCGTGCGGCGCGCGGCGCTCGACGATCCGGCGGCACGCGGCCTCATCATCGATCGCCTCGACTACGCGCCCGAGGACGCCGCGCTCGTACGAGCCCTGGTCGGTGACACCATCTTGGTCGACTCGGGCGCGGACGCCCTCGCGCTCGTCTCGCGTCACCCGGAGGCCACCGCGGTCGCGCTCGACGGCACCGTGGTCCGCCCCGACGGGGTGGTGAGCGGCGGCAGCGGCGACGACGTCGCCGCCGCCATGATCGAGCAGAAGCGCGAGATGCGCGGGCTCACGGAGGAAGTCGAGCGGCTCTCGGTCGAGGAGAGCCGGCTGGTCACCGCGCACAACGCGCTCCGCGCGCGGCTCGCCGAGGTCGGCACCGCGCTCGACCGCGCGCGCGAGGGCGCCCACGTGGGCGAGCTTGCCCTGGTGAACGCCGAGAAGGATCTCGCCCGCACCGAGAGCGAGCTCGGCCGCGCGCAGGCGCGCCTGCGCGCGCTCGGAGCCGAGCTCGAGGGCATCGACGCGAGCCACGCGGGCGCGTGCACCGACGAGCAGACGTCGCGCGACGAGCTCGATCGGCTCTCGGGCGAGCTCGAGCACATCCAGCACGAGCTCACGCGCGCCGAGGAGCGCGCGAGGGACTGGAAGGATCAGGTCGAGGCGCAGGCGGCGCTGGTCACCGAGCGCAAGGTCCGGCTCGCGCAGGTCCGCGAGCAGATCGGCGCCGCGCGCCAGGAGACGGAGCGGCTCGCGCAGGCCATCACCGATCTCGAGACGCGCGCGGCGCGGCTCGACGCCGACATGCTCGAGGCCGCGCGCGGCTACGGCGAGACGGCCGCCCGGATCCTGCTCGCGCGCGAGGCGCGCGGGCTCGCCTCCACCACCGCCGCCGCCGCGCACCGCGAGCTCGAGACGGCGCGAGCAGATCTCGAGACCATGCGCCACTCGCTCGGCGCACAGGAGGCGGAGCTCAAGCTGGTACGCGACGAGCTCACGATCGCGGACGAGCACACGCGCAAGCACGAGCTCTCGCTCCAGCGGCTGGGGCTCGAGCGCGAGCACCTGCTCGCGAGCGTGCGCGAGAAGTTCCGCGGGCTCCACCTGCCGAGCGTGGTCGGGACGTATCACGCGCGTCCGAGCCCCGACGCCGAGCACCGCCGCCGCATCGAGGAGCTCACGCAGCTCATCGATCGCATGGGGCCGGTGAGCCTCGACGCCGCCGAGGAGCACGCGGTGGCGGAGCGCCGCTTCCACGAGCTCAACGACCAGAAGCTCGACATCGAGAAGGCGCTCGACGAGCTCGAGAAGGCGATCAAGCACATGGACCGCGAGAGCCGCCGGCGATTCAAGGAGACCTTCGAGTCGGTGAACGAGCTCTTCAAGAAGACGTTCAGCAAGCTGTTCCGAGGCGGTCGCGCGGAGCTGGTGCTCACGAACCCGGACGATCTCCTGAGCAGCGGCGTCGAGGTCATCGCGCAGCCCCCCGGCAAGAAGCTCGGCAACATCGAGCTGATGAGCGGCGGCGAGAAGGCGCTCACCGCGGTGAGCCTGATCTTCTCGATGTTCCAGCACCGGCCCTCGCCGTTCTGCATCCTCGACGAGGTCGACGCGCCGCTCGACGAGGCGAACGTGGCTCGCTATAACGAGGCGATCCGCTCGATGACGGACAAGTCGCAGTTCATCTTGATCACGCACATCAAGAAGACCATGCAGCTCGTGGACGTGCTCTATGGCGTGACCATGGGAGAGCCGGGCGTGTCGCGGATCGTGAGCGTCAAGGTGAACGAGAACGCGGTGGCGCGGAGCGACTCGCACGGGCACGCGCTCGACGCGGCGGGCGCCGGGGCTCGGTCGACGCAGGTCGCCTGAGCGCCTGAGCGCCGCTCGGGCTCGCTGGGCTCACGGGCCGAAGACGCGACGTGGCGCCCGAGCGCGCGAGCGACAAGTGCGTGAGATTGGCCCGCTTTGCCGCCCGGCCTCGCGGCTCGTACCACGCGCGGGGACGCGCGACGCGTCGGGGCCGCGACGAACCTGGCGCTCCATCGCGCGAGTTCGGGTATGGTCCGGGAGACATGACTCGACGACTCATCTCACTGGGAAATGCTCTTGGCCTCTCGCTCTGCGCGGTCAGCGTCGCCGGGCTCTTCGGCTGCTCTGCCGAGACGCCGGAGTCCACCGCGACGCGCGCCCAGGCGCTCTCCTCGGGCGTCGTCATCGCGGAGGTCTATCCGGGCGGCGGGAACAGTGGCGCGACCTACAAGAACGACTTCGTCGTGCTCTTCAACCGCGGCTCGGCGAGCGTGTCGCTCGATGGCCTCTACCTCCAATACGCATCGGAGACCGGGAGCTTTGTCACGGGCTCCTCATGGGCGCTCGACAACGTCACGCTCGCGCCCGGTGAGTACTATTTGGTCCTCGGAAAGGGGGGTAACACTGGCGCCGCGCTCCCGCTCACGGCAGATCAGACCATCGTGAACCTGGGGATGGGGGCCGACGGCGGAAAGGTCGCGCTGACGACGGTTCGGCTCGAAAACTGCGGAGGAAGCCGGACCGGCCGGTGCGACACGACGAACGTGGTCGACCTCATCGGCTATGGGAGTGGCGCCACTGACTTCGAGGGCAGCCCCGCGTCCAAGAAGGCGTCAACGAACGACGAGGCGCTCCAGCGCGGCCGCGGCGGTTGCACCGAGACCGACGACAACTCGAAGGACTTCTCCGGTGGGACCCCGACGCCGCGAAGCACGAGCACCACGCTCGCCCCCTGCGGCTCCACCGGCGGCGGCGGTGCCGGCGGCGCGTCGGGCAGCGGCGGCGCGTCGGGCAGCGGCGGCACGTCGGGCAGCGGCGGTGCGTCGGGCAGCGGCGGCGCGTCGGGCAGCGGCGGCGCGTCGGGCAGCGGCGGCGCGTCGGGCAGCGGCGGCGCGTCGGGCAGCGGCGGCGCGTCGGGCAGCGGCGGCGCGTCGGGCAG
>JAPSGB010000041.1:0-38748 GCA_035063585.1 Polyangiaceae bacterium
GCGCCGACCGGCGTCGTGCGCGTCGAGCTCGTGATGTCGGAAGACTGACCGCGCGCGAACCGCCCGCGCCGCCGGCCGCGACGGACTGGCAATCGAGCCTCCGACAGCGGCTGGCGCGCGCGCGGGCGGCCGGTGCAGCCGAGCCGCGCGCCCGGCGTTCTATCGCCAGGGTCCTTCGTTCGCGTTCAGCGGCGCCTCCGGTGACGTCACGGCAGAACCTCGGCGGGCGTCACCCACGACATGAGCGGCGCCCGAGCTGCGCCAAAGTGCGCCAAGAACCGGACGATCTTCTGAGCTTCCATCAGCATTGTGTTGGTTCGGCGCGGCACACGTCTTGCTGAGCACGGCGCATGAGCAAGCTCTTCGGGATCGCGGGATTGGCGGCTGTGCTGGCGCTCGGGTGCGGCGGCGAGGTTGGAGGCGCGGGCACGGGCGGCGCGGCAGGGATGGGCGGCAACGGCGCGACGGGCGGCAACGGCGCGACCGGCGGCACCGGCGGGACCGGCGCGACCGGCGGCACCGGCGCGACCGGCGGCACCGGCGGGATGCCAGCCGAATGCGCGGCACCCGCGAGCCACCCTGGCCCCTACAAGACGACCTTCGATCTCTTCTCGACCAACAGCCGCCCCGTGTACATCCGGCAGAGCTGCGGGCTCGAGTGGTCGATCTCCTCGTGCGCGGACGGCTTCACGAAGTCGCTTCCGCATTCCGCCGACTGCATGGAGAGCTGCTCGGCGCCAGCCTACGGCGGCTGCCTCGCATGCGGCGCGTGCATGTGGTCGGCGAAACAGATCGGCCCTCAGCATCAGAGCATCGAGTGGAGCGGGCTCACCTACGAGTATGGCACCAACAGCGCCGGCTGCAGCTGCTACAAGTCCTTCGACGCGCCCGCTGGTCGCTACCAGATCACGATCCCCATCTACTCCTCGGAGGACGCCGCCATAAACGGCGGCCAGCCCATCTACGTCGCGACCGAGGAGTTCGTGATCCCCGCGCCGAACGGCGTGGTGCATGTCGAGGTCACGGTCCCGGAGTGGTGAGTGAGCGGGCCGCCCGGCGCTCGCGCTACTTCGAGCCCTGCTTCGGCTGGTAGTGGCCGGGCTCCGCGCGAAACGGGATCGCGAGGCGGTTCCAGCCGTTGATCGCGATGACCGCGATCGACAGCTCTACCAGCTCCTTCTCGCTGAACTGCGCTCTCACTTCTTGGTAGAGCGCATCGGGGACCTCGCCCTTCGAGATGAGGGTGAGCGCCTCCGTCCAGGCGAGCGCCGCGCGCTCGCGCGGCGTGTAGAAGGGCGCCTCGCGCCACGCGTTCAGGAGGTATAGCCGCTGCTCCGTCTCACCAGCGGCGCGGGCGTCCTTGCTGTGCATGTCGAGGCAGTAGGCGCAGCCGTTCAGCTGCGACGCCCGCATCTTCACGAGCTCGACGAGCGGGCGCTCGAGGCTCGAGCGCGCGACGTGTGTCTCGAGCGCCATCATCGCGGCCAGGGAGTCGGGCGACGCTTCGGCGTAATTGATTCGTTGGGTCATGGATATTCTCCTTGGATTTCTAGCCCCGCGCGCCGCCGGGCGTGCAGCGCGGGTGGAGGCTCGCCGCGGCGGACGGGCGCGAAGCGACACGCTCGAACCACGGCGAGACGTTCGGCAGGCCGTGGTCGAACGGTTGCTTCACCGAGTCGGCGAAGTCGAGCCAGACATAGAGCCAGAGGTCGGCGATCGTAAGACGGTCACCGGCGAGAAACGTGTGACCATCGAGCATCGCGTCCAGCCACACGATGCGATCTTGCGCGACACGCTTGAGGCCGTCGGCGGCCTCGGGCGCGACCGGGATACGATCGCGGAAGCGCGCGAGCCCCTCGGCGTAGTGATAGGCGTTGTGGATGAATTCCGTGATGTTGAGCTCGGCGCGACGCTGCCACATGCGGGTCGTGGCGCGCTCCTCGGGCGTCGCGCCGATGAGCGGCGGCGTCGGATGGAGCTCCTCGAGGTATTCCATGATGGCGACCGCCTCACCGATGACGCGACCGTCGTCGAGCTCGAGCGAGGGCGTCTGCCCGGTCGGGTTCTTCGAGAGGTAGGGGCCTTGCCGGTTCTCGCCGGTGAACACGTCCACCTGCTGGAGCGGGAGCTCGAGCCCCTTTTCCAAGAGGAACATGCGGACGGTGCGAGGCGCCGGGCTCATCGCGTCATAGAGCAACATCGATCATCTCCGTCACGCGACGTCGGACGAGCGGTCACGATGACCGCGGCGGCGTCGCGCGGAGGCGAGCCTACTCCCGCCGAGCGAGCCGGGGTACCGCGCGGAGCCAGCCCGCGCGGCTCACGGCGCCGCGCGGAGGAGCGCCACCGCGTGCGTCGTCACCAAGGCCAGGATGACGAGCGCGGTGCCCAGGTGGGCGCGCCGCTTGCTTGCGCGCTCGCGGAGCTTCGGCCGCCGGAGCTGGAGCCCGAGGCCGGTATGGGCGACCAGCACGAAGAACGCGGCGCCGCCCGCGCCGAGCGCGAGCATTCCGCCCGAGATGGCGCCGGGCGCGCCGAGCGCCGGCACCACGAGCAGGGTGTGAAGAAACGCGAGCGCGCCGGTCGCGAGCCCGAGCGCGACGTGCGCGCGCATCGGCGCGCCGTCCGGCGCCGCGCGCTTGCCGGCGCGGAGGCGCGTCACGAGCGGCACGAGGCCGGTGAGCGCGATGAACGCCGCGGCGAGCCAGCCGGTGACGACAGCCATGGACGCCTCGTCTTGCCATGGCCCGCGCGCGCTCACCAGCGCGCCGGGCGCGCGGCCGCGGCGCGAGGGTCAGTCGAGGGCGAGCGCGGGCGGCGGGGGCGTCCCGGGCTCGACGCCGAGCCACTCGCCGTCGAGCTCTTGATCGAGGAACAAGAGCCAGCTCCGCGCGGGCGCGCCGGCGGCGAGGGCTACGTCGCGGACACGCTCGACGGCCTCGGGTCGGGTGAGCGCGAGATCGACGTAGCCATAGCGGAGCCCGATACCGTTTCCGATGACGCACCCGTCACCGCGGGGCGCGAGCACGGCGTCGAGCGCGTCCTCCAGGCGGCGGCGACCCGCGAGTTGCTCCTCCGCGCTCGCGCCCGCGTAGTCGAGCTTCAGGTAGCAGAAGAGCTCGCCCGTGCGCGAGAAGCGGCCGGAGTAGATGGGGAGTCCTTGCAGGTAAGCCTTCATCATCTCAGGGAGGAGCGTGGTCGCCACCACCAGATCGTCCTGCGCGGCGTAGTCGCTCGCGAGGGTCGGCTCGAGCTCGAACATGGTCCACTCGTCCGCGTCCTCTTTCGCAAAGTACGGGCGCGCGGGCAGACCGGCGCGGAGCGCGTCGATCGCCGAGTGCGCGAGGTGTGGCAGCTCGGCGATCGGATACGACTCCGCCTCCTGACGCCCGGCGCCGAGCACCGCGAGCGCGCGCCCGCGCGGGAGCGGCGCGACGTTCACGTCTCCAATCCAATCGTCGAAGAAATCTTCGCCGAGCAGGGCTTCGACGAGGCGCTCCGCGTCCGCGGTCGCGAGCGGCTCGGGCGCGAAGACGACCGCATCGAGCAGGTGCCCGCGCGAGAATCCCACGCGGCCCCGCGCGCGAGCGAGCGGCGTGTCGAGGGTCGCCGCTACCCGTTGAAACCGCGATCGTGCGTGCTCTGGGGTCATCGGGCCAGCGTCGTAGTCGCGACGCCTGAGGAGCGGGAACGCATTCATGGGCATCTCCGGTGAGCGGCGCCCTCGCGCCGCACCGACAGGAAAGCCCAGCCTCGGGCGAATGGAAATAGGGTCGTCGATCCGGGGCGGAATCGCGCCGATCAGGAAATCAAGGCAGATGAAGCGAGCACGAGCCTGGGAAGCCCTCGAGCGCGCCGCTCACGAACGGTGAGCCCTCACCCGCGCGGTGGAGCGTGAGATACTTCAGGATGAGCGCGGAGGTGAGCTCGGGGTGGAGCACGTGCCCGCCGTCGTGCTCGCAGTCGATCACGGTGCGCTTCGCGGCGGCGAGGAACGGCAGCGCGGCCTTCGCGGACTCCTCGAGGTTGAACACCTTGATCGAGCCGGCGC
This sequence comes from Polyangiaceae bacterium, assembly GCA_035063585.1. Classification (GTDB taxonomy): domain Bacteria; phylum Myxococcota_A; class Polyangia; order Polyangiales; family Polyangiaceae; genus JAPSGB01. The sequence goes on from JAPSGB010000041.1 coordinate 4,052, forward strand.
CCACCTCGTCGGTCGTCCCGCCGTGGGTCAGGAGCACGTTGCCGCGATCGGCCGGCTCGAGCTCTGGCCAGCTCCAGTCGATGGTGAGGACCTTGACGAGCGCCGCCTCCGCGGGATCATTCATCCACGCGCCCGACTCGTGGACGGTGGCGGCGAAGAGCCTCGGGTAGCGCGAGGCGAGCAAGCTCGTGAAGACGGAGCCCGCGGAGAACCCGAACGAGTAGACCCGCGCCGGATCGAGCGGCTGCTGCGCCGCGACGCAGCCGAGCATCGCCTCGAAGAAGGGAAAATCGACGTTGTCGTCGCCGGGCTTGCCGGCGCGGATGTCCCACGCGAGCCCGATCTTGCCGGCCCCGAGCGGCTCGAGCCCGGAGTCTACCGGCGTCATCACGATGAGCGGGTGCGCTGGATCGCCGTCGGGCTCGAAGTGGAGCGCCGCGCGGTGATTTTCTGCGGTGTCGCCGTAGCCGTGCCACGAGAAGACCACGCCGACCTTACCCGTCGGGTGTTCCGGGAGGTCGGCGTAGAAGGTGCGCTCGGTGCCGTCGATGGTGAGCGTGTTCGCGCCGTCCGCGATGGTGCCGCCAGGACACGCGAACGGGATGCTCCGCGCGCCGGCCGCGCCGCCGCTCCCGGCAGAGCCCGCCGCGCCGCCGACGCCCCCCGAGCCTGCGGCCCCACCGGCCCCACCGCTCGAGCCGGGCGGCTCGTCTCCCGAGGAACCGCAGGCCGCGGCGCCGAGCGAGACCAGCACGGTGAGGAGCACGGAGCAGACGCGAGACCTGAGCATGGCGCGCATACTAGCCCGACTCCACCTGGCGCCGCGACCGCTCACCGCGCGACCCCGATGTTACGGAGTCGTGCAGTTCGCGATCGGCGTGGACTCTCCTTGCGCGCCGGGGTTCCCCGCGCTCGCGCCGATCGCGCCGGCTGCTCCCGCGGTGACGGTGGTCGCGCTGTCTCGGGTGACGTTCATGGTGGTCGCCTCGCACCAGACGCCGTACGAGCTGCCGCCCGCACCGCCTCCGCCGTGACCGCCGCGACCGCCCGGGCCACCGTCGCCGCCCTTGCCGCCGGCCGCGCTCACCGCGCTGCCGCCCCCCACGCCGGCTCCGCCGATGGCACCGCGGCCGGCGACGCCGCCCGCGCCCCCCGAACCGGCTGCGCCTCCGGGCCCTCCAGCGCTGCTCGTGATGGTGCTCGCCTTCACGACGAGGTTCTGGCTGCTGCCCACCAGCGCGATGGCGACCGAGAGCCCGCCAGCGCCGCCGCCCGTTCCGAGCGCGCCGCCGCACCCGGGCCCGCCCGCGCCACCTCCGTCACCGCCGTAGTTCGGGTCGTTCATACACCCATCTTCGTAGAGCCCACCGGCACCCCCGCCGCTGCCCCAGGTGCCCATCTCGCCGTTCGAGCCGGACTTGATGGCCGCCGAACCGACCCCGCTCGCCGACAACACGGGACGCGCGCCACCTGACGCGTCGGAGCCGTTCGAGCCGGCCACGCCGACGTGGCCGGGCGAGCCCGGGGTGGGCGTGGTCGAGAGGTTACAGCTGCTGTTGTCGAAGGCCGGCGTGCCGGCGACGCCGCCGGCGAACACCAACGGATCGGTGCCGCCGCCGAGGTCTCGGGTCGTGCGGTTGGCGTTCCCAGCCTTCCCCGCGGTCCCGTTATACTCGTTGCTCGCGCTGCGCCCTCCGGCGCCGCACTTGTTCCCGTTCGCGGCGGGCGGCGCCGACTGCACCGGTTGCGTACCGGGCGGCGAGGCGGACAGGAAGCAGCTCGTCGTGCAGCCGCTTCCCGGCAGCCCGGGCTCCGGGCCGTTACCGTCGGTGCCGCCGTCACCCGGCCTGCCATCCACCCCCGCCTTGCCGGCGCTCCCGGCGCCGGCGCGCACCTTGACCTCTTCGAGCCGGAGCGCGGTCGAGTCCTGCACCCAGAGCGCGAAGTTGGAGATGCCTTGGCCACCGTTCTCGCCGGTCGCGTCGGCGGTCTCGACGTCGAGGTGATAGAGGACCGTCCCGTCGACGATGTCCCGCGCCGTCCCGCCCACGAGCTTGTTGCCGGCCACCGCGCTCGCCGGGATCACCCAGCGGGGCCGCTGCGCGCGGTTCGGCTCGAACCCCGGAGAGGCGTCGAAGCCGCCATACACGCTGATGCCGTTCTTGACGACCAGCGCGTCGGTGAAGACGGGCGACCCCGCGATGACGATGCCGCGGGCGTTGCGCGCCTCCGCGGCGCCGAGCGCCGCCACGTAAGAGGTATACGGCCGCGCTCGGCTCCCATCGGAGCCTCCGCCGGTGTACTCCGCGTCGACGTAGATGAACGTCGAGGCCGCCGCGGTCGAGTCGCACTCGAGCGTGCCGCCACCCTCGGCCACCGGGATACTCACCTCGCGGCACGCGAAGCGGTCGGTCGCATCGTCGCATGAGCTCGCGCCGAGCCCGCACGCCCCGCAGCCCTCGCGCGGCGGCGGCACGCAGCGATTCTCGTAGACGGGCTTGCCGTCCTTCACGGACGGGTGTGGGTCACAGTAGAACGCGACGTCCTTGCAGACGGAGCCTCCGCACGGATAGAGCTTGCTCTCGTCCCCGGCGGCGGTCGCGATCTCGCCGCAGCCGTCCCCCGTGCAGTCCACCGGCGCACACGCCTGCTCGGCGCCGGCCGCTCCGCAGCGCACGGGCGCGTACTGACAGACGTGATTCACGCACCCCGCCGTCACCTCACAAGGGCGCGTCGGACAGGTGACCTCGAAGTCGTCGGGAGTGCACTTGCAGGCAGCCTGGCAGGAGAGCGTGCCGCCGCAGCCGTCGTCGTACGTCCCGCACTGGTCGGTGTCCGCGCAGGTCTTCGGCTGGCAACTCGAGCCGTCGGAGCCGTCGGCTGGGTTCGAGCCGTCGGTGCTCCCGGCGTCGCCCGCGTCGCTGTTCGAGCCTGGCGCCCGGGAGTCATCCCCGCCGCCACAGTTCACGAGCGGCCACGTGAAGAGCAGACCGGCAGCGAGGGTCAAGTAGCGGGTGTTTACGACGCGCATGGGCACTCCTTCTCGAGACGAAGCTCGGACATGGTTGGCTACTGTCGCTCGGCGGCGACGTAGTCGAGGCGGATGAGGATGTCCTCGACGTTCTCGAGGGCGAGACCCGCGCCGCCGTTGGTCGCGAGCGAGGTGCGCGGGATGAAGAGCGTGTATTCACCGAACGCGCCGCGACCGGCCAGCGCCACCGACGCGCCGTCGGTGTAAGCGTCGGACTCGAGCGTCTTCTGATCGACATCGAGGCGCGCCTGCACGGTCGCGTACGAGAACGTCTTCGCCTCGCCGACGCTGGTGAGCGCAGCGAGTGCAGAGTCCTCTCCCCAGGACGACGCGCTCATCGGATCGACGAAGAGGTTCACCCCGGGCCGGGTGCTGGCGAGCTGAATCGGCGAGGCCTGGGCGCTCGAGCACCACTGGCTTGCGAACGTGTTGCGCTTGCGTACCTGGAGCGACGTGATGGTGCTGTCCGAGCCGGTCATGAGCTGCTTCCCGAGCACCACCGCGTTCACCGACCAGAGCCGCTCGGCGCATGACAGCCCGCTGAAGAGCGGGATACCGGACGGATCGGCGAGGCCGCTCGCGCCGATCGGCGCGAGCGAGAACGGGATCTCCTGGCCGAGGTACGAGCCGTGCGCGTCGTAGACGGCGAACTCGGGCGACACCAGCATGAGCTGGAACCGCTCGGTGTCGTCGAGCTGGTGCCAGCCCTCCGGGGCGGCGCGACGACTGGCGAGCTGCAAGATGTTCTTTCGCAGGCTGAGCACGCTGCGAAGCTCGGTGGGGTTTCCACCGCCGCGCGGCGCGCCGCGCCGCACGCTGTCGCGGACGCGGCCCAGGATCGCCTCCAGATCGGCGGTGCTCTGGGCGGCGAGGACGTTCGAGCGCTCGGCGCTGGTGAGCTGAAACTCGTACTCCACGCCCATGATGGCGAGATAGAGCGCGCGGCGAGCGCGCCGCATTCGCTGCTGGAAGAGATCGACGTTGGCGTCGAGCCAATAGTCCGCGTTGGCCGGCAGGACCGCGCGCGCCTGCTCGCTGACCAGCGAGGCCCGCCCCTCGTCGAGCGCCGAGGTCACGCCGCTCTGCATCGACGCGAACTCGTAGAGGAGCGAGCGCACCTCGGCTTGCTGCCGCTCGACGCGCTTCTCGGCGGCCTGAGCGCCGATGAGCTCCATCCCGGCCTCGTTGAAACACACGGCGACATCGGTCTGTCGGTCGAGCTTGTCGATGGCCGCTTCGTGGGCGCGCACGGTGTCATCCATGTCCATCTGCAGCCCCGCCGAGACGGCGAAGGCCACCGTCTCGACTGCACCCGCGGCGACCTGGACGCCCATCGAGGCCGCCTTCACCGGATCGGTGGCGGCCGAGGCGGCGATGTCGCGGACCACCGAGGCGGTCTTCTCGACGATGTCCATGGCGAGCTTGGCTGCTTCGAGCTTCTTCAAGCGATGGTCGAGATCCGTGTTCAGCGCGGCCGCCTTCTCGGCGCTCTTCTCGAGCAAGGTACAGCTCCTCGATGCCGCCGCGTAACGGTCGCCGTACTCCTTGAACTCGTCGATCGCGGCCTCGAGTTCGATGCCGGCGGCGCGAACCGCCAAGAGTTGGCTGCCGAGGCTGCCCCGAAAGCACGACTCGGGCAGCTCGGTGGGGGAAGCGCACTTCGCGCTGGTGGCGTCGCAGATCATCGAGACGGGGCAGTCGTCGGAGGTGACGCACTTGCCGGGGAGCTTGGTCGGGCGAGCGGCGAGGCTCGCGTCGCGCGCCGAGTCGCACAGGGTGCGCGCCGCGAGGATCTGCTCGGCGTCGATCCCGTCCGGGAGCCGGAGCCCACCGGCGGGTTGCTTGGAGGCCGACAACCGGGTGACGACGTCACCAGGCAGCGCAGGGAGCGGCTGGCCGAGCTTGAAGCTCGTGAGGAGCTGATCGATCTCGCCGTCGAGCGTCGCGTCGAAGGTGGTGATGGCGTCACCCAGGACGCTCCGGTACTCGGCGTACAGACACACCTGATGGGCGAGCTCGATCTTGGAGCCGTGCGCCTTGGCTTGCGCTGGCGACGGCAGACATTCGGCGGCGAGGTAGCAGGTGTTCGCGTCGATCTCGTCCGCGTGATCGAGCACGGTGAGCGAGTCGAGGTCGTCTCTCCCACAGAGGCTCGTCACCTGCTCGCCGTAGTAGCGCTTGATCGATTCGAGGTTGCGGGAGGTCGCCGCGGCCTGGAGCTCGCTCTCGTAGTCGCGAGCGAGCACCGAGGAGAGCGAGTCGCGGGCCATGAGCTCCGCATCCCGGGCGCGGTCGATGAGCACCGGCGCGATGGCTGGGTCGAGGGAGTCCTCGCGACCGAGCAGCGAGTCCGACACCGCGGAGAAGCGGCTGCTCGGCCCCACCTGTTCGCCGAGCCGATAGAGCGGCAGGTCACCGTCCTCGATGCCGAGGGGGTTCTCATGCGACTCGAGCGCGTGCAGATCTTCGCTCATCTTCGCGAGCGCGGCGCCGTACTTGGCGCGCACCGCGAGCCAGCTATTTTCCCATGACTCGGTGCCGTTGCTCCGCGCGGCGTCGCGCAGCCCCTGCGCCATCGCGAAGAGCACCACGCTGCGTGGCATGAAGGACGCGATCTCACCGCTGAAGCGGTTCGCGTCGCTCTGGGTGATGCGCTGATTGGCGAGCGCGTCGACCAGCCCCGAGACACCCCCGAGTTGGCTGGTCAGCGCGGCCAGGATGTTGACCGGGAGCCCGACCGACTGCTCACCCCCGGTCCCGGTGAAGCTCGTGCCCGGAAACCCCTTGCGATAGTCGGGCTGCTCGAGCGCCTGCGGCGGCATGGCCGCGAGGGCGGTCCCGACGCGCGGGTGGAGGAGCACGTCCCACGCGCCGATGCTGCGCTTCAGAGCCTCGAAGCCGTTACCGTACTGGGCGTAGAACCGGAGCTTGTCGACGTCGGGGCCGGCCGGCAAGATGGGTCCGAGCGTCGCGAGCCGGGTCGGATCCGAGCCGGTGATCGACTGGGCGCCGAGCCAGAGTTGCAGGGCGCGGCTGGCGAGGCGGCTCTCGGAGAGGTCCGGGCTCGACGTGGTACCGAGCGCGCGTGCGCGGTCGGTCGCGAGCGCCGTCACGATGGTCGAGATGGCTCGCGCGCGGTTCGCGCACGGCGCGTCGCTCGCGACGTCTCCGAAGTCCACGTTCTGGGGATCGAAGGCGCGCATGCAGCCGTCGAGGTAATCGCCGCGCTCGAGCAGCGTGCCGAACGAGGTCGAGAACGCGAGCTCCGTGGTGCCGCCCGCCCCGCACTCGAGGTCGCCGCGCGTGTCGAGCGTGCTCGAGAGCTCGGTGACGGCCGCGCCCGCGCTCAGCGGCGTGCACCACGCAGCCACCGTCTTCTCGAGCGGCAAGAGCGCGCTGAACCCCGGGATCAGGCCGAGCCCGGACTCCTCGGGGAACGGCGTGTTCGCGCGCGTCTCGACGTCGCCGACCGGCCGCGCTTGCGGCTGGGGCGCGGTCGCCTCGGGGCTCAGCGGACCCGTCCGCGACAAGCTCAGGCGCCAGCGCACGAACGGCGCGTATTGGGGCGTGGTGACGCCCTCGAAGCGCATCACGAGGTCGCCGAGGAGCACGCCGTCGCGGAAGGTCGCACCGGTCATGGTCTCGGTGGAGTGGACGTCGAGCGCGGCGGCCGCTGGTGAGTTGGTGTCCTCGCCCAGGTACTGACGGCTCGGCACGCTGAGGTTCCAGGAGGTCGAGTTGCTCGTAAGCGCGAGCGTGCCAACCGCACCGAGCGGAAACACGGCGCGTCGCGGCTCGTCGAACGCCACCGTGTAAGAGCCGTCGTCACCCGCGAAGACCTGCGCCTGGACCGAGAGCTTCAAGCGCGCGAGCTCCTCGGGGAGGGTGTCCTCGGTGGTGCGAGCGGTCAGCCCCGCGCCGACCAGCCAGGCAGTCCCCTCGTAGATGCCGGCGCGAGGCCGCGCGCCCACCGGCGGCGCGCCCTTCTCGATGACGCCTACCTCGCGAGTCGTCGTGCCCATGAAGATGGTGACGTTCAGGCGGCGATCGGTGTCGGGCCAGTCGCCGTCGGCGCGGACTCGGATCTCGAGCGGCGCGGCGCCGGGCTCGAGCGAGTCGAGCTCGCATTCGCGCGCGAAGCTCCCGCTCCCGTCGCAGTCGAGCCCGAGCCCCTGCGCGGCGACGGCGCGCCCCGCGCCGAGCGCCCGCCCTTGCGCGGACAAGCGGAACGAGCCCACCGCGTCGGCCGAGAGCAGTTCGAGCGAGCTGCGGTCGACGTTCAAGGTCCCGTCGCTGAGCGGCACGGGCGCGGGAGGGGCCGACGCCGACCCCGACGGCTCGGGCGGCGGCTCGGACGCCGACCCCGACGGCCCCGGAGTGGGCGAGTCCGAACCAGCGCGAAGGTTCAGCCCGCCCGGCGGGATCGGCCGATTGGCGTGCGCCGGCGGCATACAGCGGCCGAACGAGTCGCACACGGTGTCGCCCGAGCACTCGGCGTTCTCGGTGCACTGGGAGACGCACTGCCCGAGCTCGCACGCCATCGCGCAGGGGCACTCGTCGTCGCGGCGGCAAGCGTGCGGCTCGGCGATGAGCGTGGCGTCGCGGGTGCACGTCCCGGCCCAAGTCCTGAACGAAGGCGCGGTGTCGTCGCCCGCGCCCCCGCCGCACGCGCTCGGCAGGAGCGTGAGCGAAGACAGGAGCAACAGGCCGCGCAAGTAATGCCGCATGGCTCGCCTTACCACGATGGTTTTGATCCGGATCAACTAGTTGGGCGCGTTCACCACAACTTACGGACATCACACGTGAATCATGACCTCATCGTGGGCTTCCCGGGCGCTCCCGCGGCCTGCCTGTGAAGACGCTCCCTCGCAATTGCTGCATTCTGCAACGGATGCGCGAAGAGCGCGCGCCAGCCGGCAGGCGCTGTCTTACGGCGGCGCCTGGTTCACGGGCGCCGCCGCTTCACGGCCGCCGCCGCGCCGTAGACCGCGATCGACACCAGCACGATGAGCGGCCCGGACGGCACCGACACGCCGAACGACCGTGACAGCTCCCACGAGGCGAACAGCCCAGCCGTGGTGCATGCCGCGCCGATCAGCGTCGCGAGCAACATCATCTGGCGGAGGCTCTCCGAGAAGAACCGCGCAGTCGCGGCCGGCACCGTCATGAGGGCGATGGCGAGGATCACGCCGACCACGCGGATGAGCGCGATGACCGAGAGCGCGATGAGCGCGAAGAGCACGAGCAAGAGCCGTTCGACCGGGAGCCCGATGACCTCGCTGAACTCCTCGTCGAAGGTCACCGCCTCGAGGCGACGATAGAGGAGGGACACGACGAGCACGATCGCCACGTCGAGCACCGCCACCATCGCGACGTACTCCCAGCTCGCGAACAGGATGCTGCCGAAGAGGTAGCTCGTGAGATCGGGCGCGTAGCCCGGTGTGAGCGCGACGAACACGACGCCGAGGGCCATGCCCGCCGACCAGAGCATCGAGATCGAGGTGTCGATCGCCGAGCGGAGCCGGCGGTAGGCCGCGCCGACGCCGAGCCCGCCGAGCAGCCCGAAGAGCGCGGCGCCCAGCATCGGGCTCACCCCGAGCAGGTAGCCGAGCCCGACGCCGCCGAAGGCCGCGTGCGCGAGCCCGCCGGTGACCGAGGTCATCTTCTTCACCACCACGTAGGTGCCGATGACGCCGGCGGCGACGCTCGCGCAGAGCCCGGCCAGGAGCACGCGCTGGAAGAACGGCAACGAGAGCGCCTCGAGCATCTAGGGCGAACCTCCGCCGGAGTGGTGGTGGGCGCCGAGCACGCGGTGAGGCGTGCCGTGCGCGATGAGATCCACCGGGCAGCCATAGGCCTGCTCGACCACCGCCTCGTCGAGCGTCGCTCCGTGAGCATAGAGGCGTTGCGCGAGGCACGCGATGCTCCGAACGTAGCGGCTCACCGCGCCGACGTCGTGACTCACCATCACCACCGTGAGCTGCTCGGAGAGCCTGCTCACGAGCTCGTAGAAGCCGCTCGCGCTGTGCGTGTCGAGGCTCGCGGTGGGCTCGTCGAGCAAGAGCAGCGCCGGCTCGACCGCCAGCGCGCGCGCGATGAGCACCCGCTGGAGCTGGCCGCCCGAGAGCTTTCCAACCTGGCGAGCCGCGAGATCGGTGATCTCCAGGTCGGCGAGCGCGGCGTCGACGGGGCGGCGGTCGCGCGGTTTTCCGAGCCGCCCCATCTCGACGACCTGGCGCACGCTCACCGGGAATTCGGTGTCGAAGCGGAGATACTGCGGGACGTACCCGACCCTCCCGCGCGCCTCGCGGGGCGCGCCGGCGAGCACCTCGACCTGGCCCTCGCTCGGCTCGACGAGCCCGAGCACGACCTTGAGCAAGGTCGACTTGCCGCCGCCGTTCGGGCCGATGAGCGCCATGAAATCTCGCTCGGCGACGGTGAGGTTCACCCGATCGAGCACCAGCCGCTCGCCGAAGCGCACGGTCACGTCGGTGAGGCGGATGGCCGCGGTCATCGGAGCGCCTTCTCGAGCGCGCTCGCCACGCTACGGAGGTTCTTCGCCCAGTCGCGGGCGAGCGGGTCGAGCTCCACGAGCTCCGCGCCGATCTCCTTGGCGACCAGCTCGGCAGCTTCGCGCGAGCTCTGCGGCTGCGTGAAGATGGCGCGCGCGTGGTCGGCTCTCGCCCGGCGCACCACCTCCTCGACCGCGCGCACGTCCGGCTCGTGCCCTTCTTGCTCGATGGAAACCTGCTCGAGCCCGTACTCCGCCGCGAAGTAACCCCACGCCGGATGGAACACGTAGAAGCGCCGCCCCTTCACGTCCGCGAGCGTCCGTCGCACCTCGCGATCCACCTCGTCGATGGTCTCGAGGAGCGCGGCGCGGCGGCGCTCGAGCTCGGCGCGCCGCTCGGGCATTCGCTCGATGAGCGCGGCCGCGACGTTCTTCGCCATCTCGCGCGCGACGGAGGGCGCGAGCCACACGTGCGCGTCTCCGGGGCGTCGCTCCGCGCCCGCCGAGCTGTCCACGACGAGCATCTTGGGGTTGTCCGCGCGGAAGCGCGGGAGCCACGTCTGCTCGATGAGGAACGACGGGTGCCCGACCTCGACGTAGACGGCGGCTCGTGACAGCGCCGCTGCCTGCTCGAACCGCGGCTCATAGGTGTGCGGGCTCGCGCCCGGCGGGAGGAGCGTCTCTATTTCCACTGCGTCCCCGGCGAGGCGCTCGACGAACCACGCCTGGGGGAGCACCGACACGGCGACCAGCGGCCGCTCGGCCGGCGTCGCGCGCCGACAAGCGACGACGCCGAGCACGGCCATGAGGAGGACGACGGCGCCGAGCGCCCCGGTGCGCATGGGGCGCGGAGTATAGCCTCGGCTCGGGGCGACGCCGCCAGCGACCGCACGAATTGCGCGGCTACACACCTCGATTCGGGGCGGCTCGGCCGGGGGGTGGAAGATCCGCGCAGGGTGCCGCGTTCCCTCCACGAGATGGATGACGCACCGCTCGGACCCAAGCCTGCCCGCGCGAGCGGTTTTATCGAGAGGCGCCCTCGCGGCGATCTCCGAGTCGTGAGCATGAAGACGCGAACCCTCTATCGGCCGGTGGGCGCCGCCGAGCGCACCGCGCTCGAGCAGAGCCGGTGGACCCGGTTCCCGCCGCGCCTCGTCGGTCAGCCGCACTTCGTGCCGGTACGGACGCGCGCGTATGCCGAGCGCGTCGCCCGCGAGGCGAGCGCCAGCGGCGCCAGCGCCTACGTCACCCGCTTCGAGGTGTCGCGCGCGTTCCTCGATCAGTACGCGGTACACGTCGTCGGCGAGCGCATGCACGAGGAGTATCGCATCCCCGCCGAGGAGCTCGAGGCGTTCAACGACGCCATCGTCGGCGACATCGAGGTCGTCTCGGACTATCCGAGCGCGGGCGCGCTCCGCCAGGCGTGAGCGCTCATCGAGGCCCGGGGAGCGCCACCACCTCGAGGCGTACCTTTGCGACCCCCGCGCGGATCATGTCGAGCGCCTCGGCCGCTGCGCGCGAGAGATCGATGATGCGCGCCCGGTTGCCGAACGGCCCGCGATCGGTGACGCGCACGTACACGACGGGCCCGCTCGGCTCCCGCGTCACGCGCACCACCGCGCCGAAGGGCAAGGTTCGATGCGCCGCGGTGAACGCACGCGGCTCGTAGCGCTCGCCGCTCGCCGTCGCGCGACCAGCGAGCGCATCGCTATAGTAGCTCGCTTGCCCGCGCTCGACCGTGAGCGCGGGAGCGCGCGCGTAGGCCGACGCGAGCTCGCCCGCTGGGTGTTGCCGGCCCGGCGCGGAACCCCGCGGCTCGCCGTCCTGTCGCGGCATGTCGTCATTTCGGCAACTCGTCGCGTCATCGTGGCAATCCTGCGCGACATATTGGCGGGTGGGCGGTGCCTTCGCGTCGTAGGGGACGCTGAGCACCGGCGGGAGCTCACCGGTGTCGCGCCGGCACGCGCCGAGAGCCAGCAGCGCGACGAGCGCGACGAGCGAGCGAGCCGCGGTCATGTACGCGAGGGTGCCTCGAACACGCCGCCCGACGCAACCCGCGCGCCCGCGCGTTCGACGTGAACGCCCCGCGCGGTTCCGCGCCGGACCGACAAGACCAACGAGCGCGGCTCACTCGAGCGGGAAGGTCGTCCAGGGGCACTTCGAGAGCGCCTGGCACGCGTCCCACGAGAACTCACGGCCGCTCGTGGCGTGGTAGCGACCGACGATGTTGACGAGGTAGGTGCCGAGATCGAAGGCCGCCGTCGGATCGGGGCTCGCGAAGCCGTGTTTTCCGCGGGGATCGATCATCGGCAGGATGAAGCCCGACCATGAGCCGTCCGCGCGCTTTTCCATCAGGCGAAGCGGCGGAGCGAGTCGCGGCACGTCGAAGCCGTCGTCGGCGCCAGCGACCGCGGCGAGGTGCTCGACGTCCATCAGCACGGGCTCGCCGCTCGAATTCTCGAAGCGCGCGAGCCGCACCGTGCCCTCGGTCGAGTAGGTGTCGATGAGCACCTGGTTCGCTGGCTTGCCGTAACGCGGGTCGTCGCGATCGTACGGGATGAAGCCCGCGGCGCGGCCGAGCGCGATGCCGCCCGAGACGAGCACGCCGGGATCGCCCGCCGACGGCATCACGATCACGTTGGTGCGGACCGTCTCGCCGGTCGCGTAGCTGCGGGAGCGAGCGCCCTCCCAATAGGGCGCGTGGTTCATCGGGTCGGCCGGGTCGAGCGCGACCTGGGAGAGCCCGAGGAAGCGGCGGAGATCGGGGGTCGCCCGGCGGAGCCCAAAGCCGTCGGTCAGCGCCACCAGCGGCGAGCCCTCGTCCCAGGTCTTGCCGTCGAGGTTCACCTCGTTGCCGAAGGTCGCGATGTCGACGTACGGCGAGTCCTTCCCGAGCTCGCAACCCTCGGGCGTGCGCGGCGGGAGCACGCCGTGAAACACCTGGAGCTCGAGCGCGTTGCCCGTGTCCGAGGACACCGCGACGCGGAAGGTGCCGGACGGCTGCACCGCGGCGCAGCGGTACTCGCCGGTGTCGCGGTTCCGGAGCACTACGGTGTCGCCGGGCGCGAGCTCGGGCAGCTCGGCGATCTTGAGGACGACGTCCGAGGTGTTGCCGCTGTTCACGTGAACCATGAGCGCGCCCTGGGCGACGTCCGCGAAGAAGATCGGGCCGAGCGCGCGGAGCACCATCGCGTCGCGGATCCCGCTCAAGGTCGAGCGGGTGCCGATCTCCCAGAGCATGCCGCCCGGCACGATCGAGACGACGTCGTCGATGGCGGGCTCGAGTCCGCCGATGGTGGCGCCCACGATGCCGCCGAGCGAGCCACCGAGCAGGTGGAAGGACGCGCTGCCGCCCACGTCCACCGCACCGTCGCCGTCGAAATCGCCGGCGAGGCCAGGGCTCCCGGTGTGCGCGGGATCGTAGTCCCAGCGATTCTTGCCGTCGAAGGCGCGGAGGGTGCGGACGACCTGCATGGTGTCGAGCACCGTCTGCCGCACCATGTCGCGGGTGTGAAAGACGTAGGAGGTCCAGAAGTCGTCACCCGAGTCTACGTTGCCGTCGCCCGTCCAGTCGATCGCGCGACCGCCGAGCAGCGCGTCGGCGAGCCCGCTGAGGCCAGCGTCCTTGAACAAGCCCCTCACGAGCGTGAGCTGCCCGGCGGGGAGCCCGACGCCGTGGCCCGGACCGTCGATGCCAATGGTGGCGATGCCGTAGCTCGCGAGCGCTCCCGCGAAGGGCAGCGCGTCGAACTTGCTGCCGCCGTGCCCGTGGATGAAGAGCGCGACCGGCGCGGGCCCGGTGCGCCGCTTGGGCACGAACATCCAGAACGGCACCTCCTCGCTCCGCGGCGGCGCGTCGAGGTTCCACACCTGATGATAGAGGGGCAGCATCTCGCCGCTCGCGTCCGTGCGAGGGAAGTACTGGGGAGAGCGGATCGCGCCAGCCACCACGAAGTCCACGTTCTTCATGGTCGCCTCGAACACCTGCTTCTCGCTGTCCGACGAGCCGGTGACGTCCAGGAGATTGAGCGCCAGCGAGATGAACTCGCTCGACGGCACGATCTGGGTATTTACGACGCCCGGCTTCGCGTCGCGCACGTCGCCGAGCCGTGAGAGCGCCGCCGGAAAATCCTTTCCCGACTGGCGGAGCGGGCCCTTGCCGTAGAGACCGTCACGCACGAGCGCGTAGTCGCGCGAGATGTTCTGGGTGGTAAATGTCCAGGTGAAGGCGACGTCCGTCATGCCGAGCCCGAGCTTGCCGAGGCACTTCGGGAGAGGCTCGAGCGCGACCGTCTGCGCTGCGTGATGAACGCCCTCGAAGGGCGAGCGCACCGGCTCGCCGCTCGGCGAGACGAGTCGCTTGGTGACGACCACCGCGTAAGTGGTAGCCTCACGCATCGGCATCACCGGCTTCATGATGAGGGTGTTCGTCTCGCGTTCGTAGAACTCGAGACGCGGAGAGCCGACCTTGCCGTCGAGCGTGTTCGGGTGATCGAGCACGCCGTCCATGTCGGTGTCCTCGCCCGGATCGAGGGCGCCGTTGCCGTTCAGATCCTCTTCCGTCTCCTCGATGGTGAGCGTCTGGAGGCCGTCCCTCGGATCCGACTCGAAGATGCTCGTGTTGGCGAGCACCTGCGGGTAGTTGCCGTCGCCCAAGTCGAGCGGCACCGGCTCGCAGTAGCCAGGCGAGCCCGGCGAGACGTCGAGCACCAGCACCGGATCGTCGTCGTAGTCATAGCGATCCCCCCGGTGCGTATCGATGATGACCTTCGGGTCGATGGGCTCCGAGAAGCTCACCGTGATGGGCGCGAGCGTGCCCCAGCCCGAGAGCTTGTCGAGCTCGGCGCGCGTCTCCTGCTCCCAGCGGGTCGGCGCGACCAGGATGCTCGCGTTCAGGCGCCGCCCGGTCGGTGAGCTCGCGTCGTAGCGGGTCGCGAAATCGTTGGGGAGTGGGATCTCGGCGAAGGGCCGGCGGTAGACGTCGAAGTTGACGACCGGCCCCGAGCCAGACGCAGTGCGCCCGAGCCACTCGGGGCCCTCGGAAGAGCACCCCGCGAGGGTGAGGAGCGAGAGAGCGAGAGAGGAGCAGAGGAGCTTCTGGTTCATCGCGTGGTCCTCCCGTCAGAGCCGATACCCGAGGAGCAGACGACCGCCGTAGACGGCCGGTGGCGTGGAGCCCGCGGCGTCGCGGAGCGCCGAGCCGGGCAGGAGCAGACCGCCCTCCGCGCCGAGCTCGAGCTCGGTGTGGTGCAGATACAGGCGGTAGCGCGCGCCGAGATCGAGCTCGGTACCCAAGTAACCGCCGGGCTCGCCGCCGAGGGCGTTGCGCGGCGCCCCGCCGACCAGGTCGCTGTTCAACGGATCGACGGGCTTGGCCGGCGCGAAGGCGAAGAGCGCGCCGCCGTAGGCCTCGAGCGCGGGGAGCGGACGCACCCAGAGTCGTGGGAACAGCACGAGCGCGTCGGTGACGCTCCCGCGAGTCGGGATCCGTTCGATGCCGCCAGGAGGCCGCGCCGCCAGCATCGGATCGGACGCGGTCGCGACGGCGCGCGCCGACTGAGCCGCTCCGACGTACCTGAAGAGCAGGAGGCCGCTCTCGAAGGCGGGGTCGGCCTTGAAGCCGGTGAGCTTGCTGTCGTGCAGGCTCGCGTCTCCCGAGGCGTAGGTGAGGTCGAGCACGCCGCCCACGCGCTCGAACGCGAGCGACGAGCGGAGCGCGCCGCCGACCTGCCGCACGTTGCTCTGCGGGATCTCGGGGGTGGCTCCGAGCGTGGTGTGACCCATGACGAGCGCGCCCTCCGCCTCGAGTCCGAGCGTCGCGCCGAGCGCGTCGAGGGCGAGCTCGGCCTTGCCGGCCGGATCGATCACGGTGACGTCGAGGGTGCTGCCATCGGCGGTAGTCTGGTGGCGGCGCACCATGAAGAAGCCCGCCTGCACCGGCTGCTCGTAGCCGATCAGCACGGACCCGACGAACTGACGCGCGCTGTCGCCGTCGAGCAGCGTCTCGTCGCGGCGCACCTGGTCGACGGCGAGGAGCGCGAAGAGGTGGGCGTCGGTGAGCGGCCCGGTCGCCACGAAGCCGCGAAGCACGAGGTCGCCGCCGCGCGGATCGGTGAAGGCTGCCGAGCCCGGCCGCCAGCCGTGCGCGCCGTCGTTGGCGACCAGCCCGAGGCCCCAGTGGCTGGTCATGAAGCCGCCGCCGACATGGAGATGGCGCCCGAACGAGACCCGCCCCCAGCCCTTGCGGAGCCGCGTGTCGATCGAGTCCGAGTTCGGCATGCCGTCGCCCGCGATGGGGTCGCGACTCGTCCAGGTGCCGGTCGGGAGATCCTGCTCGTACTCGCCGAACAGCATCACCGCGTCGCCGAGCGGCTTCACCGTCTCGAGTCGCGCGCCGACCCGAAGCCGCGGCGACAGCGCGACACCGTTCGAGAAATCGTGACCGGCCGCGTCCACCGGGAACGCGCTCACCGCCTCCGCGCGCCCGGCGACCTCGACCGGCACGGTGAGCTTCCACCCGGACCCCTCGCCGACGATCTGAGGCTGATATTCGTCCGGCGACGAGCGCGGCGCGGCAGGCTGCGAAGGGGACGACGTGGACGACGCGGGCTCCGGTGACGACTCGGCGCGCGCGGGCGCGGCGACGCCGACCATCACCACGAGGAGCCCAGTCGACGCGAGGCGGGCGCGAGCGCGGGGAGAGCGCGGATCCAACATCGGCGCCGAGACTAACACGACGGCCGGGGCCCGCTGAACCTTACGATGGCGCTTGACGCGGCGTTGGACTCTCCGTATTGGGCTCGGCATCCGTAAGGGGAGTAGTTCCACCGATTAGCGGTGCGGGTCGATCGACACGCTGGCCTTCGGGCCCGGTCACCCACCTCGACACGAGGCGAACGAGACCTTCGACCAGGGAGCAACCTGGCCGAAGTCTCGCGCGCTCCGCCGGCGACATTCGGCCAATCACAGGAGGCCTGAGCATGTCGACGTCAAAGTGGAAGATTGGAGCGGTGGTCGCCGCGGCCCTGCCCGGGCTCGCGGTGCGGCTCGGCGGGTTCTCGCCCTCGCCGCTCGTCGCCATCGCCTGCTTCGGCGCGAGCGTGATCGCCGCGTCGTTCTTACTCGCGTGGGCGGCCGAGGTCGCGCAGCTCGACATCGCGGCGAGCTTCGCGACCGCCATCCTGGCGCTCATCGCCGTCCTGCCCGAGTACGCGGTGGATCTCTACTTCGCGTTCACCGCCGGGCATCGCCCCGAGTACGCCGCGTTCGCCGCCGCCAACATGACCGGGAGCAACCGCCTCCTCATCGGGCTCGGCTGGCCGCTGGTCGCGCTCCTCTTCGCGCTCGGGCTGCGGAAGCGGAGAGAGCCGGCGCGCGCCGTCGTGCTGAAGACGCAGCGGCGCGTGGAGCTCGCGTTCCTCGCGCTCGCGGGGCTCTATGCCCTCACCATCCCCCTCCGCAAGAGCCTGAGCGTCTTCGACGGGGGCGTGCTCCTCGCGCTCTTCAGCGCTTATCTCTACCGGGCCTCGCGCCAAGAGCAAGAGGCCCCCGAGCTTCACGGCGTCCCGGCCGCGCTCGCGCTCTTGCCCGCTCGGCGCCGCCGCGGGACGGTGGTGGGCTGCTTCCTCGGCGCCGCGGCCATCATCCTCCTCGTCGCGCAGCCCTTCGCCGACGGGCTGGTCGAGGGAGGTCGCCGCCTCGGCATCGACGAGTTCTTGCTGGTACAGTGGCTCGCGCCGCTCTCGACCGAGGCTCCGGAGCTCATCGTGGCGGGGCTCCTCGCCGCGCGCGGCGACGGCGAGGCGGCGCTCGGGACGCTGCTCTCGTCGAAGATCAACCAGTGGACGCTGCTGGTCGGGAGCCTCCCGCTCGCGCACGCGGTGGGCGGCGGCGGCCTCGCGCTCGCGCTCGACGGCCGGCAGACCGAAGAATTCTGGCTCACCGCGGGGCAGGCGCTGTTCGCGCTCGCGCTGCTGCTCGGGCTCGAGCTGCGGGCGCGCGAGGCGCTCCTGCTGCTCGGCACCTTCATCGGACAGTTCCTCTTCCCCGGAGAGCACGCGCGGCTGGTCTTCGCAGCCGCATACGGCGTGCTCACGCTCGTGTTCCTCGCGCGCTACGCTCGCGCAGTCCCACCGACCTTGCTGGCGCTGGTTCGCGACGCGCCGGGCGGCGCGGGCGGTGCGTCGGCGCCGCGCGACGACCACCGAGCCTGAGCTCGAGCGCGGCGCGACCGCGCGGCGCGCCTCAGTGACAGAGTTGGACGCGTTGCTCCTCGACCGCTGGAGCGCAGGTGAGCAGGCTCACCGCGCAGCGCGCGAGCCACCGCCCCGGGCGGCCGCAACCGGGCACCATCCCCTGCCACCCCGAGTCGGACCAGCACTCCGTCGGGTATCCGAAGGTGGTGAGCTCCTGGCAGCCCCGGCTCACGAGCTCGGCGCGCCGAGTCGCCGCGCCGTCGCAATCGTAGTCGAAGCTGCCGTCGCCGCGGTGTGCGGCAAAATAATGGATCTGCCCCGGGCGCGCGTCGGGGTTGCGGTCGTAGCAGTCGAGCGCGTTGCCGACGTGGCCGTCGGGCTGGTGGCTCGCGCGCGTCAGCTTCGCAGGATCTCCGTAGCCGTCGTGATCTGCGTCGAGATACCAGACGGGCTCGGCGCACGAGAGCGCGTGCTGGTTGGCGAGTGCGGTGAGCCGCTTCGAGACGGGCTCGGCGAGCTCGGCGAGCTCGGCGTGGAGCAGATGCCCTGCGCTCGCGCGCCCGAGCATCCGCTCGAGGAGCTCGCGGAGCTCGCATACTCGCGCGGTCGGCTGCTCCCGCCCGAGCTCGCGGCTCGCGCCCTCGACCGCCTCGAGGGTTGCCAGGAGATCGAGCCGCTCAGCCTCGGAGAAGGCGCGCTCGTCGCTCTTCACGCCTTGGCGCACCCGCTCGACCGCCGCCGGGATCGAGCCGAGCTCGCGCCCGGCGAGCAGCTGCACTCCGAGCTCGCGGAGGCTCGCCACGCTCCGCCGGCGGGTCTGCGCGGTCGAGACGAGCCCGCAGGTCCCCGCGCGCTCGAACGCGGGGCGCGTCTCCTCGACCAGCGCGGCGACGTTGAGCTTCATCTTGGCGCGGAGCTCGAGCGTTCCCTCGGCGCGGCTCGAGGTCACCACCTCGAAGCCGGCGGCGCCGGCGGCGAGCGCCGCCGCTCCGCTCGTCGCGCGCGAGCTCGAGAAGGCGACGCGAATCACCGGCACCGCCGCGAGCACCTTCGACGTGTACACGAGCGCGTCGCCGCCGCAGAGCCCGGCGATGCAGCGCTCGAGGGCGTCGCGGAGCTTCGGATCCTCGCCGGTGGCTTCGTACTCTTGACCGATGATCTCCGCGACGCTCGAGAGGACGCGGATCTCCGCGTCGCGAAGCATGACCGATACAGTGAGCTTCTCTCCCGCGCGACGGCCGAGCGAGAGCCGCGGCGCCCACGGCCCGAGGAACCCGAGATCGAGCCCGCCCGAGGCGTCGACCGCGCGCTCGGTGGTGAGCGAGAAGACGAGCTCGCCGGCCGGGCGTGCGGAGATCCCGAGGCGTCGCGCGTGCTCGCCCTGGCCGGCGAGGCAACCGTTCACGAAGTCCGATTGCTCGGGGTTGTCCTTCTTGCCGAAGAACCCGGTGACGAGGAAATTGGGCACAGATAGGCACTCGAAGCGCGCGAGCTCCGCCCCGAGCGACGCCTTCACCGCGCCGCACCAGTCCGCCGCGCGGAGCGCGACGGGCGCGGCCGGCGCCGGCACGCTCGGCGCGCCGGAGTTGCACGCGGCGCCGAGCACGAGCCCGAGCGCGAGTACCGAGCGACGCATGACGGGCCGAGCGTAGCATCACGGGTCGCGCCGCGCGGCTTCGCGCCGGACCGACCTAGAACCATCGAGGACGGCGCCCGCCCGGCGCGCGGGGCCGACTTGCGCGACGTGCGCGCGTGAAATAGCGTCGGCGCCCACCCATGATCGGCGTGAGCTCCACCGAACGCGCGCAGCGGCCGCGCCTCGTCCCGGCCGGGCTGGCGCTCGGGGATCGCGTGGTGCCGCTCTTCGCGGGCGCCGTGCGCTACTACGAGCTCGAGCCCGAAGACTGGCGAGCGGCGCTCGCGCGGGTGAAGGAGCTCGGGTTTCGCTTGGTCGACGTGAGCATCCCGTGGGGCGTGCACGAGGTCGGGCCCGGCGTGATGGATCTCGGTGAGCACGCGGCGCGCCTCGACGTCGCGGGCTTCCTCAGAACGGCGCACGCGCTCGGGCTCCTCGCCATCGTGCGGCCGGGCCCGATCGTCGGCGCGGAGCTCACCTGGCTCGGGCTGCCCGAGCGGATCGTGTGGGATGCGGCGTGTCAGGCGCGCTCCCCGAGCGGGAGGCCGGTCGTGCTTCCCGCGCTGCCGCTCCCCTTCCCCGCGCCGAGCCGCGCCAGCGAGGCGTTCCACGCGGAGGTCCGGCAGTGGTTCTCCGCGGTGGGCGCCGCGCTCGCGCCGCTCCGCTGGCCGGACGGGCCGATCGTGCTCGCGCACCTCGACAGCGGCGCGGACGCGCTGGCGCGAGACGGCGTCTACGATGGCGACCATCACCCCGACGCGATCGCCGCGTACCGGCGCTTCCTCGAGGAAAAGTATCGGCGCGTGGACGAGCTCCGACGCGCCTACGACGCTCCCGACGCGACCTTTGCGCAGCTCGAGCCGCCACGCCGGCTCACCGCGCGGGTCGCCAGCGAGCTCGGTCCGCACCTCGACTGGGCCGAGTTCCAGGAGCACCTCCGCGCGAGCACGCTCGGACGCCTGCGCGAGGCGCTCGCGCGGAGCGGGCTCGAGGGCGTGCCGACCTCGTGCGATCTACCGATGAGCGGGGCGGCCACCTCGCTCGACGCGCCGCGCCTCGCGCGCGTGGTCGAGCTCCCGGGGCTCGACTATCGTCACCGCGCATCGCCGCGCGCGCGCGCCGAGCTCTTCCGCCGGACCACCGCGCTCGCCACCCTCGCCGCGACGCGCGGCGTCCCGGCCTACGCCGCGGAGCTCGGCGCCGGGTGCTCGCCGTTCGAGCCGCCACGTGACGAGCGTGACGACGCCTTCACCGCGCTCGCGGCGCTCGCCTACGGCCTCCGCGGCTTCTCGACGCGCCTGCTGGTGGAGCAGAGTAGGTGGATCGGAGCGCCCATCGAGCGCGGGGGGCGTGCGCGACCGCCGGCCGCGTTTTGGAAGCAGCTCATCGCCGCGCTCGAGCGGGTGCGGTTCGTCGAGCTCACCCGCCGGGCGGAGGTCCGCGTGGTCGTCCCGCGCAGCCTCCGGCGACTGGAGCGCGTCCTCCACGCGCTCGGGCCGCTCCCCGCGGGGCTCGTCCACGCCGCGGGCGGCGGAGTGAGCGTACGCGCGCTCGAGGAAGACCTCGCGCTCGGGGGTCCGGTGCTCATCGAGACCGACGCGTTCCTCGGCGCGCTCGAGCAGGCGCTCGAGCGGCGGCGAATCCCTTACGCATTCACCGATGGCGCGCTGCTCGAGCGCGCGCTCGAGGAGGCGGCGTGGGTCATCGTGCCGTGCGCCGGCGCGCTCGAGCCGGAGCTCTTCGACCGGATCGCGACGGCCCTCGGGCGCGGCGACGCAGTGAGCGTCGGCCCGCACCCGCCGACTCGCGACGGCGCGATGCGCGCGGCGAGCGAGCCGCGCGCGCTCCCCGCGAGCGCTGACGCGGGGCTCCCCGCGCTGCTCGATGACGCTCCGGACGCGCTCGAGCGGGTGGTGGAGCGCGCGGCGCGCACGCTCGGGCTCCGCTCGCTCGAGGCCGAGCCGCCGGAGGTGTCCGTCACGGTGCACCACGACGCGGGCGGCCGGCCGGCGGTGCTCTTCGTGCTGAATCCCTCCTCACGCGAGCTCGCGGCGCGGGTCACGTGCGCGGGGGCGAGATCCGCGCTAGATCTCCTCTCGAACGAGCGCTTCGCCGCGCAGGGTGGGTTCTTCTCGCTCTCCGTGAGCGGCCGCGGCGCGCGCCTGTTGGAGCTCACCGATCATTTGGTGTAGGAGGGCGCTCGTTCGAAGGTCACCATGTTGCTCGAGATCAATCCGGAGCACCCGGAGCCCAGGAAGATTCGCCGCGCCGTCGACGCGCTCGAGGCGGGCGAGTGCATCGCCTACCCCACCGACACCGTGTATGGCCTCGGCTGCGATCTCTTCAACAAGAAGGCGGTGGAGCGCCTCTGCCAGATCAAGGGGCTCGACAGCAGCAAGAAGCTCGCCTTCGTGTGTCACGACATCGCCGACGCCTCGCGCTACGCGGTGATGCACGACTCGATCTATCGCACCCTCAAGCGCTACCTCCCGGGGCCCTACTGCTTCATCCTCGACGCTACGCGCGAGGTCCCCAAGATCGTCCAGACGCAGCGCAAGGCGATCGGCGTCCGCATCCCCGCGCACCCGGTCACCCTCGCGCTCGTCAAGGAGCTCGGCCGCCCGATCATCTCCACCACTGCGGCGCGCCACGGAGAAGAGCCGAACCCCGACCCGCGCGAGATCGACCTCACCTTCCGCGGCCTCGGCCTCGTGCTCGACGCAGGTCCCGGCGGGCTCACGCCGACCAGCGTCATCGACCTCACCGGCCCGACCCCGAAGATCGTGCGCGAGGGGGCGGGGGACGTCTCGGCCTTCGTCGAGGACGGCTGAGCGAGGAAGTTTCGTGGGTCGGCGCTGACATGGGTCATCGTCCGGCGTTGATTCACGCGTCGAGGAGCGCTATCGAGTAGCCTCGCCATGGAACATGGCCGGCGGCACCAGTGCCGTCGCATGAAGGAGCCCCAATGACATTCGTCGTCACGGAGAATTGCCAGGATTGTCGCTTCACCGACTGCGTCGCCGTGTGCCCGGTGGACTGCTTCCACGGGGACGACCGGATGCTCTACATCGATCCGGATGAGTGCATCGACTGCGGCGCCTGCGTCCCGGAGTGCCCCGTCGAGGCGATCTACGACGAGGCGCAGGTCCCCGAGGGTCAGGAGAAGTGGCTCGCCGTGAACGCGGAGCGCGCCCCCAAGCTACCCGTCGTCAACCAGAAGGGTGATCCGCTGCCGACGGCAGAGGAGCGCCGAAAGCAACTCGGCTTCTAGTCGTGCGGGCTCGAGCGCCGCTCACTTCGCGGGCTTGCCCGCCTCGCCGAGCGTGAACTCGAGCTTGGTCTGAGCGCGAAGGCCAGCCTGAGGCTGGCCTTGCGCCTGCTGCGCGCCGGAGCTGAGCGGCGCGAGCAGCGTCTGCGTCAAGGACGCCGTGATCGGGATGGGCGTGCCCTTCCGCACCTGGATGGTGCCCGCGGAGCTGGCGTCGAACTGCGCGAGCTTCAGATCCTTCATGTCGGCCGGGAGCCCCGGCACGTCGATGGTGTCCGAGGCCGCGTAGCGCTTGGTGCTCTCGCTCAGCGTGAGCACGTCCCCGGCGATGCTCTCCACTTTCACCAACCGATAGGCGACCACGTCGATCCCGGCGAGCTCCTCCCGCGTGGTCACCATCCAGAAGGCTCCCGCGCCCACCGGTTGGTCGGGGAACGGGATCGTGAGCGTCGCGAGCCCCTCGGCGAGCGAGCTCAGGATGGTGCCGAGCCCCGGGTCGGCCGCCTTCGCGAGGACCACCCGGAAATCACCGCCGGCGCCGTTTCGCGCCACGGAGTACTCGACGCTGCTCCCTTGCAGCTTGCCGAGCTGATCGCGCACCTCCTTCGGGAGGTTCCCGCTGGCGTCCGAGACGCCCGCGCGCGTCACCGTGGCGGTAACGCCGACGGCCTCGCCCTCGGCCGCGGGCGCCTTCGGCTTCTTCGCCTCGAACCGGAGCGCGAGCGCCATCGGCGGGAGGGCGCCGCCGCCGGTCTGCAGCGTGAGCACGAGCTCGCCCGGGTGCTTGTAGCCGGCGGCGGGCTGCATCGACGAGAGCGCGACGCGCGGCTCGGAGCCCTCGCCGCCCAGCACGAGCTTGGCCGGAGCCCCCTTCGGCATGGCGCGATCGGCAGCGCCCGGCGCGAACACCCCCGTCTCGGGCGGCTCGTCGCTGCCGCCCGCGGGCGCCGCGCCCTTCGCGTCCTTGGCGGACGCGGCTGCGACCGCCTTGGCGAGCGCCGGGTCGAGGGCCTTGTCGCCCGCGTCCGCGACCTCGGCGGCGCTCATCATCTTGGGCTTGTCTTCGCAGCCGGCGACGAGCAGCGCGGCCGCCGCCAGCGTGTAAGTCACGACGATCGTTCGCATGGTCCTCGGTCCCCGGGTGTACTCGAATTCTGCCCCGGGAGAAAACCCGGAAGCGCGCCCGGTATTCCGCGCGAACCTCAATGAATCCGCGCGCCAGCGCGAGCCACCCTCGCGCGCGACGCCGCGAGCGACGCGCCGCACCACGCGTTCGAGATTGACCGGCTCCCCGGGCAAAATCATCCTGAGCGCGTGAAGAGACTCGACTGGGTGCTCGGGCTCGCGCTCGGAACGGCGGTCGCCGCGGCGTGCTCCGCGACCGGTGGCGGACGTCCGGGTGCAAGCGGTGGCCCCGACGCCTCCGCGACGGGCGGTGGTGGCGGGAGCCACGCGGGCGCGTCGGGGGGCGGCCAGGCGGGTCTCGCGAGCGCGGGAACCTCGGGAGCGGCCCCGGGCTCGGGTGGCACGCCTGGCTCCGGAGGAGGGCTTGGGGGTTGGGGCGGCGCGGCCGGCGGCGCGGGCTCCGGCGGCATCGACGACGGCGGGGTCACCGACGCGAACGAAGACGCGCTCATCGGCGACGGCGGGACCACGATCGTCATCGGCACCGGCGCGGACGCGAGCACTCCGGGAAAATTCTCCGGACCGATCGACCCGGGCGCAAGCCCAACCGTCGTCTATCCCGAGACGGGCGTGCTCATCCCGCCCAACATGAACTCGCTCGAGTTCCACTTCATCCCGGCGCCCGGGCAGACGCTCTTCCAGTTCTCGTTCCACGCGCCGACGCAGAACCTCGAGGTGTACGTCGGCTGCACGCCGCTCGGCGCCGGCTGCGTGTTCACGCCCGATCAGACGTTCTGGAAAGAGCTGGTCGCCTACGCGCGTGGCACCGCGCCGGTGAGCTGGACGCTCCGCGGCGTCGACGGCGCGGGCAAGGTCGGCGCGAGCGCCGAGCAGACGATGATCTTCAGCAAGAACGACATCATCGGCGGCATCTACTACTGGAACACGCGCGGCGTCATCCAGCGCTACGACTTCGGCAACCCGGGCAAGGCGGCCGAGCAGTACCTCACGCCCGCGAGCGGCGGCGCGGCGATATGCGTCGGCTGCCACGCGCTCAGCCGCGACGGCCGCTACATCGCGATCGGCAAGGACATCCCCTCGCCGGCGCCCTACACCGTCTTCAACGTCGCGAACAAGACCGTGCACAGCGCGGGAGGCAAGCCCTTCAACGGGCAGTCGAACTTCTTCTCGTTCTCGCCGGACAGCGCGTACCTGCTCTTCTCGGGGGGCATCAACGTGCAGCAGCGCGACCTCGCGACCGGCGCGCTGGCGAGCGGCATGGTCGCCAAGCCCGGCACCATGCCCGACTGGTCCCCCGACGGCACCCTGCTCGTCTACGCGAAGCCGAAGACGGCTCCCTTCGCACCGCAGCCGGGCGTCTCCTCGGCCTCGCTCGAGCTCCTCTCTTATGGCGGCGGCTCGTCATGGACGAACCCGAAGACGCTCGTGCCGTTCACCGGGCAAAATAGCTACTACCCGGCGTTCTCGCCCGACAGCCAGTGGGTCGTCTTCAACCGCTCGCCGGGTAACCACGAGTCTTATAGTAACTCCCGGCCCGACAGCGACGCGGGCACCGTGCCGGACGGTGAGCTCTGGGCGGTGTCACGGAGCGGCGGCGCGCTCATCCAGCTCGCTCACGCGACGCGCTCCAAGTGGAGCTCGTGGCCGAAGTGGGCGCCGAACGTGCAGACGTACTACGACGGCACGGTGATGTGGCTCACCTTCTCGAGCTCGCGCGCGTACGGCCTCCGGCTCGCGGACGGCGCCAAGACGCAGCTCTGGATGGTCGGCTTCGATCCCGCGAAGGCCGCCGCCGGAAAGGATCCGTCGTTCGCCGCCTTCTGGCTCCCTTTCCAGGACATCACCGGCGGCAACCACATCGCGCAGTGGGTCACCCGAGTCCTCCGTCAGCCGTGCAAGGCGGCCGCCGACTGCCCCGGCACCGACTTCTGTCGCGGCGGGTACTGTTTCGGGATTTGAGCGGAACGAGCGCGACGCAGCGCGCCGCGCGCGCTCAGGAGCGGAAGCCGATGGACGCCGGCTGGGAGCGGCGCGCGACGAGCTCGTCGGCGAGCTCGTCGAGCAGGCGTCCCGCGTCGATGACCCCTCCGATGATGCGGAGGCGGCGCGCCACCGCGGCAAAATCGCCGGGGACCAGCTCGCCGAGCCGCGCGAGGCCGGCCGGCGCCCGCTCGGCGCGCGCGCCGAGCCCCTCGAGCGTGGCGAGGAACATGCGCTCGCGCTGCGCGAGCCGGAGCGGCTCGAAGCGCACCTTGATCGCAAACCGGCGAAACGCGGCGGCGTCGAGGCTCTCCATCAGGTTCGTGGCGCACACGAAAATGCCTTCGAACGTCTCCATTTGCACGAGCAGCTCGTTCACCAGGGTCACCTCCCAGCTCCGTTGGGCGCGTCCCCGGTCCTGAAGGAAGCTGTCCGCCTCATCGAGGAAGAGGAGCGCGCCCTCGTTCTTGGCTTCGCGGAACATCTCGGCAAGATTTTTCTCGGTCATGCCGAGGTACGGATCGAGCAAGTCCGAGGCGCGCTTCACGAGCAACGGCACGCCGAGCCGCTCGGCGAGGTGTGCGGCGAGCGCGCTCTTGCCGGTGCCGGGAACGCCGTGAAAGGCGATGGTACCGCGCCTCGTCCGTGAGAGCCCGCTCACCAGGGAGTCGATGTCGACGCTCGCGTTGACGAACGAGGCGTCGTAGCGGCAGGCGTCGTTCGGCGCCCGGCGAGGCGCGCCGTGGCTCCCCTCGGCGAGCAGAGCCCCGTCGATGGACAGCGAGAGCACCGCTTCGAGGTCCTCGCGCTGAGTCGCGCCCACGATCCGCGCGACGCGCGCCGCGCGCGCGATGGTGGCGGGACGCACCCGCTCGTCGCGCGAGGTCGCGTCGATCCAGGCCTTGCCGACCGGCAGCCCGGCGGTCTCAGACTCGATGATGCGCTGACGCACCCGCGCAGGCGGCGTGCGGAGCTCGATGACGAGGTCGAAGCGGCGGCGAAACGCCGGATCGAGCCGCGCTACGCTGTTCGAGATCCAGACGGTGGGCACCGGGTTCGTCTCGAGCAGGCGGTTGATCCACGCCTTGCGCCCGGTGTGATCGCCGCGGTCGCCCAGGAGCCAGCTGGGGGACGGCGGGAAGACGTCTTCCAGCTCGTCGAAGACGAGGACCGTCCCGGGCGCCTCGCGGAGGAAGCGCTGCACGAGCGCGTAGGACTCGAAGCGCGCGCTCGAGTTGGCGACCGCCCCCCCGCGGTCTCCGCAGGGGGCGACCTCGAAGAGCCGCGCGCCGATCGCGTCGGTGAGGACTCGGGCGAGCACCGTCTTGCCGGTGCCGGGCGGGCCGTAGATGAGGACGTTCACGCCGCACGTGCGCTTCGCGGTGGCCGCCTCGAGCAGCCGTCGGGCGACGTCGAGCTCTCGGGCGACGTGGGCGAAGTCCTCCACGGCGAGCGAGGTCGGCGCGGCCGGCGCGAAGAAGGCCGCGAGGAGCGCGTCGGGCGACGCGTGCTCCGCGCTGAGCTTCGCCGTGATCTCGTCGGGGCAGCGGAGCGGCACCTGGTAGCGGACGGGTCGCTCCGCGAGCTTGACGAGGCCGAGCTCGGCGAGCGGCGCGGTGGGGCCGAGCGCGGCGCGCACCTGCTCCTGCGGGGCCGCGACGATCTTCGGGAGGACCGTGTGGAGCCGTCCATCCGTCGTGACCCGGAACATGTTGAAGCACTCTTCGAACGCCGGGTCCGCCTCAGCGGTGACGGTGAAGGAGAGGAGCTCGAGCGCGACCGGGTCGAGCCCGAGCCGCTCGGCGAGCCAGGCGAGGTTCCGCGACACGGGATCCGTCGCAATCTCGGGCGCGGCCTCGAGCTCGGCGAGCCAGCGAGTGAGGGCCGGCTCGATGGCGTCGGGCGGGACGTCATCGGCGAGCTCGAACGAGACCCCGAGCGCCGTGCAGAGCTCCGTGTTCGGCCAGCAGCCGCTCGAGAAGAAGTGGCCGAGCAAGTCCCCGCGCAGGAGCACGCGCAGCAGCCAGCGGAGCGGGCGGCCGCGGACCGCTTCGGGCGGCGAGGCCGGCCACTCGCGCTTCCCCTTCGACTTCCTCGTCGACTTCCTCTTCGACCGCGTCCGCGCCGGCCTCTGGGGCAGCCGGATCTCGGAAAGCTCAGAGTCCCCGATGTGTCTCGTCATGTTTCCTCCGGCCCAGGAGGATGAGCGGGAGCTGCGACATGCCTCGTCGCAGGCGACGCGGCGTGCCGCCCCACAGAAGCCTCCTGAACGCACGCACAGTGCAGGCGCGCTCAGAACGGCGGTGGCTCGTCGATCGGACCGGGAGGTTCGTCGGGGCGATGCGGAGGGCCGGGCGGAACCGCCGGCTCGTTCGGCGACGCCGGCCGCGCCGGACCGCCATCCCCATTCCCCATGGAATCTTCACGCGGGGTCGGAGTCGGCGGCTCTTCGAGCTCGCTCGGCGCGCCCGCGTCCGGCGCTTCGGCGGCGGCCTCCACGCCCGCGTCGAGCGGGGCGGACGCGTCCGGGACGGTGCCCTCGAGGAAATCCTCGTCGGCGCCGCCGTCCGCACCGAGCGGCGCGAGCAGGCCGGTCGCCGGATCGATCCGCGCCGAGACGATGGAACCGGGGCGCGGGAACTCAGTCGGCGGGCGGCCCTGGTGCGCGGCCTTCATGAAGGCGATCCATTCGGGCAGCGCGGTCACCGCGCCTTCCTCGCCCCAGCCGAGCGGATTCGCATCGTCGTAGCCGACCCAGACCGCAGCGGCGAGGTCGGTCGAGTAACCGACGAACCAGGCATCCTTCGACTGGTTGGTGGTGCCCGTCTTGCCTGCCACCGGGAAACCGATGGTGCTCGCGCGTTTGCCGGTGCCGGACTTCACCACGCTCTCGAGGAGGCTCGTGATGAGGAACGCCTCGTCCGGCTGCATCACGCGGCGCGCGGGGGGGACGGGCGGGAGCGGCACCTCTTTGCCGTCGGGTCCGAGGATCTTCGTGACCAAGATCGGCTCGGCGTACTCGCCGCCGCTCGCGAACGTGGTGTACGCGTTCGCCATCTCGAGCGGCGTCACCTCGTAGGCACCGAGCGCGAGCGAGAGGTTGGGCTCGAGGTGCGACGAGATTCCGAGCGCGCGCGCCCACTCGACCACGTTCGCCGGGCCGACCTCGCGGAACACGCGCTCGGCGGCTCCGTTGTCGCTGCGCGCGATGGCCTCGCGCAGGCTGAGCGTGCGGGCCGCGCCCGGGTGCTTCTTGTCGGGCGGGAGCTCGAGCACGGACGCCGGCGTGAAGCGGCGCGAGCGGAGCGCATAACTGTAAACGAACGCCTTGAACGACGAGCCGGGCTGACGGCGCGCCTGGAGCGCGCGGTCGAGCCCGCCGCCGAGGGCCTCGTAGCTGCCGATCAGCGCGAGCACCTCTCGGGTGCGGACGTCGATCGCGACCAGCGCCGTCTCCGGACCGAGTTCGAGACGGAGCGGGACGGGCGCGGAGGGGTCCGGCGGCGCGAGCAAGCTCACGCGGAGCGTGGCACCGACCGCGGTGAATTGGCTCGGGGGCGCGCGCTTCGGGTTGTAGCGCTCCTCCTTGTCGAGCTGCACGCGGCCGAGCGCGTTGCCCACCTCGACCTCGATGCTGTTCTTCGCATCGTCGAGCGCCTTCACGGTGCCGACGTACACGCGGTGCTCCTTCGGCGTGCCCGAGAAGGGCGCCCCCCAGAGCCGACGCTTGGCGAGCGTGAACGGCGGCTCGAGCTTCTGCCGCTTGGCGTAGGTGGTAAGGTTGTCGCGCGCCGCCTTGCGCGCGGCGCTCTGGAGCGCCGGTGAGATGGTGGTGGTCACGGTGAAGCCGCCCTTTCGCGCGCGCTCGCCGGCGACGCGCTCGAGCAATTTCTTCACGTACCCGACCACCTCGGGCGCGAGCTCGCTCTCGGCCTCGACCTCGGGCGCCAGCCGCACCGGCGCCTCCATCGACTGATCGTAGAGCTCCCTCGTAATGAAGCCCTTCTCGAGCATCTGACCGAGCACGAAGCGGCGGCGCTCGAGCGCGCCGGTGAGGTTGGTCCGCGGCGAGAAGCGTGCGGGGGAAGCGAGCGTGCCCGCCAGGAGCGCCGCCTCGGGCACCTCGAGCTCCTTGGCGTGCTTACCAAAGTAGTTTCGCGCCGCCTCCTCCACGCCGTAGCGCCCGGCACCGAAGTATACGTGGTTCAAGTAGAGGCCGAGGATCTCGTCCTTCGAGAGGTGCTGTTCGAGCCGGCGCGCGAGGATCGTCTCCTTGATCTTGCGGCTGTAGGTGCGCTCCGGGTCGAGGAGGATGTTCTTCACCACCTGCTGCGTGATGGTGCTACCGCCGGCGACCGTGTGACCGGCGCGGAGGTTTGCGAAGAGCGCGCGCACCATGCCGAGGTAGCTCACCCCCTCGTGCTCGTAGAAGCTCGCGTCCTCCGCGGCGAGGAACGCCAGCTTCACGCGGGGCGGGAGCTCGGCGATGGGTACCACCGTGCGGCGCTCGGTGAAGAGGTTCGCGAGCAGCGTCCCGTCACGCGCGAGCACGCGGGTCACCTGCGGCGGGTCGTAGCCGGCGCGGAGTTGCTCCACGCTCGGCAGGCCGGCCTCGTAGTGACGGATGGTGAAGAACACCGTCACCGAGAGGATCGCCGAGAGCGCCAGCCCGACGAATGACGCGATCTTGAGGACCCGCCACGCCACGCCACGCCAACGCCCGGGAGCGGGCTTCATCTTCCCGAGCTCGGTCGAGGCGAGGATGGGCGGGGTCGCCGCGGGCCCTCGCGCCTGACCGACGTTCGCCCGAGGCGGCTGCTCATCGCGCTCGCTCATCCGCGTGCGAGCCTAGCGCCCCGCGCGAGGAGCGCCAAAAAACGCCCGCTACTTGCCGGTGGCGCGCATGTAGAGGACGGCGAGGAGGACGCCGGCGAAGAGGCACGCGAGGGCGACGCCGATGAGCAGCCCCGGTCCGGGCGACTTGGCGGCGAGCTCCAGCCTGCTCACCGAGCTCTGCGGGGCGCGGGCGGAGCGGGGTGCCGCCGGAGGCGGGCGCGGGTTCGGCGCGGGCGGAAGCGCGATACCACTCGGCTCCGCGCAGCGCCGGAGCGCGACGGCGAGCTCGGCTGCGGTCTGGTAGCGCTCATCCGGCTTCTTCGCGAGCGCGTGCGCGATGACGCCCCCGAGCCCAGGCGGGAAGACTCGCTCGGGCGCCCGCTCCTCGAGCGGAATCGGCGGCTCGATGACGTGCTTCTGCAGGTACTCCATCGGCACCTTGGCGATGAAGGGCAGCTTGCCGGTGAGGCACTCGTAGAGGATGACCGCGAGCGAGTAGATGTCGCTCCGCGCGTCGAGCGTCTTGCCCTGCGCCTGCTCGGGCGACATGAACTCGGGCGTCCCGAACACCATGCCCTCTTGGGTCAGGATCAGCGAGCCCGGGCGCATCTGCCGCTCGGTGACCTTCGCCAGACCGAAGTCGAGCACCTTCGGGTAATCGACCAGTCCTCCCTGATTGCAGAGGAAGATGTTCTCGGGCTTGAGATCGCGGTGCACGATACCGAGCTCGTGCGCCTCCTGGAGCGCGCCGCACACCGCCACCAGGATCGGGATCGCGCGCTCGGGTGCGAGCGGTCCCTCCTTTCGTACCGTCTGGTTCAGGTTCTTGCCCTCGAGCAGCTCCATCACGATGTAGAGCGAGCCGTCCTCCTCGAGCTCGCCGAAGCTGAACACCTTGACGGTGTTCGGGTGGGTGAGCTGGCTCATCGCGCGCGCCTCGCGCCGGAAGCGAGAGGTGAGATCCTTCCGATTGGCGAGCTTCGGGTGAAGGATCTTGATCGCGACCATCCGGTTCATCGCCGGCTGCGACGCCTTGTAGACGGAGCCCATGCCGCCGGTGCCGATCTTCTGGAGGAGCTGGAACTCCCCTCCCAGGATCTCCCGGCCGATGAACGGGTCCGACGGGCGCATGCAGCCTCGACTGATAGCAAATCCGGTCGGCTTCTACGAGGGCCACGCACAGCGGACCACCAGCCGGACGGCGCCGCGCTCGCAGCGTTTTCTTTGCGGGCCCGCGCGGCTCGGGCTACCTGTCGAGGCGTCTGCGCCGTCATGACTGCCGCCGACTTCGAAACCAGCCCGCTGCTCGAAGCCTCCGGGTTTCGCCACGCCTTCTTCACACGGCGCGGCGGCGTGTCGACCGGCGCTTACGCCTCGCTCAGCTTCTCCACCGCGAGCGGCGACGCGCCGGATCACGTGAGCGAGAACCTCGCTCGCGCCGCGCGCGCGCTCGGGGTCGCGCCGAACATGCTCTACTTCCTGTCGCAGGTGCACGGCCGCGAGGTGCTCCGCGTGCGCGGCGGCGAAGCGCGCGACGAGGTCCTGCGACGCGAGGGTGACGCCGTGGTGAGCGGCGACGCCGGCGTGGCTTGCGCGGTGCGCGTCGCCGACTGCGTGCCGCTCCTCGTCGCGGACCGAGCGAGCGGCGCCGTAGCTGCGGCTCATGCTGGTTGGCGGGGCGTCGCGGCCGGCGTCGCGGCGGAGTCCGTCCGCGCGCTCCGCGCGCTCACCGGCGCGGAGGGCGCGCTCGTCGCTGCCATCGGCCCGCACATCTCCGTGGACGCCTTCGAGGTGTCGGACGAGGTCGCCCAGACGCTCCGCGACGCGTCGCCGGATCCGGACGTCGTCCGTCCGGGTCCCCACGGGCGACCTCACGTCAATCTGCGGAAGATCATCCGCGCGCAGCTCTGCGAGGTAGGGCTCCGCGCGCAGGACGTCGACGACGTCGGCGGCTGCACGGTGGGCGATCCAGCGCGATATTTCTCCTTTCGTCGCGACGGAAAGGCGAGCGGGCGACACCTCGCGGCGATCGTCGCGCGGTAGCGCTCCTGCCCGAGGCTCGAGCGGAGCGCGGCGCGCGCTCAGTCGTCGAGGAGCACACGCACGGCCGTCCGCACCCGTGTGGTGGACTCGAACTCGGAAGAAAGCACCACGTACTCGTGCCCGTCCGGATCGCGCCAGATGGGGACCTCGACCTCCTCCGCGTCCAGTGTCCCAAGGTTTCGGAGTGTGTCGAAGCAAAACGGATCCTCGACCGGATCGACGAAGAGCACCCAGACCGCGCGTGCGAGCGCGGGCACGCTCGCCTGGATGCGGCGCCGCGCGGCGACCACCGTGATCGCCACCGGGTTCGTGCGAGTGAGCACGACGATCGCGCGCTGCGTCTCGCTCTTCAGCACCGGCAGCCGCTCGGCAAGAGCGATGAAGCGTTCGATGGAGGGAAACGGCCCGTCGATGACGCGACTGATGTCGCCGCCCGCCTCGACGATGAACCGTGAGCACAGCTCGGCGTGCTCCGCGCGCGGTGGCAAACCATACGGGTAGAGCACCATCCCGGGGTGGCTGGCGGCGCTCGGTCTAATATTCGACACAATCTTGGATCGTATCACGATGCAATCTCGAATGATCGGACACTCGCACACTTCTTTGGTGGTCTCGTGCGCCGGTCTTCCCACCGAGGGCGCGGCGCGGCGTTCCTGAGCGGGCGCGACCGGCGGGCTTGTGCCGAACCCGTGCGCGGGTACTCTCGACGCACGATGGCGGACTCGATGAAGTGTAGCAACTGCGGCGCTCGGTTCGATGCGCCCAGCCGGGGGCCGGCGACTCCAGCGAGCGGCGGAGCGGTGCTCGCCCGCTGCCCGCGCTGCGCCGCCAAGGTCGCGAGCCCGCGAGCAGAGTTGACCCCGATCAAGAATGACGAGGTTGCGCGGCCCGCTCGGCCGCCGCGCCCGAAGCAGCCGAGCGCTCCTCGGCTCGAGCCGGCGCCCGGGGAGACGCCGACCGTACCGCTCACCTTTGGGCTCGGCCCGAGCGCGCCCGCCGAACCGGAGCCGTGGACGGTCAGCTACGCGGACGACGACGATCGTGAGCTCACCGAAGACGAGCTCATCGGAGCGCTCGAGCGAGGCGAGATCACCCCCGACACCATCGTGTGGCGTGACGGCATGGATGACTGGCTGCCGATTTCGAGCGTTCCCGAGCTCGCTGGCCCGCTCCGGCGTGCGATGGACGCCGCGGCGCGCGGCGCGGAATCTAGCGACGAGGAAGCGGCCCCGGTGAGCCTCGAGCCGGAGTCCCTCCCGAGCGACGCGATCTCGGCGATCCCGGAG
The DNA here is from genome assembly GCA_035063585.1 of Polyangiaceae bacterium. Classification (GTDB taxonomy): domain Bacteria; phylum Myxococcota_A; class Polyangia; order Polyangiales; family Polyangiaceae; genus JAPSGB01. Next base: position 37,984 of record JAPSGB010000041.1, read on the forward strand.
CCCGGGCCGCGCGCGCTGTCGGCCGGCACGCTCTTCATGGATGGACCCAAGCGGCCACCGGTGCCCGCGCCGAGGGCGCCGCGCGCGGCGAGCGCGCCCGCCGCGCCGAAGGGCGCGAGCGACGCGAAGCAGCCACCCGGGCCGCCTCCGCGCGCGAAGATGGACACTGCGCCCGGCATTGGGCCACGCGCCCTGCCGAAGCCGCCAACTCCGGCGAAGCGGCCGATACCGGAGCTCTCGGCGAACGCGGAGGGAGAGCCGTCGAGCTCGGAGCTCCCGACCCTCACCTCGCTCGCGAGCCCGAAGCCGCCGAGTCGCTCGAAGCCCGACGAGGACGCGGGGTTCGATCTGCTGTCGCTCGGGAGCCCGTCGGGCGGTATCGCGGGCCTCGAGCTCCGCCCGCCCACCTTCGGTGCCGAGCCGCTCGTGACGAGCCTCGATGCGCCGCCGGTCGAGCCGAGCGACGGCATCGACGAGGTCACCATCGAGCTCCCGCCTCGAGCAGAGGGCCTGGTGGAGAGCGCGGCGGCGAAGCGTGACGTCGGCGGCGCGGCCCGGGCGCCAGCGACCGAGCCAACCACGGAAAAGCGCAAGAGCCCGCTCCCGTGGCTCGCGCTCGCCGCGGCCGCCGCGTTCGCCGTCTACTGGTTCGTGCTGCGGGCTCCGGCGCCGGAGCCCGCGCCGGCACCGACGGCGGCGGCGGAGCGCCCAGCGACCGCGGAGCAGCCCGCGCCGACGACCGACAGTGCGGCGCCCGGGCCGCCA
>JAPSGB010000042.1:0-38055 GCA_035063585.1 Polyangiaceae bacterium
AGAAGGAGCAGGACGCCGCCCGTCGCAAGAAGGAGCAGGACGCCGCCCGTCGCAAGAAGGAGCAGGACGCCGCCCGTCGCAAGAAGGAGCAGGACGCCGCCCGTCGCAAGAAGGAGCAGGAGCTCGCTGCCCGCCGCGCGGCGAAAGCCCGCGAGCAAGAGCGGGTGAGGCTCGAGAAGGAGCGCGCACGCGCCGCTCGTGAGCGCGCCCGCGCTCGGGAAGCGGAGCAAGCCCGCAGGCTGGCCGAGCGGGCCGCGGCGGACCGGGCCCGAGAGGAGGCGCGCGCTCGCCAGAAGGCCGAGCGCGACGCCGCGCGCGACGAGGCGCGCCGGCTCAAGGAAGAGGAGCGGCTCCGCCTGCAAGCCGAGCGCGACGCCGCGCGCGACGAGGCGCGCCGGCTCAAGGAGGAGGAGCGCGCACGCCGCGAGGCCGAACGAGAAGCCTACCGCAAGGCCAAGGAGGTCGAGCGGGAGCGACTCCGCGCCGAGCGCGAGGCCGCGCGCCGGGCGCTCGAGGGCCGTGTGGCGCGCGCCACGCGCCGCGCCCAGCGGGTCGCGGGCGTCGGCCGGAGCAGCACCACGCGAGTCTACCGGCCCGATGCCATCCCTAATCAATCCGGCACCACCCGCCGGCTCGGCGATGGTGAGCCGCAGCAGCAGAACCGCTTCGCGAACCTGCGCGCGCCGGAGCCCTCGTCGCCCGCAAACGCCGCGCCGGATGCGCTCGCGGACGCTGACCATCGGCCCCCGCTGTCCCCCGCGCCGGCGGCGTCGCCGCCCCCTCCGCCCGAGCCGTCGATACCGGACCGCTTCGACGAGCGCTACGCGCTCATCGAGGCGCGGCTCGCGAACGCCGATGAGTCATTCCGGAAGGCGTATGACGACAACTTCGACATGTCGTGGATCCACCACGACAGCGCCCTCGAGGGCGTCGTCTACACCTTCCTCGAGCTGAAGACGGCGATCGATCCGGCGGTCAGCGTGGTCGCGGACTCCAGCCTCCAGCCGGTGTGCGCCGAGATCCGACGGCACAAGGCGGCCATCCAGCTGGTCCGCGAGCTGGGTGAGAAGAAGCGCGTCCCCCTCGGCGTCGACGTCATCAAGAAGATCTTCCTCGTCCTCCACCCGGAAGAAGGGGATCTGAAGAGCGTCAAGTATCGTAAGGACATCCCCCAACACCGCCTCTATTTCCACGAGTACGCCGCACCCGACAAGATCGCTTACAAGGTCCGTCAGGTCGTAGATTGGCTAAACGGGCCCGAGCCGAAGAAGGTCAAGAACCCGGTCCGTATCGCGGCGAGGGTTCACTACGACCTCCTGCGGGTGTTCCCCTTCGCGGTAGATAGCGGCAAGGTCGCACGCCTGCTCATGAACGTGCTGCTCCTTCGCGCCGGCTACCCGCCCGCCATCATCCACTCGACCGAGCGACAGCGCTATTACGAGGCCCTGAAGGGCTCGCTGCCGACCATCGTGTCGATGATGAACGAGGCCATCGGGAACGGGCTCGCGAGCGTGGAGAAGCTCCTCGACGAGCACGGGATCCGCGCGCCGAGCGAGCCCCCTCCCATCGGGTAGCGTGCCCGCACGGGCGAGCCGACCGCGCAGACCGGGACCGGGCTACGGCGTGGCGATCGAGTCCCACCCGGTCGCGAGCGCCAGCTTGGCGATCGCCAGGTCGTAGTCGTAAGTCGCGCTCATCTGGGCGAAGCGCTTGAGCGCGTACTCCTTGGCCGGGTCGACGATATCCTCGTCCTCGAACGTCCCGACGTCGATTCCCTGTTGCACCTTGATGAGCCACTGGCGCGCGTAACCGGTCGCGCGCGTGTAGGCGTCGAGCCGGCGGGCGGCGTCCTCGGCCTCGGCGAACGCTTGCTCGACCTCCACGGCCACGCCACCGAGCGCGTAGCGTTCGGTGGCCCGCGTCTCTTCGAGCTGGGCCTGCGCCTGCGCGAGCCGCGCCGACTGCGGCAGGAAGTCGAGCTTCCACCTCATGACCAGCGCTGCTCCGTACCTGAGGTAGTTGCCGCTATCGAGGACGTAGGGGTTCGTCTGATCGGTCACCTCCGGCGCACGCGCCCAGCGCGCGTTCAAGCCGAGCGCAAGATCCGGGTAATAGCGCGCGCGCTCCATTTCGACCTGGGCTTGCCGCGCCACCACGCCGGCCCGAGCCATGTTGATCTCGGGCCGAAATAGCCTCGCAGCCTGCAGGTAGCGAGCCAGCGGCGCGAGCGCGTGCGGGTTGCGACGGAGCGGCACGTCCGGGATGTCGAAGGCGCCCCGAACTCCGGTGAGGAAGCGGAGCCCCGCGAGCGCGATCGCCTCCTGACGGGTCACCTCGCTGTCACGAGCGTCGATCTCGGCCCGGTACATCTTGAGCTTCAGGAGCTCGATGTCGTCTCCGTCGCCCTCCTCGACCTTCTTCTCGAGGCGGCCGAGGTACTTGTCGATGCGCTCTGCTGCGTCGCGGAGGAGGATGCGAGTGTCGCGGGCGAGCTGGATCCCGTAGAACGCCTGGCGAACCGAGAGCTTGACTGCGTTCGCCTCCTTCTTGACCTCGTGCTCGCCCACCGCGACCTGCGCCGACGCGGCGTCCCACAGGTTCGAGATCTTCCCGAACGTCCAGAGCGGGACGGTGCCGTCGATGCCGACTTGCCAAGCGAGCGCCATGTTGGACGTCAAGGCGACGTCGGTGTTGGGGCTATAGACGTTGGTGCCCCGGACGGTCGGTGCCAGACCGACTCCGCCGGTGATGCTGAACTCGCTGAACGGCGCCGTGCGCGCCTCGAACTGCTGCGCCCGCTTGTAGTCGAGGCGCGCGCGCGCCGCGTGGATCTTCGGGTAGTTCTGCTCCGCGAGCGCGAGACAGCGGGCGAGCGTGTACTCGCTCCGAGGACGGACCGCGACCGCCGGGGCCCCGGGGGCCCCCGGCCGGGCCGCCTGACCCTCGGGCGCCGGCTCCGCCACACCGAGCCCCGGCCAGCCGAAGACCAGCGCGGCGAGCAGCAGAGCGGGGAGCTTCACGCGCATTTTTCCGCGAGCCTAGTGCCGGAAACCGGAAGAATCATCCGGTTTCGCCCGCCGCCCCGGTGAGCGCGAGCCCGGCGGCGCGGGCCGTCACTCCGGCCCGCGGCGGCCGGGAGGCCTCTCCGAACCCGTCCCGTGCCCGCGCGACCGCGCCGGCCGCGTGGAACCCGGTGGCCGGTTGGACGGCGCGCGCGCACGCTCGGAGTCGCGCTTCGGGGAGCTCACCGCGCTGCTCCCGCTCTTCGGTGAGCCCATCACCGGCGTGTAGACGTACCCCTGCTGCTGAAACACGCAGATCCGGTTACCCCCATCACGCTTGGCTTGGTGTAGCGCCGCATCGGCGCCGCGTAGGAGCGCATCCTTCGTCCTTACGTCGCGAGACGGAAACAGCGCGACGCCCATCGACAAGCTCGCCTGGACGACCGCTCCGCCGGAGGTGAGGATGGGCCGCTCGGACACCTCGCGCCAGATCCGCTCGGCGACCGTGACCGACCCTGCGAAATGCGTGCTCGGCAGCACGACGAGGAATTCGTCACCGCCGAATCGCGCCACCACATCGACCTCGCGCACGCTCTTACGCACCACCTCGGCGATCGCCTTGATGAGCTCGTCCCCCAAGGCGCGCCCCGACTGCTCGTTGATGGCCTGGAGCTGATCGACGTCGATGACGAAGCAGGCGAGCGGCTCGTGATATCGCTCGGAGCGCTTGAACTCCTCGCTCAAACGGCTGTGAAGGTACCGGTAATTGTAGAGGCCGGTGAGCTCATCGTGGACGCTGAGCTGCTCGAGCTTCGCGCGCGCGGCCACCACGTGATCGTTGAGCTTCTTGATCCGGAGCATCGCCTCGACGCGCGCGAGGAGCTCGTTCTCGTCGAAGGGCTTGCACACATAGTCGTCGGCGCCGATCTTGAGCCCCTCGACCCGGCTCGCGGTGTCCGTCTTCACGGTCATGAGCACCACCGGGAGGAAGGCGTCGCTGGTCATCGCCTTGAGTAGCCGGCAGGCCTCGAGCCCGCTCAGCCGCGGCATCAGGATGTCGAGGAGCACGAGATCGACCCCGCCGCGACCCACGCGCTCGACCGCCTGCTGGCCGTCAGCGACCGCCTCGACGATGAAGCCATGGCGCCGGAGCATCTCGGCGAGGAGCTCACGGGTGATGCGGTCGTCGTCCGCCACCACGATCGTCGCGCCGGCCACCGAGCGAGACGGAGGCGGCGTCGAGCCGCGCTCATCACCCGCCCCCGGTCGCCCGCTCTCCGTCACTCGCGCAGCGTACCCGAACCGACGCGGGCGCGCGACCGCGCGCCCCGCGCCGCCTCAGAACGCGCCAAACGGGCTGTTTCCGCCGAACGCGACCGGAGGCGCGCTCGCGGCGGGCTTGGCGGTCGCGCTCTTGCTCTTCTGACCTGCCGCGAGCTTGTAGATCTCGTCGAGGTTCGCGGTGATCGTGAAGAAGAAGCGCGCGTCGGGGCTCCAGAGCGGGCTCCGTCGCGTCCCGTCGGGGCCGACCTGGCTCGTCGCGTTGTAATACCCGAGGGCGAGCGCCACCTCGTCGAACAAGTCGTAGTCGACTTCGGCGGTGAGCCAGGGCATGACTCGGTGACGGGTCGGGCTGTCGATCCCCGCCGGAGTCGCGGTGCCGGTCGCGGTCGTGACGTCGGCTGGCTGGGACCCGACGTCGTGCGTCCACTGGAGGATCCACACGTAGCTCAAGCCGAGCGTGAGCTTATCGGTGATGGAGGTGTCCGCGCCGAGGACCGCGGTCACTTGGTGGCTCACCATGGCGCCGCCCGAGAGCTGATCGGACAGAAGCGTCCGCCCGCCGGTATCCTGACGCGTGTACTCGAAGCTCGAGTTGCAGGCCGTCGTGCAGCGGTCGAGCGCCTTCATGTAGAACGCGCTGCCGGTAAAGGAGATCGACGGGAAGAAATCCGCGGTCGGCCCGGCGAGCGGCACCGTCTGATTGAGGCCGCCACCCGCGCCGAGCTGCATGACCATGCCGCGACCGCGACTCGCCTTCGAGGTCCCGAAGATGAACCGCGGCCCGAGTTGGAGCGCGGTCAGGTAGCCGGCTTTCTTGTCGACGTAGAGCTTGTGCCCCCACACGCCGTTCAGCCAGACGTCACCGAAGAGCGGCTCGCGCTCGCGCGTGGTGGAGTCCGAGTTGGTGAGCTCCTGATAGAGATCGAAGCGCGCGTTGACGTTCACCGAGTCGGTGTCGTCGTCGTAGAGGTAGTAGCGCGGGCGAAGCGACCAGCTCATCTCGTAGGTCGGATCTCGGCTCAGGTAGTCCGCACCGACGCCGAGCTCCTGCGTGTTGAGCGATTGATCGAGCGAGAACGTCGTACCGCGCCAGGCGAGCTTCTCGGGCTGCTTCGCCCCGCCCTGCCCGCCGCCGGGCTGCGCGCCGGTGTCGGCCTGCGCCGACCATCCCTGCGTCGCCGCCACGTCCGGATCCGCCGAGGGCGACTCGGCGGCCGCTGCCCCGCTCGGCTCCGCGCCCTCCTGCGCGCGAGCCGCGGACGACGAGAAGACCATGGCCGCGCCGAGCGCGAGCCCTACTCCGAACCAGCTTCGACGCATCATCGATTCCTTCGCCTATCCCTTGTGATCGCTCGGCCGCTCGCGACGGGAGCGCATCCAGCCACACGCCGGAGAGCACTGCAAGCATGATCCGTTCCCGCGCCTGACCGGCAAACAAACCCAGGCAACCATAGAATATTTTCAGGTCGCCTCGGGAGTCGTCAGGGCGCTTACGGCGGATCGGGCGCGCCCGCCGTCGCGATGCTGACGCCGCGACCCGTCGAGCCCGGCCGGGCGAGGCGTCGATTGATGATCGGCCGGCCTCGGCTAGGATGCCCCCATGGACCCTGCGCTGCCCGCCACCGAAATCACCGCGCTGCTCGGGCGCGGCACGCGCTTCGAGGGCAAGCTCTACTTCGAGGGGCGGGTCCGCATCGACGGCTGCTTCAAGGGCGAAATAGCGAGCCCGGACATCCTCATCATCGGGGAAGGCGCGGAAATCGACGCGGAAATCCAGGCGGGCACCGTGATCATCAAGGGTGGCACCGTCCAGGGCAACGTGCGCGCCTCGACCGCGATCGAGCTCTACGTCCCGGCGCGAGTGACCGGCGATCTGCGCTCACCCGAGATCTTCATGGACAAGGGGGTCCAGTTCTCCGGAAACTGCACCATGGCGCCGCTGGAGGATGCCGGCTGACGGGCCGGTCGGCTCGAAGGTGGGGTGGCGCTGTCACAGAGCTGTAACCAGCAGTCCGCACCTCGGGCGACGAAGAGAACCCCGGGCTCCGGCGTATAACCTCTGGAGCTCAGCAATTCAGCGCTTCCTCCGCCGCTCGCGCAGGGCGGCACGGAGCCTGCAAGAGTCCCGGACACCCCCACGCTCCCGGAGGAACCCGTGATGAAGCCCAACGTTCGCTCGCTACTCCCGCTGGTCGCCCTGCTCAGCCTCCCGCTCGCGAGCCCGAGCGTCGCGTGGGCCAAGGAGACGGCCGAGTCCAAGCGACTCATGAAGCTCCGTGACTCGGAGCGCTACGAGGTCGCAAAGCCGAAGGTGAGCATCAAAGCGGGCGGCGCGCGCATCACGGTGAAGGCGCCACGCGACGCGGTCGAGAAGATCGTGCTCGATTTTCGCCACTACGAGAAATTCATCTCGCGCTTCGAAAAATCGAAGGTCGTCGGCCGCGACGGCGACAAGACGGACGTCTATCTCGAGGTGCCGATCCTGAAGGGCGCCGCGAAGATCTGGGCGGTCGTGCGCTTCGAGCCGCCGAAGCAACTCGACGACGACACCAAGATCGTGGTGGGCCGAATGGTCAAGGGAAATGTAAAGCGTCTCGACGCCGAGTGGCGCATCATGCGTATCGACGATGAGAACACCCAGCTCAACCTCGAGCTCTTGATCGTGCCGACGCTGCCCGTCCCAGGTTCGATGGTCACCGGCGAGGTCGCCTACGCGGCGGACACGGCGGTCACCGGCTCGCGAAACCGCGCTGAGAAAGCGCAGTCGAAGGCCAAGTGAGCGCGCGCGCCGCCGCGGCGCTCCTCATCGTGACGGCGTGTAACCCCACCCCGCCGGCGGGCCCCCGCGGGGGCGAGGCGCCGGCGGCGGCCTCGCCGCGCGCCGCGGCAGCCGCGGCTCCCTCTGCGCCGCCCAGCGCCTCGACCGAGCCGCTCCCCGCGCTCTTGCCCGATGGTTGTTGGTCCGGAGCGGAACCGCACGGCGAGGCGAGCGCGGCGCTCGACGCGCTCGCAGCGGCGTGTATCGGCGGGATGGAGCCGCTCGCGGGAGCGCGGGCCACCTTCAGGCTCGGCGAGGGCGAGAGCCGCACGACGAGCTTCACGCTCGCGGACGAGTCGCGCTGCGTGCGCGTCGCTGCCGCCGCCGGCCCGGGCGTGCACGAGCTCACCCTCGCGGTCACGGGGGCGAGCGGCCGAGCGCTCGGCGCGAGCGCGCTGCGAGCCTCGTTCGCGCTGATGCGCGAGGCCGGGCCGCTCTGCCTCGACGCGCCCGGCGAGTACCGCGCGACCGCCCGCGTCACGCGCGGTGCGGGCGAGGTGGCGCTCGGCGTGTGGCAGGCGCGCTGAGCGGTCCCCGGCCGCGCCTCGCCCGCTCAGCGCCGGCGCGAGAGCGTCCAGAGCGTCGCGCCGTCTCGGGTCACGGTCGCGAGCGGATCGCCGTCCCGCGCAGCCCCCCGTGACAGCACGAGCGCGCCGCCCGAGGGCACCACGCGCACGCGGAGCCGCAGCCGCCCCGCGCGCGTTAGCGCGTCCCAGAGCGCAGCCGGTACGGAGTCGGCCGAGAGCGTCACCTCGTCCTCCGGGAGCCGATCGAGGGTGGGCGCTAGCACGCCGAGCTCACTGCCATCGCCCGCCGGGAGCCACGAGTGGAGGACCACCGCGCGCGCGCCGCCGGTGAGCGCGTCGAAGGACGCGCTCGCGGTCCGAGGCGCGCGGAGAGTCAGCGCGAGCAGGACGCCCGCGACGCCGGCCGCGCCGAACCGCCATCTGGCCGGGCCAAGAAGCGAGACGCTGGCGCGCTCGAGGCCCGCCGCAGCCGCGATGGCGACGAACGGTAGCGCGAGCTCGATTCGCGGGGGGAGCACCACGAGCGGCTCGGGCGCGAGCGCGGGCCCGAGCGCGGTCGCGGCGAGTCCGAGCGCGACGAGTCCGCCGAGCGCCGTGCGATCGGGCGGCGGTCGGAGCGCGCCGAGGGCGTACCGGCGCGCGAGCGTGCGGTGCGCGAAGACCACCAGCCCGAGGAGCGCGCCCGCGAGCAACACGGCGGGGAGCGAGAGCGTGAGCCAGAGCGGGCCGAAGCCCAGCGGGACCGACTCGCCCACCAGCTTGCCGGCGTAGAGGGTCGGGGCTCGCTCGGGCGCGAGCGGAGCGAGCACCCAGGCGACGAGCTCTAGCGGTTTCGCCCCCCAAAGCGCTGGGTTCAGGCCGTAGACGAAGACGGGCGCGAGCGCGAGCGCGCCCACGAGCGGCGCCGGCCACGGTTGCCGGCCGCGGCGCGCGAGCCTCCTCGAGAGCTCTCGACGCGCGAACAGGTGGTGGGCGACGACGAGCGGCACCACCCACAGCGCCGCGAGCGACACGCTCAGCGCTGCGCCGAGCGCGAGCGCGACGCTCGCGAAGCGCGGTCGGCCGCTCAGCGAACGGAGACAGGCGGCGATGACCAGCCACCACGCGCTGGCGAGCGCCGCCGAGTCCGCGCCCATGGACGCCGCGTGGAGCCACCGCGGGGTGACCAGCAGGAGCACGCCGGCGAGCAGCGCCGGCGCGCGGCCGAGCGAGCGGCGCGCGGCGACCACCACCAGCGCGGGGCCGAGCGCCGCGAGCGCGATCCACGGCAGCCGCGCGCTGGTCAGCGGATCGAGCAGGCCGAGGCGGCCGACGCTGAGGCGCGACCACGCGGCGAGCAGGCGAAGTAGAGTCTCCTCGCCGCCAAAGGACGCGTATGCGGCGCGCGCGGACGGCGACCAGAGCTCGGAGGCGCCGCGGTTCGCGACCGCGCGCACTACCGCTTCGAGTGCTTCGACGCTCGCGAGCCGCGGGAGCTCGGCGAACGCCGGCGCGATGAAGCGAGACAGCGTGACCGCCAGCGTGAAGGCGACCAGGCCGAGGGCTGGCGCGTCCCACTCGCGCCGTCGCGCGCGGCTCACCTCGTCACCAGCGCGACCATGAGCTCGAGCGGCGCGAGCAGCAGGAGACCGAGCGCGAGCGCGCGCGGCAAGCTCACTCGACCGTCAGCGCTCGGACCGTCTGCTGGTAGCGTGGATCTCGGCGCAGGCCGAGAAACTCCGACTGCGTCCGCGAGCGACGGACGAAGTCCTCGATCGAGTTGTGATTGCGGAGAAAATGCGGGCGCCGGAGGGACTTCGCGATCACCAGGCACTCCCTGAAGTCGATGAGGCATGCGTCCACGTCCTTCGCCAGGCACTCGGCGCGCGCCGAGTTGTAGAAGACTTCGGCGCTCATGTTCCATTTCTTCTTGGACACCGCGAGCTCGGCCCTGGCCTTGGCGGCGTCCTTCAGCCGAAGAAACGCGAGGGCGCGGTCGAAGCGCAGGTAGTAGTCCTCGTACTCGGGGAGCGCGCAGCCCTCATCGCGCAGCGCCTGCGCGGCGTCGAAGTGGACGAGCGCCCTCCGCGCGGCGTCGTCGGCGCCCGCCGCGTCGTCGTAGAGTTCGACCTCGCCCAGCCAGACCAGCACGGTCGCGCTCGCGGGGTACCGCTTCACGAGCGCCCCCTGGAGCTGCCGCGCCGCTCGATAGTCCTTCGCGCGGAACGCGAGGATCCCGGGGCGAAGCTCGCTCGGCGGCGGATCCACGCTCACCCCTTCCGGGCAGGCGCGGCCGGTCGCGCGCGCCGCCGAGGCCGACGGCGCGGGGGCCGGGCCGGCCTTCGGCTCGCAGCCGACGAAGGCGGAGAGGACGGCGGCAGCGGTCATCGCGTGCCCCGCGCCGAGTGGTCTCCCGAGCATTACCGAGCGCTAGCAAGGCGGTTTCGAGGGCACAACCGCCGATCCCCGACCGGCGCCGCCCGCCGGCCGGAGCCGCGAAGACGCCGGCAACGCAATGCGTCAATCGCTCCGCCGGGGAGCCGCGCTGTGAGACGGAGGAATTCATGCGATACTTGGCGAACAGGAAGCGCGTTGGCGTCCACCCGCAAGTCGAAGAGCACCATGCCCCCAAGACCGGCGGGGACCGGGAAGACCGGACGTCCCCCGCCCATCCCCGCCCGCAAGGGCCGCTCGAGTCGGCCGCCGGCGAGCGGGACCGAGTCGGCGCGACCGCGTCTCTCGACGCTCGGCTACGAGGAGCGCGCGGTCGAGCGCGTCGCGGTGCGCCCGCCCGTCGACCGAGTCGCGTCGTCTCCCGAGATTGTCTTCGGCTCGGCACCGGCTGGCCGCGACACCCTCGCCCTCATCGCGAGCGAGCTCTCGAGCGTCGAACAGCCCTCCGGGGTGCGGCCACGCCGCGTGGTCGAGGCGCCGCTCATCACCACACGAGTCGAGCCGGCTGGCCGTGAGACGCTTGCCGCGATCGAGGCCGAGCTCGCGGAGGTGCTCGCGCCCGCGCCGAGTGAGACGGCGGGGGAGCCGAGGACGAGCGAGGCCGAGGACGAGATCTTCGAGATGGTGACCTTCGTGGTCCGCTCACCGGATTCGGCGCGGCTCGCGACCCCGAGCGCGCGCCGCCAGTTCGTCGAGGAGCGGCTGCTGCGTCGGCTACCCATCACCTCGATGGCGGACGTCGATCGCGTCGACGTCACGCCGTGGACGGTCCGCGGCACGGTGATCGTGCGCGTCTGGTGCCGCCTCGAGCCGCTCAGCGCCGGCTAGGCCCCGCCGGCCGAGCAGGACTCTGTTACCCTGGTCGCCATGCGACCGGAGGATCGCGAGCGAGCGCAGCTCGAGGCAGCGGGTCGGGTCGTCGACCGGCACCTCCGTGCGGCGGGCGCAGCGCCGCACCGCTACCTCGAGGATCTGCTCGGAGATACGCTCTACGAAGAGCGCCGGCGCCTCGACCGGGCCGACCCGCGCGACCCGCGGACCCGCGCCGATCTCGCCTATTATCATCGCCTCCAGCGGGAGCTGCGGCATGCCTCGGGCGCAGATCTGGCGCGGCTCGTGGCGGACGTGGCACGTCGCTTCGCGCAGGAGATCGTAGGCAGCTTCGACGAGCGGGTATACCGCATCACGACCACCGCCGTCCCCGCGGGGCTGTCGCTCTTGCTCGGCGCCATGCGCCCCCGGCTCACCTCGCTCGACGAGCTACGGCGCGGCGTGGCAAGTCACCTCGAGCTCCGAGGCGCCGCCGAGCACGTTCGGAGGCTGGAAGGCCATGGGACGCTGGTCGTGGTGCCCACGCACTCCTCACACCTCGACAGCATCGTGCTCGGCTATGCCGTGCACCTGCTGGGCATGCCGCCGCTCCTCTACGGCGCCGGGCTGAACCTCTTCGACAATCCGCTGGTGTCGTTCTTCATGAACCACCTCGGCGCCTACCGGATCGACCGCAAGAAGGGCGCGACGCTCTACAAGGACGTCCTCAAGGAGTACGCGAGCTACTCGCTCGAGCTCGGGTATCATAACCTCTTCTTCCCCGGAGGGACGCGGAGCCGCAGCGGCGCGGTCGAGAGGCACCTCAAGAAAGGGCTCCTCGGCACCACCATCCCCGCGTATCTCGCCGGGCTCGCGCGCAAGCAGGCGAAGCCGAACATCTACTACGCACCCTGCACGATCTCCTACAAGCTGGTCCTCGAGGCCGAGACGCTCATCGACGACTATCTGAAAGAGACGGGGCGCTCGCAGTACGTGATCGACGATGACGAGTTCTCTCGACCGCGCCGTATCCTGAACTTCATGGCGGGGCTCGTGTCGATGGACAGCCGCATCGTGGTCACCTTCTCGCCCCCGCTCGACCTCTTCGGCAACCCGGTGGACGAAGCGGGGAGGAGCCTCGATCCACGCGGTCGCGTCATCGACCCCTCGAGCTACGTGACACGACACGGCGCGCCGGTCCACGACGAGCAGCGCGATCGGCAATATACCGAGGAGGCGGCGCAGGCCATCGGGGCGGCCTTCCAGCGCGACACGGTCGTCCTCTCGACGCACGTGGTCGCGCACGCCATGTTCCGCTTGCTCGAGCGACACAACCCCGAGCTCGACCGCTATCGATTGCTCCGAACCGGCGGCGCCACGCCGTCGTTTCCCGTCGCTGAGCTCGCGCACGAGGTGGAGTGGGTGCTCGCCGCGCTCGAACGCCGCGCGGACGGTCCGCGAAAGGACGCCGAGCTCGGCCGGGACGCGGCGGCCATCATCGACGACGCCACTCGACACTTCGGGACGTATCATCGCCAGGCAGCGCTCGTACGCCGCGGCGAACGGGTGTTTCATCAAGACCGGCCCCTGCTCCTCTACTACGGCAATCGCGTGGGCAGCCATGCGCTCGCCTAGCTCCCGAAGCGCGCAACTCATGAAGAACGATTCGTCGTCCCACGGAGAGCCGGTCGCGGTGGTCGGTGCGGGAAGCTGGGGAACGACCCTCGCGAAGCTCGTAGCCGAGAACGGCCGGAGGACGCTGCTCTGGGCGCGCAGCGAGGAGCTCTGCCGCGAGATCGAGGAGACTCGCGAGAACCGCGCCTACCTGCCCGGCGCCAAGCTGCCTCCCTCCCTCGAGGCGACCCACGATCTCGAGCGCGTGTGCGACGCGACCCGGCTCATCTTGCTCGTGGTGCCTTCGCACGGCTTGCGTGCGGTCGCCCGCCAGCTCGGCGATCACGTGAGCGGGGAGCACGTCGTGGTGCACGCGACGAAGGGCCTCGAGGAGGGCACCTTCAAGCGAATGACCGAGATCCTTCGCGAGGAGACTTGCCTGCGCCAGCTCGGCGTGCTGACAGGTCCGAATTTGGCGCGAGAGCTCGCGGCGCGAGAGCCGGCTGGGACGCTCGTCGCCTCTCCCTACGACGACGTCTTCCGGCGCGCCCACGCGGCGCTCGAGTCGGACTATTTCCGCGTGTATCACAGCCACGACGTCATCGGCGCCGAGATCGGGGGGGCGTTCAAGAACATCGTGGCGCTCGCGGCCGGGCTCGTGAGCGGCCTCGGATACGGAGAGAACACCAAGGCGCTCATCCTCACGCGCTCGCTCAGCGAGATGGCGCGCCTCGGTACCGCGATGGGCGCCGATATCCTCACCTTCGGCGGCATGGCCGGCATCGGTGATCTCATGGCGACCGCCACCTCGAGGCTGTCTCGTAACTTCCAGGTCGGTGAGCGGCTGGCCCAGGGTGAGTCGCTCGAGCAGATCCAGGGCGCGATGAGGATGGTCGCCGAGGGCGTCAAGACGACCCGCGCGGTGCGTGACTACGCCGAGCGGCGCCAGCTCGATTTGCCCATCGTGAGGGCGGTCTTCCGGCTCCTCTACCAGGGCGGTGACCCCCCGACGCTGCTCGCCGATCTGATGGCGATCCCCACCGGTCGAGAATTCGTCGCGCTCACCCCGTGACGCGCGCAGAGCCGGCCGCAAGCAAAGGAAGGGGTGGTATCCTCTCGCGCATGAGCTACTCGGTGCTCATCGTCGATCCGGTGGTCGCGGTGAGCCACGCGCTCGGGCAGCACCTCGAGCGGCGCGGCCACTTCGTGGAGGTCGCGGCACGCGCCGCCGAGGCGGTCCGCATCAGGCGCCGCTTCGACTGCGCCGTGCTCAACACCGCGCTCGCGGACGGCAGCGGCCTCGAGCTCGCCGGGAGGCTGCTCGCGGAGAACCGCGCGGCGAGCGTGGTTTTCTACGGTGCGGAGACGGACATCGAGCTTCGTGTCCGCGCGAGCAACCTGGGAAGCTTCGTCCATCGCTCGGAGGGCATTCATCACCTCTCGCGGGTCATCGACGACGCGGTCGAAGATACCCAGGCCCGCGCGGCCTCCGCGAGCCGCTCGGAGCCTGCGACCGGATACGACGACTTCAAGTCGGGCGCTCGACGAAAGCGCTGAGTTCACGCCGCGAGGCGTGCCGGCTTGGGCCGAATGGCTAGGCGTCGTCGCGGAGCGCCCTTGCCTCTTGCGGAGACTTGCCGGAAGACTCGGGGTTTAACCCCGCCGATGCGAAGACGGCGTGGTAGATAGGCGCAAGGTGGAGCGAGTTCGATGAACGTCTCATGCGCGCATTGCCCGGCCATGTACGCAGTTCCGGATGAGAAGGTCCGGGGACGGCGCGTCAAGATCAGCTGCAAGCGCTGCGGCTCGCCGATCATCGTGGATGGCACCGCGCTCTCGAGCGTACCGCCGACCCCTGGCGCGCCGAGCACGAGGCCGGACGAGGCGCCCGCTCGGCAGGCGCGACGCCCCGAGACGGCACCGGCGGTAGAGGCGAAAGCACCCGAGCCGACCGCGGCGCGCCCCGCGCGCCGTAGCGCGGCCGCGCAGAAGACCATCCTCGGGCTCGCGGCGCCGAGCGCCGCGCATGCGCCCACCCCGCCGGTCGAGCCGCGCGGCGTGACGGCAGCCAGGTCGCAAGAGACTGCGCCCGCTGGGGCGCGCGCGGCGAGCCCTTCACCACTGGCGCCGCGCGTGGCCGCCTCGCGTGACGGTCTCGCGGCGCGAGCGGCGCGCGGGACGGACCGCCGCGCCATCAAGCAGACCATCCTCGGCGGCCTGCAGGCGCCTGTCGGTAGCACCGCTTACGCCGGGAAGGAGGTGGGCGTCCCGCGAGGGCTCGGCAAGCCCGCGCCGCAGCCAGAGCCCGAGTGGACGGTCGCGGTCACCGACGAGCACCACGAGGACATGGACACGCCCGAGATCGTCTCGCTCTTCGCCGCGGGGAAGATCCATGCGGAGACCTTCATCTGGAAGGATGGGATGGAAGACTGGCTCACGCCGTTCGAAATCCCTGAGATCGCGGAGGCCCTCAGAGCTCGCGGCCTGAAGCCGGCCGCCGAGACGAGCGAACCGGCCGAGCCCGCGCGACCGGCGGGCGTATGGAGGGAGCCGGGGCAGTGGAGTAAGACCGCGACGCCCATCCCACCGCGCAGTGAGGTCAGCTTCGACGACGTGACGGTCGCGCGGGCGATGCCCGAGATGGAGGCGCTGCTTCGCGCGGCCCGCTCTGCCGAGGCCACGCGCCCGGCGGCGGGCTCGACGAAGTACGAGGCGGACGAGCCGTCGCACGAAGACGTCACGGTCATCGGCCAAGGGCTGCCGGGGCTCCTCGACCAAGAGTTTTCGACGAACGACGTCACCGTCTCCATCCCCTCCCCGCTCCTCGAGTCCGCGGCCGCCGAGTCGGTGCGCGATTTCACGCCGCCGGCGGCGGCCGCGCACCCCGGGCCGGTCACACCGGCTCGAAGCAACCCTCCGCTCGAGCATCCCCCGGCTCGCTCCCGACTTCCGAGCAGTCCGTCGATGGATTCAGCGCAAGGGACCGGCCTGCGGCCCGCATCCCGGCCCTCTTTGTCCGGGGAGGCCGAGCCCGGGCTCACCGGCGCTCGAAACGAGAGCTCGGTCCTCTTCTCACTCGATCAGCTCGTCAAGCAAGCTCGCGAGCCAGCCCAAGAGGAGCGCATCGACGAGTCGGCGCTGCTCACCCCCGGTCCGACGCGCGCGCGGGCCGCAGGGTCGGACGACCTCTTGGCCCTCGGCGGGAGCGGGCTGCTGATGGCCCCGCCCGCCGTATCCTCGACCGGACCGCTGACAGCGCCGGAGCCGGCGCAGGCGGTCCTCGCGGGTTCCCCCGCCGTCGTCGAACCACCTCGGCGCCGCGGGCGCGGCGGGCTCATCGCCGCGGTCTTGCTCTTCGTCATCATCGCTGGCGCAGCCGGCGCGGTCCTGTCCGGGCGCGCTCGGGGGTGGCTCGGGGCGCTCGCCGGCGTTCCTGAACCGGACGTGAGCGCTCGGGGCCCGAGCACGCCTTCGCTCGAGCCCGCGCAAGAGCCCTCGGCGGCTCGGAGCCCGACGCTCGCGGCCGACGCCGCCGCGATCCCGTCGGGCGGCGCCGAGGCGTCGACGGCACCGGGGAGCCCTGGTTCAGCCGCGCTCCCGACGGCCACCGAAGCCGAGCCGCGCCCCCGCGGCGCAACCGGCAATGGGAAAGACGGCCCGGCCGCGCCAGCCGACCCGGCCGAGCCGAATGGCCACGCCGAGCCGAATGACCAGGCCGCGCCGAATGGCCAGGCCGCGCCCACCGAGAGCGCGCCGCCCGCGCCAACCCCCTCCGTCGCCATCCCCGCCGAGTTCGATCGCGCGGCGGCGACGGCCGCGCTCGGAAGCGCCGCCGGAGCAGCGGCCAGCTGCAAGCAGCCGGATGGCCCGACCGGCAGCGGCCACGTGGCGGTCACCTTCGCCCCCTCCGGTCGCGCCACGAACGCGATCGTGACCGGGGATTTCGCGGGCACCGCGGTCGGCGGGTGCGTCGCCCGAATCTTCCGGAGCGCCACGGTGCCCCCGTTCAGCGGAGGCCCGATCACCGTCGGCAAGAGCTTCTCGATCCGTTGACGTGACCCACCCGGCCCACTCACGGTCCGAACCCGCACGCGCGGTGGCCTCGCGCTCGGGTGGTCGCTCATGACGCGCCTGCTCACGTTCATCACGCAGCTTCGAGAGACGGTCCGCTTCGCCGACGTCCTCGACGTGATCGTCGTCTCGATCGTGGTCTACACCGCGATCAACTGGTTCCGACGAGCCCGCTCCCGCTTCGTGATGACCGGGGTCGCGGCGCTCACCGGGCTCTATTTCGCGGCTCGGGTACTCGACATGTACCTGACGCTCTACCTCCTGCAGGCGACGGTCGCGGTGGCCGTGGTCGCCCTCATCGTCATCTTCCAGGAGGACATTCGGCGGACCTTCGAGCGGATCGCGCTGGCGGGCCCCATCGGCCGGCGGCGCGCCCCGCTCGCTTCCGAGAAGGTTGCCGGCGCGGTGGCCGCCGCGGTAGCGCTCATGGCCCGGCAGAAGACCGGCGCGCTCATCGTCTTCCAAGGCCGTGAGCCGCTCGAGCGACACCTGGCCGGCGGAGTCGAGCTCCACGGCGCGGTGAGCGAGCCGCTCCTGCTCAGCATCTTCGACCATCACTCCCCTGGTCACGACGGCGCGGTCATCATCGACGGTCTCCAGGTCCGTAAATTCGCGGTCCACCTCCCTCTCACGACGGCGCTCGACGGCTCCGAGCGATTTGGCACGCGACACTCGGCCGCGCTCGGTCTGTCGGAGCGCTCTGACGCCTTCATCATCGTCGTATCCGAGGAGCGGGGCCAGGTGAGCGTCGCGCGCTCGGGTTCGCTCGAGGTCGTCGACCCCGCCGGACTCCAGCGCGAGCTCGACGAGTTTCTGAGCAGACTCCGACCCGCTCCCGATGCGAGCCTGTTCGCACGGCTCTTCGCCCGCGACCTCGGCACCAAGCTCCTCAGCCTCGCAGTCGCGCTCGGAGCGTGGATCGCCATCCTCGGCTACCAGGCGGAGCTCGTCGCGCGCACCGTCAGCGTCCCCATCGTCTATCGCGACGTCCCGGAGGGCTGGGTCCTCGAGCAGCCCAAGCCGCTCGAGGCCCGCGTCACCATCTCCGGGCCCAACCGGGCCTTCCAGCTGCTCGATCCTGCGCACCTGAGCATCTGGCTGGATGTCCGCGAGGTCCGCTCGGGCGCCCAGCGCGTCGAGATCCGCCCGGAGAACGTCGAGCTCCCGCGCGGGCTCTCGGTTCACGGCATCGAGCCCGGCGGGGTGACTCTGGTCGCCTGGCCCACCGTCCCGATCGAGGTCACCGTCGCTCCGGCGACCACTGGCCACCTGCCGCGAGGCCTGACGCTCCGCGCGATCTCGGTGAACCCGCGACGGGTGAAGCTGCTCGTGCCGCAGCCCGAGCGCTCGCGCTACACGACGGTTCGCACGAACCCGGTGGATCTCGCGAGCGTCACCCAGACCACCACGCTCAGCCGCGCTCTCATCGTCCCACGGGATGCGCGACTCACCGAGACGACGCCGCCCGAGGTCGAGGTCACCATCGAGCTTGCGCCCGCCAAGGAGTGAGCGCCGCCGGCGCGCTCGCCGTATGCCGCCGTCACGGATGGATGTTGACGATGGTCCCGGGCTCCGTGACGCCTCCCACGTAGGCCGCCTGCCAGTGCTCGGGGACCTGCGGCGTGGTCCACAAGAAGGTGTACCGCGCGTCGATGGGCGACACGTTGACGCAGCCGTGGGAGCGCACCTTTCCGAAGTCGTCGTGCCAGTACGCCGCGTGGAGCGCATATCCCCCCTTGAAGTACTGCACCCAAGGCACATCGCGCAGCTCGAACTCGTGGTCTGCCACGTCGGAGTCCATCGTGGTCGTGACATGCTTCTGAGTCACGCGAAACGTCCCACGCGGCGTGCTCAGCGTCTTGCCCGGCTCGCCCAGTCCTCCCTTACCGGTCGAGACGAGCGTCGCGTAGACTGGCTGATCGCCCTCCCACAGCACCATGGTCTGGCTCACGATCGCGATGTCGATCCACTTGGTGCCTCGCTTCGCCCATGACGGGAGCGAGCTCGGCTTGGCGGCCGTCTTCAAGTCGCTGCTCCGGAGCCATTTGCCGTTACGCGCCTCGACCATCCGCACCCCCCGGATCATCTTGACGGTGCCGGTGAGCGGTACGAGCTCCCGGAACCCGACCCGCTCTCCGCGCTCGATTTCATTGCCTCGCACGTCCCACCAGGTCGCGTCGCGCGCATAGGGGAACGCGACCGGCAGCCCGCTCTCGCGGATGCTTCCGCCGTGGAAGGGCGAGCCCGAGTCCGCCTTCAGCTTGTCCGCGGGGATGAGCCGCGCGTCGGTGGTGACGGCGAAGCGCCGGCCATTCGCCCGCTCGTCGGCGACGAAGGTCCCGATGAGCGCGACGCCGGCGTGGCGCCTGACGCGGCTCGCGATGACGGCGTAGGGAGGCGCGCGATACGACGAGAGGTTCGGGATCCGTCGCTCTCCCTCGAGCCACCAGGGGACCGTGTCGTCGCCGTTGCCACCGAACCGCTCGCTCTGGTTCATCGGCTTGGCGGCGTCGGGGATCTTGCCCGTGGCCAACCCAGCCTCGTCGATGGGGACGTCGTTGGCGCCCACGTCGAGGTCGTCCCAGTGCTCGCGGAGGCGATTCCAATTCCTGAGGTGGCGTTCGAGGCGCATCTCGTACTGAAACTGCTCGTTCTTGGTCGGGACCCTGAGGTAGTTCGGCGCGATCGCGCGCACGAACGCGTACTTGTACGGCATCGGGTTACGTCGATCGGGCTCGACGTGGAGGGCCCGCGCGATCGGGTTGTCGAGCTTGGTGGTCGCGTCCGCGCCCGCGCAGACGAACCCGACGGGCCGAATCGCGTACCACCCGTCCGGGCAGTCGTTGCGGCTCACCGGCTCGCGCGAGCGGGCCACGCGGGCGCCGACCCTCAGGTACCCGACGGCGTCGCTCTTCTTGTCCGGCTTCGGATAGATCGGAACGATGAAGGCGAGCGGAGCGAGCGCGGGCCCGTCCGCGGGGGGCACGGGCACCGAGGACCACTCATCCTTGTCTACCGAGACCCCGCCGTTCTCCGCCTTGATCTTGGAAGCCGCGGGCGATTTACCCCCGAAGAAGGACAGTTGCTCGTCACACCCCGCCCCGAAGATGAGCAGCAGGGCCGGCAGCACCCACCCCGCGGTCAGACGACGGTGCGCGCTCCGCTCGGCTCGACTCGACATGTCCCGTGAATGCCAAATCCGAGCGCACCGGCCCAGTAAACGGCAGCCCGCTTCGATAAGCGCTCCCGTAAGCTCGTCTCACCCGCGCGCTCCGGCGCGCCGAGACGGAGGGGTTCACCGGGCCTTCAGCATCACTGGCTGGGTCCACGCCTTGGTGCCGTCGGCGGCCTCGACCACCGCTCGCACGTAGCCCTCGTCGCCTCGCGGCACATAGGTGGCCGAGGGCCCCTCGCTCGTCGCCAGCGTCCGCCCCCCCTTGCCGACGAAACGCGTACGCGCGGAGCGTTCGCCCAGCGTCGTGAGCGAGAACCGCTCGCGCGAGCGCTCGAGCGTGGCGAGTGAGACGCCGGTCGAGGCGTAGAATTCGCCGGCCAAGAGCGCTGCGCGGATGGCGGGCAGGGTCTTCTCCGCCCGCACCATGATCCAGCCCCGATCTCCGACATAGGCGAACTTGCCGCGACGGCGGCGCTCCTCGGCGTCCGCAAAATGGTGCGCGTCGTCGGTCGCGAGCGCATACACGAGGACGCCGTCGCTCAGCACCTGATCCCAGAGCGCCTCGCCCCGGCCCTCGGCCTCGGCTCGCCCACCGGGATGCTGCGCGGTGAGCGCGGCGTTGAAGAAGCCCACCAGCGTCACGTCGGCTTCGACGGCGAGCGCCTTGATGAGCCGGGCGTCGGCGGCGAAGTGAAACTGCGGATGGTTCAGCGCGACGATCCCGTCGAGCGCTCGCGCCGCTCGGATCTGCTGCTCGTACGCGGCGCGACGACCGCGCTGGAACGGGAGCCGAATGAGCCCGCCCCCGGTCCGGTCCCGCGCCGGATCGACAAACATCCCCGTCGTATGAAATAGGCAGCGATACCCCGGGCTCGGCCGCGGCGCGCAGTCGGTGCTGTTCTGCGTGTACTCGACCCCCGGCACGAAGAGGAGCCCCTCGGGTGGCGACGCGATCGTGACGCGGTTATGGTCGGTGAGCGCCACGAAGTCGTAACCGCGCTCAGCGTAGAATCGGAGCGCGTCGACGGGCGGCGTGTGTCCGTCGAACGAGCCGCTCGTGTGCACGTGCGTCTCGCCCTTCAGGAAGCGAGCGGCCGGAGCTCGAATGCTCGGCTCCGGCTCCGCTGGTCGGAGCGGCGCGGCCGGCGGCGCGTGCTCGCCGAGCTCGCGCGCCGCACTCGCTCGTGTCGCGGAGGGCGCGCTCGGCTCACTCGCGGCGGCGGGGGCGGCGGCCGGCGCGGGCTGGCATGCCCCGAGCGCGAAGACCAGCGGGAGCGCGCCCTGCTTTCGCCGTACCATCGACTCGACCATCTTGCCGCGGGCCGCGCGCTCTTCCAAAGAAACCGCCGGGCCGAAGCGGTATCATGGGCGAGGCCCCGTGGTTCACGCCGATCTCCTGTCCGCCTTACGCGTCGCCTGCCTCCTCGCGGCGGCGGGCGCCGCCGCCTGCGGCGCGCGCGCTCTCTCACCCGAGCTGCCGCCAGCGCCGCCAGCGAGCGCGCCGGCGGTCCCCGTCGAGGTCGAGAGGACGGGAGCGCAGCGGCCGCGCATCGACACTCCGCGCGACGACGTGGTGGAGGTGCTCCACGGTCGCGCAGTGTCCGATCCCTATCGGTGGCTCGAGAACGACGGCTCGCCGAGAGTAAAGCGCTGGGTCGACGAGGAGAACCGCCTCACCGAGCGACTCCTCGGCAGGGTCCCAGCCCGCGCCGCCATCCGCGCCGAGCTCGAGGAGCTCATCGGGCTCGGTCAAGTCACTGTCCCGACCGTGCGGCGCACCGCCGACGGACGGCTCCGCTACTTCTTCCGCCGCCGGGTGGGCAGCGAGAATCAACCGATCCTCTACGTCCGTGACGGACTCGACGGCCCCGACCAACCCCTCGTCGATCCCAACACGATGAGCGCGAGCGGAGCGGTCGCGCTCGACTGGTACTTCCCCTCCAAGGACGGCGCCCTGCTCGCCTACGGGACCAGCGGCACCGGCAGCGAGAACAGCATGCTTCGCGTGCGTAACGTCTCGACCGGTCGCGATCTACCCGACACCATCGAGCGGACGCGTTATGCGTCGCTCTGCTGGAAGCGCGACGGCCGGAGCTTCTACTACTCGCGGTACCCGGCGCCCGGCACGGTTCCGACGGGAGACGAGACGCTGCATCGCCGGATCTACGAGCACGTGCTCGGCCACCCTCCCGAGCGCGACCGTCTCATCTACGGCACCGGGCGCGCGCCGAATAGCTTTCCGAGCTGCTCACTCTCGCCGAACGGCCGATGGCTGGTCATCCGCGAGTCCATCGGTTGGAATAAGAGCGAGCTATTCCTCGCCGATACCACCGCGCCGCGGCTCGTGTTCACCGAGCTCACCTCGCGGCAAGAGCAGCTCTACGACGCGTTCCCGACCGACGAGACGCTCTACCTTCGAACCAACGAAGGCGCGCCGCGATACGCGCTGTATGCGGTAAACCCAACGAATCCATCGCGCGACCAGTGGCGGCCCGTGCTCGCCGAGCATCCCACCGACGTGCTCGAGACCGTCGAGGTGGTGGGTGGGCAGCTCCTGGTGGGCTACGCGCACGCTGGCGTGAGCCGCCTCGAGCGCTTCGACGCGTCGGGCAAGACGCTCGGCCCGATCGAGCTCCCGGGCCCCGGGGCCTCGGGAGGTTTCTCCGGACTCCCGGACGGCGACGAGGCGTTCTTCGACTTCGAGTCGTTCCTGTCGCCAAGCAGCGTCTTCCGGCTCGATGTCGGCTCGGGCACGACGAGCCTGTGGCAGCGCACCCCGTCCAGCGTCGATCCCGACGACTACGTCGTGACGCAGGGCGCAGCGCGCTCGAAGGATGGCGCGCAGATCCCCTACCTCATGGTCAGCCGAAAGGACGTGAGCCTCACCGCACGGGACAACCCCACGCTCCTATACGGCTATGGCGGGTTCAACGTCACCCTCAGGCCACGCTTCACGCGGACCGCGTTCGTCCTCCTCGAGCGCGGGGGGGTCTACGTCCAGGCAAACCTGCGCGGCGGCGGCGAGTTCGGCGAAGACTGGCATCGGTCAGGTACGCGCGAGAACAAGCAGCGCACGTTCGACGATTTCATCGCGGTGGCGCGGAGCTTGATCACGCGCGGAGTCACGAACCCCGCGCGCCTGGCCATCCACGGGCAGTCGAACGGCGGACTCTTGGTGGCGGCGAGCGTCGTGCAGGCCCCTCATCTGTTTCGCGCCGCGGTGAGCAGCGTTCCGCTCACCGACATGCTCCGCTTCGATCGATTCCTGCTTGGCAAGCTCTGGATCCCGGAGTTTGGCTCGCCGTCGGAGCCGAGAGACTTCGAGTGGCTCTCGGCGTACTCCCCCTACCATCGCGTCCAGAAGGGGGTCGCCTACCCGGCCGTGCTCTTCACCACGGCGAGCGGTGACACCCGAGTGGCGCCCCTGCACGCCCGCAAGATGGCCGCCGCGCTCGCCTGGGCTACCAGCTCGGAGCGTCCGATCCTGCTCCGCACCGAGCTGAACGCGGGCCACGGCGCGGGCAAGCCGACCTCCCTCTTGCTCGACGAGTACACCGACTTCTACTCGTTCGTGCTCTGGCAGCTCGGGGTCATCGACGGCCCCGAGGCCTCGCTCTAACGCGCCCGACGACGCCACGCCCGGCGGCCGAGGATGAGCAGCGCGCCCAGCGCGAGCGCGCCGCCGGCCACCACGAGCTCCGCCGCGCGCGCGGAGCGCAAGATGAGCGCGATCGCGCCGAGCGCGAGCGGTGCCGGCCAGAGCTGCCAGGGGCGGAGCCCGCGCTCCCGACGCAGCGCGAGCGCGGCGAGCGCGGCCGCGCTGACACCATACTGCGCGAGGACCGCCACGCTCGACACCACGAAGAGCTCCCCGAGCCGTCCGGCCATGACCAGCACGGTGACCCCGAGCGTGGTCAGCCCGAGTGCGGCAAGGGGTACGTGCCGCCGCTCGCGTCCAGCCCACACTCCGAGCGCGTCCGGCTGCCCGAGCGCCGACAGATAGCGCGGGGTCATGGCGAACATGCCGAAGGCAATCCCGAGCGCGGACAGGTTGGTACCCGCCGCCACCAGCCACGCTGCCCCGCTCCCCCCAAACACCCGCGCCGCATCGACCAGCGGCGCCGCGCTCGCAGCGAGCCCCGGGAGCGCGAGCACACAGGCCCGGTGCAAGAGAACGTAGAGCGCGGCCGCCCCGAAGAGCGCTCCGAGGGTCGCCGCCGGGATCGACCGACGCGCGCGGCGCGCGTTCCCGGCAGGCAACGGTACGATCTCGAAGCCCTGCAGCGCAAACACGACGATCAGCGCGGCGCGGTCCACCCCCACGACATCTAGGGCGCCGCTCCTCGGGAGCCCCTCGGGTGCTCCCGCCCAGAGCGCGAGCCCGAGCAGGAAGAGGAGCGGGACCAGCTTGAGCACGGTGACGACATTCCAGACCGCCACGCTCGGCCGCAGCCCGAGCGCCGCCGTCCCCGAGAGCGCGGCGATCGAGGCAAGCGCCACGCCACGCACCGCGGTCGTCGAGCCCAGGCCGAGCCCCGAGCCCAGATGCTCGGCGAGCCCCGCGATCACCGCCGCGGTGCTGAAGAGCGCCGATACGAACGCGATCCACCCGACCGCAAACGCGACGGTCGGCCCAAACGCCGCGCGCGCCCAGAGATAGGGCCCACCGTCGGCGTCGAAGTGGCCGCCGAGCGTCGCGTACGTGATGGCCACCGGCCCGAGCGCCAGCGCCACCGCCGCGTAGATCCACATCCCCGCCGCGCCCGGGACCGCGCGAGCGACCTCGGCTGGGACAAAAAAGATCCCGACTCCGACGATCCCGTTGATTCCGAGCGCCAACAGCGACCCGAAGCCGAGGACTCGGCGCTCCGCCACGCCCCCTTCCTCCCGAGCGCGCATGTTCGTCAGGCGAGCAGCTCGGCGAAGCGCTCGCGCATGAGCGCGACTGCAGCATCACCCGCAGACGACTCCTCATAGCCGAAGCGAGCGCGAAGCTCCTCCACCACCCGACTCGCCGCCTCGGCGGCCTCCGGCGCCAGACTCGAGCCATCCCCGCGAAGCCAGATGACCACGTCTCGACAGAGCCGAGCGACCGCGGAGCGCCTCTCCTCGAAAACCGCCTCGCGCATGCTGCGGAGCTGCGGCGCGAACACCGTCGCGTTGTCGATCGGCGCGCCTGGATGCTCGATGGCCCAGGCCGCGGCCCGGCTGATGAGCGAGTGACGAAGTTGCCGCGGCTCATCGCTCGTTCCGAGCAGCGACTCGACCTCCTGCATCAGCGACTCGCTCGGCTCCTCGTATTGCCCGGTCAGCGGGTTCCTGAGCTTCTCGCCCTTCACCCAGAAGCTGACGTGCGTGATGTAGCGATCGAAGAGCTCGTCGTATCGCGCCTCATCCACGAGCCCGCTCGACACGCGAAACTCCCCCTCGAGCGCGTCGAGCAAGTGCTCACGCAGGAGCTCTCGAAAGAGGACATGATCGTGATAGCCCCCGGGCTGCCGTTCCTCTTCGAGCCATGAGTATTCACTGACCCGCGCGCACAACCGGTCGAGCTCGTCGAGCACCGCGAACGGCGAGAGACACGAATAGCGGGTGCTCTGCGCCGCGTCGAGCAAGAGGGCGCGCATCTCTCGCGGGCTCGCGCCCGAGCTCCCCTCGTAGATCGGCGCTCCGTCGGCCTCCGCGCGGATGCGCGCGATCCCGGCCCTCAAGGTCGACGACCGCTCGGCGTCGAGACGCGGCGGCGTACCACCGGACGCGTAGAGCTCGAGCTTCTCGAAGGCGGTGAGCTCGCCTACCACGGACCGGAGCGCCCCCTCGTACTGCTCCGGGTCGGGCCGCCGCATCCTCGTGAGCACCGCGAAACGCGCCGCGACCTCGGTCGCGTGCGGCGCGACGTGCAGCCCGGCCTGCGGCGCGATCTGCAGGTCATAGATCCGCTGCTCGTCGTTCCAACTGAGCAGGTATGGCGTGCGGACGAGCTCGAGCCGCCCTCGAAAGCTCTCGAACTCGGGGTGTTCGCGGAACGCCGAGAGATGCAGCTCATTTCCGCTCGCGAGCATCACGCAGTTGATCTGGACGGTCTGCGAGCGGAGCCCTACCTCACCAGTCTCCGCGGTGATCTGCAGGTACTTGAACGCATCGAGCGGCCGCTTCAAGAGATCCGAGAACTCGAGTACGCCGCCCGCCGCGTCGATGAGCTCACCAAAGACCTCGAACAGTGTCACCGACTTCAAGGACGCCGGCAAGGCACCGAGCGAGTGATCCGCGGTGACCTGCCGCTCGCCGGCGTCGACGCTGAGCTCGGGTCCGAGCGTCACCGCGCCCACGCGGTAGCGCCGTGAGATGAAGTAGCGCTCGACCTGGACGTGCCGGAAGACTTCGTCGAGATTGCCGCCGTAGCTCGCGAGCAGCGCCTCGTAGACGAGCTGGCTCTTGTGCGAGAGGCTCCCGTGCAGGATCCACGCGGGTGGGGGCTCGCTCGCCTGCGCCTCCTCGTAGAGCCTCTCGAGGAGCCGAGCGCGCTCGCGCCGGGGCACGAGAAACAGCGGATGATCCCTCACCTCCATGAATAGGCGCGCGTCGAGCTGGTCGTCCGGGAGGTGGGCATAGCTGTCATCGTCGCCGCTCCCCGGTCGCCCGCCGCCAAATCCGATCGCGCCGCGGAGTCGCGTCTGGTTCGGGAACACCCAGTGAAACCGATAGAGCGCGCCCTCGTCGAGCGCAGAATAGTGCTCGAGCGCGCGCATGATGCAGGCAGCGATCGTGCTCTTCGCCGAGCCATTGGGCCCGTGCAGGAGCGCGACCCGCTTCGGGCGCCCCTCGCGCACGAAATTCGATAGGATCCGGTAGAGCTCGGCCTGCACGGTCTCCTGCCCGACCAGCGCCTCTCGCTCGCGGTCCTCCTCGGGCAGAAACGGCTGATCGAAGAGTCGAAAGCGCGTGAGCGTGCCCCAGGGTCGCTCGACGGTTGCGCGCCCGTAATGGTCGAAGAGATCGCGGAGGTATCGCGAGGCGTCTCGCGAGTGCCGCACGGGCTCGGTGGCAAAGAGCTCGACATACTCCTGAAACGAGAGGAGCCGCCGCTCTTCCGTGAAGCTCCGCTGAACGTCTCGGGCGATCTGACGGAGCTCGTCGACCAGGCGCTCTGTGCCCATGGCCGGGAGTCTTCCAGGCATTGTTCGCTACTTCCAGCCCGGGAGCGCGAGCGCAGCAAAAATGCCGCCCTGGAGCGCGACGCGGTCCGCCTCGACGCTCACATCACCTCGACCTCGAGCGTCACGTCGCGCTTCTCGATCAGGCACTTGTCCTCGGAGCAGACCGAGAAGCTGTACCTGCCGGCGATCTTCTTCTTGCCGGCCGAGGTGGGCGTGAACGGGATGGTCATGGTCGCCTGCATGTGCTCGAGCTTCACCGCGTCGCGCGCGACCACCTTCGACGGGTAGCTGACGCCGGGCGACTCCTCGAGCGTGAGCTTGTAGGGGTACTCGGGGTTCGAGTGGTAGGGTGCCTTCGCCTGGAGCACGAGCTCGACCTTCCCCGGCTCTCCAGCCTTGTAGGCGCCGGCGGGCTTCAGCACGACGTCGAAGTGCGCCTCGCTGATCGCGCTCGCCGCGGGGGAAGGGCTGCCGGGTGTCTGGGTCGTCGCGGCCGGCGGCGCGGACCCGGCGCCGCGCTCGGCGCGCTCGGTACCCGCCTTGCTACAACCAGCGAGGAGCGATGCCCCGGCCACGAGCGCGACAGCGACGCGAACGCCGCGACGGCTCGCGTTGACTGCGACGGATCCCTCGAACGTGGAGCGCATGCGGCGTCGGACTAGCACACGTCCTCCGACCTCACCACACCGCGGCGCGCCGCCCTGCAGCGCAGGCGGCCGCCCGCCGACACGCTCAGCGCATCACGAGGACGACGATGACGACGCCGAGGATGAGCGCCGCGCCGCCGACGACGGCGATGATCCAGAGCGCCGAGCCGCTCTTCGGGATCACCGCGAGCTCATCCGCGGTTTCCTGGAAACTCGCGCCGGCGGCGGACCCGCCGACCGGCATCGGCGGCGCGGGGGGCGCGAAGGGGTCGTTCATCGCCTCGAGGCTCGAGGCTTCGCCGAAGAAGGAGTCGGCGGCGCCGTCGGTGACCGCCGCGGCAGGGGGCGGCGCGACCATCAAGGCGGGCAGCTGGGCCTCGATCTGAGCGGTGAGTGCCCGCTCATCGGCGCGCGCCCAGTCGAGGTGGTTGCCGCCGAGGCCGTAGGCGCCACCCACCGCGTCGGCGAGCGCGCCCATGCTCGCGATCCTGAGCGCCGCCTGCTTCTTCAGCGCGTAGAGCATCACGCGATCGAGCGTGGGAGGGACCGGAAACGTCTGACCCGTCGCGGCCACGCTCGGCGGCGGTGGTTCCTTGGTCAAGATCTGGAGCAGGATGCTCGGACCGTTGACGCCCTGGAACGGCACTTGACCGGTCACGCACTCGTAGGTGATGGCGCCCATCGCCCAGACGTCGGCGCGCTGATCGAGCGTGTCGAGCGCCTGCGCCTGCTCGGGTGCCATGTAATAGGGCGAGCCGAGCGTGGTCCCCATCACGGTCAGCTTCTTCGCGTTGTCGGCCTTGTCCTTGACCGAGCCGAAATCGAGGAGCTTCACGATGTCGCCCTCGTGCGTCTGGCAGAGAAAGATGTTGTCCGGCTTGAGGTCGCGATGAACGAGCTTCCGTTCGTGCGCGACGTCGAGCGCGAGCGCCGCCTGGCTCAGCATGCGAACCAGCCGCCCCGGAGAGATCACGTGCTCGCGCTTGAGCGTGTTTCGGAGCTCCTCACCATACAGGAACTCCATCACGAGCGCGTAGCTGCCGTCTCCGCTCGGTACGAAGTCGAGGACATCGACGATGTGCTCGTGGGGGAGCTGCTTGCTCACCTCGAACTCACGCTTGAAGCGCTCTACCGCGATCGCGTCGGAGACGACCTCCGGGTGCAGGATCTTCAAGGCGACGTTGCGGCGCTCGTGCGTGTCGAGGCCCTCGTAGACCCGCCCCATGCCCCCATCGGCGACCACCCGGCGGATCTGGTAGCGCCCGGCGACGAGCTGTCCGACGCGAGGATCGTGCTCGTCACTCGCGACCGGTACCTGGGTCGCACTGGTGAGCGCCTGGCCGTCGACCGGACAGAAGCCCGCATCCTCCGGGTACATGCGCCCGCATGCGGGGCATGCCTTCATTTATCCATCGCTCCCCCGCTCCCGGCCGGCCGCCCGCGAGCTGCTCGCGTCAAGGGCTACTCGATGCGGCATCGGCTTGCGCCTCCGCGACGGGCTGGCGGAAGTAGAGAATACGGTTGCAGCTCGGGCACTGCTCGAAGTCCTCACAGCGCATCAGCTTCTGGAACATCATCGGCGGCAGGATGATGTGGCACTCGCTGCACATCCCTGCGGATACCGCGTCGCCCGAGGTGGTGAACGCGATCGCCTTCCCACGGCGCTTGCGGATCAGCTCGTAGCGCCGATAGAGCACCGGCTGGACCGCGCCGACCAGCGATTTTCGCTCTTCCTCCTTGGCGGACACCTGCTCTTCGAGCTCGCCGAGTCGGCCGGTGACCGCGCCCTCGGTGCTCCCGAGCTCTGCGCCCAGAGTCTCCCGCTTCGCGGAGGTGCTGTCGATCTCGACGCGCGCCTGCTCGAGCAACCCTACCAGCTTCTCGATCTCGATCTCGCGGTCGCGGTAGATCTTACGAATCTCCTCGATTTCGCGCTGAGCCGCGTTCGCCTCGCGCTCGGTCCGACAGCGGCCGAGCTTCTCGCGCGAGCGCTCGACCTGCTGGCTCATCTGCCGAACTTCCAGCATGAGATCATTTCTCATGCGTTCCATGCCCTCGAAGCTCTGGCGGTCGCGCGCCAGCTTTGCATCCAGCTCATCCAGATGCTCTCGCTTCTGGGTCAGGGCGTCGCGCTCGCGACGAAGCTCTTCGCTGATCTCTCGCAAGTCGGCGTCGACGGCGGAAAGCCCTTCCAGGGCTTCAATCTGCGCTTGGATGTTCACGTTGGGATGGGGCTCCTTGCCCTGCGCGAAATGAGCGAGCCTGGGCGCACGCGCCACCGCCCAGTCCTAGTGGGCCCACCTGGGTTCGAACCAGGAACAGCCCGGTTATGAGCCGGGGGCTCTGACCGATTGAGCTATGGGCCCGAGCGGCGCTACCCAGGGCCGAGGCAGGGCTCACGGCTCGGCCCGGCCCCTGCGCCGGCGGAGCTGAGGCGAGAAAAGGGCGGGCATTTCTCCCCTCCCTTCGACTCTCGCACGCAAGCTCCACGCGGCGAAACCTAGTCGAATCGGCTCGTCGGGGCAACACCGCGCATGCCTCGCCCCGGCCCGCGCCGCGCTCCGTCGTGTCGCCGGGGCCGCGCGCCGGTCAGCGGGTGGTTCGAGACGGGACCGCGTCGCCCTTTTCGGCGGGCGCGGCCGCCGCGCAGCAGCGAAATCCCACCTGGTAGAAGCGAAACCACTGATTGTGATCCACGGTCATCGGACGGCAGCGAGCCCTCACCGGCCCAAAGTAGCCCCCCTTCAACCCCGAGACGACCGGATCTCGGCTCTCGTTCACGACCCACTCGTCCACGTTGCCCGTCATGTCGTGAACGCCGAACGGGCTCACGCACCGAGCCATGCTCCCGCTCGGGACCCGCTGGTCGATCCGCGCGAGCTCCGCGGCGACCTTCCGCGGCTCGTCGAAGGCGGCGAGATCGGGCAAGCGGTAGCGGCGATCGATGTTGCAGGCCGATGAATCGCGCGTATACCCGTAAGGGTACGGAAGACGCTCGGTGCCCTCGCACGCGAAGGTCCACTCGCTCGCGGTACACAGGCGCTTGTGCTCGGCGCGGCACGCGGCAGCCGCGTCTTCCCAGCTCACCATCACCGCCGGCAGCACGCCGGCGAGGTTGGGGTATTCGTAGCGATCGATGCAGAAGCGCCGTAGCTGCAGCCTGCCTTCGCAAATCGGCGGCGGCGCGTAGCGCTCGCAGCGGTCGGCCTTCTCGCTCAGCCACTTGACGCAGCGATGACCGACGTAAGGGCACCAGGTGCCCTCGACGAGCAGCATACCCCCGGGACAAGCGGCGGGCGGCTCATCGAGCTCCCGGGCTCGGGTGGTCGGCTGGGTCGCCGCCGGTGGAGCGCCCGGCGTCGCAGCGGCCGGGCGCGCGCCGCCGGCGCTCGGCGGCACGCGCTGCGGGCGCGCCGCAGGCGCGAGCACCACCGGTCGCGCGGCCCGGTGGTGTGACCAGCTCGCGAGCGCGACGACGACGACGGCGGCGACGCCGACGACCGCCGCTCCCGCGAGCCCACGGCTCCTGGAGGCGGTCACCGCGAACCCACCGAGGCTCGAGTACTTGCCAGCGGAGCGACTCCGCGTGTTCGTCCGCCCGCGCGCATCCGATGCCGCGCGTCCGCCGCGATTGTGGTTAGATGAAGCCGCGTATGAGTCGTCTCGTCATCCGGGGGGCCGCACAGCACAATCTGAAGAACGTGAGCTGCGAGCTGCCACGTGACAAGCTCGTCGTCATCACCGGTCCGAGCGGATCGGGCAAGTCCTCGCTCGCTTTCGACACGATCTACGCCGAAGGTCAACGCCGATACGTCGAGTCGCTCTCGGCCTATGCGCGGCAATTCCTCGACCAGCTGCCCAAGCCGCGGGTCGAGAGCATCGAGGGGCTCAGCCCCGCCATCGCCATCGAGCAACGCGCGCTCGGCAAGAGTCCGCGCTCGACGGTGGGGACGGTCACCGAGATCGCCGACTACCTGCGCCTCTTGTTCGCTCGCGTCGGTGTCCCGCACTGCCCGATCTCGGGGAAGGTGCTGCACGCCTACACCGTCCAAGAGATCGTCGACGCCATCATGCTGCGGGGCGAGGGCGCCCGCGCCGCCATCTTGGCGCCGATCGTGCGGCAGAAGAAGGGCGAGCTTCGCACGGAGCTCGAACGACTGCGACGTGACGGGTTCGTCAGGGCGCGGCTCGACGGCGCGGCGATCGATCTCGGCGAACACATCGTTGTCGACCGACAGAAGCTACACGACCTCGACGTCGTCATCGACCGCATCGTGGTGAGAGATGGCGCCAAGGGGCGCATCACCGACTCGGTCGAGCTCGCGCTCCGGCTCGGTGACGGCACCCTGCTCATCGACGCCACGGACGGCACCGAGCCGGTCGTCATGAGCGAGCGGCTCGTGAGCTGGGAGTATGGCATCACGCTCCCTCCTCTCGAGCCGCGACTCTTCTCTTTCAACAGTCCGCACGGCGCCTGCCCGAGCTGCGGCGGGCTCGGAGTGCGCTCCGCGGTCGACGCCGGGCGGGTGATTCCGGACCCCTCCCGGAGCCTGCGCCAGGGCGCAGTCGCGGCGTTCGGGCGGCGCGGCTCGGTAGCGACGGCCACCGAAGTGGCCCGGGTCGTGTCACTCCTCGGGGTCGACCCCGACGTCCCGTGGTCGGAGCTGCCCGAGGCGCAGCAGCACGCGATCCTCCATGGCGTCGCCGCGAGCGCGGGGCGACGGCGCGGGCGCCACGAGCCCTACGAGGGAGTGCTCCCGAGACTCGAGCGCATGCTCGAGACGGGCGCCGCGGACGATGGAGAACATGAGCTCGACGATGGCGCGATCGGTCCGGAGGACCTCGGTCGCTTCGTGGTCGATCAGGTCTGCGAGTCCTGTGCCGGCAAGCGGCTCCGCTCGGAGGCGCTCGCAGTCAAGCTCGGAGGCAAGACGATCGCGGAGCTATCGAGCCTCCCGCTTCGCAAGCTCCGCCAAGCGCTCGAGGAGCTCTCGACGAGCGGCGAGCTCACCGGCCGCGACACGACGGTGGCCGGGCCGCTCCTTCGCGCGGTCACCGAACGACTCGGCTTCTTGATCGAGGTCGGGCTCGACTACCTCGCGCTCGATCGCTCGGCGCAGACGCTGTCCGGCGGCGAGGGGCAACGCATCCGTCTAGCGACCCAGATCGGCGCGTCGCTGGTCGGGGTGCTCTACGTCCTCGACGAGCCGTCGGTTGGGCTCCACGCGCGGGACAATGCGCGACTCATCGAGGCGGTGCGGCGGCTGGTCGACAAGGGCAACAGCGTCATCGTGGT
This sequence comes from Polyangiaceae bacterium, assembly GCA_035063585.1. Lineage (GTDB taxonomy): Bacteria > Myxococcota_A > Polyangia > Polyangiales > Polyangiaceae > JAPSGB01. Next base: position 32,835 of record JAPSGB010000042.1, read on the forward strand.
CGAGCACGATCGGGACGCCATTCTGGCGGCCGACCACGTGGTGGACATGGGCCCCGGCGCTGGCGCGCTCGGCGGCCGCATCGTCGCCGAGGGCACGCCCGAAGCGCTGACTCGGGATCCGCGCTCGGTGACCGGGCCTTACCTGAGCGGGGAGAAGCGCCTGCCCATCCCCGAGCGGCGACACGAGCCGGGCCGAGACCGCCTGCGCTTGGTCGGCGCCCGGGCCCACAATCTCCAAGAGGTCACGGTCGACATCCCGCTCGGGCTCATCACCGCGGTGACGGGCGTCAGCGGCTCGGGCAAGAGCAGCCTCATCGTCGACACCTTGCTGAGCGCCGCCCGCGCCGAGCTCTACGGCGCCACCGGCTGGGTCGGTCCATATGACCGCCTGGAAGGGCTCTCGGAAATCGACAAGGTGATCAGCATCGATCAAGCGCCGATCGGCCGCACACCGCGCTCGAACCCCGCCACCTACACGGGCATCTTCACCCACCTCCGCGAGCTCTACTCCGGGCTGCCGGACGCGCGCGCGCGCGGTTACAAGCCGGGTCGCTTCTCGTTCAACGTGAAAGGTGGCCGCTGTGAGTCCTGCCAGGGCGACGGCGTGCTCCGCGTCGAGATGCACTTCCTCCCGGACGTCTACGTGCTGTGCGACGCCTGCGGCGGGAGACGCTATAATCGCGAGACGCTCGAGGTGCTCTATCGCGGCCTCTCGATCGCCGACGCGCTCGACCTCACGGTGGACGACGCCACCGCCATCTTCGAGTCGATCCCGCGCATCAGCCAGCGACTCGCGGCGCTTCGTCAGGTCGGGCTCGGCTACATCCAGCTCGGCCAACCGGCGACGACGCTCTCGGGCGGCGAGGCCCAGCGCGTGAAGCTCGCGGGAGAGCTCGCGAGAAAGGCGACCGGGCGCACCCTCTACGTCCTCGACGAGCCGACCACCGGCCTGCACTTCGCCGATATCGAGCTCTTGGCCCACGCGCTCATGGGGCTCCGCGACGCCGGCAACTCGATCGTCATCATCGAGCACAACATCGATCTCATCGCCTGCGCCGACTGGGTGATTGACGTCGGCCCCGAGGGCGGCGAGGGCGGCGGCCGGATCGTGGCGGAAGGGACCCCGGAGGAGGTGGCGCAGGTCGCCGGGAGCCACACGGGCCGCTACCTCGCGCTCGCTCTCCCCCCTCAGAGCGCCAAGGGGCAGCGTTCAGCGAAGCCGTCGACTCGCCCCAGCTCGAAGCGTACCCGGCGCGGCTGAGCCCGAGCGCGCGGGGCGCTACCCGAAGTCCTTCTCGACTCGCTCCTGGTCTTCCTTGCAACGGATGCAGAGCGTCGTCTCGGGGCGCGCCTCGAGGCGCTTCACGGAGATCTTCTCTCCGCAGTCGTCGCAGACGCCGAACGTCCCCCGGTCGATCTTCTCGAGCGCCTTCTGGATCTTGTCGAGGAACACCTTCTCGCGTCCGCGCAGGCGGAAGGTGAACGACTGCAGATACTCGCTCGACGCGAGATCCATCTCGTCCGGCAGATCGTTCGAGTCGAGGGTCATGTCTTCGTCGAGCGTCTGCTGAGCGCGCTTGATGATTTCCTGTCGCTTGGACTCCAGCAGCTCACGGAACTTCTTGAGTTGGGGCTTCGTCATCTTCGGCTCGCGAGGTCTGTCTCTCCCCCGTCTCTTCGGGAGCCCCTCAACATAGAAACCGGGCGGCGCGCCGTCAACGGGCTCCGGCCCGCGAGGGCCGGGCCAGAGCGCCCGGGCGGCCGGCCCCGCCACCGCCCACGGGCCCGTGGGATATGGCAAGCTCGCCTCAATGCTCGACTTTTCTGATGAACGGCCGGCTCCTCCGACGCGTGACGCGGCCACCGTCGTGGTCGTCCGCGAGGGCGCCACGGGTCTCGAGCTCTTCTGCGTGAAGCGTCACGCGCGCTCGGGGTTCCTGGGCGGCGCGGTGGTCTTCCCCGGCGGCAAGGTCGAGCCGACGGACGAGCTCGACGACTGGACCAGCCTCGCGACCGAGCTCGCGCCTCGCGCTCGAGAGCTCGCGACCGAGGAGCCGCTGGCGCGAGCCTTCGCGGTCGCGGCGCTCCGCGAGCTGCTCGAGGAGGCGGCAATCCTTCCGGTCGCTGGCGCCGCGCTCAGCGCCGCGCAGACGCTGTCACTCCGCGTCGAGCTCGCCGATATCGGCGGCGCGGGCGGCGCGTTCGCGACGCTGCTCCGCCGTCATGGGCTCCGCGCCGACACCGCCCGGCTCGAGGCGCTCTGGCGCTGGGTCACGCCCACCGCTGAGTCGCGCCGCTATGACACCCGCTTTTACGTCCTCCCCGCGCCCGAAGGGCAGACGGGGCACCACGACGAGCACGAGACGACGTCGAGCTTCTGGTCGACCCCGGAGGAGCTGCTCGCGCGCTGGGCGCGAGGTGAGATCATGCTGGCGCCCCCCACCATCCGCACCGCCGAGCTCTTCCGCGCTGCGCCGAGCGTCGACCAGGCTCTCGCCATCGCGCGCGCGCAGTCGCTCGAGCCGGTGTGTCCGCACTTCACGATGGACGGCGACACCGCGGTGCTCGCACTGCCGGGCGATCCGCTGTTTCCGGTGCGAGGTCCGGCTCCGAGCGATCCGACCGCACCCACTCGCTTCGTCCTCGTCGACGGGCGCTTCGTCGGACGACGCGTCCTCTGACGAGGCTCGTCCGGCCGAGCGGGATGGCGGTCCGGCGCGGCCGGCGTCGCGTCGCGTCGGCGCGCGCCTCAGTGTCCGTCTCGGTAGGCGCGGATCGCGTTCACGATCGAGTCGGCGAGCTTGTCACGATAAGCCGCGCTATCGAGGCGCGCCTCGTCGACCGGGTTCGAGATGAAGGTGGTCTCGAAGAGCACCGCGGGCATACGCGCGCCGGCGAGGACGTAGAACCCCGCGCGCTTGACCCCTTGGTCGGAGACGTCCGGGTAGCCCGCCCGCAGCGAAGCCATCGCCGCCCGCTGGAGGAGCTCGGCCAAGTGCACTGATTGGCCGATGCTGTCGGCGTCGAGCACGCGGCTCATCACGGTGGCGAGCTCGGCAGCGGCCGACGCGGACGCGGCGTTCTCGCGAGCGGCGACGTGGCTCGCGAGGACGTCGGGCGAGGCGTCGAGGACGAAGGTCATGACCCCGCGGCTCGCGGGGTTCTCGCTGGCGTTGCAGTGGATCGACACGAAGAGATCCGCCTGGAACGCGTTGGCGCGCGCGGTGCGCTCGTCGAGCGGGACGGTGTCGTCGCCATCGCGCGTGAGCAGCGTGGAGATCCCGAGCTCGCGCGCGACGAGCGGCGCCGCGCGGTGCGCGATGTCCAGGGTGACGTCCTTCTCACGCAGGCCGGCTGGACCAATCGCGCCCGGATCGCGGCCGCCGTGCCCGGGGTCGAGCACCACGCGCCGCACCGTGCGCGCGCCTCCAGCGGCCGAGGCGGCCCCGGCGCGCGGCGGCGCGTCCCGCGCGACGTCGATGACGAGCCGAAACGGCTCCGGCAGGTAGAAGATGCGGTGGTGCACCGGTGCGGTCAAGTCGAGCACCACGCGGAGATCTTCCTTCTGGCGCCCGGCCCGAACCCGCTCGACCACGCCGCCCGCCGCGAGCTCCTTCGCCCCCCGGTAGCTGGCGTCGTGGATGTCGACGTAGAGACGCGGCCCGCGTCCCCCTCCCTGTCCCGGCAGCGAACCGACGCTGAAGGTCGTCGGGCGCGTCACGAACACCACGACGCGCGCCGAGTCCTTGCCCGGGTAACGCTCGATGCTGGTGACGCGAGCCGGCCCGCTCGGTGTCGCCGAGGAGAGCGTCGGGACGACCACCATCCCGCCCGCCTGGGCCGAGGCCCCCCCCTCGGCGAGCGCGCCGCCGCCATCCGGCCCGGGCGGATGTTCGAGCGTTCGTTCGAGCTCGACGAGCACGCTCGGGAGCGGCCTGAAGGCGCCGAGCATCGCGAGCGCGTGCTTCACTCGGAGCTCGCAGGCCGGTTCGCTGAACCTCGCCCGCAAGAGGTAGAGTTCGCGGTACGTCTGCGCCGGATCCGCGCGAAACTCACCCTCGAGCAGGGCGCGCTCGATGCCCCCGGCGCAGGCGCCTTGGGGGCTCGCCCGCTCGGCCGCGCGAAAGAGCTCGATGGCCTCGAGCGCGTCGGCGTCCTTGTGCTCGACGCGCCAGAGACGGCGGCGGAGAGCGGCCGCCGCGCCGAGCAGCTTGCCGCCCTCCTCGCCTCCCTTGCGAGAGCCGCTCACCGCCAGCGCGTCGGCGTGCGCGACCGCCTCGAGGCGAGGCGGGAGTATCTCCACGCTCGAGCCGAGCGCCGGCGCGCTCGGCGGCGCCGGCGTCGGCGCGCGGCGGGCCTCGCATCCCGCCGCGCTCCACGCGACGAGCGCGAGGAGCGCTCCCGCGAGCGTGGCAGGGACGATACCGAGGAGTGAGCGTCGCCGCGCCGAATAGAGTTCGATGGGCTGGCTCTACCGCGATAACCGTCTCCTCGCCAAGAACCCGCGCCGATCCCGAGCGGGCGCGCGTTGCGCCGGCGCTCGCGGCGGTGCTAGCCTCTGGAACTCGCAACGCTTTCACGGAGTTTCGCATCATGGCTGGGGATTCGAAGCAGGGCGGCGGCCCCGGTGGTTCGTCGACGTCGGCGCGCCTCCCCGCGGGCGTCTCGCTAGACGACGCCGAGCAGGCCTCCAGTCGATATCGGCCCATTTGGGAGGCTGACGGCGACGACGACGCGCCGCACGCGTCCACCGCTGCCGCCAAGCCCCCGCTTCAGCACAAGCAGACCATCATCGGCATGGGCGCGGTCAAGCTGCCGGAACCGGACGCGAGCGAACCCGCGAAGCCCGACGCACGAGCGACGACCCAGGCGTCGCCGAGCAAGGACGAACCAAGACCTCGAACATCGACCGCGGCGGGACCGAGCGCGGGCGTGAAGGCGAAGCAGACGCTGGTCGGGATGTCATCGCCGCTGGCGACGGCCGACACCGAGGAGTTCCCCCGAGCGGTGGCCCCGTCGACGAGCGAGACGCCGAAGGCCGCGCCGTCACCGGACCCGTCAGCCGGCGAGGCGAAGACCGGCGAGGCGAAGACCGGCGAGGCGAAGACCGACGACGCGAAGACCGACGACGCGAAGACCGACGACGCGAAGACCGACGACGCGAAGACCGACGACGCGAAGACCGACGACGCGAAGACCGACGACGCGAAGACCGACGACG
>JAPSGB010000043.1:0-36532 GCA_035063585.1 Polyangiaceae bacterium
CTGCGGCCGACGGCGCGCTCTCTGCGGCCGACGGCGCGCTCTCTGCGGCCGACGGCGCGCTCTCTGCGGCCGACGGCGCGCTCTCTGCGGCCGACGGCGCGCTCTCTGCGGCCGACGGCGCAGCACGCTCAGCCTCTCCGCGACCGCTCCGCGCGGTCGCGCGAATCGCCACGACGCCGAGCACCACCGCGACGAGCGCGCCGCCGAGCGCGACCGCCGCGCCGACCCACTGCTTCGCGCGCGGCGGCGCGGCCGGCACGGGTCGAGCCGCGACCGGCGGTGGGGTCTCGGCCGCCGAGGGCGGGAGCGGTACCGCCGTGCGAGTCGGTTCCGGCTCGGGGAGCCGACGCGACACCACGCCGAGCTCCTCGAGCGTCAACGTGCGGTTCGGATCGGGCGGCGAATCGCTCGCGCGCTTCGGAAACGCGACGCCCTCCATCCTCAGCGTCCCAAAACTCATCGGCTCGACGCGGGTCGCGCCCGAGTCGGGCGCGAGCGTCGAGGACGCGATGGTCGCCGCGAGGGCGAGCGGGTCCATCCGCAGCGTCTGTCCCGGTCCGAGCGCCGGCGGACGCTCGGATCCGCGGGCGGCCACGCCGTCGGGGCGCGTGCCGGGCAGGGAGGCGGGCGGCGGCGACGACCGGCGCACCGCAGGCCCCGGCGGCCGCCACGCGGGCGCCGCGCCCGCGGCGAGCCGCCGGAGCAGGTCCGCGACGGGCCGCGCGCTCGCCGGCCGCTCTCGCGGATCCTTGAGCAACATCGCGGCCACCACGTCGTCGAGCTCGCGCGGCACCCCGAACGCGACGCTCGAGAGGCGCGGCGGCGGGCGCGTCAGGTGCGCGAGCAAGATCCGATCCGCCTCCGCGTCGATGAACGGACCGACGCCAGCCACCATCTCGAAGAGCACGAGCCCGGTCGCGTAGAGATCGGTCCGCAAGTCCACGCGGTCGCCCCGCACCTGCTCGGGTGACATGTAGCGCGGCGTGCCGATGGCGACGCCCCGCGCCGTGATCACGTCGGCGCGCGTGTCGGCGATCTTGGCGACCCCGAAATCGAGCAGCTTTACCCCGCCCGCGCTGGTGAGAAAGATGTTCGGGGGCTTCACGTCGCGGTGCACGATGCCGATCTCGTGCGCCGCGACGAGGCCATCGAGGATCCCGCTCCCGATCTCGAGCGCCTCCTCGAGCGGGAGCGGCCCCATGCGCGCGAGGCGCGCCGAGAGCGTCTCGCCTTCGAGCCGCTCCATCACATAGAACGGCACCCCGGTGCCGCTGGTGCCGGCGTCGGTCACCCCGACGATGTTCGGGTGCTCGAGCCGCGCGAGCGCGCGCCACTCCTGCCGGAGCCGCGCGACCAGATCCTCGCGCTGGGCGAGCTCGCGCTGCATCGCCTTCAACACGAAGCGCTTGCCGAGCTCGACGTGCTCCACCTCATAGACCGCGCCCATCCCTCCCTCACCGATGAGGGCGACCACGCGATAACGCGTGCCGGCGATGGCCTCGCCGTCCTCGAACTCTCGGAGCGCGCCCCGTCCCATCGGCCCCAGCGAGGGTATCGCGTCGTCAGAGCTCCGTCGACTGTTCGGCCTCGTCGACGCTGGCCGCGGCGCCTTCGAGCGGCCGCACCGGCAAGAGTCTGCGCCCCGCGACGAGCCCCACCACGCCGGCGGCCAGCGAGCCGAGCAGGATGGCGAGCTTCGCGATGCCCAGGTGCGACGCGTCGGCGAAGGCGAGCTCCGCGATGAAGAGCGCCATGGTGAAACCGACGCCCGCGACCATCCCGACCACCACGATGCCACGCGTGTCGACCCCGCGCGGGAGCGAGCAGAGCCCGACCCGGACCGTGAGCCAGGTCATGAGCACGATGCCGACCGGCTTGCCGACGAAGAGCCCGAGCGCGACGCCGGCGAGCACGGTCGCGCCGCTCGGGATACCGAGCTCGAGCGAGCCGACGCGGACCCCGGCGTTGGCGAGCGCGAAGAGCGGCATGATCCCGAAGGCGACCCAGGGGTTCAGCGCGCTCTCGAGCCGCACCACCGGCGCGAGCGCCTCGCGACGCGCGCGCGCGAGCCGCTCGAGCGGCCCGGTGAGCTCGTGCGCGTCCGCGTCGGGGCGCGCGGCGCGCTCTGCGAAGTCGGCGAGCGCGGCGCGCGCCTCCGCGACGAAGCCCGCGCGGCCGAACCACGCCTGCACCGGCGTGAGCAGCCCGAGCGCGACTCCCGCGATGGTCGGGTGCACGCCGCTCGCCAGCAGCCCGCCCCAGATGATCGCGCCGGGCAGCACGTAGAGCGCGGCGCGCCGCAGCCCGAGCCGCTGCATGAGCCAAACCCCTGCCGCGCCGCCGGCCGCGACGACGAGCCCCAGCACCTGCACGCCGCTCGAGTAGAAGAGGGCGATGATGACGATGGCGCCGATGTCGTCGATGATGGCGAGCGCGAGCAGCAGCACGCGAAGCGCGGGCGGCACGCGGCGACCGAGCAGCGCCAGCACCCCGACCGCGAACGCGATGTCGGTAGCCGTCGGCACGCCCCAGCCGTGGTGAGCGACGCCGGCGTGGTTCAACGAGAAATAGATGAGCGCGGGCGCGAGCATCCCGCCGAGCGCGGCGGCCGCGGGCAGCGCGGCGCGGCGCGGATCGCTGAGCTCGCCCGCGTGGAGCTCGCGGCGGATCTCGAGTCCCACCACGAAGAAGAAGACGACCATGAGGACGTCGTTGATGAGAAAATGGAGATCGCCTCGAAGCACGAGCTCACCCACGCCGAGCGTGAGCGGCGTGCGCCATAGCCGCTCGTAGCTCGCGTGCCACGGGGAATTGGCCCACCCGAGCGCCACCACCGCGGCGAGCATGAGCACGATCCCGCTGGCCGTCTGCACGCGCAGGAAGCGCTCGAGCGGACGAACCACGAGCGTGAGCGCCGCCGCCCGCGCGGGCGCCCACGCCCCCGGCGGAGGACGGTCGCCCGGCGGCTCCGACGCGCGCTCTGCCACGGAGCTCACAGGAGCGCGGAGAGGATGAAGATGAACCCGAACACCAGCGACGCGACCAGGTTCAGGCTGCCGAGCACGAGCCCCGTGATCGCCATGTTGCGGCCGCCGACCGCGGCGGGGTTCGCCTTCTGCGCCTTCATCGCCATGAGCCCCGCGATGATCGCGGTCACACCGGTGAGCGGGCCGAGGCAGAGCAGCGCGCCGCAGACGACCGCGACCACGGCGGCGGTGCTGGCGGGCGGCTTCTCACCGTGCAGGAGCCCGGTGGTCGGATCGACCTCCATCGCGTAGAGCGCCATGGTCTGCGGGCTGCCCGTGATGGGCTTCGCGGCGGGCGGCGGCGCGCCGTAACCGCCCGGCGGCGCGCCGTAGCCGCCTGGAGGCGCGCCGTAGCCGCCCGGAGGCCCACCATGACCGCCTGGCGGCCCGCCGTAGCCGCCCGGCGGCGGGTAACCGCCCGGCGGAGCACCCGGCGGCGGATGACCGCCCGGCGGCGGACCCCAGCCACCTCCCTGCGCGCGCATCGGCGCCCACGGCTCTCTCTCTCCGAGCGACATACGAGCCGGTATACAGCCTCTCCGCCGGCAAATACAGGGGCGACCGGCGCTCGGCTGGTCCGCCCGGAGGCCGCGATCTAGGCTCCCCGCCGATGTCCCTCACCCGCGAGGAGGTCCTACGCGCCGCGCGGCTCGCGCGCTTGGAGCTCACCGAGCCGGAGATCGCGCGCTTCATCGGCGAGCTCGACCGAATCGTCGCCTACGTCGGCGAGCTCGCCGCGCTCGACGCGACGAGCTCCGCGCTCACCGCGCGCGCCGCGGTCGACGACGCGCCGCTCCGCGACGACGCGCACCGCGCGAGCCTCCCGCACGACGCCGTGCTCGCGGCCGCGCCGCGCGCCGCCGGTGGCGCCTTCGCGGTCCCCGCCTTCGTGGAAGAGCCGTGACCACCTCTCTGCTCGATCTGCCGATCGGTGAGCTCGCGGAGGGGGTGAAGGGGGGTCGGTTCGGCGCGGAAGAGCTCGTCGAGGAGAGCCTTCGGCGGATCGAGGCCGGCCGCGAGCTCGGCGCGTTCCTCCACGTGTCCGCCGAGGCGGCCCGCCGCGCCGCGCGGGAGCTCGACGCGCGCCGCGCGCGCGGCGAGGCGCTCGGACCGCTCGCCGGCGTGCCCGTCGCGGTGAAGGACTCGCTCTGCACCCTCGACGCCCCGACCACCTGCGCGTCGCGGATCCTCGAGCGCGCGCCCGGGGACGGCTGGCGCTCGCCGTACGACGCGACCGCGGTCGCGCGCCTGCGCGCCGCCGACGCGGTCATCATCGGCAAGACCAACCTCGACGAGTTCGCGATGGGCTCGTCCACCACCACGGGCGCGTTCGGTCCTGCGCTAAGCCCCTGGGATCGGACCCGCGTCGCGGGCGGCTCGAGCGGCGGCAGCGCGGTGAGCGTGGCTGCCGGCCTCACCCCGGGCGCGCTCGGCAGCGACACCGGCGGCTCCGTCCGCCAGCCGGCGGCGCTCTCGGGCGTCCTCGGCGTGAAGCCGAGCGCGGGGCGCGTGTCGCGGTACGGGCTGGTCGCGTTCGCCTCGAGCCTGGACCAGATCGGCCCGCTCGCCCGAGACGCGCGGAGCGCCGCGCTCCTGCTCGAGGTGATCGCCGGCGCCGATCCGTCCGACAGCACCTCGGCGCGCCGTCCGGTCGGGCGCTACCAGGCCGCGTGCGACGCGGAAGCGCGCGGGCTCCGCGTCGGCGTGCCCGCCGAGTACTTCGCGGAGGGCCTCGACCCGCTGGTCCGCGCGAGCGTGGAGGCCGCGCTGAAGGGGCTCGAGGCGGCGGGGATGACGCTCGAGCCGGTAGCGCTTCCGCACACGCGCTACGGCGTGGCGACCTACTACGTCCTCGCGACTGCGGAGGCGTCGAGCAACCTCGCGCGCTTCGACGGTGTGCGGTTCGGACGGCGCGACGAGCGCCCGGGCGACGAGCTCTCCGCGCTCTATGGACGCACCCGCGCGGCCGGCTTCGGCGCCGAGGTGAAGCGCCGCATCCTGCTCGGCACCTACGTGCTCTCGGCGGGCTACTACGACGCCTACTACGTGAAGGCCGAGCGCGCGCGCGCGCTCATCCAGCAGGATTTCGACCGCGCCTTCGCCCGGGTGGACGTCATCGCCACGCCGGCGAGCCCAACCCCGGCGTGGCGGCTCGACGAGCACCCCGACGACCCGCTCGCCGCCTACCTCGCCGACGCCTACACCCTGCCGGCGAGCCTGGCGGGCCTCGCGGGCCTGAGCGTGCCCTGCGAGCCCACGCCGGCGAGCGCGACGCGGCCGGCGCTGCCGGTCGGGCTCCAGCTCCTCGCCCCGGCGTTCGCCGAGGAGCGGCTCTTCACCGTCGCCGCCGCCTGGGAGCGACTGTCCCCGGCCCCGCGCCGCCGCCCGCCGGAGGCGGGCGGGTGAGCGCGCCGAGCTTCCACGTAGAGCCGCTCGGGCTCGCGCACCGCGAGCGGCTGCCGGCCCTGTTCGAGCGCGCCGACTGCGCTTGCTACTGCCGCTACTGGCACTTCGCGGGCACCAGCAACGACTGGGCGCTCCGCATGGCGACCGCGCCGGAGCAGAACCGGCGCGCGCTCGAGGCGGCCATCGACGCCGGCTCGCTCGAGGCCTCGGGTCTGGTCGCGCTCTCGGACGCCGGCGGCGAGGTCGTCGGGTGGATGAAGCTCGCGCCCGCGGCGAGCCTGCCGAAGCTCTACGCGCAGCGGCTCTACCGCGGGCTCCCCTGCTTCGAGGGCGAGCGCGGGCACGTCTGGACCATCGGGTGCTTGCTGGTCGACCCCGGCTGGAGACGGGCGGGCGTGGCTCGCGCGCTCATCGGCGCAGGCGTCGCGTTCGCCCGGGCGCGCGGCGCGACCGCCATCGAGGCGTTTCCGCGCCGCGCCGACCTCCTCCGACCCGACGAGATGTGGACCGGTCCCTTCTCGGCGCTCGCCGAGCACGGCTTCGCGGTCGTCCATGATTTCAAGCCCTATCCGGTGCTCCGGCGAACGCTCGCGTAGCCTCGTGAGCCCCCGAAGGGGGCTCTGGTGCCGAGGGCGAAGAGCAGTTACGCTGAAAGCATGGCGGAGAGGCGCCGCCGCCGGGTTCCATGTCGTCCGCGAAGCTCAGGCTGAAGCGACTCGAGTCGATCCTCATCTTGTCCGCGCGCATCACGGGCGAGTCGAGCGGAGGTCTGCTCGGTGACGCGCTCGACGCGACGCTCGACGCCACCGCGGCGTTCGCCGGCGCCGCCTTCGGGCTCAGCGAGGTGCTCGAGCAGGTCGCCGAGCGCGGTCTGCCCGCCCTGGGCGACGCGGACCCGATTCGGGGCGCCATGCGGAGCGTCGCACGCCGCGCGGTGACCGGGCTGCGGCCGATCTGGCTCCGCGATCTTCGCGCCGGGCAGCACGCGGTGAAGGAAGCCGGCGTGCTCGCCGCGGCCGGCGCGCGCGCGGGGCTGGTGCTCCCCATCAGCTACCGCCGCACCGCGCTCGGCGCGCTGGTCCTGCTCTTCGACGATCCGGCGGAGCTCGACGAGGAGACCGCCGGCTTCTGCGAGACCGTCGCGCACGTGCTCGCGCTCGCGCTCGATCGCGAGCGGCTGGGCGACGCCGAGGCGGCCCGCCGCGCCGAGGCGGAGCGCGCGGAGCGGCGCGCGACGACCGGGCTGCTCGCCGCGAGCGTCGCGCACGAGCTGCACGCGCCGGTCGGGGCGCTCGTGCTCCAGCTCGAGGAGCAGGAGAACCTCTTGCGCCAGCTCGAGCTGCTCGGCGGCCCGAGCGACACCGCGCTCGGGGTCGTGGTCGCCGAGCTCACCGAGCTCACCCGCGACATCGGCGCGGCGGTGGCCCACCTCCGCCGCACGGCCGAGCAGCTCGCGAGCAACGAGCGACGGCAGCAGCCCCCCGAGCCGATCGATCTATCCACGGTGGTGCGCGACGCGCTCGCGGTCGCCCGCCCGCACCTCGAGCGGCGCGGCATCGAGCTCATCGAGCAGCTCACCCCGGGCTGCACGACCACCGGGCAGCCGGACGACCTCGGTCAGGTGGTGCTGAACCTGGTCTTCAACGCCGCCGAGGCGTGCGAGCGCGCGGCGCGGCCGCACCCGCAGGTCACGGTACGGACCGTCGAGGGGCCGCTCCACACCATGCTGGCGGTCGATGACAACGGCCCGGGGGTGGCCGATCCGAAGCTCATCTTCCAGCCTTTCTACACCACCAAGAGCGACGGCCGCGGGGTGGGGCTCGGGCTCAAGATCTGCAGCGAGGTGGTCGCCGCACACGGCGGGCACGTCGAGGTCGTATGCCGCCCCGAGGGCGGCGCGTCGTTCCAGGTGTTCCTGCCGCGCCCGGAGGAGGAGAGCGGCGTGTACGCGGTCGCGCCCTCGGCGCCGCCCACCGCGAGCCCGAAGCCGCTCCGCTCCGATAGCCGGCGCTCGATCTTGGTGGTGGACGACGACCCGCTGCTCTCGCGCTCGCTCCGGCGAAGCTTGCGCGGGCACGAGGTGCGCACCTGCTCCACCGCTTCCGAGGCCGAGATCATGCTGCTCGGCCACGGCTATCGCCCCGACGTCATCCTCTGCGACGTCTTCCTGCCGGGCGCCAACGGCAACGCGCTCCACTCGCGGATCGTGGAGCGAGATCCCGAGCTCGCGAGCCGCTTCATCTTCATGACGGGCGGCGCGCTCGGCAAACAGGAGGCCGACTACATCCGGCGCTCCGAGTGCCGGACTTTGTTCAAGCCGCTCGGGCTCGAGGACGTGCGCGACCTCGTCGAGCCCGTCCCCGACTCGGCCGGGCGGCGCGCGGTGCGCACGCTCGGCTCGAGCCCGGCGTGGCCGCGAATCCCGAAGCAGTGACCCGCCGCGGACGCTCGCTGGTGGTCGCGGCGTTCCTCGCCTCGGCCGCGTCGACCGGCTGCCGCGGCTGTCGCGACGGGCGCTCCGCCCGGGGCGACGCCGCGCCTGCGAGCGAAGCCGCGCTGGCGGCGCCCGCGCCGGTCGCGGTCGACGTCGGCGCGGTGCCGGCGGTCGCGCTCTCGCCCTTCGAGGTCGAGCGCGACCCGGCCGCGGTCGCGCTCCCGCCCGGCTGCGCCATCATCCCGCCCGTGCGCGTGGCCCCGCTCCCGCCGGAGGCCACCACGCGCTTCCTCACCGGCCGAACCACGCTCGACGCGCTCGTCGTCGGCGAGACGCGGGGCGACGCTGCCCGACTCACCGCGCGCGGGGCGGTCGACCTCACGAGCGGCCGGGTCGAACCGCGCATCCCCTGGGCGGTGCCGGACCGGCCGCCCCTCTTCGAGCGCACGCCCGAGGGCTGGGTGGCGCCGCTCGCGCTCGGCGACGGCGAGAGCACGCGCGCCGTGCTCTGGCGAGAGCACGCGCCCGCCGTGGAGCTCGCCGCCGGCGACGCCCTCGAGCTCGTCGATCTCGCCTGTTCGGCAGGACGCTGCGCGGTGCTCACCACCCGCGCACGCGCCTCGGCGCTGCCCGGCGCGACGCTCTTGCGCGGCGCGACCGGAGCCGCGAGCCCGGCCTTCACCCGCGTCGATCTCGAGCCGGAAGGCGCGGGGCTCACCCCGTTCGCGCTCGCCGGCTTCGACGGCGCCGCCGACGCGGCTTGGGTGGCGCTCGCCGCGCCCACCGAGGTCGCGCTCTGGCGCGTAGAGGGCGCGAACGCGCGGCTCCGCCGCACCGACGCGACCCCGTTCGGCGCTTATGACGCGGTGGCGACCGCGGCCGGACCGCTCGTGATCGCGCCGGGCCAGCCGCGCGACGCGGCCTGCTCGAGCGAGGGGTTTCGACTGGTGCTCCTCGGCCCGAAGGGCGCGCCCGGCTCGGTGCGGCTGGTGGCACCGCCGGTCGGCGTCATCGCGCGCCCGCTCGCGCGAGGTGCGCTCGTCGCGTGGGTCGCGCCGGAGCACTGCCGCGCCACGCGCCGCATGGTCGTCCACGCGCTCCTCGTCGACGACGACGGCGCGCCCGTCGGCGCGCCCATGGCGGTGACCCCGGGCGCCGGCTTCGCGCTCGCGACCCGCGGCGACGAGCTCTCGCTCTGGGTGCGGAGCGACCACGGGCTCACCTGGCTGCGCGGTCGCTGCGCGGCGCCTGCGGGCGACGGCGGCTGAGCGCTCAGCGCGGGACGGGGCGCCGCGGCGCGACCAGGAGCCCGCTCGCGAGCCCGACGAAGAGCGCGCGGCGCGTCTCGCGGGGGCTCGCCATGCGCTCCTCCGCGAAGCGCGCGACGAGCGCCGCCACCGGGCCGTCACCGCCGAGCTCGAGCACGCGCCGCTCGGGCGCGGGCAGGCCGAGCTCGGACACCGCGACCGGCGGCGACGGCGCGTGACGCACGCTCGCGCCGCCGAGCGCGTCGAGGTGCCGCGCGAGCTCGTCATCGTGGGCGGCGGCGCGCGCCACCCGCGTCACCAGCTCGAGCGACGACAGCCGCGACGAGACGCGCTCGTCGCCCACCGGCGCGCCTCGCACGAACGCCACCTCGCCGTCGTGGAATCGGAAGAGGTCGAGCAGCCGCGCCTCGAGCTGCTCGATGAGCGCGCGGAGCAGCGCGAGCGGGCGCAGCTTCCCTTGCTCGACCAGCGCCTGTCCGACGCGCGTCGCGCTCGCGGCGGCGCGGTCGAGCGCATCGTCGAGAGCTTGCCGGGTGACCAGCCCGGCGTGCACCAGTCGATGCCCGATGAGCTCCCCGCGGTCCGTCGAGCTCACGAACGCGAGCTCCCCGCGCGTGAGGTGGACCCGCTTCTCGCGCCCGCCGCTCACCGCGCGGAGCACGCCCGTCTCGCGCCGCACCACGAGCTCGTAGATCAGCGCGGGCAGCGCGAGCGGCGCGAGCGAGCGGCGCCACACGAGCTCGCCCTCCGGCTCCACGCCGAAGCGGAAGGCGGGGCGCGCGAGCAACCGCGCGAGGTCGGCGAGCTGACGCGCGGGACGGAAGCCGCCGCCGTCGACCGAGATCAGCGCGCGCTCGGTGAGCCTCCCGGTCGCGGCGAGCTCGAGGAGCTGGGCGCGCGACATCGGTCCCATGGTGGCGCGACGCTCGACGCGCACTTCGTAGCAGGACGCGGCGGCCGCCGGCCGCGCCGGACCGACCACCCGCCCGCCTTCGGCTGGGCGCGCGGGCGCCCGGGGCGGCTCGAGCTCGCTCAGATCGACCTCGAGGCTCTGCGTGATCGCCTCGCGGACGCCGCTCTGCGAGGGGAGCACGCCGAGCCCGGCGAGCCACCCGATGAGCTCGGCGTCGCCCATGCCCACGCCCTCGGCGCTCGCGGCCGCGCGGAGGGCGCCCGCGAACTCCGACGCCGACGCGAAGCGGTCGTGGGGCTCGCGCGCGAGCGCGCGGGTGAGCGCGCTCTGGAGCCGCCGGGGGAGCCCGGCGCCGTGCACGCTCAGCATGCGGAGATCCGCCTCGTGGATGCGAGTGAGAATCTCGAGCTCGTTCTTCCCGGGGAAGAGCGGACGGGCGATGAGCATCTCCGCGAGCACGATGCCCACCGCGAACAGATCGCTGCGCGCGTCCACCTCGGCGCCCATCACCTGCTCGGGCGACATGTAACCGAGCTTGCCCTTGAGCTCGCCCGGGTAGGTGCGGCGATCGACCAGCGCGCTCTTCACGATGCCGAAATCGGTGAGCTTCACCTCGCCCGCGCGACCGAGGAGCACGTTGCCGGGCGACACGTCCCGATGCACGATGCCGAGCGCGCGCCCGCTCGAGTCGCGGGCCTCGTGCGCGTACTCGAGCGCGCGCAGGACCTCATGCGCGACGTAGAGCGCGACGCCGAGCGGGAAGCGTTCGCCGCGCGCGGCGACGGCGCGCAGGAGCTTCGCGCACGAGATGCCGTCCACGTACTCCATGGCCATGAAGAGCACGCCGTCGGCCTCGCCGAAGTCGACCACCTGGACGATGTTCGGGTGGCTGAGCGCGGCACAGATGCGCGCCTCGTCGCAGAACATCGCGACCAGCCGCTCGTCGCGCGCGAGGTCGGGCAGGATGCGCTTTACCGCCAGCCGCTTGGCAAAACCGCGCGGCCCCGCGCGCCGCGCCACGAACACCTCGGCCATGCCCCCGGCGCCGAGGCGCTCGCCGAGCTCATACGGCCCGAGCCGGCGGTCTTCGAGTGGGCACACCACTTCCATCTTCGCCAAGCATAACCCGACCGGCCCGCTCCCGCCCCGGAGAAATCCCGCCCGCGCGCCCGGGAAGTCAGCTTCGAGCGGGAGGGGCCGGGCCGGCGCGGAATCCCGCGGGGCGCTCTTGCCGGATCTGTTGTACTTTCCGGGCCCGATGAGCGAACCGGACGACGAGAGGCCGGCGGAGCCGCTGGCGCGGACCGGAGAGCGCGCGGTCACCGCGCGGCGCGGCCGCCCGCGGGTGGTCGCCGTCACCGGCGCGGCGTCCTTCCTCGGCAGGAACCTGGTCGGGCTCCTCGAGGAGGACGAGCGCGTGCGGCGCATCGTGAGCGTCGACATCGCGACGCCCGCCACCGCGGGCTCGAAGACGCGCGTGTATGACGTCGATCTCACCGCGCCTGCCGCGGAGGAGCGGGTCGCCGAGATCTTCGCCGCCGAGGGCGTCGACTGCCTCGTGCACCTCGCCTTCCTCGCCTCGCCGACCCACGCCTCGGCGTGGGCCCACGAGTTCGAGAGCGTCGGCACCATGCACCTCTTGAACGCGTGCCGGCGCGCCGAGGTGCGGAAGCTGGTGATGTGGAGCCAGACGGTGCTCTACGGCGCGCACCCGACCAACCCGAATTTCCTCACCGAGAAGCACCCGCTCCGCGCCCGGCGCTCCGAGCCCTTCTTCGCGGACAAGATCGAGGCCGAGAGCGACGCCCGGCGCTTCGGCCGGCCCGGCAAGGGGCGCGTGGTCACCATCCTCCGCACCGCGCCCATCCTCGGCCCGACCGTGAAAAACTACCTCACCGAGTACCTCGGCCGGCGCATCGTCCCGACCGTGCTCGGCTTCGATCCGCTCTGGCAATTCATCCACGAGGCGGACGCGGTCGCGGCGGTGAAGCTCGCGGTCGATCGCGACACGCCGGGCGTGTTCAACGTGGTGGGCGACGGCGTGCTGCCGCTCAGCACCGTCATCAAGCTCGCCGGGCGCGCCGCGCTGCCGCTCCCGCGGCCGATGCTGTCGCCTCTCGTGAGCGCGCTCTGGGCGGCCGAGGTGGCCGAGGCCCCGCCGAGCTTCCTCGACTATTTCCAGTATCTCTGCGTCGCCGACGGCGAGCACGCGCGAAAGTCGCTCGGGTTCTCGCCCGTCTACACCAGCCGCGAGGCGCTGGTCGATTTCGCCAACGTCCAGCGCTTGAGGGACGTCAAGCTCCTCTCGGAGACCACCGCGTGAGCACTCGCCAATCGGACCCGAAGAACCCTGGAAAGAAAGCTGGGCGCCGCCGCGGCCGGGGCGGCAGCGGCAAGCAGCGCCCCGCCGGTCCGAGCGAGTCCGCCGCGCCGGGCGGCGAGCGCGAGCCGGGCGAGGCGGCGCCGAAGCGTCGCTCGCGTCCCGCCGCGTCGCGAGCGCCCCGCGCCAAGGACACCGCTCCCCCGCCCGTGAGCGAGCTCTCGCCCGCGAGCGGCGCGCGCGAAATCGAGGAGCCGCCCGAGGACGACGACGCTCCCCTCGAGGAGCTCGGCATCGGCTCGCGGATCGTCCCCCACAGCACGCTGAGCGCCGACGACGACGCGCTCGCGCCCTCGTCGCGCCCGCGGGCGCCGGGGCTCGACGTCGGGCTCCCGGCGGACGTCGAGGCGCAGATCCGCGCGCTCGAGGCGCGCCTCGACGGCATGATCCGCCGCGCGGGCGGCAGCGACGAAGAGCCGCCACCGCCCTCGATCCGCGATCAGATGCAGTCGGCGGCGCGCGAGGTCGTCGAGCGGCTGGGCGCGCCCCTGCCCGCGCCACGGCTCGGCGAAGACGACGACGCGGGCGTGGTCGACGCGGTGCGCGAGCTCTTCTCGAGCGACTACTACCTCCGGCAGTGGGGCCGCATCGGGATGCGCAACCGCTCCGAGGAGGTCGACGAATTCGGGCTCGATCCGACCTACGAGGCGCGGCTGCGCCCGCTCTTCGACTTCCTCTACAAGCGCTACTTCCGCGTGGAGACGACCGGGGTCGAGCACATCCCGGCCGAGGGCCGCGCCGTGATCGTGTCGAACCACTCCGGCACCTTGCCGCTCGACGGGGTCATGCTGCGAACGGCCGTGCGCCTCGAGCACCCGGCCGCGCGCGAGCCCCGCTGGCTCACCGAGGATTTCGTCTACTACCTGCCGTTCCTCGGCGCGCTGCTGAACCGCATCGGCGCGGTGCGCGCCTGCCAGGAGAACGCCGAGCGGCTGCTCTCGCGCGATCGGCTGATCGCGGTCTTCCCCGAGGGGCTCAAGGGGATCGGCAAGCTCTATCGTGAGCGCTACCGACTGCAGCGCTTCGGGCGCGGCGGGTTCATCCGCCTGTGCCTGCGCACGCGCGCGCCGCTCATCCCCTGCGCCATCGTCGGCGCCGAGGAGACGAACCCGCTCCTATATCGCTTCGAGTACCTGTCGCGCGCGGTCGGGCTGCCGTACGTCCCGGTCACGCCCACCTTCCCGTGGCTCGGGCCGCTCGGGCTCATCCCGGCGCCCACCCGGTGGCGCATCGAGTTCGGCGAGCCGATCCGCTTCGACGACTACGGCCCCGCCGCCGCCGACGATCACGTGCTGGTCGGTCGCCTGGCGGAGCGCGTGCGCACGACCATCCAGCGCATGCTCGACGACCGGCTCCGCGAGCGACGCAGCGTATGGCTCGGCTAGCGCGCGCGCCCTCGGCCGAGGTGCACGGCGTGCTCGCCGTCGACAAGCCCGAGGGGCCGACCAGCCACGACCTGGTCGCCGGCGCGAGGCGGCTCTACGGCACTCGCGCGGTCGGTCACGCCGGCACGCTGGATCCCATGGCGACCGGCGTGCTGCTCCTCCTGTTCGGCGAGGCGACCAAGCTCTCGGGCTACCTCCTCGGCGAGGACAAGCGCTACCGCGCCGAGATCAGCTTTGGACGGAGCACCGACACGCTCGACGCGCTCGGCCGCGTCACCGAAGAGGCGTCGCTCGCCCCCGACTGGCTCGCGCCCGGCGCGCTCGAGGCCGCGCTCGACGCCGAGCGCGCGCGCGCCGAGCAGCTCCCGCCGGCGTTCAGCGCCATCAAGCTCGCGGGCGAGCCCGCGCACCGGCGCGCGCGTCGCGGCGACCCACCCGAGCTCGCGCCGCGGGCGGTCCGGGTGCGCGCGCTCGAGCTCGTCGCTCGGAGCGCGCGCCGGCTCGAGGTCGAGCTCACGGTCGAGAAGGGCTACTACGTTCGCTCCTTCGCCCGCGATCTGGGCGCGCGGCTCGGCGTCCCAAGCCACCTCTCGCGGCTCCGCCGCCTGGCCAGCGGGGATTTCCGCGTGGAAGACGCCATCCCGTGGCCCCCGCCCGAGCCGGTCGCGCCGCTGCCGGTGGCGGAGGCGGCGCGGCGCTGCCTCGGCGCGGCCGAGCTCACCCCCGCGGGCGCCGCGCGCGCGCGGCTCGGCCAGCGACTCGCCCGCGAAGACTTCGCGGGGGAGCCCGGCGCCGGCGAGCTCCGCGCCTGGCTCGCGCCCGACGGCGCGCTCGTCGCGCTCGGCCGCGCCGATGGTGACGGATACCGCGTCGGGCGCGGCTTCGGACCGCGCTGAGCCCCGGCCGCGCGGGCGGTGAGCCGGAGCGCGGCCGCGCGCCTCAGCGCACCTCGAGCGTGGCGAGCTCGAAGCCGCGCGCGCGGAGCCGCGCCGAGAGCCGCTCGCGCCACGGCTCGGCCTCCACGCCGGGCGGCAGCTCCACTTCCACGTGGAGCTCGCGCCCGCTCGACTCGACGGTGATGGTCGCGCCCGCGAGCTCTCCGGCCCCGAGCTCGACCCGCGCGGTGCCGCGCCGGCCGTCGCCGCCCCATGCGACGCGCCGGACCAAGCGCTGCACCAGCTCCTCGACCGCGGGCAGCGCGGCGTTCGGCGGCGGCGCGCTCGCGTGAGGCGCGGCCGTCGCGAGGGCTGGTGGCCGGTCGAACGCCAGGTGTCGCGAGAGCGGGTCGAGCGGCGGCGGCGCGTCGTCGCCGGCGTCATCGCGAGCGGTGTCCGCCGCGGAACGCTCCCGCCGCGGTGGCACGGGCTCGCGCTCGAGCTCCGCGCGCGCCGCGAGCGCGCGGCCGCCTGCGTCCGCGCCGCCGGCCGCGCCGGATCGACCACCCTTCCCGGCCCTCGACACCTCCGCCGTGGACTTCCCCGCGAGGCCCTTCAGGAGCTCAGCGAAGCCAGTAACACCCGGAAATGACCGATGATTATTGGTTTGGTGGCGGTTCGGCGCGGCCGGCGGCGCGGCCGGCGGCGCGGCCTCGCGCCCGGTGCTGGTGACTCGGGTGGACACCCCGGAGGCTCGGCCCGGTGGCGCGGCGGGTTGCGTGAATTTTCCGCGAGGAGGCCGCAGGCTTCGGGCGCGGGACGGTCGATTTCGCGGCGGAGAGGCGGGGTAGCTTGCGCGAGCCCGGGCCAGAACGCTAACTTGAGCGCCGGGAGGGGGTGCCAGAGCGCCCTTTTCGAGTTGGACCCAGCTTCCCCACCACAGCGACTCACCCTAGAACTAGTCCTCGCCGCGCTGCCGGCCGTCGCCGCGGCGGTCTTCGCAGCGGCCAGCGCCGCGGTGAACGCGCTCTCGGGCGCGCGGCGCGCGGCGCTCTCGGAGGCGCTCACCGGGCGCGCGCAGCGTTCGCTCGAGCGCTACGTCACCGACGGCGCGACCATCGAGTCGCGATGGCTGGTCCTGCGCGTGCTCGGCATCAGCTCGGCGGCGCTGCTCGTCGGGCGGCGCCTCCCGCCGAGCCTCGGCGGCTGGGCTCCGCTCGTCGCCGCGCTGCTCGCCCTCATCGCCTACGGCGTACCCGCGGAGATCGGCCGCTCGGTCACCTCGCGCCGGCCCGAGCGCGCGGCGCCGTTCCTGCTCGGGCTCCTTCGTCCCCTCGAGCTCGTCGTGGCGCCGCTCGCGGCGCCGATGGTCTGGCTCGGCGGCCTCATCGGACGCTCGGTCACGCCGGCGCCCGGCGCGAGCACCCCGAAGATCACCGAGACCGAGGTCGAGCTCATCGTCAACGAGGGCGAGCTCAACGGCTCGCTCGATCACGAGCAGTCGGAGATGATCCGCAACGTGCTCGACTTCGGCGAGCTCACCGCGGGCGAGCTCATGGTGCCGCGCACGCAGGTCACCGGGGTCGACGTCGAGCTCACCCCGGCCGAGCTGCTCGACTACGTGACCACCCACGGCCACTCGCGGTACCCGGTGTATCGCGACAGCATCGACAACGTGATCGGCGTCCTGCACGTGAAGGATCTCATCCAGCACCTCGCGCGCGAGTCGCTCCACTCGCAGCGGATCGAGGAGCTGATGCGGAAGCCCGTCTCGTACGTCACCGAGGTGCAGAGCGCCTCGGCAGTGCTCCGCGACATGCGCGCCCTCCACCAGCACCTGGCGGTCGTGACGGACGAGTTCGGCGGAGTGGGCGGGATCGTGACGCTCGAGGATCTGCTGGAGGAGATCGTCGGCGACATCCGCGACGAGCATGACGAGGACGAGGCCCCCATCGTCGATCTCGGCGGCGGGCGGCTGATGGTGGACGCCAGCGTGCCGATCGGGGAAATCAGCCGCTACCTCGGCGCGGAGCTGCCGGAGGACGGCGACTACTACTCGCTCGGCGGCTACCTGGTGAGCGCGCTCGGGCGGGTGCCGGGCACCGGCGCGAGCCTGTCCGCGCACGGCCTCGAGTTCATCGTGCGCGAGGCCGACGCGCGGCGCATCACCAAGGTCGAGATCGTGCGGCCGCCCCCCTCGTCGGAGGGGCCCTCGCCGCGCTCCTCGCGGATGAGCGTCGCGTGACCGCGACGCCCGCGCTGGCTCCCCCGCTCGAGCCCGACGCCAACCCGGCGGTGGTCATCCACCCGACGGTCGGTCGCGACTGGCCCGAGGACGGGCTCGGCCCGGTCGAGCGCCTGGCCGCCGAGCTCCCCGCGCCCGGAGCGCTCGAGCCGGGGAGCTGGCTCGCGGTCGACGGCGGTCACCGCCCGCGGGCGGGCGTGCTCGGGCGCCTGCTCGGCTCGCCGCGCGCCGAGCCGCGGGTGCACCTGGCGGTGCGCTGCACCGCGCTGCTCGCGCGCGGCTACGAGCTCGTGTGCGCGGACGCGAGCGGCGTCGCCTACGGTCGCGCGCCGCCGCCTGCCGTCGAGCCTGACTGATCCCGGCGGGCTCGCGCCGCGCCGACCTCCCCCGAGGCTCCGCTCAGCCCGGGGTGCCGATCTTCTTCAGGGCCTCGAGGAGGTTCGAGCCGGTGTCCATGAGGCCGTCCTTCTCGCGACCGGGCGTCTTGTCCCCGCGCAGCGTGGTCTCGAGATCGCTCACCTCGCGGCGCAGCTTGATGATCACGTCGGACGAGCACACCGAGTTCTGCGAGCTCGGATCGACCGGGATGATCGACGGATCGCCCGAGCCCATCGGGGCGCCGCTCGTGTAGCGCTTGAGATCGTAGGATTTGCCGCCGTCCGTGATCTTGAACGTGTTCGGCCAGGCGTAGGCGACCTCCTTGCCGTCCTTGTCCTTCACCTTGGTGTCGCTCTTCGTGAGAAACGGCTCGGGGAGCGGTTGCATCACCGCCCACGGACCCAGCGGGCCGTTGGCGACGTACACCGACCAGCGGACCTTCGGCTTCTCTTGCTGCGAGAGGAAGTCCTCGATGGCGGGCTTGGCGCCGCCGAGCAGCCCGACGATGCGATCCTTGCCGTCGTTCGCCTCCTGGGCGCCGCTCGCGAAGGAGACCAGCATCGCGACCAGACTAGGCGGAAAACGCCCGAGGCTGCCGTTCACGAGGGAGAGGCCGTCGAACGGGATGTTGAGCCCGCCGAGCGCCTTCACCTCTTCCTCGGGGAACTTGTTGTCGGAGAGCTTACCGGTGGCCGCCTTCAGGATGTCGGCGAGCTTCTGCACGTCCGCGTTGGCGTCATCCACCTTCTTGACCAGCGACTGCGCGAAGGCGAGCGCGGAGTCCGCTTGCTTGCCGCGCTCGTGCCCGCTGCCGAAGGCGAAGCCGACCAGGCCGCCCACCGCGGCCGTGACCGCCGCGAGCGCGATCACGCGCGAGCGCCCCTTCTTCTGGGCGGCCACCACCTCTTCGCTCATCTCGACCTTGATGGCCTGCGGTTCGTTGCGAACCGGCGCGGCGTCGGCGGAGATGGCGGCGTAGGGATCCGAGGCGTCGACCTTCGGCGCGGCGGGCCGCGAGGGGGCGGCGCCGAAGGGCGGGATCGGGATCCCCGCCGGCTTCGGGATGCCGGCGGGCTTCGGGATGCCGACCGGCGGCGGAACCGAGCCGCTGCCGGACGCGGTGGTGGTCTTCTTCCCGAGACGGGCCTTGAGATCGATCTTGGGCTTCTTTTCGTCAGCCATCGAGAGCTCGCCGGAGGGGGTTGAGTGACACTCGTGCGAGGTGCGAGTGACAGGCGCCCGGCGGCTGCGGCACACTACCGGGCGACCTCCCCGCCGGCAAGAATGAATCGTCGCGCGGCGCCGCGGAGCCCGCGAAACTCGCACGATCCGCGCGGCGCGCGGTCCTCCCCCGCCGCCGCCCGCGCGCGCGGAGCCGCGGAGGGGTGGAGCATGCTCGCTCCGAGGGGCTCCGCCGCACCCGGCGCGGCTCAGGCCGGCGCGAAGAGGAAGCGGTCGAGGCGGCGGGTCGCGTCGCGGTCCATCGCCATGAACTCGAACGCCTGCCGCTTGCCGTCCTTCCGCACCCGCCGGGCCCAGACCCAGATCCGCGGCTGGTCGTCGCAGAGCTGCAGCTCGAGCGGGAACGAGTCGGCGAGCTCGTCGGGCTCACCGAAGACGTCGGCGAGCATCCCGCGCGGCGAGAGGTCGACGCTGCGGCAGAGGTACGGAGCGCCGTCCAGGTACTTGTTGAAGAAGACGTCGATGGGCTGACGGACGATGCGGCGGCGATCGGTCATTTCGCGATCGTATCCGGGCGGCGCGGGCGCCCCCCAATTTTCGGGCGAGGGTTTGACCGGCCGGGCGCCGGGTGCGACCCTGCCGCCCGTGCCCCGCCGCGTCGTCGTGGTCGATAACTACGACTCGTTCACGTATAATCTCGTGCAATATCTCGAGTCGCTCGGCGCGACCTGCGACGTGCGCCTGAACGACCGGACGACCGCCGCCGAGATCCGCGCGAGCTCGCCGGACGGCGTGCTCCTCTCGCCGGGCCCCGGCACCCCGGGCGACGCCGGCGTGACGCTCGAGGTGCTCGCCGCCCTCGCCGGGGAGCTCCCCATCTTCGGCGTGTGCCTCGGCCACCAGGCGCTGGCGGAGCACTTCGGCGGCCGCGTGGTCCGCGCCGGGCGGCTCATGCACGGAAAGACCTCTCCCATCCTGCACGACGGGCGCGGCGTGTTTTTCGGCCTCCCCTCCCCCTTCGAGGCGACCCGCTACCACTCGCTCATCGTGGAGCGCGAGTCGCTGCCCGACGCCCTCGAGCTCTCGGCGTGGACGGCGGAGGGCGAGATCATGGGGCTCCGGCACCGCGAGCTCCGGGTCGAGGGGGTGCAGTTCCACCCCGAGTCGATCCTCACCGAGCACGGCGCGCGCCTCATGCAAAACTGGCTGGAGTCCCTGTGACCGACGACGATCTCGTCCCGCGCTTCGCTGACGTGTACGCCGAGCTCTCGAGCCCGAGCGGCATCTCGCCCGCCACCGTGCGCCGAGTGTTCGACGCGATCCTCGCCGGCGCGTGGACGCCGGTGCAGGTCGCGGGCTTCGCGGTCGCGCTCCGCGGCGCGGGCGAGACCGCGCCGGTCATCGCGGCCGCGGTCGAGTCGATGCGCGCGGCGATGGTCCCCGTCGAGCACGGGCTCGCGCGCGTGCTCGACACCTGTGGCACCGGCGGCGACGGGCTCGGCACGCTGAACCTGTCGACCGGCGCGGCCATCATCGCGGCGAGCGCGGGCGTGCCGGTCGCCAAGCACGGCAACCGCGCGGTCTCGAGCCGCTCGGGCAGCGCGGACGTGCTCGAGGCGCTCGGCGTGGCGGTGGACACCCCGGCGGGGGCCGCGGCGGAGGTGCTCCGCGAGACGAACATCGCGTTCCTGATGGCGCCGATGCACCACCCGGCCATGCGACACGGCGGCGTCGCGCGGCGCGAGCTCGGCATCCGCACCGTGTTCAACGTGCTCGGGCCGCTCGCGAACCCCGCGCGCGCGACGCACCAGCTGCTCGGAGCCTACGAGGACGCGCTCCGGCCGGTGCTCGCCGAGTCGCTCGCCGCGCTCGGGGTCACGCGCGCCTGGGTGGTCCGCGGGGCGGACGGCCTCGACGAGATCTCACCCTTCGGCGCCACGCGGGTGACCGAGCTCGCGGGCGGTCGGCTCACCGAGCACGTGATCGCGCCCGAGGATTTCGGCGTCCCGAAGAGCGCGCTCGGAGCGGTGGCGGGCGGCGACGCGGCCTACAACGCGCGCGCGCTCGAGCGGGTGCTGAGCGGCGAGCGCGCGCCCGCGACCGACGCCTTCGTGTTGAACGCCGCGGCGGCGCTGGTGGTCGCCGACGGGCTCGCGCCACGCGCCGCCGCCGACCGCGCGCGCGACGCGCTGGCGAGCGGGGCCGCCCGGCGCACCCTCGAGCAGTGGCGGCGCGCGGTCGCGCGGCGGCGCGCGCCATGAGCCTGCTCGCGCGCATCCTCGCCGAGAAGGCGCGCGAGCTACCCGGGCTCCGCGCGCGACGCCTCCCCGCCCCGCCCCCCCGGCGCGCCGTCGAGCTCGGGCGCCGCGCGGGCGGGCCGCTCGCGCTCATCGCCGAGTTCAAGCGGCGGAGCCCGAGCGCGGGCGAGCTCTCTCGCGCGCTCTCGCTCGAGGAGCGCGTGGCGCGCTACGCACGCGGCGGCGCGCGCGCGGTGAGCGTGCTCACCGACGGCGCGTTCTTCGGCGGGCGCTTCGAGGATCTCACGGCCGCCCGCGCCGCCGCGTGCGCCGAGGGCCGCGCGCTCCCCATCTTATGTAAGGACTTCATCATCGACGAAGCCCAGCTCGACGCGGCCCGCGCCTTCGGCGCCGATCTCGCGCTCATCATCGTGCGCTGCCTCGCGCCGGCGCGGATCACACGGCTGGTCGGCGCCGCGCGCGAGCGCGGTCTCGAGCCGCTGGTCGAGGTCGTGACGGAGGACGAGGCCCGCCTCGCGCTCGACGCCGGCGCCCGGCTCATCGGCGTGAACGCGCGCGACCTCGACACGCTCGCGCTCGACGCGGCCCGCGCAGCCGGCGTGCTCGCCCGGTTGCCCGCGCAGGTGGTGGCCGTGCACCTCTCCGGGCTCCGCACCCCGGCGGATCTCGCCCAGGTCGCCGGCGGCCGCGCCGAGGCCGCGCTGATCGGCGAGGCGCTCATGCGCGCCGACGATCCCGAACCGCTACTCGCCGCCATGGTGGCGGCCGCGCGTGGCCCGAGCGCGCCCTAGGGGTGCCGGTCCGGCGCGGCCGGCGGCGCGAAACTCGCCGCGCGCCGCGGCGCGCCGTAGGCTACCGGCGTGGGCATCGACACGCTCGTCGATCTCTATCTGGACCAGCTCCGCGTCGAGCGGGCGCTCGCGCCGAACACGGTGGAGGCCTACGCTCGCGACTTGGCGAAGTTCGCCGCGTTCGCCGACGAGCGCGGGGTCACCACGCCGCGCGAGCTCGATCTCGGCCTGGTGAGCGGCTGGCTCGGCGGGCTCGCCAAGAGCGGGCTCGGCGCGCGGAGCGCCGCGCGGCATCAGTCCGCCGTCCACGGCTTCGTGCGCTTCCTCATCCGCGAGGGCGAGCTCGACGACGATCCGATGACGCAGGCCGCGCGGCCGCGCATCGGGCGCAAGCTCCCCCACGTCATCGAGGCGCACGACATGCTGCGGCTCATCGACACCCCCGACGCGAGCACGCTCCGAGGGCTCCGCGATCGCGCGATGCTCGCGCTCGCTTACGCGGCGGGGCTGCGGGTGAGCGAGCTGGTCGGGCTCGGCCGCGGTGACGTGGATCTCGAGCGCGGGGTGGTGGCCGCCTTCGGCAAGGGCGGCAAGCGACGGCTGGTGCCGGTCGGGGAGATCGCGCTCGACCACCTCACCGCGTACCTCGAGGCGCGGCGCGCGCGCGAGGAGGCGCGGCCCTCCGCGCGGCGCCCACCGAGCGCGGTGCTCTTCGAGTCGCCGCGCGGCGGCGCGCTCACCCGCCAGGCGTTCTGGAAGCTCACCGGCCGCTACGCGCGCGCGGCCGGTATCCGCGCGCACGTGCACCCGCACCAGCTCCGCCACTCGTTCGCGACCCACCTGCTCGCCGGCGGCGCCGATCTCCGCATCGTGCAGGCGCTCCTCGGCCACGCCGACGTCGCGACCACCGAGATCTACACCCACGTCACCCGCGACCACGTCCGCCGAGCCTTCGAGCGCTCGCACCCCCGCGCCTGACCGCTCGGCCGCCGCCCCGGCGGTGTCGCGCGCGTCACCCGCGACCACGTCCGCCGAGCCTTCGAGCGCTCGCACCCCCGCGCCTGACCGCTCGGCCGCCGCCCCGGCGGTGTCGCGCGCGCGACGCGCGAGTTGACCGCTCGGTCAACACATGACCAGCAGAATACACCAGTGACTTGTCGGCTATTGACCGATCGGTCAACATCGCCGGCGCGCCGGCCCGGGCGTCCGCGCCGCCGGCCGCGCCGGACCGGCCCCCTCCCGGGAACCTGGCGATATGGGCGGATTCCTGTGCTAGACGCGACCCGTGTACTTCACGGTGCGAGAGCCCGAGGGCGCGGAGACGGCGGTGGTCGTCGAGGTGCCGCACGCAGGCCTCGGGGCTGACGCCGAGGCGCTCGGCACGCTCGCCGCGCCTGCGCACGCGCTGGCGCGCGACGCGGACCTCTACGTCGACGAGCTCTACGCCGACGCGCCGCTCGAGGGCGCGAGCCTCATCGTCGCGCGGGTGAGCCGCTACGTCTGCGACCTGAACCGCGCGGAGAGCGACGTGGACGCCCTCGCGGTGGAGGGTGCCGCGCACGCGAACCTGCCGCACGGGCTCGTGTGGCGCACCACCACCGAGGACGCCCCCGCGCTCACCGGGCCGCTCCCGCGCCACGAGCTCGAGCGGCGCCTCGAGCTCATCTACCGGCCCTACCACGCAGCGCTCCAGGCGCTCCTCGAGCGGAAGCGCCAGCGCTTCGGGTTCGCGATCCTGCTCGCGGGGCACTCCATGCCGAGCCGCGGCCGCGCCGGGCACACCGATCCGGGGCGCGAGCGGGCCGACGTGGTGCCGGGCAGCCGCGGGCGCACCTCGGCAGCGGCGCCGGTCATCGACGCGCCGGCGCGGCTCGCCGCCGAGCTCGGCTGGAGCGTCGCGCACGACGACCCGTACCGCGGCGGCTTCACCACGAGCCACTACGGGAGGCCCGAACACGGGGTGCACGCGGTGCAGGTCGAGCTCGCCCGCCGGCTCTACATGGACGAGCGGACCCTCGCCAGAGATCCGAAGCATTTCAGCGAGGTAGCGAGATATTGCCGGACCCTGGTGGCGACCCTCGGCGACCTCGCGCTAGCATGAGCCGCCCTCTCGGCTCATGACTGCCCCCGAAGCCCGCGCCGTGCGCGCGTCGACGCCGACCCCGCCCACGGCGGCGCTCGCGACCCCGAAGCCGATCCTGGCGTCGGAGATGCTCCGCGAGGAGCTCGCGCCGCTCGAACCCGGACGGAGCTCGTGCCGGCTGTGGCAGCTCGGCGCCGCGGCGGCGCTCTGCCTGCTCGGGCTCGCGCTGCGCTCGGGGCTCGGTCTTCCCGACGAGCCGACCGGCGGCGCCATGGTGGCGTTCTCGGCGGCGGGAGCCACCGCCACCGTGGCGCTCCTCCCCTTCCCGTACGCGCTCCGCGCGGCGATGGGCGTCCTCCTCGCCGGGGTGCTCGTCGCGCTCGGGCTCCGCGGCGCGGGGCCGCTCGCCGGGCTGACGGTGGACGGAAACCTCCCGCGCTCGGCGGCGCGGCTCGTCGCGCTCACCGTGGTCCCGGCCGCGCTGATGTTCCGGGCGCACTATCGCGCCTACCGCCGCGCGCGGCTGGTGCTCGCCGCGGCGCTCGCGCTCGCGCTGCCCTTCGTCGCGCTCGAGGGCGCGCTGCTCGTCGACGCCGACGCCGCGTTCATCCCGCGGGCCGCGGCCGCCGCGGCCATCGCGGCGGTGGCGAGCGGCCTGCTCGGCTTCATGGGCGAAGGGACGACCGGTCTCGCCTCGGCCTGGGCGGTCCTCATCCTGGTCGCGCTTCCCGCGGAGCTCGCGGCGCGGGAGCTCACGCCGCTCGCCGACGCAGCGACCGGCCGGCTGACCTATCTCATGACCGCCGGTGGCGTCCTGGCCACCGGGCTCCTCGCCAGCTTCGGGCTCTTTCAGCTCGCGGCCACCGCGCTCGCCCGAGACGCCCGCCGCGCCGCGGAGCCCCTGAGCCGGCCCCGGAGCGAGGAGAGAGCTTGAAGGTCCGGGGGCGGTGCGCTAGGGTCCGCGCCCTCACGATGGCCCGCAGCGAAATCACCGGTAAGCGCCGACACAGCGCACGCAACGTCTCCCACTCGAACATCAAGACGCCGCGCTGGCAGCACGTGAACGTGCAGCGCCGGCGGCTCTGGGTGCCGGAGCTCGGCCGCTTCGTCACCCTGCAAGTCACCACGAGCGACCTGCGGACGATCGACAAGATCGGTCTCCTCGCCTTCGCGAAGAAGCACGGCGCGAGCCTCTGAGCGCGCGCCGCGCGGCGGCTCCCCTGAGCCCCTGCGCGTCAGGGGCGGACGACGCGCACGTCCGGTGAGCCGGGCTCGCGCGCGAGCCGATACGGCGCGCTCGGGGTCGCCCGGAGCGCAGACGGCTCGCCGAGCACCTCGACCGCCTTGCCCGAGCCGTCCAGCCGCACCGCGATGGGCGCGGGACACTCGAGCGGCGTCCCCGGCGCGACGCGCGCCACGCCGCGCTCCACCGGGACCGCCGCGAGCGGCGCCTCCTGGTCGAGCTCATCGATGCTGAGCCCGTCGGTGACGCGGCGGAACGCGAGCGCGGCGAACACCCCGCGCACGTCGACCGCGAGGATGACGCCGCCGGCGCCGAGCGCCTCGAGATCTCGCGCGCTCGCCCCCGTCTCGGCCCACGGGACCTCGACCAGCGCGCCGCCGTCGACGACGCGCGAGCTGGCCGGGTGATCGAGCTCGCGCGCCGGCTTGAGATCCGACGGCGTCACTAGGCCGCCCTCGCTCGCGCCGGCCACGTGCAGCACCGCGCGGACCACCGGGGGCTCCGTCATGGCCGCCGCGCCGACCGCGCGGATGCGCCGATAGAGCGCGACGCGCGCCTCCGCGCCGCTGCGCTCGGCGCGGACGATGGCGGACCTCAGCACCGAGCCGGGCGACTGACCGTCGTAGGCGAGCGCGACCATGAGCGCATCGACCGATGCGGGCACGGCGAGCCGGGCGGCGTCCGGGATCGTCTCCGTCCGTGTGAATCCGCGCGGGCGCTTCGCGCCGAGCCCGGGCTGGCGCAGTCGCCCATCGAAGGCGCGCGCGCCGACCCCGACGCCCACCGTGAGGAGCGACACCGGCCCGAAGAGCACGCCCGCGTAGGCGCCCGCCGCCGCGAAGAAGCCCGCGGTGACCGCCCCGAGCGCAGAGCCTCCCGCCGCGAGGAATTCCTGCGCGGACTCCTCGGCGAGCTGATCGCTCGCGATGACCGCCGCGCGCGCTCTCACGGCCGAGCCTCCGGCTCGGCCCCGGTGTCCGGTGCCCGCTCGCGGTCGTCGTCGACGAGCTCGCGCAGCATGCGGGCGGCGCGCACCGCCCCGCCGCCGTCCACCACCACGTACGCCTCGTCGCGATCGGCGAGCAGCTCGGCGGCCCGCTCGACGGCCCCTGCGCGCACGCTCCCGCCATCGCCGAGGCCGCGCAGGCGCGTGTAGACGACCGCCTCGTCGGGCGGCTCACTGCGCCCGAGATCGCGGACCAAGGCGACGCCGAGCTCGTCGGAGACGGCCGCCGCCTCGTCGTCGAGCCACACGCCCCGGGGAGCCCAGGCCACGCGCCACCGCTCGAGCAGCGGCTCCGTGAGCTCGGCGAGCCTCCGCTTGTGGCGCGCGGCCGGCGTCACCGACGCCGGCGTGTCGAGCACGAGCCAACCGGCCTGGAGCGACTCGGCGGCGCGGAGCGCGCGCGCGAGCGCTTCGTCGCTCCCCGGCGCCGCGTCGAGCGCCGCCACCGCGCGCGGCAGCCGCAGGCTGAACACGAACGACTCGGGGACGCGCGCGCGCCACTCGGCGAGCCGCGCCGCGCGCGGCAAGCGTCCCGGCTCGCTCGACAGCTCGAGGAGATCGAACACGCGCGCGTAGCGCGCGATGTCACCGCGGAGCGCGGCCTGGCCGACTCTTAGGATCATGGGCGACCGGGGTTCTGCCAAAGGCGGCGCGCGCGCGCCAGTCGTTTCCGTGCCCGAGCGTTCGGACGCGCCAGGAACCCCGGTGCCCGGTCGCCGCCGCGCCTCGCGGGCAGCCGCGGCGAGCGCCCGGAGGGCCGCCTTTGCGGCTCACTGCTTCGTGTAGATGTCCAGCGACTGGTCGGCGGCGTCGAAGATCTGAAGCTCGGTGGCGGTCGCCGAGTACGTGAATTGCTGACTGGTGACGCCGGGGCAGTCGATGGCCAGCGACAGCTGGTTGCCGGTCAAGGTGGCCGTCGCGCTGATGTGCTGATCGGGACCGCTGTCCGTGCGCGCCACGAGCTCGACCTTGCTGCCGCTGATCATGAGCTTCTGCCGCGAGGTGCACCCGCAGCTTCCCTCCCAGTCCTGGCGCGTCGTGAGCACGTAGGTGCCGTCGGCGACGCTGCCGCCGGTGAGGGTCGGGAGCGCGCCCGTCTGAGACGTCTCGGGGATGTCGGCGCCGTCGTTGACGAGCGCGTTGCAGTCGCCCGCTCCGCTCGTGCCGCCACTGCCTGCACCGCCGCCGCTGCCCGCAGCGCCGCCCGGGCTACCGTCGTCCCCACCGCACGCCGTCAGTGAAACCAACCCAGCGACCACCAACAAGAACAGAGATCTCATCTTCCCAAGATAACCCGGAGCTCGCCCGCTTCCGATGAAAAGGACGGTTCTCGCTCTTTCTTGGTTCGGCTGGCTCACGCGGCCGGCGGAGCGAAGTCGAACCACTGGGTCGGGTTCGCCCGGATGAACCGCTCCATGAGCGCCGCCACGCGCTCAGCCGCGCCGCGAAGCGCCTCGGCGTCCGCGCGGCGCGGGAGCTCGAGCGGCTCGCCCACCTCGAGCTCGTAGTCGAAGAAGCCGGCGCGACGGGCGAAGAGCGGCACGAGCGGCGCGCCCGCGAGCGCCGCGAGCCGAAACGGTCCTTCCGGGATACGGGCGGGCTCGCCGAACAGCTCGACCTCGAGCGCGCGCTGCCCGCGCGGGAGCCGGTCGAGTTGGATCGCCACTACGCCCCCCTCACGCAGGTGCGCGAGCAGCGGCAGCGCGTCGGTCGGTCGGTCCCCGACGTGCACGATCCGCACGCCGGCGCCCTCGCGCACCGCGTCGTGGACGCGGCGCGCGGCGGCGCTGCGCTCGGGGCGCATCACGACCATCACGCGCGCGCTCGTGTCGGCCGCGAGCAGCCGCGCAGCGGCGTCCCATGCGCCCACATGCGCCGTCACGACCACGGCGCCGCCTCGCTCGAGCGCGCGGGTGAGCCGCTCCTTGCCGAGCACCCGGCGGCGGGCCTGCTCCGCCTCGGGGCGTCCGGCCGCGAGCGCCTCGGTCAAGCAGCAGGCGTACTCGACGAAGGTGCGAAAGACATCGAGCGTCTCGCGCGCTGCGGGCCGCTCCCCGAGCACTCGGCGGAGGTTACTTCGGACCCGGCCGCGCTGCGCCGGCAGGAGCAGCGCGAACAGCACGCCGAACGCGGGCGGCGCGACGCGCACGAACGCCGCCGGCCCGCGACGCGAGCCGGCGAGCGCCATCCGGCGCAGGAGCGCGCCATCCGGCGCCAGCCACTCGAACGCGGAGCGGAGCCTCATCTGGCGCACCGACGGGAGCTTCCGCCGGAGCGCTCGGGGTCGCCTCGCTCCTCGGCGGTGAGCGCCGCATTCCCCGGGGCGCGCGCCGCGGCGGCGGTGCGCCAGGTCGAGAAGTGACGGTTCGCGACGTTCATGCGGGCCCTTCCCAGGTGCGTCGATGCGAATCTGCCATCGGCGCGACCGCTCGACCACCCGGAGCGCGCGCGAAATCGCATGCGCGCCGGGCAATTCTTGGCTAGTTTACCCGAGCCCGGCTGCGCGGAGCGCCCGCGGACTCCACTCCCGGATGAGCCCCGGAGTCCGCGCGAGCCCGGCAACCGCGCCCCTTCCAGAAATATTGATGAGGTCGTCGATGATTCGCTCGCTTGGCTCGTGGAAGCTTGGATTGATGATGGCCGCGCTCGCCGTGGCTGCCTGCTCCCCTTCGAAGACGGCCGACAAGGGCGGCTCGGACGGCGGCTCGGGCGGTTCGGCCGGCGGCGAGAGCTGCACGAACGGCCAGACCACCGCCGGCGCCTGCGAGCGAACCTTCCGGACCAGCAACGACGCCTTCTGTCACGGCGGTGACGGCGAGGGTTGCTCCGTCGAACCGAACTGCGGCCCGAGCGGCTCGCGCCCCATCGACTCCTGCTGCGTGCTGGTCGCAGCGCCGGGCAAGGGCCCGAACAAGACGCTCGCCCGCACCACCGACACCCGAAAGTACGCCTCACCGAGCGGAGGAGAGCCGGATCTCTCCTGCTTCGAGGCCGGGCACTACCCGGTCCTGTCGAACGACACCTCGCCGGTGACGATGAAGGGGCGGCTCATCGCGTTCGCGAGCGGGTGCGACCTCGTGGGCGTCAAGATCGAGGTCTTCAAGGTGAGGCGCACCGGCGTCCCCGAGACGGACGGCGAGCTCGGTGAGCTCGTCGGTTCGCCCGTCATCACCACGGACGCCAACGAGATCGAGCTCGAGGACGTCGAGAAGTGCCAGGATCCGCGCAAGGATCGCCTCTACGAGTACCCCGGCGTGCCGAAGAACACCGAGCTGGTCGTGAAGACGAGCGCCGCCTCGGCGTCGGACGGCTGGTCGCCCTTCTACACCTACAACCTCTACATCACGGACGACGATCCCGATCTCTCCGGCGACGTCTACACCCGCGAGCTCGAGGCGATGGCGAACGACGACTTCGGCACCATCCCGAGCGCCGCCATCGGCCGCACCATCACCGCCGGCAACGGCGCGATCGGCGGTGAGGTCCACGACTGCCGCAACGTCCGCCTCCAGAACGCCATGGTCGACGTCTCGGTCAGCCGGGTCGGCCTCGTCTATTTCAACGAGAGCGAAGACAACCCGTTCCCGGACGTCACCCGCACCCAGCTCGGCACCGGCCGCACGGGCCTGTATGCCGCGCTCGACGTGAAACCAGGTCCGGTACGCGTCGCGGCGACCGGGCTCGTCCCCGACGGCAACGGGTGCAATCGCCTCGTGAGCCTCGGCTACTATGACATCCGGGTGTTTCCCGACGGGGTGACCAGCGTCTCGATGCGCGGCCTGCGCGCGTTCCAGGCTCCGTGACGGCTCCGCTCGCGGGTGAGCTCCCCGCGAGTCTTCTCGGAGGCGAGGTCACCCGCGACGCGCTGCTCGCTGGCCGCGTGATCCTGCTTCAGCCCGCGCGCGGCTACCGCGTGAACATCGACGCGCTCCTGCTCGCGGCCTTCGCGGCCGAGGGCCGGCGCCCGTCCCGAGTGGTGGATCTCGGGGCTGGTGTCGGCGCGGTATCGCTCGTGTTCGCCGCGCTCTCGGGCGGGGCGCGTTTCGATCTCGTCGAGCCCTACGGCGAGCTCGCCGCGCTCGCGCGCGCGAACCTCGCGCTCGCCGGGCTCGAAGGCGAGGTCCACGAGCTCACGCTCGGCCCGGGCGCGCGGCTCGACCGGCTGGTGGGCGCCGAGCTCGTCGTCTCGAACCCGCCCTTCTTCGACGCCGGCACGACCCGCCCGGCGCGTGATCCGCGCGTGCGGGCCGCGCGCGAAGGCGCCCTCGCGCCCTTCGTCGGCGCGGCCCGCAGGCTGCTCACGAGCCCGCGGAGCCGCGCCGTGTTCGCCTACCCGGCGCGCTCCTCCGCCGCCGTGTTCGAGTCAGCGGCGCGGGAAGGGCTGGTCGTCAAGCGACTGCGCCTGGTCCACGCGGATCGCGAGAGCCCGGCGCGGCTCGCGCTCGTCGAGCTCCGCCGCGGGCGCCCCGGCGGGCTCGTGATCGAGCCGCCCCTCTACGAGTGGTCGGCGCCTGGCGTGCGGAGCGCGGAGCTCGCCGAGCTCACGGGCGACCGAGCAGCCGATCGAGCGTGATCGCGGCGGCCGCGCGCACGCTGAGGTGGTTATACCCATCGGCCCGCCGTGACGCGATCGGCTCGAGCCGGAGCGTGGCCGCCGCCATCACCGAGTCGGCGAGCCCCCACCCGGTCCCGAACACGAGGAGCACCGGCGCGCCGTCCTCCGCGAGGCGCGCCTTCGCCGCCTCGTGAGTGACCACGCCCTCACCGCGCGCCGCGCTGGTCGTCCAGAGCTCGGGCGCGCCGCCGAGCGCGCGCCGCGCGTCTTCCAAGGTCGGCACGATCCGAAGCCGCTCCATGGCCGGCACCCGATCGGGGATGCGCCGCGCCCCGGAGCCCTCGAGCCAGTGCGATTTCACGCGCTCGGCCAGCTCGCGCTGCGCCTCCACCGGGTGCACGATGAAGTAGTCGCTGAGCCCGTAAGTGTGCGCGCTCCGCGCTATGTCGTGGAGATCGAGGTTCGTGATCGCGGTGGTGACCACTTTGCGCTCGCGATCGAGCACCGGGTAGTGCACGAGCGCCACCGTCACCCGTCTCACGAGCGCCTCCGGCCACGGTCGCCGACGAGGTCCGGGCGGCGCGCGCGGGTGCGCGCCTCGGCCTGCTCCAGCCTCCACGCGCGGATCTTCGCGTGGTCACCGCTCTTCAGCACCTCCGGCACGCCGAGCCCCTGGTACTCGACGGGGCGCGTGTATTGCGGATACTCGAGCAGGCCGCCGAGCGCCTCGCTGAAGGACTCCTCGCGCGGGGAGTCGGCGTTGCCGAGCACACCCGGCAGCAGCCGGACGACCGCCTCGATCATGGCCATCGCGGCGACCTCTCCGCCGGTCATCACGAAGTCTCCGAGCGAGAGCTCCTGGTCGACGCTCGCGCGGACCCGCTCGTCGAAGCCCTCGTAGCGCCCGCAGACGAAGAGCAGCGACTCGCGCGCGGCGAGCGCCTCGGCGCACCGTTGGTCGAACGAGCTGCCTTGCGGGGTGAGCAGCACTCGGTGCGCGCGCCCGCCGAGCGCGCGCTCGGCGCTCTCGATCGCCCGGTGCACGCAGTCGACCCGCATCACCATGCCCGAACCGCCGCCGTACGGCGTGTCATCCACCGAGAGGTGCTTGCCGAGCCCGTGCTCGCGGAGCGGCTCGAGGTGAACCTCGAGCGCCCCGCCGCTCCGCGCCCGCCCGACGAAGCTCGTCTCCACGAACGGCGCGAAGAGCTCCGGAAACAGGGTGACGACCGCGACCTTCACGCCCGAACCCTACGCGAAGAGGCCGTCCAGGCTCACGAGCACGACCCGCCGCGCTCGTACGTCGACGCTCTCGAGCCAGGGCTCGACCAGCGGCTGCTCCACCAACTCGCCCGCGGGGGTCCGGATCACCGCCGAGTCGAGGCTCGGGTGCGCGCGGACCTCGACGATCTCTCCCACCTCCCCGGCCGGCCCGAACACGCGCGCTCCCACGAGCTCCGAGAGGAAATACTCCCCTTCGGCGAGCTCTCCGAGCGCGGCGCGCTCCACGAGCACCAGCGCTCCGGCGAGCGCCTCGGCCGCGTCGCGATCGCCGACTCCGCCGAGCGCGACGATCCACCCCTTGCCCGCACGCCGCGCCGATTCGAGCTCGAGCCGCTTCCGCGCCGAACCGGCAACCTGAAGCTCCACCCAGCGCACGCGCGCGAGCGCGTCGCTCCCCTCCCAGAACGGACGGATCTTGAGCTCGCCGCGGAGCCCGTGCGGCCGCGTCACGCGACCGAGCTCGATGGTGGTCAATCCACGATGTCGAGGTGCGCGCGACGCCCGAGCTTGGTCGACGCGGCGGTGAGGATCGTCCGCATCGACTGCGCGGTGCGGCCATCCTTCCCGATGACCTTGCCGATGTCGCTCTGGGCGACCTTCAGCTCGATGAGCGAATTGTGATCGCCCTCGATCTCGGTCACCTCGACCGCCTCGGGGTCATCGACGAGTGCCTGGGCGATGGTCGCGATCAGTTCCTTGAGAGCCATGAGAGGGACAACTCCGGGGTCGCTGGCGCTGAACGTGTTGGAGCCGGGGAGCTCGAGGTCGGCATGAAGAGCGGCAGCCGCTCGCGCCTCCGAGCTCAGCCCTGCGCGCCGCTCGCCGCGGCGCTCTGCTTGATGAGCCGCGCGACGGTCGCCGACGGCTGCGCGCCCTGCTTGGACCAGTACTCGAGCCGCGAGTGGTCGAGCTCGAGCTTCACGGGCTCCGCGATCGGGTCGAAGACGCCGACGTTCTCGATGAAGCGCCCGTCGCGGGGGTTGCGTTGGTCAGTCACCACGACGCGATAAAACGGCGCCTTCTTCGAGCCATGGCGGGTAAGGCGGATGTGGACGGCCATCTGGGATCCTCTGTCTTGGTCTCTCTCGGCCGCGAAGGCCGCTCTCGAAAACGCTAGCACCGGCTGATCGCGGCGCCAGCGCCCGCCCCGGGCGGGCGAGGAGCCGGGAAGCTAGAGGAAGGTTGTCAGAGAGGTCAAGCGGCGTGTAGCGTTCGGGTCCGAATGTCGTCCCCTGCCGACCCGGTCCTCCAGGTGATCCACGAGGTCCTCGGCCCGCTGGTTCGCGCAGACGGCGGAGAGCTCTACCTCGTCCGCGCAGACGCGGAGGAGGTGGCGCTCCACCTCGCGGGTCGCTTCGCCGGCTGTCCCGGCAACACGCTCGCCACCCGCCGCGTCATCGAGCCTGCGCTCCAGTCCGCGGCGCCCTGCGCGCGCATCGTCATCACCTCGGGCGCGATCCTCCCGCCCGGCGCGCGACGCGTCGACCCGGACGCGCCGCGCTGAGCGCGGTCAGCGCTTCGGCTGCTTCTTCTTCTTGTCGCCTGACTTCGGCGGCGGCGGCGGCGCGTCGTCTTCCGACGGCCGGGTCACGGCGGCGACGTCCTTGTCCATCGCGTTCGGGTCGGTGGCCTTGTTGGTGCGGTAGCGGGCGAGGTTGTCCTGCACCGACTTGTCCACGTACACGAGCCCGAGCACCTTCTCTCCTTCGCGATCGACCGCGCGATAGATGGTCGCCGAGTCGTGCCACACGGCCTCGCGATAGTTCTGGTTCTTCGAGAAATCCGCCTCGACCATCACCGGCGCGACCCCGAACTTCTTGGTCAGGATCTTGGTCGCGTCCTCGAAGGTCGCCCCGAGCGGGCCGTCCTTCTTCAGCTTGTACTCGTCGTAGACCTTCCACAAGCGGTTATCGAAGAAGAAGAAGCGGCGGGTGATCTTGCCGACCTCGACGGTCGACATGCTCTCCTTGTTCCGATACGTGTACTCGCCCTGGAGCGGCGAGTTGTCGAGCCCGGTCGGGACCGCGCCGAACTCGAGCAGGCTGTCGCGGATGAGGGCCTTTTTCTGCGCGAGCTCCGCGTCGAGCGCCTGCATCCGCGGGCCGGGCTGCACCTTCTGGTAGAGCGGCACGTACTGCTCGTCGAAGATCTTGTCGTAAATCTTGGCGATCGCGTCGTTACCGAGGCCCCAGGCGAGCCCGCGCGGCGCGAGGCCGAAGCGCTTCTTCAGCTCGCCGGGCGCGGTGCCTCCCTTGTCCTTGTCCGCCGCCTTCGCTCCGCCCTTCGGGTCCTTGGCCTTCGTCTCGAAGCGCCCGAGCAGCGTGCCGCGCGCATGACTCTCACCTTCCGTGGCGACCACGCTGGCTGCCAACCCGACTACGGCGAGCGCCGCAACGACCCTGAGCTTCATCGCATCCTCCCGAAATCCTTGATTCGACCCGTCTCTCGCGGCCCGGACGCTAGCACTACGTCGGTCGACTGCTCAAGCCGAGCCTGTCACCAGCCGGTTGGACGAGACAGTCGCCGAATCCATGGAATGCCCGAGTGAAGAATCGCACGCTCGGCCGAGCGCCCGCGCGAGCGGCGTCGTCTCGAGGGCTCGACCCGCGCCGCGAGAGGCGCTAAGGGTGTGCTCTCGTCGTCCGAACCCGCCCGCCGAACCTTTGTCGAGACCTTTGCTCCTGATTTGCCTGGTCGTCGCGGCCGGCGGCGCGTGTAGCCCGACGGCGAACCCCGTCACCGCGGCCTCCGCGGCGAGGTATCCGGAGTACACCGACGCGGACGCCACGCTCTTCGACGACACCTTGGCGCCCGAAGTGCTGGGCGGCTCGGCGATGGCCGCGACCGGGCGGCCGCTCGCCGAGCGCGCCGAGGCGGCCGACGCGATCCTTCGCGTGCGCGTCACCACCGTGACGAGCCAAGACGCCTCCGGGACACCCGCTTACACGCTGGTGCTCGCGCCGGTCGGCCCTCCTCTGGCCGGGCCGCGCGAGTCGGAGCCGCTCAGCGTGCAGGTGCTCGCGGACAGCCCGGCGTACCCCCTGGTCCGCGCGATCGACTCGGAGCTCGTCGGCACTACTTTCATCCTGCTCTACCGGCGCTATAACGAGGCGGGACGCGTGGCGCTGCACTGGCACGGCGTCCCCGACACGGACGCCGAACGGGCGAGCATCGGCCAGGGCCGAGCGCTCGGCGACTTCAGGAAATGAGCTTGCGGCGCCGCGAGACGCGCGGAAGATTCGCGCCATGCGCTCGGTGAACTTTCGAATGACGTCGGTAGAGATCAAGTCCGCGCGAGAAATCGAGGCGATGCGGCGGGTCGGGCGGCTCGCGGCCGAGACGCTCACGGCGGTCGGCGAGCTCGTCGAGCCCGGGATCACCACGCAACAGATCGACGACTTCGTGCACCGGCACACGCTCTCGCAGGGAGCGATCCCGGCCCCGCTCAACTACCGTGGCTTCCCGAAGAGCGTGTGCACCTCGGTCAACGAGGTCGTCTGTCACGGGATCCCGGGAGCGCGGCGGCTCGAAGACGGTGACATCATCAACGTGGACGTGACCCACATCTTCGACGGGTTCCACGGCGACACCTCGGCCACCTTCTACGTCGGCACACCATCGGAAAGCGCCCGAAAAGTCACGGAAATCTCCCGGCGATGCCTGGAGCTCGGGATCGCCGAGGTGCGGCCGGGCGCCCGCCTCGGAGACGTCGGCGCCGCGATCCAGGCGTTCGCGGAGGGCCGCGGGTGCTCCGTGGTCCGCGACTTCGTCGGCCACGGGATCGGCCGGGTGTTCCATGACGAGCCGAAAGTGAGCCACGTCGGAGTTCGCGGCCGAGGGGTTCGGCTGAAGCCTGGGATGACGTTCACGATCGAGCCCATGATCAACCTCGGGGGCTGGCAGGTCGAGGTCCTCGACGACGACTGGACGGCCGTGACCGCGGATGGCAGCCTATCGGCGCAATTCGAGCACACCGTCCTCGTGACCACGAGCGGCTGCGAGATCCTGACGGCTCGAAGCCGCCCGCTCGCCCACAGCGAGATTTTCCCCGACTACTTCGGCTCCTGAGCCGCGCTCGAGCCTGGAGCGGCGAGGCGAACCCGCTGCTCGGAAAGTAGCAGCCCGAAAGACCCCGCTTGACGCGGTCCATCCCGGCCGACTACCTTCTTTCTTGCACTTTTGGGACGGACGGTCCGAGCGGGTCATCCCCTCGGGTGCGCGGTTTCCGCACCGGCAGCCCGCCGGTGAGCCCTACTACTAGTCTGTCGGGGGCCAGACCTCCGGCGACGACCAGCTCAACGTCGATGCCGGCCAAAAACAAGAAAAAAAAGGCCAAGAAGCCCGCGGTGAAGCGCGGGAGCTCGGTCAGTCGGAAGTCCACGACTCCTGCCCGAGGCCGCTCCCCCGCCAGATCGGCCAAACGGCCGGCATCGAAGCCGGCTAAGCCGAAGCGCGCGAGCGTGACGCCTCGCCGAGCGAAGCCGAAGCCGAGCCGCCCTGCCAAGGCCGCCGCAGCGGGGAAGAAGGCGCTGCTCTCCCGCCGCAAGAAGGAGCAGGACGCCGCCCGTCGCAAGCAGGAGCAGGACGCCGCGCGCCGCAAGAAGGAGCAGGACGCCGCGCGCCGCAAGAAGGAGCAGGACGCCGCCCGTCGCAAGAAGGAGCAGGACGCCGCGCGCCGCAAGAAGGAGCAGGACGCCGCGCGCCGCAAGAAGGAGCAGGACGCCGCCCGTCGCAAGAAGGAGCAGGACGCCGCCCGTCGCAAGAAGGAGCAGGACGCCGCCCGTCGCAAGAAGGAGCAGGACGCCGCCCGTCGCAAGAAG
>JAPSGB010000044.1:0-35810 GCA_035063585.1 Polyangiaceae bacterium
GAGGGCCGTGGGAGGGGCGCTTGCTGGTCGTGGTCTGGGTCATGCGCGTTGGACGCGTCCCCCGCCGATGGATTCAACCCGCCTACGAAAATTCTCGCGCCAGATGCGGGGATCCCTCAGATTGGAAACTGGACGAGATATTTTATCCGTGCGGGATCCAGTTCCGCGAGATATCTACGAGTGACTACACCGCGCCGCCTGAGCACCCGGAGTGGATCACGCCTCCGCTGCGGGATTGCAATCATCGAGCGGTGAAGGACCTTGCATTCGACATCCCGCATGAACCCGGTCTACCCTTCGTGTTCTTTCCGTACGCGACCCTCGGCGAGGACTGCCCTGACGTCGGGCTGGGAGTGTCATCGCCTGGCGAGTGGTCTGCGATCGCACTAAATTACGTGACCTCGGCGCCCCTCACGCTCGCCCATGAGCTGGGGCATCTCGTCGGGCTCGACGACGACCATGATTGCCAGACCGACCATTTGATGTGCGCGTATGAGAATCAACAGACAGCGATGATCCTTCCGCAGGACTGCACCAAAGCGCGACAGTACCTCGGCGGTCGTCGCGCGGGCTGGTTCAGGTTCTGGGGAGTGGAGGCCCCTCGGCCATGATGTCAACGTGGCATTGGCTCCGGTGTCTGCCGCTCGTCTTGGGGCTGGCCAGCGTGGCCTGCGGCGGCAAGGCGAGCCTCGGAGAAGAGCTCGACGGCGGAGGCGGCGCAGCCGGTGCAGCCGGTGCGCCAGCGATAGAGGACGCCGGGCTGGACCTCGGGCCCAACGAGTGGCCGTCATGCGGGGAACCGTTGCTGGTGTCCGGAGGGCCCGTCCGCGTGGGCCGCTGGTGGTACGACGAGGCAAGCAAGAAGTTCGACTACGCCACGCGGTGCAAGATCTCTTCTCCGCCCTCGGGGACGAGCAAGCGGATGATCGTCAAGAGCTTCGATCTCTCGAGCGTTCCCGCCACGAATCGCTGCTACAAACAGTGCGTTCGCGAAGGCGCGTGCAGCGTGCCGGTGGACGATGTGGAGAACCCCGACCCCTACGCCTGGTCGGATGAGGCCGCCTCGGACCTGCCGGTGGGGGTGACGCAGGCGCAGGCGGCGGCGTTCTGCAAGTGGCAAGGGGGCCGGCTGCCGACCTTGCCCGAGTTGCTCCGAGCGGCCCAGGCGGACGACGAGACGGCGCCCGGGATCGCGTCGCTCACGTTTGCCACCGCGGCATGCGCTGAGCACGACCCTTCGGCCGATCCGGAGCTCTGTCAGCAGCTCGCCCGGATGCGCTTTGGCCACTACCCGTATCAATCGCTCTACCCGGTCGGGCTTCAGCGGTTCGATGTCGGGCCGTTCGAGCATCGCGATCTCTTCGGTCTGCCGAGCTGGACGTCGAGCTCGTTTGGAACCGGGGCCACCTCGGAGCTGTGCAAGGAGCGTGACGGGCAACCCGCCCCCGGCCCGGACACTTCACCCAACGGAACCTATTTTTGCCTGGGTCTCGCCGAGGTCGCGGCGCGGCTCGTCGAGGACCCGGGCATACAGCATGGGCCCACCATGCTCGGGCCTCACCAGACCCCGAAGTACTGGAGCGGGGTGCGATGCGCCTTCGACCGGTAGCTGGTGGGGTCGGGTCCTGCGCTCGAGTTGCGCTCGCCCCGGCCGCGGCACCTGGTTCTCTAGTCGCGATGGCATGACCTTGGGGGGCGCTCGGTGTCTTCGGCCCGACGAGCCTCGCGTGTCGTGCGCCGGCCGCGCTGCACCGACATCCGCAACGAGCGAGAGGTCGCCGGGCGGGGCGAACGAGCCATTCGTGACGAGGCGTTCGAGGCCACTTTTCGATAGCAATTGCGAACTTTGCTGGATCTGCGATGCTTGTGTCATGAGCGGGCTCCGGTGGGTGTGGGTCGCGAGTGTCTCCGCGCTGGTCGCATGCTCTTCCAGTGACCAGTTCACGTCGGGCGCGGGCGGCGCGGCGGGCAGCGTGAGCACCGGCGGCGCGGCGGGCAGCGTGAGCACCGGCGGCGCGGCGGGCAGCGTGAGCACCGGCGGCGCGGCGGGCAGCGTGAGCACCGGCGGCACGGCGGGCAGCGGCGGCGCGGCGGGCACCGTGAGCAGCGGCGGCGCGGCGGGCAGCAGCGGCGCGGCGGGCAGCAGCGGCGCGGCGGGCAGCAGCGGCGCGGCGGGCAGCGTGAGCACCGGCGGCGCGGCGGGCACCAGCGGCGCGGCGGGCACCAGCGGCGCGGCGGGCACCGGCGCCGTGGCGGGCACCGGCGGCGCCGGCGGGGCACAGTGCACGTGGGGTACGGCGAACGCGTGCCCGATCGGACAGTACTGCAACGCCTTCGGCTGCAACCAGGGACGCTGCGAGAACCTACCCAAAGAAGGGACTTCGCCAAACACCGTCTGCGGCTGTGACGGCCTCACGTACTGGAACGCCTCGGTAGCCGGTCGCCGAGGCGTCGCAGTGAAGGCCGAGGGCAAGTGCGCGAGCCCCACCACCTGCGGTGGATTTACCAGCGCGGAGTGCCCGGAGGGCGCGGGCGCGGTGTGCGCCTACGACGTCGGAGACGTGCTGGGGTGCGTGGTGGACGACAAGAGTGGCGTCTGTTGGGTGCTGCCGGAGACCTGTCCCGCCCCGACGCCCGAGACGCGCAAGATTCGCCCGTGCGGTGCAGGGGCGTGTACCGAGGCATGCGCCGCGATCAAGAGCGGCCACGGTTGGTACTCGGACGTTACCTGCGGAGGGTGAGCGAGCGCCGCGCTGCTACTCCGCGAGCGCTGCGCCAGCGAGCGCGCCCTGCTGGCGGAGCGCTTCGTAGACGGCGATGGCGACCGCATTCGAGAGGTTGAGCGAGCGCACTCCGCCGAGCGTCGGGATCCCGACCACCGACTCGGGGCGCGCGGCGAGCAGCGCCTCGGGGAGCCCGACGCTCTCCTTGCCGAAGACCAGGGCGTCCCCCGGCTGGTAGCG
Source organism: Polyangiaceae bacterium (assembly GCA_035063585.1). GTDB lineage: Bacteria > Myxococcota_A > Polyangia > Polyangiales > Polyangiaceae > JAPSGB01. Next base: position 2,964 of record JAPSGB010000044.1, read on the forward strand.
GGCCTCGAGGTAGCTCCGGCGAGCCTTGCCGCTGAAGAGCCAGGCTCGGCTCGCGCCGCGGCCGGCAATTTCTAGCTCTGCCGCCGGCAAATCCGCGTGCTGGCGGACCTCGACCAGGTGCCAATAGTCGAGCCCCGCGCGCCGCACCGCGTGCTCGTCGATCCGGAACCCGAGCCGCCCGACCAGGTGCAGCGGGCAGCCGGTCGCCGCGCAGAGCCGCGCGATATTGCCGGTATTTGGCGGAATTTCTGGCTCCACCAGGACGACGTGGAGGAGTCCGGGGCGCGGCGGGGCGCGCAGCCGTTGGCGGAGGCTCGAGGGCTCGGTCACCTCGCCCGGGTCTTAGCAGCCCGAGCGGCTCGCCGGGGGCTCGGATTCGCGCCTTACCCGCGCGCACTCCTTGACTGGCCCGTCTCGCCGCAAGTAGCCTCGCCCGGGCGGAGATTGGAACGGGAATGAAGGCTCCCTTCGCAGCCCTGGCTGCTGGCTTGTTGGTGCTGACGGCTGCCGCCGGCGCTTCCGCCGATCCGATGGATCCGGCGCTGGAGCGGTTGGTGCTCGACCCGCGGTGCCACACCGGTGGCGCGCGCTTCGGCGCGTACAACGACGATCCCGCGAACCTCGCGGCCTTGGCGGCGGGCCCCGGCGGGCGGCGCTGGTGCGCTCCGGACGACGTCGCGTTCAAGAAGCTCGTCAATCAGTACGCCTTCGCGTTCGCGCCGACCGCGATGCACTCGGCGCGCACCACGGGGTTTGGCGGTTTCCACCTCTCCATCGAGGCCGACTACACGTCGATCGACGACGGCGCGCGCTACTGGCACGACGGCACGCAGGGCACGGTCGATCCGAACAGCAACAAGGCCTCCGTCCGCAACACGAGCCCCGCCTCCGTCCTTCAGCTCTACTCGCTCAAGATCCGCAAGGGATTCGGGTTCGGGCTCGAGGTCATGGGCACGGTGGGCTTCATGCCGCAGTCGCGCCTCATGTCGGGCGGCGCGGACGTGCGGCTGTCGCTCCTCGAGGGTTTTCGAAAGGGGATCCCCGGCATCCTGCCCGATCTCGCGGTCGGCGGCGGCGTGCGCACCATCACCGGTACGCCGGAGTTCCAGCTCACCACCGCCGCGCTCGACGTGCAGATCTCGAAGCCCTTCCCGATCGCCGACGCGAGCGTCATCACCCCGTGGGTCGGCTTCCAGTACCTATGGATCTGGGGGGACTCCGGGCTCATCGATCTCACCCCGGCGACCGATCCGGTGGGCTACTGCAACTACGGCGGCCAGAACGTGCCCGGCAATCCGGATCCTTCGAAGACGATCAATGACGGGCAGCCGGTGTGCGCGGGTGGCTCGCCGCTCGACTTCAACAACAACGTCGTCTTCGACCAGGTCCGCCTCGAGCGCCAGCGCCTCATCTTCGGTGCCAGCTATCGCTACGAGATGGTGATGTTCGGCGCGTCGTTCATCACCGACATCGTCGATCCGGCCGACGCCCAGGCGGGGAGCAACGCCGAGAAGGACAAGAAAGATCTAGCGGGCGAGAAGCGCCAGTGGACCTTGGCGCTCGAGCTCGGCACGATCTTCTGAGCCTCGGGCTCCTCGCGCTCGGGTGCTCGGGGCCTCTGGCTTCGCCGTCGCGGCCGGCGGCGCGGCGCGCGGCTCCCGCGCAGCCCGCGCCCGTCGAGCAAGCGGCGCAGCCCGCGCTCGGCTCGCTCGAGGAGCTCGCCCGCGAAGCCGTGTCGCGCGGGCACGCCCCCGGGCGTTATCGCGTGCGCGTGGTCGGCGACGCGCGCGCGCGCCAGGCTTGGCGCGCCGGGGAGCGCGTGTTTCCGCCCGGCGCGGTGCTCGCCGCCGTCCACGTCGAGCTGAAGGGCGGCGCCCCCGGCCCGGTGCTCGTCATGACCAAGCGCGCGCCTGGATACTTTCCTGAAGGAAATGATTGGCAGTACTCGTTCGCGACGCCCGCTCTCCGCGCGCTCCGCAGCGGGCGGCTCGCCGACTGCGCGACGTGCCACGCGCTCGCGCCGGCGGACGGCGTGTTCGTCAGCGTAGCGCCGCCCCCATGAGCGCCGCGGTCGAGAGCGCGAGCGCGGCGGCGACCACCGCGAGGGTGCGCCACACTGCGCTCCGCGCGGCGGCGCGCGCCTGGCGCGAGTCGAGCTGGTGCACGCCGCGCAGGTACGCGAGCGCGGCGCGGCGCGGAACGGTCATGCCGAGCGGCAGGGTGCGGAGCGCGGCGCGCGGGCCGTCGGCGACGGCGAGGATCACGAGCCCGAGCGGGAGCGTGACGAGATCCCAGCCGCACGCGTAGAGCCCGAACCGCAGGCCGCGCGCCCGGTGTGGGCGGGCGCCCTGCCGCTTCGCGCCCGCGTCGAGCGCGAGGCCGTGGACCGCGTGCAGCGCGACCATCAAGAGCGCGAGCCCGGGCACGCCGAGGATGAGCGCGCGCGCGATCTGCGCCGCGAGCGCGGCGTCGGCGAGCGCCGCCGTGGGCAGCCCGGGCGCGATGAGCAGCACGCCGGGGACCAGCGCGAGCGCGAGCCCGAGCGCGGCGGCGAGCTCGGCGCCCAGCGCGAACCCGAACGCCGCGCTCGCGTCGCCCTCCGGGAGCGCGCTGAAGAACGCCTGGTGCTCGCGCGTGGCGAGCCGCGCCGTCTGCCAGAGGCGCGCGAGCGCGCTCGCGCCTGGTCGCTCCCAGGGCACGACCGCGACCACGCCCGACGCGTGCGTGGGCTCGTCGAGCGTGGCGCAGCCCGGGCAGTCAGGATCGCCGCAGGTCGCGCAGACGACCGCCGCCGGCACCTCGACGAGGTCGAGCTCGGGCTCGCGCTCGTCGAGGCGCGCGCCCCGGTCCGAGCGCGCAGACTCGACGACTCCGGGCCCACGCATGCCTCCGCGCTAGCACGGCCCGCCGCCCGGCGCGACGGCCGGCGGCTCAGTGGAGGACCTCGCCCGCGCTCGTGTCGCGACGGACGCGGCCGTGCGGGTCCTCCCAGGGCAGGGCCGGCAGATCGTCCACGCGCCCGCCGAACCGCACCGCCACGATGAGCCCGACCATGCTCACGACAGCGCTCGAATAGAGCCCCCATCCCCAGGTGTAGTCATACGTCAGGTAGCGGCTCCCGCTCGAGGGCGGCAGCGCCACCAGCATGACGATTTCGCCGAGTGTCATCGCGGCGAACAGCGCGCACACCACGCGCGCGCCGCGCATCGCGCGGACCGTGCGGCGCGTCACGACCAGCGGGAGCATCACGAACCAGGCGACCGCGCCGCCCCAGAGCCAGCCTGCGCGCCCGCGCGCGAGATCGAAGCCCCGGTAGACGAGCTCGTTCGGCCGATGCAGCTCGACCCAGGGCAGGAAGAAGGCGCCGAGCCCGAGGAGCGCGAGGACGAAGAGCGCTCCGCGCCCGCGCCCCGCGTAAGAGAGCGGCAGCCGGCGATCCTCGGGCGGGGTGACCAGCCCATCGGCGAGCTCGTCGTGCAGCGCGTCGAGCGACGGCGGGAGCCGCTCCATCGGCACCAGCGCGACGTCGCACTCGGGGCAGCGCTCGGACTCGCCGTCCTCGAACAACTCCCGGCAGAAGGGGCAAGCGACGAGGCGCGCCACCTGCACAGCTTAGCCCAGGACGCCGGCCGCGCCGGACCAGCACCCCGCTTCCACGTTCGTGAATGACGCGCTGCGTTGTGCGCGCTCGGGACGGGTGGGACGGCGCGCGCCAGTCGGCTAGCCTCGATGGGCGCCATGCGAGCCGCCGTCGCTGCCCTGTTCGGCCTGCCCGAAGACGCGCCGCATCTCGGCCGCGCGCTCACCCACCCGAGCTACGCGAACGAGCAGCCGAGCGTCGCCGACAACCAGCGGCTCGAGTTCCTCGGCGATGCCGTGCTTGGTTTCTGCGTGAGCGAGCTCTTGTTCGCCCGCTACCCCGGCGCGGACGAGGGCGTGCTCACTCGGCTGCGAGCTCAGCTCGTGAACGCGGACGCGCTGGCGCGCTGGGCGCGTCGCGCGGGCGTCGCGGCGGCGCTCCGTCTCGGGCGCGGCGCGGACTCGAGCGGGCTCCGCGACAGCACCAACGTCCTCGCCGACGCGGTCGAGGCGCTCATCGCCGCTTCGTACCTCGACGCCGGGCTCGACCCGGCACGCGCAGCTTGCGCGCGCATCGTCGAGCAGGAGCTCGCGATGCTCGAGGAGGGAGCGGCGAGCGATCCGAAGAGCGCGCTTCAGGAGCGCGTGCAGTCGGAGGGGCTCCCGGCGCCGACCTACGAGGTCGCCGACAGCGGTGGCCCCGCCCACGCTCGCTGGTTCTTGGTGCGCGTGCTGGTCGCCGGCGACTCGCTCGCCGAGGGCCGTGGGCGCTCGAAGCGCGCGGCCGAGCGGGCGGCGGCCGCCGCGGCGCTCGAGCTCCGCGCCGCCGCGAACGCGGACGGCGCGACCCCGCCCGAGCAGATATCGCCTGGAGAAGAGCAGCCAGCCTAGGAGCGCGATCATGAGACAGCCTCGAACCCACCGTCCCGGCCTCGCCCGGAGCGTGTCCCGGCGCGCGTTTGCCGCGCTCACCTTCGCGCTCGCGGTCCTCGCGGTCGCGCCGAGCGCGTGGGCGGGCAGCTACCTCGATCGCGCCGCGCTCCTCATCGGACAGGCTACTCGCGACGCGGACTACCTGCGCCGGCGCCTCACCGATCGCGAGCTCGCGCGCGTGGCGCACCAGTTGGCCGAGGCTCGGCTCGACGTCGCGAGCAAGATGCAGATCCCGCCGGAGGTCGCCGCCGCGCACCCCCACGTGCTGCTCGTGCTGAGCAACTACGAGCGCGCGACCCGCTACGCCGAGGAGGGGCGCACCCAGCAGTTTCTCGTCTACCAGCAGAAGGCGCACGAGGAAGAGCGGATCCTGCGCGGCATCCTGAAGGAGCTCGGCTGGTCCTTGCCGAAGGATACGCCCTGACTCAGCGCAGCCCGCGCTCGGTGCTCTCGGGTACCGGCTTGCCCGCGCCTCGGCGGCGAGGAACCTGACCCGGGCGAGCGCGCGTCGCGAGATCGCCGAAGCTCGTCACCGAGACGTAGTCGAGGAGCGCGTCATTGCGGTCGCGGACGCGCTCCTTCGTGAGCCGCGCGAGCAGCGCGTCGAGCGCGCCCTGGCTCCGCTCGCGAGCGAGGATCTGCCGGATCGAGCGGGCCTCCTGCTCGACGGAGCGCTCCACCGCGGGCATGCTGCCGCGCCGCCACACCACCGCCCAGCGCGGGCCCTCCGGCACTGGCTCCGGCACGAACTCGCCATCCTTCACCCGCGCCGCCGCCTCGTAGAGTGACGGCTCCACGCGCACGCGCGGCGTCTCGGTGCGGCCGTCCGGCTCGACGAAGCCCAGGTTTCCTTCACGCATCGCGGTCGCCTTGTCGAGCGACTTCTCACGACAGAGCGTGTCCCAGCGCTCGGGGGTCGTGAGCGAGCGCGCCTCCTTCAGGAGCTCGCGAGCCTCGGCTTCGCTCGCGACCAGGATGCGAGAGAGCCGGATGCGCGCCGGCGTGTCGAAGCGCGCGGAGTTCTCCGCGTAGTAGCGCCTTACATCATCGTCGCTGATGCTGTCCGGGTCCACGCGGAGCGTGCTCATCATGGCCGCGCGGAGCACGACCGTCACTCGGTCCCGCATCGCCGGGTCCGCCTCGAGCTTCCGTCGCCGCGCCTCGGCCGTGAGCAGGAGCTCGGGCACGATGATCTCCTCGACGAAGCCGCGCCGCATCTCCTCCGGCGTCGCGCCGAAGGTGCGGAGCTGGTAGAGCGGCACGGCTCCGATCCGCTTCTCTAGCGCGCTCGCGGTCATCGTCTCCCCGCCGACGCTCACCACCACCGGGTCGTTCGGCTCGGCACGGAGCGCGCTCGAGCCGAGCGCGATGGCGGCGAGGGCGAGCGCGAGGGTGAGCGCGAGCTTTCGCATGGCCACCGGACTTACCTCGATTCGGCGGTCTCGTCGATCCGGCGCGTCCTCGTCGGGGACGGGTCCGGCGCTCGTCGCGCCCGGCGTCTCAGCCCACCAGCGCGATCGGGCGCGCGGCGCGCCGCACCGCGGGCCGCCCATCGGTGCGCTTCCGCTCTTCGACGACCACCCGCTCCTCGAGGGGGGTGACCCCGAGCGCGCGCAGCCGCCGGCGCGTGGTGGCAGCGGCGGCGGGGCTCTCGTCCACGCCGACCGCGCGGCGGCCGAGCCGCGCACACACCGCGAGGGTGGTGCCGCTCCCCGCATAGGGATCGAGCACCAGTTCCCCGGGGTTGGTGCACGCCTCCACCAACCGCTCGAGTAGGGCCTCCGGTTTTTGCGTCGGATAACCGGTGCGTTCGCGCGCGACCGGCGCCACGATCCCGATCTCCCAGACGTCGCCGAGCGGCGTGCCGGGCGTCGCGACCTCGCTGCGGCTCGAGCGCGCGCGTCGCCCCTCGACCACCACCGCGCGCTGCTTGCGGTCGCCCCAGGTCGCGCGCGTGGACGCTGCCAGCGGCTCGTAGAGCTGCCGGAAGCGCGGCCTCGTCTCCGGATCGCGCACGTAGCGCAAGAGCACGTCGTGCACGCGCTGAAAGTTCGCCGTCTTCGAGGGCCAGCGGCGATAGCGCCACACGATCTCGCTCGCGAAGCAGCCCGGCCCGAACACCTCGTCGCAGAGCACCTTCGCGTAGTGGCTGGTCTTCGGATCGACGTGCAAGACGAGGCAGCCCTCGGGCGCGAGGAGCGCACGCGCCGCCGCCACGCGCTCGTGGAGCGCCTGCAGATACTCGCCGAGGTCCGCCCAGCGATCGTCGAAGGCCGGAGACACCGTTCGGCGGACCTTGCCCGTCTCGGGATCGCGCTCGCGCTCGACTCGCGAGTGCTGCCGCCCGGTAAAGAACGGCGGGTCGAGGTAGGCGAGCGTGAAGCGCGCGTCGCGCTCGGCGAGCGCCCGCATGGCGGCCAGGTTATCGCCGAGGACGAGCCCGCAGGCGGGGTCGCCGTCGCGCTCGCGCGCGAGCGCTGGAGCGGGAGCGAGCACGGGCGCGCTCCTTCCCGGCCAGGTGAGCCGGATCGACGATGAGGGGCTCGGCATCTCGCGTGAAATCGTACCGGGACTCTTCCTCACTCGGCCAAGTTCCCTTGCGTCGCTCGGGGCCGGCGGTTAGGTGAACCCCGATGCGCGGCGTCGCCAATCGTGCGCTGTTCCCTCTCGCGGTCCTCGCGCTCACGGCCTCGCTTGCCGGCGCGGGCTGTGAGCGCACGCCGCCCGACGCGCATCCCGAGGCGGTCGTGAGAGAGTTCATCGAGCGCATGCAGCGGGTCCACGGCGATCCCGCCGCCGGGCGCGCCGTCTACGAGCTCATGTGGTCGGAGGCAAAGCGCAACCTCGCCGAGCGCGCGGTCCGCGCGAGCGCGGTCTCGGGCCGGAAGGTGGGCCCGGAGGAGATGATCGCGCCGTCGCGGTTCTCGCTGCGCTTCACGCCGCATCACTATACCGCGCGCATCGACGGCGAGTGGGCCGTGGTCACCGTGACGGGCGAGGCACCCGAGGCTGCTCGTCGCGACGTCAAGTGCGTCCGCGAGGATGGACACTGGCGCGTCGTGGTCGAGCTACCACCGGTGCCGCAGGTACAAAAGCGGCCCGGCGCCGAGGAGCCGTGACGCGGCCCCGGGGCGCCGGGAGACGAGCGCGCGCTGGGCGCGCGGACGTCAGTTGCTGAAGAAGATCGCCTCGATCTCGTTCTTCACGTCGTCTTCCGTCTGCTCGCGAGCGACGGCGATCTCTTTCACGATGAGCGTGCGCGCGGTGTCGAGCATGCGCCGTTCACCGAACGAGAGCTGCTTGTTCGCCTTGAGGCGATAGAGATCGCGCAGCACCTCCGCGACGTCGTAGATCGAGCCGGTCTTGATCTTGTCCATGAACCCGCGGTAGCGCCGATTCCACGTCTGGGTATCGAACCCGATGGTGCGCTCCTTCAGGATGTCGAAGATCTCGCGGATCTCCTGCTCGCTGATGACCTGACGCAGGCCGACCGCGTTTGCGTTCGACACGGGCACCATGATCTTCCGATCGGTGTCCAGGATCCGCAGCACGTAGAACCGCTGACGCGAGCCGGCGATGTCCTTCTCGTCGATGCTGACGACCTCGGCTACGCCCTGCGCGGGGTATACCGCCTTGTCACCGACCTTGAACTCAGCATCCTGGCTTGCCTGCATGACGACTCCTTGTTCGAACCGGCGCCCGCGAGCCACGCTCGCGCGGGGGCCAAACGCCGAAGGGCTAGGTTTAGTTGCCAAGCCGATTCGCGGGACGACGCTCATCGCGCCAACTGCCCAACGGACCGGAGAAGTTGCTCATTCCTGGAAAGTGCAAGCGCCCGGCCGATTTCCCGAAGCCCGCCCTCGACGGGTCGACGAGCGGCTGACTCTGAACGAAGATCAGGGAACGCCAGGCGCGACACTCTAGCTCTGACCGCGCGTGCTGTCAATCGCTTCACGCTCACCAGCGCTCGGCCGCCCGCCCTGGCCGGGGCGCTCCGCTCCGCGCCCCGACGACCCGACACAGCCTATCCTGCCACAAAGTTTGACGCGCCGCAACATGCGCGAGGGCGCTCAAGCCTGGCCGAGGAGCCCGAGCGCGACGCCCCAGCGCACGCCGCGGTCCGAGACGACCATCCGCGGCGCGCTCGCCCACGCGAGGAGCTCCTCGACCAGCGTGGCACCCACCACGATGACGTCGGCGCGGCCGGGCTCGAGCCCCGGGGTTCCGCGCCGCTCCGACAAACTCATCCCGCCGAGGCGCGCGGTGAGCGCCGACACTGCGCCCTGCGTGAGCACCGCGCCATGCACGCGGCTCGGATCGTACTCGGTGAGCGCGAGCTCGACGGCCGCGAGCGAGGTGACCGTGCCGGCGACCCCGACCACGGTCACCCCGGCTGGCGGGCGCGGCGCGCTCGTGAGCGCCGCGCGCACGTCCGCGCGAACTCGCGTGAGCTCGCTCGCGGACGGCGGATCGCTCGCGACGTGCCGCTCGAAGAGCCGCACGCTGCCGATATCGAGGCTCACGGCGCTCGCCACCCTCGCGCGGCCCCCTTCGCGCGCGCCGCTCACGAGCTCGGTGCTCCCGCCGCCGATGTCGAAGACCAGCAGCGCTCCGTCGAGCTCGAGCCCGGAGGTCGCGCCCGCGAAGGTCAGCCGCGCCTCCTCCTCGCCGGCGATCACCCGCGGGCGCACGCCGAGCAGCCGCTCCGCTTCCTTCAGGAACGTCTCGCCCCCGCGCGCGTCGCGGAGCGCGCTGGTCCCGACCACGTCGAGCCGCTCGGCCCCCGCGCGCCGGAGCTCCTCCGCGTAATCGGCCAAGCAGGTAAGGGTGCGCGCGCTCGCCTCGGGCGCGAGCGCGTGAGTGCGATCGACGCCCTTGCCGAGCCGCGTGATGGTGGCGCGCTCGACGAGCGCGCGGGCGCCGGCGCCGTCCGCCTCGAGCACCAAGAGCAGCACCGTGTTGGTGCCGATGTCGATGGCCGCGACGCGCCTCATCCGCTCGCCGCGCGCTATTGCGCGAGGCTGTTCAGGTTCAACATCTCTTCGACGTTGGGCAGCACCACGAGCTCGACACGCCGGTTCTTCTGCCGTCCGTCGTCGGTGTCGTTGCTGGCGACCGGATCGGTGTCGGCGTACCCGGCCGCGCTCCACTTCGTCTGATCGAGGCCGCCGCCGTCGTCGCCGACGGGCTTGGTCAAATACAGGAGCACCGAGCGCGCACGCATCGCGGAGAGGCCCCAGTTGTCACCGAAGCGCCCGCCCGTGAGCGGCTTGCTGTCGGTGTGCCCGGCGACCTGGAACTCTCGCTTGCTGAGCTCCGCGTCGCCGCGGATGGCCTCGGCGACCTTGCCGAGGATCTCGAGGCCCTCCTTCTTCAGCTTGTCCGACCCGGAGTCGAAGAGGACGTCGCCCGGGAGCTGGATCACCATGCGGTTCTGACGGACCTCGACCTTCAGCCCGAGCTTGGTGAGCTGCTGGAGCTTGTCGCGCAGGAGCTCGAAGCGCTTGCGGATCACGTCGAGCTGCTCGGCGCGACGCCGATACTCTTCGAGCGCCTTCCTCTGCTGCTCGAGGCTCTGGGAGAGGTTGTCGAGATTCACCCCGCGCGCCTTCAGCTTCTCCTTGAGATCCGCGATCTCCTTGGTCGCGTCGCTGTAGTCGCCCTCGCACTTCTTGTACTGCTGCTGCTGCGCGGCGAGCTGGTTGCGGAGGCTCTCGTTCTCGCGAGTCTTCTGGTCCCACTCCTCCTGCGAGTAGCCGCACCCGGCGGCCAGGAAGGGGAGGACGCCTGCCATCACCGCGACGCGAACGCGTCGGCTGGAGCCGATTTTCTTCATGTTGATTCTTCCGAGGGGTGTCGGTCCGGCGCGGAACCGCGAGCACCCGCCTAACTCCCCGGGCCAGCCGTCGTCAAGTGCCATGATTTCGCGCCATTACCGTCCCGGCCGCGCGCGCGCCGCGACCCCTGAAAGGGTGTCTCGTCTGCACGAGTTGCGGCCCGAAGCGGCGGGCTTGCTCGCTCTCGTCGAGCCCCTGTGAAGAAATTTCGTTGACACATCACAATAGGTGGCAATATACGTCGTGCAACATACCGCGGAAGGGGCCTCTCATGCCCTGACCGCACTCGCAGGAGGCATCCGATGGCCGCTAAGAAGACCAAGACCAAGACCGCTCGCAAGCCCGCCGCCAAGAAGGCCCCGAAGGTCGCCAAGAAGCGCACCGCCAAGAAGCGGACCGCCAAGAAGGCCGGCAAGAAGACCGCCAAGAAGCGCACCGCCAAGAAGGCGACCAAGCGCAAGGCGCGCGCCAAGAAGACCGCGGCCTGAGCGCGGGGGTGACGGGCGCGCTCGCCGGCTTCCCGCGCACGCTGCGTGGGCCGAACCCGACGAGGCGCCCCGAGCTCGAGGAGGGGGTTCCGGCGCTGCTCCAAGCGCCGGGCCGGGGCGGCGCCCCGATGGGACGCTGCCCGACCCCGATGTCGCGACCGCGGCTCGCGCCCGACCGGGCGTGGAGCCGACCGAGCCGCTCCTGAGAGCGGGCTTCGTCGCGACAGCGAGCACGCGGGTGGGGAGGGCTCGAGTGTGAGTGCCCGCGTGCTCGTTCGGAGCATCGAGCCCGTCATCGGGCCTCGCGGCTCACTCGCCGAGGTAGAGCTTCAGGCTCTGCGCGGCCGCGCGGCGGTCGAACGGCACGCCCTCGAGGACGTCGCGCTTCGAGATGTCGTCGAAGAGGCTCTGAAGGAAGCCGCGAAACGCCACGCACTCGTCGATGGCGCTCTCGAGCCTCGCGGGATCCACCAGATCGGTGTCCTCGAGTCGGCTCATGGCCGTCATGAAGGCGTCGAAGCGCGGGTAGTCCGCAGAGCGGAGCAGGGGGTAGCCCATGGCACGGAAGTACGCGAGAAACTCGCGGACGTACTGGAAGTCGTAGACGGCCGCCCAGCGGTCCTCGGACGGTGAGTGCTGCGCCTTGGTAGAGAACGCGCGCACGATCTGAGCGAACATCCAGATGTCGCGGCGGAGCCGCTCGCTCGTCTCGCGGCGCGCGGCCGCGTCGTCGAACACGCCACCCTCCTCGAGACTCACGCCGAGCGCGCGCCCGAGGAAGAGGATCTCGTTCTGGAGCGCCGGGCGGAGATTGCCGAGCGCGGCCTTCAGCGACGCGCGCAGCTCCTGATCGCTCACGCCGGCGTCGAGCGCGGGGAGATCGTGCTGGAACGCTCGCCGCATCTCCAGCCGAAGGTTTCCCGCGATACCCTCGAGCGCGCTCTTGATGGCGATGAGCCGGTGGCCGAGGGCGCGCAGCTCCGCCGCTCTCTCGCGCACGTCGCCCGCGGGGGTTCCGAAGAGATCGCGCTCGAAGCTGCTCGCCAAGAGCCGCCCGGCGTGCCGGCGCAGGTAGTCGCTGAGCGCGCGGGCGTCGGAGCGCAGCACGCTGAGGATGAGGTAGGCGCGGCCCGCGACGCGACGGCGCCGCCCGCCGCTCTCTACCGCGAGCCGCCCGAGCAACTTCAGATAGCGGAGCATGCGGAAGAGCGCGAGAAAGGTGAGCACCACCAGCTGGTGCGCCTCGTCGCCGCGCACGCTGCGGATGAGCTCGAGCACCTGCGAGGAGCGGATTCGATCGAACTCCGGGCGAAACTCCAGCGCGGTGAGCGGGTTGAAGAAGTGGTTTCGCGATACCTCGCGCTGAGTGACGCTCATCGCCGCGTAGAAGAGCCGAAACGGCACGCGCTGCGCGCGGAGGAGCCCCTCGACGATCTCGATGTGGCTGCTGAGCGCCTGGCGGATTGCGATCAGGCTCTCCTCCGGTGCGCCTTGCGCGGCGGACTCCCCCGCGAGCCGCGAGCGCGCGGTGTCCTCCGGGAGCACCGTCTCGAGATAACGCTGGAACACTACCGCGCGATCGCGCGGCCCGAGCAGTTGTCGCGCGAGCCCGACCACCCGCTCCATCCCGTCGTGGAAGGCGATGGTCGCCTCGCGGAAATCCTGAGCGACGACCGGCGCGCGGCGCGGAGGGCCGGGGTGGTTGCGCGGGTTCGAGAAGCATCCGGAGGCCTTGAGCAGCACCTCGAGCTCGAAGAGGAGCTCCTCCTTGCCCTCCACCGCGAGGCCCGCGAACCAGGCGTCCCGCGCCGCCCGCTGCTCGCGCGCGAGCTGGCGCGTCCCGCTGAGGAGCCCGACGTAGGCGTCGTCGTCCGGGATCGACCCCATCGCCTTTCGTGCCGGAGCGGTGTCGACCATCGCGCTCGGCGACTCTCGCAGCTTTCTCGGTCGCGGCCAAGGGACCGCGTCCCGTCGTCAGCGGTTCTTTCGCCGGAATGAGTCCGGGACCACGCCGTCCGGCAAGGTCAGGATGCGGACGCGATGGCGGCGTGCGCGCCAGAAGAGGAGCGCCGGCAGCACCAGCATCGCCGCGAGCAACGTGGTGAGCTCGCCGACCGCCGCGGCGAGCCCGAAGCTGTGGACGGCGCGGTTGATGCTGAGGGTGAGCGCGATATAGCCGAGGACGGTGGTGAGCGAGCAGAGCACCACCGCGCCGCCCGTCTCCACGAACACGCGATAGAGCTGCGCGTCGCCCTCGATGTCTCGCCGCTTCATCACGTTCACGGCGTAGTCCGCGCCCACTCCGATGCTGATCGGTAGGGCGACGAAGTTGAGGAAATTCAGCTTGATGTCGCGGAGCGCGAGGAACGCGACCAGCCACGCGATGCCGAGCAGCAAGGTGCCGAGCGCCGCCCATCCGGAGGGGCGACCGCGGAACGCCAGGAGCACGATGAGGAGCGTGCCGACGAGACTGAAGCCGACCGCCTTGGGGGCGTCCTCCGACACGTTGATCAGCATGTCGGCGAAAATCACCGGGTCGCCGGAGCCGCGGATGAGGTGTCCGTTCGGCAGCTTCACCTCGCGGAAGCTGTCCGCCCAGGCGAGCAGATAGTGCGCGTCGTAGACGCTCCGCCCTTCGGTGGGGACGATGTACACGATGCGCCCGCGCGTGCCGTCCTTCTCCTCGAAGGCTCGCGCGACCTGCTCGGGCAGGTCGGCGATCCCGAGCGCGGTGAGTCGCTCCGGGATCTCGGGGGCGAGCTTCTTCCAGTCCGCGTCGGAGATGAAGCCGCGCTCGTGGGCGCGGGTGATGCGAGCCTTCAGCTCGGTGAGGAGCTCGATCTTCCTTGCCTGATCTTGCGGGAGCAGGTCGTAGATGCTGACCACGCGGCTGAACGGCTTCTCCTGCTTCGGGGCCGCGTCGCGCCGCCGCTCGAGCTCGGTGACGAGCGGCTTCACGTCCGCGAGGTCGTCCACCAGGATGGCGCGCCCGTCCTGGCCGAGCCGCCCGACGAACTTGTCGACCCGCACCGAGAGCGTGCCCGCCGCGGTCGGCGAGAGGCGCTCGTTGCGCACGTTGGCTAGATCGTACTCCATCGGATCGTGCGCGAAGTAGCGCACCGCGAGGACCACCGAAGCCGCGCCGAGCGCGAGCCCCACGACGGCGATCACGCGAGGGAACTTGCGCGCCAGGAGCGCGAACGGGTAGCCGTAGATCCCTCGAAGTCGCGCGCGCCAGCTCAGCGTCTCGCCGTACATCGGGCTCATTCGCTCGGTGATGACCAGGATGGCGGGCAAGAGCGAGTAGGTGGCGAGCCAGCAGAGGAGCATGCCCGCGCCGCCGATGATACCGAAGTGCTTGAAGCCGCGAAAATCCGTGGCGGCGAGCGAGCCGTAGGCGATCATCGCCGCGCCCGCCGCCGCGAGCGTCGCGGTGTGGGTGTCGCGGTGCGAGGTGCGGATCGACTCCGCGACGTCGAGCTTCTCGTCCCGGCGCGCCTCGATGTAACGCGCCATGAAGATGATGCTGAAGTTGATCCCGTTGCCGGCGATGATGCTGACCAGGAACCCGGTCGCCATGTTGAGGTAGCCGACGGTCAGCTTCGCCACACCGAACGACCAGAGGCACCCGGTCAAGATGGTGAGCGACATCGTAATCAGGGTTCGGAAGCGCAAGAAATACAGGAACACGATCCCGAGGATCAGCCCCACGCCCCACATGCCGACGTGCGCGAGATCGCCGGTGACCGCCGCGTGCTCCTCGGCGCTCGTCACCAGATTTCCGGTGAACTCGACCTCGAGCGAAGGGTCCCACCGCTCCGGCGCGACCTTGGCCACGATCTCGCGGATCTTCTCCTTCAGCTCGAACGCCTTCGGGTCGCCGCTCCCGAGCGGGGTGCGGACCAGGATGGCCGCCAAGTGGCCGCCCTCGCCGATGTAGTAGCCGTCCACACCAGGGGTGGCCCGCTTCGCCTCCGCGACCTTCTTCGCGAAGCGCTTCTCGAGCGACTCGGCGGTGATCGGCGCGGGCGCGGCGTCGTCGTCCTCGTCGAGCTCGAGGTCGAAGCCGGTCTTCTTGCCGACCTCGTAGTCGTAGCGGGCGATGACGTCGTCGTGCAGCTGCTCGATGTCGGCGAGATCCGCGTAGAGGTACTTGTATTTCTCGAAGAAGGCGCGGGTCGCGCGGGTGCCGTCGTCGACGCCGGCGACCAGGTCCGGGGGGAGCTCGCGGAGCCTCGGCGCCACCTCGTCGACGAAGCGCTTCAGCGACTCGGCGTCCTTGCCCTGCGCCACCACGGTGAGCGTGGAGGTCCCGGCGAGCCGCCGGTTCACGCGTCGCATTTCGACCACACTCGGCTTCGAGTCGGGCAGGAGCTCGCTGAAGCCGGTCTTGAGCTCGAGCCGCGAGGTGGCAAATCCCGCTGGAATCAGCGAGAGCAGCACCAAGAGGACGACCACCCACGGTCTTCGGAGCTGGCGCTCGGCCAGCCACATCAGCAGCGGTTCGAGGAGCGGGCGACGCATGGTTGAGGGGCCACTTTGCAGCGCGCGTGCCAAGTCGGCGCGCGCCGGCACCCTAGCATCTTCGCCGCGAAGGACGCGAAGAGGGAGCGCGCCCCGCCGCCGGCCGCGCCGCCCAGCCCAGCACCAGCGGAGGAAGCGTTCGAGGGTATCGCCCCCCCCGCACCGCACCGCAATCCGCACCGCACCGCCAGCACCAGCGGAGGAAGCGTTCGAGGGTATCGCCGGTCCGGCGCGGCCGGCGGCGCGGCCGCTCGCGACGCTTCGCGTCGCCACGGACCGCGGTGGCTCAGCGCGGGCGGAAGTTGAACGGGTAGTTGATGGTGCTGTCCATCCCGCGCGGGTGCGGCGGGAACTTCAGGCCTTTCAGCACCCCGAGCGCGCACTCCACCACCTTCGGGGCGGTGATGTCGCTCCGCTGCTCGTTCAGCTTGGCGCTCTTCAAGGCGCCCGTCCCGTCGAGCTGGAACTCGAGCACCAGGTTCCCCTCGAGCGACGGGATCGCCTTGCGGCCCTCGTCGTAGCAGGCGCGGAACGCGTCGCGGTGCTCCTTGATGATCGCCGCCACGAGCTCGGTGCGCTTGGCGTCGCCCGCGGGCGCGGCTGAGCCGGCCGGCGTGGCTGAGCTCGCGACCGGCGCCGCGGTCTCGCCGCTCGGGGCGTCGCTCGCAAGCTCGGCCGACGGCGCGGGCGCGTCACCGGTGGTTCCGGGGGACGGCGCGTCGACGGCCGGGGGCGAGCTCCCGGGGGGCGACTCGGCGGGCGCCTGCGACGAGCCTGCGCCGCAGGCGGGGACGGCGATGGCGACGGCGAGCGCGAGCGCGGTGGCGAGGTTCGTGAGCGTGCAGACTCTCATGGCTCCCAAGAGTAGGCCCGCTCGTCCGCGGAGGGAACCACCGCTCTCAGCTCGCCTTGAGGAAGGGCCGCCATTCCGAGAACGGCTCCCGCGTCGCGAGCAGGATCTGGGCCGACGTCGTCCAGCGAGGTTGGACGGGCGGGCGGAGGAGCCGCATCCCCGCCTCCTCGGGGGTGCGGCGGCCCTTCTTCAAATTGCAGACCCGGCACGAGATGACCAGGTTTTCCCAGCTATCCGCGCCGCCGCGCGAGCGCGGCAGCACGTGATCGATGTTGAGCTCGCGGAGGGCTGGTCGCTTGCCGCAGTACTGGCACTGGTGCTCGTCGCGGAGCATGAGGTTCTTGCGCGTGAGCCGCACCTTGATCCGCGGCGCCCGCTCGTAGCGGAGCAGGTGCAGCACGCGGGGGACCCGCAGCGTGCCGCCCACCACCGGCAGGCCGTCATCGACGGCGCGGATCGGGAGCGCGCGCCACTCCCCGAAGTCATGGGTGTCGCCCGCCTCATCCACCGCGGCGGCGGCGCCGCCGTAGAGCAGGATGAGCGCGCGCCGGGCGGTGGTCAGGCTGACCGGCGCGAAGAAGCGGTTCAAGAGGAGGACCGGCAGCGAGAGGACGTCGCTCGCGCGTCGTGATGGGGCGTCCGCGTTCTCCGCCACGGTGCGGCAGGGTAGCACGACCGGCCGCTTCGGGCGGCCCCCCGACCGGTGCTCCGGTGGTGCGACGCGGAGGGCACTCGACCGCGCGGTGACGATCGGTTAGACGGGTCCGTCTTGAAATCGCAGCTACCGCCGCGCACGCGGCTCATTTTCGCCATCGGCGCGGCAGCGCTCGCCGTAGCGGCTTGCTCGCCCGCAGCCTCGCCCGAGGCGAGCTGGCCGCCGCTCGCCAAGAAATGGTTCGACCGCGCCGCGGTGAGCTACGCCGAGGTCGATCTCGAGGATGCGGAGCAAGCCGTCGACAACGCGCTCCGCATAGATCCGAACCGCGACGAGATCCGGCTGCTCGCGGCGCGCATCGCGCTCGCGTCGCTCGACTACGCGCGCGCCGTGCAACTCCTCGATGGGCTCCAGTCGTCGGAGGCGAGCGCGCTGCGCGGTCGCGCGCTCTGGTACTCCGGCAAGCTCGAGCAAGCCGCCGACGCGCTCGAGGCGCTGCTCACCGATCCGGACGTGAAGGATGTCTGGGCGCAGGAGGTCTCGAAGCTCGCGCGTCGCGGCGCTGGGCGCACCCCGTTCAAGATGAGCGGCGGGATGCTCGCCGTGGAGGAGATGCCGCAGGTCGGCGGCGGCGGGCTGATCGTCCCGGTCGAGGTGAACGGCGAGCCCGCGCTCGGCATGCTCGCGACCGGCACCGCCGAGGCCTTCATCGACTCGAGCGGCGGCAACACCGAGCCCTCGTGGGTCTCGCTCCGCTTCGGGGGGCGCATCGAAGTGAAGGACGTGCCCGCGTTTCCGAAGGATCTCTCGGGGCTCTCGCGGCAGTATGGCGCCCCCATCAAGCTCCTCCTCGGCGTGAATCTGCTTCGTCACCTGCACGCTACCTTCGACTACGCCGGCAGTCAGTTCGTGGTGCGCTCCTTCGAACCGCCGCCGCCGCCGCACGCCACCACCATCCATGTCGCCTACGTGCGTGGCGGTGGGATGGTGATGCGCGGAGGGCTCGGCAGTGACGCGAACGCTCCCACGGCGACGCTGATGGTGGACACCTCGATGAGCTTTCCGCTCGCGCTCGATGAGACGGGCTGGAAGAAGGCTGGGGTGAGCCTCTCCTCGCTCCGGCCGGTTCCCCACGGCGGCGGGCTCAAGCACGGCACGCTCCCGCTCTTTCGCCTGGGCGCGTTCGAGATCCCGGAGGTCCCCGCGGTCTACGGCGCGCCGGTGAAGGAGCTCGAGGCCGGCCTCGGCGTGTCCCTCGACGGGGTCATCGGCGCCGGGCTCCTCGCGGCCTTCCGCGTCACGCTGGCCGACGAGGGCCGGACGCTCTGGCTCGAAGATCTGCCCGGCGCGATACCCACCGTGCCAGGGCCCGCCGAGCCGAGCGTCGCCCCACCGCCGCCCGACGGCGAGCGGCTCCAACTCGACCGGCCGGGCGGCGTCGCCGTGCCCCCGGGCGCCGAGCTGCCGGGTGGAGCCGCGCCGCCCGGCGCGCCGGCGCCCGCGAAGCCTGCGCCTGTACCCGCGAAGCCCGCACCGGCGCCCGCGAAGCCCGCGCCGGCGCCCGCGAAGCCCGCGCCGGCGCCCGCGAAGCCCGCGCCGGCGCCCGGCGGAAATCAGCCGCGCTGAGCACGCGCGCGGTCGGCACGCCGGCTGCCGGCTGAGCTAGGCTCTGCGCCACATGGACCGCGCCAGCCGACCGGCAGTCTACGCAGGCAGCTTCGATCCGCCGACCTACGGCCACCTCGATTTGGTCGAGCGCGCGGCGAAGCTCTTCGACCACGTCATCGTCGCGGTGGGTGTCCACCCCACGCGCCAGCCTCTCTTCAGCGCCGCGCAGCGGCTCGCGCTGCTCGAGAAGCTCTGCGCGCCCTTCCCGAACGTCACGGTGAGCTCGTTCGACGGGCTGCTCGTGAACTTCAGCCGGGACGTCGGCGCGCGCGTCATCGTGCGCGGCCTGCGGGTCGGCACCGATTTCGAGTACGAGCTCCAACTCGCCCACGCCAACGCCGATCTCTGCCCCGAGGTCGACACCGTGTTCCTGCCCACCCGTGCCACCTACGGATTCATCTCCGCCTCGCTGGTGCGCGAGATCGCGAGCCACGGCGGCGACGTCAGCCATTACGCGCCACCCGAGGTCTGCGAGGCGCTGCGAGAGCGCTTCGCCGCTGGCGAGTGACGCGCTGCCCGCGGGGGCCGTGCGGGCTCGCGCCGCCCCGACAACAAAATAACAAAATCGTTGATATGTGATCAGGCGGCTCGGGCGACGCGGCGCCGGCGGAGCCCGCCGAGGGCGGCCAGGCCGAGGAGCACCCAGGCCGCGCCGCCTGCGCGCCCGGGCGCGACGAGCGAGCAGCTCCCCGACGAGCCGGCGTCGGTCGAGCCGGCGGCTGCGCCACCGTCCGGCGGCGACCAGGAGCCGCCGCTGCCGGGAGTCGCCGCGCCGCCGCCCGCGCCGGATGCCCCGCCGCTCCCCGCGCCGCCGGTACCGGTGGAGCCGCCGCCGCACTCGGCCGCGCACTCGCTCGCGATGCAGGCGTCGAAGGCGCTGGCGAGCGCGTTGCTGGCGCAGGTGGCCGGCCGCGGCGAGCTCACCTCGCAGAGGTAACAGTCGACGTCGTTCGCGCACGCCTGGCTCTCGGCGCAGCACTTCGTCTCGAAGCAGGTCTGGCAGCCCGCGCCGCTCGCCGAGAAGCCGCACTTGCTCTGGGTGATCCCGCACTCGGTCGCGCAGCTCTTCCGGTAGCAGAGGCTGAACTCGATGAGCTTGCGATTCGAGTTGCAGCTCGCGTCGGGGTTCGCGCTCGAGGCGCAGGCCGCGCAGGCGCTGTCGTCCGCGCAGGCCTGCTCCTCGGCGCAGCACGCGCCGTCGACGCAGGTGCTACAGGTCTGGTTGCTGAAGCTGAACCCGCAGGCGGGCGTCTGGCAGGAGGCGTCGCTCGCGCAGGCGTCCTTGCAGCCCGTGTCGCAGACGCAGTCGAAGATCTTTCGGTATACGGCCGCGCCTCCCTGGTGCGAAGAAGCGCAGTTGCCCGTGCAGGCCGAGTCCCCGTCCGCGCAGCTGCCGAGGCAGGTGAGTAGGGCGTTACAGTCGGCGTCATTCACGCAGTCCGCCACGGTGCCCGAGCAGGAGCCGACGCCGCTCGTGGAGGCCTGCCGGCACTCGTCACAGGTCTGGGGCGGGTTGATGGGCGTGCCGTCGATATACCCCTCTACCCAGTCCGCCACCGCCGACACGCGGCCGCTCACGCCGAATACGGCGCAATTCTCGTCCCCGTACGAGGTGACGCCCGCGACGTACTCCACTCCACCGAGCGTGTAGAGCACGGGCCCGCCGCTGTCGCCCGAGCAGGCGCCGCCGAGCGCGCCATCTTGCCTATAGCTCAGCTGAAGCGCGCTCACTGCGTAGCCACCGGCATTGTTCGCGAGCTTGTTGGTCACGAAGCGGCGCGCGGAGTTCCCGGAGTCGCTCGCGCTGGTCTTGCCGTAGCCGACGATGGTGACGTTTGCACCCGCGGCGAGGTCATCGAGCGCCTTGGTGAGGAACGGGGTGGTCGGCGTGGTGCCGCCCGCGCCGGTGAACTTCACCATCGCGAAGTCGTACACGGGCCCGTCTCCGCCAGTGTAGTCCTTGTGGACCAGGAAATCGGTGACTGGGTACTGGATGCTCGCCTTCGCGCTGTCATTGCCTTGAAGGATCACGAGCTTCGAGGCGGTCGCGCCGCTCACGCAGTGCGCGGCGGTGAGGAAGAAGCCGCTCGTGCCCTTGACCGCGACCACGGTACCCGTGCACGCGGCCGACTTTCCCGAGTCATAGAGGAACATCACCGACTGGTGCGTGGTGTCGAGCGCGCCGCGGGTGATGGCCTCCGCCGCGCGCCCGGAGCGCGCGGCGTCTCCCTTCGGCTCGCTCGAGCAGCCGACCATGAGCCCCGCGACGCACAAGCTCCCGATGATGAGCGATTTCATGCTTCCTCCGCGCTCGCTCGCGTGGTGGCCCTCTGCACCGACGCGCCCGAGCGCGAGGCCAGTCTCCTCCCGCCGCGCGCGGGCCACAAGCACCAACCCTGTGCGCTCGTATCAGCAGCGCCAGCGGCAAGGGCCCAGGCCAGGGTCTCGCAATTCTCGGTTTCGGGGGACGGTCGCCGTGCGCTCCTCGGGGCTTCGTCCCCGGTTTCGCACCCGTCGGTTCGCCGGCGAGGATCTTCGGCGCGTCAAGACCGATGCCCTCGACACGTTGACCATCGCCCGTTTCGCCCGGTGGAAACGGCCTCCAGCCGTGCCTCACTCCGGGCGAGGCCACGCTCGAGTCGTCGGCGGTCGTCCGCCATCGCAATCGGTTCGTGCAGCATCTTGGCGAGCGCGTTCGCCGAGTCGCGCCGAACAATCGCTCTGACGTTCCCGGAGTTCTACCAGCGTCATCTCACGGCGCGTCGTCGGTTGGGCGACGAGCATCGACAACGACCGCTTCCTCGCGCTCGACGCGCCCCGGGATCCCCGCACCGCGCGACGTCTTCCGCCAGGGCTCCTTCAGAAGGCCGTGCCCGCGGACCACGACGCCGCGGAACGCATCATTCACAGCTACATCGACGCCTACCAGAGCACCGAGCGGAGGCGCTCGTTCATCGACTACGAGTGCCCCGTCGCGTTCGAATTGAAGTGCGATCTCGCGGCGATGGCGGCATAGTCGACCTGTCCGCTTCGGGGGGAGTGGAGGTTCAGCTTGGGTAGCTTGTCGAAAACAGGGTGCATGGGTCTCGCGGCGCTGACCCTCTCGCTCGGCTGCGCGAGTGTGCAACGAGCATCGAGCGACATGCCTTTACACGCCCGCTCGCTCTGGTGCGCCAGCCCTGACTGGACGACCCAATCGAGCGTCGCCACACCCACTCAGATCGACCCGCGAGAGGTAGCGAGACTTCATGCGTTGGGGCTGTCTCAGAAGGCCAGTTGGGCCGCCGTGGGTCTCGGCCTCGCCACACCGATTCTCGAGCGCGCCGAGCGCTTCGAAAACCCGCAGACCATGAGCGTTTCTCGTCGATTCGAGGCGATCGAGCTCGACCATCTCATCGATCGCAGAGTCTCGATCATCGGGCTCGACGTGAGCGCCCTCGCGGCCGTGCTGGAGTGTTACCAAGGGCGCTGGGAAGACCAGGCCAGTGTCTTCGAACACGAGACTGCAACCCGAGACGTCGCGCTCACCGTCGCGGCGCTCGTTACGGGCGCTGTCTCGGGCCTCGGTGCTGGCGCCCTGGAGCTCGCCGGAGAAGACACCGCAGCGACGATCACGGGGATCGCCGGAGGCACCACAGGCGCGATCCTCGGCGCGGCGTTGTTTTTTCCGGGGCCAAGGCTCGCGGTGAACCACGGCCGCTCGCTCATGGCCGACCTGTGGTTCGGCAGGGCTACGTCTAACTATGCTCCACGCGCCGTGTGGTTGTTTCTCAACGCGACGCCTCCCGACGGGGAATCACTGAGAGAGATCCTACTGCGTAGGGTGCGAGAGCTCGGCGAGTTCGGCGCCGAGGGTTCGCCCGAATATCACCAGCGCGAGGCGCTGTTTTTCGGGCAAAGTGAAATGTCGGCAGACGACCTCAGGGCCTACGCCGCGATGCTCGATGAGCTCGAGTCACAAGTGATGGGAATCCACACGATGCTCAATCGCTTGCTTCGCGAGCTCGACGCATGGCGAGACGCGCGCAGCGACGCCGTCAGCGCGCGCCTAGGGCATTCGAACTGTCCAAGTCCACCGCGCACGGTTTCGACGCTGGTCAGAACTGGCCCGGGAAACGCCGCGGGCCGCCCGCGAGATGAAGCGCGTCAGGAGCTTCAGCGTCGCGCGCTGCAGAGAAGTAACCGTTCGGGATAGCGAGCCCCTTGCAGGGTTCCCGCGAGCGGCCGGACGGTCGTCGTCGAGAGCGACGGCGTCCGCGTCATGGTCGGCGCAGGATTCGATCGCGCGACGCTCGCGTCGATCATCGACCTGGTCGAGTCGCGGCGGACGGGTGCCCGCTGCTCCCGCACGGCGTCGAGGCGTTCGTCGGGCTCGAGCCAGGCGAAGGTGCCGCCGCCGGGGATACCGCGCCGGACCGCCAGGATGACGACGGGGAGGGCAAGCCCGGGTCCGGGCGCCGTCGCGGCAAGTCCACTGGCCGACGCAACCTGCGCAACGCGGCGATGGACGAGGAGCGGCTCGAGATCCCTGACGAGCGGTTCGAGCAACTCGTCAGGGAGGGAAAGGCCGAGCGCGTCGGCTTCGAGGAGAGCTTCAAGGTCGGATGGAAGCGTGGCGGATCTTGCCGGGTCGTGGTCGCCCGCGCGAAGTATCGTGCGATCGGTGCGCAGGGCGAGGCGCAGATGGAGACGAGAGACGACAAATGGCCGCTCCGAACGCGGGCTCAGGAAGATTGCCGTAGGCTGAAACACATGGCTCTTCGTCGGCAGCGACGACTACGCCGAGAGCGCCGGCCATCTGTTCTCGCTGCTCGCGTCCGCACGACTCCACCGCCTCGATCCCGAGAGCTACTTGCGCGGTTTGTTCCGCGTGCTCGCGCACTGGCCGCGCGACCGCTACCTCGAGCTCGCCCCGCGCTACTGGGCCGAGACT
The DNA here is from genome assembly GCA_035063585.1 of Polyangiaceae bacterium. Lineage (GTDB taxonomy): Bacteria > Myxococcota_A > Polyangia > Polyangiales > Polyangiaceae > JAPSGB01. Next base: position 26,434 of record JAPSGB010000044.1, read on the forward strand.
CGCTCCCGCCTCGTCCCGACCGAGCTCGCGCGCGAGCTCGGGCCGCTCACCGTGCCGCCGCCGCCGCAAGAGCAGCCGACTTCGGACCGATCGGTTCAGCGCCCGTCGGGGGCCAAGGGCTCGAGCTCTGGCCCCCACATCACCACACGGTTGCGGCCGGCGCGTTTGGCCGCGTAAAGCGCGCAGTCTGCCCGGCTGACCAGCGTCGCAGCGTCGGTCACGTCGGCGCTGGTGTCGGCGGCCGCGACGCCGAAACTGGCCGTGCAACGCACCGTGTGCTCGCCCGCCTGTACCGGCGTCGTCTCCACGGCGGCGCGCAGCCGCTCGGCCAGCACGAAGGCCCCGGCGGTGCCGGTATTGGTCAGCACGATGGCGATCTCTTCACCGCCATAGCGCGCGACCACGTCCGCCTTGCGCACCGACCGCCCGAGCGCGACGGCGACGCGGCGCAGCACCTCGTCCCCCACCGGGTGACCGTGCTCGTCGTTCACCCGCTTGAAGTGATCGATGTCGGCCAAGACCAGCGCCAGTGGAATGCCATAGCGCTGCAGGCGCGCGACCTCGACGTCGAGCGCGTTGTTGAAGTGCCGGCGATTGAACAGCTCGGTGAGCGGGTCCGTACACGACAGGCGGTACAGCTTCTCGTTGGCCGCGGCCAGATCTTCGGCCATCAGCTTGAGCCGCAGGTGGACCCGCACCCTCGCCACCAGCTCGCGCGGGTCGACGGGCTTGCACACGTAGTCCGACACGCCGCGATCGAACAGCTCGACCTTACGATCGAGCTCGGTGTCGGCCGTCAAGATCAGCACGGGAATGCTCGCGAGCTCGGGCTTGGCGGCTCGCAGGCGCAGCAGTTGGATCCCGTCGCAGCCCGGCATCACCAGGTCGCATACCACCAGGTCGGGCCTCTCCTCGGCCATCAGGCGCAGCGCCACCAGGCCGTCCTCGGCCTCGAGCACCTCTGCCAGATCACCCGCCTGTCGCAGGGTCTCGGCCACGGCGGCGCGCGCCGGGGCGCTGTCGTCGACGACCAGGATTCGACCGCGTGGCATCGGCATCAGTCTGTCAGAGATCCACCGAATAGACGAAGCGGTTCTTGGGGACGCGCAGCACCCGCTCGGCGAGCTTGCCCTGGGGGGATCTCGTCGCCCTCGACGCACTTCTTGGTCAGGCCCTTGGCGCCCTTCTTGCCGTTCCTCGCCTTCACCCGGGCCACGTCGCGCATCAGCTTCTCGAAGGCGGTCGGGAACTTCTCGAAGTCCAGCTTGAAGGCGCCCACGTCCCTGCCGTTGGCTGCCGGGGCGCTCGGGCCCCAGACCACCGCGCCCTCGCCCATGAGCACGCCCGGCTGGATCGCCGCGAGCTGGCTATGGGGCTTGCGCGTGCCGTCCTCGTTGGTCATCCCCGGAGCGATGTACCCGAACGCCCAGACCACGCCGTCCACGCACGACTGGCGCCGCAGCTCTTCGGTGATCAGACCCTTCTTCACCAGCAGCTCCAGGTAGTAGAGCACGCCGCTCTGCGCCTCCGACTCTTCCATCATGGACGAGAGCCCACCGCCGAAGGCCTGGCTGTCGGTCTTGCCCTGGAAGGTGTACTCGTGGCTGGGGTCCAGGTTGTGCGTCGTCTCGTGCAGCCCCGTCGACAGAAGCCCGGGCAGCGCGTCGTCGCGCATGTGCAAGGTCGCGGACTCGTCGATCAGCGACCGCGCTTGCTCGCGGCGGGCGGCGAGGGAATCGGCGTCGTGGCGGTCCGCCGTCGGGACCGCGGCACCGGCAAGCAGGTGTGCGAGCAGCGCGGGCTGCTCCGGTCCGCGCTCGGCTACGCCGCCCGCCACAAGGATGCGCTGATGCGCGTTGTCGAGGGCGGGCGTCTCGTCCTCGACAACAACCGCTCCGAACGCGGGCTCAGGAAGATTGCCGTAGGCAGAAACGCATGGCTCTTCGCCGGCAGCGACGACCGCGCCGAGAGCGCCGGTCATCTGTTCTCGCCGCTCGCGTCCGCACGACTCCACCGCCTCGATCCCGAGAGCTACTTGCGCGACTTGTTCGGCGTGCTCGCGCACTGGCAGCGAGACCGCTACCTCGAGCTCGCCCCGCGTTACTGCGCCGAGACCCGGGCCCGGCTCGTCCCGACCGAGCTCGCGCGCGAGGTCGGGCCGCTCACCGTGCCGCCGCCGCCGCCGCAAGAGAAGCCGGCTCCGGACTGATTGGTTGGCCGCGTCCACGCCCGCATCATGCGGCGGCTACGTGGGCGCGGGCCAGACGGGGTCCGTGCAGCGGATACGAGAAAACCAGCGGAAGCTGTCTCACGTGACGTTGGCACAGAGGGCGCGGCGACGCCGGTTACCTGATACAAGCTCCTATCGCATGTCCCAGCACCCAGTGACACCGTCCGAAGGCTTCGGCGCGCGGCCACCCGATCCGACGCAACCGGGGCCGACGAAATCCAATCTGATGATGATCCTTCTCATCGTCGTGGGTGTCGGCATCGTTGGTGTCGGTGTCCTCGCTGCGGTGGCGATCCCGAGCTTCCGATCTTACATCTCCCGAGCCAAACAGGCCGAAGCGCGCGCCACCGTCGCCACGCTGGCCAACGCGGCGAAGGTCGCGTTCGCGGCGAACGGAGCTCTATGCCCCTCCGCCGCATCCCCGATCCCGGCGAACGCCGACGCGGTGTCCGGAAAGAAGTACCTGTCGTCCGCGGCCGAGTGGACGAGCGACCCTGGGTTCGGCTGCCTCGGCTTCTTTCTCGGGCATCCGCAGTATTATCAATACCACTACGAGAGTACCCCCACGACGTTCGTCGTGACCGCTCGGGGTGACCTCGACGGCGACGGCCAGGTCTCGGTCTTTACGCTGCGCGGGCAGGTCGAGAGGGGCCAGGTGGTCGTCGATCAGGCGCTCGAGGTGACGGACGCCGCGGAGTGAGCGGCGGCGCGTGGGCCGTTGCGGCTCGGCGGGTCCTACGCGCTCGCGGTGCTGGATGGGCCTCTCGCGAAACGCTGAGTCGAGCCCGGGCGGTCGCGTTCGTATCGCCGACCGCATGGCGAACGACACCAAGCTCGAGGACCACAGTCACCTCGTCGCCGACGAGGTGGCCGTGGTCCTCGTCATCGGGCCGCGCTCGGCGGCGATCTCCCGCACGACCTCCGCACGTGACTCGTTTACCCGCGAGCGGGTCCTCGCCTCGCGGTTCATGAGGGCGCTCGTGGCCTGCCCCTCGAGGCTGAGCGTCTGGAAATCCTCGAGCGTCGCGCCGTCCACCGGCGCCGCGCGCTCGAAGCTACGTCGGGTTGAACAGGCACTCCATCGACTCCGCCGTCGTGAGGCTCACGGGGACGTAGCGCGGTGGTTGGGCGATGGCTCCGTCGAAGGACGTGGGCGGCTCAGTACGTCACCCACGGCGACGGCATGAAAAGCAGCACGACCAGCGCCAGGGTCAGCCCGGCGAGAACCTTTCGACCTCGCGAGAGCGCGTGGTCATCGACGTGCGGGTGGGCGGCGCCGGAAAAGCGCGCCATCAAGAGCAGCAGCACGAACAGCACGACCCAGGTCATCACGGCCGACACGAGGGGCCCGGTCGCTCCGTCCGGTAGCCCACCGAGCCCGTGGGCGCGGATCGCGGGCCAGAGCGGCGCGCCGAACTTCACGAGGTTCACGAGCACCATCACCGCCGGCACCCACACCACGAGCTTCGCGAAGCGATTCTGCCGCTCGCCAAAGAGCGCGTACGCGACGTGCCCGCCGTCGAGCTGTCCGAAGGGAAGCATGTTGAGGAAGGTGACGAGGAACCCGGTCCAGGCGGCGAGCGCGGTCGGGTGCAGGAAGACGTCTTCGTGCGGCCCGATCCGCCCGAACACGAGCGCCTTGAGCCCCAGGTAGAGCAAGCTCTGTCCTTCCTGGATGTGCGGCTCGGCGCTCATCGGGCCGAGCGTCGAGAGCGAGAGCCCGTAGAGCATGAGCGGGATCGCGAGCGCCATCCCTGCGAGCGGTCCCGCCGCGCCGATGTCGAAGAGCGCGGTCCGCGAGCGAATCCGCTCCGGCATCAGGATCACCGCGCCCATGGTGCCGAACGGACTGAGGAATGGCAGCGGAATGAAATACGGGAGCGACGCAGGCACGCGGTGCAGGCGCGCGGCGACGTAGTGCCCGGACTCGTGCGCGACCAGGATCGCGAGCAGCGGCACCGCGAACTGCCACGGCGCGCCCCACACGAAGTACCCGGTGAACGCGACGCTCAGCACCGTGAGCCCGAACAGCACGATGCCGAGCGCCGGCCCGCGCGGGCGCCCTTCGACCGCTTCTGCGCTCGCGGGCGCGTCGGTTGGGGTGTGCCGGTCCGTCGCGGCCGGCGGCGCGGACGGCCTCACCGCGTGCATCGGGGCAGGCGGCGGCGGAAAGCCGAGCTTGGGCGCGTCGCTCATGCGAGGCTCCTCGTCATCCGAGCGACTCGCGGAGCCGGCGCGCCAGGCGCTCGAGCTGCGGCGCGAGCGCGCCGTCGAGCGCGCCGATGTCCGTCTCGACGCGCAGGCTGCCGCGCTCGCGCGCGGGATCCTCCGCGATGCGGAGCGCCGCTCGGTCGAGCCCGAGGCTGTCGATGACGCGCCCGAGGACGGCCGCGTCTTCCGGATGCGCCACGAACGTCGCGCGCCGCGCGCCGCGCGCCTCGGCGAGGATCGTGCGCGCGAGCGCGGCGAGCTGCTCCGGGCTCTGCCGGAGCTCGGCGCCGAGCACGCGCTCGGCCAGCAGGCGCGCGAGCTCCACCAGTCGGTCGAGCGCACGCGCGTCGGCGCGGGCCTCGTGGACCTCGAGCGCGACCGCGCGCGCCGCGAGCGCGGCCGCGGCGTCCGCGCGGCCCTCCGCTTCTGCGCCGAGGCGCACCGAGGCGACCTCGCGCTCGGCGTCCGCCATGAGCTCACGGGCGCGGGCCTCCGCGCGCTCGACGAGCGCGCGTGCGCGCAGCGCCGCGTCCACCCACTCGGCGGGCTCCACGCGCGCGCGCGCCTTCCGCGGCGCCGCTGCGCGCGCTGACACCGGCGTCACTCTGCCGAGCTCGCTCGCGCGGAGCACGCGGCCGCGCGTGACGCTCACGTGAGCCTCCGCGCCTCGAGCGCCGAGACCAGGCGCGCGAGCTCCGGCGCGAGCGCGACCACGCGCGCCTCGCGCTCGCCGCGCTCGAGCGCCTGCGCGAGCGCGCGCGCGGTGAGCGAGGGGCTCGCGAAGGGCTCGGTGAGCTCCGCGCCGCGCCGGCCGAGCAGGTAGCTTACCGCGACGAAGGCGCGCTCGCGCGCCTCACGCTCCGGGACGCGCGGGGTCATGCCGCGCTGTACCTCTGCTCGACCGCGCGCGCCACGCCGTCCTCCACGAGCTTGGCGAGGTGAGCGCGCAGGCTCACCTCCGCGAGCGGCCAGACGGCCGCCGGCGCGTCGTCGTACGCGCGTGGGACGAGCTCGGCCGGCGTCGCGCCGGCCGGGCCTGCGGCGCGGAGCGCGCCGAGCACCTTCGCCTCGCGCTCGAGCCGATGCCGAGCGTAGGCGGCGAAGAGCCGCGACGGCTCGAGGATCGGCGCCCCGTGCGCAGGCAGCGCGCGCCGCGCCCCGAGCGCCTCGAGGCGCGCGAGCTGCCGGAGGTACTCCGCCATGTCGCCCTCTCCCGGCGCGATGAGGATGGTGCCCTCGCTCGCGACCATGTCGCCGACCACGAGCTCGCCGCTCGCCTCCTCCCAGAGACACAGGTGCCCGGGCGCGTGCCCTGGCGTGTGCAGCACCCGCCACCGCTGGGGCGTGGGGCCGTCGAGCACGATGACATCACCGTCAGTGAGCCGTCGTGCGGTCTCGAGCTCGGGCAGGCGCGCGGCCGTCTCGGCGTGCATCCAGAGCGGGAGGCCGAGCTCGCGCGCGAAGACCTCGGCGCCGCCCACGTGATCCGGGTGGTGGTGCGTGAGAAAGAGCGCGGTCGCGCGGCGCCCCTGCGCGGCGAGCGCGCGCGCCCACTCGAGCCACGCGCGCTGCTCGTCCGGGTAGGGCGTCGCGGGCTCGACGAGCAGCACCTCGCGGCTGCCGAGCGCGTAGCTCTGCGTCTCGGTCGCGGGCGGGAGCGTCGGGGTCCGCGCCGCGAAGCCCTCGACGCCGGGGCCGATCGATCGAGCTCGAAGCACGGCGCCATTCTAAGGCCGCCCGGCGGCAGTGTCGCGCTCGCGCCGCGCCGCCGGCCGCGCCGGACCGGCAAACCCGAGGAAAGCTAGCGGATCACCTGCTCGCAGCCGATGAGCACGTCGACCTTGCCCTCCTGGTGGGTGACCACATCGCAGCTCGAGGGGCAGAGGATGATCTGCGAGGGGGAGGCCGGGTCGTCATAGTACCAACCGGGGCCGCCGAGGCACGCGGTGGCGTCGTGGACGAAGGGGAAGACGTCCTCCGCGCCGCCTGCCGGCGTGAAGGCCACGTTCACGCGGCTGAAATCGGGCTTGTCGCCTCCCGTGTTCGGGATCGAGTAGTTGCAGCGCGCCGCGCCGCGGATTTCGTTGAGCGCGTCGAGGAACTGCTGCCCGGTGCCGGCGCTACCGTCGACGATGAGCGCCTTGTTGGTGCCGCCGCTCACGGCGACCTGGTTCAGCGAGGTGAGCTGGCTGCCGACACCGATGACGAAGGTCCGCACGCTCGGTGAGCCCTTGAACGCGACGTCGGCGGCGAGCGCGACGTGGGCGGTGTCGTTCGGGTTGCAGTTGTTCGGCTCGCCGTCGGTGGCGAGCACCACCACCGTGACGTGGTCGGGATGCGCGGCGGCCCAGGGCGTCGCGTAGATCATCGCGCCGCGGAGCGCGGCGGTGCTCGGCGTGCTGTCGCCGCCCGGGCTGGTGCCCTGGATCTTGCTGATGAAGTCGCTCGCTACCGTCGCGATCGACCCCATCGCGACGACCGGTTTCGCGTAGTCGGTGTCGATGCAGGAGTCGTTCGGGGCGATGGAGCCCGCGCAAGAGCCGAGCAGGCAGGGCCCGTATGCTCCGCAGCCAGCCGCGCATTTCACGGGCGGCGGCACCGCCGGCTTGGTCGGGAAGAGGCCGAGCCCGATGCCGATGTCGGTGAGCCCCGGGAGCCCGACGAAGTCGACGAGGGCTCCGGTGACCGCTCCCCACTTGCCGTCGTCCTGCATCGAGCCGGACCGGTCGAGCATGATGAACATGTCGAGCGGGACGAGCTTGCCGGTGTAGCTATCCGCGCCGCAGGTCGCGCCGAAGTTTCCGCCGGTGCCGCCGCCGTCGAGCAGGCCGCCGCCCGCCGCGGAGCCGCCGCTGCCGCCGCTGCCGCCGCCCGCGGCTGCGCCGCCGCCGTTGCCACCGCCACCCACCGAGCTTCCGCCGGTCGCGCTACTGCACGCTGCCGCTGCGCCGAGCGCCAAGAGCGCGAAGAGACCCGGGACGCGTCGTCGCATGGCGACTCATCTATCACGGAACGGTCGGCCGGGCATTTGCAGAGTCGGCCGGATTCTTCGACGCGTCGCGTCGCCGCGGGCTGACGTCGGCGGGTAGTCGGGCGCGCGCAACGGCGGTAGACCGAGCCCTCGAGAAGGAGCCAGCACCATGTCGCAGCCGCCCGTCTACATCGTCAGCGCCACCCGCACCCCGATCGGCTCGTACCTCGGTGCGCTCTCGTCGCTCCGCGCGCCCGAGCTCGGCGCGGTCGCCATCAAGGCCGCTCTCGCGCGCGCGCGTGTGGCGCCCGAGCAGGTCGGCGAGGTCTTCATGGGGAACGTGCTCGGCGCCGGGGTCGGTCAAGCGCCAGCGAGGCAAGCGGCGATTTTCGCCGGGCTCCCGAACACCGTGCCCTGCACCACCTTGAACAAGGTGTGTGGCTCGGGGCTGCAAGCGGTGGTGTTCGGCGCCAAGACCATCCGCCTCGGCGACGCCGAGCTGGTCGTCGCCGGCGGCATGGAGAGCATGTCGAACGTCCCTTATTACCTCCAGAAGGCGCGCACCGGCTACCGCATGGGCGACGACAAGCTGGTAGACGGCATGATCTTCGACGGGCTCTGGGACCCATATAACAATTTCCACATGGGAAACGCAGGTGAGCTCTGCTCGACCGAGTATCAGCTCACCCGAGAGCTCCAGGACGAGTTCGCGCGGGAGAGCTACCGCCGCGCGCTCGCCGCGACCCGGGAGGGGCTCTTCCGAGCCGAGATGGCGGAGGTCGCCGTGCCGCAGAAGAAGGGCGACCCGCTCGTGGTGAGCGAGGACGAGGAGCCGGGCCGCGGGGATCCGAGCAAGTTCGACAAGCTCCGCCCCGCCTTCAAGAAGGACGGCGCCATCACCGCCGCCAACGCCTCGAGCATCAATGACGGCGCGAGCGCGCTCGTGCTCGCGAGCGAGGCGGCCGTGAAGGCGCACCAACTCGAGCCGCTCGCGCGCATCGTCGGCTACGGCGGCGCGGCTCAGGCGCCCGAGTGGTTCACGACCGCGCCCGCCAAGGCCATCGAGGCGACGCTCCCGAAGCTCGGGCTGAAGCCCGCGGACATCGAGCTCTGGGAGATCAACGAGGCCTTCTCGTGCGTCACGATGGCGTGTAACCGGCTCGTCGGCATCGACCCCGCGCGCGTGAACGTGCGCGGCGGTGCGGTCGCACTCGGCCACCCGATCGGCGCGAGCGGCGCGCGCATCCTCACTACGCTGCTCTTTGCCATGCGTGACCAGAAGGCCAAGCGCGGGCTCGCTACCCTCTGCATCGGCGGCGGCGAAGCGGTCGCCGTGGTGGTCGAGCGCGACTGAGCGCGGGCCCTTGCTTCGCCGCGTGCCGGGCTCGCTGGCTCAGTGATTCCCGAAGGGCACGTCGGGCGAGAGCGGGAAATCCACGGGCGCGCCATTCAGCCGGTTACCGGAGGCGCGTCCGCGGGTGTCCTCGAAGAGATACGGGAAGAGCCCTTCGTATTCGACCTCATTGCCCGTGAGCTCGAGGCAGGAGAGTTGCTCGCTGATGAAGCGGTAGCCGCGCATCCGGTTGCGGGAGATCTCGAGCCGACCGACCCGAGCGAGGTTGATGCCGCCGCCCTCGATCACGTTGTCCTCGATGACGTTCGCGCCGTGCTCGCGCTCGTTCCCGAACGCATAGTTGACGATACCGCTATCGCCGTTCGAGCTGCCGACCGTGATGGTGATGACGTTGCGGCTGATGACCTGATCGGTCTTGTCCGAATGGAAGATGATGGGGCCGTCCGTCTACCGCTCCGAGAGCCCGGTCTGGTCCATCGTGTTGTCGATGAGCTGAGGGATCCCCGCATCTGGCGCGAGAATTTTCGTAGGCGGGTTGAATCCATCGGCGGGGGACGCGTCCAACGCGCATGACCCAGACCACGACCAGCAAGCGCCCCTCCCACGGCCCT
>JAPSGB010000045.1:0-35697 GCA_035063585.1 Polyangiaceae bacterium
GCGATGCCGGATGACCGGCTCGCGCTCCTCATGACCGCCTACGATGAGTGCGTTCGCGAGCAAGCTCTCCTCCGCGAGGTATTCGGCCTGCTATGAGCGCGAAACGAGGGGATGCTTCAGGGTTTCCATACCGGCCGGCTCTCGAGATGTTCCAATTTGAGAAAGGGCCGGCGTTCCTCTATGTAATGCAGTCCCAATTACAGCTGACACTTGCGATTTCTTGCTCTCGCTTGAATAAAGCATTCAGTAGACCGCGATTCGCCTTAGTCACTAATGGCGCATGCAGAACTTACCGGGCCCTGGCGACCGCATACAATTGAGGACTTATTGCGGGGAATCTTTCCAACAACTTGAACACCAACCTTCGAATCGCTTCTTCAATTCCTAACGCTCGTTCGTAACATACAACCGAGCCCACCTCTAGACATTCATATCCAGATTTTTCAATTATTTGCCGAAGCGAGTCCCGATTAAAATAGAACACATGCTCCCACGGCGAAAACGAGTACCCACGTCGCGCCAATTTATGGACGGTCTTTTTCCAAGCTTGCGCCCCCCCGCTAGGAACTGCCACGAAAAGCAATCCTTCTTCCTTGAGGAGCTTCCTGACCTGCGTTAGGTAATCGTAGGGATCACGAATATGCTCCAGGACATCCCACATTGTGACAACACTCGCACTCTCAAGGATTTCAGGCTTACATTCAAGAAACTGACCTACACTTACTGCACGTTCAACATCGAACCCTTTTCCCCTACAATACGCGACTTGTCCCAGAGAAGAATCATATCCGCACCCGGATACACCTTGCATTCGCAAGAACTCTAGGAATCCGCCTGTTCCGCAACCAATATCAACCAACATTGCAGGATCAGTCAAGCGGCCATTGTGTCTTGACAAAATATCTAAGCATTGTGAGTATGCCTTGTGTTTATGCCGCCGGCTCATCTTGATATGAGCGTCGGTAACATCGCTCTCAGACATGTTTACGTAATCTGGAGAGACTTCCTCATAATGCTCGACAGTCTGGAAAGTTCGGCATTCCCTACATCGAACAACAGTGTATTCTTGTGTTCGGCGAAGCTCCTTTTGAACAATGTCGCAGCGCGCATTGCAAATGCGACATGACAGATCACTTTCTCGTGCTATCTCCATAATCTATTGACCATTTCAACTATTCCCTAGAATTCCTTCACGATCTAGAAGTCTGGTTTCTGTCCAACCCCGAACAGATCCAGCCTGCGCGAACAGAACGGCCGTTCAGGCGGCGCCAACTGCCCGCCGAAACGCCGCCACCACCCGGGCACGCTCCTCATCCGTGAGCGAGGAGCCGCTCGGTAGGCAGAGCCCACGCTCGAAAATCTCCTCGCCCACGGCGCCCCCCCGGCAGCGGGCGGTTCGGTATACCGGCTGGAGGTGCATCGGTTTCCATACGGGGCGGCTCTCGATGTCCTCCGCCTCGAGCGCGAGCCGCACCGCTTCCCGGCTCACCCGAACCACCGCCGGATCGAGCTGGACGACCGTGAGCCAGGAGTTTGGCCTTCCCCTCGGCTCCTCCGGGATGAATGAGACGCCCGGGATGTCCCCGAGCGCTTCGCGGTAGAGCCGTGCGTTTCTCCGTCGCGCCCCCACCCGCTCCTGCAGCACCTCGAGCTGACCGCGCCCGACCGCCGCGAGGAGGTTGGAGAGCCGATAGTTATAACCCACCTCTTCGTGCTGGTAGTGCGGCGCGGGCTCCCGGGCCTGGGTCGCGAGATGACGAGCTCGCGCGATGAGCGCGCCGTCGTTCGAGACGAGCATCCCTCCCCCGCTCGTCGTGATGATCTTGTTCCCGTTGAACGAGAAGGCCGCCATCATCCCGAAGCTCCCAGCCGGTTTGCCCTGCCAGGTCGCCCCGAGCGCCTCCGCGGCGTCTTCAATGAGCGGCACGTCGTACCGCGCGCAGAGCGGGACGAGCGCGTCGTAATCGGCGCACTGGCCGTAGAGATCGGTGACGACCACGGCCTTCGGCAGCGCTCCCCGGTCCGCAGCCTCTCGAAGCTCCTGTTCGAGGAGGTTCGCGTCCATGTTCCAGGTGGAGCGCTCGCTGTCGATCAGGACCGGGCTCGCCCCCTGATACACGATCGGGTTCACGGTCGCAGCGAACGTTAGATCCGACGCCACCACCTCATCCCCCGGCCCGACCCCGAGCAAACGCAGCGCGAGGTGCAGCGCCGCCGTCCCGCTCGATAGAGCGCCCGCATGCGCCACGCCGAGGTGCGCCGCCATCTCTCGCTCGAACGCGTCTACGTGAGGGCCGAGGGGCGCGATCCAGTTCGAGTCGAAGGCGTCGAGGACCCGGGCGCGCTCGGCGGGGCCCATGTGGGGAGGGGACAGTAGAATCCTCTTCAATGTCAACCCTTCGCTCTAGCGACTCCGCTGAGTCACGACTGATGAGAACACATCCATCAAGTGCTGAGCTGATTTCTCCCACGAAAATCGCTCTACGTTCCTTTCGCCCGCTCGAACGAGCCGGTCTCGCCACACCCCGTCAGTCCGAACACGGCCCATCGCCTCGACCCAGCCCCTGAGATCTGTCGGTTCGAGGAGGTGAGCCGCATCCCCCACGACCTCCGGGATCGAGGAGGTCTTGGCAGCGATTACAGGCGTCCTCGCCTGCATCGCCTCGAGCAATGGCAACCCAAATCCTTCGAAAAGTGAAGGGAAAACTAACGCCTTCGCGTTAGCCATCAGCTTGAACACGGTGCTCCTATCGACGAATCCCAAATGGTGAACGTGTTTGGTCAATCCCAGGCGAATGACACTCTTCTGAATCGTCGACCAATATGGCGTCTTCATGCCCGTAAAGACCAAAGCAACGTCCTGCATCCCTCGGTCGATCAGCCTACGAACCGCCTCCAGCAGGAGGCCGTGATTCTTATGAACGTTCGACGCCGCGGGGTAGTAGAAATAGCTTCCAAAGGCCCCGAGCTCGGCTATCCCGCCGCCGGGCTTGGGCAACTCCGATACCCAAGAACGGTCGACTCCCGAGTGTATGGTGACCACCCGCTCCCTGGGAACCCCATATACTTCGATGAAATCATTTCGCGTAAACTCGCTGATCGCTACCACTCGCGCGCTTCTGAGCGCAGTCAGTCGGAATAGCGCGCCGCGGACCGCCCTATCCTTCCTCGAGAAATTATCCGGCAGTCGCACGTGCTGCAAATCATGCACCGTCGTCACCTGCGGGACCTGCAGCTTGCGTATCACGCAGAAATTCGCCGGTGACCATACCACGTCGACTCTGCAATCATTAATGGCACCCCGCAATCGCGTATTTTCCACATATATCCTGCGAACTCGATTGTAGGCCCCGCCCCCGAGGACTACTTTTTCACTACTTAGTTCGAACCCCGCGACCGCCTCGTCAGAGCCAAATAGTACGATCTCTACATCCTGAGTTCCTTGCAGTCGCGCGAGTACCTCACGAACGTAAACCTCAGACCCCCCGACCAATCCCGGTCGCAAGAATGAAAGATTTATCCCAACACGCATTTCTATCCGATCGTTCCCAGCTCAATGTGCGACTCCCCCCAATGGCCCCACAACAACTATAACCCACCCACAATCAATCCCGGCGCAATTGAAGCGAGCAAGCGGCACTTCTAGACTCCCAAGACGCAAGCTCCCTCTCGCACGACCTCGCTGCGCGACTAATGCGCAATCATACCGTTCACCGAGGTTTCCGAAAATGAACAATCGGATCCCGAATAAGCGACCCTACATCGCTCTCCACGATCTCATACCCCCTACCGCACAACATCTCACATGTTCGCTCCAGTCCGGCATTATACCATCTCCCGGGCCGCACCTCATCATCTTCCAGCAAATCCTTCTCTCCAAGAAACTGAATCCGATCAATCCGCTCCAACAACTTCTTCATGAGCAAGAATCGTCGAGCCCTTGCCACCGTCTTTGACACCGGGTTGTACCTACCGACCTTGCGAACAGCCCTATTGTACTTTTCTTAGTCTGCTATCATCCAGAAGCACTCTGCGCCCGGGCGCAATTTTTCAAATAGAGTCTCCGCATCTCTAGCCATCCCTTCGAACGACACATGACAGACCGCGCCAAACGAAAACATATAATCGAAATAGTCATCGGGCAACTCTCGCGCCTCGAAATCTCGGACCTGTAGGTAGCGCACATTTCGGCGGATGCCGACATACTCGTTGAACCCATTATATTCCCCATCCAAGGCATCGATCGCCCAAACTTCACGGGCTTCAAGAAAACACTCTTTCCATGCGCCCCTACCTGGACCAATTTCAAGTACCGTCGATGATGAGACAACGTAGGGCCGTATACACACGAGATACGTTACATGAAGGACGCTCATGAATCCCAATGGACCATAACCGGACCAACTTACTGGCTCCGGGGGTCGCCCTCGCAATAGCCGCCTCGCCAAATACCTTGGAATGACTCGAGCTCCTCCTTGGACAACCAGCTATTTTTCATAAACTGCCCTCGTCACGTTTCCAAATAGCCGACCACTCCCATCAGAGTCCAACAATACAATCTAGCTCACGATGCAAGTTCGCTCGAAAACTCTCAGGTGCGAATCTATTACCGGCTAGTCGCCTATTTGCCTCGCGCATGCTCCGAAGCGCATCGTCTGGAACCTTCCGGCAACGGTCGATTGCCCGGTTCAATCCGTGGTCGTCCAAACTCTCGATTTCAATCGCCACGTCCCCTAGATCAAGATTTGCAGCTCGCGAAACGACCGGAACCAGGCCGTGCGCCATGCACTCAAGTATAGATCCTGGTTGCCCCTCGGCACAAGTAGGTAATATTGCCCACGCAGATCTCTCAGCTATGCTCCTAAACTTCCTTGAACGCATACCGATGTGACCGTGGAAGTGTATAAAAGGAGAGCCGTGAATATAGCTCGTCATCGCCTCGGCGAATTTCGACTCAATCCGTTGACAAACGTGCAGATGTTCCGGCCCGTCTACAAATTTTCGCAATAACAAATCGAGACCCTTATGTACGTTACCGCCTCCGGCGAAGAAAATGAAACTGTCCCGAATCGGCTTATCATTGCCAATTCGATGCTCATATCGAAGCGGGAACACCGCGTTATCAAGGGTTACGATACGCTTACCTCCGGGAAAGCTGTCTGCCGTGTCCCCATTCCCAATACATATCACAAACTCCGAGCGATCCAGTGCAGCTTGTTCGGATTCCGGTGCGTCTCGTTCCCGGGCAAGCTTGACTCCGGTTCTCTCGCCGAATTCCTGGAGCCTAACGTCTGCTCGGCGATTGTTCTCTTTCCAGTACATACCGGTGCCAAAATATATTCGTTTGCAATTTTTCCCCAACCCATCGCTCAATGAAGCGAAATTGTGACCGCCGTGACCAATGAAGACCTGGTAATCACCGCGAGGCAGCCAAGACCTGTTCCTATAGTCCACTATATCAACCGCAAAGCCGAGCATATTGAGGACCCGCGGGAGTTCCTGCGCAATTCCCTTGTTGCTAAATTCGCGTCTATTCCGAAACGGCCTCGGTGGTAAGACAGGCGTAGGAAGGTACGACAACAACGCTCGTCCTCGCCTCGTCGATATATATTCACAATAGTCGGAAATAACGAGTCTAGCGATGTTGTTCCGCGCGAGCTGTCTGAATTTCAACGACAAGCTCTTCTGGTATGCCATAAACTTACTATCCTTCATGGACCTAATAGTCCGTGGAACTCGGCAAGCGAGTCGTGGCGCTGACGGACGCGAGTTGGCGACGATACCCTTGCCAGAACGCGGGGACCTGAATCAAGGTGAGAATACTGAGTTGCACGATGAGGCAACCCAGGCTCCCGTACCAGTGCGCTGCCGCGTAACCGCCAACAAGAGTAATGAGCGAGCAGACTGCGACGAGCCTTGGAAACGGTTCCGTCTTTTGAGATCGGAAAAACACGGCGACCCCATTGAGTGATATCGTAACGACCACAATTGCCATCGCCGTGATGAATTCAACCGGGGGCAGAAGACGAGCACCAAGCCACGGTAGGAATGTCCTCAGCCCAAAGAGTCCGACAACCGAGGCCGACGCCGCAAGGAACCCGAGAAGGCAGGATGCAAAAAATGAGCGCCGAAACTCAGATAGGAATCTTCGCATATCCGCGCGGGCGAAGCAGGTTCCAAATTCGGGCAGGCGGGTTGTAGTCCAGTTGCCGGCGAGCGCCATAATTACGCCTGAGAGAGTCATCGTGAGTCCGTATTGTCCAGCGCGCTCTGGACTGACGACTCTGAACACAATGGACGTCATTAGGCTTGAGGTGAGGAACGGCCCAAGCCAACCCATCGCAACGCGCCATTGCAGAGGCCATAATTCCGCTCGCCAGATCTGACGGCCACCGGATGTCCTAACTCCAAATATGGAGACTAAAGTCCTCCAATGTATTATGCGGAGATACGTAAGCGCGGTGAGCAACCCGAAACCGGATGATATACTTGGTGCCCAAAGCTCTGCACCACCTAAAATTGCGACCCACAAGCTACCTTGCGCGACTACTTGCTGAAGAAATCGATAGCGCCAATACGAATCGGTTAGGTTGATGCCCTGGAGGAATGCGTAAGGAACGGAAATCGGCAAGGCCGCTGCGACAACGATCGACAAGGTCGCCCATTGTAGATGCCATGGTATCGCCCTGTCCTGGTCGCCAAACGTCAATACTCCTGCAACTACTAGAACGCCAACGAGGGCGCAGGCCCCGACAACGTACCAAGCAACCGCAAAGCGCGCTAGCGCGCGTATACGAGCTACGACGTGCGAGTCGCCCGCTAGCTCCTGATTGGAGTCTAATCTGAGCTTTGCCCATTCGTGGCTTACGAACTGGACAATAGACTGGCTGAAGCCAAGCTCCGTCAGTAACCGTATCGTTAGTAGTGATCCGAAGGCATAGTAATATCCTTGTAAGGCAGGCGAGAACTTTGTGACAACCGCAACTGCGGTCAACGGTCCGGCAACTAACGCGAATAAGGTCCCCGCCGTCGCGTAAACGATTGACCGGGAGCTGGTATTCATTCAATTAGTTCTTGTGGGCCAGAAAATCATACCTGCGGCCCGCGGGCAGGCCACTTTCTTGAGGCCAATCGTTCCAAATGAATCAAGAATAGTAAAAGGGTGAGCTGAAATGAGTATCCGAACGATATTAGACGGAACGCTACGAAGATGTAGGTTGCAAAGGTTGCGGCGAACAGTTTAGCGTACACATCTGACCTTCGCATCAATGTTTGATCAACTACCCAACATATTATCCCGAGTGTCAGCCCAACCTCGACTAAGCCGAGCCATCCCCAGGCAATCAGATATTGTCCTGTTATGTAGGGGAGCGTATTACCACCGCGTTCTCTTATGTCTATGCCCCAGATATAATATGAATGAATTACTACTGACTCCAGGTCGGGCTTATCTTGAAGAAGCACACGGGGGATTGGCCCGGCGAGGATGTTGAGTAGAACACTTTCGTGTGTCGGCGGTTCGAGGGTCATCTCTCGTAGCGCAAAGGCGGTGTGCGCCAGGCCGTCGGTGTCCTGAATAACGAGCGTGGCGTCCGAAAGCGCTTCGTCAAGATCCCCTGAGCTTCTTGCACTTCGCATGAAGCTGCTGGTGAACAACAGCAATGCGATTATCGGCACAATTGCCGGCGCCAATGTTAGCCCGGCAGTGCGGCCGCGCCGCCGATAGGAACGTATAAATAGTATTATGGGCGGGACGACGCAAAGCAGCAACTGACTACGCGTACCTGAGTCCATTGCCACTGTGGCACTTGCAACGACCCAGAGCGACGCGAAGAAGACTCGCCGGAATGTTGAGGTCCGTTCGTGAATGAAGAGATAGCCCGATAGGATCGCAAGTAAGACTCTAATCGTAGTCGTTAGGTTGTGAAAGGGAGTTAGGGATGTTCCGTAGTTTCCGTCTGCAGTCCATGGCTTTACAATAGATCGACCGCTTAGTAGATTGCTCAGAGCCGCCCCGACTCCCCCAGATAGGCCCACGTAAAAGGCCACAGTCAGAATAAGGACAGTTCCCAGGAGAATCGGAGATCGCGCGAATCGGAAGGGAGCGCGCGGCAACACGTAGTTGTCAATCAACAGAGAAATGTTCTTGGGCAGCCTGACCAAGTAGCCCAATTGAAACAGAAATAGGAAGAGCGCTGTAACGGCAAACGAGCGAGCGAAATCTTCCGGACCGAGAGTTAGCAATGCGCCGGACTCCACCCAGTCGACGCCATTTAGAAGACGCATGAGTCCTGGCAATGCGTACCAAAAGAGTATTCCAAGGTTGAACAGTATCCAGACCAGGTCGAATTGGGAGCCCCATAGCTGATACCCGATTGCTATATTGACGCTTACAGCCAACGCCAGTGAAACGCTAAGTATATTACACAGATGGTTCGAAGGGCGGAGTTGGAGCGCGACGATTGATATCACCAAGAGTAGACTTGGAAGCGCGAGCGAGATCCAAGGCCTTCCCAGGTTGTGCCTTGGGGGGAATTTCTGAGCCATTGGCATTTCGATGCGAAGGGAAACTCTTGTACTCGGCGACACGCTTTACGTCTACCGTTGTGCTCATTAGAGGTTGTGCGCTCGGCCGCTTTTCTTGTTCGGGTGAATTCGGTCCGGCGCGTGCTTCGGCCTAGTCGATTATCGCGCTTTCGTTCGAAGACGATCACTCCGAAGGCGTTGTCTTCCAACCCAGCTCTTCGAGCTCGAATAGCGTAACGACAGTCGCTCGGGCCGCAGGTTTCGCGACAAGGGCGACCGCGTCGCTCCCTCCCGCTTTCTCGATGGCCCGCAGCTCTCGACCGAGGTCACGCCCCGTCCGACTCCCGAGCCCCCACACGAGCCGGTCATAATCCACCGACCGCTCGCCCGAGTACTCCCAGTCCGTCAAGAGCACCCGTTCGCCGTCACGCGAGACGAGGACGTTGCCCGGCTGAAAATCCCCGTGCGATCGCGAGGTGAGGAGCGCGGTTCCGGTGGCGCGCGCGACGAGCTCGTCGAGGCGGCGCAGGGTCTTCTCCTTCACTCTGCCTTTCGGAGCCCGCTCGTCCCCCAAGAGCGCTCCGCGAAGTCGTTCGGCGAGCCCCTCCGCGTAGCGCCGCGCGTCCACTTCGCGCGTCGCCTCGCCTGACCACGCCTCGAGCAGCTCGAGCGCGCGCTGACCGAGCGCTCGCTGGCTGAACCATGGCGGGCAGCGCGGCAGCGCGTAGCCGTCGAAGATGGGCTCTTCGAACCACCCTTCGGCGACGTCGCTCCGCGTGATCGGGATGAAGGGCCCCACCGCGCCGCTGCCGCGAACGGCGACCTCCCGCTCGATCGCTGCTCGGCTGAAGCCGTCCTTCAGCACCACTCGCGAGCGACCCGACGCGAAGTCGAACATCCGGAGCCGGCGGTTCCCCGGCACCACCAACCGCTCCTCCGCGCCGGGGATCGCCGGCGTCACCGAGAACGCGACCGGCCCGGTCAACCGAAGCCCGACGCGAGAGGCGAGCGCGGTGCCGAGCAGATACTGCGGCAGCCGCCGGCGCCACACCGGCGTGTGTCGGAACTGATCGCGGAGAAATCGCCGCGGCGCGCTCGCGATACCCTCCACGAAGTAACCGCTGAGGAGCGGCTGCACCCGCCATCGCTGCTCGCCTGCCTCGCCCGGCTCCACCCGAAACGAACGCCCGAGCTCGAGGCTCCACGCGCGCTCGAGCGTACGCACCACGATGCCGTCGATGTCCTCCCGCGCGCGGAGCTCGTGGAGCCTCATCGCGCGCTCCGACCCCTGCGCCCGAGCGCCTCCGAAACGACTCGATGAAGCTCCGCGTGCACCGCCGCGATCTCCCGCGCGCTGTCGATCGGCGTGACCCAGGGCGCTCGCGCGCGCTCGGCGTAGGCGGCGTACCGCCGCGCCCGGATCTCAGGCGGATCCGGGAACGGCTCGTTCTTGAGCTCCATCCGGCGCAGCATCTCGGCCTCCGGGAGCAGGAGCAGCAGCTCGGCGTCCGGCCGCGGACACACGCGCGCCGCCGCGCCGAGGGCGCGGCGCGACGAGCCCTCGAGCGCCGGAAACCGAAAGGTCAAGTCGAGACCCGCGTCGAAGAGGTACCGATCGCAGATCACCACCTCGCCGGCGAGCACCCGCCCCCGCACGACCGCCGCGTATTCGATGAGCAGATCGCCGAGCGCCATCGCGAGCCACGCCTGGCTCACGCCCGGCCGCGCGAACGCCCGCTCGCGCGCGCCGCTCGCGGTCGCTCGGGGGAGCGCCCCCGGCCGGAGCCGGCGGACGGCCCGACGCAGCCGGTCGAGCCGCGCCGAATAACCCGGCCGATACCAGAGCACCCGCGTTCGATACCCGTCGCGCTCGAGCGCGCGCGCCAGGAGCTCGATCTGCGTGGTCTTCCCCGCGCAATCGACGCCCGAAACCGTCACGAGCCCGCCGCGCCGCTTCACGCCCTGGGCTCCCGTCCGCCGCTCGCGCGCTCGAGCACCTCGAGAAAGTCCGTCAAGCACACCTCCCGCGAGAAATGCTCGACCGCCGCGCGCCGGGCGTTCTCCTGACATTTCTCGAGGAATGCCGGCTCGGCGCGGAATCGTTCGATGGCGGCCGCCACCGCGCGGCGGTCATCCGCTCGCACGTTGAGCCCGCACTCGTGCTCCTCGATGAGCCGCGCCACGTCGTTGTCCCCGTACGTCAACCCGAGCAGCGCGAGCCCGGCCGCCATCATGTACGCCGCCTTGCTCGGCATCGAGACGCCCTCCGCCCCGCGCCCGAGCGTCACGACGCCCACGTCCCCGCTCGCCATCGCCATCGGCACCCTCTCCGCCGGTTGATACGGGAGCACCGTCACCGACGCGAGCCTTCGTGCGAGCCCGGCGAGCTCCTCACGGCGCGCGCCCCCGCCGATGAACACCGCTCGAACCCCCGCGTCCGCCGGAAGCGCCTCGAGCGCGCCGACGAGCCCGGAGAGATCGTGCGTCACCCCGAGGTTCCCTGAATAAAGCAGCGTGAGGCCGCTCATGAGCCCGTGCTCGCGCGCGAAGGGGTTCTCGGCTCTCGCCACGGGGCGCACCCGCTCGACGTCCACCCAGCTCGGGATGATCCGCGGCGCACGCCTCCCGGCCCGCTGCGCTGCCACCCGCTCCGCCATCACCGGTCCGAGCGTCACCACCTCGTCGGCCGCCTCGAACGCGAGCCGATTCAGTCGCCGCCAGGCCGCGGGAATCACGCTGCTCGCGCCGGCGAGCCCCAGCCCCACGAGCGCGTCCGGATAGACGTCGAGCACGTCGACCACGTACCGCCACCCCCGCCGCCGCTTCAGCAGCCAGGCCAACCACGGCAGCAACGGCGGGTTCGTCGTTACCACCAGCACCGGGCGGCCCTCCACCCGGCGAACCGCGCGCTCGGCGTCTCTCAAGTACGCGAGCCAGGTACGCGCCCGCGAGCGGTAGGTCGAGTTGTCGTATTTCGTCGTCTTTCTGACGACTAGCGCTTCGCTCTCCGGCCCGTCGACCGGGCTGCCCGTGACGAGCCACACCGGCCGGCCCTGCTCGCCGCCCGCTGCCGCCAGCTCGACCAGCTCCCGGCTCACCGCCTGGCTCAGGAAAACAAAGCGCGGGCTCCGCATGGCTGAAGGCTGTTTGGATGCTGGAAAACCCTGAGACGTTCGTCGGGCCGGGCGGTTCCGCGCCGGACCGACAA
Source organism: Polyangiaceae bacterium (assembly GCA_035063585.1). Lineage (GTDB taxonomy): Bacteria > Myxococcota_A > Polyangia > Polyangiales > Polyangiaceae > JAPSGB01. The sequence continues at coordinate 11,735 of JAPSGB010000045.1, forward strand.
CCTCCGGCTGAGACTCTCTGCCTCAATTGTGCGTGAATCTTCAAGCGATCTGCGGCATCACACGCCGATCGTGACTGGTGAGGATGACATTCAGGGGTCCGGCCCCGGTGAGCGGGGCCCGCTCGGGCGGCGCCGGCCTCCGCTCCTCGTCTTCGCCCGCTACGCCCGCAAGCACTGGAAGCTCATCGCCCTCAGCACGGTGGCGCTGACGGTCGGGGCCGTCTTCTTCAGCCTCGGGCAAACCCCCATCTACCGCGCGAGCGCGCTCGTCCAGATCGATCCGAGCACGGCCAAGCCGCTCGGTGACTCCGTGTCCCCCACGGTGCAGCTCGGCGTCAGCTCGTACTACGACAACCTCACCTTTTACGAGACGCAGTACAAGATCATCCAGAGCCGCCGCGTCGCCGAGAGCACCGTGCGCTCGCTCGGGCTCGAGCGCGACGCAGGTTTCATGGCCCGGCTCCGCCCCGGGGAGACCGGCGCGGCCCGCCCGGCGGACATCGCGAGCGCAACCAAGATCTTGATGGCCCACACGGACGTGAAGCCCATCAAGGGCAGCCGCCTGGTCACCGTAACCTATGAGGATCCCGACCCGGCGCGGGCCGCGCGCGTCCTGAACGCGCTCGTGAACACCTACGTGGAGGGCAACATCGACAACGCGGTCACCTCGACCGCGAACGCCTCCGACTGGCTCGGCAGCCAGCTCGGCAAGCTCAAGGATGACCTCGAGCAGAGCGAGATGGCGCTGCACGACTACAAGCAGTCGAACAACATCCTCTCCGTCTCGATGGACGACCAGTCGAACATGCTCCGCGGCGAGATGCAGCAGCTCAACGCCGCGCTCACGACGGTACAGACGACGCAGCAGGAGGTCGCCGCGCGCAAGAGCGAGCTCGACAAGATCGACGCGAAGGATCCCGCGGAGCTCCCCGCCCGCGAGCTCCTCCAGAGCGGCCTCCTCCAGCAGCTCCGCGAGACGTACATCAACGCGACGAGCGATCGCGACGCGCTGCTCGCCGCCGGCCGCGGGCCGAGCCACCCTGAGGTCACGGCGGCGACCGCGCGGGTCGACAGCGCGCGCGCGGCGCTCCTCGCCGAGGTGAAGAACATCAAGGGCTCCGTCACCAAGGATCTCGCCGCGCTCCAGCGCCAGGCCGCCGGCCTCCGCAAGCTCTTCGACGCCGCCAAGACCCGCGCGCTCGACCTGAACCTCCGCGAGATCCAGTATAATCGCCTCCTCCGCAACAAGGACAACACGGAGAAGCTCTACTCGCTCGTCCTCGAGCGCTCGAAGGAGAGCGATCTCACCCGGATGATGCGCTTCAACAACATCAGCGTGGTCGATGACGCGCGCCCGCCGAGCGGCCCCGTCCGCCCGATCATTCCGCTCAACATCGCGCTCGGGTTCGCGCTCGGGCTCGGACTCGGGGTCGGCACCGCCGCGGCGCGCGAGCTCCTCGACCGCAGCATCAAGACGCCGGACGACCTCGAGGAGGAGCTCGGCCTCCCCTTCCTCGGCCTCTTACCGCTCTCGTCGGACGTGAACGCGCAGAAGCCGAGCTACGCCCGGCGACGGCGGCGCGGGCAGGTGCCGAGCGGCGAGTCGCCCCCCGAGCTCGTAGTGCACGACGCCCCGGCGAGCTCGATCGCCGAGGCCGCGCGCGCCGTCCGCACGAACGTCATGTTCATGTCGCCGGACCGGCCCTACCGGAAGCTGCTGGTCACCAGCGCGAGCCCCTTCGAGGGGAAGACGACCATCGCCTGCTCGCTCGCCATCACCATGGCGCAGACGGGCGAGCGCGTGCTCCTCATCGACTGCGATCTCAGGAAACCGCGCGTCCACCGTATCTTCCAGCGCGACAACGCCCTCGGCGTGAGCTCGGCCATCTTGAACCCCTCGGTGCTCGAGGGCGCGGAGCTCGCCACGGAGGTCCCCAACCTCTCCGTGCTGCCGGCCGGGCCGAGCGTCCCGAACCCGGCCGAGCTCCTGCAGTCGGCGAGCTTCAAGCGACTCCTGGAGGCGCTCGCCGCGCGGTATGACCGCGTGGTCATCGACAGCCCGCCGGTCGCTCCCGTGACCGACGCCGCCGTGCTCTCTACCTTGGTCGACGGCACCCTGCTCGTCGTCCGCGCGTTCAAGACGACGCGCGAGGTCGCGCGCCAGGCGCTCCGCGCCCTGAAGGACGTGGGGCACCCGCCCTTCGGAGTCGTCCTGAACGGCGTCGATCTGCGCTCCGCCGAGTATCAGTACAAAGGCGACTACTACTTTTACTACTATCGGCACGAGGGCTACGGTTCGACGACGGACCGCCCCGACTGAGCGCTCCCGTGCCCTCCGAGCGCCGCTCCCCCGAACCCGAGCGGGCCTTCCTCCGCTCCCGCAGGTTCTGGGCGCTCGCGCTCGTCGTCGCGGGGTCGGCGCTCGCGATCGGCTCGGTGCACCCGGCGGTGTTCGTGGTCGTCGCGGTCGCCGCGGTGAGCGCGACCGCCTACGCGCTCTTCGCGAGCCGGCGCGCCGCCGCGCGCTCGCCGGCGCTCGTGCTGTTCGGGCTCGCGGCGTTCACGGCGCTCCAAGCGACCCCCGCGCCGCGCGCGCTGCTCGCGCGGGTCGCGCCGGCGAACGCGTCCATCTGGGCGCACGCGGCCGAGGCGCTCGGCGCGAGCGCGCCCGCGTGGCTGCCGCTCTCGGCCGATCCGGGCGCGAGCTTCCTCGAGGCGCTGAAGTGGCTCACCTACGGCTGCGTGTTCGTGCTCGGCGCGGCCCTCGCGCGACGCGAAGGTCCGGTGCCGGGCGCGCTCGTCATCATCGGCACCGCGCTGGCGGTCACCGTGCTCACCTTCGCCCACACCATCGTCGGCGCGACCAAGCTCTACGGCTTCTACGAGCCCTCCTTCACGCCGCCCGCGTGGGGCCTCGGGCCGCTCCTCAACGCGAACAACCTCACCGGCTACCTGAACGTCGCCACCTTCGCGGTCCTCGGGCTGCTCCTCGAGGCCCGCCCCGCGCTTCCGCGGCGGCTCCTCGCGCTGCTCGCGGCGACCTTCATCGGCCTGAACGTCGTCTCCGCCTCGCGCGGCGGCACGGCCGCGCTGCTCGTCGGTGTCGCGGTGCTACCGCTCGCGCTCCGCGGCGGCTCGCGCGAGCGCGCGCGCTCGCGGCGCACCCAGGTCTTGGTGAGCGCGCTCGTCGCGCTCGGCGCGGGCGCGCTCTTCGCGGCGCTCGGCTCCACGCGCGCCACCCTCGACGCCCTCTTCGACAGCAGCCTCGACAAGCTCACCATCCTCCCGGCCGCGCTCGGCCTCACCCGCACGTTCGGCTGGCTCGGCATCGGGCGCGGCGCCTTCGACACCGTGTTCCCGTCCGTGTGGAGCCGCCCCGGGCTCATGCGCCAGCAGTACCCGGAGAATTTTCTCGTCCAGTGGGTCGTCGAGTGGGGGCTCCCGGTCACCGTGGCCGCGCTCTCGTGCTTCGCGCTCACCTTCCGCTCCGCCACGGCCGTGAAGCGCCGCCCGCTCACCACCGCCCTCGGCGTCGGGCTCTTCACGCTGCTCTTCCAGAACCTCTCCGACGTCGCGCTCGAGGTCCCCGCGGTCGCCATCCTCGCGAGCCTCACCCTGGCCACGCTCTGGGGCGCGCGCGAGCCGCGTCGCCGCGACGCGAACGGCCGGGCGCGCGCGGTCGCCCTCGTCGCGTGCGCGGCGCCGCTCGTCTACTTCGCAGCGACCCGCGGCGTCCACACCGCGTACCGCGACCGCCTGGACGTCCACGCCGCGCTCGACGCCGCGTCGCCCGCGAAGCCCGGCTCCTCCGGCGCGGCGGACGCGCTCCTCGCCGCCGCCGTCTGGCGACACCCGGCCGATCCCTACTTCCCGATGCTGGGCGCCCTCACCGCGCTCGAGCGCGGGCAGGATCCCATCCCCTGGGCGAACCAGGCGCTCACCCGCGAGCCCGGCAGCGCCCGCGCGCACCTCCTGGTCGGCTACTACCTCACGAGGCGCGGCGCGACCGGCCAGGGCTTCGACGAGCTCCGCCGCGCGGTCGCCGCCGATCCCGCGCTCGCGGGCGCGGCGGCCCAGATCGCCGCCTCGCGCGCGCTCGATCCGGCCACGCTCCGCCGCGCGGTGCCTCCGGGCGCCGCGGGCGCGCCGATGCTGACCGCGCTCGCCCGTGCGCTCCCGCGCGCGGCGCTCGAAGCGCGCGTGGAGCTCATCGAGCGCGCCGTGCGCGAGGCTCCGGGCGCGCTCGACGCGCGCCGCGCGCGGGTCACGCTCCTGCTCGGCGCGCTCGAGGAGCCCGGCCCCTGCGCGGGCGCGCGGCGCGCGGCCTGCGTCGACACCCTCACGCGCGACATCGAGCTCCTCATCGAGCAGGAGCGCGCCTCGACCTTCGGCATCGAGAGCTACGCGCGCCTCTCGGTCGCGCTCGGCGAGCCCGCGCGCGCGGTCGCGTACCTGCGCGCGCGCTGCGGCCAGTACGACGCGCGCGTGAGCTGCCTCCGGCTCGTCGTCGAGCTGCTCGCGACGCACGGCTCGGGCGCCGAGCTCGCCGCCGCCCTCTCGGAGCTCACGAGCGCGGCCTGCGTCGACGGCGCGAGCTGCGCCGCCGCGCACGCGCGCGCCGCCCAGCTGTACCTCGCGCGCCAGAACCCCGCGGTCGCCGCGAGCGAGTACGCCGCCGCGCTCCGCGCGAGCCCCTCGCCCGAGCTCTGGCTCTCCTTCGCGCAGGCCTCGCGCGCCGCCGGCCACGCCGCCCAAGCCAAGGAGGCGCTCCTCAGGGCGCGGCGAGGCGCCTCTCCCGCCCTCCTCGCGCGCATCGAGGAGGAAGCAGCGCGGCAGCCCTCGCCGCTGCTCGTTCCACGTTGAACCGGGCTCACTCGGCGGCGTCGCGCGCGGCGTCTTCCGCCGTCTGACGCTCGTAGCGCTCGAGGCCCTCGTCGACGCCGCCGTCGAAGTCGAGCGCGCCCGCGCGCACGATGATGAGCCGCGAACACATCCGGCGCACGAGCGCGGCGTCGTGGCTCACGAAGAGCACGAGCGCGCCCGCGCGGGCGAGCTCGCCGATGCGGTCGACCGCGCGCGCGCGGAAACCCGCGTCGCCGACCGAGAGCACCTCGTCGACGACGGCGATGTCCGGCTCGAGGTGCGCGGCGACCGCGAAGGCGAGGCGCAGGTACATCCCGGTGGAGTAGTGCTTGAGCGGCGTCTCGATGAAATCCCCGACGCCCGCGAACTCCACGATGGCGTCGAACTTCGCGTCGACCTCGCGCCGCGTCATCCCCGCGAGCGCGCCGGCGAGCCACACGTTCTCACGACCGCTGAGCTCCGGGTGGAACGCCGCGCCGGCCTCGAGCAGCGACGACACGCGGCCGCGGAGCTCGAGCTCGCCCTCGGTCGGCGGCGTGATGCGCGCGACGAGCTTCAGCAGCGTGCTCTTGCCGCTGCCGTTCTTGCCGACCAGGCCCACGATCTCGCCCGGCTCCGCCGAGAAGCTCACCCCGCGGAGCGCCCAGAACCAGTCCGCCCGCTCCGGAAAGATGAAGCGGGCCACCCGAACCGGGAGGCTCTTGGGGTTTGATAGCGCGTCGCGGAATCCCTCGCGGCGACCGGTGCGTCGTCGACGATACCGCTTGCCCACGTTCGTGAGGCGGAGCTGGGTCACGTCCGCTCCGCCTCGCCCCACGCGCGCACCCGCCGCCAGGTGTCTCGTCCGGCGCGAGCGAGCGAGAGCCCCGCGCTGAGCACCCCGCGCCACGCCTCATCGGTGTTGCTGCGCGCCAGCGCGTACGCCGTCTCGCGGTGGCTCTCCCGCCAGCGCTCCACCCGCGCTACGACGCGCTCTCCGCGAAGCCGCGCGGCTCGCGGCGGCTCGAGCGCGCGGCGGAACGCAGAGAGCGGCGCATCCCCGCCGAGCTGCCGCTCGAGCCAGGTGAGCACGAGCCAAGAGGTCAGCCGGAGCCGCGCATCCTCCGCGGAAGCGACGACCGCCGCCGGGCTCGTCGCGGCCGCCACGGCGAGTAGGTCTCGCTGGGCGCCCGGGGCGCGGGCGGGCGGGAGCCGATCCTTCAAGCAGTGCGCCGCGACCACCACGAAGAAGTCCGCCGGACGCGCGTGGATCATGCGCGCGCCGTAGACGTCGCTCCGCAGCTCGCCTCGACGGAAGAGCCGCCCGCGCTCCCAACGCCCCATCATCGGCGGAAGCACCATCCGGTGCACGTCCACCGGCACGAAGGCGCCCGGTGCCAGCATGACCTTGGTCGAGTAGTTCGACGAGAGCATGCGGTAGCCGCTCGCCTCGAGGATCGGGATGACGCGATCGAACGTCCTCGGCGCGACGAGCGCGTCGAAATCGAGCATCGGGCGCTCGGTCGCGGGCACCCCGTACCGGAAGACGAGCTCGATCCCCTTCAAGGGCATGAGCAGCGTCTCCCGCTCGACGAGCGCCGCGAGCTCGAGGAGGGCCGCGCGCGCAGCCTGCGCTCGCGCCCAGGTGCGGGCTTGCTCGGGGCTCAGAGACATGTCGTCAAATCCAGTCCACCACGATGAGCTCGAGCCGGCGAAAGAGCAGCACCGCGACCGTGAGCACCACCGCGCAGGAGAGCATCGACCACGCGAGCTCGGCGCCGGGCGGCTCGGCCCCGAGCACCGCCGCGCGAAAGCCCGCCATCACGGAGACGAGGGGGTTCAGGGCGAGCAGCGCCCGCCACCGCTCCGGCACCAGCTCGCTCGAGTAGGCGACCGGCGTCGCGAAGAGCAGGAGCTGCGTCAAGAACGGCACGAAATGCCGGACGTCGCGGAACATCGCGTTCAGGACGGCGAACACGATCCCGACCCCGGCGGTGAAGGCCGCGAGCACCACGAAAGACGGCAGCAGGAGCAGCCATCGACCAGCCGGCGGATACCCCGCCGTCCACGCGAGGCCCAAGAGGAACCCGAGCGCCACCAGGAAATCCACGCTGGTTATGCCAAGGCTGGAAAATGGCACGACCAACCTCGGAAAGTACGCGCGGCGAAGGAGCGACCCGTTCGCGACCAGAGAATTCGACACCGCCGCGAGCCCCGTGGCGAAGAACCCCCAGGGAACGAGCGCCGCGAGCGTGTTGAGCGCGTAGGGGCGCCCGCCCGACGGGAGGCCGGCCATGGTACCGAACACGAACGTGAACACCCCCATGGTCGCCAGCGGTTGCGCGAGCGCCCACCCGACGCCGACCACGGTCTGCTTGTAGCGGACCTTCACGTCTCGCCACGCCAAGAACCAGAAGAGCCGCCGGTACGCCCAGAGCTCGGCGGCCTGGGCCGCGATGGGGAGCGGCCGCGAGGTGACGCGGAGCACGCGCCGCCTCCCGCCGCTACCGGTGAGCTCTCGAGCCATCGCGCGGGCGAACGATGTCAGGGGCGGCTCGCCGAGGCAACCGGCGCGCACGCAAGTTGCCTCTTGCGAGCGGGGTGCCCTCACGGTAGAGCTAGCGCGAGGCTCACCTCCTCTCAAACGTAGGGGCTCTTACACATGCGTATCGCACGTTCGCTCTTGGTGTTGTTCGCGACTGGCGCGCTCTCGTCTCTCTCGCTGGTCGGCTGTGGGGACGGCGAGAATGACGCCGGGCTCACGGGTGGTGGTGCGGGTGGGGTTTCTGGCGGCGCGGGAACCGACGGGGGCGCCGGGACGGGCGGCGGCGCCGGCACCGGCGGCAGCGCGGGGGATGGCGGAGCCGAGTGTCACGTCACCTTCGTCGACCCGATCAGCGGCGCCGCGCTCACCGAGGCGGATGACGCGAACCACGACGAGTGCGTGGATGGCTTCCAGTACACGGTGAGCGCCGCCGTGGAGGGCGCGGACGGCGCCACCGCGACGCTCTACGCCGGCGCGCAGCAGGTCGCGCAGACCACCGTCGCGAACGGCGTCGCGCGCTTCGAAGACGCCACGCTCCCTTCGAGCGGCAACACGACGCTACGCGTCTCCGTCACCGAGGGCTGCGAAGCGTCGCAGCCGGTCACGGTGACCTGCGCGGGCGCGCCGACCTGCAACATCTTGAAGCCGGCCATCACGCCGACGCACCCCGCGCTGAACGGGGTCCCCGCGGCCGACGGCGGTGACCGCGTGAGCGCTGACGGCGCTCCGTACCAGGTCGCGATGGAAGTGGAGACGTCCGTGGACGACGGGCAGCCCGTGCTGCTCACCGTCGCCGGCAGCTCGACCGGGCTCACCGCGCCCGCGCAAGGCGGGAAGGCCGTCTTCCCGGGCGTCACGCTGACGCCAGACGGGAGCTTCACCGTGACCGCGACCTGCGTGCCGAAGAGCGGCATCTCCGGCACCTCGAGCGCGCAGTACACCGTCGACACGGCCGCGCCCGATCTCAAGGTCTGGAAGACGACGGCGGGCGGCTCCTCGGAGCTCCACTCGGCCGATCACTTCGGCGCCGCCGATGACGCGGACGGCTCGAAGGACGGCCTCCAGCTCCAGTTCTGCGGCTCGACGACGGCGGCGGACGCCCTCGGGCTGCCCGCCACGCTCGGCGCAGCCCAGAACAACCTGTGCTTCGCTATCGGCTCGGGCTCGCCGACCTGCGCCCCCGCGACGACGGGGGGCGCGGGCGGAAATGGGGATGGCGCCTGCGTCACCTTCGACTGCCCCGGCGCCGCACCCTTCACCCTCACGACCACGCTCCGCGACGGCGCGGGGAACCCCATCGCCTCGACGGCGCAGAGCGTGACCTGCACGACGACCAACCCGTCCATCGAGTTCCTCGATCCGGTGGGCGACGGCGCGCCGTACACGGACATCGGCAAGCGCATCCTCGCCGCGTCGATGCCCGACCCGCAGCGGAAAGACAAGAGCGCCGGTCAGGTCGGCGCGCAGTACGACGTCACCGCGTGCACCACCGCGACCAACGGCACCGCCGAGCTCTTCGCTGGCCACCAAGGCGACGCCACGCTCACCTCGCTCGGGACGGCCACGGTGCAGCCGGACACGAACAACAAGTGCCCGTCGAGCTTCACGAGCCTCGTGTCGTTCGCGAACGTCACCTTGCCCGAGAGCCTCACCAACCAAGACTTCACCCTCTCGAAGCCGACCGAGCTCCAGGTCGTCGTGACGGATGACTCCACCGCGACCGGCGCCGCGACGGTCGATCTCTGGGTCGACTCGAGCGCCCCCACCCTCGCGATCCGCACCCCCGCGAACCTCTGCGGGACGTACTTCACGAGCAGCGTGGCGGTGACGAAGAGCGTCGTCTTCGCGACCTCGTTCGCGCCGGTGAGCTTCACGATCGACGGCGCCGCGGTCCCGAACCAGGGCGCGCTCACCTTCGGGTCGGTCACCTTCCCCGCCGCCTCGTTCCCCCTCGGCACGGCCGCGCTCGCGGCGAGCGTCACGAAGCCCTCCGGAAATGTCGGCTACCTCGCCTCGCCGTGCACGGTCGACGTCGGCACGAGCCCGCCCCCCAGCGTGAGCTGGGTGACGCCCGTCGCGACGAGCGTCCTCGGCGGGGCCGCGGCGGCCGGCTCGGGGGTGCTCCAAGACGCGGACGGCTCGAACTCCGGCTGGCAGGGCGCGCTCAAGGTCTGCACCAACATCGACACCGTCGCGAACCCGGGCGCGACGGTGCAATTCTCCGCGAACGGGGTCGACATCGGCGGCCCGGTCGCGCTCGACGGGAGCGGCTGCGCCACTTTCAATCCCGCCACCGTGCCTGAAGGCACGATGGTCGCGCTCAAGGCGACCACCAGCTCGGTGGGCGGCGCCATCGGCACGGCCACGCTCAACCTGCCGGTCGACGTAACGCCTCCCCCGGCCGTGACGAACCTCGCCGCGGCGGTCAAGGAGCGCCGGCAGACGAGCTTCAACCTCTCGTGGACGGCGCCGGACGACGGGGGCAAGGCCGCGACGGGCTACGAGGTCCGCGTCTCCAAGACCCCGATCACGAACGAAGCGGACTTCAACGCGGCGACCAAGGTGGCCTACCCGAGCACGCCGGCCGCCGCCGGGACGCCGGACTCGGTCACCGTCTCCGATCGCCTGATCGAGACGGACTACTACTTCGCCGTCGCCGCGACGGACGTCGGCGGCAACCGCGCCCCGATGGTCGCGCTCCCCACCGCCACGCGGGCGAAATTCGAGGTCGTCGAGCTCACGCCCTCCACCACGAGCCAGCGGTTCGGGTGGACGATCGACGGGTCGGGCGACCTGAACGGCGACGGCAAGAGCGACCTGCTCATCGGGCATGAGAGCGGGAAGGACGCTTATCTCTACTTCGGGAGCGCCGCAGGCACGGCCCCCGCTCCCGGGGTCACCGTCTCGGGCTCTTTCACCGGCTTCGCGCGCTCGGCGTCCATCATCGGCGACGTGAACGGCGACGGGAAGCTCGATATCGCGCTCGGCTCGCTGAACGACGGGGACGGCAAGGTCTACGTCTTCTACGGTCGCTCCACCTGGCCGGTGGCGCTCAACCAGGCGAACGCGGACGCCGTGATCGTTCCCGACTCCGCGGGAGATCCGAAGTTCACGAACTCGCAGTTTGGTATCAGCATCGCGCGTCTCGGGGATTTCAACGGCGACGGGCTCGACGACTTCGCGGTGAGCGCCAGCAATTACGACCCGACGAACCGCCAAGGCATGGTCGCGATCATCCTCGGCAAGGCCGGCGGGCTCGCCGCCAACGTGACCGTCCCGACCGTCGGCCAGACGATCGTCATCAAGGGCGAGCCCACGGCCAAGGCGAACTTTGGATGGAGTCTCCTCGGCACCGGCGGATTCTACGGCGCCGGCGCGCGCGGGCTGATGGTGTCTGCGCCGTACGAAAGCGTAAACCTTGGGAAGCTGTACTCGTTCAAGGGGCAGTCAGGCGGTGGCTCAGGTGCAATCCCGCTCGCCAGCGCGGATGATACCTACACGGGCTCCGCCAACAAGTGGTACGTCGGCTTCGGGGGGCTCAGCCCGCTCGGGCCGATCGGTCCGGCGCGGCGCCCCGCTTTCGGTGTCCCGCTCAACGAGCTCACCCCGTCGGGACAGGTGCTCGCGCTGTCGGGCTCCGCGGCTGACAGCCCCTTCGCGACCACCGCCGCGCTCCTCAAGAGCGGGGAGGGTGGCGCTGCGCGCCAGTTCGGCCGCATGATCGCCGGCGGCGGGTTCTCGGGAACGAGCGTGTCGACGTCCTTCATTGGGACCTCTAGCCCCGATCTCGTCGTCTCGACGCGGATAAGCAATAGTCCTCGCCTCATCTTCGTCGACGGCGACAAGTTCGCTTCCGCCGGCGCCGCGCTGCGGAACATCGAGGAGCTCGCCGAGCTCACCTACGCGCTCCCGGGCGCCTTCACCGACTTCTCGAGGAACGTCACCCCGCTCCTCGACGTCGACGGCGACGGCTACGGCGATCTCGCCGTGGGTGACGCTGATTACGGCACGACGCCAATCACGGGGCGCGTCGTGCTGCTCCACTGAGCAGAGGCTCGCGCGTGAAGCAGGCTCGCTGGCGCCGCTCGGGCGCGCTCGCCGCATCGGCGATCGAGGAGGAGCTGGTCCTCCTCGACGCGGCGACTGGCGAATACTTCGGCCTGAACCGCGTCGCCGTCGCGCTGTGGGAGCTCCTCGCCGAGCCCCGCACGGCCGACGAGCTCGTGGTTGCGCTCTGCGCTCGGTATGAAGTCTCCGAGGAGGACTGCTCGCGCGACGTACGAGCCCTGCTCGAGTCGCTCCGCGAGCACGGGCTGGCGGAGGAGCGTGCGGCTCCGTAACCTCGCGCTCCGCCTCGAGTGCCTGCTCGCGCTCGGCGCGGCGGCGGCGGTGTTCCGCTGCGCGCCGGCGCGCGCCAACCGCTGGGCGCTCCGCGCGCTCCGCGCGCCGGCCGCGGCGCGGCGCGGCGCGCCCGAGGTTCCGGCGCGCGCGGTCGGGCGCTACCTCGCCTGGAGCGCGCGGCTCCTCCCGCGCACGACCTGCCTCGCCAGCGCCCTCGCCGGCGCGGCGGTGCTCCGACGCCACGGGCTCCCGGCCGAGCTCAGGCTCTCGAACGAGACCGGGGGCCCCGGCCGCGAGTTCACCGCGCACGCATGGGTCGAGTCCGGAGGCGTGGTGGTCGTCGGCCGGGCGGGCACGGGCCCGGCCTTCTCGTTCCCGGCGAGCCCCCCGTGATCTTCGGGCTCGTGAGCGACGCGCTCGGCGACGCCGAGCTCGCCGGGCATCTCCCGGACAGGGCGGAGCCCGCTCGCTGGCAGCGCTGGCGAGGCGAAGGGGCCGCGCTCGCCTGCGAGCTCGACGACGCGCCCGCGGCGCTCACCGGCTTCCCCTTCGCGGAGGACGGGCTCGTGGTCGCCGCGCGCGGCCGCCTCGACAACCTCGCCGAGCTGGCAGATGCGCTCGGCCTCGAGCGCGCCGGGAGCCCCGCGCGCGTCCTGCTCGCCGGATACCGCCGCTGGCTGCGCGAGCTCGGCGCCCACCTCCTCGGGGACTTCGCCATCGCGCTCGTCGAGCCTCGAACCCGCACGCTATGTCTCATCCGCGACCGACTCGGCGTGACGCCGCTCTACTACGCGCGCGGCGACTGGGGCGTCGCCTGGTCGTGCTCCGCCCGCGCGCTCACGCGGCTGCCGTTCGTCTCGAGCGCGGTCGATGAGGCGCGCGCCGCTTCCTATCTCGTGGGCCTCTCGCCCGATCCGAACGCGAGCTTCTTTCGCGAGGTGCGCGCGGTGGCTCCGGGCCACGCGGTTACCCTCAGGGCCGGCGGGGCCGCGCGCCGCCGCTACTGGTTCCCAGCAGCCGAGCCCGAGCTCCGCCTCACCGAAGGGGAGTACGCGGAGGAATTCCGCGCGCGGTTCGTCCGCGCCGTGGCGCGGTGCACGGCCGGCACCGACCGCGTCGCCGCGACGCTCAGCGGCGGCCTCGACTCGAGCTCGATCGCCTGCGCGGCCTCGCTCCTCCTCGGCAAGCAGGTGGACTCCTTCTCGGCCGTCTTCCCTGAGTTTCCCTCCTGCGACGAGCGAGAGTACATCGAAGCGAACGTCGCGGCCGCTCGCCTCCGACCGACGTACACCGACATGAGCGCGTTCGACCTCCCTACGCCGGAGATGATCGCCGGGAAGGTCGACAGCCTCGAGACGCTCGCGTGGTATGCGATAGCTTACGCTCAGTGCCTCCGCGCGCGCGAGAGCGGCCACCGCGTCATCCTCTTCGGCTCGTTTGGAGACCTCGTCGGCGGCGGTGCGCATACGGCCGTCGACGAGCTCTTCGCGCGCCGGGCCTGGCTCGCGCTCGCGCGCGTTGGCGCGCGCCGGGAGCTCCGCGCGAACATCCGCACCGCGGGGCGCTTGTTCGGCCAAGAAGTCTTTCCTCGGGGTGTCGAGTGGTACCGTCGCCGCGCGGCCGAGTGCCAGCTCCGCGAGAGGTTCCCTGGCCTGCGCTATCTCTCCGGTACTCCGCGCGAAATCAGGGAGCTTCGGGACGAGGCCATCCGCCTGGACAGCGCGCGGCCATCGAGCCGCGTCGCGCTCCACCATCTCGAGCTCTTGACTTCCCCTGCGGCCGCGCAGGAGTTCCGCGTAATCGCGGACGTGGAACGACTGGCCCAGGTCACCGGCCGCCACCCTTTCGTGGACGCCGAGCTCCTCGACTGGTCGCTCCGCCTCCCGCTCGAGGCGCGGCATGAGAATGGCCACAATCGCTGGGCCCTCCGTTCGGCCATGCGCGACGTCGTCCCGGACGCCGTCCGCCTTCGGAGGGACAAGACCGACTTCATCCCGTACTGGTCGTCTTTACGCGCGGGCTGGCTCGACCGCCCGTCACCCCTGGTTCAGCCTTCGAGGCCATCCCGTAGGCCCGGCAACCTACCGGAACTGCGCGTCGCTTCTTGGGAATTGCGCGCTCGCTGGGCGTATGGCACGGTGCTACTCTGGACGGCGGAAAGTGAGGCGAGGCCTTGATGAAGACGGATTCTCCTACTGCAGCGCACGCCTCGGGCGAACCCGAGGTCTACCCGCAAGCTCACCGCGAGCAATACGAGCGCCCGCAGCTTCGCGTACTCGGTACGTTGGCGACGCGCACTTTCGGTAACGCGGGCTTTGGTGGCGACGGACAGGCAGGGTCATTAAGCTAGCATTGTAGCTTGCCGCCGTCATCCTCACTCGCCACCCGCATCGCCTCCGCCCGCGCCATCCACGCTGACGGAGGCGTCGCGCTCCACGGCGCGGCCGTCGTCGAGCGCGAGCGCGCGTTCGGTTTGATTGGCCGCTCGGGCTTCGGAAAATCCACGCTCGCCTCGCTCCTCGTCGAGCGCGGGTGCGCGCTCCTCACCGAGGCGCTGATCCGCGTCGCGCTCGCCCCCGCGGGTACGTCGCGCGATGGCGCGAGCCGTGAGCTCGCGCGCGCGCTCCCCGGCCCCGCCGAGCTTCGCCTCTGCGACGACGCCGTCGCGCGGCTCGGCGAAGATCCCGAGCGTTTCCCCATGATGACGCCTACCGTGATGAAGCGCGTGGTGCCCGCCGCCCGCGTCGCCACCGAGCCGCACCCGCTCGCCGTCATCTACGTCATCGAAGACGCCGAGACGGACGGGATCATCCCCGCGCGCGGCGCCGAGGCGGCGGATCTTCTGGTGCGGAACCTCTACCTCGAGCGGCTGATCGATCTGCCCGGAATCAGTGAGGCGCTCATGCGCTGCGCCGCGCTCGCCTCGAAGGTGCCCGTCCGCCGCCTCGCCCGCAAGAAGGACGTCGCGCGGCTCCCCGCGCTCGCGGAGCTCGTCCTCGCCGACCTCCGCGCTCAGCCGCGCGCCGCGCTCTGACGCGCGCGCCTGAGCCGGCACGGCGCGCCGCGGAGCCTCACCGCGACGCCGGCCGCGACGCGGCAGCCAGGAGCTCCAGAGCTCGTCAGCGCTCTTGCGCCTGCATCCATTCCCAGGTGCGCGCGAGGCCCTGGTCGAGCCCGACCTGCGCCTCGAACCCGAAGCGCTCCCGCGCGCGGCTCACCTCGAGGCGGCGGCGCGGCTGGCCGTTCGGCTGGGTCGTGTCCCAGGTGACGCGGCCCGAGTAGCCGACCAGCCGCGCGATCTTCTCGGCGAGCAGCCGGATGGAGATCTCCTCGCCCGAGCCGAGGTTCACGGGCTCGCTCGAGTCATACCGCTCCGCCGCGAGCACGAGCCCCTCCGCGCAGTCTTCCACGTAGAAAAACTCGCGGGTCGGTGAGCCGTCCCCCCAGAGCGCGACCTCCGCGCGGCCCTCGCGCTTCGCCTCGGCGAACTTGCGGAGCATCGCGGGGATCACGTGGCTCGTTCGTAGATCGAAGTTGTCCCGCGGGCCGTAGAGGTTCACGGGGTAGAGCACGATCGAGTCGAACCCGTATTGCTCGCGGTAACCGGCGGACTGCACCCCCATCACCTTCTTGGCGATGCCGTAGGGCGCGTTGGTCTCCTCCGGGTAGCCGTTCCAGAGGTCCTCCTCCTTGAACGGGGTGGGGCAGAACTTCGGGTACGCGCACACGGTGCCCACGCACACGAGCTTCTTCACGCCCGCGCGCCAGCTCTCGTGGATGAGCTGGATGCCCATCATGGCGTTCTCGTAGAAGAAGCGCCCCGGATTCTCGCGGTTCGCGCCGATGCCGCCGACCCGCGCGGCGAGGTGGAACACGAGCTCCGGCTTCACGTCCGCGAGCAGCCGCCGGACCGCGTCGCCGTCGACCAAGTCATAGTCCTTCGAGCGCGGCACCACGATCTCGCGCGCGCCGCGCCGCTCGAGCGCCTCGACCACGAAGCTCCCGAGAAACCCCGCGCCGCCGGTCACCACCACCCGCGTCTTCGCCCAGTCGACGCTCACGAGCTCGGCCTCCCCGCCGCGCGCTCACGCGCGTCGTGCTCCGCGAGCGCTCGTTCGCGCTTCGCCAGGACCAGATCGGCCTCGACCATCATCTTCACGAGCTCCCCGAAGCCGACCTTCGCCTGCCAGCCGAGCGCCGCGCGCGCCTTGCTCGCGTCACCGAGCAGGAGATCGACCTCCGCGGGGCGGTCGTAGCGGGGATCGTGCTCGACGTATTTTCGGTAGTCGAGCTCGAGGTGCGAGAAGGTCGCCTCGAGGAACTCCCGCACGCTGTGGGTCTCGCCGGTCGCGAGCACGTAGTCGTCCGGCGCGGGAGCCTGCAGCATCCGCCACATGCCCTCCACGTAGTCGCCCGCGAACCCCCAGTCGCGCTTCGCCTCGAGGTTGCCCATGTAGAGCTTCTCCTGGAGGCCGAGCTTGATGCGGGTCGCGGCGCGGGTGATCTTGCGCGTCACGAACGTCTCCCCGCGACGCGGGCTCTCGTGGTTGAAGAGCAGGCCGTTCACCGCGAACATGCCGTAACCCTCGCGGTAGTTCTGCGTGATGTAGTAGGCGTAGGCCTTGGCCGCGGCGTACGGGCTCCGCGGGTGGAAGGGCGTGAGCTCGGTCTGGGGAGTCTCGCGGACCTTGCCGTAGAGCTCGCTCGAGGAGGCCTGATAGAACCTGGCCTTCAGGTTCAGGCGCCGCATCGCCTCGAGGAGCCGCACGACACCGAGCGCGGTGACCTCCCCGGTGTACTCGGGGATGTCGAAGCTCACCCGCACGTGGCTCTGCGCGGCGAGGTTGTAGATCTCGTCGGGTCGGACCTCCTCGAGGATGCTCGAGAGCGAGGACGCATCGTTCAGATCGCCGTAGACGAGCCGGAGCCGCACGCCCGCTTCGTGCGGATCGCGGTAGAGGTGCTGGATGCGATCGGTGTTGAAGCTCGATGAGCGCCGGACCACGCCGTACACTTCGTAGCCCTTCTCGAGGAGGAGCTCGGCGAGGTAGGAGCCGTCTTGCCCGGTGATCCCGGTGATGAGCGCGCGCGGCATGCGCCGGGGAGTCTAGCCGCCGGGCGCGGCCCTGCCTAGCCGTGCTAGGCTCCAGAAACCCGCCGTTTTGCGGGGTTTTGCTCCGGCGCGCGAGCGCCGCCTCGCGCGATCTCCCTTGCCCGACGCCCCCGCCCCCGACCCCGCGCTCGCCCCGCGCCGCCTCTCGCACCTGCGCCAGCTCGAGGCGGAGAGCATCCACATCCTGCGCGAGGTGGTCGCGGAGCTCGACCGCCCGGTCATGCTCTACAGCATCGGGAAGGACTCGAGCGTGATGGTGCGCCTGGCGGAGAAGGCCTTCGCCCCGGGCAAGCTCCCCTTCCCGCTGCTCCACATCGACACCGGGTGGAAGTTTCGCGAGATGATCGAGTTCCGCGATCGCTTCACGCGCGAGCGCGGGCACGAGCTCGTCGTCTACACGAACGAGGCGGGCGCCCGCGCCGGCGTGAACCCCTTCGACGACGGGAGCGCCCGCTACACCACCGTGATGAAGACGCACGCGCTGCTCCAGGCGCTCGAGCGCGGCGGCTACGACGCGGCCTTCGGCGGCGCGCGCCGCGACGAGGAGCGCTCCCGCGCCAAGGAGCGCATCTACTCCTTCCGCGATCGCTACGGGCAGTGGGATCCGAAGCACCAGCGCCCCGAGCTCTGGAACCTCTACAACGGCCGGGTCGGCCCGCGCGAGAGCATCCGCGCGTTCCCGCTCTCGAACTGGACGGAGCTCGACGTCTGGCTCTACATCCACGTGGAAGAGATCCCGGTGGTGCCGCTGTATTTTTCCGCCGAGCGCCCGGTGGTCGAGCGCGACGGCGCGCTCATCATGGTGGACGACGACCGCATGCGCCTCCGCCCGGGCGAGGCGCCCCGCCTCGAGCGCGTACGCTTCCGCACCCTCGGCTGCTACCCGCTCACCGGCGCGCTCCGCTCCGCCGCGGCGACCGTGCCCGAGCTCATCGACGAGATGCTCGGCGCGCGCCGCTCCGAGCGCGCCGGGCGGCTCATCGACTTCGACGAGGAGGGCTCGATGGAGGCGAAGAAGCGCGAGGGCTACTTCTGATGTCCGCCGAGCACGACCCGCGGCTCGCGGCGCGGCTCGCGCGCGACGAGGCGAAGGAGCTCCTCCGCTTCGTCACGGTGGGCTCGGTCGACGACGGCAAGAGCACGCTCATCGGCCGGCTCCTCCACGACGCCAGCGGCCTCTATGAAGATCAGCTCGCCGCGGTGAAGCGCGCCTCGCGCCGCGCCGGCGCCGAGCTCGATCTCTCCTTCTTCACCGACGGCCTCGAGGCCGAGCGCGCGCAGGGGATTACGATAGACGTAGCTTATAGGTATTTCTCGACCGATAAGAGAAAATTTATCATCGCCGACACCCCCGGCCACCTCGAATACACGCGCAACATGGCGACCGGCGCCTCCACCGCCGACGCCGCCGTCATCCTCATCGACGCCGAGCGCGGCGCGACCGAGCAGTCCCGCCGCCACGCGTTCATCGCGTCGCTGCTCGGCATCCCCGAGCTGGTCGTCTGCGTGAACAAGATGGATCTGGTCGGCTGGCGCGAGGAGCGCTTCACGCGCGCGGTCGACGAGCTCTCGGCGTTCACGCGCCGGCTCCGCTTCCGCGAGCTCCGCTTCATCCCGGTGTGCGCGCGCGAGGGCGACAACGTGGTCCGCCGGAGCGAGCGCCTAGAGTTCTACGCCGGGCCCACGCTCCTCGAGCACCTCGAGACGCTCCCCATCCGCGCGAGCGCTCCCGGCGGTGAGCTCCGCTACCCGGTCCAGCTCGTGCTCCGTGACCGCGACGGGTACCGCGGCTACGCCGGCCAGCTCGCCTCCGGGGTGGTCCGCCCGGGCGATCGGGTGATGGTCTTGCCTTCACGGCGCGAAGCCACCGTGACGAACATCGACACCATGGACGGCGCGCTCCCGGAGGCGCGCGCGCCGATGAGCGTCGCGCTCCGGCTCGACGAAGAGCTCGACGTGGGGCGCGGCGCTCTCATCGTCCCGGGCGGGAGCGCGATTCAGGCGGCCGAGCGCTTCGACGCGACGCTCGTGTGGATGAGCGCCCGCCCGCTCGAGCCCGGCCGGAGCTACCTCCTCAAGCACACCACGCGCACGCTCCGCGCCGACGTCGAGCGGGTCCAGTTCGCCACGGATCTCACCGAGCTCACCGAGCTCCCCGCCGAGACGCTCCGCGCGAACGACATCGGACGCGTCACGATCGCCTGTCGCGCGCCGGTGTTCTGCGACCCTTACGTCGACAACCGCGTGACCGGCGCGTTCATCCTGATCGATCCCGCCACCAACGACACGGTCGCCGCCGGGATGATCGAGGCCTTGGGCATCGTCCCGTGGCGGGAGGGCCCGGGCGCGCTTCATGGCCGCTCGGCGGACGCCGCGAACGCGCCGGTCGCCGGCGCGGCGGCGCGCCGCGACGACCCGCGGCGCGCGGGCTTCGTGCTCTGGTTCACCGGGCTGAGCGGCGCGGGCAAGAGCACCCTCGCGCGCCTCGTGGCCGGGGCGCTCGAGCGTCGTAAGTTCCACGTGGAATCGCTCGATGGCGACGAGATCCGAGAGACGCTCTCGCGCGATCTCGGGTTCTCGCGTGAAGATCGCGACGAGAACGTCCGGCGCATCGGGTTCGTGGCGAAGCTCGTGGCGCGGAGCGGCGGCGTCGCCATCGCCGCGGCCATCAGCCCTTATCGCGCCGCCCGCGACGAGCTCCGCCGCGACATCCCGCGCTTCTGCGAGATCTACTGCGAGTGCCCGCTCGAGGCGCTCACGGCGCGCGATCCGAAGGGCCTCTACCAGCGCGCGCTCGCGGGCGAGCTCCCGCATTTCACCGGTGTGAGCGATCCGTACGAGCCCCCGCTCGCGCCCGACGTCCACCTCCGCACCGATCTCGAGCGCCCCGAAGCGAGCGTGCGAAAGCTCCTCGCTCGCCTCGAAGCGCTCGGGTTCATCGAGCCCGAGGGCGGCGCGGAGTGAGCCTCCAGAGGGCGAACGGAGAGGACGGCGCGCCCGGGCGCCGGGCGAAGACTAGCGCTCGCGCGCCCGCGCTCGTCCGCGCCGCAGGGCTCGCGTGGCTGCTCGGGTCCTTGGTCGGGCTCGTCGCGGCCGGCGGCGCGTGCCAGCGGCGCGACGCGCCGCGCCCCGCACCGAGCGGTTCCGCGCCGGACCGACCCCCCGCTCCCCGCCCGCCCGCCGGAAGCGCGCCGCGCCCGGGCGACGCCGCGCCGGCGGCGGATGGCGGCGCCGCTCCGGGCGCGGCGGGGCGCGCGACGCTCGGTTCCATTCGGAACGTGCTCTTCATCAGCGTCGACTCGCTGCGCTCCGATCAGCCCTGGACGGGCTATCCGCGCGACGTCGCGCCGAACCTCACGCGGCTCGCGAAGGAGAGCGTGGTATACGCGAACGCTTACGCGCTCTCGAGCTACACGTCGATGTCGCTCGGGGGGCTGATGGCGGCGCGCTACCCGTCGGAGCTGCCGCGCGACGGCCACACGACGAGCCGATTTTTCCCGGATCGCATCGATTTTCTGGCAGAGCTCCTGCAAGCGGCGGGCGTGCGGACCATCGGCGTGATGGGCCATGTGTATTTCGCGGGCGACACCGGGATCAGCGCGGGCTTCGACGACTGGCGCGTGATCGCGCGAGTAAACGAGCTCGTGGTGCGCGACGGCGCGGTCACCGACGACAAGCTCGCCGACCTGATGATCGCCGCGCTCGACGACCACCAGCGCGCGCGCGCCGGCGCTCGCTTCTTCGCGTGGGTGCACTTCATGGATCCGCACTTCGCATACGTGCGGCACGCGGGGTTCCCGAGCTTCTCCGGGGAGCCCGCCGGTTCACCGCTCGGCAAGGTGGGGCAAGCTCGGCGCGATCGCTACGACGGCGAGGTCGCCTTCACCGACGCGCAGATCGGGCGCGTGCTCGAGCGCCTGCGCGCCTCTCCGTGGGCGAGTGAGACGGCCATCATCGTGACCGCCGATCATGGGGAGGCGTTCGGCGAGCACAAGAGCTACTACGAGCACGGGTATTATCTCTTCGACGTCACCACGCGCGTGCCGCTGATGTTCCACGTGCCCGGGGTGCCAGCCGCTCGCGTCGAAGCGCGCCGGAGCCACCTCGACCTCGCGAAGACCGTGCTCGAGCTCCTCGGCGTGAAGCCCGGCCGCGAGATGCGCGGCGTGAGCCTGGTACCGGAGCTGCTCGACGCGGGTCGGGGAGCCGGCGCGGCGGCGCGCGATCTCGTGATCGACATGCCGTACTCGGATCAGGCGCCGCGCCGGCGCGCGCTCATCCACGGCGCGCACAAGCTCATCGAGACGGACAACGGCACGCGCTCGCTGCTGTTCGACCTCGACGCCGATCCGCTCGAACAGCGCGATCTGGCCGCCGAGGAGCCCGCGCTCTTCCAGGAGATGGAGCGCCGGCTCCGGGCCGTGAACG
Organism: Polyangiaceae bacterium; assembly: GCA_035063585.1. Classification (GTDB taxonomy): domain Bacteria; phylum Myxococcota_A; class Polyangia; order Polyangiales; family Polyangiaceae; genus JAPSGB01. The sequence goes on from JAPSGB010000045.1 coordinate 33,004, forward strand.
AAAGCGCGCCGGACTTCCCCGCGCCGCGGCTCACCCGGCGGCGATACTGACGCCCGCCCCCCCCGCGAGCCGCTCCGCGCCGCGGCTCAGTTGCCGGCCATCTTCGCGACCTCGGCCGCGAAGTCCTCACCCTGCGGCTTCTCGATGCCCTCGCCGAGCTGGTAGCGCACGAAGCGCGTGAGCTCGAGCGACACCCCGAGCGATTTCGCGAGCTCGGCGCGCTGCTGCTCGATGGTCTTCGAGCTGTCGAGGACGCTCTCCTGCTCGAGCAGGCAGACCTCCTTCATCCACTTCGCGATCTTGCCCTCGATGACCTTGCCGCGCTTGTCCTCGGGGACCTTGCCCTCCTCGGCGAGCTGCCCGGCGAAGATATCCGCTTGCTTTGCCTGGTCCGCCTCGGGGACGTCCGCCTTCGTCAGATAGAGCGGCGCCATCGCGGCGATCTGCATCGCGACGTCGTTCAGGAAGCCGGCGAAGTCTGCGGCCCGGTCGGCGCGCGCGGAGAGCACGACGCCAATCTTGCCGCCCATGTGCACGTAGCTCGCGACGGCGCCGGCGCCCTCGGCCGCGACCGCGTCGAAGCGGCGCACGGTGATGTTCTCACCGAGCCGTCCGACCAGCGCGGCGCGGGCGTCCTCTACCGTGCCGGCGCCGCCCGGGAAGGGCTCCGCGCCGAGCTCCGCCCCCGGCTTCGCCTGCTCCGCGGCGTCGAGCACCTTCTGCACGAACGCGCGAAAATCCTCGTTTCGCGCCGCGAAATCCGTCTGGATGTTCACCTCGACGATGGTCGCGCGCTTGCCGTCCGCGGTGACGCGCGCGGCGACCTCGCCCTCGGTGGCGACCGCGCCGGCGCGCTTCACGCTCTTGGCGAGCCCCTTCTTCAGGATGATCTCGACGGCCTTCTCCATGTCGCCGTTCGATTCCACGAGCGCGCTCCGGCAGTCGTTGAGCCCCGCCTGCGTCCGGTCACGAAGCTCCTTCACCTCTTGCATGTTCACGTTTGCCATTGTGTATCGCCTCAGAGAGAGTGGCCCGCGCGCTGCTCGAGGCGGCGCGTGAGCCGTGTCGTCGTTCCACTCGGCCGCCGGGAGCGCGAGCGCGCTCCCGTGCCGTCTTCGTTCCTTGCGCGCCAGCCAGCGCCGGCCCGCCTCACTTTCCTTCAGGAAATACTCGGCGCGCCGCTCGCGCGCCTCGACTCACGACGGCTGGCGGCTGCGCGGAGCCTGGTAGACGTCCGCCTCCGGGCCGTGGCCCTGGCGCCCGCCGCCCTCGCGCGCCGCGTGGTGCTCGCGGCGCCTCGCCATCCCGAGCACGCAGGCGTCCGCGACCGCGCCGGTGATGAGCCGGATCGAGCGGATCGCGTCGTCGTTACCGGGGATCACGTAGTCGACCTGGTCCGGATCGCAGTTGGTGTCGGTGATGGCGACCACCGGGACGTGCAGCTTGCGCGCCTCCTTCACGGCGATGGCTTCCTGCATCGGATCGATGATGAACACCGCCTGGGGCAGCGAGCCCATGCCCTTCAGGCCGCCGATGTACTTCTCGAGCCGCGCGCGCTCCTTCTCGAGCCGCACCGTCTCCTTCTTCGGGATCTGCGCGTAGGTGCCGTCTTCACGCATGCGCTCGATGCTGCGCAGGCGGTCGAGGCCCTGCTTGATGGTGCGGAAATTGGTGAGCGTGCCGCCGAGCCAGCGGTTGGTGACGAAGTACATCCCGGCGCGCGCCGCCTCTTCCTGCACGATCTCCTGCGCCTGCCGCTTGGTGCCGACGAAGAGCACGCTGCCGCCGCGACCGACCGTGTCGGTCAGGAAGTCGAACGCGCGCTTGAAGAGGTTCACCGTCTGGTCGAGATCCACGATGTGGATGCCGCCGCGCGAGCCGTAGATGAAGGGTCGCATCTTCGGGTTCCAGCGCTTCGTCTGGTGGCCGAAGTGCACCCCGGCCTCGAACAGATCGCGGACGCCGAGCGGCTCGGCGGCGTCGCGGAGCTTGCGCTCACCGCCCTCGGCGAGCGCGCGCTCACCGGCGAGCGCGGCGGTCTTCGGGACCTCGGTGGCGTGAGGGGGCGGGGTGGCGATTTCGTCGCCCATCGCGGGCGTAGTCTCGTCGGTCATGCTGCGCTGCTCCTTCCGGTTTGGCCTCCGCTCCCCGCCGGGCTAGCCCTCGTGTGAGAGCACCGGACCCGGTCGTCTGCGCTGGGAGCGTGCGAGCTATCCCCGGCGAGATTGCCGGGGGCGCGGAACCTAGCGCACGGGACAGCGCTCGTAAAGGCCTCCCCGAGAGCGCGCGCCGCCGAGCGGGCGCGCGGGGATTTGCGCCAGATCCTGCCGGTTCGGCGCGGCCGGCGGCGCGGCGCCGCGCGCCCGCGCCTCGCGACCTCGCCGCCCCTCCAACTAGAGCCCGGACGCCGGCAGCACCGGCGAGAGCGGCTTCGGCCCCGTCGGCCGCGGCTTCGGCACGGGGGGTCGCGGCCGAAGCGAAGGCGGCGGCGGCCGGCTAACCGGCCGCAAGCCCGCGTGCGCGGCCCCCGCGCTCTCTGCCGCTGGCGGGGCGCTCTCCGCCGCGGACGGCGTGCTCTCTGCGGCCGACGGCGCGCTCTCTGCGGCCGACGGCGCGCTCTCTGCGGCCGACGGCGCGCTCTCTGCGGCCGACGGCGCGCTCTCTGCGGCCGACGGCGCGCTCTCTGCGGCCGAC
>JAPSGB010000046.1:0-34182 GCA_035063585.1 Polyangiaceae bacterium
GCCGGTGCCGCCGCTCGACGAGCCGCCGGCGCCGCCGCTCGACGTGCCGCCGGCGCCGCCGCTCGACGTGCCGCCGGCGCCGCCAGCGCCACCGCTCGGCGCCCCTGCGCCACCGCCGCTCGAAGCGCCGCCGCTCGGAAGCCCCGCCCCGCCGTCCGGCTGACCGCCGCTGCCCGCCGGGCTCCCCGCCGCGCCGCCCGTCGAGCCGGCGTAGCTGCCGTCGAGGTCTGAGCCTTCGGCGCACGCCACCATGGCTGCGACCGCGAGCGACACAAGGACGATGACTCTCGAGCGCATGGCGTTCTCGCAGCGGCGAGCCTCGTGGAGCACGCTCTCGCGCTCACCGAGCTCGCGGGCGGATTCTAGACCACGCGCGACGCGTTCGCCACGAGCTTTTCTCGTCGACCTTCACCGGCCACGGCCACGGCCGCCGCTCCGCGGCCCGCGGTGGCGCTTCGGATCGAGCCCGAGCACGCTGAGCGGCTCATCCGACAGCGTGAAGGACACCGCGTCGCCGAGACGCACCGACACGCTCTTGTAGGGGCCGTCGAGGAAGAGGCACGCGTCGTTCATCTTGCTCTGGGCGCTCACCTCCCGGCCGAGCTCGACCACCACCCGTAGGAGCCGATAGCGCGCGCCGAACGGCACGTAGGGCTCGCGGACCACGAGCTGGAGCTTGCGCGAGCGGAGCGGGAGCACCTTGCCCCCGGCCGAGTGAGACGCCGCGGTCGAGCCCGCCGCGGGCCCGATCCAGAAGCCGCTCGAGCGCTGCTCCTCCTCACGGGCTCCGTGGCGCAGGATGTAGCGCGAGGTCGCCGCCGGCGAGGCGTGGCAGAAGAGCGCCTCGTTCAGCACGCGACGCGAGCGGATACGACCGTTGACGCTCACCATCATGCGCGACAAGGAGAGGCTCGGGAGACAGCCCTCGAGCGCGCGCTCGAGCTGCTCGCCGAGGTTTCGCCGCTCGGCCCCGCAGAAGAACCCGACGCTGTGGCAGGGTGCGCTGTTCACTCCGAGGATCGGCACTCGCCCGACGTTGTGCGAGGCCGCGAGCAGCGTGCCGTCACCGCCCACCGCGACCACGAGGATGGCGTCGGCGGTGTCGAAGGCGGCGTGCGAGTTCTCGACCAGCACCGCGCGCGCGCCGCGCTCGTCGAGCCAGCGCAGCACCTCGTCGAGCGTGCGCGTGTGCTCGTCGTGGGCCTCCCGCCAGTGCGCCACCGAGGGATCGTGACGGCGCAAGAGCGCGCGGGCGCGCGGGTCGGCCTCGTCGCGGATGAAGCGCGCGTACGACGAGCGCTTGGCGACCACCACCACGCGCGGACGTGTCACGGGTACCGCTCCCGGAGCCGCCGGAGCGCGAGCTCCGTCTTGGTGTCCTCGATCACGCCCGCGCGGCACAGCTCGAGCGCGCGGTCGAGCGCGAGGTGCGCGATGACGCCGCCCCGCTCGAGCGCAGAGCCGTCGAGCGTGGGCTCGCCGCGCTCCCCGGGCTCGACCGTGACCTCGAAATAGAAATGCCGTTCGGCGAGCACCGCCGGCGCCGGGAACGTGCTCGGGCCGAGGGGGACGAGCGCGCCGCCGGGGACCGCGAAGCCGAGCTCCTCGGCGAGCTCGCGGCGCGCGCTCTCGCGTACGCCGGCCTCGCCACGCTCGTCGGGCTCGACCAGACCGGCAGGGAGCTCCCAGAGCCCGCCGGCGGGCGTGGGACCCGGCGGCGGATAGAGCGAGGGATCGCGGTGCGCGAGCGGCGGGCGCACCGCGCTCCGTAGGTACACGCGCCGCTCGCCGTGCGCGCCGACGAAGTGCGCGACAATCACCACCGCGTCGAGCGCGCGGCGCGCGACCTCGTCGTAATCGAAGGGCGCGCTCGCGCTGCCGTCCGGGAACACCGCGCGGAGGCGGCGCCGGACCAGCCTCAGGAAGCCGCGCTCGTCTCGCGGGGAGACATCCTCGAGGAGCTCGAGCGCGATCCGGGGGAGCGAAGGCAGGTCGTCGCGATCAGAGGTCATGGTTCGAGCCCGGGCGGCGGCGCGGCCGGCTTGCTCGCCGGGCCGGCGCAGGGTACATCGAGCGGAATATAGCGTGAGAGGGAGAATCGTCCGATGAAGCGCAACACGTTGGCGCGACTCGCGATCCTGACGGTGCTCGTGAGCGGCGCGGGCTGGGTGCCCGCCGCCTCGGCCGCGCCAAAGGCGGCGAAGGCGAAGCCGAAGGCCGCGCTCGACGCGGCCGCGCTCCGAGCCGAGCTCGAGAGCGGCGACGAGGCGCGGATGCTCGCGGCGCTCGAGCGCGTAGCCGAGGCGGGGGAAGCGGCGAAGGCCCTCACGCCGGACGTCGAGGCGCTGCTCCGTCGCGGGGCGAGCGCGAAGGTCATCCGCGCAGCGCTCACCGCGGCCGGCGCGCTCCGCCAAGAGTCGTCGAGCGCCGCGGTCGCGCCTTACCTCCGGCACCGTGACGAGGGGCTCCGCCGCGGCGCGGCGCGCGCGCTCGTGAAGACGGGGGGCACCGCCGCGGTGAAGGCGCTCCGCGCCGCGCTCCGGAGCCCGGACGCGGGCGTCCGCGGCGTCGCGGCGAGCGGCCTCGGCGCGCTCGGCGCACGCGAGGCGCTTCCCGATCTCTTCACCGCGCTCGATCGGCGCGTCGATGAAGCGGCCACCTCGATCGGCCAGCTCTGCGAGCCCGAGGAGTGCGAGAAGTTCGCCGCCCGGCTCGGCAAGCTGCCCTTCGAGGTCATGACCAGCGGCTTCGATCAGATCCTGTTCCGAGCCCCCGAGAAGATGAGCGACGACGCCAAGCTCCGGATCGTGGATCGCCTGCGGGAGCTCGGCACCGCGGAGGCCGGCAAGTTTCTGGCGGACGTCGCGGGCCGGTGGCCTGCGAGCTGGAGCAAGCGCGTCAAGCAGGCGATCGACGCCGCGGTCAAGGCGACCGGCGGCGGAGCGGAAGCGGACGACTGATGAGACGACTCGTCATCGGGGGCGCGGCGCTCCTCGGGCTCACCGCGTGCGGCAGCGGCATGCAGGGCGGGCTCGGCAGCGCGTTCTCCCCCACCTGGCAGAATGACGGCGGGAAGTCGATCGGCGCGCTCGCCCAGCGCATCGCGAAGGCCCAGCTACCGGTCGGCCGAGGGCTCGCGGTCGGTGTCACCACCAGCGGGCTCGTGGTGATCGGCCTCGACGGCTCCGCGAAATGGTCGCGAGCGGGCGCGGTGGACGCGCGCCCCGCGATCGCCGGCGACGTCGTGGTCGCGACCGGCGGAGGCCGGGTCTTCGCGCTCGACGCGCGGACGGGCAAGCCGTTCTGGTCGCTCTCGAGCGAGGGGCGCTCGCTCCGCGGCGCAGGCGACGACGGCCGCGTGACCGCCGTCACGCTGGGCGGGCGCGGCGGCGGCGACAGCGTCGTCATCGCGGTCGATCGCAGCGGGCGCGAGTTGCTCCACCTCGAGGCCAAGCCCGAGCTCGGCGCGCCCGCGGTGCTCGCGGACACCGTGCTGGTTCCCTGGAGCGGTCAGTACGTGTCGGCGGTGCGCCTCGGCAGCCGCGACGAGACCGCGCGGCTCCTCCTTCGTGACAAGGTGACCCGCGTGATGCAAATCGGGCCTCACCTCTACTTCGGCGGGATGTCGCTCACGCGCTTCGACGATCGGATCGACCAAGCGGGCGCGAACCGAGCGACCCAGGCCGTGCTCCCGACCAGACCACTCCCCGGCGAGCCGCGGCTCATCGATGACGGTACGCGCGTCGCGCCGCCGGTCGCGAACGCGCGTGACAGCATCCACCTCTACGCGAGGCCCGCGGCGGACGGCGCGCACTTCGCAGGCGATCGCTACGCCGCGACCTACTATCGAATCGCGATGGGTCTCGCGGTGGACTCGGGCGCGCTCGGCTGGGTGCGAACCCTCCCCGCGCCGGTGCTCGGCGGCGACGCCGCCGAAGGCGGTTTTGCGCTCTGCGATGCCACCGGGAGGGTTTGGCTGATCGGCGCGGAACAGGGCACCGACGCCGGCTCGGTCTCGCTCGGCGAGCCGGTCCAGTCGTGCGTGGTGAGCGCGGGCTCCTTCACCGTCGCGGGCGGCAAGAGCCTGGGCTCACTGGCGGAGCAAGTGGAGCACGCGGTCGAGCTCGACGACGCTCAGATGGTGACGGCGCAGGGCTTCCTCCTCGAGCGCCTCGGATCGCTGAGCGATCCCGTCGTTACCAAGGTGCTCATCGACCTCGCGAGCAGCACCCGGACGCCGCCCGCGTTGGCGGAGGCCGCAAGGAAGCTCCTCGCCGGGCGCCGCTCCGGCGCCGAGTACATGCTCGAAGCGCTCGGTCGCGAGTATGATTTTCTGTCGGACGTGCTCCGTCCACCGCCGGTGGCGCCGCTCGCCGACGCGCTCGCGGCGATGGATCGCAAGGACGCCGCGCCGCTGCTCGCCCGGCATCTGAACGACCCGGCAGACTCACCGGAGGACATCGAGCACGCCGCCCGCGCGCTCGTGAAGCTCGCCTCGCCAGCCGAGCTCGAAGAGATCCGCTCCTTCTTCTCGCTCTACCGCGCGACCGCGGAGCGGCCGCCGCTGGTCGCAGCGGTGATCGCCGCCGCCGAGACGCTGCTCCGCATCGGCGGCGCGGAAGGCGAGAAGCTGGTGCGGAGCGCCGCCGCCGACCCGCTCACGCGGCCCGACGTGCGCGTCGGGCTCGACGGCGTGCTCCCGCCCGCGAAGACGACCGCGGCGGAGTCGACGGCGGACTAGCTCTCGTCGTCGACGCGCACCCGCGCGGGGGCGGGCTGGTCGCCGGCCACGCCGGACCGACCAGCCTCTTCGCCAGCGGGCGCTTCGGCTGCGGCTCGGGCAGCGCCGGGCTGAGCCTGCGGCGACGCGGCAGAAGCCGGCGGCGGGGGCGCGCCGGTGACCGCGGACTCGACACGGCCGGCCACGCGCTCGACCACGCTCAGCAGCTCGCGCCCGGCCTCGCTCGCGATTTCCTCGATGCGCTTCGGATCGAGCGATTTTACCGCCTTTCGGCCGAGCTCGCCGACCGCCCTCGCATCGAGGTCGTCGAGTCGCTGCATGGCGCGGCGGCCGAGCGCCTCGAGGCGGCCGGGCTCGAGACGCCCCGCCGCTTTCCGCGCCGCGCGCAGCATGAATTCCAACCCCTGCGCGAGGTCTTCGCCGGCGCCGCGAGGCTCGCCGGGCTGGCTCGCCGGCTCGCGCTGGCCCTCGGGGAGCGCGCCGGGCCCCGTCTTTTCGTCGCCCATTCGAAGTAAGGTGGGCACGGCTCGCCCGGCGCGCAAGGGGCGGGCGAGCGCGCGGCGCGCGTGCGATGCTAAGCCCTCTCGCGAGAAGCCTCCGATGAACCTGTCCGCGGAACGAACCAAGAGCCTGGAGCTCGCGATCGACGAGGTCGTAAAGAGCTACGATGGAGCCCGAGACATCGACAACCTCGAGAGCGCCGCGCTGCCCAACAAGCGCGCCGTCATCGAGGCCTTCTGTCACCTGCGCGCTGCCATCTACATCGGGTTTTATAGCCAACGCGCGCTAAACCGCGAGGTGCTCCGCTACGCCCTCAGCGAGCAGCTCTACCCGGCCTACGAGCTCTTGACCGAGCAGATCCGACGGGCGGTCACCTACGAGGAGAAGATGGGCCACGGCCCCGCGCGGCGACCGACCTGGAGCGACGCGGTCGTGCTCCGGCTCGTGCACGCGCTGCCCGAGCTCCGGGAGACGCTCAACGACGATCTGCTCATGACCTATAGGAGCGATCCGGCGGCGAAGAGTCTCGAGGAAATCGTCTTCTCGTACCCCACGCTGCAGGCGATCACGGCGCACCGGATCGCGCACCTCCTGCACGACGAGGGCGTGCCCATGATCCCGCGCATCATCGCCGAGTACGCGCACGGCCTCACCGGGATCGACATCCACCCGGGCGCGCGTATCGGGCGGAGCTTCTTCATCGATCACGGCACCGGCGTCGTGATCGGGGAGACGAGCGAGATCGGTGATCGAGTCCGCGTCTATCAAGGCGTAACCCTCGGCGCGCTCAGCTTGCCGAACGTCGCGGACTCCGATCGCCACAAGCGCTACAAGCGACACCCGACCATCGGCGACGACGTGACCATCTACGCCGGCGCGACCATCCTCGGTGGCGACACCGTGATCGGCGCGGGCTCGATCATCGGCGGCAACGTGTGGCTCGTGAAATCAGTCCCCCCGAAGTCGAAGCTCTTCGGGCGCGCGCGGGAGTAGAGTGCGCGTCGTGACCGAACCTCCCCTCTCCTTTGGCGCGCGGCTCGCGCTCGCCTTCGCCTGCTTCTTCCGGGTGCTGTTCGACGGGCGCTACGCCGCGCGCGTGTCAGCGGCCGCGGCGAGCGCTCCCGCGCTGCCCGCGCCGGAGCCGGAGCCCGAGGCAGCCGAGCCGAACGTGGAGCCCGCGCTACAGCTCCTTGCGCTCTTGCAGCGCGAGGGCAGCCTGGTCGATTTCCTCCAGCAGGACGTCTCCGAGTTCGGCGACGCCGACGTCGGCGCGGCCGCACGCGCAGTGCATGATCGCTGCGCTCGCGCGCTCTCACGCCAGGCCAGGCTCATCCCCATCGTGACAGAAGAGGAAGGCGCGACCCTGACGCTCGAGGCGGGCTTCGACTCAGCCGCCATCAAGCTCACCGGCAACGTGCGCGGCGCGCCGCCCTACCGCGGCGTCGTGCGGCACCGCGGCTGGCGCGCCGAGTCGTTCGAGCTGCCACGGGTGGTCGGCGAGGGGGACGCGCACATCGTGGCGCCCGCGGAGCTCGAGCTTTGAGCGCGGCGCGGTTCGTGGTCGGCATCGATCTCGGGACGACCCACACCGCGCTCGCGAGCGCCGAGCTCGACGACCCGGCCGCGCGCCCGCGGATATTCGCGGTGCCGCAGCTGGTGGCTCGGGGAGCGGTCGAGGCGCGCGCGCTCCTCCCATCTTTCATCTATTTCGCCGCCGACGGCGAGGGTCCGCTCCCCTTGCCGTGGGATTCCGCGCGCTCCTTCGCGGTCGGTGAGTACGCGCGCGCGCGCGGCGCGGAGTCCCCCGCGCGCGTCATCTCGAGCGCCAAGAGCTGGCTCTCGCACGGTGGGATCGATCGCCGCGCCCCCGCGCTCCCGCCGAACGCACCGGAAGATGTCGAGCGGATCTCCCCGGTGGAGGCGTCCTGGCGATACCTCGACCACCTCTCGGAGGCGTGGCAGGCCGCGCCCGAGAGCACCGGCGAGCCGCTCGGCGACCAAGAGCTCATCCTCGCGGTGCCCGCATCGTTCGACGCCGCCGCACGCGACCTCACCGTGGAGGCGGCCTACGCCGCCGGCCTCGAGAACGTCACCCTCCTCGAAGAGCCGCAGGCCGCGCTCTACGCGTGGCTCGCAGCGATGGGCGAAGGGTGGCGCGACGCGCTCCGCGTGGGGGACGTCGTGCTCGTGATCGACATCGGCGGCGGCACCACGGATTTCTCGGCCATCGCCGCCCTCGAGCGAGCGGGCGAGCTCGAGCTCCGCCGCGTCGCGGTCGGCGATCATATCCTCCTCGGTGGGGACAACATGGATCTCGCGCTCGCGCACCAGGCGCGCGCGCGCCTCGAGGCGAAGGGTCACGAGCTCGACCGCTGGCAGCTCCACGCGCTCACCTTCGCTGCGCGTGCAGCAAAGGAGCGGCTGCTCGGTGATCCGTCGCTCGAGCGCGTCCCGGTCGCGGTGCCGGGACGCGGGTCGCGCTTGGTCGGCAGCACGCTGAGCGACGAGCTCACTCGCGAGGACGTGACGCGCGTGCTCCTCGACGGCTTCTTCCCCGAGGTCGCGGCGACCGCTCGCCCGGCGGCCCGAGCCCGCACCGCACTCACCCAGCTCGGCCTACCGTACGCGTCGGACGCCGCCATCACCAAGCACCTCGCGAGCTTCCTCGCACGTCAGGCGGGCGCGACCCAAGAGCTCCCGGGCTTCGAGGCGAGCACGGGCGCCTTGCTCCACCCGACGGCAGTGCTCTTCAACGGCGGCGTGACCAAATCGCCGCTCGTCCGCGAGCGGCTCCTCTCTACCTTGAACCGTTGGCTCGCGGAAGACGGCGCCGGCGCGGTCCGCGCGCTCGCGGACACCGACGCCGATCTCGCAGTCGCGCGCGGCGCCGCGTACTACGGCCTGGTGCGCCGCGGGCGCGGGCTCCGCATCCGCGGCGGTACCGCGCGCGCGTACTACGTCGGCATCGAGAGCCCGATGCCGGCGGTACCCGGTCTGCAGCCGCCGGTGAACGCGCTCTGCGTCGCACCCTTCGGGATGGATGAGGGCACCGACGCCGAGCTCCCCCCCATCGAGCTCGGCGTGGTGGTGGGTGAGCCGGTGAGCTTCCGGTTCTTCAGCTCGACGGTGCGTCGCGACGATCGCGCGGGCACCGAGCTCGAGCGCTGGAGCGCGGACGAGCTCGTCGAGCTCTCGCCCATCGAGCTCACCTTGCCCGCGGAGGGACGAGCCGAGGGAGACGTGGTCCCGGTGCGACTCGACGCGCGCGTGACGCCGGTCGGCACGCTGCTCCTCGAGGCCGTGCCGCTCGAGCCGCGCGTGGCCGATGAACGCTGGAAGCTCGAGCTCAGCGTGCGTGAGACGTGAGCGCGCGCCTCACTTGAAGCCGTTCACGTGCACCACGTACCACACGCCGCGCCACGAGATGAGCGACGTGATCGGTAGCTCGCGTTCTTCATTCGCGCCGTCACGATAGCGAAGTCGGGCGCGGAGCACGCGGTAGTAGCCGAGGCGATTTCCCTCGCTGCCCGGCTTCATCCAGGTCGCCTTCGCCGCCGGCACCGCGAGCTCGATGAAGCCGCTCGGGCCGGCGCCCGCGCTCAGCTTGCGGTGATAATCATGGATGTCGCGCTCGAAGTTCCTGATCAACCGATACTTCCAGTCGCGCTCGGGCCTCGCGATATCCTTCACCACCTGGTACGCTTCCACAGGGAAAAAGAACGGCAACGCGATCGACGGATCGTCGGCGACGATGGCTTCGTAGAGGAGCCTCGCGTGGTGCACGAAGAGAGGGTCGGTGCTCGACGGCTCGTCCTCGGTCTGTGCGAGGAGCTTGCCATCATCGCCGCGCAGCCTGGGCTCGGCGACGGGTGCGAGGTCTGGCCTCGGCGGCTCGGCCGGCGGCGCGGACGCCGGCGGCGCGGGCGCCCCGGCCGGCGGCGCGGCGGTCGATCTCGCGCGTGCGCTCGGCTCCGGCGCGAGCTCTACGCGAATGATCGTCGAGTCGAGCGGTGGGGGCGCGGCGACCGCGGTGCTGGCCGCGGGCGGCGGCCCGGGTCGGTCGCGCAGGCAGCCGGTCGCGCCGAGGAGACAGAGAGACGCGAGGCTCGCTCGCCCGAAGTGACGCATCGCTCCCAGCATGCCCCAGCTCGCCCTCGGGTGGCGAGCGTCGAGCGCACGCCCGGGCGCGCCCGTCGTATAACGAGCGCGTGACGCGTCCCCGCTACATCGTCGGGCTCGATCTCGGGACCACTCACACCGTGGTCGCGTGGACGGAGCGCGAACACCCGAGAACGCCGGAGGTCCTCGCGCTCCCCCAGCTCGTTACGCCGAGCGAGTCGCAGGCACGTCCGCTCTTGCCGTCACTCCTCTATGCGCCGCTCCCCGGCGAGGTCGTCGCCGATCCCTGGGGAGACGCGCCGTGGGTGCTCGGGGAGCTCGCGCGGCGACGCGGACGAGAGGTCCCCGGGCGCCTGGTCGCGTCGCCGAAGAGCTGGCTCAGCCACGCCGCGGTCGAGCGGCGCGCGCCCATCTTGCCCTGGGGCGCGGACGCGGAGGACGCCGCGCTGCCGCGGCTGTCACCGGTCGAGGCGAGCTCGCGGCTGCTCACGCACGTTCGGCGAGCCTGGAACGAGCGATTTCCCGCCGACCCACTCGAGGCCCAAGAACTCGTAATCACGGTGCCAGCCTCGTTCGACCAAGCGGCACGCGAGCTCACGATCGAGGCGGCCGGGCTCGCGGGGCTCGAGGCGCGGCTGCTCGAAGAGCCGCAGGCGGCCTTCTACGATTTGCTCGGAGGCGCGGGCGCGAAGCGCGCGCTCGCGGCGCTCGAGGGCGAGTCGGGCGCGGCGCTGGTGCTCGTGTGCGACGTCGGCGGCGGCACCACCGATCTCAGCCTGATCCGCGTGCGCGGAGGCGAAGCGGCGCTCGAGCTCGAGCGCGTCGCGGTGGGACGCCACCTCCTGGTCGGCGGCGACAACATGGATCTCGCGCTCGCACTCCGCGCCGAAGCACGCCTCGTCGAGCGCCCGGCCCGGCTCGACCCGCGCGGGTTCGGCCAGCTCGTGCTCGCGTGCCGCGACGCGAAAGAACGGCTGCTCTCGGAGGGAGCGCCCGACGAGGCGCGCGTGACGGTGCTCGGGCAGGGTTCGAAGCTCGTAGGCTCCGCGCTCACGACCACCCTCACTCGACGTGAGGTCGAGGAGCTGGTCCTCGATGGGTTCTTCCCGGAGGTCAGCCGCGACGCGCGCCCCGAGCGGCGCGGGCGCGCAGGCTTGGTCGCAGTCGGGCTACCCTATGAGCACGATCCGGCGATCACGCGCCACATCGCCGAGTTCTTCGCGCGGCACGCGCCCGGCGAGCGCGCTCCGAGCGCGGTGCTCCTGAACGGCGGCCCATTCCGCTCCGAGCGGGTCGCGTCCCGGCTGCTCGCGACGCTCGCGTCGTGGGGAAGCCTCGCGCCGGCGCGACTCCCATCGAGCGATCCGGACCTCGCGGTGGCGCGGGGAGCGGTCGTGTTCGGCGCGGCGCTCGCCGGGCACGGGCTCCGCATCGGGGGCGGCGCCCCGCAAGGATACTACGTCGGGATCGACGCGAGCGGCGAGCGCGAGCGCGCGGTCTGCGTCGTGCCGCGGGGAGCACGAGAGGGCGAGCGACATCGCGCCCACGCGCGGTCGCTCGCGCTCGCGCTCGGGCGGCCCGTGCGCTTCGAGCTCTTCGCTTCATCGAATGACGCCGTACACTCGCCCGGTCAGCTGATCACCATCGAGCCCGACGAGTTCGAACGGCTGCCCCCGGTCGCGACGACCATCGGGCTCGATGGGACCGAGGATGGCGAGCTCGGCGTGGTGCTCGAGGGTGAGCTCAGCGCGATCGGCACCCTCGAGCTCTACTGCGTCGAGAGTGAGCCCGGGCCGCGCGAGCCGCGACGCTTCCGGCTCGCGTTCGATCTGCGAGGCGCGGCTGGCTCGCCGCGCGCGGCGCAGCGCTCGGAGCAGCCACGCCGCGCGGCGCGGGGCCTCGATGAGGCGCTCGAGGCCGTGGAGCGCGTCTTCGGCAAGAGCCGCGCCGACGCCAAGCTCCGAGAGGTCAAAGACCTCCACCGTGAGCTCGAGCGGCTGCTCGGGGAGCGCGGCGAGTGGTCCGTCGAGGTGCTGCGCGCGCTGTTCGACGCGCTGGGGCCCAAGCACGCGGCGCGACGGCGCTCGGCCGATCACGAGCGGGTCTGGTGGATGCTCGCGGGCTATTGCCTCCGGCCGGGTTACGGTCAGCCGCTCGACGCGAAGCGGCTGACCCTCATCGCGCCGCTGTGGGAGCAGGGCGTCGCGTTCCCGTCGGAGATGCGAAATTGGCAGCAATTCTTCATCGCGTGGCGACGGGTCGCCGGCGGCCTCGAAGAGCCGCTGTCGGTCAGGATCCGCGACCGCCTCGACCCGTTCCTCGCGCCGCTCGAGGAGAAGCTCAAGAAGCCCAAGGGGTTCAAGCCGCTCTCGAGCGACGAGCTCATCGAGCTCGCGTCGTCGCTCGAGCGGATCCCGGCCGAGCGACGCGCCGCCCTCGGCCGCTGGCTGCTCGAACGTACCTGGACGGATCGGAACCCCAGGCTCTGGGCGGCGATCGGCCGAGTCGGCGCGCGGATCCCCACCTACGCGAGCGTCCACCATGTCGTACCGCGTTCCACGGTCGAGAACTGGTTGGACCACCTGCTCCGCGAGCGCTGGGAGCAAATGCCAGAGGCACCCCTCACGGCGGTCCGGCTCGCGCGATTTACGGGAGATCGGGCCCGAGACGTCTCGGAGACCGTGCGGGCGCACGTCTTACGCCGGCTCGAGCGAGCAGGGATCCCCTTGGAACAAGCACGCCTGGTGAGCGAGGTGGTCCCGGTCGCGGACGCCGAGCGCGCAGACTTCTTCGGTGACAGCCTGCCGGTCGGCCTGCGTCTGCTCCCATCGAGCGTGCTGGAATCCGGCGGCTAGTTCCCGTAGATTCGCGCGTGGGGGAGAACCATCATGGTCGACGGACTCGGCGACGCTATGACTCGGAATCCTGGGGAGACACTCGTCGGCGCGACGCTCGACGGTCGCTGGCGCATCGGCGTCGTGATCGGATCGGGCGCGCTCGCGCGGGTCCATCAGGCGCAGGGACCGAACGGCACCGATGTCGCCGTCTACGTTCTGCACGCGCACCTCGCGGGCGACGAGGAGTTGGCGCGCGAATACCTGAGCGCCGCGCGCAGGCCGACCGCACATCGTGATCTCGTCAGCTCACTCGCCCACGGACACACCGCCGACGGCGCGCCTTACGTCGTCGGCGAGCTGCTCGTGGGCGAGACGGTCGCGCGGCTACTCGCACGCCGACGACGCGGCGTCCCGCCCGCCGAAGCGCTCCGGATCGTGAGCGACGCGCTCGATGCGCTCGAGGCCGCGCACGAGAGCGGGGTCGTTCACGGGGATCTCTCGCCGGCGCGCCTCTTCGTGTGTGACGACGGTACCGTGAAGCTCATGGGGCTCGGGCTCGCCAAGGCGCGCCAGCGCGCCGGCCGCCGCAGCTCGGGCACCAACGCGCTCGAGCCGAGCTACCTCGCCCCTGAGCTCCTGCGCGGCGGCGCCGCGTCGATCAGCGGGGACCTCTGGGCCATGACCGCCATCCTCGTGGCGCTCCTCACCGGGCCATCGACGTCCCTCGGCGAGACTGCGGGGGAGCGGGGCGCGAGCTGTGCTCCGGCTAGCCTGCACGGGCTGTCGTCGAGCGCGCCCGACGCCTTGGTACGTCTGGTGGAGAGCGGGCTCGCTCTCGATCCGAGCGCGCGATTCACGTCGGCGCGCGAGCTGCGCGCGGCGGTTCGCCGAGCCGCGCTGGTCCCCGGAATCGACCGGCTGCGAAGCCTCTGCGAACGCACCCCGACGAAGCGCGGCTCGGCGCCCACCGCGGCGCCGAGCGCGTCCACCCCTCCGAGCGCCTCCGCGCCACACCCGGGCGCGCCCTCGCAGGCGGACGACCTCGGATCGGCGCCCACTCAGAAGCTACGCGGGCTGGCCCCGACCTTGCCCGCGGTTCCGGCCCAGCGGGCGCCTTCCCGCCGCCCCTCGGCCGACGACGTAGATGCGCTCGTGAGCGGGCTGAGAGCGGCGTTTCGCGCGCTCGAGGAGGCCGTACGCGCGCGCGCGAACGGCGAGCAGGATGCCGCGCCCGAGGCTCGCGCGACCATCGCGCTCCTACTCGAGGCGTTCCAGGCGCTACCCTCGGCGTCCACGGAGCCGATCGGCTGGAGCGTCACGCAACGGAGCTTCGTCCTCGCCGGCAGGAACGTGTGGGAGCCGAGCGACGCGCTCGCGTGGGTTCCGGCAGAGCTCTTCACCGCCGGGGTACGGCGAGTGGAGTTCAAGCGCGGGGTCGACGCGGCAGAGCTCGGTCGGCTGATCGATGCGCTTCAGCCCGGCGCCACCAAGGCAGACCGCGCGGGCGGCGATCTCGCGACGCTCATCCGCGTCGAGGCGTT
This sequence comes from Polyangiaceae bacterium, assembly GCA_035063585.1. Classification (GTDB taxonomy): domain Bacteria; phylum Myxococcota_A; class Polyangia; order Polyangiales; family Polyangiaceae; genus JAPSGB01. The sequence continues at coordinate 13,740 of JAPSGB010000046.1, forward strand.
CCCGCATTTCGTCGCCCACTTGGCGGACGCCTTCAGCTCTCGTATACCGTCCCGACCCGGTTCGTGAGCTGCACGGCCGGCCCAGCCTCGAGATGCCGGATAGAGAGCCGATCATCATCGTCGGGATGGGGGAGCTCGGCGGCGTGCTCGCGCGCGGCCTGCTCCGCCTCGGACACCCGGTGTTCCCGGTGCTCCGCGACACCCCGCGCGCGGAGCTTGCCGAGCGCGTCGCTCCGGCGCTCGTGATCGTGGCGGTCGGTGAGGCGGAGCTCGACGCCGCGCTCGCCTCGACCCCTGCGAGGTGGAAGGACCGGCTCGTCTTGCTCCAAAACGAGCTCGTGCCCGCGACGTGGCAAAGCCACGCGCTCGCCGAGCTCGGCGTGCTCGTCGTGTGGTTCGAGAAGAAGCCGGGCTTCGAGCCGCGGGTCCTACTGCCGAGCGTGGCCTGGGGCCGCGGCGCCGCGACCCTGGTCAACGCGCTCGCACGGCTCGGGATCCCGGCGCGAGTGGTCACCGAGCGCGAAGCGCTCGTCACCGAGCTGATCGTCAAGAACCTCTACATCCTCGTCACCAACATCGCCGGCCTCCGCGTGGGCGGCACCGTCGCCGAGCTATGGAGTGAGCACCGTGAGCTCGCGCTCGCCGTCGCCGCGGACGTGCTCGCGGTCCAGGCGCGGCTCACCGACCGAGCGCTCTCGGCCGAAGCGCTCATCCCGCGGCTCCGCGAGGCCATCGACGCGGATCCAGCACACCGCTGCGCCGGCCGCTCCGCGCCCGCGAGGCTCGCGCGCGCGCTCACGCACGCGGCGCGCTTCGGTATCGCCGTCCCCGCGCTCCGCGCCATCGCCGAAGAGCAAGCGAGCACCTCATGAGCGAGCACGATGCCTGGCTGATCGATCTCGACGGGACGCTCTACCACGCGTCGCCCGTGAAGCTGATGATGGCGGCCGAGCTGGCGCTCTCCGGCTGGACCGCGCTCCGCACGCTCCGCGCGTTTCGCCGCGAGCACGAGCGGCTCCGCGAGGACCCCGACGACGCTGCCGGCAGCCCCTTCGCGCGGCAGCTCGAGCGCACCGCGCGGGGGCTCGGGCTCCCCATCGAGCAGGTGGAGGCGCGGGTGGAGACGTGGATGATCCGCCGCCCCGGAAAATGGATCCGTCTCTTTCGCCGTGGCTCCTTGCTCGACGAGATCGCGGCCTTCAAGGCGCGTGGGGGGCGCACCGCCCTGGTCAGCGACTATCCGGCACGGGTGAAGCTCGCCGCGCTCGGCGCGACCGAGCTGTTCGAGGTGGTGATCGCGAGCGGCGAGGAGCTCGGCCCGCAGCGGCTCAAGCCGGCTCCCGACGGCTACCTCGCCGCGGCTCGTGAGCTCCACGTCGAGCCGGCGCGGTGCCTGGTCATCGGTGATCGCGCGGACGCCGACGGCCTCGCGGCAGAGCACGCCGGCATGGCGTTTCGGCACGTGTGAGCGCGCGCCGCCGGCGACCCGCGCGGGCGCAGGCTCTCGGCGCAGGGAGGCTCCTCAGGCGGCGCAGCCGTGGAGCTTCGAGCTCCACACGGTAACCCGGTTCCGGCCGCCCCGCTTCGAGACGTAGAGCGCCTCGTCGGTGGCCTTGAAGAGCGCGTCCCAGTCGCGCCCCGCGACGGGGAACGGCGCGACGCCTACCGAGCAGGTCACCGAGAGCGGTCCACGATCGGTGTGGAAGGTGGTGTTCTCGAGCTCGACGCGGATGCGCTCGGCGAGCTGCGTCGCGCCGCGCGCGTCGGTCTCCTCGCACACCACCACGAATTCCTCTCCGCCGAAGCGCCCGACGACGTCGGTGTCACGCTTCACCCGCCTCAGCACCTCGGCGACCCCTTTGATCACCACGTCGCCCACGTCATGACCGTAGGTGTCGTTGACCTTCTTGAAGTGATCGATGTCACAAACCAAGAGCGCAAGCGGCCTATTGAAGCGGATGGCGCTCTTCACCTTCTGCGCGCCCATCTCGAGCAGCGCGCGTTTGTTGAAGAGCCCGGTGAGCCCGTCAGTAGTGGCGAGTTGCTCGAGCCGCTCGAGCATCCGCGCGCTCGAGAGCGACACCGCCACGTGGCTCGCCAGCACCTCGAGGGTCGGGCGAACCGCGTCGCCGAACGCGCCGCGCCGGCGCGAGCCGAGCACGATGGTGCCAAGCGCGCGATCGTGGACACCGAGCGGGAGCACGAGGAGCGACGCGACGCTCGGTGGCGCGAGGCGGCGCGTGAAGACCACCTGGCGAGCCGGATCGTAGTCGCCGCGGTAGGGCAGCGGGTGCTTGTTGGCGACCGCCATCGAGACGAGGCCGGTGTTGTGGCGGAACCGACGACCGACCAGCGCCTCGGTGCCCTCGCCGCTCGCCGCGCAGATCTCGTGCTCGGCCGTGACACGGTCGAACAGGGTCACCACCGCGAAGTCGAAGGACGCGAACTCGCGCGCGCCGTTCACGCCGATTTCGATGACCTGAGCCTCAGTGGTGGCGGAGGCGAGCTGCTCGGCCGCCCGGTAGAGCTTGCCCTGCTCCAGCTTCGCGCGCTCGAGCTGCATGAACACGCGCTCATTTTCGATGGAGCGGGAGAGGAAGTGCGCGGCGGCGATCAGCAACTCTTCCTCGCGGGAGGTGAACGGCTCGCGTGCCTCACGATCCACCGCGAGCACCCCGCGCACGTGGCCGTGCTCGACGACGGGCGCGGCCGAGACGGCGCCGATCGACGGCTGGACCGCGTACCAAGGGACATGATGGCCGGCCTTGGCGCCGTCGATGCTCACCGGCTCCGCACGCGCCAGCACCGCGCCGAAGATACCGTCACGCGCCGCAAACGGGCCCGGCGAGATCGCGTCGTACTCGGTGGAGAGCTCCTGAACGTGCAGGCGCTGGCCGGTGACGTCGAGCCCGAGGAGCACGGCGGTGCGGAGGTTCAGCGTGCGACGCAGGAGCTCGAGGGCGAATTGCAGCGCCTGGTGGATCTCTTCGACGCCCGACTGCAGGAGGCGCTCTTCGTCGCCCGCCCGCGCGGTCCGAGGCTCGGCGGCGCTGGTCGGTGCTCCGAGCAGCCGGTACGAGCGCGCGGCGTCCTTCATCCGCTGGATCTCGCCGTCGATTCGTAGCCGCGAGAGACGGCGGACCCGGGCGATCTCCGCGCGGAACATCACCATGTTCAGAAACGCGAACACGCCGATGAGCGCGGCGTGCGGCCAGAGCGCGGCCAGCTCGTGCCGCCCGAGGGCCACTGTCTGCAGCGCGGTCTCGAGCATCACGGCAAAACCCATGCTCACTATGGCAGCCACCGGCCGGGCGAACCCCGCGGCCAGCATCATGAGGACGTACACGAGCGGGTAGAACGCGCCGTCGAGGCCACCCGGCGCGAGCAGTACGCCGAGATAGGTGACGACCACCGCGTGGATCAGCACCTCGAGCTCGAGGCGGAGCGTGGACTCCGGAGCCAGGTGGCGAAGCCGCTTGACGAGACGCGTCACGAACGAGAGGGCGAGCACGGCGACCGCCACGACGTTGATGAAGCGATTCGTCGGACGGCTCGCCCAGTAGACGAGGTACGCGCCGAGCCCGAACCCGAGCACGGTTCCGCTCGCCCGTGCCATCGCCTGCTGGGCGACATAGGTCGCTCGAACTAGCGGATCCATCGGACCTCGACGCCGTACCAGAGCCGGCCGAGCGCGGCCCACTTTCCCGCAGCGGCTTCTCCGGCGCAGACTGGGCGGGTGAAGCCAGGGCTGCGCCTACAGATCCTGCTGTTGCTCGGGGGGCTGATGCTCCTCGCGTTCGTGCCGTTGTTCTTTGCGGTCGCGACCTACGCGAGCTACACGCTCCAGCAGGTCCGGGACGCGAGCGCGCGCGCCCTCGGCCGCGCGGTGGCCGGGCATGTGGCCGAGGCGCGGGCGCGCCGCTCGCCCGACCAGCTGCTCAGCCTGCTCGAGGCCGAGATCGGCACCGAGGGCGTGGAGGCGATCGGGATCTACGACCCGAGCGGCGCGGTGCTGGCCCGCGCGGGCGAGCCGGCGGCGGTGTCCGCGCTGCCGACCCAGGTCGATCCCGTAACGGAGAGCGTGTCCGAAGTTCAGGCCGACCACGGCCGTGCGCTCGCCATCCGCGTCCCTGACGAGCTCGGAGCGGTGGTGGCCGTGCTCCGCGCCGACGACCAGGCCGCCCGTACCACACCGCTGGTGCGGCTGGTTGGCCTCTACAGCGGCCTCTTCGCGTTCGTGCTCCTGGTGCTCGCCTATTTCGCGCTCACCCGCCTGATCGTGAGGCCGCTCGACCGGCTCTCGAGCGCCGCCGAGCGCGTCGCCTCGGGCGCGCGGCACCTCGAGGTCCCGGCGGCGGGGGCTCGCGAGCTCGTCGAGCTCGGGGCGAGCCTCAAGGTGATGACCGATCGTCTGCTCCGCGAGGAGGAAGCGCTCCGGCGCAAAGTGACGGAGGTGGAAGAGGCGACCTCACACCTCCGCGAGGCGCAGTCGAGCCTGGTCCGCTCCGAGCGGCTCGCGTCGGTCGGGCGGCTCGCCGCGGGCCTCGCGCACGAGATCGGAAACCCCATCTCCGCGCTCATCGGAATGCAGGATCTCCTCCTCGATGGCGAGCTCGCGCCCGAGGAGCAGCGCGACTTCATGGTCCGCATGCGAAAAGAAACCGAGCGGATCCACACGATTTTGCGGGACCTCCTCCAGTTCGCGCGACCTGGCGCGAACGCTGCGCGAGGCGCGCCGCCCGAGCCCGGAGACGTCGCGACGGCCGCCCGTGACACCGCGGCGCTGGTAGCTCCCCAGAGGACCATGCAGGGGGTCGAGCTCGTGCTCGAAATCGCGCCCGTCATGCCGGCGGTGAGGCTCTCTCACGAGCAGCTGATGCAGGTCGTCTTGAACCTGGTGATGAACGCCGCAGACGCCTGCGGCGAAGGGCACACCATCGTCATCCGAGCCGCTCCCCATGCCTCCGGGGTTCGCCTCGAGGTGGAGGACGACGGGCCTGGGATCCCTGCCGAGCTGCGAGAGCAGATCTTCGAGCCCTTCGTCACCACCAAGGAGGTCGGTAAGGGTACCGGGCTCGGGCTGGCGGTGTGCCGCGGCCTCATCGAGTCGGCGGGCGGCACCATCTCACTCGACGCGAGCCGCCCGACGGGTGCGCGCTTCGTGCTCGAGCTCCCGGCCGCCGACCGCGCCGCGGCTCAGTGAGCGAGCTCACCGGCTTCCGCGAGCTCGCCGAGCGTCATCGCCGCGAGCCCGCGCTCGTCGAGGATCCGCAAGATCCGCGGCAGCGCCTCGATCGACGCGGGCGCGAAGTCGTCGCGCTCCGCCGCGTCGTGTAAGAGCACGATGGCTCCTCCCACCAGCCCTCGCGCGACGCGCTCGACCACGCGCTCGGCTCGCGCGCCAGAGAGGCCGTCGAACCCACGCACGGAGTAGCCAACCAGGGTGACGCCCGCCTTCCTCGCGCCGGCCGCCGTGCGCGGACTGATGAAGACCATGGGAGGACGGAATCGCGCCGGCCGCGCGCCGCACGCTCGCTCAACGGCAGCGCGCGCGCGCTCGACATCGCGCGCCACCGCGGCCGGCGTCTTGAACGCATAGCCGCGCGCGTGCTCGTCGCCGTGCAACGCGAGCTCGTGCCCGGCCTCATGGATCTCACGGAGCACCTCCGGATACGCGCGCGCCTTACACCCCACCACGAAGAAGGTCGCCTTGTGCCCGCCGCGCGCGAGGATGGCGAGGATCTTCCGCGTCGTGTCCGGGTGTGGTCCGTCGTCGAAGGTGAGCGCCACCGCGCGCGACCCGGGGTCGCCTTGGCACATCACATCCGCGAACATCTCGAGGCGTGGCAGCATGACGCCTGCGAGCGCGAGCGCGAGGTACCCGATGAGCGCGGCGACCGCGAACCAGAGCGGCGGGGGAGCAAACCAGAGTGACCGTGCGAGCAGCGCTGCCGCGCCGATGCTGGCGACCCAGAGCGCAATCCTCGCGGGGGGCACCGCAGGCTAACCTCGCCGGCGCGCGCGGCTCTCGCGGGGCTCATCCGCTTCGAGTTCGTCGAGCGCGCTCCCCTGCGAGCCCGCCGAGACGCGCGCACGCGGCGCGTCCTTGGCCGCACGCTTCGGCTCCGCGCCGTCATCTCCAGTGTTATCGAGCTCGAAGATCACCGCGAGCGCGGTCGCCACGAGCGGCAAGCTCACCGCCGGCAGCTCACCGAGCAAGCCCTTTCCGACACCGAGCGACGCGAGATCGAGCTCGACCGGGAGCCAGCGGCGCAGCGCGAACATCGCTCCCGCGCCGAGCAGCGCGCCAGCGAAAGCCTTGAGGCCCGCCTCGATGCGCGCGCCGTGTTGCCAGATGGGCCTCCCGGCGACGAAGCCGACCAGGACGCCGGTGACGGCCGCCGTCGCGTATGCGAAGACTGCCCCTCCGAACGTCGTGAGGTGCATGGCGAACACCAAGAGCGCGGCCACTACTGCTCCGGTGACCAGCCCCTTGACCAGTCCGACGACCAGCCGCTTGACCATCGCTCGAAGCCTTGAGGACTCCGGGCGCGCCGTCAACTGCCGCGCCGAGGGAGGATGCCGGTCCGGCGCGGGAAAGTGGTATTGAACCGGCCTACGTGCTCTTCAACACCCTCGCCTACGCGAAGTTCTTCGGCTTTGTCTTCGTCCTGACCTGGGTGCTGTCGAACCGCCGCTGGGCGCCGCTCCTGCCGTGGTTCCTTCTGCTCGGCTACACGCTCGCCACGCCGCTCTCGCCCCTCTCGGCGGGACTCACGGTGCTTGCGTTCGGACTCTGCGCCGAGCTCTCCCGCCGAGCGCCGGACGACACCACGCCGACCCTTCGGGTGGCGGCGGCGTCGGTGGCGGTGAATTTCGTGGCGCTCGCCTTCCTGACCTTCCGCGCGGGCGCCGGAGATCCGCTCTCGGTCGCGCTCGGCGCGCTCGGCGTCCCTCTCCACGCCGCGCCGCTCGCGCAAGTCGTCGGCCTGCTCGCCGCGTCCGCGCTCCTCTTGCTCCTGGTGCGCGCACGCAAGGTGCGGCTCGTCTGCCTGCTCATCGCGAGCTACGTCTTCTACGCGCACTGGGACTGGCGTTTTCTGCCGCTCATCTTCGGCTCGTCGACCATCGACTACCTCCTCGGGCGCGCGATCGATGACGCCCGGACCCAGCGAGCGAAGAAGCTCTGGATCACCGGCACGGTGATCGTGAACCTCGGCGTGCTCGGGATCTTCAAGTACTTCAACTTCGGGATCGAGTCGGCGCGCGCCGCGCTCATCGCGCTCGGCTTCGAGCCGCCCGACTTCGCGCTCCGTATCGCGCTGCCAATCGGGATCAGCTTCTTCACCTTCGAGTCGATGAGCTACGTCATCGACGTCTACCGCGGCGAGATGCGCGCGCACCGGAGCTACCTCGAATATCTCACCTTCGTCGCGTTCTTCCCGCACCTGGTCGCGGGCCCCATCGTGCGGCCACGCGATCTCTTGCCGCAGCTCGCGGAGCCGGCTCGCTTCAGCCCTACGGAGGGGAGCGAGGGGCTCTTTCTGGTCGCGACCGGGCTCCTGAAGAAGATGGTGATCGGCGATTATCTCGCCTTGAACCTCGTCGATCGTGTGTTCGACGCGCCGTTTCAGTACTCGTCGCTCGAGTGCTACGTCGCGGTGCTCGGCTACGCCGTCCAGATCTACTGTGATTTCTCCGGGTACACCGACATCGCCATCGGCTCGGCGCTGCTGCTCGGCGTGCGTTTTCCGCTCAACTTCGACGCGCCCTACAAGGCGCACAACCTCTCGAATTTCTGGCGGCGCTGGCACATCTCCCTCTCGACGTGGCTCCGCGACTACCTCTACATCCCGCTCGGCGGCAACCGACACGGGCGCGCGAGGCGCTACCTGAACCTCGCGCTCACCATGCTGCTCGGGGGGCTCTGGCACGGCGCGAGCTGGACGTTCGTCGTGTGGGGCGGGCTGCACGGCGGCGCGCTCGCGCTCACCCACTGGTACGGCGAGTGGCGGAGGCGCCCGGAGCTAGCCCGCGCGGAGCGGATGCGCGCCGAGCCGCGCCTCGGCGATCTCCCGCTCGGGCGCGCGCACGCGGCGCACCTCGTCAAGGTGCTCCTCACGTTCCACTTCGTGTGCGCGTGCTGGATCTTCTTCCGGGCGGAGACCTTCCGCAAGGCGTGGACGATGTTCACCCAGCTCTTCGCCGGAACCACCTTCCACCCGAACCTCGCCTGGCAGGTGCTCGCGGTGCTCGCGGTCGGGCTCGCGACTCACTTTGCGCCGGAGCGCTGGGCGCTCGGGGCACGCCAGCTCTTCATTCGCCTCCCGGCGCCCGCGCAGGGGCTCGCGCTCTTCGCCGCGGCGCTCACGCTCCACGCATTCTCGACCGCCGAGGCGGTGCCCTTCGTGTACTTCCAGTTCTGAGCGAGCGAGCCGCGCGCGTGTGCTAGCGTCCCCGCGGAATGTCGGAGCCCGAAGACGCGCCCGAGCCGGCCGCGCCGAACGACGCGCCAGACGAAGTGACGGAGGCCGAAGCGAGCCCGGCCGAACCGCGTGCGGGAAGGCAGCCGAAACGGCGCAAGAAGCGGAAGCGGCCCGGCGCGAGCGAGGTCTCCGAGCCCGCCGCGCCGCGGGCTCGGCGCGCGCCGCTCGACGCGCAAGGTCGTGAGCGCCCGGCGTTCGTCCTCGACTTCCCCCAGGATCCTGAGCTCGAGGCCCTCGTCACCGCTTTCGAGCGGGGCGACTACGCGCGGGTGCGCGCCGAAGCGCCGGCGCTCGCCGAGCGCACGACGGACGACGAGGTGCGCGCGGCGGCGCTCGAGCTGCGGCGCCGGATCGATCCCGAGCCGCTCATGAAGTACCTGGTCGTCATCGCCCTCATGCTGCTCGGCTTTCTCACCCTCTGGGCCTATGGAAAGAGCGCTCACTAGCCCGGCGGTGCTCCTCGCGACGGCGCTCCTCGCGAGCTGTGGCACCGCGCCGCCGGCCGCGCCGGAAAGCCAAGCTGCCGGACCGACCAGCGAGCTCTCACGCTATCTGCCGCTCGAGCATGACACGGTGCTCGCGTTCGACACCACCATCGAGGAGAGCGGCGAGACCGGGGTCCTCATGCTGCGAGTCGCTCGCAAGAGCGGCAACCTCGTCGAGCTCGGGGTCGGCGGGCGGGTCCAGCGACTCGAGCTATTGCCGGGCGCGATCCGGAACCTCGATGGCGGCTTTCTGCTGAAGGCGCCGCTCACGGTCGGCGCCACCTGGCCGGGCATGGCCGGGATCGTGCGGGTCACCACGACGGACAAGCGAGTCGAGGTCCCGGCGGGGCGCTTCGAGGGCTGCGTCGAGACCGTCGAGGAGAAGACGCTGCCGGGCGGGTTCAAGCGCATCACCACGGACTTCTGCCCCGGAGTTGGCATCGTCGTGCTCGACGTCGAAGCGGCGGCCGGCGCCGATCAGGCCCGAGAGACGGCGCGCCTCCGCTCGCGCTCGAAGCGCGTCGATCTCATGGTCGAGGTGCCGAAGTAGCGACGCCCGCGAGCGCGCGCGCTCTCGACACACGCGACGCCTCCGCCGCACCCGCGCCCTCGACCACCTTGCCGTAGGCGAGGTTGCCGTGGACGACCGTCGGGCGGAGCCCTGGCGAGAGGCGTGACGGGGTCACCTCGCTCGAGGGAAAGAGCTGCGAGAACGCGGGCGCGCGGCGCACGCGGTCGGTGAGCGTGCGCTCGAGGATCATCGAGGTGTATTGATCGGCGCCGCGCTCGGGCGACGCCGAGCTCGGGAGCACGTCGATGTCGAGGCGCCGCGAGGCCGTCGCGAGCCCCTTGATACGGCTGTCGAGCGGGCTCCAGGAGTCGGCGGCGACGCCGTTGTTACTGATGCCCCAGAGCCCATCGGCGGTGTTCACGAAGAGGGTGCGGTTGCCCGAGGTGGCGCCGGGCGTCGCGAGCAGGAGCGCGCCCCCGCCGAGCTCGAGATCGCCGTCCACCAGCACGACCCGACTGCGATCGACGCCGCGCTTCCCATCCGCGACGTACCAGAACCGCTGCTCGGGATGAAGATCGTCCCAGTCCTCCCACTCGCTCCGCGACGCGAGGAGTCGAGCTCGCGAGAAACGCGCCGCGAACGCGCCGTCGGACGTCCCGAGCAGGGGGCGCAGATCCTGGTGCTGGAGGTTACCGAAGGCGAGGTAGTCGATGTCGTCGGCGCCGAGCCCGAACGCGGCGAGCTGGCGCTCGAGCGTGGCGTAGCGGTGCTGCAGCACCTGGAAAGCGAGATAGTCACCGAACTGCCGGATGAGCCGCTCGAAGCAGGGCGTGGCGCGCGCCGCGACGTCGTCGGTGGGGTTGAAGAGGAGCGTCTTCGGTTCGCCACGCTGCAGGAACTGGACGAGCGTCGCGCGGTGCGTGAGGACCACGAACGGCGCGGGCGACAGCGCCGCGCCATGAAAGGCGAAGCGCGTGGGATGAGCGAGGGTCGCGATGGGGAGCGAGCGGAGGCAGAGCGCGCGCGGCCCCTCCGCGACGCGGGCGCGGAGCGGCTCGGCGGCCGCGCGCACGGCGCGAAGGCGCGCCCCGGCGCTCGGCTCCGCCCACGCGCTCTCGAGCTCCGTGATGCGGTCGAGCTCCGGCGCGCGCGCGTAGCCCGAGTCTTCGACGACGGTGACCATGAGTCCCTCCGGGGGCTCTCTTAGCGCCCACTGCGCGGCGCGCCACCCGCGTCGATCACGGCCGTAGGACGCTTTGACATTGCGCGTCAGAGCCCTGAGCGCCGATGATGGCGGGGAATGGTTGCGCGGAGGGCTCGAGCGACCGGCGCCCTGACGGCGTGCCTCGTGCTCGGTGCCGTGCGTGCCGCGGGCGCCAGCCCCTTCGATGTCTTCGGCTTCGGGCCCTCGGGTGTGGCGAGCGTGGGCGCGCGCGCCGCGCGCGCATGCGATGGAACCGCGAGCTTCTACAACCCCGGTGGGCTCGCGCTCGGGGAAGGCTATCACCTCGAGCTCGGCGTGCTCGGCGCGGTCTCCGCGCTCACCGCGCAGGGTGAGCGCCAGCGCATCAGCGATCCGGTCGGGCTGACCATCGCGCTCGACGGCGACATCCCCCTGGAGGGTCCTCTCGAGGGCGTGCTCCGGGCGGGGTACGGTGGATACGCGCTCTCGGACAGCTTGATGCACCTCGAGACGCCCGCGCGCATCGATCCGACGTTCCCGTACTACGCGAACCGGACCCAGCGGCTCGTCGTGCTCCCGGCGCTCGCCGCGCGCGTGACCCGCTGGCTCGGCGTCGGCGTCGCGGCCAACGCGTTCGCGAGCCTCGGCGGCCCGGTAGCGCTCAGCAAGGGAGCGAGCGGGGCGCTCGAGGCGCGCATCGACGAAGAGGCGACGACCACGCTCGGCGTCATCGTGGGCGCCCAGGCGTCGCCGACCGACTATCTCCGCTTCGGGCTCGTCTATCGCGAGGAGTTCGCGGTGCCCATCCGCACCCGCTCATTCTCGACGGTCGGCAGCATGCCGCTCCTGGTCGACGTCTCGCTCGGGCAAGCGTTCTTCACGCCGGAGGAGTACGTGCTCGCCATCGCGGTAATGCCCGCCCCGCCGCTCGAGCTCGAGCTCGACGCAGCCTACGAGCGGTGGGGCGAGTATCGGGGGCCGTCGATGCGGACGCGCGCGACGCTCCCCGGGGTCGCGCTCGACCCGCGGAGAGTGCCCGCGCTCTTTCGTGACGTGTGGACGCTGCGCGCCGCTGCCACCTACCGCTTCGCGCTCGGGCGGCACGAGCTCGCGCTCGACGCGGGCGCCGGCTACGAGCCGTCCGTCCTGCGAGCCGAGCAGCAGGGTGAGACGAACCTCGTCGACGGCCGGAAGGTATCATTCGGGGCGGGCGTCGAGCTCATCCTCCGCCAGTTGCTCGGCGAGCGCGCGCTCCATTTCGGCGCCGGCGCGCAGGTGCAGGCGGTCGGGAGCTATTTCCAGGCGAAGCAGGTGTGCCGCACGAGCGGAGCTTGCGCTCCGGACGAGGTGTGGGGCGAGGACGCGCTCACGCCCGACGCGGGCATCGCGAACCCGGGCTATCCGGCGCTCAGTGGCTCGGGCAGGGTGTGGGCGCTCACCGGCGCGGTAGGGGTAGATTTGTGAACCGCTCGCTCCGGCTCGCGCTCCGGCTCGCGCTCGCCACGGGGTGCCTGTGGTCGCCGCGCGCGCACGCGAACGCCGCGTCTCTGCTCGGCTATGGCGCCCGCGACAGCGCGCTCGCCGCCTCGGACGTGGCCGACGCCGACCCCGCAGCGGCCGCGACCGTGAACCCGGCCTTCGCGTGGCGCCCGGGCGTGCGCCTGCTCGCGGGGTACGGCTATGGCTCGATGAGGCTCCGGATTTCCGGGCGAGACGCCGGTGTGCGCGACGTGAGCGGCACCGACCTCGCCCTCCAGATCGGCTCGGCGCTCGACCACGCGGGCAAGGTCGCGCTCGGCGGCGGGCTCACGCTCCATATCCCGGACGCCTACCAAGCGCGCGTCTTTTTTCGCGCTCCCACCGAGCCGAGCTTCCCGCTCTACGACTCCCCGCCGCAGCGCACCGTCTTCGACGTCGCGCTCGCCTTTCGATATCACGCGCTCTCCCTCGGGGTGGGCGCCTCCGTCCTCGCCGGCACCAGCGGCAGGGGAGCGGACTTCATCTTGGCCCAAGACGCGAACGGCACCTTCGCGGACTCGCGAACCGACATCGCGCTGCCGATCGCTGCGGCTCCCACCGCCGGCCTCGCGCTCGAGCTCGGACGACTCGCCATCGCAGGTCGGCTCCGCGCACCGCTGTCGCTCGGGGTCGCGGTCGAGACCGAGGCGTATCTAGCGGTGCACGGAAACCCGTTCAACGGCCACACCGACGTCGACGCCTTCGGCGAGTCCGCGTACGAGCCGCTCACCCTGGATCTCGGCGCGCGTGCAGACTTGACGCCCGCGCTCCGCGTGTTCGCGGACGTGACCTACACGCGCTGGAGCGCTGCGCCACCGCCCAGCGCGACCATCACGCTCGATCTCGACCTGGTCACGAATCCATCCGAACTCGAGGCGCGCTTCACCGCGCCGCGGTTCCGCGACACGCTCTCGCCGCACCTCGGCCTCGAGCTCCGCGTGCTCGAGCTCCCTCGGGGAGCGCTCGAGCCTCGACGACGCGCGCCGATCAGTGACGATGAGCGCGGGCCCCCGCGCCTCGCACTCCGCGCCGGGTGGACGGTGTCGCCATCACCGGTCCCGCGCCAGACCGGCCTCACCTCCTACGCGGACTCGACGCGCAACGTATTCGCGCTCGGCGCGGGCTACTGCTTCGGGCGGGCCTGGGGCATCGAGCTCACCTCTGATGTCGCCCTCGCCTATCATCGGCTCGCGCGTCGCGACTTCGACAAGGGCTCGGACGTGCTCCCGAACGCTCACTACCGCGCGAGCGGCGATATCTACGCCGCCGCGCTCACCTTCGGAGCGGCTTGGCGATGAAGCTCCGTCACGCTCTCGCGCTCGCCTCGAGCTCGCTTCCACTCGCGACCCTCGGCGGCTGCGGGCTCACGCCCCACGATGAGTCGACCCCGGTGTTCTCGAGCGACGGCGTCACCGGGTTCGGCATGGTCGGAAATGTCGAGTTTTGCATCGGGCGAACACGCGTGGTGGCGCCAGCGGTCGCGGCCGGCGCGGAGCTCGCGCTCTGCGTACCCGACGGCGCGACGCCCCGCGCTTGCGAGGCGGACCTCGACTGCGCTCCGCGCGAGCGTTGCTCCTGCGGCCGCTGCGTCGTGGTCGCCTGCGACACGACCGGGCGCGGCTGCGCCGAGGGCGAGGTGTGCCAGGGTGGGCGCTGCACGACGGCGTGCACGCGCGACGGCGAGTGTGCTCGCGATTTCGTGTGTCGCGGCGGTGGCTGCGTGCACGAGTGCGCGACCTCCACGGACTGCGCGTACGGCGAGCTCTGTGACTCGCTGGCCTCCACCTGCCGTGTGAGCTTGTGCGGCGGCGCGCGCGGCGGCTGCGGTTCGGGGCAGACCTGCGAGCCGCTCGAGCACGTCGCCGAGATGCGCGAACCATTCGTGCTGGGCTCGGGCGCCGGTGAGCGCGCCTATCTCACGGTCGCCGCGGGCGGGACGACCGTCATCTATCGCGCGCGTCCGGCGCGCGACCTGCGCTGGGTGGCGGACCCAGAGACGCCCGTGCTCGAGCCGGGGCCGGCGAGCGATCTCGGCTCGGTCGGCGCGCCGGCGCTGCTCGCCGAGCGCGGCGGGCTGACGTTGTATTTCGAGACCGGCGGCGGCACCATCGAGCGCGCGACCTCGAGCGACGGCGTCTCCTTCACCCGTGACGCCGCGCCGGTGCTCGTGGCAACGCCCGACGGCTGGGAGGCAGGGCGCGTCGGCTCGCCGTCGGTGATCGTGTATCGCGGTGAGACGTACCTCTTTTACGCCGGCGGCGCGGGCGCAGGCATTGGCGCGGCCAGGGTCGGCGCGAGCGGCGTGACGCGCCTCACCGGCGCGCCGCTCGTCTCGCGCGCCACCGTGGAAGATCCGCTGTTCTGGCGCGGCGTGAGCGCGGTCGGCGCGCCGAGCGCGATGGTCGTCGAGGGCGCCGTGCGTATCTTCTTCACCGCGCGCGGCGCCGAGGGCCACGACGCCATCGAGCAAGGCTCGCCGCGTGCCGCCGACGTGAACGACAGCATCGGGCTGGTGACCACCCGCGATTTCGTCTCGTTCGAGCGCTACCCGATGGGGCCGGTGTTCGCGCGCCGCACCAACCTCCGCGCGTACCTCGGCGAGCGCGAGCCGTTCCTCCGCCGCGACGGCGCGCGCACGCGGCTCTATTTCGTCACCGGGGACGCGACGGGCAAGGCGTCCGGCGTGGCGCTCGCCGCCGATCCGCCGTGACGCGCTCGAGCTATCCGGCGTCCGCCTCACCGAGCACGAGCGCGTAGTCGACGGTCGTTATGCCGCAGTCGTCTCGCTCGGGGTCGAGACCCACCTCGAGCCTCGGATACCCCGACGCCTCCACCGTGACGGTCGCCGCCGACTGCGTCCAGAGCAGACAGTCGAGCGTCTTCACTTCGCCCGCGGCTGCGTCCGCCGTGCCGGCGTCCGGCCTCGAGTTGCAGAACACCACCGCCGGGTGCGCGGGCGGTGCCGCGAGCGCGTACTGCTCGCTCCCGCCCCCGTAGGTTACGCTGAGCGTGGTGTCCGAGGGCAGCGAAGCGCCGCCCTCTGCCGTCAGCACCACATGGAAAGCCGCGCGGGTCTTCGGACACTCGCGCCCCGGCGCCGGCGTCGAGCAGGCGCCGAGCGCCAGCGCGAGCGCGCCGCCTGCGACGAGCCCGCGCGTCGAGCGTCCCTGCGCCCACCGTGACTTCCAAGGAATCAAGCGCCGCGATTTGTACAGCTATGGCGCGAACATTGCAAACCTACTGGAACAGCCGAGCCGACCGGAGGTTGGGCTCGCCCGACCGAGCCCGACGCCCGGTCGCCGCGGGGTTCACCGGACGAGGGAGCATGCCGGCGCGGCGCGGCCGGCGGCGCGGCGCGAGCGCCCCGGCTCGCGCCGCCGGCGACCTCCTCTCATGACGCGAACGCCCACGAGCGACGGACCGACAGACTCCGACGGAAGCACGCCGAGGTGAGTGGCTCTGCTCGTCCTGTGTCGTTCGGGCTCGTCGGGGACCGTCTCGCGCGAGCCGAGGGGGCAGGCAGCCCGGTCGAACGGGTGGCGCCGGCGGTCCGGTGAAGATGCCGTGCTCGGCGCGGCGCGGAGACTCGCCGCGGAAGTTCGCCGCGGCGCCAAGGGCCCCGAGCGGTAGCCGCTTGATTTCCCATGCCACTCGAAGGAAGATGCTGAGAATTACTTGGCGCTAACGATGCTTGCAGGAGGGATGCGGCGTTAAAATCGAGCGGGTGGGCACTGTGCTTTGGGCTGCTCGCGGTCGGGTGTTCGTCTTCGAGCGGCGACGGCAAGGGAGCGGGCGGCTGGGGTAATTTCCCGGGGAGCGGAGGAAACAGTGGCGGAGGGAGCGGAGGAAGCGGCGGCGGGGGCTCTACGACGTGCCCTCCGCAGGTGGTTGCGCCGGCGCTGTCGGGAGGGTGCGTGCCTCAGATCGTGACGCCCCGCGCCTGCGAGGCGATCGATCTCTCGGGAGGGCGGACCTACGAGATCGGGTGGACCACGAACGGCACTGGCTGTGAGACGCCCTGGAAGCTCTGCGTGGTGGGGAGCCCCGCGACGGAAGCGAACGGCGGATGCGTCGAGCTGTCGACGGACGTGACGCAGGGGATCAGCTCGACCGGCGGGGTCGTCCAATTGAACGCGAGCAACCTCACCGGGATCACGAGCGACACCGGCTACTACCACCTGGTCATCGCGAGCTTCTACGGCTCCCACAACGGCTCGGTCGCGTTCCGCCCGAGCTTCTAGCCGGCGCGCTCGAGCGGCGCCGCGCCGCCGGCCGCGCCGGACCGGCAGCTCCTCTCTCATCCCGGGAACGTGCGCGGAGTCAGCGTCGCTCCGGCTCGCCCCCGCGCGCACGGCGCTCGTCGGCGAGCTCGTTTGACTGGTAGACTGGAGTGATGCGCGCTGGATGGGTGGGTCTGCTCATGGGGTCGCTCGGGCTGGTCGCGGTCGCGTGCGGCGAGAGCGGCGGGAGCGCTCGACCTGGCGGCGGCAGCGGTGGCACCAGCGGCAGCGGTGGCACCAGCGGCGGCGGTGGCACCGGCACCGGCGGGAGCGTCGGGAGCACCGGCGGCGGGCCGGGCACGCTGCCCGCGGCGCCGGTGTGCGAGGCGGCGAAGGGCGGCTCGAGCGGAGCCGTGAAGGCGCCGGTGCTCCGCGCTACGCTGGCCGGGAGCTGGGACGAGAACTGGTTCGCGTCGCCCGCGCTCGTCGATCTCGACGGCGACGGGGAGCTCGAGATCGTCGCCGCGCGCCACTCGGTGCTCTACGCGTATCGAGCGGACGGCACCGCGCTCTGGCAAACCGCGTTCGGGCAGAGCGCGTCGTCGAGCTCGGAGCACGGCTCGACGCGGATGTACGCGTCTGCCGTGGTCGGTGACTTCGACGGCGACGGCAAGGCGGAGATCGCGGTCGGGAGCTCCACCGTCGGTGGAGGGAACGTGGCGCTCTACGATCATCGCGGCGAGCTCGAAGCAGGCTGGCCTGCCGCGTTCGGAACGAACGAGGTGCGGGCGATCGCTGCCGCGGACGTCGACGGCGACGGGCGCGCGGAGCTCCTGGTCAACAAGACGGGCCAAGGGCCCGCGACAGCGGTGTTCGGGCTCGACGGTACGATGCGGCCCGGCTGGCCTCAGGTGAGCGCTGCGACCTGTGATCCTCCGTCGCCGGCCGAGCCGTGTTGGGATTTCGGCGGATATGACCAGAACATCGGCGCGGGGGATCTCGACGGCGACGGGCGGCTCGACGTCATCTCGAGCTACGACGCCATCGGCTTTGGCGTGTTTCAAGGAGACGGCAAACCGTTCCCCACCGCGCCCGAGTTCGCCGATCGCGTCATCACCGCGGTCGAGGCGTATCATGATCCAGCGCTCTCGCAGCAGGGCTGGGGCACTGGTGATCGCTCTGAATTCACCTACTCGCCGCCCGTCATCGCCGACATCGATGGCGACGGCGACATGGAGATCGTGCTCGCCGGCGATCACGAACATTCGAACAGCACGGACAACCGCGGCGTCACGACCTGGGTCTTGAACCACGATCTCACTCGCCCCACGGGCTGGGAGTGGCCGAAAGACAGCGGCCCGCCGCTCGCGTACGGCGAGCTCGGCCAGAACATGGTCGTGCTCGCACCGAGCCCGTCCGTGGCGGAGCTCGACGGCAAACCGGGTCTCGAAATCGTGGTGCCCGCATACGACGGCAAGCTCTACGCGTATCGCTCGACCGGTGAGGTGCTCTGGACCTACACTTTTGCCACCTCAGGGACGCCGTACCGCGGCGCGAGCGAGGCGCTCATCGTCGATCTCAACGGGGACGGCCTCCCCGAAATCCTATTTGCAACCTACTCGTCCGGCGCGCCTGGGGAGCCCGACGCTCCCGCACGGCTCATCATCCTCGACGCGGCAGGTCGAGAGCTCCACGAGGTCGAGCTCTTCGGGCGCGGCACCATGGCCGCGCCGTCGGTCGCTGATCTCGACGGCGACGGGACGCTCGAGCTCGTCGTTTCGCTCAAGGACACGCTCGGCGGCGGCAAGGGTGGGGTGCAGATCTGGGATTTTCCGGGCGCGAGCCCGAATTGCGTGCTCTGGGGGACCGGGCGGGGCGGACCGATGCGCCAGGGGTACGTCGCGAAGTAGCGCCGGCTGTTCATGTAAGCCTCAGCCCGCTTTCGTAGGCGGCGCGGCCGGTGCTGTGCTTCTTGCGGCCGGCGGCGAGCCCGCCGTCCAAACGCGCGAAGATCTCCGCCGCGCGACGCGGCGGGCGGCCGCCGCCGGCGGCTCAATCCTCGGGGGCGCAAGCGGGCTCGTGGCCGAGCGCGCACGCGCGCGCGCGGAACGTCTCTTGCTTGACGGGATCGGCGGTCGTCCCCAACTCAAAGCGGTAGGCCTCCGAGGCCCGCAGGCAGCTCGGGCCGTGCCCGAGCTCACATCCGCGCAGGTAGTAACGAAGCGCCTTGGCATCGTCTTCGTCGCCGACGACCCCGAGATCGTAGTCGGTGCCAGCGTCGAAGCAGGCCTCGCCGTCGTTCTTGGCGCAGCCGTCGAGCGCCCGCGCGTGCTCCCACGCGAGCCGGAAGAAATCCGCGGATAATACGCCGCCGACGAGCGCGAGCACGACCGCGACCCAGGCGAACTTGCGGGCTCTCCGGCGCGTCTGGTCGCGCGCCTTCAAGAGCTCGGCGAGCGAGCGCGAGTGTTCGCGGCTCGGAGCGACCTGCGAGCGCATGTCGATCCCGAGCACGTTGTCCGCGCTGCAGTAAGCGCAGCGCGCGATGAGCGAGCTCTCCGCGGGCAGCGGCGCGCCGCAGCGGCGGCAACCCCACGCGCCTCCGGCCCAGGCCGGCGCGCGCGCTCCAAAACTCGACGAGAGGACGCGGAGCGCGCGCCGCTCGGCCAGGCTGGCGCTGGCGAAGAGCAGCACGGCGCCACACGACGATGCGCCCGCGAGCATCGCGATGGTCATTTCGAGCCCGCTCAGGTTATCGAGCCCGACGAGCGCCATCGGCGCCATGGCGAGGCCCCACACGAGCGCGCACCCGACCGCCGTCACCACGAGCCGGAGGTTCGTGCGCCCCGCGCCCGGCTGGGACAAGAGCGCCGTGATCGCCGACTCGGCCTCGCGCGTGGTCTGCTCCATGGCGCGCTGCGCGGCGAGCCGCGAGCGGAGCTCGTCGGGCACGGTCGCCGGGCTTCCGCAGTAGCCGCAGCTCACGACGGCCGCCTCGCTCGGCGGGAGCGGCGCGCCGCAGCCGGCGCAGAGGAGGATCTCGGTCGACGTTGGAGCAGCCGGTGCCGCGTCGAGCCCGAGTCGCGCACGGATCGAGCCGAGCAGCGCGTCGAGCGAGGCTTGCTCCGCTAGGTCCTCCGCCTCGGCGAGCCGCAGCGTCCGGCCGTCGTGCGTCACCAGCAGCAGCCGACGGATCGCGGTGCGCTCGTCGGTGAGGAGCTCGAGTTGGTTGGTGAACAGCATCGAGATCGCCGCGAAAATCGCGTTGGCCATCACGATCGAAATCGGGAGACGCGTCTCCTCGACGGTCTCGGCGCGCGTCCGCTCGCCGTCGACCGCAGACCATGGCACGCGGAGCCCGGCGTACACGCCACCGTCGATCGCGAGCTGCTCGCCGTCCAGCCGCGCATCGCTCGCGCGGGTGCGGAGCGCGTGAAAGGTCTGAAATGCCGCGTAGCCGAGGAGCACGAGCCCCGGGCTCATCACGATCACGCCGCCGATGGCGGGCTGATTTCCGAGCTTGTCGATGCCTATCCAGACGAGCAGCGCGCCCGGCGCGGCGGTGAACGCGACCCGCGCGAGGCACGCGAGCGAGGAGTGCCCGACCTGGAGCGGCAAGCGAACGAGCGGCGCTCGAGTGTGCGAAGGCATTCGCGCGCCACGCTAGGCGGTCACGCCGACGCGTACAAGGCACCTGCCCGCGCGCGCTCGCTCAGCGTCGCGCGTTTGCCGTGCGAGGGGCGCGGCGCGCGACCGCTCGGCTTCGCGCCGCGCGAGTGCAAGCGGGCGCCCGCGGCGACTCACGGCGATAGCGGGGACGGGTGACTTCCTCGGGAGCGGAGTAGATAGCGCGGAGGGATGCCGGCGGCGCGGCCGGCGGCGGCCCCGCACCGCCGGCTGCGCCGCCCCGACAAAAACCCGAAGGGCGACCCGCGGGGGCCGCCCTTCCTCGTGGCTCGCGTGAGCCGTGGCCGCTCAGAAGTCGCCGGGGCCGTGGCTGTGACCGCCGGCCGACGCCTTCTCCTCCTTCGGCTTCTCCG
>JAPSGB010000047.1:0-33054 GCA_035063585.1 Polyangiaceae bacterium
GGGCTCGGCGCCGAACGGCTCAGGGAAGTGGGGCCAGCAGGACCTGGCGGGAAACGTCTGGGAGTGGGGGCTGGATTGGTACGCGACTCCCTATAACGCCTCATGCAATAATTGTGCCTACGCAACGCCGGCCTCCTACCGGGTGCGCCGGGGCGGCGTCTTCGGCAATGGCGCGTCGGTCCTGCTCTCCCCGTTCCGCAGCGACCGCGGCCCCTCGAATCGCTACAGCGCCCTCGGGGGCCGTTGCGCCAGGACCCCCTAGCTGTGAGCTGGTATGATTCTTGCTTTGAACGACTCCTCAACTCCCCTTGACCCTTGATACTTGAACCCTTGACCTCCAGCACGAGGAAGTAACCGAGAGGTGGCAGCGAGCGAAGACTCCGAGCCGCCGGGTTCCGGGGGCGGAGCCCCCGGTCCGGAGCGGAGCCCGGCGCCGAGCCGGGCTCCGCCGGCCACCCTTGCCCTCCGGCTCGAGGAGGTGACGGGCTGGGTGATGGCGCGCGCGGCGACCATGCCGCAGAAGCATAAATTCACGGTCGGCGACAAACTCGTCGAGACGTGCCTCGAGGTCACCTGCCTCCTCGTCGAGGCGAGTTACACCCGCGACAAGCTCGCGCTGCTCGCGCGCGCCTCGCGCGGCCTCACCCGCGCGCGCGTCCTCGCCCGCCTCGCGACCCGCGCGCGCGCCCTCTCGCCTGACCAGCTCGCTCACTTCGAACGGGAGACGGTCGAGGTCGGCCGCATGCTCGGCGGCTGGACGCGGAGCGCCCGGCGGTCGCGGGCGTGAGCGCTGTCGCGAAGGCGCTGGGTTCACCGGCTCAGCCATGATAAGTTGCTCGCGCGGGTGCTCTCCTAGACCCGCTCGGAAGGACGGGGCCCTCCAACCGGGTGAACCGGGGCGGCGACTTCAACAATGACGCGTCGAACCTGCTCTCCCCGAACCGCAACGACAACAACCCCTCGAATCGCAACAACGACCTCGGGGGCCGTTGCGCCAAGACCGTGGAACCCCTGCCGGGCAGGGCGCCCAGAGTCGCGTCGCTCTACGGGCGGCGCGAGCGTGACGACCCACAGTCCACCCCGTCCGTCCGGGTGATCGCGCCTCGGCGCGACCACGAACAGCGCCCGCGGCGAGCGCCGCGGGCCCCCCGCTCCCCGAGCCGCCTCTGGGCCCTTCAGGCCTACGCGGCCGGGGGCGGGTCTTCAGAAGCGGAGTCGCGCGAGCTCACGTTCGCAGAGCGCGCGGGTGTGGCCGTGTCGCGCGTGGGCGAGCCACGCGCGGAGCTGGGCGACGACGTCCTCGGGCTCGAGCGCGCCCACCTCGAAGAGAGCGCGCGTCGTCGCCATCCGCGCGCGGAACCGCTGGACATTCTCGCGGCGCAGGTGGACGCGGAGCCCGTCGCCCGTCCGGCGGAAGACGAAGCCGAGGAACGCTATCGGGTCCGTGGTGCGGTGCAGGCGTGTCTTGCCCGGATGGAGCCGCAGCCGGAGCTGCTCGGCCCGCTCGGCGAGGGCCGCCAGCGCGTCGCGGAGCCGCCCCGGATCGTCGTCGAACACGACGAGGTCGTCCGAGTAGCGAACGAACGTCCCGAGGCCGAGCCGCCCGGTGAGCAAGTGGTCGAGCGGCGTCAGGTAGGCGTTCGCCCAGATTTGCGAGGTGAGCGAGCCGATGGGGAGCCCGTGCGGTCGAGCGTGCGGCGTGAAGAGGTCATCGCCGCGAAAATACCAGGCCACGCGCTCGCACTCGACCGGCGCATCGATGAACACGTCGCGGAGCCAGCGCCAGCCTGGCGGGGTGAGTGGGTCGAGCAGCTCGCGTAGGTGCGCGTGGTCGATGGACGGGAAGAACTTGCGAACATCCAGCCGGAGCGCGAAGCGCTTGACGCGGAAGAGCTCGCCCGCGCGTCGTAGCGCCCGGTGCGTCCCCTTGCCGCGGCGGCACGCGTAGCTCTGCGGGGCGAACCAGCGCTCGAGCGCCGGCAGCGTCGCGTCGATCAACAGATGCTGCGCCACGCGATCGCGGAAGGGCAACGCGAAGATGCGGCGGCGCTTCGGCTCCTCTATCCAGAAGGCGCGACCCCGGCTCGGCAGGTAGCGATGGGTCGCGAGCTCCTCGGCGAGCGCGTCGAGCCGAGGCGCGACGTCGAGCAGGAACATCGCCACTTCCGGGGAGCGCCGCTTGCCCCGCGCGGCTCGCATCACGAGCTCCCGGAGCCGGCCGAGGGCCGACTCCACACCTCGCGACTCGTCCCGCATGATTCCGCGCCGGACCGGCATCATCCTCACCCTCTCCCTCCCGAACTCTCGCCCGATCCCGTCGAAGCTACCGCGCTCTGCTCGAGAGTTGCACTCTTCGCGCGGAGGAGCAGGTGGACGACGAGGACGAGACCGTCCGGCGCGGGCGCGCGCGGGTCGGCGCCACGCTCCATGGCAAGTGGCGGCTCGACGCGCTGCTCGGCGTGGGCTGGATGGCGTGCGTGCATGCGGCGGCGCACCGGAACGCGAAGCGCGCGGCGATCCAGGTGCTCCGCCCGGAGCTGTCGTTCAGCCCGGACATCCGCGCGCGGTTCGTACGGGAGGGCTACGTCGCCAACACGGTCGCGGACCCCGGCGTCGTCTCGGTGCTCGACGACGACGTCGCGGTGGACGGCGCGGCGTACCTCGTGATGGCGCTGTTAGAGGGCGAGACGGTGCTCGCGCTCGCCTCGGCTTGCCGCCCTCCTCGTTCCTGTTACCGTGAGCGTCATGGCGCGCACGAGCGGCATGGATCGCCGGCGGAGGCCGCTGCCCGCGGTGGACGAGCGGCTCGTGATGCCGGAGACGCGCTACGAGGTGATCGATGGGGAGGTCGTCTACGTGAGCCCCGCGGATCAGCCGCACGGCAGCCGCCACTCGAAGCTCTCCGCGCTGCTCGAGGCGTATCGCCACCCGGACTTCGACGCGGCGAGCGACATGCTCACGCGCACCTCGGAGAAGGGCGACATGGCGCCAGACGGGAGCATCTACCCTTCCGCGCCGGATCCCGAGACGGGCGGCCGGCAGCTCGAGCACCTGGCGTTCGAGGTGGTGAGCACCGAGACGCTCGCGGCCGCGGGCCGAAAGGCCGCGCGCCTCGTCGAGCGTGGTGTGCGGCGAGTGTTCGCGCTCAACGTGGGGCGCGCCCGGGTGCTCGAGTGGTCGATGTCGACGGGCGCGTGGGAGATCCTGCCGCGCGACGCGGTCATCTCCGACCGCGCGCTGGCGCTGCCGCTGCCGGTGCACGACCTCGTGGTCGCGGCGCGCGCGGACGACGCGTTGGCGCGAGCGCTGCTGGCGAAGAAGAACCCGGTGCTGACCGAGGCGCTCGACGCGGCGCGCGGAGCGGGCAAGGCCGAGGGCAAGGTCGAGGGCAAGGCCGAGGGCAAGGCCGAGGGCAAGGCCGAGGCCGTGCTCGCGGTGCTGCGCGCGCGGAGCATCGAGCTCACCCGCGCCGAAGCGCGCGCGCTGCTGGCCGAGCGCGACCCGCGCCGGCTCGAGGCGCTGCTGGCGCGCGCCGCCACCTGCGAGAGCGCGCGGGAGCTCCTGGGAGCGCGGCGCGGCGCGGGCCGGTGAGGCGCGGGCCGCGCGCGGTTCCCGGTCGCGCTCACGGGCGCGCTGCGATATCCTCCGTCGAATGCCGCTCCCTGCTCGGTCGCCGTTCAGTCCGCTCACGCTCTGGGGCTCCGCCGTGGTCGCGCTCGCGCTCGGCGCGTGCACCAGCGCGAACCCGAGCAACGGGTTCGGTGGCGGGTCGGGCGGCGCGTCGGGGCAGCCGGGCACCGGCGGCTCGGCGGCGTCGAGCGGCACCGGCGGCTCGCCGGGCGGCGGCACCGGCGGCGGCGGGATCGAGCTCGGCGACAGCGGCGGCGGGACGCCCTCCGGCTGCTCGAAGGAGTCGCAGTTCGTCTACGTCATCGGGCAGGCGGGCATGCTCTACAAGTTCGATCCGCCGAGCCTCGCCTTCACGCAGATCGGGATGGTGAAGTGTGGGGGGCTCGGCAACACGCCGTACTCGATGGCGGTGGATCGCGAAGCCAACGCCTGGATCGTGACGACGAGCGGGAAGGTCTTCCGCGTCTCTACCGCCGACGCCTCGTGCACGCCGACCGGCTACGCCCCGAACCAAGCGGGGGTCGGTACCTTCGGGATGGGCTTCTCCACCGCCGGGCCGGGCAGCACCGTAGACACGCTCTTCATCGCGGACTCGAACACCGGCTCGAACGCCAAGGGGCTCGGGTTCATCGACACCGCCACGCTCCAGCTGAACGTCATCGGGAACTACGACCTCATCAGCGCGCGCGCCGAGCTCACCGGGACCGGTGACGGCCGGCTCTACGCCGCGTTCGAGGGCACGCCGTACGTCGTCGCCGAGCTCGACAAGACGAGCGCGCACGTCGTCTCGCAAGCGCCGCAGTCGCAGATCAAGTACGGCGCGGGCCAGTCGAACTTCGCCTTCGCCTTCTGGGGCGGCAGCTTCTGGCTCTTCGTCGGCCCGGGCACGAGCACCGACGTCTTCGAGTACGACCCCGCGAGCGGCACCACCGCCAAGCGCACGAGCGTGTCCCAGGTGATCGTCGGCGCGGGCGTGTCCACCTGCGCCCCGCTCGCTCCGCCGAGGTGAGCGAGCGCGCCGTCGCGCGCCTCGCTCGAGGGGCTGCCGGTCCGGCGCGGAACCGCGCCGCGCCGCGCGAGGCGCGCCCGCGCTCGTGCTATTTCTTGCGGCATGATCCCCGGGCACCGCGGTTCCGCGCCGAGCCGACCAACCTCCCCCTCCCACCTTCAGCGCCCGCTCGCGCGCGCGCTCTTCGCGGTCGCGCTCGCGGCGGTCGCGACCGGGTGCGGCTCCGGCGATGACGGCTCGCCCGCGAACGAGCTGCCGGCCTGCTCGACGGTGAAGCGCGCGATCGTGACCGACATCGACGAGACGCTCACCACGAGCGACGCCGAGCTCGTAAACCAGCTCTTCGACGGCACCTACGATCCGAAGATGCGCGCGGGCGCCGACACCCTCATGCAGGGCTACTCGAAGCGCGGCTACTTCATCTTCTATCTCACCGCGCGCGTGGCGACGATGACCCTCGCCGGCACCGGCGAGAGCATGACCGACGCGACCGACGAGTGGCTCGAGCGGCACGGCTTCCCGATGAGGTCGGACCGGACCTGGGTCGCGCTCTCGCAGGAGAACATCGTCGGGAGGGATCCGGCGACCGTCGAGTTCAAGACCCGCGCCATCGAGGCGAAGATGGACGAGGGGTACCGCTTCGAGTTCGCGTACGGCAACGCGACCACCGACATCGACGCCTACGAGAACGCCGGCATCGCCAAGGCGGACACCTTCATCATCGGCAAGCGCGCCGGGGACGACGGCACGACCGCCATCGCGGAGGAGGACTACCTCGAGCACGAGCGGTCCCAGCTCCCCGCGGTCGAGACGATCTGCGCCTTTCGATGATCTAAGTGTTGGAGTTTACAGAAGAATCTAAAGAAGAGTTGCCGTAACGTAATAATCCGTTCATCCTGATGAGCGGATTAGATGCCCACCGAAGACCACGCCGAGCTCGGGAGCCGGCCCGGGGAGCTCCCCGCCGCGAGCGAGCGCGCCTCGCTCGACGCCACGCTCGCGCTGCTCGCGCTCTTCGGAGACGGCACGCGCATCCGGCTGATGTCGCTGCTCATCGACGAGGAGCTCACGGTCGCCGAGCTGGTCGCCATCACGGGCGTGCCGCAGTCGCGCGTCTCGACGCACCTCGGGCGCTTGAAGGACGCCGGCCTGCTCCGCGATCGGCGCGTCGGCGCGTCGACCTTCTACGCGGCGCGCGACGCCGGCCTGCCGCCGCTCGCGCGGCGCGTGTGGGAGCTCGTGCGCGCGAGCACTGACGATCCGCTGCTCGACGCGGATCGCCAGCGGCGCGCCGAGCTGCTCGCGGCGCGGACCGGCGAGGCGTCGTGGCCCGACACCATCGCGGGCGAGATGGATCGCTACTATTCGCCGGGGCGCACCTGGGAGGCGACCGCGCGCGGGCTCATCGAGCTCTTCCGGCTCGGCGACGTGCTCGACGTCGGCTCGGGCGACGGCGTGATCGCCGCGCTGCTCGCGCCGCGCGCCGAGAGCACCACCTGCCTCGATCGGAGCGAGAAGATGATCGCCGCGGCGCGCAAGCGGCTCGCCGCCGCGCCGGGCGTCCGCTTCGTGGTCGGCGACATGCACGAGCTGCCGTTCCCGGAGCGGAGCTTCGACGTCGTCCTGCTCTTCAACACGCTCACCTACTCGCACCACCCGGCGCGCGCGCTCGCCGAGGCGGGGCGCGTGCTGCGCCCGGGCGGCACGCTGGTCGCGGTCACCTTGAACGCGCACGAGCACACCCAAGTCACCGCGGCCTACAGCCACCTGAACGCGGGGTTCTCGCCCGAGACGCTCACCGAGATGCTCCGCGCCGCGGGCCTCGAGGTGCTCCGCGCGGGGGTCACCTCGCGCGAGCGCCAGAAGCCGTGGTTCGAGGTGGTGACCGCGTCGGCGACCCGGCCCGACCCCGCGCGAACCCCAGCAAAGAAGACACCATGAATCGATCCGATCTCGGCGCGACCCTCACCCAGCTGGCCTCCACGCGCATCCTCATCCTCGACGGCGCGATGGGCACCATGATCCAGCGCTACCAGCTAAAGGACGCGGATTTTCGCGGCGACCGCTTCAAGACACACCCGGTCGAGCTCGCCGGCGACAACGACCTGCTCTCGCTCACTCGCCCCGACGTCATCACCAAGATCCACGAGGCGTACCTCGAGGCGGGCGCGGACCTCATCGAGACCAACACGTTCAACGCGACCTCGGTGTCGCAGGCGGACTACCAGCTCGAGTCGGCCGTGTACGACATCAACGTCGCCTCCGCGCAGCTCGCGCGGCGCGCGGCCGACGAGTGGTCGAACCGCACGCCGGACAAGCCGCGCTTCGTGGCGGGCTCGATCGGCCCGATGAACCGCGCGCTCAGCCTGTCGCCGGACGTCTCGAACCCGGGCTTCCGCGCGGTCACCTTCGATCAGGTGCGCGACGCCTACGCGGAGCAGGTCCGCGGGCTGCTCGCGGGCGGGGTGGACGTGCTCCTCGCCGAGACCGTGTTCGACACCCTGAACCTCAAGGCGTGCATCCTCGCGATCGAGGAGGTGTTCGCGGCCGAGGGGCGCCGCGTCCCGCTCATGCTGAGCGTCACCATCGTGGACAAGAGCGGGCGCACGCTCTCCGGCCAGACGGTGGACGCCTTCTGGACCAGCGTGGCGCACGCGCGCCCGCTCAGCGTAGGCATCAACTGCGGGCTCGGCGCCCGCGACATGCGACCCTATCTCGCCGATCTCGCGAGTTTTGCTCCGACGCTGGTGACCGCGTACCCGAACGCCGGGCTCCCGAACGCCTTCGGCGGCTACGACGAAGAGCCGGAGGAGACCGCCGGGCTGCTCGAGGAGTTCGGCACGAGCGGGCTCGTGAACCTGCTCGGCGGCTGCTGCGGCACCACCCCCGAGCACATCCGCGCGATCGCGCGCGCGGCCGAGCGCATCGAGCCGCGGAGGGTGCCCGCGCCGCGCGCGGACGCCCGCTTCAGCGGGCTCGAGACGCTCACCATCGGCCCCGACTCGAACTTCATCATGATCGGCGAGCGCACCAACGTGACCGGGAGCAAGCGGTTCGCAAAGCTCATCGTGGGCGGCGACTACGCCGCGGCGGCCGAGGTCGCCGCCGAGCAGGTGCGAAACGGCGCCAACGTCATCGACATCAACATGGACGAGGCGATGCTCGACTCGGAGGCGGCCATGACGCACTTCCTGAACGTCGTCGCCACCGAGCCCGAGGTCGCCAAGGTGCCGTTCATGATCGACAGCTCGAAGTGGTCGGTCATCGAGGCGGGGCTGAAATGCGTGCAGGGCAAGCCGATCGTCAACAGCATCAGCCTGAAGGAGGGCGAGGAGGATTTCCTCGACAAGGCGCGGAGAGTCCACCGCTACGGCGCCGGCGTGGTCGTGATGGCCTTCGACGAAGCGGGCCAGGCGGAGACGGCCGAGCGCAAAGTCCAGATCTGCGAGCGCGCTTACCGGCTCCTCGTCGACGAGGTCGGCTTCGACCCGCACGACATCATCTTCGATCCGAACATCTTCGCGGTGGCGACCGGCATCGAGGGGCACAACCGCTTCGGCATGGCCTTCATCGAGGCCACCCGCCAGATCCGCGAGCGGCTCCCGGGGGCGATGGTGAGCGGCGGGGTGAGCAACCTCTCCTTCTCGTTCCGCGGCAACGACGCGGTCCGCGAGGCGTTCCACTCGGCGTTCCTCTATCACGCCATCAAGGCGGGCCTCACCATGGGCATCGTGAACGCCGGCCAGCTCGTGGTCTACGAAGACATCCCGCCGGCGCTCCTCGAACACGTGGAAGACGTGCTCTTCGATCGCCGCGAGGACGCCACCGAGCGCATGGTGGAGCTCGCCGAGCAGGTGAAGGGCAGCGGCACGAAGCGCGAGGCCGATCTCGCCTGGCGCGAAGCGCCGGTCGAGGAGCGCATCTCCCACGCGCTCGTGCACGGCCAGGTCGAGTTCATCGAGGCGGACTGCGAGGAGGCTCGAAAGCAGCTCGGCGCGCCGCTCGCGGTCATCGAGGGACCGATGATGGCCGGGATGAGCGTGGTCGGCGATCTGTTCGGCTCGGGCAAGATGTTCCTGCCCCAGGTGGTGAAGAGCGCCCGCGTGATGAAGAAGGGCGTCGCCTACCTGTCGCCCTTCATGGAGGAAGAGAAGCGGCGGACGGGCACCATCGGCAAGCCCAAGGGCAAGGTGGTGATGGCTACCGTGAAGGGCGACGTCCACGACATCGGCAAGAGCATCGTGGGCGTGGTGCTCGGCTGTAACAGCTACGAGGTCGTCGATCTCGGCGTCATGGTGCCTGCCGAGCGGCTCCTGCAGGCCGCGCGCGACGAGCACGCGGACATGATCGGTGTGAGCGGGCTCATCACCCCGAGCCTCGACGAGATGGCGAACGTTGCGCGCGAGATGGAGCGGCAGGGGCTCGACATC
Source organism: Polyangiaceae bacterium (assembly GCA_035063585.1). Lineage (GTDB taxonomy): Bacteria > Myxococcota_A > Polyangia > Polyangiales > Polyangiaceae > JAPSGB01. The sequence goes on from JAPSGB010000047.1 coordinate 9,070, forward strand.
CCGCTCCTCATTGGCGGCGCGACCACCAGTCGCCAGCACACTGCCGTCAAGATCGCGCCCGAGTATCACGGCGTGGTCGTGCACGTGAACGACGCCTCGCGCGCGGTCGGCGTGGTGTCGAGCCTGCTCGATGCCGAAGGGCGCGTGAAGCTCGACGAGGAGAACCGCGCCGACCAGAAGAAGCTCCGCGCGCTCTTCACCGACAAGCGCTCGCGGGGGCTCATCGGCTATGAGGAGGCGGTGCGCCGCCGCACGCCCATCGACTGGCGCGCCGAGGATGTCTACCGGCCGAGCTTCCTCGGGCGGCGGCTCCTCGAGCACTATCCCATCGAGGAGATCGCGCACTACATCGACTGGAGCTTTTTCTTCGCCGCCTGGGAGCTCAAGGGCAAATTCCCGAAGATCCTCGAGAGCCCGCAGTACGGCGAGGCCGCGCGCGATCTCTACGAGAACGGCACCGCGCTGCTCCGCCGCATCGCGAGCGAGCGGCTCCTCACCGCAAACGCCGTCTACGGCTTCTGGCCGGCCGCCTCGGACGGCGACGACATCGTGCTCTACACCGACGACACGCGCGCCACCGAGCGCGTGCGCTTCAACATGCTGCGCCAGCAGCAGAAGCGCGAGAACGACGTCACGCCGGCGCGCAGCCTCGCCGACTACGTCGCGCCGCTCGGCTCCGGGCTCCACGACTACGTGGGCGCCTTCGCGGTGACCGCCGGTATCGGCGCCAACGAGCTCGAGCGCCGGTTCCAGGGTGAGCTCGACGACTATCACGCCATCATGGTGAAGGCGCTCGCCGATCGTCTCGCGGAGGCGTTCGCGGAGTGTCTGCACGCGCGGGTGCGCCGCGAGTGGGGCTACGCGCACCACGAAGACCTCGCCAACGAGGCGCTCATCGCGGAGCAGTACCAGGGGATCCGCCCGGCCTTCGGCTACCCGGCGTGCCCCGATCACTCGGAGAAGTTCAAGCTCTTCGAGCTCCTGCAGGCGGGCGACGCCGGCCTCGAGCTCACCGAGAGCGGCGCCATGTTCCCCGGCGCGAGCGTGAGCGGCATGTACCTCGCGCACAAGGACGCGCGCTATTTTACGCTGGGAGGCGTCGGGCGTGACCAAGTGCAGGCCTACGCGACGCGCAAGGGCCGCCCCCTCGCGGAGGTGGAGCAGTGGCTCGCGCCGAACCTCGGCTATGAGCCGGCCGAAGCCTGATTCGGCTCGCCGCGCGCGCGCGTTTGCTGCCCGTGACCGTCCGGCGCACGATTGGAGGGCGGGCCCGGCCCCGCCGAAGTGAGGCGTCGTGACACCGGATTTCATGCAGCTCGGGCGGGGGACCAAGGCGCTGCTCCTGCTCGCGGCGGTCGCGGTGATCCTGGCCGCGCTGAAGTCCGCCGCGCCGCTCATCGTCCCGGTGCTGCTCGCGGCCTGCGTGGCCGCCGCGACGCAGCCCATCGTCGACTGGCTCCGGCGGCGCGGGGTGCCGACCATCCTCGCGGTCACGGTCGCCATCCTCATCGTGCTCGGCGCGCTCACCGGCTTCGGCGCGATGCTCTACACCGCGGGCGGCGAGCTCACCGAGTCGATGCCTCGCTACGAGCGCGGCATCGTCCAAACCAAGCTTCAGCTCGTCACCTGGCTCGCCCAAAATGACTTCAACCACGTCGCCGCCATGGCGCGCGCCTTCGACATGTCGGACGCCGTCCAGCAGGGCGCGACCCGGGTCATGCTCCAGATCCCCGGGGTCATCACCGTGCTCGGCATGGTGATCCTGGTCGTGCTCTTCATCCTGCTCGAGGCCGCGAGCTTCCGCGGAAAGCTCCGCCAGGCCTTCGGCTGGCGCGCGCAGGCGTTCGGGTACGTCGAGCAGACCATCCGCGAGGTGCAGCGGTATCTCCTCGTGAAGACCGCGGTCGCGGTCGCGACGGGGCTGCTCGCCGGCGCGTGGTGCGCGATGTGGGGGCTCAAGAGCGCGGCGCTCTGGGGTGTGCTCGCGTTCATGCTGAACTACATCCCCAACATCGGCATGGTGGTCGCCGCGCTCCCGCCCATCGTCATCGCGGGGCTCGAGGCCGGGCCCGGCGCGGCGGTCGGGGTCGGCTCCGGGTACTTCGTGATCGGGATGGCGGTCGGCAACCTCATCGAGCCGCGCGTGCTCGGCCACACCCTCGGGCTCTCGCCGCTCGTCGTCTTCCTCTCGATGGTGTTCTGGGGCTACATCCTCGGGCCGATCGGCGCGCTCCTCTCGGTGCCGCTCACCATGGTCGTGAAGATCGTGCTCGCGCACACCGACGATCTCGCCTTCATCAGCGTGCTGCTCGGCGCCGGCGAGGCCGGCGAAGATCGGGCGTACGTCGATCGCCAGCGCGAGTCGCGGGCGCGCAGCTCACTCATGCCGCCCGCCGGCGGCGCCGCCCCCGACTCGAGCGCGCCGCCTTCGGCCGACTCGGACGTCGCGAGGCCAGCGCGAGCGACTTGATGGGGTTGCCGGTCCGGCGCGAAGCCGCGCGGTTCGCCTCGCGGGGTTCCGCGCCGAAGCGGCCATCCTCCAGGCTCTCACTCCCCCCGGCGGCGCGCCTCGCTCGCCGCTCACAGAAGAACAAAAACGACGATGAATGAACCAACGCTGCCGCCGCCCGGTCGGCGCATCTACTGCAACCGCACCCTGAACCTCAGAGCCGTGAAGGCCGTCGGGTGTGACATGGACTACACCCTCATCCACTACAAGTCGGAGGTGTGGGAGGCGCGCGCCTACGCCATCACGCGCGACCACCTCGCCCGTCAGGGGTTGCCGGTGGCGGGGCTCGAGTTCGATCCTTCGTTCGCGACTCTCGGGCTCATCTTCGACCTGGAGCTCGGCAACATCGTGAAGGCGAACCGCTTCGGCTTCGTGCGGCGCGCGAGCCACGGGACCCGGATGCTCGACTTCGAGGAGCAGCGGGAGGCCTATTCGCAGGTGCAGGTCGACCTCTCCGAGCCGCGCTGGGTGTTCATGAACACGCTCTTCGCGCTGTCGGAGGCGTGCCTCTACGCGCAGGTGGTCGATCTTCGGGAGGCCGGGAAGATCGATCGCGCGCTCGGCTACGCGGAGCTCTATCGACGGGTGAAGAGCGCGCTCGACGAGACGCACCTCGAGGGGACGCTCAAGGAGGGCATCATGGCGGAGCCCGACACCTTCGTGGTGCTCGACCCGGAGCTTCCGCTCGCGCTCCTCGATCTCAAGCACGCCGGCAAGAAGCTGATGCTCATCACCAACTCGGAGTACTCGTTCACGCGGGCGATGATGAGCTACGCGTTCGATCGTTTCCTCCCGGCGGAGCAGACCTGGCGCTCGCTCTTCGACGTGGTCCTGGTCGGGGCGCGCAAGCCCGCGTTCTTCTCGCAGGCGGGCCCGGCGTTTCGAGTGGTCGATGAAGCGCGCGGGCTGCTCGAGCCGTGGCGCGGCGCCCTCCACGAGGGCGGAGTGTACCTCGGCGGGCATGCCGGCCTCGTCGAGGAGTCGCTCGGGCTCCGCGGCGACGAGATCTTGTACGTGGGAGATCACATGTTCGCCGACGTGCACGTCTCGAAGGCGCTGCACCGCTGGCGCACGGCGCTCATCGTGCGCGAGCTCGAGGGCGAGCTCGCGGCGCTCGACGGGTTTCACGGGCGGCAGGCCGAGCTCACCCGGATGATGAGCGACAAGGAGCTCTTCGAGCATCGCTTCAGCTTGCTCCGGCTCGAGCTGCAGCGGCTCGAGCGCGGCTACGGGCCACCGCCCACTCGCACCGAGCGCGAGCTCCGCGCGCAGATGACCGAGCTCAGGAACCGGCTGGTCGCGCTCGACGAGCGGATCGCGCCGCTGGCGCGCGCGAGCGCCGAGCTCGAGAACGCGCGCTGGGGGCTCATCATGCGGACCGGCAACGACAAGAGCCACCTGGCGCGGCAAATCGAGAAACACGCCGACATTTACACCTCGCGGGTCTCGAACCTCCTCTGGTCGACGCCGTTCGTGTACCTGCGCTCGCCGCGCGGCAGCTTGCCGCACGACAGCGGCCCCGCGGGCGGGGTGAGCTCGGCGCCCGACTGACGCGGCGCGTTGCGTGAGCGCGGGGCGAACTCGCCTTGACCGAGCTTCGACGGGCGTGAATCATCTCGTCGTGGCGTCGCGCAACCGATCCGTACTCACCGCTTGGAATCTCCTCCTCACGGCTGCGCTCGGCGTCGCGGCCGCCGCGGCCTGCTCCGCGGCCAACGGCTCGACGAGCGGCGCTGGCACCGGCGGCGCGGGCGGCAGCGCCGGCAGCGGCGCGACCGACGGCGGAGCGGGCCTGGCCGGCGCGTCGGCGAGCGGCGGCGCGGCGGGCTCGGACGGCGGGAACCAGACCACCGTGGTGATCGGTCCGGGCGCGGATGCGTCCGCCCCCGGGAAGTTCGGCGGCGCGGCGGACGCGAGCTCGCCCATCGACGTCGTCTATCCGGAGAGCGGGATCCTGGTGCCGCCGAACATGAACTCGCTCGAGATCCACTTCGTCCCGTCGGCCGGGCAGACGCTCTTCGAGCTCCGCTTCGAGGCTCCCTCGCTGAACTTCGTCGTCTACACCGGCTGCAGCGCGGTGTCCGGCGGCTGCGTGTTCAGCGCGGACAAGCAGTTCTGGCTCGAGCTCGCCGAGTCGGCGCGCGGTCTCGCCCCGGTTCGCTACACGATCCGCGGCGTGAACGGCGCGTCGCCGAGCGGGGTCGGCGAGTCCACGAGCCACGAGCTGACCTTCGTGGGCGACGATCTCACCGGCGGTCTCTACTACTGGAACGCGGCCTCCGGCTCGATCATGCGATACGACTTCGGCTATCCGCTGCAGACCGCGAGCGTCTTCCTCAAGGGGAACGGCCCCGCCGACTGCCTCGGCTGCCACGTGCTCTCGCGCGACGGGACGCGCATGGCGGTCGGTCGCGGCATGCCGGGGCTCAGCTACACCGTCTATGACGTCGCCACGCGCACGCCGCTCAACGTGAACGGCAAGAACGTCGCGGGCGCCGGGAGCTTCTTCGCGTTCTCCGCGCCCGACCCGACGGATTTCCTCTTCTCGGGCGGCCCGGCGATCAAGTGGATGGATCTCACGACCGGCGCCATCAAGAACGGCAATCTGACGCCGGGCTCGATGCCGGACTGGTCGCCGGCGGGCGACGAGATCGTGTACGCCAAGGGCGGGGGCGTGCAGGGGCCGACCGGCGTCACCAACGCCTCGCTCGAGCTGCTCCACTTCGACACCACCAACCGGGTCTGGAACAACCCGCGCACGCTCGTGCCGTTCGCCGGTCAGAACAACTACTATCCGACCTTCGATCCGAGCGGAAACTGGGTGCTCTTCAACCGCTCGCCAGGCAACCACGACTCCTACGAGAACATCGGCATCGGCGACGGCGGCCCGGGAGATGGCGAGCTCTGGATGGTGAACGCGAAGACGGGCGGCAACCCGATCCGGCTCGATCGCGCCACCCTGCCCGGCTCCACCTCGTGGCCGAAGTTCGCGCCCGCGCTGGCGTCGTACTGGGGCGGCAGCGTGGTGTGGATCACCTTCTCGAGTGAGCGGGCCTACGGTCTCCGCAAGCCCGAGAACGGCGGGGTCCAGCTCTGGATGACGGCCATCGATCTGGACAAGGCGCAGGCCGGGCAAGATCCGAGCTTCCCGGCGTTCTGGCTGCCGTTCCAGGACATGAAGACCGGGAACCACATCGCCCAGTGGGTGACCACCGTGGTCCGCAAGCCGTGCGCGAAGTCCACTGACTGCGAGGGCGGCGAGACGTGCGCGAACGGGCAGTGCGTCCCCGTGATCAAGTGACGCTCGCTCGGGGCCTGCGCCGGCTCGGTGAGTATCGAGCGCTCGCGCTCCTCTGCTGCGCGGGCTACCTCGTCGCCGGTAGACTCGCCCACAACGTCTACCCCTTCTCCGTCTACGACATGTACGCGGCTGGCGCGGAGTCCTCCGCGAGCCAGCTCGCCGCGCGCGATCGCAACGGGAAGCTCGACGACGTGAGCGCCTACGAGGCTTGGAGCTGCCCGACGGCGGTGCGACCGAACCCGACCGCCTGCGAAGCGTTCCCTTTCTACTACATCCCTTATCACGACGCCGAGGCCGCCCAGTGGATCGAGCGCCACGCCGGCGGCGAGGGGGGCGAGCCGGTCGAGGTCGTTCATCACATCTGGAACATCGGCGCGTCCGGTGAGCTCACCACTACCGACTGCGTGGTCGCGCGCTGCACCGCGAGGCGGCGGTGAGCGTGAGCCCCTGGGGCGCGAGCCCGCGGCGCGGGCTCCGCGTCGGGCTCGCCCTCGTCCTTGCCTTCGACGCGACCATCGCGGCAAATGCGCTCTCGCACGCGGAGGTGGGGGAGGACTCGATCCGCGCGGTCCCGTGGCTCCTCGCGCTCGGCGGGCGACCGCTCGTCGTCTGGGCGTTGGCCGCCGTAGCGTATCTGGCGGCGTTCATGTTCGCGCGCGCGCGTCGGCCGATCGCGAGCGGGCTCGTCGCGCTCGCGGTGCTCGGCGCGCTCGTTGGCGCGCTCACGGCGCTCCAAGCCATGGTCCCGCGAAACTTCTACGTGACGGGCACCGCGGTCACCGGCTGGCTGGTGGGAGAGCTGGTCGAGTGGGCGCGGCGGCGGCGCGGCGAGCCGGTGGCGAGCCCGGGCGCGCTCCCCGAGGCGGGCGCCGCGGGGGCGCTCGCTGCGATGTACCTGTCGGCCGCCGTGAGCAAGCTCACCCTGACGGGCGCCGAGTGGCTCTCCCCAGTCACGCTCGAGAGCCTCGTCCTCACCCAGCACTCACTCTCCGATCAGTCGCTGCTCGCGAGCTACATGCGGCTCGTCGCGACCACGCCGAGCCTCGCCACCGCGCTGGCCGGCGCCGCGCTCGTGATGCAGCTCTTCGCCCCCGTATGGCTCATCGGTCCGAGGCTCCGCGCGGCTTGGGGCACGCTGTTTCTGGCGTTTCATTTGAACGTCTTCTTGTTGACCGGGATCCCCTACCTCGAGCCTTTCGCGCTCGTGCTGCTCTTCTCGTATCCCTGGCCGAAGCTCGCGGCGCGGCTGCGGCGACAGGCGCCCGGCGGGGAGGTCGAGGCGCCCGAGCGCGGGCCTGCGCTCGCGCTCGTCGCGATCCCGCTGGCGCTCGCGCTCCTCGGCCTGGCCGCGCGCACCGCGGTCCCCGAGCCGCTCCGCTTCGTCTCCGGGAGCCTGAACGCCCCGGCGGCCCGCTCCTCTCGGCCCGCCGAGGCCCCGCTCGCGCGGTTCGGGCCGCTCGCGGTCGGGGAACCGCTCGCCGACGGGTGGCGGCTCGACGCGCTCGAGCTCCGCGGCGAAGAGGTGCGCTTCTGGATCGCCCGCCAGGATCAGCGGCTCTACATCGCGGTCGTGCCCTCGGTCGAGCGCGCGCGGGGGGTCTTCGCGCGCGACGGAGCGGACGCCTTCCACGAGCAGACGAAGCTTCCGCTCGAGCAGTTCGACGCTGCCGGCAAGCGCCTCATGGCGCGCCTCGCCGAGGCCGCCGGGTCGCGCCCGCTGTCGGACGCGCTCCGCGCCTGGGTGGCCGCGCGCTGAGGCGTCCCGGAGGCGCCCGCGCTCAGAGCGAGATGTCTACGGTCGCCTCGCCGGGGCCCACCTTCACGAACAGGCTCCTGCCGTCATGATACCAGCCGCTCGCCGCGGCCTCGAGCTCGGCGAGCGACCCGGCTTCGGCGCCGCGCGACACCGTCGCGGGCTTGCGGGTCACTCCGAGCACCTCCCAGAGGACGCCATACTCGAACTCCGCGCCCGCTCTGCTCTCGAGCACGAGCGTGTCGCCGTCGAGCGTCTGCGCGAGCTCGGCGCCGTCGAAGAGCGTGAAGGTGCTCGCCCCGCCGGGGAACACGCGCGCGTAGATGACTCCCGGGGTGGTCGCGTACGAGTCGACGCGGTCGGGAGCGGTGGTCGGCGCGAGGGTCTCGATGGTGGGGCGGAGGAGCGGCACGATCCCGCCGCTCCTCAGGTAGAGCGGCAGCTTGTCGAGCGGCGCGGCGACGATCTCCCGCCGGTCGCCGTCGTGCACGGAGCCGTCCCACCAGTCGATCCAGGTTCCTGGTGGAAACAGCACGCTCCGCTCGCGCTGCGCGCGCTCGAGCACCGGCGCGACCAGGAGGTCGTCGCCGAACAGGTATTCGTCCCACGGGTGCTCGCCGAGCTCGGGGTAGACGAGGCCGAGGGGGCGCTGGAGCGGTCGCCCGTCCTTCGCGAGGTTTGCCGCGTACGTCCACGCGTAGGGCCAGAGGCGAAGGTGCAGGCTCGTGTAGCGCCGGTACCAGCCGAGCATCTCGGCGTCGAAGCCGTTCTCCGGCGTCGGCTCCCAGGCGACGTCGTTCGAGTTGGTGCCGATCTCCATGACGCTCCCGAGCGCGGTCTGCTCGAACCACCGCGTGAAGAGCTCCTTGTCGGGCGGGGCGTCGCGGTAGCCGCCGGTGTCGGAGGCATAGAACGGAAACCCCGACGGCCCGAGCGTGAGCCCGGCGATCATCGAGGCGGGCAGCCCGCCGACCGCGCGCGACCCGCCCGGCAGCGGCTCGCCGTGACGAGCGAAGCTCGCGTCCAAGTCGCCGGGCCAGATGATGACGCCGCGTGTCTGGTCGCCGGCCGTCGAGTGGCGGCAGAGGAGGAAGCCGCCGTCCTCCGGTAGGAGCTCCGCGTAGGCCGCGTGGTACGAGCGCTGGAAGAGCTGATGCATGGTGCGCTCGTCGCTGCCGTCGAAGAACTTCCACTCGTTTCGCGCGCCGAAGATGCCCGGCACGACGTCCTCCCCGTAGTCGAGCTTGAAGCCGGCGACGCCCATCTTCGTGTACTTCGAGATGAGCGACTGCCACCACGCGAAGGCGTCCGGGTTGGTGAGATCGATGGGGCGCCCCCATTTGTTGACGAGGAGCCCGGTGACTGGCGGGTAGTAGCCCTTGGCGCTCGCCTCGTCGCGCAGCGCCTGGGTAGCGAGCGCTCCCTCCGGGCTCTTCTCGTCGAGGTACGGGGTGTGCCAGAGCGCGGTGTGAAATCCGAGCCCGTGCAGCTCGTCGAGCATGGCCGGCGCGTCCGGGAACTGCGCGGGGTTGAAATCGAAGGTGTTTACCGCGGTCGCGTAGGGCCGGTCGATCCAGTAACCGGTGGCCGGCAGATCGAGGTCGCGCATGGTGGAAAGATCGCCCAAGACCTGCGCCTGGTCGTCGTTCTCGTTGCGCCACACCCAGGGGCCGAGCGCCCAGCGGGCGGGCAGCTTCGGGTAGCCGGTGAGCTCGTAGTAGTGCCGCGTGACGTCGAGCGGGTGGGCGGCGCCGAACAGGTGGAAGGCGAGCCCGCTCGACGACGCCAGCCCGAGGCCCCAGGTCGCCTCGACTCGATCCTCCTCCTTCGCCGCGACGTCGAACGCCGCCGGGTGCGGGTCGTCGACGAACAAGCCCCAGCCCCCGGTCCCGATGAGGAACGGGATCGGCACGTGCGCCTCGTTGTTCGCGCTCTCGAAGGAGCCGTCCACCTCGAGCTGCATCGCGCGCACCTTGCCGCGCTGGTTCACGTCGTCGAAGCTCTCGCCGAGCCCGTAGAACGCCTCCTCGCGAGCGACCAGCGGGCGCAGCCGCAGGTACGCGACGCCGGTCGCGTCGTCGCTCGGCGTGAAGCGGAGCGCGAAGCTCCCGGCGGCCGTCTCGCGCGCCTCCACGGTCGCGGTCTGTCCCTCAGGGAAAGATAGCGCGAGCGTCACCGAGCTCGCGCTTCGGCTCGTGAGCTTCGCGCGCGTGGCCGCGAGGAAGCGGAGCCCCTCGGGCGGGTTATAGACCCTCGCCTCGCTCGCGAGCGGATACGGATCGTAGTTCACCGCGTCGCTCACCTCGTCGACCCGACCGAGCACGAAGCCGTCCACCGGCAGCGTGACCAATCGCTCGCCGCCGCGCGACTCCACGAGCCCCGTGCCAGGCACGAACGCGAGCGTGATCTCGCCGGAGCCGATGGTCACCGGCCCCGCGCCCTCGTCCTCGGCCGCGCCGCAGCCGAGGAGCCCGCCGGCGAGCGCCCCGCAGATGACCGCCGCTCCGGCCCCATGGGTGAACCTCATGTCGCGAGTATAGAATGAGGATCGCGTTCATTTTTTGTCGGTTCGGCGCGGCCCCGGGGCGGGGCGCCGCCGGGCCCGTTCGCGGCCCCATTTGTCGCGCACGCGCCGCGGCGTTATGACGGCGGACATGCGGTTCAGAGCCTGGCTCCCGGGGGTCGTCGCGGTCATCGGTCTGCTCGCGTGCGGGGGCTCGACGCCGCCCGCCGAGCCTCCTCCGAAGGAGGAGGCGCCCGCGCCGCCGCCTCCTCCTCCCGCCGAGGAGCCCGCCCCCGCCGAGAGCGCGGAGCCCGCCGCCGAGCCCGCTCCCGAGCCCGCGCCGAGCAAGCCAGCCTCCAAGGCCACCATCAGCGGCATCAGCATCAGCGACGTCGAGGGCCCGGTGGTGGTCGCGGCGATGCAGAAGCTCGGCTGGGCGCCCGAGTCGGTCGAGATCTCGGGCGGCAACATCGGAAAGTTCGAGAACATCCGCTTCACCTTGGCGAAGGATGGTACGGGTGGGAGCGTGGAGATCGTGCGGCCGGCGCACTCACCGCAGCCGGGCGCGAGCATGATGTCCCCCGAAGCTCAGCGCGCGGACGCCGAGAAGCGCGGCGCGGCCTACTATGATCCGGACGCCGACGTGCTCGTGGTGGTGGTGGTCGACGGCAAGCCGGGCGTCGCCAAGCAGCTCCTCGGCAAGTTGGTGCAGAAGCCCTGAGGTCGCGCGGGCCTCGCGGGCGAGCGTCTGCGCGCCGACCCGCGGCGCGGCTTCCTCGAGCTCGAGTAACCCGAGATGGAGCGCTCTCCGATGTTGCCGATCACCGTTGCCGCGGCGGCGCTGAATCAGACGCCGCTCGACTGGGACCGTAACCAGCGCAACATCCGCGCCGCGCTCGACGGCGCCCGCGCGGCAGGCGCCGGGCTCCTGTGCTTGCCCGAGCTCGCCATCACCGGCTACGGGTGCGAGGACGCATTCTCGTCGCCGTGGGTTCATGAGGAGGCGCTCGCCCGGCTCCGCGCGCTCCTCCCCGAGACGCGCGGCGTGGTGGTGGGGCTCGGCTTGCCGCTCTTCCACGCGGGCGCGCTCTACGATGCCTGCTGCCTGGTCGCGGACGGCAGGATCCTGGGATTTTCTGCCAAGCGCGAGCTCGCCGGGGACGGCCTCCACTACGAGCCGCGCTGGTTCAAGGCGTGGCCGGCCGGCGCGCGCGGGTGGTACGAGCTCGACGGCGTCGAGTATCCGGTGGGTGATCTCGTCTTCGACTGCGGCGGGGTGCGCCTCGGCTTCGAGATCTGCGAGGACGCCTGGAGCGCGCGCCGACCCGGCGCGGAGCTGATGAGGCAGGCGGTCGACGTGATCCTGAACCCGAGCGCGAGCCACTTCGCGTTCGGGAAGTGCGACGTGCGCCGGCGGTTCGTGATGGAAGGCTCGCGCGCGTTCGGGGTGAGCTACCTCTACGCGAACCTGCTCGGCAACGAAGCTGGGCGCGCCATCTACGACGGCGACACCTTGATCGCGAGCGCGGGAGAGCTGCTCGCGAGCGGCCCGCGCTTCGCGCCGGGCGCGTGCACCTTGACGAGCGCGGTCATCGACGTCGAGCTGACGCGCGCGCGCCGCGCGTCGCTCTTCAGCTACCAGCCCGCGGTAGCCGCGGAGCCGGGCGCGTGCGTGAGCGTGCCTCACGCGTGGCCGCGCGCGGAGCGCGCGCCCGCGTCGCTGGCGGAGCCGGCCTGGGAGCGCTCGCCGCATCGCAAGGAGGAAGAGCTCGCCCGCGCGGTCCCGCTCGCGCTCTCGGACTACCTGGAGAAGTCCCGCGCGCGCGGCTTCGTCGTGTCGCTCTCGGGCGGCGCGGACTCCGCCGCGGTCGCGCTGCTCGCGTCGCTCGCCGCGCGCCTCGCGCGCGAGTGCCCGGAGCGCCCGGAGCCCACGCTCACCACGGTGTACCAGGCGACGCGGAACAGCTCCGAACGGACTCGCCAGGCCGCGCGCACGGTGGCGAGGCTCGCCGGCGCGCGCCACCTCGAGCTCGACGTCGACGCGCTGGTCGACGGGTACACGTCCCTGGTCGGCGGTGCGCTCGGCCGCGAGCTCTCGTGGGACACCGACGATCTCGCGCTCCAGAACATCCAGGCGCGCGCGCGCGCACCGGGCGCGTGGCTCATCGCCAACCTCGAGGGCGCGCTCCTGCTCGCCACCGGGAACCGCTCCGAGGCCGCGGTCGGCTACGCCACCATGGACGGCGACACCGCGGGCGGGCTGAGCCCGCTCGCGGGGGTGGACAAGGCCTTCTTGCGCCGCTGGCTCGCGTGGATGAGGGACGAGGGGCCGCTCGGGGTGGGGCCGCTACCGGAGCTGTCGGTGGTCACCGAACAGGCGCCGACCGCCGAGCTGCGCCCGAGCGCGGCCGCGCAGACCGACGAGGCCGACCTCATGCCGTATGAGCTCCTCGGCGCGCTCGAGCGCGCCGCGGTGCGCGACCGGCGGAGCCCCGTGGAGGCGTACGAGCTCATGCGCGCGGCGTTCCCCGCGCTCGGGCGCCGGCAACTCTTCATCCATGTCGAACGATTTTTCAAGATGTTCAGTAGCAGCCAGTGGAAGCGGGAGCGCTACGCGCCGGGCCTCCACCTCGATGACCTGAGCCTGGATCCGAAGACGTGGTACCGATTTCCCATCCTCTCGGGCGGGTTCGCGCGCGAGCTGGAGGAGCTCCGGCGACGGGTCGAGCGGGAGCCCTGAGCGCGGTCGCGCGCCGGCGAGGCGCGCAGGCGTCCGGCGAAGCCGAGGAAAGCCGATGAATTCATGAAGCATTCCCCGAGGCGTCTCCCTTGACTCTTGTCAATGTCGAGCGTCGACACTAGATAGCCGTGCCTTGGAGGAGACTGGGAGCTCCGCATGCGAATGAACGCACGTACGTTTCTTTGGGTAGTTGGAGTGGGCGCCTCGCTGGGGCTCGCCGCTCCGCGAGCGCAGGCGGGCGAGCCCGAGGGGACGCTCCACATCGAGGATCAGCTCGAGGAGGATCTCACGCCGGTCCCTGCGGGCATGGGCGCGATCTTCGTCCCGTCGCTGACCCGTCCGTCGCAGGAACCGGCGGTGGTCGTCGAGCGGTTCGGGGAGCGCGTGGCCTCGGGCTCGACGGGCTCGCGCATCGTCGTGCCGCCCGGCGCCTATCGCGTGCGGATCGGGCTCGACGAAGCCGGCGCGCCCACCGCCGACGTGAACGTGCTCGAAGGTCAGACCCAGGTGGTAAGGCCCTTCTTCGGCGCGGTGCGCGTCAACCTGGTGAGCGCGACCGGAGAGGCGGTGCTCGGCGACTACGTGATCGCGAGCGCGGATCGTCATCGAAGCTACGGGCCGGTGTCGATGGAGAAGGGGCCCAAGGCTCAGGCCCAGCCGAGCTTCCTCTTGGCCCCGGGGCGCTACGTGGTGGTTTACGGGCGCGACGCGGAGGCGCGCGAGGATTCCTACGCGTTCACGGTGTCCGCGGGCGAGGTGGCGCGCTATCGCCTGGTCATCGACGACGATCGCGTGGTTCGCTTCGAGTTCGGGGACGAGCCGACCCGCGACACGGAGAGCATCTGGCGGCTCCGCTGGGTCATCGGCGCGAGCGGGAGCGTCACCCGCAACCAGAACACCTTCACCGGCGTCCAAGGTCAGTGGCTCTACGGCAACGCCTTCAGCCGTTTCGAGGCCGGGATCGACACGCTCCGGCACCTCGCCTTGCTGCGCTTGAACCTCGACCAGACCTTCCTCGGCGTCACCGACGAGTACGGGGACAGTAAGCCGATCCGCCCCTACACGAACGAGCTCGAGGGCGAGCTCCTCTACAACTTCCGCGTGATCGGCCTGGTCAGCCCGTACGCTCGCGCGCTCGCGCGCACGTCCTTGCTCGGCTCGAACTACGTGCCCGAGAGCGACGTGACCATCCAGACGCGGGACCTCGGCGGGAATACGCTGCGGCTCGAGCAAGCGGCGGCCGGCAGCAAGGTGACCACCTTCGACGCCTTCTCACCGCTCCAGCTCCAAGAGGGCGCCGGTATCGCGCTCACCATCCTCGACCGGGACGCGGCGACCCTCGTGTTTCGCGGCGGCGCGGCCTTCCGTCAGGCATACTATGGGGACGGGCGGTATCCGGTGGGGCGGAGCGGTAACGTAGTCGACATGCTGCACCTCGACGACAGCGAGCGCTTCGGCGGAGAGCTGACGGGGATCGCCGGGCTCCGGCTCTCGCAGGTCGTCTCGGTCGAGACGCGCTTCGACTCCTTCGTCCCGTCCAAGCAGTTCGGGGAGAAGCTCGAGCCCATCTTCCGATGGGACACCAGCGCCACCGCGCGGCTCGGACAGGTCGCGTCGATCGTCTACACCTACTCTCTTCGCCGTGACGAGCTCGGGATCCCCGCGCTCCAGCAGGTCGAGTCCGTCGCGCTTCGACTCAACTACGCAATCTTCTGAGGACCACATGCTTCGTGCATCATCCATCCTGCTCGGCGTCACGCTCGCGTTCGCGTCGGTGGCCTGCGGCGGGTCTCAGCGCCCCCCGTCGGCGCCCACCGAGACGCAGCAGGACGAGCTCATTCGATACCGCGCCGCGCTGGCCGATCTGCGGAGAAATCCCCTCGCGGGCGAGGCGACCGTCGATCTCGAGAAGGCGAGCGCCTGGCTCGAGACGGCCCAGGGGCTGCTCGTGAGCGAGGGCCGCACCGAGAAGACTCGCCTCTACCTCGACGCCGTAGAGGCCGAGCTCGTCAAAGTGAAGTCTCATTTCGCGCGGCGAGCCGCTCAGCTCGCCATCCTGCCCCAGCCGGCTAGTACCACCAACCCCGACGCGGACGACAAGGAGGAGGCCCCGTGACTCGCCTCCCGAGATTGGCTCTTACCTCGAGTTCTTGGCTCATCGGCGCTCTCCTCATCGGGGGCTGCGGCGCGGCAGCGCGCCCCGCGGTGCTGGACGACGCATCGTCGATGCTCACTCGCAAGGAGACGGGGGAGCTTCAGAAGCTTCGACCCGAGCTCGTGCGGGAGGCTCGCGAGCGGCTGAAGGAGGCGGAGTCGGCGCACGCTCGCGGCGACGACGAGAGCGCGTCGCTCTACGCGAACATCGCCATCGCCCGCTACCAGACCGCCGTGAACTTCGTCGAGCGCGACTCGGCCCTGGTCCTCGCGCGGGCTCGCCGCGCCGATGACTCCGCGACCAGCGCCGAGCGCAAGCGCCTCGCGGCGCTCGAGGAGCGGCTCCGGCGGTTCGAATCGAACGGGAAGAAGGATCGCGCGCTCGACGACGCGCACGGCGTGGTGCTGAAGGCGAGGGACCGGCAGGCCGAGGCGATCCGCGAGGGGGCTCCGGCGACGGTGCCGGCGCGTTACGGTGCCGGTCGCGATTTGGTGGACACCGCCGTCGATCACCTGGCGGGCGGCGACGCCAAGGAGGCGACCCGCGACGCCGAGCGCGCGATCGCCATCTTCGACGAGGTGATCCTGCTCGCGCGTGATCGGCGCGCCGACGCGCCGGCGGCGCCGACTCCCGCGCCGGCCGCCCCGTCCGGGCCGGTCGTGGTGGTGGCGCCCTCCACGCCCGCGGCCGCGCCGGCCCCGGCGGTCGCGCCGGCTCCGGCCGAGAGCGACCGCGGCGGCGCGACGCGCGCGATCGCGGATCAGCGCATCCTCGAGCTGCAGCTGAAGCGCACGGAGCTCATCGGCCAAGGTGCGCGAGAGCGATGCGGCGACACCTTCAGCGAGTTCGAGGCGACCCTCGCGCTCGCCGAGCAGCGCTTCGACGCGCGGGATTATCCCCGCGCGCTCGAGGTGGCCGTGCTCGCCGGAGAGCGGGTTCGAGCCTGCGACCCGCGCTCGGCGCCGAGCAAGGACGTGAAGGAGCCGACGAAGCGCGAAGACGCCGCGGTCCGCGGCCGGGCGCTCTCCGCGCTGATGAAGGCCCAGGGAGAGCAGGCTCAGGCTACCGCGAAGTACCCGGAGGACAGGCGGCTCACCCAGAGCGGAGCGCTCGTGACGCGCGCCGAGCAGTGGTTCGAAAAGCAGGAGTACGAGGTCAGCGAGGGCTTCTCGCGCGACGCTAGCCTGCTCTTGGCCGAGATCGCGCGGACGCCCGAGACGGACAAGTCCGCGAGCAAGGAGCCGAAGGGCGCGCAGCCCGCCAAGGTGTCTTGCCAGGCGAGTCAGGATCGCATCCTGATGCTGAAGCAGCAGCTTGCGCGCGTCCCCGAAGACGCCTCTCCCGAACAGAAGAAGCAGCGACAGGACGCGCTCACCACGCTCGGGCAGGCCTCGCAGCGCGCGAGCGCCGGTGACTGCGCGAAGGCGGACGAGCTGACGTCCAAGATCAGCCGTGTCACCGAGGAGCTGCCCGGCGCGAGCGAGCCGCTCCCGCTCGAGTCACAGCAAGTCGAGGACTGGCGTCTCGCCTTCGAGGCCGCGCAGCAAGCGATGCGCGCTCGCGGCCAGGCCCAGCCGCGGACGGACGCCGGCCGAACCCTCTTCACGCGCGCCGACGCCCACCTCGAGCGAGCCAAGAAGGACTATCAGGCTCGTCGCTTCCGGGAGGCCGAGACGAACGCTCGGCTCGCGCTCGAGGGCTTTCAGGCGATTGGCAGCGTCGACGCGGGGGCTCGTCCGCCGGCGCTGCCGGCGGCTCCGGCCGCGGCGCTGGCGGCTGCTCCGCCGAGCTCGACTCGTCCCGAGGGCGGGCCGGCGGCGCCGCCGACCTCCGCCGAGCCGAGCGCGCCGGCGAAGCCCACGAGCGAGGAGCGGCCGAAAGAGACGGTGGTCGCGGTCCAGACTCCACCGGGCGCCGAGGCGCAGAGCTGGGGTCCGGCCTACCGAGCCATCACCGAGGCGCTCACCTTGCGTGATCGGATCGCGCCTACCGCGGGAGACGAGGACCAACCCGCGCTCAGTCGGGCCGCGCTCAACCTGAGCCGTTCGCGCGGCGCCTGGTCGCAGAAGGACTACCGCTCCGCCGAAGAGTACGCGCGCTCCGCGACCGCCGACTACACGAGCGTGGCGCGCTCCGTTCGCGAGCGCGCCGCGAAGAACGCGCCCAAGGAGCAGGAGGCGCTCGAGCGGGCCGCGGCCGACGCGGTGCGCGAGGCCCAGGTCGCCGTCGAAATCTGCGCTCAAGAGCACTGCGACGATCGCGATGGCGCGGGGTACCTCCGCGGTAAGGCGCTCGCCGAGTCCGCCAAGAGCGCGGCGGACGACGGGGATCTCTCCTACGCGCTGGAGCTGGCCAAGCGAGCTCGGAAGACGCTCGACGAGGTCGTGAAGAAGCCGCGCAAGAACCCGCCGCCGGTGCCCGTCGATCCCAAGCTCATCGAGCAGCAGAAGCAGGACGCGGACGCCGCGCTTCGCGAGGCGGACATCGCTCACGAGCTCTGCAAGAAGGAGGGCTGCGACAAGGTCGACGCGGAGAACTGGCTGCGCGCCGAGCAGCTCCTCGCGGCGGCGAAGCGCAACCAGAGCGACGGGCAGATGACCCAGGCTCGCGAGCTGTCGGAGCAGGCGCGGGCGCTCTTCAAGAAGATCTATGACGCCAAGCCGCGATTCCAGCTCCCCGAGGGAATCACCCACGTCGTCTTGCGTGACGGTCAGCTCGTATTGTCGCCGGCTCCGGAGTTCGCTCGGGGCAACGCGACCACGCTCACCCCGAAGAGCATGGAGGCGATCAAGGAGCTCGCCGCGGTCATCAAGGCGAACCGGGCCGCCATCAAGCTCGTCCGACTCGTCGGATACACCGACAATCGCGGGAGCGCGGCCGTGAACAAGTCGATCTCGGCGGGACGCGCGCGAACCATCCTACAGGCCTTGATCGCGGAAGGGGTCCCGGCGGGGCTCGTCACCTCGGAAGGTCGGGGCCCCGAGAACCCCATCGCTGACAACAAAACCGAGCCGGGGCGCGCCGCCAACCGCCGCGTCGAAATCATCCTCGAGCTCAACTGACCCGGCGCTCTCTCCAGGAAAGTCCCATGAAACCGCATCTCCCGGCGTGCGTTTCCCTCCCACTCGCTCTGTCCGCGCTCGCGCCTGCCGCGCTCGCGGCGGGCGAGCCGCCCGATCCGTTCGCTGACTACCAGGCCTCTCACCCCGAGTCGGCTCCGGTCGAGGTCGTCACTCCACCGGCGCGCCCCGGCACAGGTGGCGCGGACGCGGATGAACCGGCCGCGCTTCCGTGGAAGCAAGGGAGCTGGCAGATTGGTGGTTTCGGCACCTTCGAGTACGCCGGCTCGAACAGCGACTTGCTAAATGGCGGGGAAGAGAGCAATCGAAACCTCTTTCTCCGCATCGCGCCCCGCTTCGGATACTTCATCCTGGATCGCGTGGAGCTTGGCGGTTCGCTCGGGATCCTCACCAAATCCCTGAACCGCGAAGGGAAGTCCCTCTCCAGCGAGACCGACTTCATGCTGGAGGCGACCATCTCGTATGCGGTCCCCGTCACGTCGCGTTTTGCCCTGGTTCCAGGCGCGGGGCTCGGGTTCTACCTCGGCTCGAGCTCTCGCCCGGTCAACCTCAACGGCACCGAGACCGACGAGGACACCAGCTCTCGCGGCATCGCCTTCTCGATTTACCCGATGCTCGCGTACCAGCTCACCCCGGACTGGCAGATCCGAAGCGGGGTCGCCATGACGATGCTCTACGGCTCGGAGCTCATCAAGAGCGCGGACGAGCGGCTCGGCACCTCGGCTGCCTATTTCGGCATCCCGATCCAGATCTCGTACACGTTCCACTGAGCGGCCGGCAGCGCGCGGGCGCGGCGCTCGGGCCGGCTCTGCGGAGCCAGCATCGCGGCTGGATTTGGTGGCGGCGGCCGGTTCGCCTAGATTCCGAGGGATGAGGCTACCTCGCCTTCAGCTCTTCGAGTTCAACGATCTCGACTGGGTGCCGGCCGCCGCGCGCGACACCATCGTGGAGGCGCTCTCGAGGAGCCTCGAGTGGGGACGCATGCTCGACGGGTTGGTCGAGCCGTTCGCGCGCTTCATCGAGGAGGCTCGCGTGGACGAGGTCCTCGATCTCGGGGCAGGGGCTGGTGGTCCGGCGCGGATCCTGGCGGGGGCGATGGGGCGGAGCGGTCGCGTCGCGCCGCGCTTCGTCTTGACCGATCTGCACCCGCGCGTGGAGGCCTGGGAGCGCGCGCGCGCCCAGTATCCCGGCACCATCGATTTCGAGCCATCTCCGGTAGACGCCACCCGCGTCGCCCCGGAGATCGCGCGCGGTCGCGGGCGGACGCTCATCAACATCTTCCATCATCTGCCGCCCGCGCTCGCGCGAGCGGTCCTCGAGGATGCCGTGCGCGGCTCGCCGGGCGTCTTCATCGCCGAGGGGTTCGAGCGTTGTCCGGCCCAGTTCCTGAATTTCGCGCCCGCCGGGCTGCTGGCGCTCTACGCCGGGCCGCTCTTCACCGAGCGTGAGCGACTCGCCAAGGCGGCGCTCACCTGGTTCACGCCCGCGGCGCTCCTCATGGGAACCTGGGACGGCGTCGTCAGCACGCTCCGAATCTACGAAGAAGCGGAGCTCCGTCAGATGGTGGCGCCGCTCGGTGAGCGGTTCCGCTGGACCTACGGCACGTATCGTTATTTTCCCCGTGGCAAAGGGCACTATTTCTACGGGGTACCTCGTTGAGCGCGCCGCTCCTTCGCGCCAGGCCCGATGGTGCGAGCCGCGCTTGCTGCCGAGTGCGCTCGCGCGCGCCGAGGGGGTGAGGTGGCCCCCAGCCGATCTCCGAGAACCCTGACGGCGCTGCTCATCGCGGTGGCGGTCGGGGCCGGAGTGTTCGGGTCGTCCATGCTGCTGCTCGACGCCAGGCGCCGGTCTGCGCGTGGCTCTGGCGTCTCGCCGGAGCCCAGCCCGGCCGCCGCGCCCTCCGAGACCTCGGCGCCCGCCGCTCGCCGAGCTCCGGCCGCGCCCGCGCCGAGCTCGATGAGCGAGGTGGGGTCTACCGAGCGACTCCCGGGGCTGACCATCACCACCACCTTTCAGCCGTACAGCATCTCCGGGCGCACGAGCGCGGAGCTTCGCGCCGAGATGAGCCGGAAGGGGCCGTCCGACGCGGCCGGCCGGCATGACGCCTACACCCGGTGGCACGTGTCGTGGAAGCTCACGCCGACGCTGCTCGACGGCGCGTGCGAGGCCGGTCCGGTGCACGTGGAGGTGCAGGTCACCTATATCCTGCCGCGCTACATCCCGTCTGCCGACACCTCGCCCGAGGTCATCGAGGCGTGGAGCCGCTACCGGCGCGCGCTCCGCGTGCACGAGGATGGCCATCGGGACCACGGAGTGGAGGCCGGGCGCCAGATCTTGCGCGAGCTCGGCGCGCTCCGCGCTCGAGCCACCTGCGCCGAGCTCGAGCGCCAGGCGAACGACCGCGGCGCCGAGCTCATCGGCCTCTTCAGCGCCCGAGACCGGGGCTATGACGTCGAGACGCGGAGCGGGGCTACGCAGGGGGCGGTCTTTCCCTAGCCGTGCGCCGAGGCGGAGCCGCAGACCACGCGCCCATGCCGCTCCTCGCGTAGCCCCGCTCCGCGACCACGGCTCGCGCCCTTCGCCGGCGTGTCACCAGTCGCCTCAGCGGGACACCTGGTCGAGGAGCCGGTTGCCGGTCGCGTCATCGACGGCGAGCTCGTAGAGCGCCGGCGGCAGGCGCGCGACGCCGTCCCGACACTGACCGCTCATGCCGCGCGTGAGCTCGAGCGAGCCTTCCCGCTCCCCGCCGTGCTCGAGACGGACCTCGATTCCCGGACGAGCGCTCTCGTGCGCGACGCCGGTGACACGCGTGATCTGCCATTGACAGCCCGGCATCACGTCCTCATGCGGCACGAGCGCGACCCTTCGCGCGGCACCGGCGCGGGCGTCGATCCGAAAGATGAGCCGCGTCCGCGTGGCGGGCCATTCGCGGAGCGAGCCCCCCCTGACCGCGCGCTCCACCGCCTCGATGCGCGGATATGCTCGCGACGAGAGCTCGAGCCGGCCGTCGCGCGCCTCGTCGGCCGGCGCGACCTCGACCTGGACGCAGCGCTCCGCGCCGGCCTCGTCCGGGGGCGACGAGCACACGGTGAGGTGCGACCGATCCAGCCAGGAGTCGACCGGAATGATCGCCGCCGTGCCCCGGTCGAGCGCGATCGTCTCGACGCGCGGCGGGAGCTCGGCGGTCGGGACTACGAACAGGTTGAGCGCCGGCCCCGGGCGCGCATCGCCCACCCGAGACTCGGGCTCGAAGGCCGCCAAGGCGGCGATGACCATGTCTCGTGATGGTGCCTGGAGTCGCGTAAAGGCGTCCTGGTAGTCGAAGCCGCGGCGCGCGAGCGCGCGGGAGAGGTCGCGCATGCCTGGGAGGGGCGGGGGGAGCGCCATCGCGTCTTTCGCCGCGCGGTCCTCGAGCCCACGGATCTCGTAGCTTGCGATGAGGACCAGCAAAATGAGCTCGAGCCCGAGAACGATACGGCGCGCGAGCGCAGCCCGCCGCGCACGAGCGAGCGCGACGGCGCCCGTCACCGCGAGGAACGGGAGCGCCGGGACGAAGTAGTAGGGTAGCAGATCTTCATGAAAGGCGCGTACCAGCGCGAGCACGAGCGCAGGAAAGAGGAAGGCCGGGAGGAGCGCGAGCGCCAGTGGCGCGCGCGGGCGACCGCTCGTGAAGCGGCGCCTGAAGAGCAGCGACGCTGCGAAGAGCGCCGCAAGCCCCGCGCCGCCCGCGACGAGCAGCGAGGAGCCGAGCGCGAGCTCGAGGTTCGACTCGAACGCTCGACGCGACAGGTTCCACAGAAGGGCCACCATCCACCCCGCGCTCGCGGCGAGCGAGGCGAGCGGCCGCCGTTGGAGCAGCCCAACGGTGAGCGTGAAGGGGACCACGAGCAGCGCCGCGATTCCGTGGAGCTCGACTGAGAACGCAATGGCGACCGCGACCGCGACCGCGTCGATGACGCGCCGCTTCTCGGCCATCCGCAGGCTGAAGGCGCAGGCGAAGGCGGCAGGGAGGGGCAGGAGCGACGGGTTGTGGAGCAGCGAGAGCGGCGCGAGTCGCATGGCTGACCAGGCGAAGAGGAGCGCGACGACGCTGGCGGGTCCGGCCGAGGAGCGCCGCCGGGCCGTCAAGAACACCACGCCGGCGGCTAGGGCCGTCATGGCCCACGAGACGCGCTGTATCGCAGAGGGGCCGAGGTGCGCGCGCGCGGCGAGGGTCAAGAGCCGGATCCATGATGACGCCTGCTGGAAGCCGCCGAGGCCAGCCGGCGCGCCGTGGCTCACACAGTGACCTTGCTCGGCGCAGTCGCGCGCCATCAGGAGGTCGCGGAGCGTGTCGGCGTTGGTGACGGCGTCGGGGGTGAGCGCGGCGATCATGAAGTATGCGCCGATGCCGACCGCGAGCGGCGCCGACGCGGTCGCCGCGAGGCGCTCCGCGCGGCCGCGCCAAGTGGGAATCGCCACGACGCGGAGTATAGCCGTTCACGAGTGGATGGATTGACTCCCGCGGAGCGTGTCCCGTAGCATGAGCTCGAGAGTGTCTTCGCCGCGAGCGTGGCTCTGGTTCTGGTCGGTCCTCACGTGCGTGCTTGCCCAGAGCACGCGCGCAGAGGCGCAGCAGCGGGTGTTCCCACCCCAACGAGAAGCTCAGATCTTGGCCATGGTGGAGCCGTATCGGCTGGGAGTGCCGGCCGCGGACGGGCTCGAGCTCAGCGACGTTTCGATCGAGCCGAAGACGATCACGTGGAAGTTCTCCGAGGGCGGCGCCGTGGTCTTCAGCCTGAGGCTGTCCATCGAGCGCGCCGACGCCGTCGTCGTGAGCAGCGAGCCGCCCGCGGAGCGGCTCCCTCCGCGGGCGAGAGCCTCGGCCGAGCGTCTGCTCTCGCGGCTGAGGGCCGCTGAGCCGCCGAGCGTCGAGATGAGCCGGCGGAGTCCGACGAGCCCGCGCGTCGTCGTGTGGATCGCGTCGGTTCCCGCGCCGCTCGCGTGGCTCATTGGGGTCGCGACGCTGAGCCTGGCGGGCCTCGCTCGGGAGCGCGGCCTCGGCCCGCGGAGCACCGTTCGCTATTGGCTGCTGGCGTCGGTTGCCTCGCTCGTGTTTGCGAGCGTGCCGCTCGTGTGGAGCGCGCTGTAGCGCGCGCCGATGAGCGGCGCGCCCGGCTGGTGCCGTCGCCGGCGCGCGGCGTGGCCGCGCGAGCCGCCCCCCCGGGATTCCGCGACGCGACCACAAAAACCTCAGGCCCTCGCCAGGATCGCCCGGCGGGCGCCGTCCGCGCTGGCGAGGCTCCCAAAGATGCCGCTAGTATGCGGCCCATGTCCGGGATCGATACCTCCTCCGTTCGTGGATTGCCCCCGCCAGAGCTCGAGGCCCTGATCGAGGTGATGTATCTGGCCGCCGCCGCCGACGGTGAGTTCGCGCCGGAGGAACGAAAGCAATTCGAACACACGATCGAGACCCTGACCGACGGGCGGATCCGAGCGGCGGAG
This sequence comes from Polyangiaceae bacterium, assembly GCA_035063585.1. Classification (GTDB taxonomy): domain Bacteria; phylum Myxococcota_A; class Polyangia; order Polyangiales; family Polyangiaceae; genus JAPSGB01. The sequence goes on from JAPSGB010000047.1 coordinate 32,595, forward strand.
CTCGCCGGGGCGCTCGAGCGCGCCAAGGGGGCGCTCGAGGAGGCCGGACGTGACGCGCGACTCGCGGCCGTGCGGGAGCGGCTCCCGAACGCCGGCGCGCGGAAGGCTGCGCTCGCGCTGGCGATCCAGGTCACGGCCGCCGACGGCGTCATCCGAACCAGCGAGCGCGAGCTCATCATGGACACGGCCGAGGCGCTCGAGATCGATCGGGACGAGGCGGCCGATCTGGTGCGTGAGCTGACCGGCTGAACGTGAACTACCGCGCGCGGGCGCCGTCCGTTGACCCGCGCCTCGCCGCCTCGTTACACTCGCGGCTCCTTTCCTACTGGGGTCCCTCATGTCCACTACGACGACGCGCCCGCGGGCGCTCGCATGGCTCACTCTGCTGACCCTGGTGCTCGGCTGCGGAGCGCCCGAGGGTCTCGGCGGCGACGAGCCCGACGCGAGCACCGCCGAGGCC
>JAPSGB010000048.1:0-33018 GCA_035063585.1 Polyangiaceae bacterium
TACCACGCCGAGCGCGAGCCTCGGAACGCGTCACGAAACCGCCTTCTCCCACTGACAAGCCCCGTTCGTGACGCGTTCTACCCCTCCGACGCCCCGTGAGAGCCCCGGAACGCGTCACGAACCTGCCTTCTCCACCAGACAAGCCCCGTTCGTGACGCATTTCGTCCGCGCGGTGCGGCGTGATGGGCGACCGGACCGCGACGCCGGCCGCGACGGGCTAACACAATCGCCGACCATCTGAGGCGCTGCGAAGAGGCGCGGGGAGGAAGGAAGGCTCGCGTCACGAGACCGCCTTCTCCCGGAGACAAGCCCGCGTCGCGACGGGTCTCGGCCGCGCGGCGCCTCGCAGAAGCCGCGCCGCGTGCTAGCTTATTGGAGCGCTGGCTCGGCCCGCGCGATCATGACCTGAGTCGCTCGAACCCCATCCACCGCGAGGACGCCAACGTCCTCTACGAATGACCGCGCACGCGCGCGTGCGCCCTTGGATCTTGGAGTGATTCATGTCCGTGCTGCGACTGCACGGAGTCGGCGTCGCTTGGGCGGCGTCTGCTCCCATTTTCGAATCGGTTTCCCTCACGCTCGACGCAGGGCTCTACGGCCTCGTCGGCGCCAACGGCGCCGGCAAGACGACGCTGCTGTCCGTGCTCGCTGGCGAGCTCGCGCCCAGCGAAGGCACCATCACGCGCTCACCGCGCAACGCGGTGGTCGCGTATTGTCGCCAGGACGTCGATCGCCGCGACGACGACGTGGACGCCCTGGCAGCGCGCGACGACGGCCTGGCCGCTGAGCTGCGCGGACGTCTGGCGCTCGATTCGGCTGACCTCGATCGGTGGGAGACACTGTCTCCTGGGGAGCGCAAGCGCTGGCAGGTCGCTGCCGCCCTCGCGCACGAACCCGACGTGCTCCTCCTCGATGAGCCGACGAACCACCTGGACAGCGACGCTCGCCACCGCCTGCTCGGCGCACTTCGACGCTTCTCCGGCCTCGGCGTGATCGTCTCTCACGACCGAGCGGTGCTCGACGCGCTCACCACCTCGACGCTCCGCCTTCACCAGCGCGCCGTGACCCTCTGGCCTGGCCGGTTCTCGGCTGCCAAGGCGCTCCGGGAGCAGGCGCGCGCCGATCAGCAAGCCGCACATGAGGCGGCCCGGGCTCGCGTTCGCGCGACCGAAGCTCAGCTCGACGCCGCCCGACGAACACAGCAGGGCGCCGCCAAGAACATCAGCGCCGGCCGTCGGATGAAGGATAAGAACGACAGCGATGCGCGGAGCGTCCTCGCGAGCACGAAGGCCTCCTGGGCTGCAGCGAAGGCCGGACGAGTGACGGCTTCCGCGCGGACACAGCTCGCGCGTGCCGAGGAGGCGGTCCCAAACGTCGAGCGCGACGCGACGCTCGGCGGGCGCATCTTCGCGAGCTACCAGCGCGCTGGCGGTCCAGTGCTCTTTCACGTGAACGAAGACGCTCTTACGCGAGGGCGACGCGTCGTCCTGCGTGATGTGCGTGTCACGGTCGGCCGTGAGGACCGAGTGCGCATCGACGGACCGAACGGCGCGGGCAAGACCACACTGCTCGAGGCGCTCGTCGCATCCCTCGCACATCCCGAGCGCGTGCTCTATCTCCCTCAGGAGCTGGAGGCGGATGCAAAGGCCGTCGCGCTCCAACGCCTGCGGAGCCTCGACTCCGAGGCGCGAGGGCGCTTGCTCTCCATCTTTGCCGCGCTCGGCAGTGAGCCCGAGCGCGTGCTCCGCGCCGAGCCGGACCATCTCTCCCCCGGCGAGGCCCGCAAGCTGGTGCTGGCCGAGGCGCTATCGAAGCAGGTCTGGGCGCTCGCGCTCGACGAGCCGACGAACCACCTGGATCTCCCGAGCGTGGAGCGCCTGGAAACCGCGCTCGCGACGTATCCGGGCGCGGTGGTCTTGGTCACCCACGACGACGCCTTCGCGGCCAACGTCACGAACCGTTCCTTGCATGTGGAGCACGGCACCGTGACCTAAGTCCCGCCAGCGTAGGTTCGTCGCCCCACCGAGGTCGCCGAGGCTCGGCTCCCAATAGTTTCGAACGACCGTTCGCAGGGGCTCGACGAGGTCGACGACGCGCGTGAGCGCGCGCGGCGGCGGGAGACTCGCTGGCGCGCGCGTCCGCGAGGCGGCCACGTCGGGCGCGCCGCCCTCCCGGCGCTGCAACGACGGGAGCAGCTTCCGGCCGGCCTCGCGCGCGCCGCGTACGTCGGGCGCGCCGCCCTCCCGGCGCTGCAACGACGGGAGCGATGGGGGACAGCCCCTAGAGCGCCGCTCACTCGCGCGCGAGCGGCGGGTCGAGATAGTCGACCTCCACGCCGCGCGGAGTGCGAAATCGAGTGACGCCGTCGCCACGACTGACGACGTAGTCCGGCCCGACTGGCACTTTTCCGAAGCCGCCCGGCGTATCGACGATGAACTTCGGGAGGGCGATCCCGCTGAGCCTTCCTTGCAGCCGCTCCATGATGGCAATGCCGGTCGCGAGCGGTGTGCGAAGGTGCCCGGTGCCGCGCACCGGATCGCCCTGGAGGAGGTAATACGGGCGGACACGCGAGCGCACGAGCCCACGGAAGAGCGCGGTGAGGGTGTCGGCATCATCATTGATGCCGCGGAGGAGCACCGTCTGGTTCATCACCGGGAAGCCCGCGTCCGCGAGCCGCTCGACCGCCGTGCGCGACTCCGGTGTGAGCTCCTTCGGGTGGTTGAAGTGCGTCATCACCCAGAGCGGGTGGAACGGGCGGAGCTGGTCGGTGAGCTCGCGCGTGATTCGCATCGGCAGCACGACCGGACAGCGGGTCGCGAGTCGAATCGTCTCGACGCTCGGGATCGCGCGCACGCGCTCGATGACGCTCACCAGCCGCGAGGTCGTCATCGCCAGCGGATCGCCGCCGCTCACGATGACGTCGCGCACCTCGGGGTGCGCGGCGAGGTACTCGAGCGCCGGGTGGAGCCGCTCGAGCGAGCGCGGCCCGCCTCCCGCGCCGACCATGCGGCTCCGGGTGCAGAAGCGGCAATAGATCGCGCAGCGATCGGTCACCAGGAGGAGCGCGCGGTCGGGGTAACGCTGGATGAGCTCGGGTGCGACCTCGTGCGCCTCTTCGCCCAGCGGGTCGCGGAGGTCGCCCGGCACCTCGACGCTCTCGGGCGCGCGCGGCACGACCTGCCGCCGGATCGGGCAGGCGGGGTCGCGCGGGTCGCAGAGCGAGAGGTAGTACGGTGTGATCGCGATCGGGAAGCCGCCCGCCTCGGCGGCCTCGGCTCCAGCGCGCTCTTCCGGCGACAGCTCGAGCGCCCGGGCGAGCTCCGCCACGCTCCGCGCGCTCGCGCGGAGCTGCCAGCGCCAATCGTCCCGGCGAGCGACGCCGAGCTCAGTGAGGGCCATCGGCGGACGGGGGCGGGCGCGGCGCCGGGAGCGTGATCCGCTGGAGCGCCGCGTCGTCGATCTTGATGGGGAAGCGGCGCCGGAGCTCGGCCTCGAGCCGCGCCTCGGCGTCGCTGATGCGCTCCTGCACGATAGCCACGCGGATCGTGCGCTCGGCCTCGGCGAGCGAGCGCTCGCGCGCGTCCGACTGGCTCGTCATGCGCACGACGTACGCCTTGCCGCCACTCTTCACCAAGCTCGGGTAGACGCCGCCGACCTTCTCGATCTCGAATACCGCCTGCCGCACCTCGGTCGGCACCGCCGGGTTGGTGTCCTTGGCGCCAGGCGCGTTGACGATCCCGACGTCACCGAAGAGCTCGACCGGGTTGGTGGGCCCGGCCTTCGGCGGCGCATTGAGCGAATGGCGCTCGACGAGCTTGCCCCACTGCATCGCGGTGGCCGTCTTCGCCTGCTCGAGCACCGCCTTCGCCGCCGCGTCGTCCGCGAGCACGATGACGCTCACGCGCCGGCGCGCCGGCTCGCGGAACGCGTCCTTGTGTTTCTCGTAGTAGGCGCGCACCTCCGACTCGGGGATGTCCGTCGCGGCAGGGACCGCCGCTCGCGCCTGACGGAGGAGCTCGTCTCGAAGGAGTTGCCGGATACGCTCGATCGTCTCAGGCTCGCGGTCGAGCCCGCGCCGCCGGGCCTCCTCGGCCAAGAGCTCGACCTTGATCATGTCGGAGAGCAGCTCCTTCCGCCGGTCGGGCGATTGGTAGCGGAGCCGCTCGAAGTCATCCATGCGGTCCACCGTGGCGGCGAACTCCCCGAGGGTGATCGTGCGGTCACCGACCCGCGCGAGCACGCGGCTCGCGAGCTCGGGGGTGAGCCCGCCCGGAACCGCGCTCGCCGACGTGGCCGGCGCGGCGCCGCCGAGCGCGGCCTCGTCGCAGCCCGACGGGACGCCGAACCCCGCGAGCAACAAGCCCGCGACCGCGACCACGCCGGAGGCGGTGGGAAACGGCCGGAAGCGCGCGCTCATCGTGCACCCGAGATACTACGGCGCGCGCCGACTTTCCAGCCGCTCCGCGCTCGCGAGCCGGGGCGCGGTCGCGCCCCGTTGCGGCCCCGAGGGTCAGAGAGTAGACCCCTCGCCCGTGGATAAAGACAGCTCCGGGCTCCACTATCACCGCGTCGTCATCAAGCTGAGCGGTGAGGCCCTCTCGGGGCGCGGCGGCGGCTCCGGGATCGACACCGAGACGCTGAAGGCTACTGCCCGAGAGCTCGCCGAGGTCCGCGCGGCCGGCGTCCAGATCGGCATCGTGGTCGGCGGCGGCAACATCTTCCGCGGGCTCCGCGGCGCGAGCGAAGGGATGGACCGCACGCAGAGCGACTACATGGGGATGCTCGCCACCGTCATCAACTCACTCGCGCTCCAGGACGCGCTCGAGCGCTGCGACGTCCCGACCCGGGTGATGACCGCCATCGAGATCAAGCAGGTCGCGGAGCCCTACATTCGGCGGCGCGCCATGCGCCACCTGGAGCAGGGCAATATCGTCATTTTCGCGGCGGGTACCGGCAACCCGTACTTCTCCACCGACACCGCGGCGGCGCTCCGGGCCATGGAAATCCGCGCCCACGCCCTCTTCAAGGCCACCAAGGTCGAGGGCATCTACGACCGCGATCCTGCCCGCGACGCGAGCGCCACGCTGCTCGAGCGGGTCAGCTACGACCGCTTCCTCGCTGACCACCTCGGCGTGATGGATTCGACGGCGGTGGCGCTCTGCCGGGAAAACGGCCTCCCCATCCGGGTCTTCAAGATGGCGCCCGGCTACATCCGCCGCGTGTGCCTCGGAGAGCACGTCGGCACCACGGTCTCGGAGTCCCCGTGACCGGGCGGACGAGCGCCAGCCCGGCGCTCGCGGCAGCGCTCGGCCTCGCCCCGGTAGGCCGCATCTTGCCGGGGAACCCGCTCGGCCTGATGGAGTCCTCGCGGGTGCTATCCTCCGCGCGCTGAAATGTGGGAATCACTTCCAGAGTTCGGGACCGCCGTCATCTACGCGATCCTCGTCGGAGCCGCGTACACGTTCGCGGTCGCGGTCGCGACCGCGCGCGGGTGGCCGCGGCTGCTGAAGTCCGCGCGCCTCGGCGCGTACGCGACCTCTGCGTTGGTCGCCGTGGGCGTGCTGCTGCTCGCCTACGGCTTCGTGACGCACGACTTTCGCATCAGATACATCGCGCACTATAGCGATCGCTCGATGACGCGGCCGTACCTCATGGCCGCGCTCTGGGGCGGCCAAGACGGCTCGATCCTGTGGTGGCTCTTCTTGATGAGCCTCTACATCGTGGCGTGCCTGCGCTGGCTCAAGGGTCGCTACCGCGAGCTACAGCCGTACGTCATCGCCACCCTGATGGTGATCGTGGCGTTCTTCGCCATCCTGATGCTGTTCGCGGCGAACCCCTTCGCGACCAGCGTCGCGGGCGCCCGGTCGGACGGCGAGGGGTTGAACCCGCTCCTCCAGAACTACTGGATGGCGATCCACCCACCGACCCTCTACACGGGGTTCGTCGGCTGCTCGATCCCGTTCGCCTTCGCGGTGGCCGCGCTCATCACCGGCCGACTCGACAACGAGTGGGTCGTCGCGGTGCGAAAATGGATGCTCTTTGCCTGGGTGTTCCTCACCCTCGGCAACGCCTTCGGCATGGTGTGGGCGTACGAGGAGCTCGGCTGGGGCGGCTACTGGGCTTGGGATCCGGTGGAGAACGCCGCGTGCCTGCCCTGGTTTACCGCGAGCGCCTACATCCACTCCACGATGATGCAGGAGCGCCGGAACATGCTGAAGGTGTGGAACGTGGTCCTCATCGGGATCACCTTCTTCCTCACCATCTTCGGCACCTTCCTCACGCGCGCCGGTCTCATCAGCAGCATCCACGCCTTCGCTCAGAGCGACATCGGCAAGTACTTCGTGTGGTTCATGGCGCTCATCGTGGCGGTGACCGCCGGGCTCATCGTGTGGCGGCTCCCGCTCCTCAAGAGCAAGGCGCAGATCGAGGCGGTCGCCAGCCGCGAGGCGATGTTCGTGGTCAACAACTGGGCGCTCCTCGGCACCATGACCTTCATCCTGGTCGCGACGCTCTACCCGAAGATCAGCGAGTGGCTCTGGAGCGAGAGCGTCACGGTGGGGCCACCCTTCTTCAACCGCTGGCTGGCGCCGCTCGGCCTGCTCATCTTCCTGGTGATGGGGCTCGCGCCGCTCTTCGGCTGGCGAAAGACGAGTCAGGCGTCCTTGAAACGCGCCTTCGCCTTCCCCCTCGCGGTGACCGGGAGCGTCATCGCCCTCCACCTCCTGCTCGGCCGCACGCTCGGCTTCCCGGCTACGGTCCCGAACGATCGCTTCTACCCGGGCGTGGTCGGCACCATCTTGCAGCAACTCGGCGCGGTGCTCCCGCTCGTCACCATCGCGCTGGTCGGGTTCAACGTCGCGGTCATCGTGCAGGAATTCGCGCGCGGGGTCAGCGCGCGACGCAGCAGCGGGGCCAAGCGCGGCGAGCCGGAGGGCGTGCTGACGGCGCTCTATCGCTTGGTCGACAAGAACCGACGCCGTTACGGCGGCTACGTCGTGCACTTCGGCATCATCATGATGTTCGTGGGGTTCGTCGGACGCGCCTGGGGCATCGACAAGGAGACCACCCTCGTGCCGGGGGAGCGCGCGACCGTCGGCGCGTACACCCTCACCTACCTCGGACCGCGCATGGAGGTCGATGAGACCAAGCGCATGCTCTTCGCCGATCTCGAGGTCACTCGCGACGGCAAGCCGTATGGCAAGGTGAGCCCGGCCAAGTTCATCTTCCTCCGTCAGGGGCAGCCGACCACCGAGGTCGCCATGCTGCACAACTTCCGGGAGGATCTCTACACGGTGGTCGGCAACGCCGATCCGAAGACCAAGCGCACCACCTTCCAGTTTCACGTGAACCCGCTGGTGAGCTGGATCTGGGTCGGCACCATCGTCATGATCTTCGGCGCCGCCATCAGCTTGTGGCCCGGAGCGTCGCTGGTCGGAGTCGGCGCCTGGTCCTACGTCCGCGGCGCGGCGGGCGTGGCGACCGGCGTGATGTTCGCGCTGGTGATCGCCATGACACCCACCACCGCGCTCGGCGCCACCACGCTGCGCGTCTCGGAGCGCGCGCCACCCTCGAACGAGGTGCCGAGCATCAACCTACCCTACGCCCACGCGCTCGGCGCGGGGCTCGCGGGCGCGCTCGGCGCGCTGCTCGCAGCGGGTGTCGTGCTCTCACGTCGCCGGCGCGACGCGAAGCCCGAGACCCTATGAGCGAGCGGCGCCTCTCCCCGACCGCGCTCCGCGCCGCGGCCATCGCCGCGGGCGGCATCGCGATCATCGTCGCGGGCGCGTCGAGCGGGCTCGCCACCGCGCTCTTGGTCGCCGCGGGCGGCACGCTGCTCGCGGCGATCACCCTGTCCTGGGGGAGCCTCCAGGATCTCTCCGGGGACGCCGAGCTCAGCCTCGACGAGGCGCTCGGCATGGCCGCGCCGAGCGCCGAAGAAGAGCAGAAGCGCGCCGTCCTGCGGGCGCTGAAGGACCTCGAGTACGAGCGCGCGGTCGGCAAGATCAGCGAGGAAGACTACGCCGAGTTCACCGCGCGCTACCGCCAGGAGGCGAGGGCGCTGCTGCAGTCGCTCGACGCGAGCGAGGCGGAGCTCCGCGCGCGCGCGCAGAAAGCGCTCGAGGCGCGCCTTTCCCGGGCGAGCGAAGACGAGTCCGCCGATCACGCCGCGAAGTCGTCCGCGGGGGAACGCGCCGCGAGGAAATCCTCCGCAGCGCCGCCGCGCTGTCCCGCCTGCGAGCGTCCGAACGACGCCGACGCGCGCTTCTGCAAGCACTGCGGCGCGAGCCTGTCCGGCGAACACGCCGCCTCGCACCAGGAGCCCTCCCACGAACCCGAGGACGAAGCGACGAATGACCGTGAAGCGGACTAGCGCCTTCATCCTGGCCGCCCTCGCGCTCACGCTCGGCGTGACGCCCGAGCTGCGCGCCGCGCCGCCCGGCGCCGCGCCGTCTGCCGCCCCGCCGGGCATCGCCGCCCGGCCCGGCGCCGCGCCGTCTGCCGCCCCGCCGGGCATCGGCGCGCCGCCGCCCGCGTCGCCGGGCGCCGCCGGCGAGCCGAGCGGTTCCGCGCCGGGCCAACCCGGGGCTCCCGGCGCCGGCGCGCCTAGCGAAGATCCGGCGGGCGGCCGGGCGTTGCCCCCGGGTCATCCCGCGGTGGGAGCGGACGCCAGGGCGACGCCGGGGATGGAGCTCCCCCCTCCGAGTGACAGCGTGCCGGTCGGCTCGTTGCCGCGCGGCACCATCGTGGTGCAAGCGGTGGACGCGGACTCCCGCCCGCTCCCCGGCCTCACGGTGCGGCTCGGAAAGCTGCACCAGACCATCTCCGAGGGCGAGTCACGCACGGCGGAGAGCCGCACGAGCGGCGCGGACGGCACCGTCCGCTTCGACGGCCTCGGGACGGGCACCGACATGAGCTACAGCGTGGCGGTGCCCTACGGCGAGGCGACCTACGGCGTCGCGCCGTTCAACCTGCGCACGGACATGGGGCAGCTCGTGACCGTGCGCGTGTACCCGGTCACCTCCGACATCCGCGAGGCCACGGTCGGGATGCGTGGCGTCGTCTACATCGAGCCGCGCGACGACGTCTTCCAGCTCGAGGTGATGTTCCGGCTGTTCAACATCGGCAAGAACACCTGGGTGCCGAAGGGGCTCGTCCTCGAGCTGCCTTCCGGGTGGAAGGCATTCAACACGCAGGACTCGACGGGTGACGTCCGCGTCGCGGCGAGCGGCGAGCGCGGCGTCGAGCTCCTCGGTACCGTCGCGCCCGGACAGCACGACGTGAGCTTCCGCTTCCAGCTCCCGAACCCTCACGACACGTCCTACACGACCACGCTCGCGCTCCCGCCCCACCTCGCGGAGCTGCGCGTCATCGCGCTCTCGTCACCCGGCATGGAGCTCGAGGTCGCCGGCATGAGCCCGGGTGAGAGCGGCACCAACGAGCGCGGCGAGCGCATCCTCTTTACCGGCCGCCAGCTCGCGCGGGGCGAGCCCCAGATGAAGGAGCTCTCGCTCACCTTGCGCGGGATCCCGACCCCCGGCATCGGCCGCTGGGTCGCGGTCGCGGTCGCCCTCGCGCTGGTCGTGGGTGGCGTCGGCGTCGTCGCGTCCCGCGAGCGATTCCAGCGGTCGCGGCACGGCGACGAGGACTTCGCGCGAGCGCGCGACCTCATCCTCGACGAGCTGGTCGCCCTCGAGAAGAGCAAGGAGGACGGCGGCATCGGCCCGAAGCTCTACGCGAGCACACGACGTGAGCTGTTCGACGCGCTCACTCGCCTCGAGGCGAGGCTGCCGAGTGCCGGTCCGGCGCGGAAAAGTGGTGTGAAATCGAAACGTTCGGAGTCACGCTCGGTCCGCTCGCCGCGCCCTGCGGCCAAGCCCTGACTGCCACATCCACAGCTTGTGGATAACCTCTTGGAAACCTTGCGGATCAGCTCCGCGTAGCTCGGGGATCATTGCGCGGTGGGCCGCTCCGTCCCCAGCCCGTCCGCCGCACCATACTCGCGTCGCCCCCAACCATTGCTGTCACAAACGTTAGTACTATCCATATGTTACTGAGTTATCCCCGCTCTCCACAGGGCCTACTAGGACGACTGAATTCTTAAATTTAAGTCTGATCTGATCGGAGAGCCGCTCGCTCTGGCTCGGCTCACCGGCCGAGCACGTCTCGAGGCCAAACGCGGCTAGCCGCCCGCGACGCGCGCAGGTAGAGGACATGCGATGCACGTCGTCGTCGCCAAGAAGGACCTCCTCCGGCTCCTCACCCGCTGCCAGGCGGTGGCCGACAAGAAGAGCACGATGCCGGCGCTCAGCAACGTCCTGCTCGAGGTCGCGGGGCCCGACCAGCTTCGCCTCGCTGCCACCGACCTCCTGCTCGCGGTGAGCGGAAAGATCCGCGCCGAGGTGGACAAGGGCGGGAGCGTCGCCATCGGCGCGCGCGATCTGCTCGAGCGCGTCCGCATGATGCCCGACGGGCAGGTCTCGATCGCCACCGGCGAGGGCTCCGCGACCATCGTCCGCGCGGTCGGGTCGGCGCGCCGGTACACGCTCCACGGGACGCCGGGCGAGGACTTCCCCGCGCTCCCCCAGCCCGACGCGAGCGCTCCCGTGCTCTCGCTCGACGTCGCCACGCTCGCGCGGCTCATCGGGTCCACGATGTTCTCGATCTCGCCCGAGGACACCCGCCTGCAGATGAACAGCGCGCTCTTCGAGTGGGACGGCGACCGAGTCCGCATGGTGACCACCGACGGTCACCGGCTGAGCAAGATGGATGTGAGCCTCCCGGCGCGGCAAGCGACGGCTACCATGCTGATCCCGCTCCGTGGCGTGCAGGAGCTCAAGCGGCTCTGCGACGAGGCGGCGAGCGACGTCGGCACCGAGACCCCCATCGAGATGATCCAGAGCGGCCCGAACGCCTTCTTCCGCCTGGCGGGGCTCGAGTTCAGCGTCAAGCTGGTGGACGCTCAGTTTCCCGCTTACCAGCAGGTGATCCCCGAGACGAGCGGCCGCGCCATCCGCGCCCCGCGGCTCGCCATGGCGGACGCGCTCCGCGCGGTGAGCCTCGCCGCGAGCGATCGCACCGGCGGCGTGAAGCTCACGCTCGGCGGGAACAAGATGCGCTTCGAGAGCGAGAGCCCGGAGAGCGGCGCCGGCTTCGACGAGGTCGACATCGAGTACTCGAGCGAGGAGCTCACGGTCGGGTTCAACGCGCGCTACTTCCTCGACGTGCTCGGCGCGCTCGACGACGACGAGGTGGTGCTCGGCGTGAGCGGAGAGCTCGATCCCGCGGTGATCCGCCCCGGCACCGAGTCGACCGAGCGGAGCTACCTCGCCGTCATCATGCCGATGAGGATTTGAGCGTCCGCGCGCTCGAATCCCGCTCGGCCCCGGTCACCCGCGCCGTGCCCCCGAGAATCCTCTTCCGCTCGCTCGTCGCCCGCGCGTTCCGCAACCTCACCGAGCTCGTGCTCGAGCCGTCGCCGCGGCTCAACGTGGTGAGCGGCGACAACGGCCAGGGCAAGACCAGCCTGCTCGAGGCGCTCTACGTCGTCGCCACGACGCGGAGCTTCCGCGCGGACAAGCTCCTCGAGCTCGTGCAAGAGGGCGCCGAGCTCGCCAGCGTGCGCGCGACCGTGAGCGAGGGTGCCATCACCCGCGAGCAGCGCGTGACCTTCGGCGCGCGCGCGCGCACTTGGAAGCTCGACGACAAGCGTCCGCCCACCCTCGCGGCCTACGCGACCCGCACGCCGGTAATCGTTTTCCACCCGGGTGATCTCGCGCTCGCGAGCGGCCCGGCGAGCGTCCGCCGCCTCCTGCTCGATCGCGTCGCGCTGTTCGCCGATCCCGCGAGCGGCGATGATCGTGCGCGCTTCACCCGCGCGACCCGCGAGCGCCAGCGCGTGCTCGAGGAGCGCGGAGTGCGCGCGCCCGAGCTCGAGGTCTACGAGCGGCTCATGGCCGAGCACGGCGCGCGGCTCGCCCGCGCCCGCGCCCGCGCCGCGGCGAGCGTCGGCGCCGCGCTCGCTCCCGCCTTTGCGAGCATGGCCTCGCCAGCGCTCCACCTGACGGTCGGCTACGAGCCGGGCGGCGCTCCCGACGCGGCGGACTTCGAGCGCGAGCTCGCGTCGCGTCGCGCCGTCGATCTTCGTCGCGGCAGCGCGAGCTACGGTCCGCAGCGCGACGAGCTCGCGCTCTGCGTCGACGGCCGCTCCGCGCGCCGCCACGCCTCGCAGGGCCAGCAACGCATCCTAGCCCTGGCGCTCAAGGTGGCCGAGCTCGCCTGCGTCCGCGCCGCGCGCGGGGCGGAGCCGGTGCTCTTGCTCGACGACGTCTCGAGCGAGCTCGATCCCGCGCGCACCGGCGCCGTCTACGATTTTCTCCGCGCGACCGAGGGTCAGGTGTTCGTCACTACCACGCGCCCCGAGCTCTTCGTCACCCCGGAGCTCGCTGGCGAAGCGCGCGCCGACTTCACGCTCGCCGCCGGGCGGCTCTCCCGCGCCTGAGCCGCGTTGCCTCGCGCCTGAGCCGCGCCGCGGGCCGGTCGGAGCGGTTCCGCGCCGCCCCGACCACCCCCCGAACCGGCTCCGGCGCGCGTGAGTCTCGAGGGGTCGGAGCGGCGCGGCCGGCGGCGCGGAGCGCGCGCGCAAGAGCGACGAAAACAGCGGTTTTGATGCTCCAAACGGCTTGCTCGTCGGGCTCCGGCTCGGTATACTTTCGAGGTCGGATCGGCGGTCGATTTTCACGCGCCGATCACCGTGTCGGCGGGGCAAGATTTTTCCTTCGTGCCGACCCGCTCTCGTCTCGCACCGCACGTGCGATTCATCCGAAGGTAGCGATTTTGACGAACGAGGCCACCAGCGTTTCCGTTAGCGATTACGACGCCCGCAACATCACCGTCCTCGAGGGGCTCGAGGCGGTGCGCAAGCGCCCCGGGATGTACATCGGGGACGTCCACGACGGCTCCGCGCTCCACCACCTGGTGTGGGAGGCGGTCGACAACTCGGTCGACGAGCACCTCGCCGGGTACTGCAAACAGATCTCCGTCACGGTCCACTACGACGGCTCGATCACCGTGGAGGACGACGGGCGCGGCATCCCGGTCGGCATCATGGAAGACCGCGGGGTGAGCGCGGCGGAGGTCGTCATGACGATCCTCCACGCCGGCGGGAAATTCGATCACTCGAGCTACAAGGTGAGCGCGGGGCTCCATGGCGTCGGGGTGAGCGCGGTGAATGCGGTGAGCGAGTGGTTTCGCCTCGAGATCCGCCGCGAGGGCAAGCTCTGGTTCCAGGAGTACGCGCGCGGCGTGCCGAAGGGGCGGCTCGCGGCGATTGGCGAGGCCGCGGCCACCGGCACCAAGGTCTCCTTCAAGCCCGATCACCTCATTTTCAGCAACACCGAGTACAGCTTCGACACGCTCGCCAACCGCTTGCGCGAGGTCGCCTTCCTGAACTCCGGGCTCATCATCAAGCTCACCGACGAGCGGGGCGAGGGCCGCAGCGAGACGTACGAGTACAAGGGCGGCATCAAGGAGTTCGTGTCGCTCCTCAGCCAGAAGAAGGAGCCCGTCCACGACGACGTCATCGCGTTCACGACGGAGACGGCCGCGGGCGAGCAGGGCGCGGCGCCCATCGTGGTCGATCTCGCGATCCAGTGGACCAACGCCTACGCCGAGCAGATCTTCTGCTACACGAACAACGTCCACAACAAGGACGGCGGCACGCACCTCACCGGGCTCCGCTCCGCGCTCACCCGCACCCTCAACAACTACGGGCAGGGGGCGGGGCTCTTCAAGGACGTGAAGAACGGCCTCGCCGGCGAGGACACCCGTGAGGGTGTCGTCTGCGTCATCCACGTGAAGGCGCCGGACGCCTCCTTCGACTCGCAGACCAAGAGCAAGCTGGTCTCGAGCGAGGTGAAGGGCATCGTCGAGAACGCGGTGAGCGAATACCTCGGACGCTACTTCGAAGAGCATCCGCAGACGGCCAAGAAGATCATCGAGAAGGCGACGCTCGCCGCGAAGGCGCGCGAGGCGGCGCGTAAGGCGCGCGAGGTGGTGCGAAAGGGTGTGCTCGACAACACCTCGCTCTCCGGGAAGCTCGCGGATTGTCAGAGCAAGGATCCTGCGCGGAGCGAGCTCTACATCGTCGAGGGCGAGAGCGCCGGCGGCAGCGCCAAGCAAGGCCGCGATCGTCACTTTCAGGCCATCTTGCCGCTCAAGGGCAAGATCTTGAACGTGGAGCGCGCGCGACTCGATCGCATGCTCTCTTCGCAGGAGGTCGCCACCCTCATCAGCGCGCTCGGCTGCGGCATCGATGACAACGGCAACTTCGACGTGTCGAAGCTCCGCTACCACACCATCGTGCTCATGGCCGACGCCGACGTGGACGGCGCGCACATCCGCACGCTCCTTCTTACCTTCTTCTACCGGCAGATGCGCGAGATCATCGAGAACGGCTACCTCTACATCGCGCAGCCGCCGCTCTATCGCGTCCGCAAGGGCAAGAAGGACCTCTACATGAAGAACCAGGCCGCTCTCGATCGCTTCCTCATCGAGAACGGCATCGAGGACGTCACCATCCAGGCCTCGCGCGGCCCGGCGCTCAGCGGCAAGCCGCTCTATGAGCTCGCGAGCCGGCTGCGCGCGTTTCGTCAGGTGCTCGACAAGATCGACCGGCGCTGCGACGCGCGGGTGGTGCGCGGCCTGCTCCGCTCGAACGGGCTCTCGCTCACCGACCTGCGGGAGCCTGGGCGAGTGCACCAGGCGGCAGAGGCGCTTCGCGCGTGGCTCGAGGCGCACCACCCGGATCTCACGCCGCTCACGGTCGCGGTGGAAGGCGAGACGGAGCGCGGCGTGGCGCACATCGTGGTGAGCTTCCGCCCGGGCGCCTCGTCACGGCCGGCCGTGATCGACTGGGAGCTCGTGAGGAGCGCCGAATACGAGGAGCTCCGCAGCATCGAGGAGGACATCCGCTCCATCGGCCCGGCGCCGTACACCGCGCGGGTCGGCGCGGGCGAGGCCATCACGCTCGCTGACGCCGACGAGCTCGACCGCTTCATCGACGAGCGCGGTAAGAAGGGCACCCACATCACGCGCTATAAGGGCCTCGGCGAGATGAACGCCTCCGAGCTCTGGGAGACGACCATGAACCCGGACGCTCGCACTCTGCTCCAGGTCAAGGTGAACGACCCCATCGCGACCGATCAGCTCTTTAGCGTCCTCATGGGCGATCAGGTCGAGCCGAGGCGGCAATTCATCGAGGAAAACGCGCTGAATGTGCGAAATCTGGACATTTAGCGGATAATCTCCGACGGTGCTGGCCGGCGGGTCGAAGTCTCTCGACGCCGGAGCGCTCGAGGGACCGTTCGAGGCGCTGTCAGCAGGTTTTCTCCGAGGTGCGTGAAGAGGTGATGAGATGAAGGCGAATTTCTTCAAGGTTGGGCTGAGTCTCGGGTTGGTGAGCGCGCTCGCGTTCGCGATCCCCGCCTGCGGCGGCGACGACGACACCGGCGGCGACGACGACACCGGCGGCGCGAGCACCGGCGGCGCGAGCACTGGCGGCGGCTCGAACACCGGCGGCACGGCGGGCACGGACGGCGGCAGCACCGGCGGCACGGCGGGCACGGACGGTGGCAGCACCGGCGGCAGCGGCGGCAGCACCGGCGGCACCGGCGGCACCGGCGGCGGCTCGACCACGGAGTGCGGCGGCCAGACGTGCCAGGGCGTGGACATCGCGGCGGTCAGCATGTCCCTCCCGGCGTGCTGTCCTACCGCTGCGCCCAACAACTGCGGCCTCGATCTGAGCGTCCTCAGCGCGGTCGGGATCAACCCCACCGAGCCGTGCGTCGAGAAGAACCAGCCGGGCGCCCTCGACAACGCCTGCCCCGACGCCAACTTCGGCAGCGGCGGCATCGCGATCACCCTCAACGGCTGCTGCAAGCCTTCGGGCGCCTGCGGTTACATGGCCAACGACGTCCTCAACGGCATGGTGCAGCTCGGCCTCGGCTGCGTGGATCCGGCCTCGCTCGGCTACACGCCGGAGGGCGGCCTGGTCACTTGCAATGGCGGCGGCGGCAGCGGCGGCGCCGGTGGCAGCGCGGGCAGCGCCGGGAGCGCGGGCAGCGCCGGGAGCTCCGGGAGCGCAGGCAGCGGTGGGAGCGCGGGCGCGCCGTAAGCGCGCACCGACCCCGTTCGAGCGCGAGCCACGACGACCTCGGTCGCCGTGGCTCGCGTGTTTTTGTCGGTCCGTCGCGGCCGGCGTCGCGGCGTGGTCGCGCGCCGCGGGAACGTCCCGCGCGGTTCCGCGCCGGACCGACATCCCCTCGACCTCGGCGACGCTGCGAGCGGGCCGCTCCTCTGCGCCCGCGCGGTCCCCTTGATCGAAGAAGAGCGCGACTTACCTTCGCATCACTCTGCACGAAGCGTGCCTGGAGGGAGCTTCATCATGCGAATGGATCGTCTCACCAACAAGAGCCAGGAAGCCCTGCGCGCCGCCGGGGATCTCGCGACCAAGCGCGGCAACCCGGAGATCATCCCGGAGCATTTGCTGGTCGCCATCCTCGAGCAGGATGGCGGCATCGGGCGGCCGCTGGTCGAGAAGGCGGGTGGAAATGCCGACGCGCTGAAGCGCGCGCTCATGGAGCGGGTGGAGGGGCTACCGCAGGTGTCCGGCGGTGCGGAGCCGCACCTCGGGCGGCGGCTGGTCCCGCTCCTCAATCAAGCCGAGGAAGAGGCGAAGGCGCTGAAGGATGACTTCGTCTCGATCGAGCACTTCATGCTCGCCGGCGCGAAGCACGACAACGATCTCAAGGTCGCCTTCGACCGGCACGGGCTCAGCTACGACAAGCTGCTGCGCGCGCTCGCCGAGGTGCGCGGTAGCCAGCGCGTCACCGATCAGGATCCGGAAGGGAAATTCCAGGCGCTCGAGAAGTACACGAAGGATCTCACCGAGCTCGCCCGGCGCGGCAAGGTCGATCCGGTGATCGGGCGCGACGAGGAGATCCGCCGCGTGATGCAGGTGCTGAGCCGCCGCACCAAGAATAACCCCGTGCTCATCGGCGAGCCGGGCGTCGGAAAGACGGCCATCGCCGAGGGCATCGCCCAGCGGATCGCGGCGGGAGACGTGCCGGAGTCGCTCCGCGACAAGCGCATCCTCGCGCTCGATCTCGCGAGCATGGTGGCAGGATCGAAGTTCCGCGGTGAATTCGAGGATCGCCTGAAGGCGGTCTTGAAGGAGGTCGAGAGCTCGGGCGGGAGCGTCATCTTGTTCATCGACGAGCTGCACACGCTGGTCGGTGCGGGCGCGGCCGAGGGAGCCATGGACGCCGCCAACATGCTGAAGCCCGCGCTCGCGCGCGGGGAGCTCCGCGCCATCGGTGCGACCACGCTCGACGAGTACCGCAAGCACATCGAGAAGGACGCGGCGCTCGAGCGGCGCTTCCAGCCGGTCATGGTCGGGGAGCCCACCGTGGAGGACACCATCGCGATCTTGCGCGGTCTGAAGGAGCGCTACGAGGTGCACCACGGCATCCAGATCCAGGACTCGGCGCTGATCGCGGCCGCGACCCTGTCGCACCGCTACATCAGCGATCGGTTCCTGCCGGACAAGGCCATCGATCTCGTCGACGAGGCGGCCAGCAAGATCAAGATGGAAATCGACAGCATGCCGTTCGAGATCGATCAGGTCGAGCGGCGGCTCCTCCAGCTCAAGATCGAGGAGCAGGCGCTCAAGCGTGAGCGCGACAAGGCGAGCAAGGCGCGGCTCGAGGAGCTCGAGCGCGAGGTCGCCGAGCTCACCGCCGAGCGCGACACCATGCGCGCAAAGTGGCTCCGCGAGAAGGAGATCATCGGTCAGGTCCGCGAGCAGCAGGTGGCCGTCGAGGATCTGAAGACGCAGGAAGAGCTCGCGCGGCGGAAGGGCGACCTCGGCAAGGCTGCCGAAATCAAGTACGGCAAGCTCCCCGAGATCGAGCGCCACGTCGAGGGGCTTCGGGCCGAGCTAGCGCGCGCCCAAGAGCACGGCTCGTACCTGAAGGAGGAGGTGACCGACGAAGACATCGCGGCCATCGTCTCCAAGTGGACGGGCGTGCCGGTGACCCGGATGCTCGAGAGCGAGATGCAGAAGCTCCTGCAGATGGAGGGGAACCTCGAGCAGCGCGTGGTCGGGCAGCACGACGCCCTGGTCGCGGTCGCCAACGCGGTGCGCCGCTCGCGCGCCGGCCTCGGCGACGACAAGCGCCCGATCGGGTCGTTTCTCTTCCTCGGCCCGACCGGCGTCGGAAAGACGGAGACGGCGCGCGCCCTCGCTGAATTCCTGTTCGACGACGAGCGCGCGATGATCCGCATCGACATGAGCGAGTACATGGAGCGCCACGCCGTCAGCCGGCTCATCGGTGCGCCGCCCGGCTACGTCGGCTACGAGGAGGGCGGCCAGCTCACCGAGCCGGTGCGCCGGCGCCCGTACAGCGTGATCCTCTTCGACGAGATCGAGAAGGCGCACCCCGACGTCTTCAACACGCTGCTCCAGCTCCTCGACGACGGTCGGCTGACGGACGGGCAGGGCCGCACCGTGGATTTCAAGAACACGGTCGTCATCCTGACCAGCAACATCGGCTCGGGCGAGCTCGCCGAGATCGAGGAGCGTCGTGACCTTCGCGACGAGGAGAAGTACGAGCTCGGGAAGTCGACCGCGATGGACGCGCTCCGCCACCACTTCCGGCCGGAGTTCATCAACCGGCTCGATGAGATCGTGGTGTTCCACCGGCTCGGTCGCGACCAGCTCCGGAGCATCGTCGATATCCAGGTGCGCTACCTCTCCGCGCGCCTCACGAGCCGCGGCCTCGGCATCGAGTTTACCGACGCCGCGAGAGACTTCCTGGGCGAGGTCGGCTGGGACCCGCAGTTCGGCGCCCGCCCACTGAAGCGCGCCATCCAGAAGCACGTCGAAGACGGGCTCGCGCGGCGCGTGCTCGCGGGCGAGTTTCTGCCGGGCGACGTCATCGTGGTCGACCGTGACCCCTCGGGCGGGCTCGTGTTCCGCAAGCGCGACAGCGCCGCAGAGCGCGTGAGCCACGACCCGGTCGCGCGTCCTCACGCCAGCGCGTGAAGGCCTAGAGCGGGTCGCGGTGCGTAGAGCGCGCGGACCGCTCCCGCGCCTCGGGGCACGGCGGTGACGAGGCGCTGCGCATCGGCGGGGGGTCCGACGCGAACACGCTCTCGTCGGTCGGCGTCCCGGCGATCGATGGCCTTGGTCCGCGGGCGCGGCGTTCCCCCGGAAGGAAGGGCGGCTCGAGTTCGTGACGCTGGTGCCGAAGGCCGCGGCGCCGGCACGCTTCCTCCTCGGACGCTGCCCGCCGCTTCAGTAGCATGCACAGCAGGCCGCCGGATCTTTGCTGCCGGGCACCGAGCACGCGCCGATCGAGTGCCCTCCGGCCCGGCAGGCCACGACGCAGCCTCCGGGGGCGCAGGCGGCGCAGTCGGACTCGGCAGGGGCTGCCGCGCAGGCGCAACACTTCCCCACCTCCGCCGACCCCGGGTGTGCGCAATGCCCCACCTGCTCGCTCGCGAGCGTCTTCGAACATGCCCAATCGCACGAGTCTTCCGCGCATTGCGAACAGTCGTTCTCGGCCGGCTCGACGACGATGTCGGAGCGGTAGAGGTGCCACTTGCCCCACCCGCTCTCGTAGCTCGAGCCGTACATCACGAAGGTCATGCCATCGAAGTGCCCGAGGGCGTCCCCCGCGAGGCCGGGGTTGTGGTTCCTACCGTCTGCTGGCATCGACGTATTGAACGCGATGCTCCGCGACGGATCGTACGGGAGCCAATGGACCCCGTCCGAAGAGGCCGTCCACACGATCTGCTTCGTGTCCACCTCCCCTTGCACCATCAAGAACAGGCCGCTCCGCCGGTCACGCTTCACGTCCACGTCGCGGTGGTTCCACACGGGGGCGCCGCCGTTCGCGGGCTGGAACTGGACCCCGTCGGTGCTCGTGGCGAGGTGGATGTCGCCGGGGGCAGGGCCGGGATCGCCAGGGTAGGCGTTCGTGTAATACAAATAGACGCGAGCGTCCGCGACGACGGCCGAGGGTTGGCCCACGCAGTACGAGGCGTTCCAGTCGCTCGGGCAGCCGAGATCCTCCACGACCGGCCGCTCGTACTTACGATAAGGCCCGCTCACGTCGTCGGAGACCGCGACGCAGACGCGGTTGTTGTGATAGCCGTCCGGCGACGACGTCGTGTTGATGCACGTATAATACATCCAATAAACGCCGCGAAACTTCACGACGGTCGGATCGCACGCGGAGTCTAGGTCGTAGGCGCCCCCTGGGACGAGCGCGTCCACCGGCGCGGACCAGGACGAGCCATCTTGGCTCGTGCTCATCCGGATCGTGTCCCAGCCCGTCACGGTCGGGTCGGAGCAATAAAACGCGTAGTAGGTGCTACCTTCCCTGATGATCGCCGGTCCGTACTCGTACGAGGGTCGCGTGCCGGCGATGTCTACCCACCCCCGCGTGGACGACGTGACCGCGGGGAGCGGCGCCGCGTCGGGCTCGGTGCTCGCGTCCGAGGCGTCCGGCCCGGCTTCTCCGAGCGACGCGTCGGCGAGCGCGTCGCGCACGGAGCCATCCAGGCGCTCTCCCGCGTCGCCGGGCGCGCCGCCGCCACCTCCCGCCTCGAGTGAGGCGTCCGGCCCGCGACGCGGGGAGGCCGCCTCGTTCGCCGGTTGACTGCACGCGACGGCGAGCGCCGCCCAGCCGAGGAGAGGGATAGATGCCAGGCGGCCGCGTCGAAGCATGGTCCTGAGTCTACGTACCGTTCGGTACGCGCTGGAAGCCCCAGTGCGTGCGTCCGACGTGTCCGGCCCAGCGCCCGGAGTCTACGCACCATTCGGTACACCCTGGAAAGCGGCGCCGAACCTCGTTCACGTACGTACCGAACGTCGCGTTCGATGCAGGTCACATGACGACCGTCCTCGCAACGAGCGCCACGCAGCACGGCTCACGCGAATGGTGGATGTTCACGCTGGTGGCCTGCACGCAGTGCGGCAACACGCTCATCTTCACGACGAACGCGGAGCGCTTGGCGCAGCGCATGGCTCGGTCGTCGACCGTGCAGGCCGCCGCTCGGTAGCGTGACGGGGGATCGCCTGGGCGTGCGCCGACGGCCGCGCTCGCGATGCGACCTCATCGCCGTCCGCGTCGAGAGACGCCACGTCGTCCGGCACCGGCGGCAAGGACGTCATGACCGCGGAGCGGTTTGTTCCACCCGTGCAACGTCCCCACTCTCTGCCATACTCGGCAGAAGGGGTGTTCACCATGGCACGTTCGCTTTCGCTGCTCTTCGCTTCGCTGCTCCTCGCCGCGTGCAGCAGTTCCACCACGGAAGCCAGCTCCACCACACCGGGCCACGACGCGGGGGCCGACGGCTCCGCCGGTGCGAGCGGTGCGAGCGGCGCGGGTGGCGCGGGTGGCGCGGGTGGCGCGGCGGGGAACGCCGGCGGGAGCGGCTCCCCATCGACGGGCGGCGCGGGCGGCACATCCGCCGACGACTCACCGACGCCGCCAAATTTTCCATTGATAGCGCCAGCGACAGCGAAGGCAGGTATGCCCTTCTCGGTGAGCTGGCAGGTGACGGGCGCGACGACCTGCACCGCGGCCGCGACGCTCGACGGCCTGAGCACCAGCCTTCCGGGCTGGACCGACACCACCTCCGCCGTCTCACCCCGCTCCGTGACCGCCGCGGGCGTCGGCGCCTACGTCCTCAGCATGACGTGCAGCAATGCCTCGGGAAGTGTCACGAGCCAAGACGCGTCCGTCGCGGTGACGCGTAATCCGGACGACTGCCCACCGGGCCGCCAGCTCACGGCACAGCTCTATTACAACTACAGCATGCCGTACTCGAGCGGGGTCATGAACGCCGACGTCACCACCTTCGACTCGATCTGGGGGAGGGTTCGACCGGGACCCACCATCCCGTTCCCCGGCGTGAACTACTTCACGATCATCAAGAACATGAACGCCGACGGTTATATCGCTACAAAGTTCACCGTGCCCATCGATCTCGGAGCCGACGAGTTTGGAATCATGACTCACGGCGAGACCTTGCCAGGACCAAACATTACGATGAGCTTCTCTGATACTTGCGGCGACTTTGCCCCCGCCAATCCTCAATGTGGTCCCGTCGTCGATGCAGGCCCCGGCCAGATCTCAGGAAAATGGAAACATGAGCTCATGGTTTCAAACGGCTGTCCGCTTACGCCAGGAGCGACCTACTACCTCAATTTCAAAATGACGAATCCCGCGGCGTGCGCGAACGCCACGTGCACGGTCACCGTGCAGAACAACCATGACTGATTCACCAAGGTCGTGCGCCTCCGGTCGGCCCCACCCGCACCGCGAGCGCCTTCTACGTCCGAGCGTGGCGGCGGCGTGGACCGCAAGACTGGCGCCGTCACCGTCGTGCAGCGCACCTCCAGCAACGCAGCCCGGTCCCGCGCCAGCCACTCCAGCACGGTAGGCGCTGCCGGCCGCCGCGACTGCGCCTCCCGTGTCGCCGCCGACTGCGACCACCCCTGCTGCTCTCGTTGTCGTACCACCACCTGCGACGGGCGCGCCGCCCGCTCCCGCTGCTCTGAGCGCCCGTTGCCCCGCCGCCCGCTCCCACGGCCTCGCCGGAGGCCGTGCTCGTCTACGACGGGGGGCAGCGACGAGCGCGGCCCCCGAATCTTGGACCGGGTGCCGACGGCTACGGCGAGCAAGCTCATCGTGCGGCTCTACCCGGAGCACTCGTCGGCGTCGGTCCCGTCGGGGCGATCATCGCCAAGACGCTGGAATCGACTCCGAATGGGCGCACGCACTGGAGTACACGCTCCGGAGCAGCCGCGAACTTCGAGCGGCGATCTACGAGTACCTCGAAGCCCACGACGACGAGCCGAAGCCATCCGAGTGGACCGAGATGGCCGACGAAATTCTCGCGTCGATCGCCCGCCGCTCGACCCGCACCACCGTAGCCTGCTCGGCGAAGAAGACTCTCGCCTGCAAGTCAGTGATTCGCGGGCCTAGAGCGCGGTGAGCTCGCGGTCGAGCCACTGATTCATCTCGTCGGCGCCCTTGTAGCCCTCGCGCGCTGCCTTCACGATGCCCTTCGCGTCGACCACGAGCGAGACGGGGCAGGTCCGCACGCCGAGCTTGGGCAGATCCGCGACTCTCGTGGTCCACACGGGCCCGGTCACGCCAATCTTCTTCGCCTGCGCGCTCACCTTCTCGAGGTCCGGCTCGTCCCCCATGAGCCCGTCGACGTTCACGATCTCGAGCCCGACGTCCTTTCGCGAGTCGGCCCAGGTGGTGAGCTGCGCCGTCTCGTGCAAGCACGCCTGACACCAGGTGCTCCAGAGCACGAGTACGGTCGGCTTGCCCTCCGCGCCTGCGAGCGTCTCGGTCTGCCCAGCCGTGCTGTGGAGCGCGATGGCAGGGAGCGCCTTGCCGATGAGCGCCATCGGCGCGGTGTGGTTCGCGGGCGCCATGCGCGTGGCGCCGGCGCTCGGTGCCGGCTCGGCCGACGCGGCAGCGCCCGGGGATTTCTCACACCCGGTGAGCGTGAGCGAGAGCGCGCCCACCGCGGTGAAGAGCGCGAGTGACTCGAGAGCATGACGCATGGTGCGCGCCTCCTTCTTGAAAACCGTTTTCAGCGTACGCCTCGCGCCAACTCCGTCAAGCGCCTGCGCCGCGCGAGCGCGCGCGAGGAGCGCGGCGCCCCACGCGATTCTTGCGCTGAAATCAACTCCAGACCGACGACCCTGGCGACTCGCGCTCGGTGTCGCTACATGAGAGGGGCTCGTCTCACTCGCCCTCAGCCTGGAGCATCCCGTGGACCACAAAGCGGCCAACCTCGAGCGGTTCAAAGAGCTCGCCTCCGTGTGGGACGAAGATCCGCAGCGCGTACGCATGGCGCAGGGGGTAGCGGAGTCCATGCTCGCGGCGCTCTCGCCCTCCGGGAGCGAGCGCGCGCTCGAGTTCGGCGCGGGTACCGGCGCGGTGACGCTCGTGATGGCGCCGCGGCTCGGGCACGTGGTGGCGATGGACGCCTCGCCCGACATGCTCTCGTTCCTCGAACGGAAGTGCGAGAAGGCCGCGCTCGGGAGCGTCGAGATCGTCGAGGGCGCGGTACCGGATGAGTTGCCCGGGGGCACCTTCGATCTCATCTACAGCTCGATGACGCTGCACCACGTGGAGGACGTGCCCGGGCTCTTCGACGCGCTCGCGCGCCACATGAAGCCTGGCGGCCGCGTCGCCCTGGCCGATCTCGACGCCGAGGACGGCAGCTTTCACGGTGATGGGCACGGCGTCGCGCACCACGGGTTTTCGCGGGCGAGCGTGAAGGCCTGGCTCGAGGCGGCCGGCTTCGAGGAGATCACGCTCTCGGACGCCTTCAAGGTGCGCCGTGAGGGCGAGGGCGGCGCGACCCGCGAGTACCCGATCTTCCTCGCCGTCGCGACCTGGCCTCGCCGAGCCTGAGACACTCGCCGCGCGGAGCCGAGCGGGGTCACGCTTCCCGAGCGGCAGGTAGCCGTCTCTCATGAAGGCTGGTATCGCGGAGCGCATGGGACGTCGCCTCTCCGCGCTGCCGCTCGCCCTCTTCGTATTCGCCGCCTGCGCGTCGCCTCCTCCGCCGCCGCCCCCGCCGCCGGCCGCGCCGCCCCCGCCCGCGGCGCTCCCACCGCCCGCGCCGAGCGCCGAGCCCTCGACCGCCGCCCCTCCCGAGCCGAGCGACTGGCCGCACCAGCACCCGCTCGTGGTGCGCGGGACCGGCGGCATGGTGGTCACCGACAACGCGGCCGCGACCGTGGTCGGGCGCAACGTGCTCGCGAGCGGAGGCAACGCGGCCGACGCTGCCGTCGCCGTCGCCTTCACGCTCGCCGTGACCTACCCTACCGCCGGCAACCTCGGAGGCGGCGGCTTCGCGGTCGCGCGGATCGGCGGCGAGGTGCGCGCGCTCGATTTCCGCGAGACCGCGCCGGCTGCCGCCAAGCCCGCGCGATACCTCGGCCCCGACGGCAAGGCGAAGCCGGACGTGCGCGAGGGGATCCGTTCGGCGGGCGTGCCGGGCTCGGTCGCCGGGCTCTATGAGCTCTATCAGAAGCTCGGCTCGAAGCGAAAGAGCTGGGCCGCGCTCCTCGCGCCTGCGATTCAGCTCGCGGAGGCGGGGTTCGTGGTCGACAAGCCCTTCGTCGCGAGCCTCGAGTTTGCCCGGGCTCGGCTCTCGAAGCACCCGGCCTCCGCCGCGCTGTTTCTGCCGAATGGCGCGCCGCCGCCGATCGGCTCCATATGGAAAAACCCGGACCTCGCCGCGACCCTTCGCCGTATCGAGCAGGGCCCGACCGGTTTCTACGAGGGGCCGACGGCCGCCGCCGTGGTCGCCCAGATGAAGCGGGACGGCGGCTTCATCACCCTCGCGGATCTCAAGAAGTACCGGGCCAAGTGGCGCGAGCCGCTGAGGTTCAGCTACCGCGGGCACGAGATCGTCTCGATGCCACCGCCCTCGTCCGGGGGCGTCACGATGGCCATGATCGCGCACATCCTCGAGCGCTATGAGCTTCGCAAGCTCGGCTTCCAGACGCCCGCGTCGCTCCATTACCTCTTCGAGGCGATGCGCCGCGCCTACGCGGCTCGCAACGCAAAGCTCGGCGATCCGGACTTCGTGAAGATGCCGCTCGACGAGCTCCTCTCGCCCGCCTGGGCGGACGCCGAGAGCGCGACCATCCAGCCCGACCGGGCCACGCCGTCCTCGGAGATCGTGGCCGCGCCGGCGAGCGCGAGCGGCCCGCACACCACCAACTTCTGCGTGGTCGACGCGAACGGCGACGCGGTCTCGCTGACCACTACGGTAAACTGGTGGTTCGGCTCGGGCGTCACGGTCGCGGGCGCGGGCTTCGTCCTCAACAACGAGATGGACGATTTTGCCGCTGTGCCGGGCGTGCCGAACGGCTTCGGTCTCGTGCAAGGCGAGGCGAACGCCATCGCGCCGGGCAAGCGTATGCTCTCGTCGATGTCGCCGACCTTGGTCTTCGCCCCGAGCGGCGAGCTGCGCTTGGTCGCGGGCGGCGCGGGCGGCCCGACCATCATCAGCACCGTGTTCCAGGAGATCTCGAACGTGCTCGACTTCGGCCTCGATGTGGGCGCTGCGGTCGCCGCGCCGCGATTTCACATGCAACACCTGCCCGATGAGGTCCTCTATGAGGAGCACGGGCTGCCCCCGAAGCTCCGCGCGAGCCTGGAGGCCATGGGCTACTCGTTCCGGGAGCGGCCGCACATCGCCGACGCCCCCGCCATCGGCCGGCTCGGCAGAGAGTGGCTCGGGGCCGCCGAGCCGCGCCGAGCGGGCGCCCTCGCCGAAGCGCCGTGAGCTGGGTCGCGGTCGCCTCGCTCCGCGTCAGGCGGAAGTTGGGTCGGTCCGGCGCGGAAGCTCGCTGCTCGGCTCGCCCAGCCGGGCGCTCGCGAGCGCCGTATAGACGCTGCCGGCGGGCCGGAGCTCCGAGCGAAAGAGCGCGAGCTCCTCGAGCACGAGCGCGCCGTCGAGCCGTGGGCGGTCGGGCGCTACTTCGAGGCTGGCGTGCCCTCGGAGCCGCGCGAGCGTGACGTGCGGGCGGTACTCGCGCGCTTCCGGCGAGATCCCGAACGCCTCGACGCCGCGCGCCACGCGACTCGCCAGCGTTCGGAGCGCGCCCTGGTGATCGTCGAGCTCGGCCACCACCAGTCGCGCTCGGGCGGGTGAGGGGAAGGCGGTCACCTGCCGCCACTCGGCCTCGATGGGCGCCGCCTGGCCGGCGAGCTCGCGCGCGAGCGCGGCGAGCGCGGGCACGAGCTCGGGCGCGACCGAGCCGAGAAAGGCGAGCGTGACGTGCAGGTTCGCGGGCTCGACCCGTCGGGCCCGGGTGCCGAGCTCGCGCGCGAGCGCGGCTTGGAGGCCGACGAGCGCCCTCCGCCCGGGCTCGGGGAGCGTGAGCGCGAAGAACAGGCGCGGGCGTTCGCTCACGGCTCGCGCCCGTGCAGCAGCACCTGGCGCACCAGCGCGAGCCCACTGAACGCCGCGACCCGCTGCACCTGACCGCGCGAGCCAGGCCAGAAGAGCTGGCGGGCGGTCGTTCGCTCCGGCGTCGCGACCGCGTAGTGGACCAGCCCGACCGGCTTCTCGTCCGTGCCGCCGGTCGGGCCTGCGACGCCGGTGAGGGCGAGCGCGACCTCGACGCCGAGCACGGCCCGCGCACCTTCGGCCATGCGGCACGCGACCTCGGCGCTCACCGCGCCGTGCTCGCGGAGGAGCTCGGCCGGGACGCCGAGCACGGCCTCCTTCACCTGGTTCGCGTAGCTGACCACGCCGCCGGCGAAGTACGCGCTCGCGCCGCTCCGCTCGGTGACGAGCGCGGAGACGAGCCCTCCGGTGCAGGACTCCGCGAGCCCGAGCCGGAGCCCGCGCTCGGCGAGGAGCGCGCCCACCGCCTCGCTCAGGGTCGCGTCGCCCTCGCCGAACACCACGTCCGCACCGAGCCGGCTTCGCGCCGCGTCGGCAGCCCCCCGGGCTCGCTGCCGGGCCGCCTCCGGGGAGGCGGCTCGGGCGAGGAACTTCACCTCGATTTCCGGGAAGTGAACCCGATAGCCGACCGTGACGCCGTGCTCCGCTTCGACGCCGGCGAGCGCGTCGTTCACCGCGGACTCAGTCATCCCAAAGGTCTGCAGCCGGACCTGGAAAGAACGCTCGGTGACGAGCGCCGCAGCGCTCGGCAACACGTGCTCGCGGTACATCGCGCGCATCTCGCGCGGCACGCCCGGCATGAAGAAGGCCTCGGCCACGCCGATGTGGACGGCGAAGCCCGGCGCGGTGCCGCGCGCGTTCGGCAACACCCGCGCGCCTCGCGGAAAATCCGCCTGCTTCTCGTTGCTCGCGGCCACCGCGCGGCCGAGCCGCGCCATCCGCGCGCGGATCACCTCGAGCGAGGTCGGATCGCGCTCGAGCGGCGCCTCGAGGAGCTGCGCGACCGCGGCGCTCGTCAGATCGTCGGTGGTCGGCCCGAGTCCGCCCGTGCACACGATGAGCCGGTGCGCGCCGCCGAGGCGCCGGAGGGTCTCGACGATCCGGGACACGTCGTCCGGGACCGTCTCCTGCGCGGTGACCTCGAGCCCGGCTTCGGTGAGCGCCTCGCCGAGCCAGCTCGCGTTGGTGTTCACGATCTCACCACGGGTGAGCTCGGTTCCGACGGAGAGGATCGCGACCGACATGACGCGATGCTACCAGTTGACGAGCGCGCGAGCCGGCGAGACCCTCGCTCGCATGAGGCTGAGCTCGCTCATCGTGGTCTCCGCGCTCGCTGCCGGGTGCGGCGGCGAGGGCGCCTCGCAGGGCGGCGCGAGCGGGTCGGGCGGCGCGAGCGGGTCGGGCGGCGCGTCGAGCGGGTTGGGCGGCGCGAGCGGGTCGGGCGGCGCGTCGAGCGGGGGGAGCTGCGAGCCTCCGGAGGACTACACGGGAGACGCGACCTACTACGATTTTGCCGACGGAAGCGGGGCCTGCAGCTTCGATCCCACCCCGAACGATCTGATGGTGGCCGCCTTGAATGCGCCGGATTGGGCCGGCTCGGCCCTCTGCGGCGCGTGCGCCGCGGTGACTGGCCCGAAGGGCACGGTCACGCTTCGCATCGTCGACCTCTGTCCCGAGTGCAAGCACGGCGACCTCGATCTCTCGCCGGTCGCGTTCGACCGCATCGCGGAGCGCTCCGCGGGGCGCGTCCGGATCACCTGGAAGCTGGTCGCCTGCCACGTCGAAGGGCCGATCGCCTATAAGTTCAAGGAGGGCTCGAACCAGTGGTGGACGGCGGTGCAGCTTCGAAATCTCCGCTACCCTGTCAGCAAGCTCGAGTTTCAACAAGGAAACGAACCCTTCGTGAGCGTGCCGCGGGAGAGCTACAACTACTTCGTGCAGGCCTCCGGGATGGGGCCGGGCCCGTATCGGTTCCGCGTGACCGACCGCTACGGCCACGTGCTCGAAGACGACGGGATCCCGTTCGAGGAGGGCGGCGTGAAGAGCGGCGCCCTCCAGCTGCCCGAGTGCGCGCCCTGATGGCGCGCGAGCGCTAGCGCGCATCGTAGGCGCACCGGAAACCAACATCGGGCGCCGCGCCGTCCGCGTCGCGGGCCGACCAGCTCTTCAGCTCGGCGGCGACCGTCGAGCGGTACGAGCCGCCGCGCGCGGCGAAGTGACCGCCGGGCTCGGTCGTCCATTCGGCCACGTTACCGGAGAGATCGAGCGCGCCCTCCGGCGTCCGGCCGTCGGGGCGCGCGCCGGCAAGCTCGGGTCCGGTCGCGCCGCGCGCGCAGGGCCCGCGCTCGAGCCCGAAGGCGGCGCGCCGGCACACGAGCCCGGTCGCGCCCCACGGGAAGCGGCGCGCCTCGGCGCCCATGGCCGCGAAGAGCCACTCATCGCCGGTCGGCAAGCGACCGCCCGCGAAGGCGCAGTAACGCGCTGCCTCGGCCGGCGTCACGCCCGTCACCGGTCGCCCGGGCTCGGTGACGGCGGTCGCGCGGCAGCGCCGCGCCGAGACGCATCCGAGCCACGCCTCGACGGTCACCTCGGTCGCGTCGAGCGTGAAGCGGCGCGCCGTGAGCTCGCGCGGCGCGACCGTCCCCTCCGCTTCCCAATCGCTCGGACCGAGCGTGAGCTCTCCGCCTGCATACTCGATGCGATGCGGATCGGCGGCGCACCCCGGGGAGGGGAGCGCGGCGACGTGCATCCCCTCCGCGCAGCTCCTCGGCGCGCCGGCGCAGCGCGCCGCGTCGAGCGACTGCCCACCACCGCAACAGCGCGCGCCCGCCACGGCGAGCCCGGGCGGACAGCGCGCGGGCTCGCTCCGCTCCTCGCGCGCGACGCGCACCACGGCGACGAGGGCGATGAGGCTCACCCCGGCTCCGAGCGCTGAGAATACGATGAGCTTCGCGCGGTTCACCGGCGAGGGACACTACGCCCGGGCTTCGCGCCGGACCAACAATCCCTCCCCGGTCGCCATCGCGTTCACCGGTGATGGTGATCGCGAGCTCGGTCGTCCACGTGAAGTCGGTCTGCGCCGCTTCACCCGGCCGGTGCTGCTGCGCGAGGACGACCTCCTTGTCCGTGCCCCGCGCGGCGCGCCACACCTTGACCCGACGCTGCAGCGTCCGCAGTTGCCCCGGCTCGTACCGGCCTGGGTACTTCTCGACGAGCAGCTCGAAGAGCGTCTTGGCTTCGAGCGTCGGAGCCTCGGCGAGCCGCGCCTCGACCTCCGGCCAGTGCTCGTCGAACGGATCTTCCCGCGTCCGCCAGTCCCGCTCCTTGGCCAGCTCCGACGGTAGCTGGCCAGCGTCGACGTACTTCCGCCCTGTCTTTCGATCCATCCCGGCGCGCATCGACGCCAGGCCAATCTGCCCATGTTTGCTCATTTGTTCCATCAATCTCCTCACTTGGGCGTTGGTCGCCGACCGCACGCAGCCTGCCTCTCCATCCCGTGGAGGGCCGGCGCCCGGCCGACCAATCGCGCCGCCCAGGATGGGGCGATCTAGTTGTCGTCGACGGGGAGATGTAATTGTCGTTCACCACTGCGGGTGCGTTCGGATAGCCCTCCGCCGCGCGGTGCCTTCCAGGTGCGACTCCGCGCGCAGCGTGTCGACGATCGCGGCGTACATGCCGTAACGTACCGACACTGTTGAGGCGCGTGATCGTGATGTCGATGGAGCGTGAGGCCCGCGTGCACTATGCTGCTGGCTGGTTTCTGGCTCGGAGGGTCTCGCATCATGAAACAACTCGTGGTCGCGGTTGGGATACTTGCGCTCTTCAACGTTGCAGCTTGCAGTGGCGGCGAAGAACAGAAGAGCGGAGTCGGCGGGAGCGGTGGGGGTAGCGGCGCCGCGACGGGCGGCACCGCCGGCTCCGGTGCGACCGGCGGCTCGGCTGGTACCGGCGGCTCGGCTGGTATCGGCGGCGGTTCTGGCGGGATCAGCATGACCGACGCCGACATGCCGGCGGTGACGCCTTGCCCGAGCACGGCGCTGCTCACCGACACCGCGGCGTTTGCCACCTTGCAGACCGCCATGACGACCGGCGCCATCAGCTATCTCGACGTCCCGTACGACGGCTCCGACCCCGATATCCTCAAGAAGAAGTGCGGGCTCGAGGGGTTCTGGAACCCTGCCGAGAACGTGGACGCGATCCCGGTGAGCGGCGCACCGAACCTCGCGAGCATCATCGCGACGCAGCATGGCGGGATTTGCTCGGACGGATTCCAGAACTTCGGCGTCGACGACGGCTTCCCGGTCGCCGGCATCTATCGCAAGGAGTTCAAGGCGACCGCTGGGGCGCTGACCTACCATGTGCGCGTGCGTGTCACCGCCAGCGGTTCCGCGGCGGGGAAGAAGTTCTCGTCGATCCCGCTCGCGGTCCCGGCGGACATCCAGACTGGTTTGGTGTACGAGGTGAACGGCGCGGCAGCAGCGCACGACGACCTGTGGAGCGCGCTCATCGGGGCGATGGCGGCGCCGGCGCCGCAAGCCAGCATCGACGCGAAGCACGCCGGGGCCGCGATCTTCACCGCCAAGATCGAGCTGATTTGCGCCGTGCAGCTCTGACCCCGAGCGCGAGCAGCGCCGGCAGGAGCGTGAACTCGGCGAGCAGACCCGCACCCAGCCCGAGCGGGAGCAGCGCGCCAAGCTCGCGGTTCACCTGGAACCCGGAGCGCGCGAACGCGGCGAGGCACCCCGAGAGGAGCGCCGTGGTGGCGAGCACCGCGCCGGCGCTCCGCCGCGTCGCGGTTGAAAAGCGCATGTATAGCCGGCGACCGCTGGCACCTCGCGCCTCCCAGAGCAGGTGGATGGTGTCGTCCACGGTGAGCCCGAAGATCACCACCGGCAGACCGAGCAGGCCCAGCGACCACGGCACCCCCGCCAGCGCCATCACGCCCAGGGTGACGAGCACCGGCGCGACGTTGACGACGACCGCACACGCGGTCGAGAAAGCTCGCCTGAAGACCAGCGCGAAGGTGAGCACGAGCAAGAGGACGTCGAGCGCCGCTCCCTGGACGATGCCATGGATGCCTTCTCGCTCGGCCGCGTAGTAGACGAAGAACGGACCCGCGAAGCGGACCTCGTAGTCCTGGTGCACGGACGCGACGTAGTGCTCGATAAAGCGGAGCAGCCGCCCCTTGTCAGCATAGGACGTCCTCGCGAAGAGCACCTGCGCACGAGCTCGGCCGCGGGTCGGCTGGAGCCAGTGAGCCACGCGTACGTCCCGGAGCAAGGCCCCGCCTTCCGACCGACCGCGCTCGAGGCTCGCCAGGATCGACGCGGCCCGTGGCTCGCGCGCTGCCCACTCGTGGACGAGCGTGGCGGCGGAGAGCGACAAGCGAGTCTCGGGCAGCGTCGAGAGGTAGTCATGCAGGCCGATGGCCGCGAGCAGCAGCGGGCGCGCCTGTCTTGCGCGCTCGGTCCTGGCGACCAGATGAACCTCGAGCGGCAGCAGGTCGGCGCCGAGCGCCGCCGGCAGCGCCGCGAGGTCCGCCTCGAACGCTCCACCCTGGCCGTCCGCAAACACGCGCGGGTAGCGCGACTCGACCCGGAGCCGTGGCAAGGCGCACGCCGCGATGAGCATCACGGCGAGCCAGCCACCCACCAGCCAGCGCGCCCGGCGCGCCGACCAGATCACGGCGCGCCGTCCGAGCGCGGACGGCCACGCTGGCACCGGGCGCTGGTCTGGCAGCAGCCTGAGCAGCGGTCCGCCCAGCGTGAACGTGAGCGCGTAGGCGATGGCGGTCCCGAGCGCGCCCCAGGCGCCGACCGCCCGCAGCAGGGCCGGTCCGCTCGGCGCCGCCAGGGCGGCGAGGCTCACCGCGGTCGTGGACTCCGTGATGGGCTGGTACTGGCGCCACATGATCGCGCTCGGCTTCGCGGGCGGCAAGAGCGGCGCCGTCACCGTGACCCAGCGCGTCTCGAGCGACCTGCGGCAGAATCCCCA
>JAPSGB010000049.1:0-32859 GCA_035063585.1 Polyangiaceae bacterium
GAGGGCCGTGGGAGGGGCGCTTGCTGGTCGTGGTCTGGGTCATGCGCGTTGGACGCGTCCCCCGCCGATGGATTCAACCCGCCTACGAAAATTCTCGCGCCAGATGCGGGGATCCCTCAGCACCATCTTGCCTCGACATGAAGCGTCGTCCGTCGCCCGCGGAGTATATTCCACGGTCGGCGGATGGCCGACACTCTGCTGGTTCGTCTCGCCGCGACGACGACCGGCGGATGCAGGTGCGCCACACCTCCGTCACTGTCCCGCTGCGCCCCGGCCACCAGCGCGCAGGTGGGGCGTGAGTCGATGGAATCGCCAGCCCTCCTTCGCCCGTCGGTTGGCGCTTCGAGCCCGCGCGTGCGAGCCTCGCGTCGGATGGCCCGCGTCTCGACCCGCTTCGGTATTGGCCGCTCGACGCCCGCGATGCTGGGCATCTCGGCGCTCAACCTGTTGGTCGCCGCGCTCGCGTGGGCGGGCGCGGCGCCAGGGCTCCTCATCGCGGTGCTGCTCGGCGCGGCTGGCCTCGGCCTGCTCTTCGCGTTCGTGCACGCGGACCGGGTCGTCGAGCTCGATGACGATGACGAGCCCTCCCGGCGCGTGGGCGACCCGGCCGACGAGTGACGCGCCGGCGGTTGCGCTCGAGGGTTGGCCCGGGGAACGCCGCGGAGCGGCCCGTCAGATGAAGCGCGATAGGACTCTGGGCATCGCGCGCTGCTGAGGACACACGTTCGCGTTCGGTGAGGCCGCTCGGCGCCGCATCGAGGTGGCGGGAGCCGGCGCTGGCGACGCCGCTACGGTTCGCGGGAGGCCTTGCAGCCGCTCTCGGGGTACTCGTGCCCGTAACCCTGCTTGGGGTCGAAGACGGTGAGCATGGCGCTGCTCTCGCCGTCGAGCTGCGTGACGCGCAGCTTCCAGAGCTTCTCCGCCTGAACGTAGTACGCGGTCGTGACTCGTGACTTCCTCACCGGCTCGCCGCACGGCTTCAGCCCACCAGCGACGAGGCCGGCGCGGAAGGCCGCGACGACGCGGTGGGCGTCGTCGTCGTACGAGCCGTAGAAGTAGTCTGGGGTGCTCTGAGGCACCTCCTTCAGCCCGTCGCTCGGCACGCCGAGCTCCTTCCAGGGCGACGGCACCGGTTTGCTGCACGCCGCCAGGGTGAGGCCGAGCGCCGCCGCCAAGAGCCAGGTGGACCGAGCGAGCCGCGCACGCTGTGTCAGAGAGCTCCAGCTCATTGCCGTGAGGTAACAGCCGCGCTCGTCGGCGGCAAGCGCGCGGCCTCGCGAGGCCCGCCCCTCTTCAAGAGCCGCGTCGTCCGCAGGAGGCTCGGCGAGCCCGACCAGGCGGAGCGGTTCGGCGCCCACTGAACGCGCGCTCGAAGCGGCCCGCTCAGGGCGCGAGCGGCGTGCGCGTCGCCGTGACCGGCGAGAAGGTCCAGCCGGGCGTGGTGAGCGGCTGGCGCGTCAGGGTGAGCGCCTTCGGGGCGGGCGTGAACGCGGCGGCGGCGCCGGGCAGCGGGTTCATGACGCCGGAGACGTTCTTCTGCGACGCGCCGCTGGTGGCGCCGAATACGAGCGCGCCGCTCGGCGGGACGCGCGCGATGAGCAGGCGTGAGGTGCCGCCGAAGCTCTTCGTCTCGCCGATGGCGTACGCGGCGCCGTCGCTCGCCACGCGTACGCCCCGAAACTCGTCCGAGGCGGCGCCGCCGTAGGTGCGCGAGAAGCCGAGCGAGCCATCGGCGCCTACCGCCAGCAGCCAGGCGTCGGCGGCGTCGCCGAAGTCCCGACGCCCGGCGACCAGGAGCCCGTCGTCGCGCTCCGCGATGGCGTTGCCCCGGAAGTCCATGACCGTGGAAGTGGTGTCCTCGTAGGACGACCCCCAGGTGAGCTCGCCGTCGTCCTTCAGGCGAAGGACGATCGCGCCGGTGCCCGTCGCCGTCTGCCCGGTGACCGCGAAGCCGCCGGCGGTGAGGCTGGTGACCCCGTAGAGCCGCCCGTCACCGTAGGTGCGCGCGAAGACCGGATCTCCGGTCGGGGTCAGCCGCAACACGAGCCCTCGCGCGTTCGCGCCTCCGTTGTTCTCGCCCACGAGCAGCGCGCCTCCGTCGCTCGCCTCCGCGAGCGCGTGCGGTTCGCCGACGTCGCCGTAGGTCTTCGCCCACAGGACGGCGCCGGACGGAGCGAGCCTGGCTGCCCAGGGGACGAACGTGCCGCCGTCGAGCGCGCTGCCGCCCAGGATGAGGCCGCCGTCCGACGCCCGCGCGGCGAGCACCGTCGAGAGCGTGACGTCGCTCGTGACCAGCTCCCGGGCCTCGGTCGCCGCGCCCGCCGCGTCCAGGCGGGCGACCGCTGGCATCGTCCCGTTCTTCCCGACCAGCCACGCGCCGCCGTCCGCGGTGCGCTCTGCCGAAGAGAGCCGGACGCTCCCGTCGATCCGGGCTTCCCACACCGGCTGCCCGAGGGGCGCGAAGCGGGCGGCGTAGCCCGCGAGGCCAGCCGAGTTGCTGGTCACGAGCAGCGAGTCGTCCGGCAAGAGCTCCAGGCTGGGCTCGGTCTCGCCGTCGGTCGCGCTGAGCGCCATCGCCCAGCCAGTCGCGAGCGCGGGGTCGGACTCGCAGGCTCCTTCGGCGATGGGGACGCTTCCGAGTTCCTTCGACGTGCCGGTCTCGGCCAGCGTGATCCCGAGGACGGACGCGCTCACGCCGGCCCGGCCCAGGACGCCGGCCGTGGCGTGGAAGCACGGGAGGCTCGCGGTCGCGGCGGCGACCCGCACGTACCCGTCCGCGCCGACCTGGAAGGCGGCGTCGGCGACGGTGGCGTTCAGCGCGGCCTCGACGGTCAGCCCGGCGAAGGCGTCGAGCTGGGCGTCGCCGGTCGCCATCACCGGATCGATCGCGCCGCTGGCCGCGCCCTCCAGGATCGGGTCGACGCCGTCGGCCGCCGACAAGGAGAGCCCGACGTCGACCTTCGCGTCCTGCTTCGCTGAAAAGTGCGCCTGGGCGCTCGCGGAGCCCTTCACACCCAGCTCGACCGAGAGCTTGGTCGTGATGACGAGCGGGACGCCCCCGATGGGGATGGGGATGGGCGGAAAGTAGAAGGTCGCGACGTTCGCGCGCTCGTCGAGCGTGGTGGAGACGAGCGCGTCGACGGCGAGCGAGGCCGACTCGGAGCCGGAGAGGACCAGCTTGCCCTCGACGTTCTTCGAGTCGATGGTGAGCGACAGATCCACCGCGAGCCCGAACCCGAGGCTGCCGGAGGCCGTGACGCCGGGCGCCACCGAGAATGAGTCGACGCCCAGCGTGAAGTCGCGCGCCAAGGAGTCCGCGCCGGTGGCGAGCGGCGAGCGTGGGACGAACGATGACAGGTGCGCACCGGGCGCGGTCTCGGTCACCACCCCAGGCCGCGCGAGCACCGTGTGCGGGAGCGTGATCGTGCCCTTGCGGATGGCGTCGGTGATCGCCGCCCGCTCCGTCGTGAACACGCGCCGCCCGCCCTCGGAGGACGCGCTCAGCACGCGCAGCAGGATGCCGCTCGGCGTTTTGGGCCCGATGCCGCCGAGCAGGACGTCTCCAGGGCGAACGGCGGCGAGGGAGGAGGTCGTCTTCGCGAAGCCGAGCGCCGTCAGGTCGGGCGGGGCCTCGTCCACCAGCGCGAGGGTCGCGGCGTCCAGCACCCGCACGTTGGGGTAGAGCTCGACGGACGAGCCGCGCGAGGGCGCCGGGGATGACGAGCAAGCGGGGAGCAGGGGCGAGAGCGCGAGCGAGAGAGGCCCGAGCAGCGACCAGGGACGCAACATAGATAGATTGGCTAACAAGACCAGCGCGCCAGCACAACCGTTCGAGGAGCAGCGGTCGAGCTCCCGGCGTTCCACGTCCCGCGCCGGACGCCCGGCGGCGAGTGGCCCGCGTCCGCGCGCTGGATCCCGGCGGGGGCGGTGGGTCACGGAGCCTCCGCCCCGGGGTCGCGACGCCCGCCCACCACGCCGGGCCTCGGGGTCTTCTTGCCCCAACTCGCCGCCGCTTCGCGGCGTCGGTCTTCCCCAAATTCGGGCTTCGCCCGAATGGGGAAGACTCCGTCTGTCGAGACCCTGGCACCGGCGCTCGCCGGGCGAGAGGCGGCGCGGTCGAGCCGGGGCGGGCTCCGCGCTGCGCGTCGCGAGGCGCCCTGGCACCGCGCGGCGTCGCGGCATGACTCGACGTACACTACGCCGTGCCCCGCATGAGCCGGAAGTCCGCGCTCGTCATCGCGGCGCTCGCGTTCGGCTGCGCCGAACCCTCGCGCGGCGGCGCGCCGAGCGCATCGAGCGCGCCGCGGCCCGCCGGCTCGGCGAGCGCGGTGAGGTCCGTCGAGGCGCCGCTCGCCTCGAGCGCGCCGCCGCCGGGGTCCGCCGAGGCGAGCGCGCCGGCTGGGCCGCGCCTGCTGGCGCTCGGCGTCGAGCTGACCGAGTCGTACTCGATGCCGCGCTTCACCTGGCGACGCTGGGCGAAGCTCTCCTGGCAAGGTGACGCCGCGTCGCTCCCGCCGCTCCCGACCGAGCCCGCCCTCGACTCGGGCGGATGTCCCGCCGGGATGGTGCGCGCGCGAGGCGCGCTCGCGCTCGATGCCAGCGGCCGCGCGAGCACGGACGGCGTCGCGTCGTATCAGAATGAGGCGTGCTCCTTCTGGCGCACCCGCGACCACGGCGAGCACGGCCTCTGCGATCGCTTCGAGCCCGAGCGGTGGCGCGCGAAGGTGGAGACGCTGCCGAAGCAGCTGGTCGATTTCTGCATCGATCGCTACGAATACCCGAACGCCTACGGTGAGTTCCCGCTCGTGGTGGTGACGTTCTCGGAGGCGGAGGCGTTCTGCGCGAAGGAGGAGAAACGCCTCTGCACCGAGGACGAGTGGACCTTCGCGTGCGAGGGGTCCGAGGCGCTGCCTTACCCTTACGGCTTCGAGCGCGACGCGAGCGCGTGCAACATCGACGTCATCGCGCCCGGACCGACCCCCGGCATGTTCGCGCCGCGCACCACCAAGGCCACCGCGCGAGGCATCGATCTCTCGTGGCGCGGCAAGCGCTCCGGCGAGTCTCCGCGGTGCCGGAGCCCGCTCGGCGTGATGGATCTCACCGGCAACGTCGACGAGTGGACGCTGAGCTCCCGCAAGTATGGACGCCGAATGATCCTGAAGGGCGGCCACTGGGGCCCGGCACGGCAGCGCTGCCGCCCCGCGACCCGCGGCCACGGCCCGCACTACGTCCGCTACGACCAAGGCTTCCGCTGCTGCGCAGACGCTCCCTCCTGATGTGCTCCCCGCGCCGCCGGCCGCGCGGGGCCCGCTCGAGCGGCGTCGCTGCGGGCGGCCGTCGAGCTCGGCTCCGTCCGCGCCGTCCGAGCGCTACTCCACCGTCACCGTCTTTGCGAGGTTTCGTGGCTGGTCGACGTCGGTGCCCTTCAGATCCGCCACGTAGTAAGCGAGGAGTTGGAGTGGGAGCACCGCCACGAGCGGCGTCACGACCTCGGGGACGCGCGGGATCTCGAGGACGTACTCAGCCAATTTATCGACTTCTCGTTCGCCTTTGGTCACGACGGCGATGACCCGGCCGTCGCGCGCGCGGACCTCTTGTACGTTCGAGAGCGTCTTCTCGTACTGGCGATCATCCGGGATGACCACCACGACCGGCATGTTCGCGTCGATGAGCGCGATCGGCCCGTGCTTCATCTCTCCCGCCGCGTAGCCCTCGGCGTGCGCGTAGCTCACCTCCTTCAGCTTGAGCGCGCCCTCGAGCGCGATCGGGTAGCCGAGCCCGCGCCCGAGGAAGAGCATGTGGTCGACCTGCTGAAACGCGCGCGCCACCTCGAGCACGGCGTCTCTCTGGTCGAGCGCGACGCGCATGGCGTTCGGTGCTTCGACCAGCGCTTGGAGCACCGCCTGCGCTCGCGCAGCGTCGAGCGTGCCGCGCCGCCGGCCGAGCTGCACAGCCAGTAGCAGCAGGACGACCAGCTGGTTCGTGAAGCACTTGGTCGACGCGACGCCGATCTCGGGGCCGGCGTGGGTATAGAGCGCGCCGTGTGCGACGCGGGGGATGGCGCTGTCGACCACGTTGCTGACCGCGAGGATGCGTGCGCCCGCCTCGCGTGCGGCGCGCACCGCAGCGAGGGTGTCGGCCGTCTCGCCCGATTGGCTCACGGCGACCACCAGATCGTTCTTGGTGAACACCGGCTCGCGGTAGCGCACCTCGCTCGCGAGCTCCGCCTGCGCCGGCACCCGCGCGAGCTCTTCGAGCCAGTAACGCCCGACGATGGACGCGTGGTGGCTGGTACCGCAGGCGATCAAGACGACCCGCTCGATGGCCCGCGCCGCGTCCGCGTCGAGGCCGATCTCGGCGTCGACCACGTCGCCTTCTTCGAGCCGGAGGCGCCCGCGGAGGGCATCTTCGACGGCGCGCGGCTGCTCGAAGATCTCCTTCAGCATGAAGTGCTTGTAGCCGCCCTTCTCGGCTTGAATAGGGTTCCAGTCGATGTGCCGAGGGGCACGCTCGACCGGCTCGCCGGCGAGCGTCTCGATGCGCGCGCCCGCACGGGTGAGCTCGGCCATCTCGCCGTCTTCGAGAAACACGACGCGGCGCGTGTGGGTGAGCAGCGCGGGGATGTCACTGCCGCAGAGCGTC
Organism: Polyangiaceae bacterium; assembly: GCA_035063585.1. Classification (GTDB taxonomy): domain Bacteria; phylum Myxococcota_A; class Polyangia; order Polyangiales; family Polyangiaceae; genus JAPSGB01. Next base: position 6,643 of record JAPSGB010000049.1, read on the forward strand.
TCGTCGTCGCCGATCCCGATGACCAGCGGCGAGGCGCTCTTCGCGACCACCAGCCGCTCGGGCTCGCCTCGCGCGAGCACCGCGAGCGCGTAGGCGCCCCGCACGCGACCGAGCGCGGCGCGCACCGCCGCGAAGAGCCCGCGACGCTCCTCTCGCATCGCGCGATCGATGAGGTGGGCGACGATCTCGGTGTCGGTGTCGCTCTTCAGGGTGACGCCCGCCTGCAGGAGCTCTTGCCGGAGCTCCAGGTGATTCTCGATGATGCCGTTGTGCACCACCGCGACCTCGCCGGCCGCGTGCGGGTGCGCGTTCGGCTCGCTCGGGCGGCCGTGGGTGGCCCAGCGCGTGTGGCCGAGCCCGGTGGTGCCCGTGAGCGGGTGCGACTCGAGCGCGCGGGCGAGGTTCTCGAGTTTGCCGACCGCGCGCACGATGTCGATGCGCTCGCCGTCGTGGACGGCGAGCCCCGCGGAGTCATACCCGCGGTATTCGAGCTTGCGGAGGCCGTCGAGGAGGATCGAAGCCGCGGGACGGGGACCGACGTAGCCGACGATGCCGCACATGGGAGCACTCCGAGTCTTGCAGCCGGCCCGATGCGGTCAACCAGCTCGCCTCCTCATAAGCATCATTCGCGTCGCGCGGGCCAGTTTTCATCGGGTGCGCGGGCGCGTCGGGCGGCGTCAGGGCACGCCCTGGAGCGTCGAGTTCCTGATGGTGAGGCTCCGGCAGTTGGTGCCGACCGCAGTGCCGGCGTTCGTCGTCGAGCCCGTCTTCACCTGCGTCCAGTGACCGCCGGTGTTACCGGTCATGGTCGTGTCGATGAAGGTGAGATCTCCGCCGAAATCGTTGCTGGTGAAGAAGAGCCCGCCGCCGAAGGCGCCCTCGCCAGCCGCGTTGTCTACGATCTTGCTCCCGCACACGGTGAGATTCACCGAGACGCCGTCGCTGTAGATCGCGCCGCCGTTGCCGCCCGAGCCGATCTCGTGCTGGCCGTTGTTGATGACCGAGCACTGGCTCGCGTCGTCGTTGTTGGCGCCGTTCCCGACGGCCCGGTTGTCGGAGAAGAGGCTATTGACGATCTCGAACGCGCAGAAGAGCCCGCCCACCGCCGCGGCGTTGCTCGCCTGGTTGCGCTGGAACGTGCTCCCCACGATGAGCGCTCCGTGCTTGCTGCCTTGCACGTAGAGCGCGCCGCCGCCGGTGTCGGGGCCGAGCTCGGCGGCGCGGTTGTCGGTGAAGATGGAGTCGATGACGGTGAGGTTGCCGTCGCGCATGAAGAGCGCGCCGCCCTCGCCGTCGTTCCAGCCCTGCGAGCAGGGCGGCGGGGCGTCGGGGATGCGCTCGGTCGGCCTGGCGTGGCCGCGGGTGAGCGCGAGCCGCTGCAGCGTCACGCGCGTCTCGTTCTTCTGCCAGTCGCCGTGGTTGAAGCTCAAGATGCGGACGGCGTCGCCGCCGTCGAGCGTCACCTTGCGACCGCCGTCGATGACGGTGTCCTTGTCGGTCGGGAGCTCGAGCGTCGTCGTCACCGAGATCGTGACGGGCTCGGCGCCGCAGTCGAAGGTGATGACGCCGCCCTTCGCCACCGCGGCCTCGAGCGCGGCGAACGTGCAGCTCGCGGCGTCCCCGCTCCCCACCACGGTTGCCGGCTTCGAAGTGTCGGCGAGCGCGCCGCCCGCGGGCACGCCGTCGCTGCACGAGCCGTCCGGGTTGCCGGCGTTCCACGCGCCGGTGGAGCCCGAGCCGCCCCCCGAGCCGGTGGAGCCCGAGCCGCCGCCCGAGCCGGTTGCTCCGGCGTGGCCTCCGGTGCCCGTCGCGCCCGCGCCGCCGGTGTTCGCGCCGCCGCCGGTGTTCGCGCCGCCGCCGGTGTTCGCGCCGCCGGTGTTCGCGCCGCTCGCGCCTGCAGCGCCGCCCGCGTCGTCGCTTCCCGAGCAACCCACCAACCCCAGAGCGACCACCGTCGCCGCGAGTCCGCGCTTCATCATGACTGCCTCCGTGAGCGAGGGTAGGGGAGCTCCGCGAGCGGAGCAATCCTCAGGAGGAGCCTCCGTGGCAGGCTCGAGGGGTCGTCGGCCCGGCGCGGTGGGCCGACGCCGCGCTCGCTCCGGGCGCGCATCAAGGGCTCGACCGCGCCCGCCGCTCGCGGCTAGGCTCGTCGCCCTGCCTTGAAATTCCTGATTTCGCAGCTCCTGGCGATCCTGAAGCAGCGCGATCTACAGAAGAACCTGGACGCGCTCTATCGTCTCCTGGCTCTGCTGTTGGTCGTCATCATCGCCTACAGCGTCGCGTTCCACGTGCTCATGAACCTCGAGGGGCAAGCGCACTCGTGGGTCACGGGGCTCTACTGGACGCTCACCGTGATGACGACCCTCGGTTTCGGGGACATCACGTTCCACTCGGACGCGGGTCGCGTCTTCACCATCGTCGTGATGCTGACCGGCGTGATGATGATGCTCATCGTCTTGCCGTTCACCTTCATCCGGAACTTCTACGCGCCCTGGCTCGAGGCGCAGCTCAAGGTGAAGGCGCCGCGCAAGGTCCCCGATGACCTCGAGGGCCACGTCATCATCTGCGAGTACGACGCCATCGCGCAGGCGCTCATCTCTCGGCTCGCGGTGCGCCAGATCCCTTATTTCGTGCTCGAACCGGATCCGGCCAAGGCGGTCGCCCTGCACTCGGACGGCGTCTCGGTGATGGTCGGATACCCGGACAGCGTGGAGACGTGGAAGCACGCGCGCGCGGAGCACGCGCGTCTGGTGGTCGCGAACCTCTCCGATCCCGCGAACACCAACGTCACCATCACGGTGCGGGAGCACGCGCCAGACACCGTGATCACCGCAATCGTCGAGGACCTCGACGCGCTCGACGTGCTCCGGCTCGCCGGAGCGACCCACGTCGTCGCGCTGAAGAGCCGCCTCGGCCAGCAACTCGCGGCCCGCGTGAACGCCGGACAGCTCGCCGCGCACGTGATCGGGCGCTACGAGGATCTCATCATCGCCGAGTTCCCGGCGCGCGGCACCGCCCTCGCCGGGCTCACGGTGCGCGAGTCGCGCCTGCGTGAGCGCTGCGGGGTCAACGTGGTCGCCTGCTGGGAGCGCGGGCAGATCCGCCCCGCGCGCCCGGAGGCGACGCTCGGCGACGCGACGGTCGCGGTCGTGGTGGGCACCGAGGCGCAGATCGCCGCGCTGAACCAGCTCCTCGGCGACCGGCGCACCGAGAAGGACACCGTCATCGTGATCGGCGGCGGCAACGTCGGGCGGGCGACCATCCGCGCGCTCAGGGAGCGTGGAGTTCGGGTCGCGGTCATCGATCAGAGCACCCTCCTCGGGCATCGGCTCGAGGGGCTCGCCGACTCGGTCATCATTGGCGACGCCGCCTCGCTCGAGGTGATGAACAGCGCGGACATCGCCAACGCCGCGTCGGTCGTCCTCACCACCCACGACGACGCGGTGAACATCTTCCTCGCGGTGTACTCGAACCGGCTGAATCCAGAGTGCCAGATCATCAGCCGCGTGACCCACGAGCGCAATATCGAGTCGATCCACCGCGCGGGGGCGGCCTTCGTGCTGAGCCAGAGCGGGCTCGCTGCAAAGCTCATGGTGAGCGTGCTCCAGAACCACGAGCTCATCGTGATCGGCGAGGCGGTGGAGCTCTTCGTGGTGGAGGTTCCGCCGGCGCTCGCCGGAACCTCGCTCCGTGACAGCGAGATCGGCTCACGCACCGGGATGAACGTCATCGCGATCCGGCGCGGCGAGGAGACGGAGAGCTCGCCGCCCGCGTCGGCGGTGCTCACCGAGGGGGCATCGCTGGTGCTGTTCGGGACGGTCGAGCAGCGCCAGGAGCTGACGCGGATGCTCGAGGAGCGCTGAGCCGTCCCCTGCGGCTCACGGGCCGTCGGGGTCGCGCCGCGGCGGACGGAGCCCGAGAAACGCGCGGCAATTTCGCGCCGCGCCGCCGCCGGGCCGTGATAGGCTCGCGGGCGGAGCATGGGCCGGCGCGCTGCATTCCTATTGACTCTGCCTCTCTTCGCGCTGGTCGCGCTCGCCGCGACCGCGCAGCCGCGCAAGGCGGGCGGCAAGGACAAGACCCCGCCCGCCGCGTCGAGCGCGGCACCCGCGCCGCCGAGCGCGTCGGTGAGCGCCTCGGGGCCCGAGCCGGCCTCGTCGGCGCCAGCGGACGACCTCGGCGGTCCGCCGACCGCGCCCGCGCCGGCCGGGAGCGCGCCGAAGGCGTCGCCGCTGAACCCGCGCGCGGACGAGTTCCCCGACGGCGGCGCGACGCCGCCTCCGCCCGACTATGACCGCCTGCTCGGCGGCATCGCCGCGCTGCGGAGTCGGGTCGCCGCGCTCACCACCACGCTCTTCGCGAGCAAGGTGCGGGTCGTCATAGAGACTGACGACGACAGCGACCAGCGCATCACGAGCCTGGTCGTCACGCTCGACGACGGCGTCGTCTACACCGCGCCCGCGAGCTTCTCCGCCGAGGAGCGCAAGACGGTCTACGATCACGCGGTGGCGCCGGGGCACCACGTGGTCGGCGTCGAGATCGAGCGCTACGACGCGCGCGGGAAAGACTACACCACGCGGCAGAGCTCGCGGTTCTCGGTGGTCGTCCCCGAGGGGAAGCGGGTGGAGGCGCTGGTCCGACTCCGGGACAGCTCGGACATGGCCAGCGATTTCCCGGACGACGAGGACGGCGAGTACGATCTGCGCGTGCGGCTCCGCGCGCGCGTCGTCGACAACTGACCATGACGCGGCTCGGCGCCCCCTCCGCGGTGATCCTGGCCGGCGCGCTCGCGCTCTCGGCCGGTGTCGCGCGCCCCGCCGCCGCCCAAGGCGCGCCGCCCGCGGCGGCGGCGCCCTCCGCTTCGACGCCTCCCGCGCCGTCCGCTTCGACGCCGGCACCGGCGCCCGGCCCGGCCGATTCCGCGCCGGGTCAGCCCACCCCGAAGCCGGCCGACGCGAGCACGGCCGCCGCCGCGGGGCCGGAGACACACGGGGCCGAGGTCGCCGCCTACACGCGCGCGCTCGAGCGGCGAAAGCTCGGCCCGAGCGCGGCGCTCAGCCGCGACCGGCTCGCGGCCGAGCTCGCGCGCATCGATCGGCAGCTCTCGGACGGGCGGCGCGACGAGGCGATCGGTAACCTCGTTTACCTGGTGGAATCGCCGCGGTTCGCTGCCTTCGAGCGCTTCGACGAGGGGCGCGCCGCGCTCTATTACCTGGGGGACTCGCTCGGGCGCGCTGGCGCATACTCGCCCGCGCGCGGCTACCTGAAGCGGCTCCTCACCGGCGATCCGAACGACACCTGGTATCGCCGCGCGGCGCGCAGCCTGGTGGACTTCGGGCTCGCGAGCGATGAGCCTCTGGTGTTCCTGAAGGATCTCTCCGGGCTTCCGCCCGGCGCGCCGGAGGAGCTTCGCTCGGACGTCGCCTATCTGCGCGGGCGCGCCGCGGAGCGGATGCAGCAGCCGACCCAGGCGCTCGCGGCGTACGCCGAGGTGACGCCGCGCTCGCGGTTCTGGGCGCAAGCGACCTATCTCGCGGGGCTCATCGCGGTCGAGCGCGGCGAGCTCACGAAGGGCGAGAACCTCTTCTGCAAGGTCGCGGACCCGAAGCTCACGCCGCGCCGCGCGCCGGCGCTCGGCGGGAGCGAGTTCTTCCGGGTGCGTGATCTGTCGAGGCTCGCGCTCGGGCGCGTGGCGCATGAGCAGTATCGCTTCGACGACGCGCGCTATTATTACTACCTCGTTCCGCGCGACTCGGCGGAGCTGCCCGAGGCGCTCTACGAGACCGCCACCACGCGCTACGAGGCGAAGGACTACGACGGCGCGCGCGAGGCGATGGGCGAGCTCGAGGCGCTGCATCGGAACCACGCCTATCAGGACGAGGCGTGGATCCTCGACGCGTACATCGACCTTGCCACCTGCCATTTCCCCGAGGCCGACCAGAAGCTCCGCACCTTCCTCGCGCGCTACGAGCCGGTGCGGAACGCCGCGCGCCGCCTCTGGAAGGATTCCGCGGCGACCACCAAGCTGGTCGAGTCGGTGCGCCGCGGCGCCGATCCCGCGAGCGCGGGGCTCGGGGTGCCGGCCGACGTCGCGCGCACGCTGGCCGCGCTCCTGCGCGTCGATCTCGGCTACGGGCACATCTCCACGCGCCTCGCCTGGCTCGAGCACCAGCAGAGCGGGCTCCGGGGCGCGATGGTCGAGCTCGATGAGGCGGCGCGCCGGCTCGCGACGCCCAAGGAGGTGAAGCCGGCCGGCGCGGCGCCGCTCGGGCTCGCGCCCGCCGAGCAGGTCGAGCGGATCGACTCGCAGCTCGCCGAGGTGAACCGGCTCCTCCGCGAGCTCGAGGCGTCGGGGAAGGCCAAGCCCGGCGATCTCTCCGCGCTCCGCGCCCAGCTCGCCGCGCTCGAGGTCGAGGCGCGCGCCGCGCGCGCCGCGCTCGCGGCCGCGCCCGCGCCGCGAGCCGCGGCGGGTGAGGATCTGTCCGACGTCATCCGCGCCGATCGGGCGCGCGCGACCCAGCTCTACGCCGAGAGCCAGGCGCTCGCGGCCAAGCTCTCTACCGAACAGGTGGCGCGCGCCAAGGACGCGCTGTTGCGGCTCGACCGGCGGCTCTCGCGGCTCCTCGCTCGCGCGCGGCTCGGGCGCATCGAGACGGTGCTCGGCAAGAAGCGCGCGCTCGAGATCGAGATCGAGGCGCTGAACCAGGGGCTCCTGCCGCAGAGCATCGTCGACTCGCTCGACGCGGAGCGGTACCTGCGGGACGACGAGGAGTACTGGCCGTTCGACGGCGAAGATTGGTCCGACGAGTACGTTGGCGGCGAGGGGCTCCGGTGAGACGCGGGGTCTCGCTGCTCGCGGCGTGCGCGCTCCTCTCCGCGCTGCCAGCGCGGGCGGCCGAGGACGCTGCGCCGACCATGGCCGGCGAGAAGTCTTCCATCAAGCCGGTGGGCGAGCGGCAGATCGGCGAGCGAGCGCGCCCGACCGTGAAGAAGAAGGCCGAGGACAAGGTCCGTGGCGCCCGCGGAGACAACCTCAGCTTGCAGATCCCCGCGCGGCTACGCGCAGCGCTGGCGCGAAAGATCGAGCAGCGGATCACGCGGGACATCGCCGAGTCGAAGCAGCTTCGCGCGGAGGCGCATGCGCTGCTCGAGAAGTTCTTGGCCGAGACGCCGGCCGACTCGCCCGAGGTGCCCGAGGCGCTGATGCGGATCGGTGAGCTCGAGTGGGAGAGCGCCCGCGACGATTTCCTCGTGAGCTTCAAGCGCTGGGACAGCCAGCCTGCCGACGCACGCGGCGAGCCGCCGGAGCCGGATTACTCGAAGCCGCGCGGTCGGTTCCTCCGCGTGCTGCGTGAGTTCAAGAGCTTCCCGAAATACGATCTCGCGCTCTACGTGGACGGCTTCCTCGCCAACGAGGAGGGGCATTCGAAGCAGGCCGTCGATCGCTTCGATAAGATCCTCGCGTGGTTCCCGAAGAGTCGCTTCGTGCCCGACGCACACATGTTCCGTGCGGAGTACGAGTTCACCAAGGACGCGCCCGACTACCAGCGCGCCTACGACGAGTACGAGGCCGTCCTCCAATACAAGGACAGCGAGCTCCACGACATCGCGCTCTTCAAGAGCGCGTGGACGCTCTGGCGCCTCGGTCGCACCGACGAGGCCGCCACGCGCTTCCTCAGCGTGTTCAAGGCGACCGCCGAGGCCGGCGAGGCGGGCGGCAAGCGGCGGGAGGAGATCGACGAGCTCCAGCGCGAGGCGCTGAAGAACCTGGTCGCGGTCTTCGCCGAGGACGAGAACAACCGCGCCGAGGACATGTATCGCTTCCTGGTCAAGGCCGGGGGCGACAAGTTCGCAGGGAAGATCGTCCGGGCGCTCGCCGAGACGTTCTACGAGCAGGCTCAGTACGAGCGCGGCATCGAGGCCTACCGGCTCATGCTGAAGCTCGAGCCGACCGGCTCGGACGCCTACGAGTACGCGCTCGCCATCGCGCGTGGCCACTCGACGCTCGAGCGCTGGAAGGCGCTCGCCGACGACTACCGCTGGATCACGAGGGATTTTACCACGAGGCCGAGCGTGAAGGGCAAGGCCGTCCAACAGAGCGCCTGGGTTCAGACGCAGACGCCGGCGACGCTCCGCGCGGCCGACGCCGCCATCGAGAAGCAGCTCCGCGAGGATGCCATCGGGCTCCACGCCAAGGCGCAGGCCGACAAGAACAGTCGCGTCGAGTTCGAGGGCGCGGCGGGGCTCTACGAGGTGTACCTCACGCGCTACGCCGGGCGGCGCGAGGCGTACGACATGGAATATAACGTCGCCGAGATCTACTTTTACCGTCTCGACGACGCGAACCGGGCCGCCGCGCACTACCTCGCCGCGGTGCGCCTGAACCCGAAGGGCAAGCTCTCGCGCGACGCGCTGGTGAATGCGCTCGCCGCCCTCGAACAGACGCGCGAGCGCGAGCTCGCCCAGGCGAAGCAAGCCGGCAAGAAGCCCGAGGAGACCGCGACCGACAAGAAGCTCACCGAGGCGATGGAGGTCTACATCAAGACCTACCCCGACGACGCCGACGTCCCCGAGCTCCTCTTCCGGCAGGGCAAGCTCTACTACGACTACGAGGTGTACGACCCGGCCGTGCGCCAGTGGGGGCTCCTCGTCGAGAAGTACCCGAAGAGCAAGTACGCCGCGGGCGCCGGCGAGCTCATCCTCGACTCCTTCAACAAGAGCCGCGACTACGCCAACATCGAGACCTGGGCGCGGAGGCTGAAGGCCGCACCCTCCTTCCAGACGCCGGCGCAGCAGGCGCGCCTCGACACCCTCATCGTGCAGGCCGTGTTCAAGCAGGGCGAGGCGCTCGGCGAGCAGGGCAAGCACGGCGAGGCCGCGGCGGCCTATCTCCGCGCCGCGCGCGAGTTCCCGAGGGAGCCGCGCGCGGCTCAGGCCGCCGTGAACGCGGAGGTGGAGGCGAAGCGCGCCGCCGACCTGCCGACCTTGAAGGAGGCGGTGGCGCTCCTCATCGAGCACCACAAGGAGCGTCCGGAGGCCGCCGAGGGCGTCTGGATCGCCGCGAGCACCTACCAGTCGGTCGGGTTGTTCAGCGAGGCCGCCGGGTACTACGACGTCCTGGTCGATGGCTGGCCGAGGTCCGAGCGTCACAAGGCCGCCGCCTTCAACGCGGTGCTCCTTCGCACCACCGTCGGCGAGCACGACAAGGCCATCAAGAGCGGCGAGAAATTCAAGCGCGCCTATCCACGCGACGCCGACGCCGACGAGGTCACCTTCCTCATGGGAAAGGCCCACGAGAAGGCAGAGAAATGGAAGGACGCGGAGGCGCTCTACTCGAGCTACGCGAAGTCCGCGCGGAGCCCGAACAGTCAGCTCGAGTCCTTGGTTCGCCTCGCCACCGTGCGCGTCAAGCTCGGTGACGCTCGCGGCGCGTCGAGCGCGCTCACGCGCGCGCTCGACGTCTACAAGTTGAACAAGGGCCGCCTCGACGACGATGGCAAGTACTTCGCCGCCAAAGCGCGCTATCTCCAGGGCGAGCGCATCCTCGCCGAGTACGAGACGGTCAAGATAGAGGGCGACGTGGCGCAGCTCAAGGCGCGGCTCAAGCAGAAGAGCGAGCTCCTGAAGCGCGCCGCCGAGACGTTCCTCGACGCGGCGCAGATGGGCGTCGCCGAGTGGACGACCGCCTCGCTCTATCAGATCGGATTCACGTACGAGTCGTTCTCGAAGGCGCTCCGCACCTCGCCGCCGCCGGCCGGGCTCTCGGACGCCGACAAGGAGGCGTACTCGCAGCAGATCGACGAGTTCGTGGTGCCCATCGACGAGCGCGCCATCGACGCCTACGAGAGCGGCTGGCAGAAGGCCATCGAGCTTCACATCTTCAACTCCTGGACGGCGAAGATGCGGGCGGCGCTCGGCCGGCTGGTGCCCGAGCAGTATCCCCCGATGGACGAGATCGGCTTCCGCCTCCGCTCGCACGGGCCGTCGCCGCTCCCGCCGCTCATCGAGGGGCTCCGCCGCTCCAAGGAGGGCCGGAGCGAGCCCTACCTGGTCGAGGTGTCGGCTCCGCCGGCGCCCGCCACCGAGAGTCCTCCGAAGCCGACGACCGCGGGCAAGCCCGCCACTTTGAAGCCAAAGAGCGAGAAGCCGAGCGATGAGCGCCCAGCCGACGAGCAGTGAGGAGGGCTTGCCGGTCCGGCGCGGCCGGCGGCGCGTAGCGCGCTCGGCGGCGCGCGTCGCCGTGGCGCTCGCGCTCCTCACCGCCGCTTGCGGTGGCGCGACGGTCCAGGCTGCCGCGCCGGTGCTCGCGCCGGCCAAGCCGGAGGCGGTGGACAAGCTCGCCCAGGGGGTCGCGGCGGCCAAGGATCCGAAAGATCAGGCGCGCGCCGTCGAGCTCTTCGAGCAGGCGGTGAAGACGGATCCGGCGCTCTGGGAGGCCCGGTACAACCTCGGCCTGATCCTCGCGCAGCGGGGCGAGCTCGCGCGCGCCGAGCAGGAGCTCGCGAAGGCGGCGGAGCTCGCGCCGAACGCCGAAGACGTGCTCGTCGCGCTCGCCGAGGTGAAGCGGAGGCGCGGGGACGCGACCGGCGCGGCCGAGGTGCTCACCCGCTTCGTCGGCGCGCACCCGAAGGCGATCTCGGCGCGCGTCTCGCTCGTCAGCGCGCTCCGCGAGAGCGGCAAGATCGAGCAGGCCATCACCGAGGCGCGCGAGGTCCTGGTACGGAAGCCGAACGATCCGGAGGCGCTCGCCGAGCTCGCGCTCACCCACCTCGCGCGCGGCGAGCTCGACACGGCCGAGCTGCTGAGCGAAGAGTCCCTGAAGGGCGAGCGGAAGAGCGCGGTCGCCGAGCGCACCGCCGGGCTCATCGCCCTCGCGCGCGGGGACGACGCCCGCGCGTTCCAGCATTTTGCCGCCGCCAGCGAGCTCGACCCCGCCGACACCACCGCGCGGCTCAACGTGGGGACGGTGCTCCTGCAGGCCGGCGTGTATGACAAGGCGGAGAGTGAGTTTCGCGGCGTGCTCGCGGCGCGTCCGACCGACACGCTGGCGAGCCTCGGGCTCGCGGCGGCGCTCCGCGGACAGGGCACGCGCGAGAAGCGCGAGCCCTGGCTCGAGGCCGAGAAGATCCTCACCGGCGTGCTCGAGCGCGAGCCCAAGAACCTCGCCGCGACCTTCAACCTGGCGCTCCTCTACGTCGACTATCTTCAGCGGCCGGCCGACGCGAAGCCGCTTCTGCAGCGCTACCTGGATGACGCGCCTACGCGGGACGCATCGCGCGAGCTCGCGGAGAAGAAGCTCGCCGGCATCAAGTGAGAGGGCGGGCGAGGATGAACCGTCGCGCGGAGCCTCGGGGGCGAGCCTGGCTCGCCGTGACGCTCGCGCTCGCCGCGTGCGCTGCGCCTCGGGCGTCCGGTCCGGCGGGGCCGCTCGCGCCGCCGGCGTCCTCGCCGGCGCCGACCGCGCCCGCCGGGGCGCGGTCGAGCGCGCCGGCCGAGGCCGGCGCGCCGCCGGCCCGCGCGGAGTGCGTGAGCGTGGCCCGGCGAGGGCTCCCTCCAGCGGACACGGGTGAGCTGGTCCCGTCGTTCACGCTCGAGCCGGGCGACCAGCTCTGCGTCGAGCTCGAGCACGACGGCGAGTGCATCACGAGCGCGCGCGCCGTCGCGCGCACCGCCGAGCTCGAGCGGACCCTCGTGCTTCGCTTCGCCGACGGCCGGCTCGAGCTCACCAACCCGTTCCGCGGGCTCGTGCTCCGCTACTCGCTCGAGCCGCGTCCAGCGAGCGGCCCGGTGTGTCCGGCGCTCCCGGAGCAAACGCACGCGGAGGTCTTGCCGAGCGGTGCGAGCGTGGTCACCGTCTCGGCGCTCCACTTCAAGGGCGAAGGCACGGCGGGCTCCGAGCTCTGCATGTGACGCGCGGCGCGACTCAGGCACGCCCTAGCAGCGAGGCGAGCGCGTCCGCGAGCTTGTCCTCGGCGCGGCGACGGCGCGCCTCCGAGGTCTGCATCGCGCCCCGGATGAGCTGGCGGAGGTGGGTGCGGTCGGCGTTCGGGTGCCGCGCGAGGAGCTCTTCGAGAGCGGCCGCTCCGCCACCGACCAGGCGCACCACCCACTCGCGCGCGCGCTCTCGTCCGACCTCGTGCTTTACCTCGCCGTGCTTCAGGAGACTGTCGAGCGCGGCGCGTAGCTTCGGCCAGTCCGCGTCGCGGAGCATCGAGCGGACCACGCGGAGCTGTCGCTCGCGCGCGCGCGGGCTCGAGATGGCGCGCGCGTCCTCGAGGGCGTCGAGCACCGGCTCCGGAACCTCGAGGCGCGCGAGCGACTTCGGGCCGAGCCGGACCAGGTCGCTCGCGAGGCGGGCGAGGGCGTCTTCCCGGGCCTTGTCGGCGCGCCGCTGGTCGGCGCGCGACGGGAGCGACTCGTCATCCATGACGGCGTAAAACGTTGCACGAGGCGGCGCCCGCGGGAAGCGACCGTCGCGTGGCGAGCCGCGGTATGCCACGGGATTTCGTCGTGACCCGAGCGCGGCACGGAGTTTGCCAATCGGGTGACGCTTGCATTTTTCGCGGACGCTCCTAACTGTCCCGCGCCGAAACCTCCATGACTGGACCAATACGCAGGGTCTGGGCGGCGGTCGCGCTGGCCGGCGCGCTGCTCGGGCTCACCTTCGCGACCACCTCGACGCTCGATTACGCCGAGCATCTCGACCGCGGGTTGCACGACCTGCACTGCAGCGTGATCCCCGGTATGCCCGCGACCAGCGCCGCGGAGGCGTGCCGCGCGGCGATGTACAGCCCGTACTCGGCGGTGCTCAAGACCTCGCTGTGGGGCGGGGTCCCCATCTCGCTCTTCGGGCAAGGCGCGTTCGTGTTCTTCGCGGCCTTCGCGCTCTACCTCTTGATCTCGGGGCCGCGCGCTCCGCGCTCCGCGCGCTGGTTCTTCGCAGCGACCGGCGTGACGCCGCTCCTCGTGTCGCTCGTGATGCTCGGCGAGATCTGTCGCGTGTGCCTCGGGATCTACCTGTCGTCGGCGCTGCTCGCCGTGGCCGCCGTGCTCGCCGCGCGCCCGGTGGCCGAGCCCGGCGGTTCCGCGCCGCACCGACGAATCCCCGCTTGGGTGGCGAGCCTCCTGTGGCTCGCCGCGCTAGGCGGCTCCACGCTCGCGCCCTCGCTCGTGTACGCCGCGAGGGCGCCCGATCAGCGCCCGTATCTGACTCGCTGCGGTGCGCTGAAGCTGGCGGGCGACGAGAACGGCGCGCTCCTCCACCTCACCACCTCGCGTTCGATCCAGCCGGCGACGCTGTTCGAGGATCCGCTCTGCCCGACCTGTCGAGCCTTCCACCAGCGGCTGGTGACCGAGGGTGTGATGGACAAGCTCGATATCCGGCTCGTCATGTTCCCGCTCGATAGCGAGTGCAACTGGATGCTCGACGAGCCGCTGCACCCGGGCGCCTGTATGGTCGCGCGCGCGGTGCTCTGCGGCGCCGGTCAGGCGCGCGCCGTGCTCGACTGGGCCTACGACGAGCAGGACCACGTCGCTCGCGCGGGCAAGGCGGGCAAGGACACGCTCCGCGCGCTGCTCCGGCAGCGCTGGGGCGACGAGCTCGTGAAGTGCGTGGACGCGCGCGCGACCCAGACGCGACTGAACGACAACCTCCGCTTCGCGGTCAGCAACGACATCCCGGTGTCGACGCCGCAGATGTACCTCGGCACTCGGCGCGTGTGCGACGAGGACACCGATCTCGGGCTCTTGTTCGCACTGAAGGAACTCGCGCCGGAGGTGCTGAAGTGACCGAGCCCATGCCCCAGTTCGCGTCTCCCTCGCCGGCGACTCCGCCGCCCCCCTCGAGAGGCCTCCGCGCCTTCGCCGGCGCGCTCGCAGCGGTCGCGGGCGTGGTGCTGCTAGCCGGCGTCGGTCTCGCGATCTCGCATTCGGTGGGCGCGGCCGAGGAGCGTTTGCTCACTCCGACCGCCGAGGCGCCGAAGATCGCCGTCGCAGCGGAGGCGGAGGTCGCCTACTGCACGCCAAAATTCAAGCAGGTGCTCGAGCGCGTGCTCCACTCGTGCGGGCTCGCCACTGGCGCCGAGCGCCGCGGCTGCAAGCCGGCGGACGTGAAGAGCTTCGCGTCGATCAGCGACGACGACTTCAACGCATTGTTCGCGCCGCTCGAGGGGAGGGGCGGGGTCGTGATGTTCGACAGCGGCAAGGACGAGCTCGATGACGCTGCGAAGAAGTTGCTCGAAGAGCGGTGGTTCGAGCGCAAGGGCGCGCGCTACTTCTTCGTGGTGGCGCGAGCCTCGAAGACCGGGACGGTAGACAAGAACCGGGCGCTCTCGCACCGCCGGGCGAACTCGGTGATGTTCTTTCTCCAGCAAATTGCGAAAGATCCCGAGATAGAAGAGAAGGTTGGGCTCCTCTGGCTGGGCAACGAGTTCGCTCAGCTCTCGAAAGGGTATTGCTCGTGGCCGAGCTCGCGAGAAAAAGACAAGTGCACCGAGGAATCGATCAACCGCAGCGCGTTCGTGTCGTGGGTCGACTGTCGGCTCTAGTCGCGCTCGCGGGTCTGGCCGCGCTCGCGGGGTGCGACCGCTCCCCGGACGCGCCCCGCGTTGGAAGCGAGCGGAGCCAGTCGGTCGCCGCCAAGACGAGCGGCGCTCCCGCGGAGCGCCCCGCGCCGAGGCCGTCCGCGACAGCGGCGCCGGCCGCGCGTGAACGGCTCTGCGCGGGTCAGCTCGAGCGTACGCCCCGGGCGTTCCCGAGCTCGAAGCTGTCCCGCGCGGCTGCGCCCGGTGCGCGCTCGGTCGGAGCGACGCTCGAGGTGGGGCATGGACGGTGGACGTGGGTGAACCTGTGGGCGGCCTGGTGCGTGCCCTGCAAGGAGGAGATCCCGACGCTGCTTCGCTGGCGGAGCGAGCTCGCCGGCAAGCTCGAGTTCGCCTTCGTGTCACTCGACGACGACCAGCGGCAGCTCGAAGGGTTCCTCGCGGCGCAACCGTCCGGTGGCCTGCGGGCGAGCCACTGGCTCGAGGATGGAGACGAGCGCGAGCGGTGGCTCGAAGGCTCGAGCGTCGGGCGCGATCCCGATCTGCCGGTGCAGCTCTTGCTCGATCCGGCGGGGAAGCTCCGCTGCATCATCCGCGGCGCCATCGATGCGAGCGATCTGCCGGAGCTGCGTCGGATCGTCAGCGGCTGAGCCAGGCGGAGCGGCGAGCGCGCCGGAAGAGCGGGACCGCGCGCGTCGTATGCTACTTTCGAGACCATGGCCTCTCGCGTCCCGCTCGCGCTCGGTCTTGCCGTGGTCGCCGTGGTCGACTGCGCGGCGCCCGCCCGGCGACCGGTCATGATGCCCGGCGCCACGGGCGCCTACGCCGTGCCGCCGTCGTATGGGCCGCCCGCGCCGCCTCCGCCCTTCCAGCGCCCGTGGACAGCGGCGCTCCGGCTCCCCGAGCTCCCGCCGCCGCCGCCGCTCTCCGCGTTTCAGTGGCCGGGCCTGCCGACGCTCTCCTTTCCGCCCATCCCCGGGCTCCCGGCGATCCCGGGGCTCACCGCGCCGGCCCCGTCGTCGAGCGGCGGACGTTGCGGGTTCGCCAACGTTGGCGGTGAGCTCATGGCGCTCGACTGCATCACCCCGACCTACGGGCTCGTCCCGATGGCGAGCAGGTACATCCTCGGCCGGCGCGCCTTCGCGCTCACCGACGGCGACGGCGAGCCGGCAGTGGTCGATCACCGCGCGAACGGGAGCGAAGGCCCCATTCGCAATCAGGGTCCGGTGGGCGCGTGCACCGCGTTCTCGCTCGCGGCTGCCATCGACCACGCGGTCGCGACCTCCACCGGCTCGCCTGCAGCGGTCAACGTCATGGGGATCTGGGGTCGCTACCACACTCCATATATGGAGCGCGCGATCGATGGAAACCGAGGTCGTCCGCTCGGCGTCGAGTCCGCGTGGCCCTACGACGCGAAGACCGCGTGCCAATGGGGCAGCACGCGCGACTGCGACTGCGGCGCGGTGCTCGCGGTGAGCTGCGGCCAGCCGGTAGACACCGCCCGGATCGCGCGGCTCGAGGAGACCTCGAGCGTCACGCTGAGTAGCGTCACGCGTCTGCCCGACGGCGAGCTCGACGAGCTTCGCGCGGTCCTCGCCAAGGGACAGGACGTGTGGTTTTCGATGGCCGTCGATGACCGCATGAGCCGCGTCCGGGGCTCGAACGCCGTGGTGCCGGACGGCGATTTTCGCGCGAGCGGCTCGGGGCACGCCATGGTCATCGCGGGTTACAAGCGCCAGAGCAACGGGACCTATTTTCTGCTCCACAATAGCTGGGGCACGGGCTGGGGCGACAACGGCTACGCGTGGATCCACGAACATACGCTCCGCACCAATCTCCGCTACGCGTACGTGGTCGACGTCACGACGCCGAGCGCGCCGCCGCAGCCGGTGCCGCCACAGCCGCCGCAGCCGAACGTGCCCGGGCAGCCGACCCCGCCGCTCTCGAACGCCGGCTACTGCCCGGCCGGCACCGTGCCGGACAGCGGGCTCCTCCTCTGCCTGCCGCCCTGCCCGGACGGCAGCCCGCGGCACTTCAACACCTGCGCGCAGGCCGCGCCCGGCGCGCCGAGCGGCTGCCCGGCGGGGCAGGTGAACCTGTTCGGCCTGTGCGTCGCGGTGCCGCGGCTAGGCGCCGGCACCGACGCCGCGACCGGCATCCGCCATCAGTGCGGCGCGAGCGGCTGCACCTACGTGGTGCCCGGAGGCGTGGCGGGCTGCACGAGCGCGGCGTGCATGCGCTCGTGCCCGTCGCCGAAGTACATGCTCACGGTCGGCCCGCTCGGCCTCGGCTGCGCCGAGTGAGCCGTCGCCGGCGCGCGCCGAGCGCGAGCGCGCTCGCCGCGCCGAGGACGAGCGCTCCGCCGGGGTCGCCCGGCGCGTCACCGACCGTGCACGCGCCGCAACCCGGCTTCTTCTCGAGCGGAGGGACGGCGGTGACGTCCTCGGCGCGCTCGCTCGGGGGTGAGCTCGCGCCGTGGCTCGAAGTGCCGCCGTCCGGGACCGGCGTGGGCGCGGCGTCGGCCCGATCGATAGGCGCCTCGCCGCGGCACCACAGCTCCTTCCAGACGCTCGCTCCGGCGGTGCGGCAGACGCGCACGAGGCCCTCGTCCGCGAGCGGCGCACATTTGTCGGGCTCGCTGTGCCACGCGGCGCAATACCGGCAATCCCTGTCGGGGTGAGCGTAGAGGTTACACGGATCCCGAGCGGGCCCGGGGCCGGGTGCTAGATCAGCGAGCGCGGTCGCGGTGAGCGCCGACACTGCGACCGAGATCGCGACCCCAATGAGCCCCCGGCGTCTCCTCATGCGCTCCATCCTACCAACCTTCCGCCGCGCCCGTCACCTGGGCGATGCGAGGGTTCGCGCGCTTGACAGCGGCAGCGCGCCCGGCTCGGATCCGCGCTCGATGCTCGAGGTGGTCCCGCCGCGCCTGGTCTTGGCCTTCGCGAGCGTGGTCTCGCTCACCATCGCATGCGAGTCGGGCGAGCCTGCGCCGGGCGTCCGCGCGGAGCCGGGACCTCGCGCCGCGAACGCGCCCGCGCAAACTGCGGCGCCGCGCGCCGCCCGGCCCGCTCCCGCGCCGCTCGGTGCGCCGGCGCCCGCTCCGCCGGCCGCGGACGATCACGGCTGGAACAGCGCCCAGATCGCCTGGCAGCCGTTCGAGGCCGGCCTCGAACGGGCGCGCGCGGAGCAGAAGCCCCTGTGCCTGGTGCTCTACACCTCGTGGTGCCCGCACTGTCGCAACTACGCCAAGGTGTTCGATGACCCGCGGGTGGTGAGCGAGTCGAAGCGCTTCGTCATGGTGCGCGCCGATACCGACCGTGAGCCCGGCCTCGGCTCTCGCTTCGCGCCCGACGGCGAGTACATCCCGCGCACCTTCTTCCTCGACCCGGAGGGCAAGCTCGACCCCGAGGTCAACGCCGGCCGAGACCGGTTCCGCTTCTTCTATGACGAGAAGGACCCGTCCGCGCTCCTCGGTGCGATGCAGCGCGCGCTCGGGCGGCTGGCCCGGCCGCGATGAGCCGGGCCCAGTTCGAGCTCGAGCTGCCGCGCTTTCTCGAGAAAGCGCTCGCGAGCGGGCACCCGTGGGTCTATCGGGATCACGTCCCGCGCGACTTCGCCGCGCCGACCGGCGGCGTGGTGCGCGTGCGGGCCGGCGCCTGGACCGGGTTCGCGCTGTGGGACGAGCGCTCGCCCATCGCGCTCCGCGTGCTCGGCGAGCGGCAGCCGCCCGATGCGGCCTGGGTGCGAGCGCGCGTCCGCGCCGCCTGGGAGCTCCGCGAGCGCGTGCGCGCCGCGCGGACCAGCGCGTACCGCTGGCTCTTCGGCGAGGGTGACGGGCTGCCGGGGATCGTGGTGGATCTCTACGGCGCGTTCGCGGTGGTCGTCACCTACGCGGACGCGGTCGAGCCGCTCGTGGGTTGGGTCATCGAGGCCCTGGGCGAGACGACGCCGCTTCGCGGCGTGCTCCGGCGCCGCGAGAGCGGGGTGGAGGTGGTGAGCGGTCGCGCGCCGCCGCGCGACCTGGTGGTCGAGGAGCACGGTGTGCGGCTCCGCGCGAACCTCTTCGAGGGGCAGAAGACCGGCCTCTTCCTCGACCATCGCGACCATCGCCGCACCGTCGGTGAGCTCTCTGCGGGGCGGCGCGTGCTGAACCTCTTCTCGTATAGCGGCGCCTTCTCGCTCCACGCGGCGCTCGGCGGCGCGACCGTGGTGACGAGCGTCGACTCGGCGCCAGCGGCCGCCGAGGACGCGCGGGAGAATTTCCGCTTGAACGGCCTCGACCCCGACTCCCACGAGTTCGTGGTGGCCGACGTGTTCGATTACCTCGCTGGCTGCCGGGAGCGCTACGACCTCGTGATCTGCGACCCGCCGAGCTTCGCCCGGAGCCGCGACCAGCTCCGCCAGGCGCTTCGCGCCTACACGCGGGTGAACGCCGCCGGGCTGCGAGTCACCAGCGAGGGCGCGCTGTACGCGGCGGCGAGCTGCACTGCGCAGGTGTCGCCCGAGGCGTTTCGCGAGGCGCTCGCCGAGGCGGGGCGGCGCGCCAAGCGACGCTTCCAGATCATCCATGACGCGGGGCAGCCGGTCGATCACCCCGTCTTCGCCGGGCACCTCGAGGGCCGCTACCTGAAGTTCGTGGTCGGCCGGCTCTTGCCGGCGCCGTGAGCGCGCAGGCTCAAAATACGTACCTCAGCGCGAGCGCGCCGTACGCCGCGAGCGCGCGCTGGCTCGCGGCGGTGCGATCGAGGAGCACGCTATAGTCGCGCAGGCCGCCGAACAGCGCGAGCGCCGTGTGCGGAGACACCTGGTACCACTCGACGCCGAGCACACCGCCGAAGTACGGGCTGAGCGACGTCGAGTCGCGATAGCCGTACGTCACCAGCACGTCGCTCGGGATCCCGGCCGCGCCGATGGTGCCCTGCGCGTAGAGCCCCACGCGATCGGTCGGCTTCACGGTGAAGCGCAACCCGCCACCGAAGCCGTAGAGCACGTAGCCGCGCGGCTCCGGTGGTGGGCGGGCGTACGAGGTGTTGCCGAACGAGAGATCCGACTCGGCGAGCAGCATCACCCAGCGCGCCGGCTCCCAGCCGAACTCGAGGTGGAACAGCGGGGCGAGCGGCGTGACGTGCTTCATCGGGCCGAGGTGCTGCAGCGCGCCGACTCCTCCGGTCACGACGAAGCCGTGAGGGCGCGGTGGCAGCGGTGGCGGCGCGTCGGGATCGCCGTCGCTCCGCTCCGCGCTCGCCGCGGGGAGCCCGCGCGCGTCGAGCCACGCCTCGACCTCCTCGCGGGTCGGCTCGGGCGCGGCGGCGCCGCCGCGTTCCTCGGCGGCGCGAGCCGGTCGCGGCGCCGACACCAGCGCGCCCGTCGCGAGGGAGAACGCGAGGAGCCGGATCGTCGAGCGGGCGAGCACGGTGACCTCACGGTAGCGGTCCCGCGCCGGACCGGCAATCACTCCATGAAGTCGCGGCGGTTCGACAGGGTGACGAGCGGCAGGCCGGCGGCGCGGATGGTCTCGGCGCCGCCCTCCAGGCGATCGACCAGCGCGACGATCCCCACCACCTCGGCGCCGGCGGCTCGGAGCGCCTCCACCGCGCGCAAGCTCGAGCCACCGGTGGTCACCACGTCCTCGAGGAGCGCCACCCGGAGCCCGGGCCGGAGGGCCTTGTCACCCTCGACGAGCTTCTTGCTGCCGTGATCCTTTTGGGCCTTGCGGACGTAGAGGGCAGGCAGATCGCGCCCGCGCTGGTGGCTCACGAGGGAGACCGCGCTCGCCAGCGGACAGCCGCCGAGCTCGACCCCGCCTACCGCGTCGCACTCCGGGAGCTCCGCGAGCGCGTCGAACATGAGCTCGCCCACGAGCGCGTGCCCCTCGGCCGTGAGCACGGTCTGCTTGCAGTCGATGAAGAAATCACTCTCCCGGCCGGAGGCGAGGATCACGCGCCTCCGCTCGAAGCTGCGCTCGCGGAGCAGCTCGACGAGTCGCGCGAGCTTCTCGGAGGGCGGCATGCGCTAGCGGCTCCGCGTCTTCTTCTTGACGCGCGTCCCGCGGCGGAGCGCCGGCACCACCGGGGGCGGCGGCTGGCGCTTGACCGCGGGCTTCGGCTCGGCCGCCTTGGCCGCGGGCTTCGGCTCGGCCGCCTTGGCCGCGGGCCTCGGCTCGGTCGCCTTGGGTGCGGGCCTCGGCTCGGTCGACTTGGCTGCGGGCCTGGCGGGAGCCGGGCGCGCTTCGGCCCTCGGGATTTGCCGGGGCGGCGCGGGCTCCGCGCGGCGCGCCGGCTCGGCGCGGGCGGCGCTCCGCGCGCGCGGCGCGGCCCCCGAGGAGGCGCCGTCGGTCCGCACGTTCCCGCGCACCAGCGCGCCGTCGGCGATGCCGATGCGCGGCGCGGTGAGGTCCCCGATCACGCGCGCGGTGCTCTCGAGGGTCACGCTCTCCGCGCCGCGCAGCTCGCCCTGGACTGCGCCGGCGATGACCAGCGAGGCGCCGCCGATGTCTCCGAGCACGGCGGCGTGCTCGCCGAGCGTCACGTCGCCCGCGAAGGTGACGCCGCCCTCGACGCGGCCGAGGATCTCGACGTCGCCGTCGCCGCTCAGGTTGCCGCGGATGACCGTGGTCGGCCCGATGATCGAACGCGCTCTCATGGTTCGCTCACACGTCCATGTCGACGTTGCCCTTGAACGAGGCGCCGTCCGCAATGGTGAGCCGCGCGGCCTTCACGTCGCCGATGAGGCGCCCGCCCGGCTGCAGGTCGACGCGCTCGCGCGCCGTCACGTTGCCGGTCACGTGCCCGCCGACCGAGAGCGACGCCGCGGCGACGTCGGCCTCGACGAGCCCGCCGCTCGCGACGCTGACCGCGTCGGTGGTCTCGAGCCGCCCGCGCACCGTCCCGTGGATGACGAGCTCTTCCTCGCTCGTGATCTCGCCTTCGATCGTCAGCCCCTCGCCAATCACCGTGCCTGCCATGGTCAATCTCCCGAACGAGAAGAAGAATCGCGCGCGTCAGCGACGCCGACGCGCGGGTCCGAGCTCGAGCTCGAACTCGGTGTCGAGCCGCACCGCGACCGTCGCGCCCGGCTCGATGGAGACGCGCGAGCCCTTGAGCGCGCCTTCGACCGTGGCGCCCGCGCGGACGGCGACCGGGCCCGTCGCGATGACGTCGCCGGTGAGCGTCCCGGCGATCTCGAGGCTCTCCGCGTGGACGTCGCCTTCCACGGCGCCGCCCCGGGCGATCTCCGCCGGTCCGGTCACCGAGACATCCCCGCGGACGCTGCCTTCGATCCGGAGCGCGCCCTCGCCGCCGACGTGCCCGGTCACCCGGGTGGTGGGGCCGAGCACGGCCGTGTCTCTCGCTTGGGTCGCCATCGCCGGCGCGAAGCTAGTACAGCCGGCCGCTCGTGTCACCGGACCACTTGGTGCGGCGCCGGACCGGGCGCCGGCCGGCCCTTTCGGGTGATTTTCCTCGGCCGCGCGCCGGCCCTCAGCGCGGCGCGCTCGCCGCGAGCACCTCGGCGGCGCGTGCCACCGTGCGATGGAGCCCGCGCGCGTAGAGCAGCCGCCGCTCCGGCTCGGGCAGGTCGCCCGGTCGCCCGGCGGTCGCGGCGTGGATGAGCACCGCGCCGGCCACGCTCACGTTCAGGCTCTCGACGAAGCCGCGCATCGGGATCCGCACGCTCTCGTCGGCGGCGCGAGTGAGCGCCGCGCCGATCCCGTCGTGCTCGTTACCGAGCACCAGCGCGAGCCGCGGGACGCGCGCGAGGTCGCCGGGCACGAGCTTGCCCCGAGGGTGCGTCGCGACCAGCGTGAACGCTCGCGCCCTCAAGGCTCGAAGCGCATCCTCCGCGGTGCGGTGGAGGGTGACGTCGAGCCAGCGCTCGGTGCCCTTGGCGACCCCGCTCGACACCGGGAATGCGTCCTCCTTCGGGATCACGTGGACGTCCTGCACGCCGAACGCGTCGCACGAGCGGAGCACCGCCGCGCCGTTGTGCGGATCGCGCGGCGCGTCCATGAGCACGGTGACGCTCTCGACGCGCTCGGCGATGACCGCGCGCAGGCGCTCGCGGCGCGGCTCGACGACCATCGGCTCGAGCAGCTCGATGACGCCCTCGACCGTCCACGGCGGGCCCCAGGGCACTGCGCGCACGACGCTGGACGCTTCCACCATGCTCGACCGAGCGGCTCAGCCCGACAAGCGTGCCAAGGGTTGCCCGAGCGCCTCGGCGACCTTCCGGAGCTCGGACATCATGCCGCCGAACATGTCGAAGGTGAGCGCCTGAGGCCCGTCGCTCAGCGCCTTCGCGGGATCGGGATGCACCTCGACCATCACGCCGTCCACACCGGTCGCGACCGCCGCGCGCGCGAGCGGCGTCACCGCCGCCGCGACGCCGGTGCCGTGGGACGGATCGACGACGACCGGCAGGTGCGTGATGGCTCTGAGCAGCGGCACCACGCCGAGGTCGAGCGTGTTCCTGGTCATCGTCTCGAAGGTGCGGATGCCGCGCTCGCAGAGCATCACCTGGTAGTTGCCGCGCGACACGATGTACTCGGCGGCCATCAGCCACTCTTTCACGGTGCTCGAGAGCCCGCGCTTCAGCATCACCGGCTTGCCGAGGTTCCCAACCGCCTCGAGGAGCGAGAAATTCTGCATGTTCCGCGCGCCGATCTGGAGGACGTCCGCGTACTTTGCCACCAGCGGGAGCGTCTCGGTGTCCTTCACCTCGGTGATGATCGGCATCCCGGTCGCTTCGCGCGCGGCGGCGAGGATCTGCAGCCCCTCCTCGCGCAGCCCCTGGAATTCGTAAGGGCTCGTGCGCGGCTTGAACGCGCCGCCGCGCAGCAGCGTCGCGCCCTGCTCGCGCACGAGCCGCGCGGTCTCGAGCACCTGCTCGCGCGTCTCGACCGAGCACGGGCCCGCCATCACGGTGAGCGCGCCGCCGCCGACGCGGGTCGTCCCGAGCTCGATGATGGTGTCCTCGGGCTTGGCCTCGCGGCTCACCAGCTTGTACGGCTTGCTGATGGGCACCGCCTCGAGCACGCCCGGCATCCGATTGAAGAGCCCGGGATCGAGGCCGCCCCGGTTGCCGGTGATCCCGATCGCGAGCCGGGTCGAGCCCGGGATCTCGTTGGGGATGAACCCGAGCTGACGGATCCGGTCGCAGACCATCGAGACGTCTCCGGGGGTCGCCGCGGCGCTCATCACGATCAACATGGCGCGCGGGATCTATCACACCTCGAGCGCCGGGCCGGGCGCCCTCGCCTCACTCCGGCCCCGGGGGCCCCCCGGGGCCTCACCCCGACGCGCGCCCGGAGCCCGGCCGGCCCGGCGCGAAGCCCCGCGGCCTGGGCGCGCTATCCTGAGCCGCGAGTCATGGACTTCTTCGGGCACGCTGCGGTCGCCTCCTGGCACGGCGCGGGCACGGGCCTAGCGCTCGGGGCCATGCTGCCCGATTTCGCCGGCATGATCCTCGCGCGCCCACCGCCCGCGGCGCACTCGGGCATCACCGAGGGTATCCGGCTCCACCACCGCACCGACGCCGTCTTCCACGACGCGCCTGCGTTCCGCGAGCTCTCGACCCGCGCGCTCGAGTGGCTCGAGGACCGCGGGCTCAGGCGCGGGAGCGCTCGGGCGATCGCGCACGTCGGGGTCGAGATGCTGCTCGACGCCGCGGTCGCCGACGACGCGGGCGCGCGCGCCGCCTACCTCGGCGCGCTCGACGAGGCGCGCGAGGCCGCGCTCGGCGCGCTCATCGGCTGGCCCGGCGCGCTCGAGCGCGCGCGCTTCGCGGCGCTCCGCGCGACCCTGGCCGCGCGCGGCCTCGAGGCCGCCGCGAGCTCGCCCGAGCTGGTCGGCTTTCGCCTGGCGCGCGCGCTCGTCGGGCGCCCGCGGCTCGCGCTCGACGAGGCCGGCGAGCGGCTGGCGCGCGAGTGGGCGGTCCGCTTCGAGCCCGAGGTGCGCGCGCGCGGAGACGAGCTCGTCGGGTACGTTCGCGGCGCGCTCGGGCTGTGACGCGCCCTGCGCGGTTCCGCGCCGGGACAACAAAACCAAGCAAATACGAACAGATACAAAACTGGTCGACCGGCGGGCGGTAATTTCACGGTCACATTGCCAGAACGCGATGGCGCTGGTCGCCCAGATTCGCCATCAAGGGGCATGGACGAGCCCGCGCTCGGCGCAAACATCGCTTCGACCATCTTTCGCGAGCTACGCAGCCACATCCTGCGCGGCGAGCTCCAGCCCGGCGAGCGGCTGCCGGGTGAGCGTGAGCTCGCGCACCGCTTCCACACCAACCGCAACACGCTCCGCGAGGCGGTGCGAAAGCTCGAGCAGGCGCGGCTGGTCACGGTGCGGCACGGGCAGGGGGTCACCATCGCGGATTTCCGCGAGACCGGCACCATGGAGCTCTTGCCGCCGTTTCTCGAGAGCACGACCGATCCGCTCGAGGTCGCGCGCATCCTCGAGGACATCCTGCCGGCGCGGCTCCTGGTCATCGAGTTCGCCGCGCGGCTCGCCTGCAAGCGCGCCGACAAGAGCGATCTCGAGCGCGTGCGAGACATCACCGATCTGGTGATCACCGCCTTTCACGGCGGGGACGCCACGGTGATCGCCCGCGGGTTCCAGCGCTGGATGGACGCCGTCATCGACGCGGGGCACTCGGTGGCGGTCCGCTGGATCGCCAACCCCTTCCTCGAGGCGTATCGCGATCTGATCGATCGCTTCCCGTCGCTCTGGGTGCTCGATCCGAGCTTTCCGCGGCATCTCCAGGAGTTCCTCTCTGCGCTCGCCGTGGGCGACGAGGAGCGCGCCATCGAGGCGCTCCGCCACTACTACCGGCGCATCGATGGCCAGTTCATGCGCGTCCTCGAGGAGACCATCGGGACGCGGCCGGCGCGGGAGGCGTCCTCGCCGCGCGCGGCCTCGGAGCCGCCGCCCCGCGCGGGCTGAGCCGCCCTGCACATGACAGGGCTCATGGCGCGCCGTGCTCGTGGTATGCTGGGCGCCTCATGAACGCATCCCCGAGAGCGTCCGCGGGCGCCCCGAGCCGCGCGCTCGGCGCGGCGGCGCTGGCCGGTCTGGTCGGGCTCGCGGTCTCCGCCTGCGGCGCGAGCACCCCCGAGTCGAACACGCCGGGCGGCGAGATCACCTCGTCCGAGGTGGTGCCCGACCTGACGCTCGCGACGTTCACCGCACAGTGCGACGAGCGACACGGCAAGGTCGAGGTTCACCCCCACTGCGGCGGGGTCAACACCTGCAAGGGCTTCTCCTATGACACGAGCACTCAGACGCTCACCGAGCACACCTGCAAGGGGCTCAACACCTGTGGCGGATACAGCTGCGTCATCCCTGGTTGAGCGCGACTCGCGCGCGCCCGCCGCGCGCTCGGCGGCGCTCGCGCCGAGCCGCGCGCTCTTCACCGCGGCGCTCGGCGGGCTCCTCGCGCTCGCCGCGCCCGCGTGTCAGTCGAGCGATTCGAGCGGCTCCGGAGCGCCCGCGGGCGGCGCCGGCGCCGACTCGGGCAGCGCGGGAGCCTCGGGCCACGCGGGCTCCGGCGCGGGCGGCGCGGCGGGCCACGCGGGCTCCGGCGCGGGCGGCGCGGCGGGCCACGCGGGCTCCGGCGCGGGCGGCGCGGCGGGCCACGCGGGCTCCGGCGCGGGCGGCACGGCGGGGCAGGCGGGCGC
>JAPSGB010000050.1:0-32808 GCA_035063585.1 Polyangiaceae bacterium
GGGACCGTAGAGCGGCTGGTAGGGCGGGGGAGCCGTGGGCGGGGGAGCCGTGGGCGGGGGAGCCGTGGGCGGGGGAGCCGTGGGCGGGGGAGCCGTGGGCGGGGGAGCCGTGGGCGGGGGCGGCTCGGCCGGCGGCGCGGGTGGCGGAGCCGCGGGTGGCGGCGGCTCGGCGGGCGGTGCGGGCGGGATGCTCGGCTGCGCCGCCCCGCGGCTCGTGGCGAGAGCGAGCGCGCTCGCGAGGGAGAGAGTGAGCAGGGCTCGGGACATCGGTGCCGGGCGCAAATGCTACACCCAATCGGCCCGCGCGTCGCTCGGTTGCGCGCCGCGGGGGCAGCGCGCAGGGTTCGCAGCCCGCCGATGGTTCGCCGCCTCCCCATCGTCCAGTTCAGCTCTCCCGAGGAGGAGGCCGCCGCCTCGCGCCCACGCTGGCACTGGGCCTTCATCGGAGGCGCGCTGATCTTCAGCCTCTGGATCCCGCTCGCCATCATCTCCGAGTGGGTCGTGACGGTGCTGTCGGGCCCGCTCGTGAACATCCAGGATCCGGAGGCCGTGGCGCGCTTCACCGAGCGCGCGTCACCCGGTCACCGCGTGGCGCTCGCCGCGAGCGTGCTCGGGCCGGTCGTGCTCGCGTACGTCCTGGCGTGCTTGGCCGGCGGCGCGCTGGTCGGGCGCTACGGGGTTCGCGCGCGGGCCCTCGACGCGGCTCTCGGCGGCGTGCTCGCCGCCACGACGGCGTGGCTGGTCGCCACGGTGGGCGGTGCGCTCCAGCCCTTCAGCCTCTCGGTGGCGACCTTGATCGTCCTGACCGCGAGCGGCGGGCTCCTCGCGGGCGTCGCCGGGCGATTTGGCTACCGCAAGCGCCCGGGGATCCGCCGGCTGCTCGCCCGCGCCCGCGCGGAGTCCGGTCCCGAGGTGGACCGCCCGCCGGTCGGGCACTAGGATGACGGGCGACATGAGTCGACTCGACGATGAGCTGGCCGAGGCGGTAGACGCCATCGAGTCCGGGCATCCGGTGCCCGTCGCGGTGACCGCGCCGCCCCGACCCCCAGCCCCCAAGCGGAACCTCGCGCTCCTCGCCGCGCTGCTGGTGATGGGAGGCGGGATCCTCACGCTCGTGCTCACGAGCTTCAATGACTCGGCCGTCTACTCGAAGAACGTCGACGAGCTGCTCGCCGAGCGCTCGCGGCTCGAGGACCGCGCGGTGCGCGTCACCGGCGTGCTCGTGAAGGGCACGCTCGTGCATCGCGACCAGCCCTGCGAGTACCGCTTCAAGATGAGCAAGAACGGCGCCGTGCTCGACGTCCGCTACGCGCAGTGCGTGGTGCCGGACACCTTCCGAGACATGCCGGGGATGGACGTCGAGGTCACCGCCGAGGGCAAGCTCACCGAGGGCGGTGGCTTCGAGGCCGATCAGATCATGGCCAAGTGCCCGTCGAAGTACGAAATGAAGGATCGCGAGAACCACGGCGAGAAGGCTCCGCACACCGCCGTCTCCGAGGCCGAGCGCCCGAGCGGGTCCTGAAGGAACCGGCGCCTCCATCATGTGGGATCGATTCCTCCGCGCGTGTCGCCGCGAGCCGGCCGACACGACCCCCGTCTGGTTCATGCGTCAGGCGGGGCGTTACATGGCAGAATACCGCGCGATTCGCGCGAAGCACACGCTCCTCGAGATCTGCCAACAGCCAGAGCTCGCCGCCGAGGTCACGCTCCAGCCGGTGCGCGCGTTCGGGGTGGACGCGGCCATCCTCTTCGCTGACATCCTCTTGCCGCTCGAGCCGATGGGCGCGCCCTTCGAGTTCGCGGCCGGCGAAGGGCCGCGTATCCACCACCCGGTGCGCGATCGCGCGGCCGTCGAGCGCCTCCGCTCGTTCGAGCCCGAGGAGGGGCTCGCCCATGTGCTCGAGGCGATCCGGCTAGTCCGTCGCGAGCTCGACGGCAAGACGCCGCTCATCGGGTTCGCGGGCGCGCCGTTCACCCTCGCGAGCTACCTCGTCGAGGGCGGCAAGAGCACGAACTTCGCGCTCACCAAGCGGCTCATGTACGGCGAGCCCGAGACGTGGCACGCGCTCATGAGCAAGCTCGCCGAGGTCGTCCGCCGCTATCTCCGCGCGCAGCTCGCCGCCGGCGCTCAGGCCGTGCAGCTCTTCGACTCCTGGGTCGGGCAGCTCTCCCCGCTCGACTACGCCGAGTTCGTGCAGCCGCACGTCGAGCATGTGCTCGCCGAGCTGCCGGCGCTCGGCGCCCCGGTGATTCACTTCGGCACCGGCACCGGCTCGCTCCTCGAGCTCCAGCGGGCCGCGGGCGGGACCGTGATCGGCGTCGACTGGCGGACCCCGCTCGGCCAAGCCTGGGAGCGGCTCGGCCCTGACGTCGCGGTCCAGGGCAACCTCGATCCGCTCCTGCTCGGCGCGCCGCGCGAGCTCCTCGCCCGCCGCGTGAAGCACATCCTCGACGAGGCCGGCGGGCGCGCCGGCCATATCTTCAACCTCGGCCACGGCATCCTCCCCGAGACCTCGCCGGACGCCGTGAAGTACGTCGTGGAGCTCGTCCACGAGCTCGGCGCTCGATGACGAGCGGCGCGCGACGACGCGTGCTCGTCATCGGCGGCGGCGTCACCGGGCTCACCGCCGCGTACCGCATCCGTCGCGCGCGGTCAGACGTCGAGGTGGCGGTCCTCGAGCGGCGCGCGCGGCTCGGCGGCAACATCGTCACCGAGCGCCGCGACGGCTTTCTGCTCGACGGCGGCCCGGACTCCTTCCTCCGCACCAAGCCCGAGGCCGTGAAGCTCTGCCGTGAGCTCGGCCTCGAGACGGATCTCGTGACGCCTCGCGAGGAGGCGCGCGCGGTGTATGTCGTAAGCCGCGGGCGGCTCGAGCGCATGCCGGGCGGCATGGCGCTCGCGGTGCCCACGCGGCTCTGGCCGATGCTCGTCACTCCGCTGCTCTCTCCGGCCGGCAAGCTCCGGATGCTCGGTGACGTGCTGCGCCGCGGCGAGCCCGAGGAAGACGAATCGATCGAGCGCTTCATCACCCGGCGCTTCGGCCACGAGGCGGCCGCGCGGCTCGCCGCGCCGCTCCTCGGCGGGATCTACGCCGGCGACATCGCCGAGCTCAGCGTGCGCGCCACCTTCCCGCAGCTCGCCGAGCTCGAACGCGAGCACGGCAGCCTGGTGCGCGGCCTCTTCGCCGCGCAGCGCGCGCGGGCGGGCGCGCCGCCGCCGGGCGG
This sequence comes from Polyangiaceae bacterium, assembly GCA_035063585.1. Taxonomy (GTDB): domain Bacteria; phylum Myxococcota_A; class Polyangia; order Polyangiales; family Polyangiaceae; genus JAPSGB01. Next base: position 3,226 of record JAPSGB010000050.1, read on the forward strand.
CGGGCTCCGGGGCGCGCGCGATTTCCTACGCTGGCTCCACCGCGAGGCGGAGCTGGCGCCGAGCCCGTTTCAATCGCTCCGCGGCGGGATGGGCTCGCTCATCGACGAGCTCGCGACAGCGTTGCCGCCGGGAGCCGCGCGGACCGGCGCGGCCGCGCGCCGCGTGACGCGCGAGGGCGCGCGCTTTCGCGTCGAGCTCGAGGGTGGCGAGCGCCTCGATGCGGACGCGATCGTCATCGCGGCCCCGGCCCACGTGGCCGCGCGGCTCCTCGACGACGCCTCGCTCGCGAGCGAGCTCTCCGCGATCCCCTACGTCTCGACGGCGACCGTGTTCTTCGCCCTGCGCCGCCACGCGGTGTCGCACCCGCTCGATGGCGTCGGGTTCATCGTGCCGCCCGGCGAGGCGCGCATCCTCGCGGCCACCTGGGTGAGCAGCAAGTGGGAGGGGCGCGCGCCCGAGAGTCACGCGCTGCTCCGCGCGTTCGTGGGCGGCGCCCCGGCGCGCGGCTCGCTCGACGTGAAGGAGACCAGCGACGACGAGCTCGCCCGGGTCGCGAAAGATGAGCTCGAGCGGCTCATGGGCCCCATCGGCGCGCCGCTCTTCACTCGGGTCTTTCGCTACGAGGACTCGAACCCGCAGCCGGTGGTTGGGCACCTCGCGCGGCTCGCGCGCATCACCGAGCGCACCGCGCTCGTGCCGGGCCTCTATCTCGCGGGCGCCCCGTACGACGGCGTGGGCATCCCCGACTGCGTCCGACAGGCCGAGCACGTCGCGGCCCGCGTGCTCGCCGAGCGCTGCTGAGTGAGGGTGTCGGTCCGTCGCGGCCGGCGTCGCGCGCGCGCCGCGACGACCCTGGTTCCGGCGCATGGATTCGAACCATGATTCAGGGATTCAAAGTCCCTTGTCCTGCCTTTAGACGACGCCGGAGTGGGGGCGGAGCTTAGCGTCGCCCTCCGCTCCAGACAACGCGCGTTCGCCCGGGAGCCCGCGCCGGGCCGGCGAGCGGTTTCCCGGGAACCTCCGCGGGGTCCGCAGTGTCGCTCGGGGGGTGGCCCACCCGCCCGGCCCGGCACCCGCGTCTCCTGCGGCTCGAGCGCCTGCGCGCGGAGAGCGCGACGCCACCCCGCTTCCGATCTACGGTGTCATGGGTAGCTGGTGGGACGTGCCTGAGAGCGACGACAAGAGCGAGTCCCGCTTCATCGAGCGGCTTCGGGCGCACGACGAGCGCGCCTTCAATGAGCTGGTCGAGGCCTATCAGAGTCGGGTCTTTCGCCTCGTGTTTCGCATGGTCGGGCGGCGCGACGAGGCCGAGGACATGGCGCAAGAGGTGTTCGTCCAGGTCTTCAAGGCGATCGGGCAGTTTCGCGGTGACTCGAAGCTCAGCACCTGGATTTATCGAATTGCCGTGAACCTCTGCAAGAACCGCGTGAAGTACCTCTCGCGCCGCCACACCGACGCGCAGGACGAGCTCGAACCGGTCGCCGAACGCGCGGCGCTCACCGCCGCCAAGGGAGTCACCGCGAGCGACGTCGCGCGACCCGATCATCTCGCCGAGGGACACCAGGTCGAGCGCATCGTGCAGGTGTGCATCGCCGAGCTCGAGCCGGACTTTCGCGAGGTGCTCATCCTGCGTGACGTCGAGGACCTGAGCTACGAGGAAATCATGGAGGTGACCGGCCTGGCCGAGGGCACCGTCAAGAGCCGCATCCATCGCGCGCGCGGCATGCTGAAGGCGCTGGTCGAGCGCGCGCTCGGGGAGAAAATCGCATGAGCGATGATCGTGAAGAGCCGCTGGTTCCCGATGGCGAGGAGAGCGAGGAGCTGCGCGAGTTGCTCCGCGGCGCGCTCGGCGGCGGTGAGCCGGCGCCGGGCGGCGAGCTCCTGCGCGGCGTGCAGCAGCGCCTGCGCGAGCGGAGCGGCGGGAAGTTCTACGCCGATCGCTGGAGCACGGCGCGCCACCCGCCCATCGCGACGTATCTCCTCACCAGCCTGCTCATGCTGACGATCGTGCTGGTCGTCTATGCGGTGCTCACGCCGACCTCGGGCGAGCCCGTGGAGGCGCCCGTGACGCCCGCCCCGGTGCACGTGCTCCCTCCGAAACACTAAACGATTCTATTTAGTGATTCGTCGATAGTAATTAGCTCAGTAAACCATTCGGTGAGAGCCGCATGGGCGGCCGCGACGCCGGCCGCGACGGACCGGCACCTCTCGGGCTACTCGATCCAGCGGGCGAGCACGCAGGTGACGTTGTCGGGGCCGCCGTTCTCGTTGGCCGCCTCGATGAGGCGGTTCGCGGCGCTCGGCAGATCGGGCGCGGTCAGCACGATCTCGAGGATCTTTTCATCGGTCACCGGGCCGCTGAGGCCGTCGCTGCAGAGCAGCACCGTGTCGCCTGCGCGCGGCGCCTCGAAGCGGGTGTCCACCTTGACCGTGTCTTTCATGCCGAGCGCGCGGACGATCACGTTCTTGTGCGGAAAGGCCGCGATCTCCTCCTCGGTGAGCTTCTTCATCTTCTTGTAGTCGTTGAGCAGCGAGTGATCCTCGGTAAGCTGCTCGATCTTCTCGTTGCGGACGCGGTAGACGCGGCTGTCGCCGACGTGCGCGACGTAGACGCCGTCTTCCACCGCGAAGAGCGCCACCAGGGTGGTGCCCATGCCACGCTGCTTGGAGTTTCGCTGAGCCTGCTCGTAGATGCGGAGGTTGCAGAGCTTGATGCCGGTGATGAGCCGGTTCTCCTCGTAGCCCTTGCTCCGGTCCATCTTGTAGGGCCAGGTGCGCTCGGGATCGTCGGCGGTCGCCGCGAAGAACTCTTGCAGCGTGTCGACCGCCATCTTGGACGCGACCTCGCCCGAGGCGTGACCGCCCATGCCGTCGGCGACCACATACAGGCCGTACTCCGCGAGGATCGCGAAGTTGTCCTCGTTGTGGTTGCGCTTGCGGCCGACGTCCGTCTGCCCAGCGACCTCGATACGCAGCGGACCGCTCACGCGCTCATCCCGACTTTGGCGACGACGCCCGCGGGCGTCGCGAAGGTTGAGGACATCTGGGGCCGCTCACCGGTGGTCAGTCTAGACGTTTGGTGAAATTCACCAAATGATTCGGGAATATCCTCCCCTTTAGGGCGTCCGCCTGTCAACGCCAGTCGTCGCGAGGCCGGGAAATTCCCGATTTCTGCCCGAGGTCGGCCCCCGCAGCTCCTAGTAACCGGGGTCGTCGATGGGCAGCGGCCGACGGATGGGAGGGCTCGGAGCGGGCGGGTTCGCGCGCTTCGGCGGCGCCGCGCCGGGCCCGCTCGTGAGCGTGACCGTCACGCGGCGAAACTTGTCGCCGCCGAACACGAGGAGCTCGACGCGGTCGCCCACGCCGTGGGCGCCGATGCGCGCGGCGAGCTCTTCGGGCGACGCGACGGGGAGATCGTCCACCGCGATGATCACGTCCGACCCGCTCGGGTCCGCGCCGCCGCGGAGCCCGGCGCCGGCGGCCTGGCTCTCGGGGGGCACGACGAGCACGCGCACGCCCCGCGCGGGGCCGCCCGCGTCGGCGACGCCCTGGACCCCGAGCCACGGCGCCGGCATCGCCGCGCTCGCGGGCACCGTGCGGAGGAACGCCTTCACGGTGCTCACCGGCACGCCGTACGCAGCTCGCGCGCATGGCGCCGTCGCGCCCTTTGTGCCCGTCGCGCACGCCTTGGCGAGCACCGCCACCACCGCACCCGCGTCGTCGATGATGGGTCCGCCGAGCTCGGTCGGCTGGAGTCGGCGCGCGAGCTCGAGCGCGCCCGGCGCGAGCTCGCCGCTCCCTCCGCGCAGGGTGCTCTGGCCCTTCACCGCGACGCGCGAGAGCGCCAGCTTGTTTCGGCCGGCCAGGCTGAAGCTTCGGAGCGTCGAGCCGGTCTCCGCGACCGGAGCCCGCGCGGCCGCGAGGCCCGCCGCCCAGCGGCCGCTCTCGGGGACGAGCAGCGCCAGATCCCACGCGGGATCGCTGTGCGCGAGCTGGACGCGGACGACGCTGCCGTCGGCGAAGCGCGCGTCGAGTTCCTTGCCGCTGCTGAGCGGTGAGAGCGCGGTGAGGATGCGTCCGTCCTTCGCGAGCACGGTGCCGAGACCGAGGATCCGCCCCTTGCGCTCGAGGAGGACCACGCCTTGGCGCGCGCGCTCGAGCGCCGCCGCGTCCTCGCGCGCGGCGGCGTCGGGCGAGCCGCTCGAAGCGCTGGCCGGCCCGCGCGGAGGCGCTGGGCGCGCCTGCGGCTCGGCCCCCGCGCTGCTGCCGAGCGCCAACGACAGGAGCGCTGCTGCCCCGGCCGCGCCCTTGGAGAGTGTCCGGGCGATCACGGCCCGAGTGTAGCTCCGATCCGCCGGGCTCGCAGGCCGAGCTCGCGCCGAACCGACCCCCCCTCCGGTCAGCCGCGGGTAAGCTCCCGGAGCCCCGACTCCCCCGCCACGATCACGCGGTCGGCGCGGCCGATGAAGAGGCCGGTCTCGACCACGCCCGGCACCGCGTGGAGGGCTCGGTCGAGCGCGGCCGGGTCGTCGAGCGGCCCCGCGTGCACGTCGTAGAGGTAGTTGCCCGCGTCGGTCATCCACGGCGCGCCGTCGCGCAGGCGCAGCGTGACGCGGCCGAACGCCTCGAGTCGCCGCGCGGTCCCGCGGTGCGCGAAGGCGAGCACCTCGACCGGCACTGGCCAGCGCTCGCCGAGGCGCGCGGACAGCTTGCTCTCGTCGACGATGATGACGTTCACGCGCGACGCGACGTTCACGAGCTTCTCGCGGGCGTGGCAGCCGCCGCCGCCCTTCACGAGATCGAGCGCGCGGCTCACCTCGTCGGCGCCGTCCACCGTGACGTCGATGTCCCACGGGCCCGCTTCGTCGGAGAGCTCGATGCCGAGCGCCGCCGCCTGCGCGCGGGTCGCCTCGCTGGTGGGCACGCCGACCAGCCGCCGACCGCGCTTCACGAGCTCGCCGACCAGGTCGACGAAGAGCTTGGCGGTCGAGCCCGAGCCGAGCCCGATGGTGCCGGCCTCCGGGAGGAGCGCGAGCGCGGCCTCGGCCGCCCGGCGCTTGGCTTCGTCTTGCGTCATCGCCAAGGAGCCTACTACCGCTGGCAGCGCGGGCAGAAGCACGACGAGCGGGCGTTCAGGACGAGCTGGCGGAGGGTCGCGCCGCAGCGCTCGCAGGGCTCGCCGCCGCGCGCGTAGACCCGACGCTCGAGCTGGTAGGCGCCGTCCGCGCCGTCGGGCTGCACGTAGTCGCTGATGCTCGAGCCGCCCGCGTCGATGGCGCGAGCCAGCACCTCGCGAATCGCTCGGGTGAGCGCGCCCGCCTCGGCGCGAGTCAGCCGCCCGGCGCGCCGGGTCGGGCGCACGCCGGCGAGGAAGAGCGCCTCGTCCGCGTAGATGTTGCCGACCCCGGCGAGCACCGCCTGATCGAGGAGCAGCGACTTCATCGCGACCCGGCGCCCGCGCGTCTTCGCGAAGAGGAGCGCGTCGTCGAGCGCGAGCGCGTCGGGGCCGAGCCGCTCGAGCCGTGGCTCGCGCTCGCCCGCCGCGAGCCAGCGCACGCGCCCGAACCTCCGCGCGTCGCGGAAGAACACCGCCGGCCCCGGACCGTCGAGCTCGAGGCGGAGGTGCGTGTGACGATCGGGGGTGAAGGGAGCAGGTCGGCCCGGCGCGGAATCGTCCGGGAGCGCCGCCCGCGTGAGCCGCGCGCTCTTCGCGTCGGCCGTCACGAGCTGCCCGGTCATACCGAGGTGCAGCATCAGCCGACTCCCGTCGTCGAGGTCGAGCAGCAGATACTTTCCGTGGCGGGCGAGCGCGGTGACGCGCCGCCCGGTGAGGCGCGCCGCGAGCACCCGGGGCGGCGTCAGGAAGCAGCCGCTCGGTCGCGAGGTCGTGACGCGCACGATGGTACGACCGAGCAGCGCCGGCGTGAGCCGCCGCCGCGTGACCTCGACCTCGGGGAGCTCCGGCAACGCTCCGCCTCAGCCGGGCGACGGCGTGGGCGCCGGCTCGTTCGCCGGCACACCCGCCGAGCCCACGACCTCCGGCGACTTTGGGGTGGGCTTCGCAGCCTCGCCGTCCGGCTTCCGCGTGATGAAGAAGAAATCGCGCACCGACGCGCGGCGCAGGTACTCGCCCTTGTCGAACTCGAAGCCCTCGGCGAGCGGCGTCGCCTCGAGCACGCCCTCGGCGTTCGGCTCGTAGACCACGAACTTCGGGAACGACCAGTTCACGTCGAGCTGCGCCACCGTGCTTGCGCCGGCAAAATGCATCGCGTCGGCGAGCGCGCGCGCGGTGGTGTGGTTGGTGATCGAGACGAAGAGCGTCTCGCCGGCTGCGTCGATGCCGATGGCCGAGCGCCGGATGATCGTGTCGCCGTCCACCGTCGCGCCCCAGGCGGCCGTCTCCTGCTGGTTCAAGAGGGCGTGCATGGTGCCGTTCTCGTACATGCAGCGCGGCGTCTGCCGCCACCAGGCGAGGTCGTCCTTCGAGTCGGCGAGCGCGTCCCAGCTCGCGATGCGGACGCGCCCGTCTCGGGTCCGCGCGACCGTGCAGCTCGTCTTGCGCGGTGGGATGAGGGTGATCCCGCCCACGCCCATGCCGTAGTGGCCGTGCTCGGTCTTCCAGCCGCCGTTGAAGGCCGCGAGCAGGCGTGGCTCGGCCGATGCGGGGATGCGACCCGGCCGCTCGAGCTTGGTCGACTCCGGCGTCTCCCCCTTCGGCTCGCGGGTGCCGGGCATCATCTCGAGGTCCGTTCGGCGGAGATCGACGGCGACCACGAAGACCTCGGCCCAGGAGCGGTTTCGGTCGGGATGCAGGAGCGTCTTATAGAGTCGCGGCGAGTCCTCCGGGTGCCGCGCGTCCGCGAGCGGCACCCAGAGCCCATCACCGGGCGCCGACCAGGACTTCAGCGCCGGCCCGACGTCACGCGGGCGGAAGGGCGGCAGGGCCGGCGCGTCGTCGGCTTTCGCGGTCGCCGCTCCGGCGGCGGACGCCGAGGGCGCTGGCTCGGGGACGCTCCAGTGAGCTCGAGGCTTCTCGTCCTTGCGCCAGAAGCGGTTCCAGCGGTCCTGCGCGGCGTAGCTCGCGTCCTCGAGCTTCGCGACCGCCTCCGTGCCAAGCAGCGCGCGCGCCGTGTCGGCGAGCAGCGGCCCGACCCACGGGATGCGGTTCGCGGCCACGAAGAGCCCGATGAGGAGCACGGGGCCGCCCACGAGGACGCTGAGGAGCGCGCGCCGAAGCCGGCGCTTGCGGGGGGTTCCCCGCCCGGAAGCCTGGATCTTTGCGCCCATCGGCGGAAAGATAGTAGACCCGAACCCGTGCTCGCGCCCGTTTCTGGCGCAAAGCGCGCCGGTCCCGAGTTGCCTCGGCGGGCCGCGTCAGGGTACGAGCCAGACGACGGTGTCGCGCCGCAAGAGCACTCGATTCCAAGCCCGAGCGCTCGCGACGCTCGGTTGCATCGTCGCGCTCATGGCGGGCGCGACGCGGGCCCGCGCGCAGTCCCCGGAGTCGTCGCCCACGCTGCCGAGTCTCGGGAGCCCGCCCGCGCTCGGCGCGCTCGCCGGCCGCCGGGTGACCCGGGTCGAGGTGATCACCGTGGGCGAGCGCTGGAGCGCGCCGGTGACGCTGACGCGCGCGCGCGCCGGCGACGTGCTCGGCCTCGAGCTCGTGCACCGGGCCATGCGCGAGCTCACCGACAGCGGCCGCTACGCGAGCGTGTCGGCGAGCGCCGAGGCCGAGGCTGACGGCGTCGCGCTGAGGTTCGAGGTCCTGCCGCGGCGCATCATCGCCAGCGTGCGCCTGAGCGGCGCCGAGCTCGACGCCGACGACACGCTCCGCGCGGCGGCGGTTCGTGAGGGGGGCGAGGTGACCGCGCCCGAGCTCCGCCGCATCGCCGAGCGAGTGCGCCGCTACCTCGTCCGCCACGGGTTTCCCTCGGCCACGGTGGGCGCGGACACCATCGACACCGATGATCCGATGGGCGTCGTGCTGGTGCTCGACGTCCGCGCCGGCCCACCGCTCGAGATCGTGAAGCGCACCTTCGCGGTGTCTCCCTATCCACCGCGCCCCGAGCTCACACACGCGCTCGACGGCTACCATCCGTCGATTGGTGATCGCGCCGACCAGGACCAGCTCGACGCCGCCGATCGCGAGCTCGAGCGCGCCCTCGAGACGAACGGGTTCCATCGCGCGACCGTCGAACACCGCGTCGAGCCCGCGGCCTCCGGCGCGCGGCTGGTGGTCACGGTGCGTGCCGGGCCGCTCATCCGGGTCCGCTTCGAGGGCAACCGCCACTTCGACGCGTCCCAGCTCGAGCCCGCCCTCGAGCTCGCCCAGCGTGATGACCGCGCGCCTGCGGCGCTCACGGGCCGCTTGCGTGATTTCTACGCCAAGCGCGGCTTCCTCGACGTCGAGATCATGGCTCGCGAGCTGGGCGCGCCGGAGGCGCCCATCCACGATCTCGTCTTCACGATCCGCGAGCATGCGCCGGTCCGGGTGACCCGTCGCGAGTACCCGTGCCTCACCGGCGAGCGTGCGCCGTCGGAGGTAGGGAGCGAAATCGACAGCTTCCTCTCCGAGGAGCTCCCGGGCGCGGACATCCTGTCGCCGGTCGATCCTCGCGTGGTCGACGAGACGCTCGGCCCGACCGGAACCACCGGCTCGCGTGTCGCGCCGTTCGAGCTGAGCCCCTGGAAGACCTATGTCGCGGACGTCTACGACCGCGCGATGAAGCACCTGCAGGATCTCTATCGCTCGGAGGGCTACCTCTCCGCCACGGTCGGGCCGGCGCAGCTCCTGCGCCGCCGCTGCGCGCTCCGCTCGCAGCCCGGGCGCTGCGAGCCGGTGGGGCCGCAGATTCGCCCGCCGACGACCTGCCGCTACGACGAGCTCGGCTTGCCCCTCGACGAGCCGCCGCCCGACGCGACCCGCGCTTGCGTACCCGATCCGGTGAAGGGGGTGCGGTGCGAGCCCAACGTGGTGCTCCACATCCCGATCAAGCTCGGGCCGCGCACGCTCCTCTACGACGTCGCGTTCGAGGGCAACCAGGCCCTGTTCGAGCAAGAGCTCGAGGAGGTCGCCGACATCGAGCTCGGCGCCCCGGCCTCGCAGGTCGAGCTCGATAACGCTCGCCGTCGGGTGCTCGACGCCTACGCCGAGCGCGGCTTCGCGTTCGCCGAGGTCGACGCGAGCCTCGATTTCTCTCCCGACCGCACCCGCGCCCGGGCTCGCTTCACCGTGAGCGAGCGAGAGCGGGTGATGGTGAGCCGGATCATCGTTCGCGGCGCGCGACGCACCAGCGAGAGCCTGATCCGCAGTCGAGTGGCGCTCGAGGTCGGCGCGCCCTACCGGCGGAGCGACGTCCGCAAGACCGAGGAGCGGCTGGCCACGCTCGGTGTGTTCTCGAGCGTCACGGTCGGCTTCGAGGACCCCTACGTGCCGGCACGGGAGAAGGAGGTCGTCATCACGGTGCAGGAGCGCCTGCCCCAGTACCTCGACATCCGACCCGGCTTCAGCACCGGTGAGGGCGTCCGCATCAGCTTCGAGTACGGCCACCGGAACCTCGGCGGCAACGCCATCGCGCTCACCTTGAGGAGTCAGCTCGGGTACTTGCCGAACGCCTTCATCCTGGAGGGCGACGTGCGGCAGAAATACGAGGCCCTCGATACCGGCGAGCGGCTCGAACGCCGCAACACGTTGCAGCTCGAGTTCCCGAACGTCGGGCTAGGCCCGCTATTTCGTTTGAGCCTCGAGGGGGTCGACGTCCGCGACAATGCGCGCGACTACGGCCTCACCAAGGACGCCGGCATCGTCACCATGATCTACCGGCCGACGCGGCAGTTCTCCGCTCAGATCGGGGGGACGCTCGAACGTAACGACGCGACCATCTTCGGCGACACCGAGAAATCCGCGCTCACCCAGTTCGTGCGCGACAACCCGAGCCTTCGGAACGTCTTTCGCGTCCCTCAAGGCACGACCTTCGCGATAGCGGAGGGCGCGGGCTTCATCTGGGATCGCCGCGACAACCCGTTCGGCGCTACCCGGGGGACCCTGCTCGCGGCGGGTGTCGAGCACGTCCACGCCGATCCGGTCGGCGAGACGCGGGTCATCGCCACCGATCCGAACAACCCCTTCGGCGCGGCGACCAGCGAGTTTCTCCGCTTCACGGGCCGCGCGGGCGGCTACGTCCGGCTGAGCGAGAAGGGCCTCGCGCTCGCGGTGAGCTTCCGCACCGGATATAACCGGCAGCTCTTGAAGTCCTGCCGCGATCCGGACGCGACGCTCGGGCTCGGTCAGTGTTCGCTCACCTACCCCGACCGGCTGTTCTTCCTCGGCGGCGTCGACTCCCTCCGCGGGTTCCTGCAGGACTCGCTCATCCCCGAGGACGTAGCCGAAGAGCTCCTCCACCCGACCGATCCCGCCGCGCCCCTCACGGTGAACGAGATCGTGATCCGCGGCGGGGACGTCTTCATCAATCCGCGGCTCGAGCTGCGGGTGCCGCTCACCTCCGCGGTCTCGACCGCGCTCTTCCTCGACACCGGAAACCTCTGGCAAGACCCTTCGAAGATCGATCCGTTCCGCCTGCGCTACGCGCTCGGGAGCGGGCTCCGCATCGGCACCCCCATCGGCCCGCTCGCCTTCGACTACGGCTTCAACCTCGAGCGCGTGCTCGACGACGTCTTCCCGGCCCGAAAGAACCAGCGCTACTGGGAGGACCTCGGCGCGTTCCACTTCAGCATCGGGCTGTTCTGAGGGCTGGGACCGGGCTACCATGCGTGCCCCCGGCGCGCGCCGGCTCTCTCTCCAGGAGGACTAGATGGTCGATCTCCCCGCCGGGCTCGCCCGGATCCCGCTCTTCGAGGGCGTCACCGACGCCCACCTCGCGGAGCTCTGCGCGGTGCTCGAGCGCCGCGCCCTGGCCGAGGGCGAGCAGCTCTTCTCGGCGGGAGAGATCCCGGAGCGGTTCCACGTGCTCGTCGAGGGGGAGCTCGAGCTCGGTGACGGCGGCGGGGTCCAGATCCGCCTCCGCCCGCCCGCGCCGGTCGGCGAGCTCGCCGCGCTGGTCGGGATGCCGCGCACCATGACCGCGGTCGCTGGCCCCGGCTGCGTGGTGCTCGAGCTCGAGATCGCGCGCCTGATGCAATTCTTCGAGGAGCACGGCGACATCGGCTTCCCGGTCCACCACAACCTGTTGCGATTGGTGGCCGACAAGCTCCGGCGCGACCAGCGCCGCCTCGACGAGATGCGCGAGAACCTCATCACCACCCAGAAGGCCATGAAGCGCATGCGCGAAGCGCTCCTCGAGAGCGAGGATACGCCGCTGCACGGCTCGCTCTTCGAGGAGCTCGACAGCCTCATCGAGCAAAATAAGAAGGGGCATTACCTGGTCGAGCCGACCCGCGCGCTGCCGGCTCGGGCGCGCGCCGATGACGGCGCCGAGGTCGAGGTGCTCGCGCTATCGAACGAATGGCTCCATCTCGCCCCGCACCCCGGGCCTCGCGCGGGGGGCGAGTGGAGCGCGGTGCTCGTGCTCGGCGACACCGAGCTGGTCGTGAGCGGCAAGGTCGAGGAGAACTCTCCGGAGCGCGTCATCGTGGATCTCGACCCCCTCATCGACGAGCTCGCCGGGCAGCTCGAGGCGCACCTCACTCGCCTTCAGATGCTCGACGTCGTCGTGTGACCGGCCCGGGTGCTGGTCCGGCGCGGCCGGCGCCCGGCGCGGCGCTCGAGCGCGGAGTGCTCGGCGTGGTGACGCTGGCGGGGCGCGAGCCGCTGCCCTAAGTAGACGCGCGCCCGAGCGAGCCTGCCCTTTTCGTATGTCCCACCGCGAAGACCCTCCCGAGAGCGACATCCCGGTCGGACTCTGGGCTCAGGTCCGCCGCCACTCTCCGCGCTACCTCGCGGGCTTGGTGCTGCTCGGGCTATACCAGTACGCTCAGGCCTGGTTCGACACCCGAATGCGGATCGCCATCGACGCGGCGACCGCCGGCCGCACCGCGCTCGCGATGGAGCTCGGCGCGCTCCTCGTGGGGGTCGCGCTCGCCGCGTTCGTGGTCCGAGTGTTGTCGCGGCTCGCGATGTTCAACGCGGGACGGATCGGCGAGTACGAGCTCCGAAAGGCGCTGCTCCAGCATCTGCAGCGGTTGGGCCCCTCGTTTTATCGGCGCGTGAGCGTGGGCGAAATCATGAGCCGCGCCACCAATGATCTCACCCAGGTGCGCCTCCTGCTCGGCTTCGGGGTGCTGAACACGGTCAACACGCTCTTCGCGCTTCCGAGCGCCCTCTACGTGACGCTCGGGCTCTCGGTCAAGCTGACCCTGGCCTCGCTCGCGCCGCTCCCGCTGCTCATGCTCGTGACGCGGACCTTCTCGAAGCAGATGTACGTTCGCACTCGGGACAACCAGGACGCCATCGGGGAGCTCAGCGCGCGCGTCCAGTCGAGCATCGCCGGGGTGCGTGTGGTCCGCTCCTTCGCGCTCGAGGCGGACGAGCTCGGAGCGTTCGAGCGCGTCAACCAGCGCTATCTCGACAAGAGCCTCGCGCTCGCTCGGCTCCGGGGCTCCATGGGGCCGGTGATGCAGGCGATCAGCGCGCTCGGGATCCTGGTGGTGTTCTGGTACGGCGGCTACCTGATGCTCGACGGCGAGCTCACCGAGGGCGGTTTCCTGGCTTTCTACCGCGCGCTCGCGCGGCTCACTTGGCCGCTCATCGCGCTCGGCTTCCTGGTGGCGATGGTGCAGCGCGGCCGCGCCTCCTACGCGCGGTTGAAGGAGCTCTTCGACGCGCCGCCGGACATCGTCGACGGTCCGCTCCCGGCGCCCGCGACGCTCACCGGGCGACTCGAGGTCCGCGGGCTCTCCTTCTTCCATGGCGAGCGAAAGGTGCTCGACCAGGTCGACCTCGAGCTGCCGCCGGGCGGCTCGCTCGCGGTGGTCGGCCCCACCGGCTCGGGGAAATCCACGCTCGCCGTGCTCCTCCCCCGCCTCCAACCGACTCCCCCCGGCACGGTGTTCCTCGACGGCGTGGACATCTGCGAGCTGCCGCTGTCGGTGGTGCGCGGCACCATCGGCTACGCCCAGCAGACGCCGTTCCTCTTCTCGACCACCGTCGGGCGAAACATCGGCTACGTGCTCGACGACCCCGACGCGGCGTCGAGCCTCGAGACCATCCGGGAGGCGGCGCGAGAGGCGCGCATCCTCGACGAGGTCCGGGCCCTGCCCGACGGCTTCGACACGGTGGTCGGTGAGCGCGGAGTGCAGCTCTCGGGAGGGCAAAAGCAACGGGTCGCGCTGGCCCGCGCGTTCGTCTCCGAGCCGCGCATCCTGGTCCTCGACGACCCCTTGAGCGCGGTCGACGCCCGCACCGAGCGGGGTATCCTCGACGCCATCGACCGCCAGCGCGCCCGGCGCGGCGTCATCCTGATCACGCACCGCGTGGCCGCCGCCGCGCACTGCGACCGGATCGTGGTCCTCGACGACGGGCGGGTGGTCGAAGCGGGCACCCACGACGAGCTGCTCGCGCGCGGCGGAATTTACGCCGGGTTCGCCGAGCAGCAGCGCATCGAGAGCGAGCTCGATCGGCTCGCTCTCGAAGAGGTCTCGGGGCGCGTCGAGGCGGTGCCTACGTGACCGCGCGCCCGCGCTCGAGCGACGCGCCGGTCGCCGGCCGCGCCGCACCGACACCCGGGCTGCGGACCGAGGCGGCGCTCTCCGCTTTCCATGAGGAAGCGAAGCTCGGGCGCGCCCAGGATTTTCGGCTGCTGCTCCGGCTCTGGCCCTTCGTGGCGCCGCATCGGCGGCTCATGTTCGTCGCGCTCGGGGTGATGGCGCTCACGGCCGGGACCGCGCTCGTGCGGCCGCTCATCATGCGTTTTGCCATCGACCACGGCGTGACCGTCCACCGGCCGTCGGTGCTGCTCGAGGGCGGCCTCATCCTGGCCGTCGTGGTGGTGGTCGAGCAGGTGCTCACCTTCGCGCAGATCTACGCGACCCAGATCGTCGGCGTGCGCGCGATGACCGATCTTCGCCGCCGCATCTTCGAGTTCATCCACGGGCTCCGGCTCGGATATTTCGACAACCAGCCGGTCGGGCGCTTGGTGACGCGGGTGACCAACGACGTCGACGCGGTGCTCGAGCTCTTTGCCTCGGGCGCGCTCAGCGCCTTCGGCGACCTCATCAGGCTCATCGGGATCGTCGCGCTGATGCTCGCGCTGGACTGGAAGCTGTCGTTGGTGGCCTTCGCCGCCACGCCGCCAGTGGCGATCCTGGTGCTCGCGGTGCGGCGGCGAGCCCGCGAGGCCTACCGCGACATCCGCACCAAGACCGCGCGCATGAACGCCAACATGAACGAGCAGGTCACCGGGATGACCGTGGTGCAGGCCTACGGGCACGAGGCGGGCGCGGCGCGCGAGTTCGACGAGATCAACGCCGGCTATCGCGACGCGAACATCCGCGCCATCACCTACGAGTCGGTTCAGGACGCCGCCATCGACACCGTGAGCGCGGTGTGCCTCGCCTCGCTGGTGGTGTCGCTCGGCTATCATCCGGTGAGCTTCGGGACGCTGGTCGCGTTCAACGCCTACGTGGTGCAGTTCTTCGAGCCCATCAGCGCTCTGGCGCAGCGGTACACGCTGCTCCAGAGCGCGCTCGCGGGTGCCGAGCGCATCTTCGGCCTGCTCGACACCGACGCGGCCGACGAGCCGCGCGGAGAGCCCGCGCCGCGCAAGGTGTCCGATGCCGCCTTCGAGCTCGAGCATGTCGGGTTCGCGTACAAGCCGGGCGTCCCGGTGCTCGAGGACGTGAGCTTCCAGGCCCGACGCGGCGAGAGGATCGCCCTGGTCGGGCCGACCGGGGCCGGAAAGACCACCATCTCCGGGCTCCTGCTCCGGCTCTACGAGGCAGAGACGGGTGTGGTTCGCGTGATGGGCGACGACGTCCGCGCGCTCGAGCGCGACGAGCTCCGCCGCCGCTTCGCGGTGGTTCCGCAGGACGTCTTCCTGTTTCCGGGGACCATCGCCACCAACGTGGCCGCGAGCTCGAAGCCAGACCGCGCGCGCGTCCGCGAGGTGCTCGAGCGCATCGAGGCCTGGGAGCTCTTTGCCTCGCGGCCGGGGGGCGTGGACGCGCCCATCGACGAGCAGGGTTCGAATTTCTCGGCCGGCGAGCGCCAGCTCATCGCGTTCGCGCGCGCGCTCTATCGCGATGCGCCGATCCTGATGCTCGACGAGGCGACCGCGAGCGTCGACAGCGCCACCGAGGCGCGGCTCCAGCGCGCGCTCGGGGAGCTCCTCGCGGGGCGGACGTCGCTCATCATCGCTCACCGCCTGAGCACCATCCGCGCCGCCGATCGGATCGTGGTCTTCCAGCGCGGGCGCGTGGTCGAGCAGGGCAGCCACGACGAGCTGCTCGCCCTCGGCGGGCTCTACGCGCGGCTCTACGAGCTACAGTTCGCGCGCGCCGAAGCGGGCGCGGAGCCGGCCCGGGCGCTCGCGTGATCAGTCGCGGCCGGCGTCGCGCGCGGCCGACGGATCGAGCGGCGTGAGGGTCACCCTCAGGTAGAACTCCGCGCAGGTGTCGTTTCGGACCTGCACGTACTCCTCGTTCACGTCCTCGTAGATGACCTCGTTGCCGGCCGCCTCCGAGAAGTTGCCGACCCCGCCGTCCACCGCGGGGAGCGGGTGCTGATAGAACGCGAGGTAAGCGTGCGGCTCCGGCCGCACGCCGAGGTGGTGCATGAGCCGGAAGCGGCGACCGGCGGGGAAATCGAGCCAGTTTCCATCGATGGGCGTGCTCTCCCACCCGGCGCCGACGCGCTCGCCGCCGGTGTATTCGAGCGCCGGCTGCCCCGCGGTGTCGCACGCGCCGCCACAGCCGCCTTGCGGCGCGAGCAGGAGCGCGCCCGCGCCGAAGAGCGCGACCGTGGCGAGGAGCGGGCCGAGGCGCATCGAGCCGAGGCGTAGCATGAGCCGCGTCAGTCGAACCAGCCCATCACGACCGCGCGGGCGGCCAGCGCCTCGACGACGTCCTCCACGCGAGCCACCTCCCGCGCGCGGAAGGGCCGCCAGCGTCGCCCGACCTCGAACATGGCGGCGAGCCGCCCGTGCAGCATGAGCGGGACCATCGCGACCCCGCGCGGCGCGGCGATCGACCGCGAGACGCGGCCCGCGATGTACCGGCCCGCTTCCCCCGGGACCGGCTCGCCCATCACCGTGTGCCCGGCCTGCGCCGCGAGCAGCGATGGATCGTCCGGGGCGAGGCGCTCCCCGAGCAAGAGCTCGGCGTTCGGTCCCTGCGCGCACGACGTTACGGTCGCCCCGAGATCGAGGCGCACTCGGTGCGCGAACCCGACGTGCGCCGCGGCCGCCGTCACCACCGTGGACAGCGTGAGCAGGAGCGCCTCGTCGATGTCGTTCGCGTTCTGCAGCACGCCCACCGGATCGACCGGCGGCGGGTGCACGGACACCGGGGGGGCGTCCGTGTCGCGGACCGCGCGGAGCTCCTCGGTGCTCGGGGGCGCTGGGATCTCGTGGAACGGGCTGCTCGCCCGCTCCTCCGCGCTCGCGCTGATGTCCGCCAGCTCCTGCACCTGCGCGAGCCGCCCGCTCGCCGACAGCGGCTCGAGATCCTCGAGGCGCCGCCACACCTTCCAGGACTCATGCCGTACGAACGAGCCGCCCGGAATGCGCCCCTCGATCACCCCGCGCCGGAGCAGCTCGAACCCCACTGGCCCCACGGCCTGCACACCATTGGTCACGAACCAGCGGTCCGTGAAGCTCACGTCTTCGAGCACGTCGAACGTCATCGGGGGTGAATCTCCGAGCCGCGAGCGGTGCCTCTGCTCACGCCCGAGCCCCCACCCTATCACCATTTCCCGCGACTTTCGCGCCACGGCAGGCGTGGGCGCGACGCCGGCTCGCCTTGCCGGCTCCCCGGTGCTGAACTGCCCGGGCACCCGGCGCTCCCGGGTCGGCGCGGCCTGCGGGCGCTCCGCCGCGCGCGGCCATGCGCCCGGTCGTCGCCACCATCCACCATCCAGGGCACGGAAATGAACCCCACCGCGAAGCTCTTTCTCACGCTCGGCGGCGTCAACGCGGCGCTCGTGGTCGCGCTCGGCGCGTTCGGAGCGCACGGTCTGAAGGCGCGGCTCACGCCGGAGCTCCTCGCCGTCTACCAGACCGGCGTGCACTATCACCTGTTTCACGCGCTCGGGCTGCTCGCGGTGGGGCTGGCGGCGGTGCCGCTCGCGGAATCGGCGTATCTGCGCTGGTCCGGCGGGCTGATGCTCGCCGGCATCGTGCTCTTCTCCGGTAGCCTCTATCTCCTCAGCCTGAGCGGGCTGCGCTGGCTGGGGGCGGTGACGCCGCTCGGAGGAGCCTCGTTCATCGCCGCTTGGGCGCTCTTCGTGGTGGCGGTCCTCCGGTCGAGGTAGGGGTGAAGGGTCCTCGAGGTCGGTTCGGCGCGGAACCGCGCACATGCGCTAGCCTTCCCCGGCGATGGTCAGCGACAAGGCATGGCTCGTGGGCGCCGGCCCCGGCGCTCCCGCGCTCCTCACGGTCCGCGGAGCGGAGCTGCTCGCGCGCGCGGAGCTGGTGCTCCACGACGCCGAGGTCTCGCCCGAGCTCCTCGCGCTCGCGGCGAGCGCGGAGCTCCGCCTCGCTCCGGCGAGCGCGGCGGAGCTCACGTCGCTCGTGCTCGAGGCGAGCCGCGCCGGCCGGCGCGTGGTCCGCCTGATCTCCGGAGATCCGCTCTTCTCCGCGAGCGGCGTCGCGGAGGCGCGCGCGCTCAGGCGCGCTGGGCTCGAGCTCGAGGTGGTTCCTGGGGTTGCCGTCGAGCTCGGCGCGAGCTCCGCGGCGGGGCTCGCGCTCGGGTATCCGGGAGGTCCGCGCAGCGCGGCCGCGCTCGTCTCGGCGGGCCCTCCGAGTCCGGGTGAGCTCGCCGGGCTCGCGCGCGCGGCGCGCTCGTTCTGCGCGCGGCTCGAGCCTGGCGAGCTCGACGCCGCGGTCGCCGCGCTCCTCGCCAGCGGACGCGCGAGCTCGGAGCTCGCGGCCCTCGTCACGCGCGGCACGCTGCCGTCGCAGCGCGTGGTGACCGCGCCGCTCGGTGAGCTCGCCAGGGCCGCGCGCGCGGCGGAGCTCGCCGCGCCGCTGGTGCTGGTCCTCGGCGACGCGGTCCGCGCTCGCGGCGAGCTCCGCACCTTCGACGCGCAGCCGCTCTTCGGCCAGCGGGTGCTCGTCCCGCGTCCGCTAGCGCAGTCGAGCGTGACCGCGGCGGCGATTCGCGCGCGCGGGGCCGAGCCCGTGATGTTCCCGGTGATCGAGATCGTCGCGCCGCCCGATCCCGCTCCGCTCGCGCGCGCGCTCGACGAGCTCTGCCGCTACGACTGGGTGCTGCTCACCAGCGTGAACGGCGTCGAGCGCGTGATGGCCGCGCTCCGCGCCGCCGGCCGCGACGCGCGCGCGTTCGGCGCGGCTCGGCTCGGCGTAATCGGGCCGAGGACCGGCGCGGCGCTCCGCGCTCACGGCCTCGCGGCGGATCTCGTCGCCGACGAGTATGTCGGAGAAGGGCTCGCCCGGGCGCTGCTCGCGCGCGGCGTGGGGAGGCGGGTGCTCCTCGCGCGCGCGCTCCACGCCCGCGACGCGCTGCCGGAGTCGCTCCGCGCCGCGGGCGCCGAGGTCGAGGTGGTGGCGGCCTACGAGACGCGCCCGGTGCCGCTCTCGCGCGCCGCCGAGCTGGTCGAGCGCCTCGAACGCGGCGCGCTCGAGATCGTGCTCTTCACCTCGAGCTCGACGGTCAGCTCGACCGCCGAGCTCCTCGGCGCGCGCGCCGCCGAGCTCCTCGCGACGGTCACGGTCGCGAGCATCGGTCCGGTGACCACCGAGACGCTCCGCGCGCGCGGCGTGCGGGTCGACGTCACCGCGGAGGAGTACACCGTGGACGGCCTCCTCGACGCGCTCGAGGCCCACTTCAGGGGCCGCGCCGCCGCGCCGCCTCTTTGAGCGTGTCCTTTACGAGCGTGGTCTTCCGCAGGCAGGCCCAGCAGTCCTCGTTCTTCTTCGGGCCGCAGCCGAACTTGTTCTCATACTTCACGATTTGCGCGACCGCGCGTCGATCCGCCTCCGTCTTGGCGCGCTCGAGCGTCCTAGCCACCGCTTCGCACTCGGTCGCGGCGCGAAGCTCGAGGAGCACGCCGAGCGCGGGCGAGGCCTTCGCGCGCACGTCCTTCGAGTAGAGCACCTCCTCGGCGAGCTCGCGGAGCTTCGACTTACGGAAGTAGCCCGGGCCGAGCTCCCACAGCAGATCGGGTCCGAGGCTCCCGGGCAGGGCGGCGAGGCCGAGCGCGAGGTCGGCGGTGAGCTCGCCGTCGTCCGCCCACCCGCGGAGCTGCTTCATGGTGTCCGGCTCCCGCGCGAGCTTTGGCACCAGCTCGATCTTGCGAAGGAGCTCCGCGATCGCCCGCCGCTCTCCGACTGCGCTCGCGCGCGCGAGCGCGACGACCTCCTCCGCGGTGCGCTCTCCCCGGGCGCGGCCCTCGAGCGTCTGGATCGCGTCCGGGGCCCCGTTCGCGGCGCGGGCCGCCAGCGACTCCGGCGCGGGCGCCGTGGGCGCGCCGCTCGCGGGCGGCGCCACCGACGCGCTCGCGCCGGGCCCCGCCGAGGCGCTCGCCGACGGCGCCGGCGCGACGCGGCGCGGTGCAGGCCGCGTCGCGGTCATCACCGCGGCGGTCACGAGCGCGCCGACCACCAGCCCGCCGCCGCCCGCAAACAGCAGCGGGCCGCGCGAGCGAGGGCGAAAATCGGGCATCGACGGCGCCGGGGTGTGCCGAGATGCGGGCGACGGAGGCGCTTCGCCGGGCTGCGTCACGGCGCCAGCATACCACCTACCGGTCACGGCCGCGTCGCGTGGCACGCGCCAGGCCGCACCGCGGGGGCGCAGGGCGTTCCGCGAGCGCCCCATCGCGGTGCGCCGGCGCTCGCGAACCGCGAGACTTCGTGCCGGTCCGTCGCGGCCGGCGGCCCGGCGCGGCGCTCGAAGCGGACTCCCGTATCCGCGGCTCGAGCTCGCACTTGCCGAAGGCGACGTCGCGGTGATGCTCGCGGGCGATGAGGCCACGGCGAGACCCATCGGAGCAGCTGGCTGGGGAGTGGCGAGCGAGCGGCGGCGCGCCACGCGCCGGCGCGCGGACGCAGTCCGGCTAGCCCTTACAGTGGCCCTGAGCGCAGCGCGGCTGGCACGCCCACGGCGCGCAGAGCTGCGTGTGAGGGCACTTCATGTCGTGAAAGCGCTTCGCGATCTCGTCGAGCTTCGTCACGCTCTCGCGATTCAGCACTCCCCCGCAGCCGCTGGCCGCACCGATCCCGCCCTGATAGCAAGCGCAGTCCCCGTCGGCCTCGCAGTCGTCGCTCCCGGCCTGGAGCGCGTTCGCGTATTGCGCGGCGGCGACCACGCAGGGGTGCGTGATCGGATCGGGAACCGTTTCGCCGCCGCTGGCCGTCGGGGTCGGCGCCGACGTCGCGGCCGGCGGCGTCGCGACCTCGGCGGGCGGCTTGGTGCCTCGAGAGCCCTCGCACGCGACCAGGGCGAGCGCGATGGACAGCCCGAGCGCGCTCCGCATGACCTCGAGTATCACCGATCCCGTGGCGGTCGTCCAAACCGGCCTCGCCCCGGACTCCGAGGGAGTCCGAGACGCGTTCATCACACCCCGCGCTCCGAACCTCGTACGCCGTCCACACGGGCGGCAAGATCGGGGGCTCCGTCGACATCGTCCGGGTGACCGACTCGCTCCAAGACCTCGCCCAGGTCGGCGTCTCGGTGGGCGGCGGACCCGCCCTCACGCGCGCCGCGGCGCTCCCCACGGGCGCGCACGGGGTCGCGCTCGCGCCGCGGAGCGCGGCGCCTATGCAAGAATTCGTGATAGACCGAGCGGCGCCAGGAAATGATGTCATCGAGCGGCCGGGGTATGCTTCGATGACGCCATGTCGGGCACCGAGAACCTGATCGAGGAGCACCGGCTGATCGCGGGCGTCCTCGACGCCTTCGACGCCTTCGTCGACCGCGTCGAGCGCGAGAGCACGCACGATCATCACGACCTCGTGCGCTTCGTGACGTTCTTCCGCGAGTATGCCGATCTCGTCCACCACGAGAAGGAGGAAGGGCTCATCCTCCCGGCGCTCGCCAGCGCCGGCTTCGACTGGGACACGGGCCTGCTCGCCGAGGTCCGGCGCGATCACAACCAGGAGCGCTACCTGATACGCTCGCTGCGCCACGCGGCGATGCAGAAGGAGCGGTGGTCGCGCGAGGACCAGCGGCACTTCGCGAGCATCGCCCGCACCTTCACGGAGTTCGTGCGAAAGCACGTCGAGAAGGAGGAGGCGATCCTGTTCCCCGCGCTCCGCGAGCGCGTCTCACCGGAGGTGGGGAGCGAGCTCGCGCGCCGCGTCGCTCAGTTCGACGCGCGCTGGTCGGAGCACGGCGAGCTCGACTGGCTCCGCACGCTCGCGAGCGAGCTCATCGCAGCTCATTCGAGCCCGGCGCGGCCCGGCGAGTAGCCGCTCGCCTCAGCGAGTGCCCCCGCGCCTCACCACTCGACGCGGGCGACGAAGAACTTGTTGTTCTGTCGCTTGTCGGTGAGCACCTTGAAGTTCGCCGGGTTGCCGAGCTCGCTCTTCAGCCCGTTGATGCGTCCGTGTTCGGTGGTGAAGTACATCACCTTGGCGCCCTTCTCCCGCTCCTTCTTTACCCAGTCCTTGAAGCGCTGGCCCGAGGAGACGAACGCTGGCACCTGGTTTCCCATGTAGAAGTTCTCGCCCTTCCAGTTCATCTGGTAGGCGACGAGCGGCTGCTCCGGCCCCTGGCGATCGCGGTAATATGCGAGCATCGTGCTCCGCTGGCCCCAGTGCTCGCCCGCCTGGAAGAGGTAGACGTCGAGACCCCACGCGCCCCAGAGCACGCCGAGCACGAGCAGCCCGACCGCGGCGTGAGTGCGGAGTCGCCGTGCCACGAGCAGCGCCGCGCCGAGCGTGGCGGCGAGGGTGAAGGCGAGCAGCGCGGACTTGAAATCGAGCGAGGCGGGCCACTCGCGCCGATAGTTGTAAGTGAAGAGGTGCATCAGGCGAGCTTGCCCCTCGATGTCACCGCGGGTGGTCATGAAGAGATCGCGCCCCGCGAGGGCGACCGGCACCGCCGACGCGAGCCCGATGATCGCGAGCATCACCGAGGTGTCGTGGGATGACTCGGCGTCGCGGCCGGCGTCGGGGAGCGCCTGCGCGTCCCGTCCGCGATACGCCCACGCGGCCGCCAGCATCGCCGCGAGGCCGAGCGCGGCGAGCGCGAGCCCCGCGCGGAAATTTCCGGGCGGCGCCTGATTCTCCGCGTTCGTGACGCCGAGCAGCGAGCCGGGCACGAGCCGGCTCGCGCCGTAGAGGAGCACCAGGGCGCCGATCCCGAGCCCACCGAGGTAGGCCGCGAGCCGCTTGCCGCGCGGGAGCTCGGCGGGCCGAATGCAGCGATCGAGCACTACGCCCGCGAACATCGCGATGGGGGGGACCAGCGGGAAGATGTAGTGGTGGAACTTCGTCAGCGTGACCGTGAACATCCCGAACGTGGCTACGAACCAGAGCAGGAGGAGCGCGGTTGCGTCGCCGCGCTGGGATTTCTCACGGATCCTCGAGGCCCACAGCAGGCCCGCCGCGCCGAGCCCCGTCCACGGAAAGAGCCCGTAGCCAAGCTGCCAGACGTAGTACCGGAAGCTCGTGTCGTCGCCCGTGTTGGTGTCGTGGACGTGCACGAACGCGCGCTTGTACATGTCGTGCGTGAGCAGGCGGTCGGTGAAGGGGCCGCCGTGACGCATGTACATCTGCACGTACCAGGGGAGCACCACCGCCGCGAAGACCAGCACCAGCCCCGCGAGCTCCATGCGAGACAAATCCAGCCATCGCTTGCGCGCGCCGACGTAGGCGAGCGCGATGAAGATGGGCAGGACCAGCCCCGGCGCGCCCTTGCCGAGCGCGGCGAGCGCGGTGAAATACCACCCGGCGAGGAAGTAGAGCCGCTGCACGCGTCGCTCCCCGCGGTTCGCCCATAGCAGGACGCCGGCCGCGACGGACCAACACAAGGCGCCGAGCCACGGCTCGAAGCCCTTGTTCACCGGCAGGAAGCGCCGGCACTCCTGGTTGCCGGGCAGCCCGCAGTTGCCGCCACCCGAGCCGGCGAAGAACTCGTCGATGTGCGGGCGGAAGCCGAACGGCGCGTGCGAGAGCTGGAGCGTCAGGTTGCGGCTCGCGAGGTAGAGCACCTGCGGCAGCACGGTGAGGATGACGAAGGCGAAGAGCAGGTGGAACGCCGAGAGGCGGAGCGTGCGCTTGCCGAGGCGAAGCTCGACGCGCTTCACCTCGCGCTCCGGATCGGCGTGGAAGCCGAGGAGGAGGAGCCCGAGCGCCGCCGTGAGCGGGCCGACGTAGGGCATGTCGGTCATCGTCTGGTGACCGATGAGGTAGAAGTACGGCATGGTGACGAGCACCACTGCGCCGATGAAGCCCGCGCGGCGGCCGAAGCTCCCCGCGACGGCCTTGTAAATCGCGTACACGCCGATGAGCGTGATGATGAAGATGGGCATCCGCGCGGCCCACTCGGGCTGCGGGAAGAGTCCCTGCTTGGCGCCAGCGAGCATCTGGCCCGGCATGAAGTGGACGCCGAGCAGCTTGAAGCTGAGCGCCTGGATCCAGAAATCGAACACGGGCTTCGACCAGAACCAGCCGTCCTGCGCCCACCAGGTGCTGATCCAGTCGTCTCGCGCGAGCATCTCGCGCGAGACCTCGCCGTAGTGCGTCTCCCACGGGTCGGAGAGCGAGAAGCTGCCGAGCAGCGGCAGGTAGAGGAGCGTGAGGATGACGAGCAGCCAGAACCCGTGACGGCGGAGGAGCGGGCGCTCCTCGCCGGACTCGTCCGCGCGCCACGCGCCGAGCGCCTGGCCCACGCGGAAGGTCGCGACGATGACCCAGAGGAACGAGCCGGTGATGAGCAGCGCCGCGGTCGGGATCGGCTTCGGCAGCACCCCGGCGACCGCGAGGCGGAGCGTGACCACGTGCACGATGACCGCGGCGAGGAGCTCGACCAGACGCGGCCAGAGCTTGCCGAGGCTCGTGCGCTCGACGACGTTCGCGTCCGGATCGTCGAAGGTGGCGAGGAGCTCGAAGAGGCCGGCCGCGGCGATCAGGCAGCCGAGGAGCCCTACCGGTACGCTGAAGCCGTACTGGCGGTCGGACGCCATGATGAGAAACGGCACGAGCGCGCCCACCAGCGTGAGCGCGAGCCCGCGCACCCAGTGCCCGCGCCCCCGCGGGTTGCCGGCGCGGGTGAGCGGCGGCGCGTCGGCGGTCTTGATGGCTTCCGGCGCGGGCTCGGAGTCCGGCGCGGGCTCCGGCTCCGCGCCCGCGGTGTCCGTCGTGGCCGGGCTCTCGTCGTCGTCGCGGGGCATGGGACCGATGGGAAAAGCTATGCCGCGCCGCAGCATGCTGCCGCGAACGGGGCCCGATTCGTAGCAGACTTGCCGCGCGCTTGCCCAGCCGCCGTGAGCGGCGCGGCGCGCTCACCTCACGCGCAGCCGCAGCCGCACCCGCCGCCCATCGCGGCGGCGCGCGGATCCCCGCAGCCACCCGCGCCGCAGCCGCAGCCGCCCATGTCGCCGCACCCTCCGGCGCCGCAGCCGCAGCCGCCCCCGCCGCACCCTCCGGCGCCGCAGCCGCAGCCGCAGCCGCCCATGTCGCCGCACCCTCCGGCGCCGCAGCCGCAGCCGCCCCCGCCCCCGCCACAACCGCCACCGGCGCCGCAACCGCAGCCGCCCCCGCCGCCGCAGCAACCGCCCTGTCGCGCGAGCCCGTTCATGAGCTCGTCTTCGGTGGCCTCGCGGATCTCCTTGATGCTCACGTCGAAATGGAGCGTCTTGCCGGCGAGCGGGTGGTTGAAGTCGATGACCACGGTCTGACCGCGGACCTCCACGATGGTGATCGGGAAGACCTCGCCGGTGTCGCTCTGCGCGAGCACCTGCTCTCCCGGGATGAGCTCCGCGCGGGGCGGGAAGTTCTCGCGCGCCACCTCGCGCACGCCCTCGGGATCGCGCTCGCCATACGCCTCTTCGGGCGGGACGATGATGGTGCCGGTGTGCCCGACCGCGATGCCCTCGAGCCGCTTCTCGAGCCCGGGCACGATCTCGCCGCGGCCGTGGAGGTACAAGGTGGGGAAATCGCCCGACGTCTGGTCGATGATCTTCCCGTCTCCCGTGTGGAGCTTGTACTCGAGCGAGACGACGCGATTGACTGCGATCTGGTTCATGCGGCTGGTTCCCGGGTGGCTGGCGGATGGCGAGCCGCGGCCGGCGGCTCCGGGCAGGAAACCTACGCGCCAAGTTTGCGCGGGTCGAGGCCCGCGGGCGCATTTGGGACTGGCCCTATGATTTAGATCGTCTCGCGCTCTCCCCTCGGGCGGAGGAGCTCGACGAGGCCCCAGCCGTCCTCGAGGGTCTGTCGGTGCGGCGCGAGCCCCGCCGCGGCGAGCGCGCGCTCCTCGCACCGCACTTCGTTTCCAGGCCGTCGCCGGGCTCACCTTCGCGTTGCTTCAGCCGCCCCGAACCATCCGCCATCACCACCATCCTCTCCGACATGGACGTCGAGCTCGCCGTCCTCTAAGCCCGCTCCGACAAGACCGGCGCGCTCGAGCAGGGGATGATGCAGGAGCTGCTCACCGGAAGGACGCGGCTGACCTAGAGCGACGTGGCGACGAGCGCGAGCAGGTGAACGGACGCTCGCACAATAGGCAAGTGGACGCTCGCGCCGGGAGAGCGGGGCTGGTCGGGGTCCGGTCAGCGGGAGGTCCGGTCAGGCACTTCCGGACTCAAGTGCCATGTTACGCAGCGTTTTCCTTGAAAAACTAAAACAAAAAGTTAGAATTTCACCAAGTGTCCACTCCCCGCCCCGCCTACCTCCAGGCGATCCGCGCGCGTCTGCGCGACAACCCCATCGTGTCACTGCTCGGGCCGCGCCAGGCGGGGAAGACGACCCTTGCCCGGATGTTCGCGGGCGAAGCCGACGGGCCGGTGCACGTCCTCGATCTCGAATCCCCGGCCGACCTGGCCCGGCTCGCCAATCCGGAACTGGTGCTGCGGCCGCTCACCGGCCTCGTGATTCTGGACGAGGTGCAGCGCCGGTCCGATCTCTTCCCGCTGCTGCGGGTGCTCGCGGATCGTCCGGGCAATCCGGCGCGCTTCCTGATCCTCGGCAGCGCCTCGCCCGCGCTGATCAAGGAGGGCAGCGAAAGCCTCGCGGGCCGGGTGGCGTTCATCGATGTCACGGGGTTTTCGCTGGCGGAGCTGGGCGCCGACGCGCTGTCTCGCCTGTGGTGGCGCGGCGGGTTTCCGCGCGCGCTGCTCGCAGCCGATGACACGGCCACGCGCCAGTGGCTCGAGGATTTTCGTCGCACCTTCCTCGAACGCGACATCCCCCAGCTCGGCATCCACGTGCCCGCGGCGACGCTGGGCCGCTTCTGGACCATGGTGGCGCACTACCACGGGCAGGTCATCAACCTGGCGGAACTGGCGCGCGCGCTGGGCTCGTCCGAGCCGACGGCGCGGCGCTATCTGGACATCCTGAGTGGCACCTACGTGGTGCGCCAGCTGCCACCCTGGTTCGAGAACCTCAAGAAGCGCCAGGTCCGCTCGCCCAAGGTGTACGTGCGCGACTCGGGGCTGCTGCATGCGCTGCTCGGCATTCCGGGCTCGCCGGCCCTCGAGTCTCACCCGAAGCTGGGGGCGTCGTGGGAAGGCTTCTGCCTGGAGCAGATCCTGAGCGTGAGCGGCGAGCGCGACGCCTATTTCTGGGGCACGCACGGCGGCGCCGAGCTCGATCTGCTGCTGCTGCACGCGGGGCGCCGGCTTGGTGTCGAGTTCAAGTTCTCGGATCAACCGGCCACCACCCGGTCGATGCGCGTCGCCCAGCAGGATCTCCGGCTCGATCATCTCTACGTCGTTCATCCGGGCGACCACGAATTCGCGCTGGATGATTCGATCACCGCCCTCCCGCTGCCGGGGATCCTGCGGATCCTTGGCAAGGAACCCGGCCATGCCTGAACCGGGATTTCGCGTGCGCGATCGGCCGACCACCGCGGCGCGTCGCCGGACGCTCGCTGCGGCGTGCACTCCGAATGGGTGCGGCTCTTCTCCGGCGCACACACCCACGGCGATGCGGAATGGTCACGCCTTCATGAAGCGAAGCAGCTGACCCCTCGAGACTCCGAGCTGCCTCGCGGCCCTGCTCTGGTTCCCGTTGCAGGCCGCGAGCGCGGCTTCGACCCGCTCCCGAGTCAGCACGCCGGTGCGCTGCGACGCTGCGACTCCCAGAACTTGGCTGACCGCCGCGAGGCGTAGGGCTGGGGGCGGGTCGATGGCCGCCATTCGGTCCAGCGCCGAGTAGAGCTCCCGCACGTTTGCGCGCCACGGGTGGAGCATCAGCCGCTCGATGGCTTCGACCTCCACGCGGTCCGAGTCGTACGGCTCGCCTGCGTTCGCCGCCCGAGCCGCAGCAATCGCGAATACATCTTCCGCTCGTTCCCGGAGCGGCGACAACTCGACGACCGCAGCGAACCGAGCTCGTAAATCACGGCGGAAGTGCCCGGCTTCCACCATCTCGTCGAGGTCGCGATTGGTTGCGGCGACGATGAGGCCATCGACCTGTGTTGGGCGATTGGCGCCGACCGGAAGCAACTCCCCGCTCTCGAGCAGGCGGAGCAGTTTTGGCTGAAGCTCGAGCGGGAGCTCGCCGATCTCGTCGAGGAACACCGTGCCACCATCGTGCGACGCGAAGATGCCTCTCGAGTCCTTGCCCGCTCCCGAGAAAGCGCCTGCCACGTGACCGAAGAGCTGGGACTCGAACACCCCGGCGGCGATGCCGGCTACGTTGAATCGCCCATACGGCTTGCCCGGACGAAGCATCTGAGCGAGCGCGCCGGCCACGAGCTCCTTTCCCGTTCCGGTTTCGCCTTCGATGAGAACGCACCGCGGTGGCCGGAGGCGGACAGCGGTCATGGACTCCGCCACGCGCCTCAATCCGAACGGACCAACGAGCCCGCCGATTGGTGGTGACGGCTCGCGCGGTCCCCGGAGCTCGTCCCGGTACACGAGGACCCTTCGGCCGATCCTGATCACCGCACCGTCAGAGAGCTTGGCTCTGTCGCCCGGGTTGAGCCGCTCGCCGTCTACCCAGGTCCCGTTTCTCGACCCAGCGTCCGCCAGGAACAGCGATCCGGCCGCACGGGTGAAGATCAGATGCGCGCCCGAGACGCGCGAATCCTCGACGCCATGTTGGGCCAACCAGTCGCGTCCAACGGCTTCGCCCGTTGGGGGCACGGGAAGCGCGGCCGGCTGCGGGAAGGCGAGGATCAGCGCGGGCTCGGCGATCTCGGTGACGAAGGGCTCGGGCGCGCGGTGCTCCTCCGTGCCCGGCGCTGTCCTGGTCCGGTGACCCATCGAGCCAGTCTAGGAACCTCGCGGTCGTTCATGCAACGCGCTGGAATTCGGGGCGGCGCCGCTTGCCTGATCGCGATCAACGGCCCGGGCGGTCGGGTTGATCGAAGCGAGCGGCGGACGCGAAAAATCCCGTGAAATTCGCAGTTCTGGCTCCGGCACACGGCTTGCGAAGCGGAGGAGCGGAGGCGGCAAACATGACTGGCTCATCCCTTCACCCGCTCGGCTTCTTCGGTCTCGCTCACCTGCTGGTGGGGTGCGCCGGATCCCTCAGCTTCACGATGCGGACGCCCGCCAACGCGCAGGACGCGCAGGCATGTGTGCCCACGCATGGCTCCTTCGACGTGAGCACCATCGACTGGGAGCCCGGAGCCCGCCAGCGGTTCGAGGACCAGGCAAGGACTGGCGCGGTCGTCGTGCGTGCTGCGGAGTGCGGCTGGACGGTGTTGCCTGGATGTCGCGTTGCCGCGAAATACGCGTACCGCGCCTTGCCCGTGAGCCGTGTCCGCAAGGACGACGGCAAGCAACTCGGTGTCGAGCTCGGTGGGGCGTCGTCGACCGGCTCGAGCGGCGGACATCCCACCGGAACGACCAAGGAGGTCGTCGTCGCCGGCGTGTTCGAGCTCGGTGAGCCCGAGAGCGCCGTCGTACTGCAAGGGGCGTGCGCGGGAGCCACCCATGTCGTCTCCCACTACACGGTGGGTGCGTTCCGGGTCGACTCCGGCCGCGGTAGCTCTGCCTCCGTCCAGCTCCCGTACGTCGGGCGCTTCGGAAACTCGACCTGGAGCGATCGCGTCGTCGAGGCGGGTCAGGTCGCAGCCTGCGATCGCGGGCAGAGCGACCAGCCGCCCGTGGGATGCAGCGCTTCCGTCGAGCTCAACGTCGTCCCCTTGGTGAATCGTTTGGATGTGACGCCAGCGGTCCCGGCCACTCCGGAGCCCGCTCCCGTTGCCAGTGAGTGTCAAGGTAGTTGTCGCACATGATGTGTCTACGCCGCGCTCCGGGCGGCGTCCTCCTTCCTGCGCGGGGGGCGCGGCCGGTTGAGCGTAACGGGGCCTACGGGGGCCCAGTCCCTGGTGGC
>JAPSGB010000051.1:0-30388 GCA_035063585.1 Polyangiaceae bacterium
GGGGCGCGGCGTCGAGCGCCGCGACGGTGGGCGTCGCGGCGCTCGGGGCGAGCCAGCGCGCGAGCGCGAGCGTCGTCGAGAGCCCGAGCGCCGCGCCGAACCCCGCGCAGAAGGTGAGAAACGGCGCGGCGTACCGCCGCCGCACGCGCTCCGCGCGCGGCCGGGAAGTCGCGGGCGCGGAGCGTGCGCTGGGCACCTCCGCTGGTGCGGCGACCTCACTCGCGCGCTCGGCGCTTCGAGCCGCGACGCCGGTCCCCGCGCGTGGTCCATCGATGATGGTGCGCTCGTCGCGCGCCACGCCGTCGGGGTGAGTGCGGTCGTCGTCCGCCGCGGGGGGCGCGCTCTCGGGCGGATCGACCAGGGTCTGCTCCGCAGCGGTGAGGGCGTCATAGCGGATCGCGCGGGTCGGCGCGTCGTCGAGCACGCCGCCGCGCAAGCGCGCGGCGAGGCGACGCAGCGTGAGCGCGACGCTTCGCCCGTCGAGCGCGCGCCCCGCGGGCGCGGGGCCGACCAGGGCGGCGGTGAGCGCGGCGAGCTCTGGATCGGCGGCGGCGTGCTCGACGAGGAGCCGTCCGACCGCGACGAGATCCCCGCGCGCGCCGCTCCCAGCGAGCTCGTTCGAGCTCGCCGTGAGCCGCGCCAGGCCGAAGCCGGTGAGCCTCGCGCCGCGCGGCCCGAGCAGGATGCGTGAGGGGAGCACGCCGCGGTGCGCGACGCCCGCCGCGTGCGCCGCGCCGAGCGCCGAGGCCACGTCCGCAGCGACGCCGAGCGCCGCGATGGTCCCGAGCGGTCCTCGGGCGAGGCGCGCCGCGAGCGTCTCGCCCCGCTCGGGGGATGTAACCAGATAGGTCACACCGTCCTTCGTGGTTCCCGCGTCGGCGGGAAGGTCGATGTTCGGGTGGGCGAGGCGCGCGAGCTCGCGGAGCTCGCGGAGCAGGCGCTCGACGCGATCGAAGCGCGGCTCGGGGGCTCGCAGCGCGAGCAGCGTGAAGCGCTTGCGGAGCTTCACGTGCTCGACCTCGAGCCGCTCCCCGCCCGGTTCCGCGCCGAGCCGACCGATCACTCGATACGGGGTGCCCTCGAGAAGACCCTGCTCCAGCGCCCGCTCGTTCGGTTCGTCCACGGGCCCCCATCGGCTGGCCGCGCCGCCGGTTGCGCGCGGCCTCGAGTCGGGCCTTCTGCTCGTCGTAGCCCCTCCCGGATTCGAACCGGGACTCCCTCTCGGGAAGAGGATTTTAAATCCCCCGCGTCTGCCGTTTCGCCAAGGGGCCCGAGCGCGAGCCTAGTCGAGCCGCCCCCCGCTCGTCACCCTCGGGTGGTCGCGGGCGGCAGGGTTCGCTCACTTCTTGCCGTGCGGGCTCACGTACTCTCCCACCGTGGTCTGGAAGGCGACGTTCAGGCGGTTCCATCCGTTGATGGCGATGATCGCGGCGGTGAGGTCGACGAGCTCCTTCTCGCCGAACTGGCGGCGTGCCTCGTCGTAGACCTCCTCGGGGACGCCGCGACCTGCGATGTCGGTGACCGCCTCGGTCCAGGCGAGGGCGGCTCGCTCGCGGTCGGTGTAGAAGGGCGCCTCGCGCCAGGCCGACAGGAGGTAGAGCCGCTGCTCGGTCTCGCCGCGTGCGCGGGCGTCCTTCGTGTGCATGTCGAGGCACCACGCGCAGCCGTTGAGCTGCGAGGCGCGCGTCTTGATGAGCTCGAGCAGCGACTCCTCGAGGCCGAGGCGGTGGATCTCGAGCTCGAGGCCGAGCATGGCCTTGAAGGCCTCGGGTGAAGCGGACTTGTAGTCGATGCGCTGTTGCATGGGATCTCCTTCGCCTGGACTCTACCGGCGTGGAGCGGGATGTGCCACGCCGAAGCCGGGCTCGAACCGTCGCGCTTCAGTGAGCGCTGGCCTCCGAGGACGCGAGGGCCTCGTCGAGCGCCGCCTCGAACGCTGGCCGGCTCGAGTGCAGGTGGAGGATACTGCCGAGCGCGCGATTCAAGAGCGCGAGGGTCATCGTGACCACGGGCGAGCCACCGAGCAAGAAGTGGGTCACCTTCGCGGTACCGCGCACCTCGAGCGCGAACTTCATGACCTCGAGGCGCGCGCGCGGCTCGTAGGACTCGGCGCGCTCGAAGTCGAAGAACACCGAGGCTCGGAGCCCTCGGCCCATGAGCGCGCGAAAACGGCTGACGTAGAGCTCGACGAACTGCTCGCTGCCGCGCCCGACCAGGCGTGCGACGAGCACGTCGGCGCGAGGAGACCAGAGCTCGAATTCACCGCGCGGGGTTTGCCACCGCTCGCGATCGCTGGCCACTCTCACGTATTCGGCGGGTGAACCGGACAAAACGACGGCTGATGCTCGCATGGCCCGCGACCTCCGCGCTATCGTTATCGCGATGCGGCGACGCGACGCGATCGGGGCGCTCTCAGCCGCTCTCGCGGGTGGTTGCCTGGGCGGCGCGCCCCGTCGAGCGCCCGCGCTCGTTCCCGGTGGGCTACCGTCGTCACGCGAGGGAGCCCGCGCGCGGCTCGACGTGCTCTCCAGCGGTTACCGCGCGCTCACCCGCCAGCACGGGCTCGCGGAGTGGGAGGACGCGACGAACGGCGCGTCACCGGCGCGCGGGGCGAGCGCGCTCGGCGAGGAGGCGCGCCGCGCGTTCGACGAGGCGCGCCGGATCCTCGAGTACTATGGGCGGGGTGTGGTGCCGCCGCGCCAGGCCGAGCTCTGGCTACGCGGCGCTCGCGCGCTCACCCTCTCCAGCGACGCGCGCGTGCTCGAGCTCACCCGGGAGCTCGAGCACGCGGCCGGGCCCGAAGCCCCCGAGCACGCGCGTCTCGCGCTCATGGAGCGCTCTTCGGACGCGTCGGAGCGCCGCGCCGCTCACGCCCTCCGCCACCAGCTCCACTTGCGTGCCGCGCCCGCGGCGCGGGCGCTCCTCCGGCGACGGCGTGAGCTCGCCAAGGAGCAGCGACTCGGCGCCTACTACCCCGCGCTCCTCGAGCTCCACGAGCTCGACCCGCGCCGCTTCCAAGCGCAGTCGAGCGAGCTCATCGCGCGGACGCGGGTGCCGTTCGCGCGGCTCATGCGGCAGCTCTCGCGCGCGCTCGGCCGCAGGGTCGAACCGTGGGATCTCGAGCTGGCGCTCGAGCGCGCGGCCGGGCTGGCCGAGGGAGCGCTGCCCGCCGAGCGCGCAGCATCCTCCGCGCTCTCGCTCGCTCGCTCCCTCGGGTTCGAGCTCTCGCGCGCTCACGCTCGCGTGGTGATCGAGCGCGCCGCGAGGGTGAGCCGAGCCATCGGGGTGAGCATCCCCGGTGACGTGCGGCTCGCGCTCGCGCCGGCTGCTGGCGCGGAAGCCCTCGGGGGGCTCGTGCGAGCCGTCGGTCGAGCCGTGCTCATGAGCGAGACGCGCGGTGATCACCCGCTCTACGAGGGGTACCCGTGGGTGCCCGGCCTCTCCGACGAGGCGCTCGCCTCGGGCGTGGGCGAACTCTTCGCCCACGCCCTCGACGACCCCGAGTTCGCGCGCCGGCAGCTCGCGCTCGGCGCGCGCGCGGCGAGCGCCCTCATGACGGCGCGCCGCGCGGCGGCCCTGCTCGCGACGCGCAGCGCGCTCACCTGGGCCGCGTTCGAGCGCACGGCGCTCGAGAACCCCGACGCCGATCTCGACCGCCTCTCGCTGCTCGTCGCGCGCGGGGTGGGCGGGCTCCCCACGCCGCCGCCGAGCGAGCCGATCTGGGCGGCGTCGCCCCTGCTGCGCGGTGGGCCGGGCGTGGTGGAGAGTCGCGTCGCCGGGGCGATGCTGGGCGCCGCGCTCCGCGACGCGCTCCGCGCGAAGTCTCGCAACGCGTGGATTTCACCGTCCTCAGGGAAGTGGCTGGTCGCGAGGTTCCTGGCGGACGGGGTGCGCTGGACGCTTCGCGAGAAGCTGGTGCGCGCGCTCGGCGGGCCGCTCTCGGTCGAGCCGCTCGTCCGCTACACGTCGGGTGGCTGACACCGTGGCGCTCGATGGGCGGGCCGATGGCGGACGGGCAGCCCCGGTGCGTGACGAGCGATGCGTGCAGCGCGCCTGAGACTCCGACTACACTCCGCGCCCGTGGCCCCCCGACGCTCCGACGCCCCTCGCTCCAGCCGCTCGCGTTCACTCGAGCCTCTGCTCGCGCCGCCGCGCATCCTCGTAGTAGCCGGCTCGGACTCGGGCGGCGGCGCCGGCATCCAGGCGGACCTCAAGACCATCACCGTCCTCGGGGGCTACGCGATGACCGCGCTCACCGCGCTCACCGCGCAGAACACGCTCGGGGTCACCGACGTGATGGCGGTCGACGCCGCCTTCGTGGCCGAGCAGATGGAAGTAGTGCTCTCGGATATCGGCGCCGACGTCATCAAGACCGGCATGCTCGCGAACGCGTCCATCGTGAAGCTGGTTGCCAAGACCTGCGAGCGCAGCGCCCGCGGCGTGCCGCTGGTGGTCGATCCCGTGATGGTCGCGACGACCGGTGCGCGCCTCCTCGAGCGCGACGCCGAGGCGGCGCTCATCGAGCGGCTCCTGCCGCTCGCTTCGCTGCTCACGCCGAACGCCCCCGAGGCGGAGGCGCTCACCGGCGTCCCGGTGCGGAGCCCCGACGATCTGCCGCGCGCGGCGGAGCGGCTGCTCGGGCTCGGGGCCGCGGCCGTCCTGGTGAAGGGGGGGGACCTCACCGGGCCGACCGTGGTCGACCTGCTCCGCACGGCGGACGGCGAGGAGGTGCGCTTCGAGGCTTCCCGCATCGAGACCCGCTCGACGCATGGGACGGGCTGCACGCTCGCCTCGGCCATCGCCACCGGGATCGGCGAGGGGCTCACGCTCCGCGGCGCGGTCGAGCGGGCGCGCGCGTACGTTCGCGCCGCCATCGAGCACGCGCCGCCGTTCGGGAAGGGTCGCGGTCCGCTCGATCACGGCCACCCGCTCCGCGCCGCCGGCCGCGCCGGGCCGGCAGGTGTCGATTGACGCTGGTCGCCTCCTCCAAAGCCTGGGCGCGCGCTCGGTGTCCATCTCGGCGATGAGACGCTTCGGGGTCCTCGCGGTGAGCCTGCTCGCGTGCTCGAGCGGGGTCACGCCGCCTAGCGCGGCGCCCGAGCTCGGCGGCGGGCGACGCTGGCTCCACCCGCCTCCCAAGCCTGGCGCGAGCATCGCCGGCTCGAAGATGTGCGCCTGCGTGAGCTGCGAGCCGGCGAGCTGCTGTCGCGGCGCCGATGAGCGCGCAGAAGGCGCCGGGAAATGCGACGGCTACGACTTCAGCGCGGAGGGGTGCGGGCTCACCGTGGCGAGCTGCGCGAGCCGGTGCTTTCAGCAGGTGTGGCGCGTGGGAGTGAGCGAGCGGTGCGATGCGCGCCGCCCGCCCGAGTGCTGCTGAGCCGCGCCGAGCTCAGTGCCAGCAGAGCTTGTCGCTGGGCGTCGGATAACCGCCGCTCGGGATGAAGTTCCAGCTCCGAGCATCGTTGGCGGCGGTCGGGGCGTTCTTCGGGTTGGTGTCGACGCAGTAGTCGCTCGAGCCGTCCTTCGCAGGCTTGAAGTTGGTCGAGCGCACCGGCAGGACCACACAGTCGGTCATGGTGGTGCCCGTCACCACGGCCTCGACGGTGGCCGCAACCCAGAAGTCGCCGCTGAAGTCCGGCGAGTAGGTGGTCTGGCCCGGCGCCGCCGAGCCTTCCACCATGACCGGGAAGCTCGGGCTCGTCACCGGATCGTAGCCGACCGAGAGGCGGCGCTCGCCGTTGCAGTAGACGTTGATGTGCGGGTGCACCGCCTGGGTCGTCGAGTAGGCGTGCGTGCCGATGGCGAAGCGGTCGCCGTTCCTCGGGTTGTCGAGGTTGATGTTCTCGGCTGCGCAGAAGCCGAACTGGCCGCCGAGCCCGTGATTGTTGGGATCGCGGATCTTCGGATTGCACTCGATGTTGTCCGAGTCGAGGCGCGGGTTGACGCAGGCGCCGGAGGCGAGCCCTACCCGGGTCGAGCCCCAGCCCTTGCACGCGGGGTTCGGTGAGGTCGCGTAGCCCCACCCGGGGTTCTCGACGCCGGTGCAGCCGGTGGTGCTGTTGTAGTAGCAGTCGTCGCTTCCGGCCGACGCCTTGCAGCTCTCGAACCACCCGTGCGGCCCGGTGCAGCCGGTCGCGCCCTGGAGCCGCGCGAAGTGGAGATCGAGATCGTTCGGCATGGGCGACCAGCAGAGCTCGGCGCGGATGCCGGGGGCGCGCACCTGAACCTTGACGGTGCAGGCGTAGTGCTTGCCCGAGAGGTCGAACTCACCCTTCACGAGGTAGTCGCCGGAGAGGGCGAACGCCGGGTAGAGCGTCCAGTCGACCCCGGCGCCGGGACCGGTGACCAGCCCGGTCTGGTTACCGGCCGGGCCGAGGCCCGTCTGGCGTACGCCGGCGATGGCCTGCCCGGCGGCGTTCTGGTTGTTGAAGAGCTGGAAGCTCGGCTGCGGGAGCACGTTGTCGCAATCGCCGCCGGTCGCGGTCCACTTCCAGTTCGCGGTCTTGCTGATGTCCGCGCCCTTGAGCCAGGTCGAGCCGTCGATGAGCGGCAGGTTCGCCGGAGCGGGGTAGGGGGAGGTGACGAGCGGCGCGGTCGGGCACTCGACGTCCGCGTCCTCGCAGGCGCAGTCGTCGGTCTTACTATTTCCCACCGCGCCGTCGCAGTCGAAATCGCCGTTCGCGCACACGTCGCTCGCGAAGGGCGGCTGAGCGCCGCGGCACTCGCCGCTCCACACGCGCGCGGCGAATTCGCCCGTGCCGAGCACCGTGCACGCCTCGGTGCCGCGGCTGTTGGCCGCGCACCAGCCGACCGCGGAGCCGCTCGCGTCCGCCTGGCTCGACGAGATGAGCCAGCAGGGCTTGGTCGCGCCGACGGCCGTTCCAGGCGCGCAAGCGCAGCCCTCGTCGACGCGGCCGTCGCAGTCGTCGTCGAAGCCGTTCCCGTACTGTCCGTTCGGGAGCGCGGCGTTCAGGTCCGTCTTGCCGTTGCACTCGTCGTCGGTCGGCGGCGCGCAGCGGCGCGCCTGGGGGCCGGGTTGGTACGACACGCCCCCGTCGACGCAGGTGAGCGGCGCGTCGATGGCCGCGTCGTTCACGACTACTGGCCCGTCGGAGGTCGCGTCGGCCGCGGAGTCCGTCCCGGAGTCGACCTCGATGCCGCCCTCCGAGAGCCCGCCGCCGCTCCCGGCGCCACCACCGCTCCCCGAGTTCCCGGTGTTGCCGCTGCCGGAGGTCGCGCCGCTCCCGCCGCTCCCGCCGCTGCCGTTCGCCGAGCACGCGACGGCGAGCGCGCTCCCCGTGACCGCAAGGAGAAGGGCTCGAATCAGGGGGCGGAGCGGCGTCATCGCCGCTCATGATAACCGGGCCGCCTGCGTGAGGCGAATGTCGCTTGTCCGGCCGAGGCCGCTGAGGGAGACTCCGCGGCCATGAGTCACGGCAAGTGGATCGTCGCGCTCGGGCTGGTGGCCGCGCTGGGCGCGTGTAAGTCTGGAGACGACACGCCCGCGAGCGGGGAGCCGTCGGAGACCCCGCCGAGCAGCGTGCCGAGCTCCCGCGCGCTCCGCATGCCCGGTCAAGCGCCGCCCGCGATGACCGCGACGCCGGTGGCTCCGGCTTCGATCCCGGCTCCGCCCGACGTCGCGGCGCCGCCCGCCGACGCTCAGAAGACGGCCTCCGGGCTCGCCACCAAGGTGCTCACCAAGGGCACCGGCACCGCGCACCCGGGCGAGAATGACCGCGTCGAGGTGAACTACACGGGGTGGACGACCGACGGAAAGATGTTCGACAGCTCGGTGACGCGCGGTCAGCCCGCCTCGTTCGGCGTGGGACAGGTCATCCGCGGCTGGACGGAGGGCCTAGAGCTCATGGTGGAGGGCGAGAAGCGCCGCTTCTGGATCCCGGCGGCCCTCGCCTACGGCGACCGCCCGCGGGGCGGCGCTCCGTCGGGCGCGCTCACCTTCGACGTGGAGCTGCTTCGGATCATCCCTGCACCGAAGCCGCCCGAGGTGCCCGCCGACGTCAAGGCCCCGCCCAAGGACGCCAAGAAG
This sequence comes from Polyangiaceae bacterium, assembly GCA_035063585.1. Taxonomy (GTDB): domain Bacteria; phylum Myxococcota_A; class Polyangia; order Polyangiales; family Polyangiaceae; genus JAPSGB01. The sequence continues at coordinate 8,048 of JAPSGB010000051.1, forward strand.
ACGGCCTCGGGGCTCGCCTACAAGGTGATCACGAAGGGCAAGGGCAAGCGTCATCCGGCGGCCACCGATCGGGTGACCGTGAACTACTCGGGCTGGACGACCGATGGGAAGATGTTCGACAGCTCGGTCACACGCGGCGTGCCGGCCACGTTCTCGCTAAACCAGGTGATCAAGGGCTGGACGGAGGGCGTGCAGCTCATGACGGAAGGCGAGAAAGTGCGCTTCTGGATCCCGGGGAAGCTCGCCTACGGCGACGAGCCGCGTCCCGGGCGACCCTCGGGCATGCTGGTCTTCGACATCGAGCTCATCACCATCCAGTGAGCGGGACCGGCGCGCGGGGCCTTGTGCCGGCTGGCAGCCGGCCCTAATGCTCCGCCGGTGGAGACACTCTCGAGCTACGTCGAAGGCAAGTGGGTCGAAGGAGCGGACGCGGGCGCGGAGCTCGTGAACCCGGCGACGGAGGAGCCGCTCGCGCGCGCCTCCTCCACCGGCGTCGACCTGGAACGCGCGCTCGCGTTCGCGCGGGAGCGCGGCGGGCCGGCGCTCCGCGCGCTCACCTTCGCCGAGCGCGGCGCGCTGCTCGAGCGCATGAGCAAGGTCATCTTCGCCGAGCGTGAGCGCCTCATCGAGCTCGCCATCGCCAACGGTGGCAACACGCGCGGCGACGCGAAGTTCGACATCGACGGGGCGACCGGCACGCTCATGGCGTACGCCGAGCTGGGCCGTAGGCTCGGCGAGCAGCGGGTGATGGTCGACGGCGCCCCCTTCGATATCGCGGGCTCCCGGCTGCAAGGTTGGCATGTCCGCGCGCCGCGCCTCGGGGTCGCGGTCCACATCGGCGCGTTCAACTTTCCCGCCTGGGGTTGGGCGGAGAAGGCCGCCGTCGCGCTCCTCGCCGGGATGCCGGTGTTCACCAAGCCGGCGACCAGCACCGCGCTGCTCGCGTGGCACACGCTCAAGCTGGTCATCGACGCCGGGCTCCTGCCCGAGGGGGCCTTGGGTTGTCTGTCCGGCGCGGCCGGCGACCTGCTCGAGCACCTCGGCGAACAAGACGTCGTCGCGTTCACGGGCGGGAGCGCGACGGCGCGGAAGATCCTGAGCGGCGAGAGCCGCATTTCGCGCGGCGTCCACGTCAACATCGAGGCCGACAGCTTGAACGTCGCGCTCCTCCTGCCGAGCGCGGGGGAGGCGGCCTTCGATGCGTTCATCCGCGACGTGCACCGCGACATGACCCAGAAGGCCGGACAGAAGTGCACGGCCATCCGGCGCGTCTTGGTGCCGGAGGCGGACCTCGCGCGGGTGCGTGAGCGGCTCGGCGCGGAGCTCGCGCGGAGCGTGGTCGGAAATCCGGCGCTCGAGCAGGTGCGGATCGGTCCGGTGGCGACCGCCGCGCAGCGTCGTGACGTCCTCGCCGGGATCGCACGGCTCCGCGAACAGACGCGCGTCGCGTGGGAGGCTCCCGACGGACTCTCGCCGCTCGGGGCCCCGTCGGGCAAGGGGTTCTTCGTGGCGCCGCTGCTCCTCGAGGCGGAGGACGCGCTCGCGGCGACGCACGTGCACGAGCACGAGGTGTTCGGACCCGTCGCGACGCTGCTCCCTTACGACGGCACGGCGGAGCAGGCCGCACGCATCGTGCGCGCCGGACGCGGCGGCCTGGTCGCGTCGATTTACGGCGATGATCGCGCGCTGCTCGCGGCCGCCCTCGAGTCCCTCGGGCCGTGGCACGGCCGCTTGGTGCTCGTAGACTCGAAGATCGCCGAGAAGTCCGTGGCGCCCGGCACGGTGCTGCCGAACCTGCTCCACGGCGGGCCAGGGCGCGCCGGCGGCGGCGAGGAGCTCGGCGGCGAGCGGGGTATGGCGCTCTACCAGCAGCGCACCGCGATCCAGGGCAATGGTCCGCTCATCGGGCGGCTCCTCGGCGTGTCCTGAGATGCGCGGCGCCCTGCTCCTGCTCGGCGTGGTCGCGGCCTGCTCGACGAACCACGACGCGCTCTCGCGCCGCCCGGACGCGGGGAGCGGCGCGGGCGGCGGGGTCATCGACGCCTCTGCCGACGGTGAGGCGGGGGCCGACGCGAGCGGTGGCGCGAGCGGCGGGGGCGGAGCGGACGGCGGCACGGGGCCCTTCCGGCTCACGCTCATGAACGGCGTCGTCGACGGACCTCGCGTCTGGTTCTGCTTTTCGCGCGCGGGCTCGCTCGCCGCGGCGGGCGGGCCGCAGCCGACCGGTGGGCTCGCCTACGGTGCCGCGCTCTCACTCGCCGCGCTCGACGGCTTCGACCCGACCTCGGACGCGCTCGCGCCGTGGATCGTCGCGGCCGAGCCCGAGCGCGTTCTGGGCAAGGACTGCGCGGCGCTCCTCGCCGAAGCAGAAGCCGTCCCGGAAGCCGGCGCGGGCGGCGCGGGCGGCGCGGGCGGCGCGGGCGGCGCGAGCGGCGCGAGCGGCGCGGCAGGCGCCGGCGGCGCGGCAGGCGCGGCAGGCGCGAGCGGCGCGGCAGGCGCGAGCGGCGCGGGAAATGGCGGAGCCGATGCGGGGACGGATGCGGCGACGCCCCCGCCCGCGGTGAGGATGGCGGCGCTTCCCACCCTGCCCGCCGGCACCCTGGCTGCGCCGTCGAGCTACCTCCTGGTAGCGACCGGCTGCCTGGGCGGGCTCGCGCCCGCGGATGGCTTCGCCGAGACCGTGTGCGGCCCCGGCCACTCGGCGGCGTCGCCGAGCGCGACCGCCATGGTGGTCGCGCTGTCGCGCAGCACCTCGCCGGCGGCGCTCGGCGTACAGGTCGTGCATGCCTCGCGGGCGTCGAGCGCGATCGACGTCGCCTCGAAGCCGCCCGCGGGCAGCGCGCTCGCATCGGTCGTCCTCGCCACGAACCTCGCGCCCGGCGGGATCGCGCCGCGAACGCCGAAGCTCGACTTCGGCGTGGGCGATCTCGGCTCGCCGCTCGGCGACGCGACGGTCACCGTGACCCCTGCGCGGAGCGGCACCGCCGCGCTCTCGCTTCCGTGGTCCAAGGTCCTCACCGCAGGCGGGCTCACCGGGCTCACCGAAGGGCGCACCTACGCGCTGGTGCTGGTCGGGCCGCGCGCCGACCTGGGGGCGGGGTCGTGGTGGAACGCCCCGCTCGTGACGATCCTGGACGCGAGCGAGTAACCCGCGGTTCCGCGCCGCCCCGACCCCCCGCCTCACCTCAGTGCTGGAGCGAGATCTCGGCGAGCTTCATCCGGGCGTCGTTGATGAGCGGGCTCGTCGGGAAGCGCCGGATGAAGGCGCGGAGGGTCGCCTTGGCGTCGTTCCACGCTTGCACGTCGATCTCGGAGAGCGCAAGAAGGAGCGTCGCCTCGTCCATCACGTCCTTGTCCGCGGACGCTTCGGAGAGCCGCTTGAGCGAGGGGATCGCCTCGCGCTGGCGACCGAGCTGACGCAGCGCGAGCGCGAGTTGATACTCGACCTGCGGGCTGTGCGCCGCGTTGTCCTTGTACTTGAGCGAGTCGCGAAAGGACTGCTGTGCCTCGTGCCAGCGGCCCGTCCGCGCCTCGTCGAGGCCGGTCTGATAGGCGATGACCGAGAGCTCGTTCTTCGCGGTCTCGTAGGCGTCGGCGAACACCGCTTTCTCGGTCGGCGTGAGCGGGAGGTCCTTCACGAGGTCGTATTGCTCGACGATCTCCTGACGCTTCTTGTGGGACACGAGCGCGAAGAACGCCGCCGCTTGCCGGGCGGCGCGTTCGCGCGCTTCCTCGCGCTCCTGGGTGGCCTTGAGCTCGTCCCGGACCGTGACGAGCTCGGCTCCGGTCTGCTTCGTCTCCGAGCGCACCGAGTCGACCCGCGCGTCCCAGGCGAACTTGAGCGCGATGAAGAGCACCGTGATGGTGACCACGTAGGCGGTCGCGCTGTGAATGAAGATCCGGCGCTCGTAGCCCTGCTGGCGCTTCGCGATGCTCTTCAGATCTGCGGCGAGCGCGTTGACCAGGTTGTTGGTCTTGATGACGAGCGAGCGACTCTCGACGATCTCGCGCTTGATTTCCTCCAGATCGTACTCGTCCATGCGGCCCGTCCCCGGGGAGTATCGCCGGAGGCTCGGGCCGGCAACTTCCCGGCCGGGAGCCCCGTCATGGCGGGCCCCGGACTGGAAAAAGAACCGCCGCCGATTGGGGAAAAGACGTTCGCCCCTTGAACGCCGGGCGGTGCCCAGGCTAGAGCGGAGGCGCCTTCGGTCGGCTCGCCCGACCCCTGACCCCCGCGTCGTCGGGGCACCTCTCGGAGCTTCATGGACACGAGTGACATCCGCAAGGGCCTGAAGATCATGATGGACGGTCAGCCGTACATCGTCGTCGACTTCCAGTTCGTGAAGCCGGGCAAGGGCCAGGCCTTCACGCGCACCAAGATGAAGAACCTGCTCAACGGCAACAGCCTCGAGCGCAACATCCGCTCGGGCGAGAAGCTCGAGCCCGCGGACGTCGAAGATCGCACCGTCTCGTACATCTATCCCGAGGGGGACTCGTACGTGTTCATGAACTCGAACAGCGGCGAGCAGCTCACCGTCCACCAGGAAGCGGTGGGCGACGCGGCGGATCTGCTGATCGACGGCATCGAGGTCACCGTCACCGTCTACAAGGGCAACCCGGTGAGCGTGGCGCTCCCGCCGCACATCACCGTGCAAATCGTCGAGACGGAGCCAGGCGTGAAGGGCGACACGGCCACCAACGTCATGAAGCCGGCGAAGGTGAGCACCGGCGCGACCATCCCGGTGCCGCTCTTCATCAACGAAGGCGACTGGATCAGGGTCGACACCCGCACGCGCGCCTACCTCGAGCGCAGCAAGGCTCCCTGAGCCTCACGGATGACGCGCGACGAGCACGCGCGTCCCGTCCACGCACGCAAGCCGGGCCCCACCGTTCGATATGGTGCAGCCGGAGAGCGTCTTTGCATCCAGCCCGCGCCCCGTCCAGAGCGCCGGCTTGGGGCCGCCCGTGACGAGCACCCCGCCCACGCTCGGCGTCGCCAGGAGTCGGCCGTCGGGTGAGCGCGGCGAGCCCGGCGCGCCGCCTCGCATCGTGGCGGCGGCGGGGTTCGCGCGCGCTCCCACCACGGAGCCAGCCACGAAGGCCTCGAGCCCCGCGCTCGTCCACGCGATGGGCGCGCGAGGGAGCGTCACCTCGAACGGCGCGCGACCGCACTTGCCGGGGCGCGGCGCGAGCACTCCGGTCGAAATGGGCGGGACCGGCGCGCTCGCGCCTCCCACCAACACGAGCTCGACCTCACTCTTCTCGCACGGGTAGGTCACGGCGATCCAGCGCACGCCGCCTTCGCTCGCGACGGCCTCGGGCCACCCGGTGACGCCGCCCTCGGGGTCTTCGTCGCGCTCCGCGTCATCGGCGCCGACGCGCACGAGGCCGCGGGGCGTATCCACGAGGAGCGAGCCGTCGTCGTCGAAGCTGAGCGGGCTCCAGCGCGGCGTCGCGCCCTCCGCCGCCACCTGGACGGTGAGCGTCGTCACCTCCGCCGCGGCGAGCCTGGGCGCGGCCTTCTCGAAGAGCCCCGCCACGCTCTTTCGCGTCTTCGGCGACATCGGCGCGAGATAGAAGCCGTCTCGCGCAAGCACCGCGCCGAGCTCGCGCGCGTCACCGCGCTGTGCGGCCGCCTGCGCCTCGGCGAGGGCGAGGCGATCGAGGCTGGTCCCGAGCGGGCCGCACGGCAGCGTCGCGCCGTCGCGGTCGAACAGCCGAGACACGCCGCTCTCGCCGCAGAGCGCGAACATCAGGCGGCGGATGTTCGCCACCCGCTCGGGCACCGCGGCGCTCCCGCTCTTCTGGCGAGAGACGGTGAGCGCGGCCGCGGACAGCCGCTCGAACGAGGCCAACGGCTCGTCCGACTCGCGCGACGCGCCCGCCGCGCGATCGAGCCACACGAGGTGCGCCGCGGCCGGGTTGCCGGAGCGCGCCCTGCCTACGCGGATCGTCAAATCGACGTCGTCGCGCCCGTCCCCGTCGCGGTCGCTCGAGTCGACGCCGAGCTCGAGCGTCTCGTCGGCGGCGGGCGCCGCCGCGCGGAGCTCGAAGGCGACCGGTCGCTCCGCCGACCCGGGGGCGACCACCATGAGCGCGCGCACCGGCGCGCGCGCGATGCGTGTCCCTTGGCAGTCGGCCCGCGCGTCGAGGGTCACGGTGCGCGGCCCGGTGCCGGTGAGCTCGGCCGTGAGCGCGCAGCCGGGTCCGGTCGGGACGAACCCGGGCAGCGAGGCGACGCGGCGCGGCGCGCCGCCGCCGCCTGGATGGAACCAGAGCTCGCCGGGGCTCGTGGTCGGTGAGGCGGGCGAGACCGGAAGCGTCCAGGATACGACGTCGAGCTTCCCGTCGCCGTCGAGATCCATGCTCACTGCGCGCTCGAACACGCGCCCCGGAGGCGCGGTGAGCTCGCTCGCTCCGAGCGTCCACCGGGCGGCCCGTTTGGGCGCGAGGATCGCCTTGACGGCGGCGAACGCGCGCGGCGCGGCGGGCGGCGCCGAGCCGCTTCCGCTCGCGAGCGGCGGGGCCGCCTCGGGGAGCGGCGCCGACACGGCGCCGAACGGCGTGTACGGGCGATCTTCGCTGCAGCCGCGGCAGCCCGAGAGCGCGGGGACGGAGAGCGCCGCCAGCGTGAGCGCGGGGCCAAGGCTCGCGGCGCGCTGCTTACGAGCGAGGGAGGTCAGCGGCCCTTGAACTCCGGCTTGCGCTTCTCGATGAAGGCGCGGGTCCCCTCGCGCTCGTCCTCCGAGCCGAACAGCGCGCCGAAGGCGGTGGCCTCGAGCTCGCACGCCGCGCCGAGCTCGGCGTCGTAGCCGCGTGCCATCACGCGCTTGCTCGCCGCGACCGCGAGCGGCGCCTTGGAGGCGATGGCGCTCGCGACCGAGCGAACCACGCTCATGAGCTCGGCGTGCGGCACCACGCGGTTGACGAGCCCGATCGTGAGGGCACGCTCCGCGTCGATCATCTCCGCCGAGTAGACCAGCTCGCGCGCGTGCCCGAGCCCCACGCGGCGCGCGAGCCGCTGGGTGCCGCCAAAGCCAGGCATCAGGCCGAGGTTCACCTCGGGCTGACCGAACCTCGCCCGGTCCGAGGCATAGATGAAGTCGGCCGCGAGGGCGAGCTCGCAGCCGCCGCCGAGCGCGAACCCGTTCACCGCCGCGATGATCGGGAAGGGCGCCTCTTCCATCTCGCGCCCGAGGCGGTGTCCGGCGTCCGAGAAGGCTTTCGCCACCGCCGGCGCGAGCTCGCTCATCTCGGCGATGTCGGCGCCCGCGACGAAGGCCTTGTCCCCGGCGCCGGTGAGGATCGCCGCGCGGGTCGCGGGCTCCCCCTCGCCGAGCGATCGAAAGGCGTGGGTGAGCTCCGCGATCACCTTCGAGCTCAGCGCGTTCAGCTTGTCGGGGCGGTTGATGGTGATGGTGGCGAGCGGCCCGTCCTTCGTGACGAGCAGGGTCTCGTAGGTCGTCATGGCTACCTCTCGAAGGCGCGGCCGGTCTTCTGCCCGCGCTCGTCATAGGTGTAGAAGCCGCGGCCGACCTTCTTGCCGTACCAGCCGGCCGCGACCAGGTTGCGGAGTAAGGTCGCGGGTCGATACTTGTCGTCGCCGAACTCGCGGTGGAGCACCTCGGAGATGCTGAGCAGCGTGTCGAGGCCGATGAGATCGGCGAGCTCGAGCGGCCCCATCGGGTGATTTAGGCCGAGTTTTGCGCCAAGATCGATGTCTTCGGGCGTTCCGAGCCCTTCTTGCAACGCGAAGCACGCCTCGTTCAAGAACGGGATGAGCATGCGGTTTACCACGAAGCCCGGCTGATCTTTGCTGGTGATGACCGTCTTGCCGAGCTTCTCGGCGAGCTCGCGGATGACCGCGGTCGTCGCCTCGGCGGTCTGCACACCGCGCACGATCTCGACGAGCTTCATGAGCGGAACCGGGTTCATGAAGTGCATCCCGATCACCTGCTCCGGCCGCGAGGTCTGTCCGGCGAGCCGGGTGATGGAGATGCTCGAGGTGTTCGACGCCAGTAGCGCCCCCGGTTTCATCTTGGCGTCGGCCTTCTTGAAGATGCCGATCTTGAGCTCACGGTCCTCGGTGGCCGCCTCGATCACGAGCTCGGCGGTCTCGAAGCCGTCGAGCTCACCACCCACCGGCTCGATGCGCGCGAGCAGCGCGTCGCGGGCGCCGGCTTCCATGCGCCCCTTCTCCACCAGCTTACCGAGGATCGAGGCGATCTTCGCCTTGCCTGCGGCGGCCCGCTCGACGCTGGCGTCGCTGAGGAGCACCTGGAACCCGGCGCTCGCCGAGACCTGGGCGATCCCGCCGCCCATCTGGCCGGCGCCGATCACGCCGATCCGCTGGATGTCGCTTGCTTTCATGGGGTCCGGGCGTAGCCGCAGAGCCCGCGGCGTGCAAGCCTTGCCGCCGAGCACATGACGCGCATCCGCTCGCGCCACCTGCGGCGCTCGCCGCGCCGCGCCGCGTCGTCGGGCTGGGCCGCGGTGCTCGCGCTCGGGGCGCTCACCGCGGGGTGCGGCGCCGCGCCGGGCCCCGACGTCCGCGCGCGCGCGGCGATGTACGCCGGCGCGGGCGACTACGACCGCGCCGCGAGCGAGCTGCGAGCGGCCATCGCCGCGCGACCGCCCGCGATCTCCGAGCGGCGTCTGCTCATCCGGATCCTCGCCGCCCGGGGGGATTGGGGGTCGGCTCGGCGCGAGGCAGAGGCGTTGGCGGTCGCGCTCGGACCGGCGAGCCCCATCCCTTGGCTCGAGCTCGGCCACGTGAGCGAGCTCGCGCACCGCTACGACGACGCGCTCGCTGCCTACGATCGCGCCGCCGAGGTGGCGCCGCTGGATCCTGCCGGTCCGCGCGAGGGCGGGATGCGGGCCGCGCGCTGGGGAGAAGCGGAGCTCGCGGAGCCGCGGCTCACCGAGGCGCTGCGCCGCGCGCCGGGAGACGCCGCCGCGTGGCATGCCCTCGGCCTGGTCCGCGCGCGGCTCGGAGAGCGCTCGGGTGCGCGCGACGCGTTCCGCGCCGGGCTCCGCGTCGACCCACACGCGCTAGAGAATCGCCTCGGTCTCGCCACGCTCGCGCTCGGAGAGGGGGACGCGCGCGCAGCGCTCGCCGAGTACGAGCTCTTGATCGCGGCGCGGCCCAGGCTGGGAGATCTCCGGCTCGGCCGCGCGCTCGCCCTCACGCTGCTCGAGCGCTACGACGAGGCCGAGGCGGAGCTCGCGCGCGCCGAAGCGCTCGGCGCCGCGCGGCGCGCGCTCGCCGCCCAGCGCGCGCTCATCGCGCGACGGCGCGCGTCGCGCTGACGGCGTGACGGGCTCGGCGCGGGGCCCGCCGGTTCCGCGCCGGGCCGACCTCCCCTCGAACCGGCCGGTGAGGAACCAGCGGGGTCTCGGGGCCTCGACCGCGGGGGGGCGTCCCGGGCGGGCTCGCGCGCCAGGTCCGCCTTGAGAATCGCGGATTTGCAAGTCTTGTAAGCCCCCCGGGGGGAGCGTAGGCTCGGCGCCCCTTTCAAAGTGGCAATTTCCACGGGTGGAGCATGGATTCTCAGAAGATCCGCGAGGCGCTAGGCCATCTTCAGGAAGACCCTGACTCGAGCGACGGCTGGAAGTCGCTGAAAGCGGAGATTGCCGCACCCGGTGGCGATCTCACCCCGTCCGATCTGCTCCGGCTCCTGTCGGCGGCGCGGCACGAGCATCAGCAGCGTGGAGAGTGGGACGCGGTCGCGGCGCTCCTCGAGCTCGAGGCCGAGCGCGCCGCCGGGACCGAGGCGGAGGGCGCGCTGCTCGCCGAGCTCGCGCGAGTGCTCGAGGCCGAGCTGCTCGATGAGGACGAGGCCGGCGTCGCCTGGCTCCGGCTCCTCGAGTTACACCCCGACGACGCGACCGCCGAGGCTGCTCTGCAGGAGAGCGAGGGCAAGCGCGAGCGATGGCGCGAGCTCGTCTCGACCTATGCGGGCGAGGCGGAGCAGGCACCCGATGACGTCTACCGGAGCTCGATGCTCATGCGCGCTGCCGAGATGGAGCTGCGCTTCGGCTCGGGAGACGCGGAGCTCGGCACCATCGTCGATCGTCTCGAGCAGGCGGCGCGGCTCGACCCCGCCAACGATCGCGCCGGCAGGATGCTCGAGCGGATCTTCCGTAAGGCGAGCCGCTGGGAGGACGCGGCCCGGGTGCTCGAGCGCATGGCGGATCGCAGCGCGACGCCCGAGCTGCGGGTAGAGGCCGGGGTGAGGCTCGCGCGGCTGTGCCGACACCAACTCGACGAGCCCGCGCGCGCAGCCGCCGCCTTCGAGCGCGTGCTGGCCGACAAGCCCGCGCATCCCGAGGCGATGAGCTTCCTGTCCGAATACTACTCGCGCATGGAGCGCTGGGACGATCTCGTCGCGTTCTACGAGAAGAACCTCTCGAACCAGGGCACGCCGGACGCCGAGCGCCTGGGCGACATGCTCCAGATCGCGATGCTCCACTTTCGCATGCGCGGCAAGCCGCAGGACGCCGAGCCGTGGTTCGAGCGCATCGCGAAGATCGAGCCGACCCACCCCGGGATGTTGAGTTTTTATCGGGAATACAGCGGAGAGCTCGGGGACGACGCGCGGCTCATCGAGGTGCTCCAGCGCGCGCAGCGAGCGATGAAGGACGGCGCCGAGCGCGCAGCCCTCGGTGCCGAGCTCGCCAAGCTGATGGAGGGTCAGGAGAACGCCCAGAAGGCCATCGAGCAGTATAAGACCGTGCTCCGGCAGGATCCGGACAACGCCGAGGCGCGCGCGTCGCTGAAGCGCCTGTACACCCAGACGCAGGGCTATAACGCGCTCGTCGAGCTCCTGCGCCAGGAGCTCGACCGCACCCCCGTCGAGCAGTACGAAGCGCGTCTCGGCATCTTGCGCGAGGTCGCGACCGTCTATCGCCAGTTCATCAAGAGCGAGACGGCGCTGGTCACGGTGCTAAATCAGATCGTTCAGCTCGACGAGAAGCTGGACGAGAACGACATCGTCGAGGTGCGGGAGCTCGCGCAGCTCTACGAGAAGCTCGGTCGCTGGAGAGAGCTCCTCACCACCCAGCTCAAGCTCGCCGACCTCTCGAGCGACACGGACGAGAAGCAGGCGCTCTATCGGGCGGTCGCGCGCCGCTGGCTCGAGCAGTTCTCGAACGTGCAGAACGCGACCGAGGCCTACGAGGCGCTGCTCGGCGTCGCGCCCGGTGATCGCGAGGCGCGTGATCGTCTCGAGGAGCTCTACCGGAAGCGTCGCGCCTGGCCGCAGCTCTATGAGTTGTTCGAGCGCGAGCTCACCGGGGCCGAGGGCTCCGAGCGACTGACGCTCCTTCGAGAGATGGCGCAGCTCGCTGCCGAGCGCCTGAACCGCGGGGCTGACGCGGTGAGGCTCTATCGCGAGATCCTCGAGGCGGATCCCTCGCGCGACGACGTGCTCGACGCGCTCGAGCGTCACGCCGAGCGGAGCCGCGATCACGCGGCGCTGGCGGAGGTCCTCGAGCGGCGGGTCACGCGCGCGGCCGACGACGAGGCCCGCCTCGGCGTGCTCCAGAAGCTCGGCAGCGTATACGGCGATCATCTCGGTGATCCGGTGGCCGCCGCCGGCGCCTGGCGGCGTGTGCTCGAGCTGTCGCCCGGGCACCAGCGCGCGTTGCGCGTGCTGCGCGATGCGTACCTGGCGAGCGGCGAGCTCGCGGCCCTCGAGGAGCTCTACGGATCGCAGAACGACTGGGAGGGGCTCGCCGACGTCTTCAGCACCGCGGCCGATCGCGCCAAGGATGCGACGAGCAAGATCGAGCTCTCCTATCGCGCCGCGGCCATCTACGAGGAGCGGCTCGCGCAGCCGGATCGGGCTTTCCGGTCCTACGAGCGCATCCTCGCCGCCGAGCCGACCGATGCGCGCGCGGCGCGCGCGCTCATCCCACTCTACGAGCGGGACGAGAAGTGGGCGCGGCTCCCGGCCCTCTACGAGGTCCTGCTCGCGCAGGCCGAAGACGAGGGGCAGCAGCTCGCGCTGCTCGGCAAGCTGGCCGAAGTCACCGGCGCGCGCCTCGGCGACCGCAGAGCGGCCGCCGGCTATGCTCGCCGGGCATACGAGCTCTCGCCGTCGAGCGAGCTGGCGCTCGCGGCGTTCGAGGAGGCGTCCCGGGCGGCGGGAGATTGGGAGCCATACGTGCAGGCGCTCGAGGCGCGTCTCTCGGCGGAGCCGGCGCCGGCTCCCGCTCCGGAAGCTGCGGCCGAGGGGGGAGGGAAGAAGAAGGGTCGAAAGAAGAAGAAGGTCGAAGAGACGGCGCCGACGGCAGACTCCGACACTCGGCCCATCGAGCTCGCGCTGGCGCGCGTCTACGCCGATGAGCTCGGGCGCCCGGAGCAGGCGGTCGCGGCGTATCGGCGCCTGCTCGAGCGCGATCCTTCCGACGCCGCCGCCGGCCAAGCGCTCGAGGCCCTCCTGCGGCGAGACGATCGGCGTGACGAACTCCGGTGGCTGCTCGGGCTGCGGGTCGAGCACACGGTCGGAGACTCCGAGCGCGTGCAGATCTTGCAGAGCTGGGCCGACCTCGAGGAGGACGTGTTCGAGGCGCCCGAGCGCGCGGCGGACCTCTACCGTCGCGTCCTCGAGCTTGCTCCGAGCGATCCGGCCGCCGTGGCAGCGCTCCCTCGCCTGCTGCTCGCCGCGGGCGACGCAGCCGGCGCAGCGAAGGTGCTCGAACAGCACCGTGGCGCGGGCGAGGGCGAGGCCGGCGCGGAGCGGGAGGTCAAGCTCGCCGAGCTCTACCTCGACCAGCTCGGTCGTCCGGCCGACGCGCTCGGCGCCGCCGTGCGCGCGCTCGAGCTCTCGGCGGGTGAGCCGCGGGCCATGAGCGTCCTCGAGCGTCTGCTCGAACTTCCGGACACCCGCGCCGACGCAGCCCGGGTGCTCGCCGAGCGGTACGCCTCCGGGGGAGAGGCGCGGAGAGAAGCGAACGCCCTCCGCGCGCTGCTCGAGGTGAGTCGTGATGAGTCCGAGCGCATCCGCCTCTTCTCACGGCTAGCCGACGTCGAGGAGGAGAAGCTCGGCGCCTTCGGCAGTGCGCTCGACGCGATCCTGGCCGCCGCTTCCGAGTATCCGGCAGAGACCGCGCTCTGGGATCGCGCCGACTCGCTCGCGATGCTCGCGGGGCGCCCGACCGATCTCGCCGAGGCCTTCCGCCTGGCGCTCCTGCACGAGCTCCCCGAGGGGGTTCAGGCCGAGCTCTGCGAGCGCGCGGCGCGCCTGCACGAGGACCGCCTCGGCGATCCGCTGGGCGCTACCCCGTACCTCGAGAAGGCGCTCAAGCTCGATCCGGGCAATGAGCGCGTGTTCGCGCGGCTGAAGGACATCTTCACCGCGGCGGAGCGGTGGAGTGAGCTCGAGGCGCTCTACGACCGCGCCTCTCTGGCCACCGAGGATCTCTCGCGCCGCATCGACATGCTGGTGGAGGTCGCGCTCATTTGCGAGGAGATCATCGAAGAGCCAGCCAAGGCGACCCGCTACTACGAGCGCATCCTCGAGCTCGACCCGATGCATGACGTTGCGATTCGAGCGCTCGACCGGTTGTACGCCCGCCAGGGGCGCCACCTCGAGCTGGCGGCCCTCCTCGAGCGGCGGCTCGACACCGTAGTCGGGGACGAGCTCCTGGAGCACAAGCTTCGGCTGGCACACCTCCGGCTCGAAGAGCTCCACGAGCCGGCCAAGGCAGTGGACTACGTCGAAGACGTCCTCAGGGAGCGTCCGAACGACCACGAGGCGCGGCAGCTCGCCGAGCGGCTCCTCGAGGTGGGCAGCATCCGCGCTCGCGTGGCGCGTGCGCTCGAGGTCGTCTACGAAGCGCGGGACGAGATCCGCGAGCTCGTGCGCGTGCTCGGGATCCGCCTCGAGGAGCTCGACGCCGAGCGCGCTCCCGCGCCGGAGGGGTCGAGCGCGACCCGCGACGACGAGCGACGAGAGCTCTTGCGCCGCATCGCGCTCCTTCGAGACGAGCGGCTCCATGACGACGCTGCTGCCTTCGACGCCCTGGCTCGGCTAGTGCCCCTCGACGCGCTGGACTCCGACGCGCGGGAGCGGCTCGTGGAGGTGGGTCGGCGTATCGGCGCCCACGAGCGGGTAGCAACGGTGCTCACCGCCGCGGCGGAGGCCGCCGACACCTCGGGGCTCAAGGGCGAGATCTTGATGCAGGTCGCGCGAATGCAAGAAGATCTGCTCGATGACACCGCGGCGGCCGAGGCCACCTATCGGAAGATCGCCGCGCTCGACGACACCGACGCCGACCTGGTGCTCCCGGCGGCGCGCGCGCTCGAGCGCATCTACTCAGGGCACGGAGCGCATCAGCAGCTCGCCGAGACGCTGCGTACCCAGGTGCGACTCGAACAGGATGGCGCAGCGCGCCGAGACCTGCTCGGCCGTCTCGGAGAGCTCTGCGAGAGCCAGCTCGGAGATCTCGAGGGCGCCATCGACGCATGGCGTGTTCGCGTCGAGGACGATCCGACGGACGAGGCTGCGCTGGGCTCTCTCGACCGCCTCTACGAGCGGTCCGGCCGGTGGCGCGACCTCGTGCAGATCCTCGAGCGCCGGCGCGAGCTCCTCGATGACGCGAGCGGGCGGAGGGCGTTCATGGTTCGCGCGGCCGAGGTGCTCGCGTCGCAGCTCGGGAGCGTTCCCGAGGCGATCGAGGCTTGGCGAGCGGTGCTCGACGAGTTTGGGCCGGAACCAGCGGCGCTCGGAGCCATCGAAGCGCTCTACGCGCGAGCCGAGCGTTGGTCGGACCTCGGCGATTCGTATCAACAGCACCTCGATATCGTCGAGGATGACGCGGCGCGGCTCGAGCTGCTCGCGCACCTCGGCGACGTCCAGCGAGCCCATCTCGGGGACCTTCCGGGAGCGCTCGAGACCTATCGCCGCGCGCTGACCATCGACACCGGGCACGGGCCGAGCCGGGACGCCGTCGACGCGCTCTTGGCGAGTGAGGATCTTCCGTCGCGTCGCGAGGCGGCGCAGATCCTGCGGCCCATCTACGAAGCGGAGTCCGCTCACGAGCCGCTGCTGAAGGTGCTCGAGATCGACATTCAGGCCTCGGACGACTCGCTGACGCGGCTCGAGCTCCTCGAGACGGCACTCCGCGTCGCTGAGGGGCCGCTCGGCGACGCCGGCCGCGCCTTCGGCTACGCGGAGCGCGCCATGCGAGAGGCAGTCGGCCACGCCGAGCTCGAGCCGTGGCTCGAGCACCTCGAGCGTCTCGCCGCCGCGACGGGGCGTCACGCCGAGCTCGTAAAGCTCCTCGCCGAGGTCGCTCCGAACATCTTCGACGGCGAAGTCCAGCTCGCGGTGATGCTCAAGATCGCCGACGTCGCGCGTCGTAAGCTCGCCGATCCGCAGCTCGCGCGTGAGTACTATCAGAAGGCGCTCGAGCTACGCTCCGACGACGCCACCGCGCTCTTGGCCCTCGAGGCTCTCTACGAGGAGGCCGGCGACGCCCAACACCTGCTCGAGATCCTGGAGCGGCGAGCCGACCTGTCCGAAGACGATGGCGAGAAGCGGCAGCTCCTCTTCCGCCGGGCTCGTCTGCTCGCCGACGTGCTCGATGACAAAGCTCGCTCCATCGAGGTGTACGAGACCATCCTCGAGCTAGGGCTCGACGTGACCGCCATCGAGGCGCTCGAGAAGCTCTACACGTCGGAGGGGCGGTGGGTCGACCTCGTCGATCTCCACCAGCGGCAGCTCGACGCGGACGAGACCCCGTCACTCCACGTCAAGATCGCGGAGGTCGCGGCGCGACGGCAGCAGGATTTGCCGCGAGCGTTCGACGAGCTCGAGCGCGCGCTCGAGCTCGATCGCCAGCATGACGGCGCGATCGCAGAGCTCGAACGACTGCTCTCCGAGGCGCCCGACGCCGAGTCGCGCGCTCGCGCGGCGACGCTGCTCGAGCCCGTGTATCTGCTGCGTGCCGACTTCAGCAAGGTGATGGCCTGCCTCCAGGCGCGCCTCGACTTCGCTCCGGATCCGGACGAGCGTCATGAGCTCTTGCGACGCCTCGCGCAGCTGCACGAGGAGCAACGCGAGGATTACGTCTCCGCGCTCGACACGGTGGCCAAGCTGCTGCACGAAGATCTGGCGGACGAGGACACCATCTCCGAGCTCGAGCGGCTCGCCAAGGTCGCCGGCGCCGACCAGCGACTGGCCCAGATCTATGCCGCGGAGCTCGAGCAGGTGTCGGGAGACGACCCGGTCACCGCCCGCTTGGCGCGCCGCACCGGCGAGCTCTACTCACAGCTGGACGACGGGGAACGAGCGCTCGGATTTTATCGGCGCGCGCTGGCGTTCGAGCCGGACGATCGCCACTTGTTCGACGCCATCGACGCCATCCTGTCCCGCCTCCGGCGACACGAGGAGCGCGTCGCGCTCTACCGGGACGCGCTCGAGCATCGCTTCGAGCCGGCCGAGCGCCTGCAGCACCTGCACGTCATCGCGGAGCTCGAGGAGACCAAGCTCGAGCGGATCGACGAGGCGATCGAGACCTATCGCTCGGCGCTCGACGTGGACGAGGGCGACGCGCAGGCCCTCGATGCCTTGACCAGGCTCTACGAGACGCGCGAGCGCTGGGATGACCTCGCGGAGTTGCATCTCCGTCGAGCCGAGCAAGCGCCCAGCGCCGGCGCGGCGGCGGCGCATCGGCTGGCCCTCGCGCGGCTGCTGACCGGTCGCCTCGGGGACACGGAGCGCGCCATCGACCAGCTCGACGAGATCGTTCGCTCCACGCCCGGTTCGAGCGAGGCCGTGAAGGAGCTCGAGGGGCTCCTCCGGGACGACGCGCACAAGGAGCGCATCGTCGAGATCCTGCGCCCGATCTACGAGGCCGCGGACGACTGGCGGCACCTCATCAAGCTGAACGAGGAGCGCTTCGCGCTCGCCGAGGGCGAGGCCGACAAGGTCCTCGTGCTCCGGGAGACCGCGCGCCTGTGGGAAGAGCGCGCGAGCGATCCCGGGCGCGCGCAGCGAGCTCTGGAAGCCGCGTTCGAGCTCGACCCCGAGGACGCGGAGGTCCGTGGCGAGCTCGAGCGCCTGGTCGAGTCGACCGGAGACTATGGCACGCTGGCTCGAGCCTATGAGGGGGCGCTCGCCGCCAGGCCTGAACTAGTCAACAAGCGGGATCTCCTCGCGGCGCTCGCGCGCGTCCATGACCTTCATCGAGACGATCCGCGACGCGCGTTGGAGGCTTATGCCGAGCTCCACGAGGTGGACCCTTCGGACCTCGCGCCGCTCGAGAAGATGGAACGCCTGGCGACCCTGCTCAGCGACTGGCCCATGGTCGTGCGTGCGCTCACGGCGAAGGTCGACCTCCTCCTCTCGGACGAGGAGCGCGCGGGAGTCTGGCGCCGGGTCGGTGAGGCCAAGCGGGACATGCTCGAGGATCGTGCCGGGGCGATCGCCGCGTACGAGCGCGCCGCGGAGCTAGAGCCGGGCAACTCCTTCACCATCGACTGCCTCATCGAGCTTCGCGAGTCCGCGGGCGAGGCCGAGCCGCTCGTGGAGCTCTACGAGCGGCGCGTCGAGCTCTGCGGAGAGGGTGATGAGGACCTCACCTATCAGCTCTTGAGCGACGCTGCCGCGGTGTACGAGACCAAGCTCACGGATCGTCCCCGCGCGATCGACGCGCTGTCGCGCGCCTTGGCGGCCAAGCCCGGCGACCGCGCGGTGCTCTCATCCCTCGGCCGGCTCTATCGTGCCGAAGAGATGTGGCCCGAGCTCCTCGAGAGCCTTCGCCTCGAGGCGAGCGCCGCTGAGTCGGTAGAGGAGCGCACGCGGCTGCGTAAGGAGATGGCTGCGCTCCTCGGGGAGCAGATGGAAAGTCACGAGGAGGCGCTCGAGGTCTATCGCCTGGTACTGGAGGAGGCGCCAGAAGACCGCGAGGTCGTGGACGCCGTGCGCGCCATCGGCAGAGCGCACGACCAGCTGCGCGAAGCGGTCGCCGCTACCCTGGTCCCGGTGCTTCGCGCGACCAGCCAAGACGAGGCTCTGGTGGACGTCCTCGAGCTGCGCCTCACCGCGGAGAACGAGCCGGGGCAACGTGCGGAGACGCTCCGCAACATCGCCGAGGTGCTCGAGACACGGCTGGCGCGTCCGGCTGACGCGCAGAACTCCTTGCTTCGGGCCCTCGCCGAGCGACCGGAGTTGCGCGAGCTCCACGGAGACATCGAACGGCTCGCGGAGGCGAGCGGCGGCTGGGGCCGTTATGCGGACGCCCTCGGCGAGCGCGCGCAGAGCACCTTCGACCCGGAGATCGGGAAGGATCTCTACACCCGCCTCGGCAGGATCGCGGAGGAACGCCTGAGTGATCGTCAGCGCGCGGTCGAAGCCTACTCGAAGGCGCTCGAACAAGCCGGGGACCAACCGGAGCTCCTCTTGGCGCTCGATCGCCTGTATGGCGCCCTGGGCGAGCACCAGGCGCTCGCCGACATCCTCGAGCGCCGCCTCTCGGTCGAGCCGAGCGATGCCGGCCAAGCGGAGCTCCACTTTCGGCTCGCTGAGCTGCAACTCGGCGAGTTCAAGGAGCTACCTCGTGGCCTCGCCTCGCTCCGTGCGACCTTGGAGCGTCAGCCTGACCATGCGGGCGCGATCGCTGCGCTCGAGCAGCTCACGAGCGAGCGGGACCTCTTCGAGGAAGCTGCGGAGATCCTCGAGGGGGTCTACCGTGCGCTCAATCGTACCGATCGACTCGCAGCGCTCTACGAGAAGCGTGTCGGCTTCGCCGAAACGCCAGGCGAGCGGATCGACATGCGGCGCAGCCTCGCGCGGGTGCTCGAAGAAGAGTGCTCGGATCCCGCGGCGGCTCTGCGCGTCCTCTTGCAGGGCCTGGCCGACGACCCGGCCGATGGCGCGCTGCTCGACGAGCTCGAGCGGCTCGCGCCCATCACCGATGGTTGGCAGAGCGCGGCCGACGCTCTCGGCGGCGCGCTCCGCGACGCGAAGGAGCTCACCCCGGAGCTCGCCCGCGAGCTGTGGGTTCGCTTGGCGACCTGGCGGCGCGACAAGCTTGGCGACTCTGCCGGCGCCGAGACCGCGCTCCACGAGGCGCTCGAACAGGGGCCGAACGCCGACGAGGTGCTGGTTCTCATCGAGCAACTCCAGAGCACCCGAGGTCGAGAGCGGGACCTCGTCGTCACGCTTCGACGCCGCGCAGGGCTGGAGCTCGACCTGGAGCGAAGAGAGGAGCTCTATCGTCGCGCCAAGGCGCTCGCCGACGGGCTCGACGATCGCGAGCTCGGCGAAGCCGTGCTTCGCGAGCTCCTGAAGGACGATGATGCGAACATCTGGGCGCTCGCCGAGCTCACTACGATGCGCGAGGCAGCCGGGGATTACGCGGAGACGTTGACGCTCCTGGTTCGCCGTAGCGAGCTGCGCGCGCAGGGTGACGTCGTGCGCGAGCTTCGCCGCAAGGCAGCGGTCATCGCGCGCGACAAGCTCGGAGACCCAGCGCGAGCGACCGAGCTCTATGAGCAGCTCTTCGAGGACGACCCCACCGACGCCGACGCCGCGGATGCGCTTCGCGCGCTCTACACGGCACTCGAGCGCCATCGGGAGCTCGCGACGCTGCTCGGTCGGTTGATTGACATGGCAGAGTCTCCGGCGTCGCGCAGCACGCTTCGGATGGAACTCGCGCGCGTCGAGGTCGAGCGCTTCAAGGCGACCGACGCGGCCGTCGAGCTGTTGCGAGCAGTGCTCGAGGAGGAGCCGAGTCGCGCTGAGGCCGTGATCGCGCTCGGCGAAATTCTCGAGCAGGCGGGGCGTGACGAGGAGCTCGCCGAGTTGCTCGACGCTCAGATTGCTTCCGCGCGCGCTCGCGGCGACATCGACGATGAGCTAGCGTTCCAGGTTCGTCTGGGCTCGCTGTACGACACGCGACTCGGTGAGCGTGACAAGGCCATCGCGACCTATCAGGCCGTGCTCGCGCGCGACCCCCAGCATCGCGGTGCGCTCGAAGCGCTGAGACGCCTCTTCCAGGCGGCCGGACGCCATGCAGACGCTGCGGCGGCCATCGAGCGGCTGCTCGAGCTCTCCACGGGCGGCGAGGCGGTGACGTTGGCTATCGAGCTCGCCGATGAGTTCGGGCAGCTTCATGACACGGACAGCGCGATCCGCGCGCTCGAGCGCGGGCTTGGTGTCGAAGGAGATGACGCGGAGCTGCGAGGGCGGCTGCGCGGGCTCTATCGGTCCAAAGAAGACTGGGAGCGACTGGCGGCTCTCATCGCCGGGGACGCCGAGCTCGAGGCACAGCCGGAGCAGAAGGTCGCGCTCCTGGTCGAGGCGGCGACGATTCACGTCGAGAAGCGCCACGACGCGGGCGCGGCGGCGACGCTCTTCGACGCCGCCGTGGCGCTGCGACCAGGTGACCGCGAACTGATGCTGAAGCTCTGTGACGCTTACAGCGCATCCGGTCGCGGTAAGGCTGCGGTGGAGGTGCTCGAGAAGATCGTCGACTCGTACGGGGGAAAGCGGTCGAAGGAGCTAGCGGAGATCCACCGCCGCTTGGCCGAGGCATTCCTCGCCGACGGCGCGACCGAGCGCGCGCTCGAGGAGCTCGACAAGGCCTTCCGAATCGAGCCGGGTAACGTCGGGGTGCTGAAGAGGCTCGGCGAGATTGCGCTCGATACGGGCGATCTGAAGAAGGCCCAGCAGATGTTCCGTGCGCTGCTCCTGCAGAAGCTCGATGACTCGAGCGTCATCACCAAGGCCGAGGTCTTCATGAACCTGGGTGAGGTGCACGCGCGCCTCGGCGAGAAGGACAAGGCCGTGCAGATGCTGGAGCGCGCGGTCCAGACGGACGCTGGACTCGAGCGCGCTCGAGCCCGGCTGGCAGAGCTCAAGGGGTGAGCAGTCACGCCCGGGCTCAGGTCCTCGGGTGGGGTCGTCCACGGACCGCTCGACGGAGGATTTCCGGTGCTGATTCGGCGCACTTGAGCCGCCGTGAGCGGGTACCCGGCGCTCCGAGACGAGTTCCGCGCCGGACCGACAGGAGCCGAGGGAGGGAAGGCTCGCGGTCCCTCGCGCGTAGGAAACCTCAGCGGAGGAGACGATGAAGCCGATGCACCGCACGTTATCCCTGGGTTTGGTGGGCTCTGCGTTCGCTCTCGGGGCGGCGACGGGCTGCACCATCAAGTCCGATGACAAGTTCGTCGGGACCCCCGACACTTACACGGCCCGTTATCGGAGCGGAGGGTCGGTGTCGGTGTCGAGCGTCAACGGCCCGGTGACCGTGGGTCAGGGCTCGGAGGGGGTGGTCACGGCCACCTACACGCCGTTCGTGCTCCTCGCTTACGACACCTCAGAGGAGGACGCGAGGACGGAGCTCGAGAAGCTGCTCAAGGATTTTCAGGCGGACACGCCCGCGCCGGGCAGCGTGACCATCGGCGACTCGCGGGCGAGTGGGGCCAGCACCATGCTCGGCGCGACCATCGACGTGACGTTGCCGCCGGAGTTCGACGGGCCGCTCAGCGTGTATGTGAGAAATGGGAGTCTGAACACCTCGTTCGTTGGCGCCGCGAGCGCTGTCGATTTCCGGAGCGACAACGGGTCCATCGATGTCACGGTCGGCTCTTCCGCGAAGACCGTGAACGTGAACACCAAGAACGGAAGCCTGTCGGCGGGGCTCTCGGGGGTGCCGGCGGACTCACAGGGCGGGAGCTTCGTCACCGGCAATGGGGACATCACGCTCCATCTGCCTGGGCGCGCCAGGTTCTCGATTCAAGCCCAGGCGATGAGGGGCGGCGTCGTGAACCTCGGTAATGCAACCGAGGCCGGGTGCGTCGTGGTCGAGGGTGGAAACGCCTCCGCCCAGACCGTGAGCTGCGGAGGCGCGACCGCCGCGGACCCGATCTATCAAGCGACGGCTTCCGGGCTCGGCGACGTCAACCTTTCGTTCTGAGAAGTGCCGGTGACTGGGTGACGCCGAGCGGTGGAGCCTCGGCCTTCGACAAGAGCGCTTGATGCTCGAAGCGCGGCGGAGCATCCTTCGAGCATGCGCGGCGCTAGCCTGAGCGGACTCGTCGCTTTCTCACTATCGGCGCTGCTTGGCTGCAGCAACGTGCTCGGGTACGACGACGTCACGTTCGATCGTGACGGTGGAGCGGGCGCAGCGGCTAGCTCTGGCGGCGCAGGCTCGGGCGCGGGAGGCGGCACCGGCGGCGCGAGCGCGGGCACCGGCGGCGCGAGCGCGGGCACCGGCGGCGCGGGCGGCAGCACGGGCGGCACCGGTGGCGCGAGCGGCAGCACGGGCGGCACCGGCGGCGCGAGCGCGGGCACCGGCGGCGCGAGCGGCGGCACCGGCGGCGCGAGC
>JAPSGB010000052.1:0-30095 GCA_035063585.1 Polyangiaceae bacterium
TTGTGGTTCACGACCTCGACGGTACCGGCATCCCGGAGCCACCGCGAGAGCGTCGGCTGCGGAACGCCCACCTCCCGCGCCAAGGCCGTCGCGGAGACCGCCCTCGGCCCTGCCATCCTACCCACCATGGCGGCGCGAAATCCTCTCGTGTACGGCTGCATAGACCAGAACCCTGCTCGCCCCCTGAGACGGCGCACCCCACCGACGCCCAGCCCATTCTTGGGTGGGCTGGGCGGGCGCACCCGGTGCAAATTCGAGGCGACAACTATCCTGACGCAGGGGGGCTCCGAGCAGGAAACCTGCGCGCCAAGCTTGCGCGGGTCGTGGCCCGCGGACGCCTTGGGAACTGGCCCTATGATTTGGATCGCTCGCGCTCGCCCCTTGGGGAGAGGAGCTCGACGAGGCACCAGCCGTCCTCGAGGGTCTGTCGGTGCGGCGCGAGCCCCGCCGCAGCGAGCGCGCGCTCCACCTCGCTCGCGCGCTCGGCGAGGAGCCCGGTGCCCGCGACGACTCCGCCCGGGCGCGCGGCGCGGGCGAGCGCCGGGGCGAGCGCGATGAGCGTCGCGGCGTCGAGGTTCGCGACCACGAGCTCGGCGGCCTCGACCTCGCTCGTCAGGCTGCCCACCTCGAAGCGGCAGACGCGCTCGAGCCCGTTCAGTCGCGCATTCGCCCGGGCGGCGCGGACGGCCTCCGCGTCGAGGTCGAGCCCGCGCGCGCCCGCGGCGCCGCAGGCCGCCGCGATGAGCGCCAGCACGCCGCTGCCGGTGCCGACGTCGAGCACGCGCGCGCCCGGGTGCTCGCGCACGTAGCGCTCGACCAGCGCGGCGGCGAGCCGCGTGGTCGGGTGCCCGCCGGTGCCGAAGGCCGCGCGCGGCTCGTACACGAGCGTGCGGCGTCCTTCGGGCGCGGGCTCCGCGTTACTCGCCGGCTGGAACACGAACCCCGTGCCGAGCGGCTCGGGGCGGAGGTAGTCCGTCCACGCGGTCCGCCACGCGTCGTCGAGCTCTTCCATGCGGAATTCGGCGCCGGGCAGCGCCGCCGCGAGCGCCGCGCGGAGGCGCTCGAGCTCGGGCGCTTCGCCGTAGGTCGCGAGCCCCTCATCCAGCTCCTCGACCGCGCCAGCGCCGAGCTCGAAGAAGAGCGCGCTCGCGCGGTCCACGTCCGCTTCGGGCAGCGCGACGACGAGCTTCCGCATCAGCCGGCGCTCTTCGCGCGCTTCTTGGTCGCGGTGTCCATCACCGTCCAGCCGAGCGCGCTCTCGGTCCAGATGTCCATCGTGGGGCGGAGCGCGCTCGGGTCGTCGAAGCCGCCGACCTTCACGATCGCGAGCGTGGCGAGGCCGTCGCTCGCCGAGAAGAGCGGCGAGCCGCACTCCGGGCAAAACCCCCGGCGCACGACGCTCCCGCTCTCGGCCGTCGTGGCGCGCCATCTCGGCTCGCCCTCCACCGCGAGCGCCTCGGAAGGAAACACCGCCACCGTGGAGAACGCCGTGCCGCTCGCGCGCTGGCAGTCCCGGCAGTGGCAGTTCAAGACGACGAGCGGCTCGCTCGTGGTCGTGAACCGGATCGCGCCGCAGGCGCAGCGGCCCGCGCGCGGCGCGCTCATGGCGAGCCTCGCGCCGCGCGCTCTCGGCGCGCCGCGCTCAGGTCCCGGGCGGGCACGGTACCGGCGTGGGGGTGCCGGGCGCCTGCCCCGGGATGGTCACCTGGAACACGCAGGTGCCGTCCGCCTTCTTGAAGACACCCGGGACCAGAGTCGGCGTCATGTCCGTGGCGGTGGGCGCGGTCGTCGCGGTGGGCGCGGGAGTGGGCGCGGGAGCCGGCTGCTGCGGGTACTGCTGCTGCGGGTACTGCTGCTGCGGGTACTGCTGCTGCGGGTACTGCTGCTGCGGGTACTGCTGCTGCGGGTACTGCTGCTGCTGCGGGTACTGCTGACCCGGCTGCTCCTCGCTGTTCTTGCTGCACGCCGCGAGGGCGGCGCTCAACACACCGAGGGCCAAGAGAGAGCGATGGAACGTCATGGCATCATTCGAGCACGCTCCGGGGCGGCGGGCCAGCGTCCCGTGCGCGCCGGGCGCGGGGCCCGCGAGCGCGCCCGGCCCGGCAGGAAATTCCCTTGGAGGAACCTCGGATTTTGTCGGTCCGGCGCGGAATCGCGCGGCCTGTCGCGCGGGGCGCCCGCCGGGGCGCGCTGCTCGCGGCTCGACCGGGTGCGCTAGAGTCCGAGGTCGAATGACGCGCGAGATCGAGCTCGAGCCGCCGGTCTTCGAGACCGCGCGCCTGCGGGTGCGGATGCTCGCGCCGGAGGCGGCGGCGCGGATGTGCCGCTATCACCTCGACAACCGCGCGCATCTCGCGCGATGGGAGCCGCCACGGCCTCCCGGCTTCTTCACCGAGGACTTCTGGGAGTGGCGGCTCGAGCGCAGTCGCGACGAGTATCTCGCGGATCAGTCGCTCCACCTCTCGCTCGAGGCGCGCGACGATCCGGACGGCCCGCTCGTCGGGCAGGCGTCGCTCAGCCACTTCGTGCGGGGCGCGCTCCAGGGGTGCACGCTCGGCTACAGCCTCGGCGCGGCGTTCGAGGGGCGCGGGCTGATGCAAGAGGCGCTCGCGCCGCTCCTCGCGCACGCCTTCGGGCCGCTCGCCTTCCACCGCGTCGAGGCGAACCATGGCCCGGAGAACCTACGCTCCGCGCGGCTCCTCGCGCGGCTCGGCTTCGAGCACGACGGCCTGGCGCGGAGGTATCTCTATATCGACGGCGCGTGGCGCGATCACGTCCGGACCGTGCTCTTGAACCCGGCGCCGATGCGCCCCCCGGCGCTCGGCTGAGCCAGCGTGCGAGCTTGCGCCGAGACGCGCGCGCTCGCCCGAAGTAGGCTCCCTGGCGCGCCGTGCTCGTCACGCTCCTCACCATCGCCGAGGTCGTCTATGTCGTCGTGCTGGCGATCTGGATCCTGTTCGAGAAGCGGCCGCCCGTCTCCACCATCGCGTGGATCCTGGCGCTCATCGCGCTCCCGTACCTCGGTTTTTTCATCTACTTCTTTCTCGGCCGACGGCGGCTCGAACGTAAGCGACTCCGTTACCGGCGAGCGCGGGGCGCCGACCACGGCGCGCCGGGCGACGACGCGATCGCGCCCGCCCCGCGCCCAGCCGGGGCCGAACGCGAAGATCCGCGCGTCGGCGACCTCGATCGGCTCGCGATGAACTCGGGCGAGCCGCCCTCGACGTTCGCAGACGAGGTCGAGGTCTTCCACGACGCGGCCTCCACCTACGACGCCATCGAGGCGGCGATCCGCGCTGCGCGCCACCACGTCCACGTCGCGTACTACATCTTCGACTCGGGTCGCGTCGGGACGCGCTTCATCGACTTGCTCATCGAGCGCGCGCAGGCCGGTGTGAAGGTGCGGCTGCTCATCGACGACGTCGGCTCGTCCGGGATGAAGCGCGACGCGGTTCGAAGGCTCGAGGCCGCCCAAATCACGGTCACGCGCTTCAACCCGGTGTCATTCTCACGGCTCCGGAGCCGCTTCGATTTCAGAAACCACCGCAAGATCGTGGTCTGCGACGGCCGGGTCGGGTTCACCGGCGGAATCAACCTCTGCGACGACTACCTGCCCGAACTCGATGACGAGGTGCCGCTCGGCGGCGCGCCGGCGCGCGCGCGGCGCGCACGCGCGCGCCATGGGCATCCGAGCCCCTGGCGCGACACCCACGTCAAGTTGGTGGGCGACGCGGTGCGCTGGCTCCAGCTCACGTTCCTCTGCGACTACCACTACGCGAGCGGCATGCTCGCGCGCGAGCCCGAAGTGTTCCCGCCGTTCACCGGCGCCGGGCGCCACCGCGTGCAGGTCGTGACCTCGGGCCCCGACCGAGAGATCCGTGCCATCCAGGACGCGTACTTTGCGGCGATGGCGCTCGCGCGCGAGCGCGTCTGGGTGACGACGCCGTACTTCATCCCCGATCAGGCGATGCGGGTCGCGCTCACCACGGCCGCGCGCCGCGGCGTCGACGTGCGGATCCTGGTTCCGCGACGGAGCGACTCGCTGGTCGTCACCGCCGCCGCGCGGTCGTATTTCGACGCGATCCTGGCGACCGGAGTGAAGATCTACGAGTACACGCCCACCATGATCCACTCGAAGACGCTGGTCGTGGACGACTTCTTCGCCGCGGTCGGTACCGCCAACCTCGACATCCGCAGCTTCCGGTTGAACTTCGAGATCACCGCGATCCTCTACGGGGAGACGCACGCGCGCGAGCTAGCCCGTGCGTTCGAGCGTGACCTCGCGAGCGCGGTCGAGGTGACGCCGCAGACGCGCGCGCACCTCGGCTTGGCGTGGCGCGCGGCCGAGGCGGGGGCCAGGGTGCTCTCGCCGCTGCTCTGAGGCCGCCGCGTCTGGCCCAGGCGAAGGGGCCAAAGTCGCGGCTTTGTCGTTCAATGTGTTTCATAATGAAACATGCGGCGGAACGCTGGCATCACTGGCGAGAAGGGCGCACCCTTCCGGTCGGCTGGCACCGAAGGTGCATTGGCGGGCGCGGTCCCCACCGGGCGGCGTCCGCGCGCCGCTCGTGACCGGCCCGGAGCGTCCATGCAGCAGCCTCGTGAAGTCCTCAACCGGCGCGACCACGCGCACCCGTTCGACGACCACCCGTTCCTCGCCATCTGGGAGCTCACTCGCGCGTGCGATCTCGCGTGCGTGCACTGCCGCGCGTCGGCGGTGATGTACCGCGATCCTTTCGAGCTCAGCCTCGACGAGGGTAAGCGGCTCCTCGATCGCATCGCCGCGATGGGCACACCGCTCATGGTGCTGACCGGCGGCGATCCGGCGAAGCGCCCGGACCTCATCCAGCTCATCGAGCACGGCGCGAAGACGGGGATGATCATGGCGGTCACGCCTTCGGGCACGCCGCTCATGACGCGCGAGCTGCTCCGCAGCATGCGCGACGCGGGCATGGCGCGGCTGGCCGTCTCGCTCGACGGCCCGACCGCCGCCGTGCACGACGCCTTCCGTCGCGTAGAGGGCAGCTACGAGCACACACTCCGCATCCTGAACGACGCCGCCGCGCTCGGCATCGAGCGGCAGATCAACACCACGCTCGGCCACCAGAACCGCAAGACGCTCCCTGCGATGGCCGCGGTCGTGCGCGAGGTCGGCGCGGTGCTCTGGAGCGTGTTCGTGGTGGTGCCGACCGGGCGCGCCACCCCCTCGCTCTTGCTCGATGCCGATCAGCTCGAGGAGTCGCTCGTCGAGCTCGCCGACCTCGCGGAGGGCGCGCCCTTCGACGTGAAGACCACCGCCGCGCCGCACTTCCGCCGCATCCAGATGCAGCGAAAGATGAAGGCCAAGGGCGTGCTCCACGACCTCGACGCGGACGGCCACGTGCTCGGGCCGCGCGGCATCAATGACGCGCAGGGCTTCGTGTTCATCTCGCACCACGGCGACGTGTTCCCGAGCGGATTTCTGCCGGTGAGCGCGGGTAACGTGCGCGAGACGGACATCGTCGAGCTCTACCGGACCTCGCCGCTCTTCACCGAGCTCCGCGACGCCTCGGCGATCCGCGGAAAATGCGGGGTCTGCCCGTTCAAGTACGTGTGCGGCGGCTCGCGCGCGCGCGCCTACGCGATGACCGGCGACATGATGGAATACGATCCGCTCTGCTCGTACATCCCGAAGGGCTGGGTCGAGCCGAAGAAATCGGACGAGCTTCTCACGCTCCGCACCGGCTCGTGAGCGCCCGCGCGCTCGGGAACTAACCCCGGCGAGCCTTGGGTTTTGCCGGTGCGGCGCGTCGCCGCCCCAGCGCGACCGCAGCCGCGAGCGTGAGGAGCGCCGCTGTGCCGCCGCGCGCGCGCGCGTGGCCGCCAGCGCGGCATCCGCAGCCGCCGCCCTCGACGGCGAGGCCCGGCTCAGCGCCGAGCGCGCCGCCGGTGCCGGGCGCGCCGCCCGCGCCGCCCGCGCCGCCCGCGCCGCCCGCGCCGAGCGCCTCTCGCTCGACGTCCACCGTCAGGTTGCGGTAGCCGCCGTCCTGGTCGCCGGCGTTCACCAGCATGAAGTACGCGTCGGTCGCGCCCTCCGGCACGTCGACCGTGACCTCCCAGCTCGTCGCGCTCTTCTTCGTGTCGAGCGGCGGGTCCGCGTTCGACGCGATCCCCGCCTCGTAGCTCATCACGATGGGGTCCTTCGCGAAGCGCATCAGCACGCGGGGTGTGTACGGCGAGCCGCCGCCGAGGCCGCCCGCCATCCCGCCGCTCACGTTGGCGTTGAAGAAGCGCACGGTGAGCGAGCGCGGCGCTTCGCCGAGCGGGACGTGGACCTGCAGCAGCCCCGGGCCGTAAGGAGCGTTCGCGCCGAGCCCCATGCTGGCCTTGCCGGCTACCACGAGCGCGGAGCCGAGGCTCGGATCCGAGCCGGAAATCGGGGTCCCTTCCCACTCGAGGATGCGACGACACGCCGGCAGCACGCCGCGCGCCGCGAACTCGCTCTCGAGAGCGGCGCCGGCGGCGGCGCCGAGCGGCGACTCCTCGACCGCGGCGACGAAGAGCTCGGCGACGTCCTCGTAACCGACGTCCCCGCTCGGCGCGCCGACGAGCGCGGTGAGCAGCGCCTGATCGAAGACGGGGCGCTCGGCTTCGGTGAGCCCCATGCGTACCGCCCACAGCGCCGCCGCGAAGAATTGCGAGTCCGAGTGCACCTCGCCGGAGAGGTTCTCGGGGCAGCGCTTCGGGTTGTCGAGGCTACGGATCGCGCCCATCCCGAGGCTCGAGCCGGCGTACTCACCGACCATCGGATCGCCGGTGATCGCGCTCGAGAAGTAATCGGCGAGGCCCTCGTTCATCGCGCCCGGCGCGTCGGTCGCGCCCTGCGCGTCGAGGTGCCACCCGCTCACGAGCCCGATGGTGCGATCGATCATCGCGTGACCGAACTCGTGATAGACGACGTCGCCGTCGTAGGCGAAGTCGCCGCCGGTGCCCTGGCCGAACCACATCGCGCCCGAGTCGATGCCGAACGCGCCCGAGAAGAGCGGATCGGCCGGTGAGAAGAACGCGTTGTCGAAGGGCACGAGCGGCAGGTTCGGGTCGCTCGCGAGGCTCAGGTCGAAGCCGTTCATGAGCCCCTGCGGGAGCCGGAGGTTCACCACCGCGGGGAGCTGCTTCGGCACGAGATCCGGCATGCCGAGCGCTCCGAGGAAGCGGTACGCCTTGGTCACGTGATAGTACATCGAGACCTCGGCGAAGGGGTCCTCCGGAGCCGTGTCCGAGGTGAACGCGTAGGGGAAATCGCCGTCATCGTTGGCGGTCGCCGTCTGCTCGAGAGCGCAGACGTGGAGCGTCATGCCATAGACGCTGGTGGTGCCCTGCCGATCGATGCAGTTCTTGACGATGACCTGCTCGCTCGTGAGGTTCGTGGCGCCGGGCGCGAGCTCGTCAAACGTCACGTCGATGGGCGTCGCGGTCTTCACCGGGTTGAACTCGAACACGCTCGCTCGGCGATCGAAGCGCACCGCGTTCACGCGGAGCAGGAGCGCGCCGGTCTCGGCGTCGATCAGCACGAGCGGCGCGTAGGGCACCCCGCCGGTGACGTCGCGATGAAACGCCCAGGCGAGCCGCGCGGTATCCGCGCCGGGCCACCAAACCAGGCGGCCCGGGCCGAACGACACGCCCGCGGCGCGCTCGGCGACCCGGTTCGCGCGGGCGGCGTCGAGCGCCGGCGTCGCGCTTCCGGAGAACCGCGAGACGAGCCGCGCGGTCGCCCACGAGGTCGCCGCGCCGCGCGCGTCGATCAGCACCGCAGCGCCGCGCTGGACCACCGGGAGCCCCTGGTGTTCCTGACGGAATCGCACCATCTCGCGGCCGCCTCCGAGCGACACGCTCGCCGCGTGCGCGAGCTCGAGCCGCGCGATGAGCGGCGCGCGGACCGAGAGCGCGCGCCGCGCGGTCGCCACCGCGTCACCCGCGACGAGCGCGCGAGCGCCGGACGCGGGCGGGAGCAAGAGCGGCGCGCGCGAGCCCGCGCTGGCGGCGGAGGCGGCGAGCAGCCCCGAAGCGACGACGAGCGAACCGAGCAGCGTGGTGGTCTTCACGCGCGGCATCCTGTCGCCCGCACCCCGCTCGCGCAAGACGTGGAAAATTCCACGTGGGTAGGGAAGAGTGAGGGGTTGTCGGTCCGGCGCGGAACCGCGCGCTCCGCTCGAGCGCGCTCAGCGGCAGACGCTATTGATGCAGGCCTGGCCCGCCGCGCAGACATGCCCGCAGCCACCGCAGTTGTCGCGGTCGAAGCGCAGATCGAAGCAGCCGGCGGGCTCGACGCAGCACACCTGGCCGTTCTCGCACGCGCGCCCGCCGTTGCAGGCGCAGCGGCTCGAGCCCTGGCGCATTTGGCAGGTCTCGCCGACCGCGCACCTGCGGCTCCCGCACATGCACTGCGCGGCGACGCAGGTTCCGGTCGCGGTGCCGTCGCCGCACTGATCGTCAGCCGTGCAGCCGCACCAGGGGAGCGAGCCGGACAGCGCGCCGCACTCGAGGCCGCCCGCGTTGCCCTGCCGTGAGCAGTCGTTGCCGCAGCCGCCGCAGTCGGTCCGCTCCAACCACGAGGTGCAGGTTCCTCCGCAGAGGTTCTCGTCGAAGTTGCAGGCCGCGCCGCCGGCTCCGCCCGAGCCGCTCGCACCGCTCGCGCCGCCGGTTCCGCCCGAGCCGCTGGTTCCACCCGAGCCGCTGGTTCCACCCGAGCCGCTGGTTCCACCCGAGCCGCTCGCGCCACTCGCACCGCCGGTTCCGCCCGAGCCGCCGGTTCCACCCGAGCCGCTGGTTCCGCCCGAGCCGCTCGCGCCACTCGCGCCGCCGGTTCCACCCGAGCCGCTCGCGCCGCCCGAGCCGCCGGTTCCGCCCGAGCCGCTCGCGCCACTCGCGCCGCTGGTTCCGCCCGAGCCGCTCGCGCCGCCCGAGCCGCCGGTTCCGCCCGAGCCGCTCGCGCCACTCGCGCCGCTGGTTCCGCCCGAGCCGCTCGCCCCGCCGGTGTTGCCGGTGCTCCCGCTCGCGGCGGCCGCGCCGCTGCCGGTGAACGAGTAGGCGCCGTAGTCGTTGGTGCAGCCGAGCGTCGCGACGAGCGTGAGCGCCGCGACGGCGCTGAGTGAGCAGGGTCGGGGCGTCATCTCAAAACCTCCCGGAGACGGTGACCGATCGGGGTCCGAGGTTCACGTTCGGGACCCGGCTCCAAGCGTGCTGCTCCTTCGCATCGCCGCGGCTCAGCAAGTAGAGCACGACGCCGCTGCCGAGCCCAACCACTCCCACCGCGAGCCCGACGTTGGCGACCGTCTGGTAAGTGCGCCCCGTGTCGGCGAGCTCCTGAGCGCTGCTCGGGCACACGTTGCCGGTGCAGGCCGCCTCGAGGTCGCTATGCTTTGCGTTGTTCATCGCTCCGAAGATCGCGAACGTCGCGACGCCCGCGACGCCGACGCCCCCGGCGATGTACGCGAGCGTGCGCTTGTCGAGGCTGCTCTTCGCGGAGGCGTCGAGGTTCGACTCGGCTTGCGGAGGCGGTGCCTCCGCAGGCGTCGCGGCCGCGGTCGACAGCTCCACCGCCGGCGAGCTGCCGGCCGTCACGGTGATGGTCTTGGTGATGGGCGCGCCGCTCGCGCGCCTCAGCGCGACGGTCACCGTGCCGGGCATCACCGGTACGGGCTCGGCCCAGCCCTCGCGCGGGAGCACCCGCCCGCCGACCTCGAGCGTGTCATCCCGACCGGCGCCGGTGACGCTCACCCGCAGCAGCCCGAGCTTCTCCTCGAGGCTCGCGCGCTCGGCGGTCGCCGCCTCCGCCGCCTGCGCGTAGCTCGCCTCCGTTCCGGTCGCCGCGGTCGCTTCCGCGATGGTCTCTCGGTAGGCGAGGTACGCCTCGTCGAAGCGGCCGAGCTCGGCGAGCGTACGCGCGATGAGGAGGTGTGAGTTGGGGCTCGCGACCGACCCGTACGAGGCCTGATACTCCGCGAGCGCCTTCTCCTTGTCGCCCGACTCCGCCGCCTTCATGCCGGCCTTGAAGCGCGCCTGCGCTTCCTTCTTCTGCGCCGCGGTGGCCTGGTTCACCGGCGCGCCGGCTGCGCTCGCGACCGCGGGCGCAGCCGCCAGCGCGAGCAGCGTGAGGAGCGCGCCGCTTCGGCGCAGAAGGGGGGTCATTTCCATTGCTCTCCCGACTAGATCCCGCTCGGCACGAACTTGGGCTTGGGCTTCGGCTTGTGCGGAGCCTTCGCCGGTGGACTATATCGCGGCGCCGCCGCGGTCCGCGCGGGCGCCGGTGCCCCCGGCGCTGCCGCGACAGGCTCCGGAGCCGGCGCCGGCGCGTCCGGCGCGGGCGCGACGCTCTCGGCCGGCGCGGGCGCGGCGGGCGCGGCGCTCTCGGCCGGCGTAGGCGCGGCGCTCTCGGCCGGCGCAGGCGCGGCGGGCGAGCGCGAGGTGTCCGCCGGAGCCTCTGCGCTCTCGGCCGGCGCCGGCTCGCTCGCTGCGTCGGGCTCGCCGCTGCGTGAGGCCACCGCCGCCACCAGGACGAGCGCCGCGAGCCCGCCGACCACGCCGATCACCAGCGTTCGTAGGCGCTTCCGGCGCGCGTCGTCTCCGCGCGCGAACGACTCCAGCGCTGCTTCGGGCTCGGGCTCGTCGCGAGCCGGCGCGGCGCGCGGCGCGGGCTCGTCGCGAGCCGGCGCGGCGCGCGGCTCGGGCTCGGGCGTCAGCTCCGGGACGAGCGCGTCGCTCTCGAGGCTGACGGGCGCGTCGGCCATGAGCGCGTCGCTCTCGAGGCTGACGGGCGCGTCGACCATGAGCGCGTCGCTCTCGAGGCTGACCGGCGCGTCGGCAATGAGCGCGTCGCTCTCGAGGCTGACGGGCGCGTCGACCATGAGCGCGTCGCTCTCGAGGCTGACGGGCGCGTCGGCCATGAGCGCGTCGCTCTCGAGGCTGACCGGCGGCTCGTCCGCCGCTTCCGTCTCCGCGCCCCCGGGCGCGCCGCTCGTCGCCGCCGGTAAGACCGGCGCCGCAGGCGGCGTAGGCTCCGGCACCCTGAGCGTCACCGGCGGCTCGCTCCGCCGCCCGCGAGAGAGCAGCTCTGCGCTCGGCGCGTCGGGGAGCGTCACCTCGTCGAGCGCCGCGTCCTCGCGCGGCAGGATCGGCGCTTCCTCGACGATGACCTCTCGCGTCACCGTCACCGGGATCGACTCCGGCGCCGCGTCGTCCAAGATGTCTGGCTGGATCGAGTCTGCCTTGGTTCGTGGCGGCGCGGCCGGCGGCGCGATCCCGAGGAGCGTCGGCTGCGCCGCAGGCCGCCGCCGGAGCGGCGGTGGCGCGGCGGGCGGCGCGAGCCTCGACGCCGCCACCGCGGGCGCGCCCGGCGTCTTCGCCGCGCCCGCCTTACGCTCGAGCTGGCGCCGTCGCATCGTGAGCTGCGTGCCGGCGAGCTCCTCGACGAAGCTCGCGAGCTCTTCGGGCGGCGCGACCGCGTCGGGACCGAGCGCGCCGAGCGCCGCGAGCATCGCCGCCGCGCCATCGTAGCGCCGCGCCGGCTCGCGCTCGAGCGCCTGGGCGACGAGCGTCGCGACCGGAGCTGGCACCGGCTCACCGCCGATCGGCTTCGAGGCGTCCGCGCGCGGGATGTCGAGCCCGCGCACGCGCTCGGCGACCGCGTTGAAGTTCGCACCGACGAACAGCCGCTTGCCGGTGAGCATCTCCCAGAGCATCGCGCCGGCGCTGAACGTGTCCGCGCGACGGTCGACGGCTCCGCCGTCGAGCAGCTCCGGCGCCGCGTAGGCGGCCATCTCCGGGTGCCGCGCGATCGACTCGACCTGCGCGAGGATCCCCGCGACGCCGAGATCGAGGAGCCGCGTCACGCCGTCCACACCGATGAGCACGCTGTCCGGCACGAGCCCCCCGAACGCGCTGCCGCCGTCGAGCGCCGCCCGATTCTCGTCGGACTCCGCGAACGCCACCGCCTCGAGCAGGTCCGCGCCGATTCGCAGCGCGAGCCGCGCGGGTAGCGGCTTGCGCTTGAAGGACGCGAGCCTGAGGAGCGAGCGCAGCGTCTCGCCCTCGACGTGCTCGTGGACCACGCCGAGCTCGCCGTCGGTCGCGACCACGTCGGTGACGCGCGCGAGGTGAGGGTGCGCCTGTTCCATCGCCCAAAAGCCCGCCTCGGACAGCCGCCCGATCACCGCCTCGGTGAGCCCCGAGCGCGGGATGCGGCGCACGCACGCGAGCGTGTCCCCGCTCCGAGCCGCCCAGAGCGCCCCGAGCTGGCTCTTCGTGATCTCGAGCACGAGCTCGTAGCGCCCGAGCTCGTGCCCCGAGATCATCCCCTTCCGCGCAAGTTCGCCCGTCAAATGTCCCTACTACCGACGACTCTACGCCAAAACCTAGCCAATTCGCGAGTTCGACGCGACGCGCCCGCCATCGCCACCCTGCTCGCTCGCTCGGGAAGGGGTGCCGGTCCGGCGCGGAACCGCGCCGAACGGGCCGCCCGGACTCGCGCCGGACCGACCACCCACTCCCCCTCGAGATCCGCTCGCGCGCGGTCGTGATGGCGGGCGCGGAGGCGGTTGTCGCGGTGTGCGAAAAGGGGTACCTGACCGCGTCATGAAACGACATTTCCTCACCGCTATCGCCCTCGCTCCTCTCGCCGTCGCCTGCGGAAGCGCGCCGCCGCCCGAGCCGGTCGAGCCGGCGCCGGCCCCCGCGCCAGTGGTCACCGAGGCGCCCGCGCCCCCGCCCGCGCCGGAGCCGACCGAGGAGGAGAAGAAGAAGGCCGCCGACCTGAAGCAGCTCGAGGGCGAGCGCGCGGCGTGGCAGGCGGCTCTCGAGAAGGAGCGCGCCCGCTGGACGCCCGAGCTTCGCGCCGAGGCGACTGCGCTCGCGAGCAAGGACTACCCGACCGGCAAGGCGGCCATCACTGCGGCCATGGCGGGCAAGCACCGCAAGCCGGGCAACGCCGACCGCGACAAGTACCGCCACCCGCTCGAGACGCTCGAGCTCTTCGGGTTCAAGCCGAACATGACCGTGCTCGACATCGGCCCGGGTGACGGCTGGTACACCGAGCTCCTCGCGCCCGCGCTCGCGAAGAAGGGGAAGTACCTCGCTACCAACGGCGATCCGAACGGGCCGCTCGAGGTGCGAAGCACCTTCTACGCGCAGCGCTTCAAGGGCTTCGTCGACACGTCCTCCGAGGCGTACGGCAAGGTCGAGACGCTCCTCGTCGACTCGAAGGCGCCGAAGCTCGACCTCGAGGGCAAGCTCGACCTCGCCATGATCATGCGCGGCGTGCACGGCATGGTCGGGGCGGGCACCTTCGGCACCTGGCTCGGCGAGATCCACGAGGCGCTCAAGCCGACCGGGGTGCTCGGCATCGAGGAGCACCGCGCCGCGGAGGGGGCCGATCCGGTGGCGAGCGCGAAGCAGGGCTACGTCCCGGAGAAGTGGCTCATCGAGCAGGTCGAGGCGGCCGGGTTCAAGCTGAAGAAGAAGTCCGAGATCAACGCGAACCCGAAGGACACCAAGGACTACCCGGATGGCGTGTGGGATCTGCCTCCCACGCTCCGGCGCGGCGACACCGACAAGGACAAGTACCTCGCCATCGGTGAGAGCGATCGCATGACGCTCGTCTTCGTGAAGGCGCCCGCGGCGAAGAAGAAGTGAGCTCGGGGGCGCGGGCGCGGCGATCGGTCGCGCCCGCGCCGCTCGACGTGCGCGGGCCGCGGCGGATCCCCGGCCTCGCGCGGCCGGCTAGAGGTCGGCGCACACCTGAGGGAAGCACTGGTAGTCACCGTGCTCGATGGCGCACGTGAGCCCCGCCGCGCAGTCGAAGAGGCAGGACTCGCCCAGGCTGGGCAAGGGGGCGCACACGAAGCGGTTGCCCGTGGACGGCACGCAGGTGGAGCCGGCCCGGCACTCGCTACCGTAGACGCAGGGCTGCCCATCGCTTACCCGGGGAGCGCAGCGCCCTTCGCCGAGGTCGCAGTAGGCGTCGCCCTTACAGATGGAGTCGTTGTCGCAAGCCCCGCCCTCGTCGCGAAGCGGCCGACATCGGCTCTCCGACGCCTCGAAGGCGCAGCCTAGACCCGGCGCGCAGCGCAGTCCGTAGGCGCAGGGTTCGCCTTCCGTCGGGACGCGGCCGCAGGTCCCCGCCAAGCAGGCGAGGCCCTCGGCGCATCGGTCGGGACCGCCGGGCCCGAGCGCGCAGGCCTCGCCGCTGCCGGGCGGCGTGACGCACAGAGAGGTATTCATGGAACAGGCGAGGCCCTCGGCGCACACCACGCCGTCACCGCACGGCTTGCCGAGGCCCGGCGGGGCCGTGCAGCGCATCGTCGACGGCTCGCAGTAGAGCGATTCGGCGCAGCTCTCCGCCGTGCAAGGAGCTCCCAAGGCGCTCCGGCTGACGCATCGGGTGCTGGCGGGGGCACCGCACACCGACTCGACGCCACACACCTCGCGCTCGCCCGGCTCGGTGCAGGAGCGCGGGTCGCCGGCGACGCACACGCCGCCCTGACAGAGGCTGGCGCCGCCGCATGGGGTGGCCTCGGAGCAGGCCTCGCCCAGCCCAGCCATGGGCGCGCACGTGCCGTTGAGGCAGCGTAGATGTGGCGCGCACTGATCGCTGCGCTCGCACGACTCGCCCTCGCCCCGCGGCCCCGTCACGCAGCGGCCCTCGACGCACACGAGCCCGACCTGGCAGTCGACCCTCTGCTCGCAGCGCTCGCCCTCGGCCGCGACGAGCGTGCACCTGCCTTCGAGGCAGCTGGCACGGCCGTCGGCGCACGGCATCTCGTCGCCCTCGCAGGCCGCGCCGAGGGTCGCGGTGAGGCGGACGGCCGGGCCGCACGCCGACACCAGGCGATCCGCCCCGAGCTCGCCGCAGTCGACGGCCTCGAGGTCGAGCACGGCCATGCAGGCTTCGACCCGGTCGGTCACGAGCCGAGCGCCGCCGCCGGAAGGTGCCGCACGGCGCAGGCAGGAGTCCGTCGCCCGGGCGACGCAGTCGTCGCGCTCCTCGGTCGGAGGGCAACCGCACGCCTCGGAGAAGCCACAACGGTAACGGGCCTGCGCCTCGCACAGGGTCTCCACCGTCACCGGCGAAGTCCCGCCGTGGCCGGAGGGCGCTTCGGTCGACCCGCAGCCCCAAAGGGCCGCCAGCAAGCTGGCTGACGAGAGCGCGAGCGCGGATAGGACTCGACGAGGGACGCTACGCTTCTGGCTCATGCGGTTCCTGGACGATGAGTAGCGCGCCCACGGCTATCACGACCTCGCTCGAGCCTCTACCGAGCGTCGCCGCCGCGGGATGAAGACGGCTTCCAGTCAGGGCTGGCGCGCTCGGGCTCGATTCAGGACGACCGCGGGGCGTCGAGCGCGGGTGGCGCAGCGCTCGGCGGCCTCGATGGCTGGCGGAGCGCCCCGGCCGCCAGCAGGCAGAGCACCGGCGTGATGATCAGGTGATACCGATCATCGCCGAAGAACACCGCATGCACGAGCACCGTGCTCGCGATGAGGCCGAGCGCGAAACGACCTACCGGGCCTTGCTCCGGTCGCCCACCGAAGGGCAGCGCGGCGATGAGCGGGGCCGCGATGGCGAACCAGTAGAACGGGTGAGCGAGGCTCGTGAGCGCGTGCACGCCCGCCAGCAAGATGAGCGCGGCGAGCGTGAGCTGGGTTGCCCAGTCGACTCCGCGCGCGCGCTCACGGCGGGGCGCCGCGACCACGCCGAGTGCCGCTGCGATCATGAGCAGGCGGTGGAAGAGCGTGAGCAGCCCTCGCCCCGCGGCCCGGCGCTCCTCGGGCCACGCTGCCGGATTTGCCTCGCGCAGGTACTCGATCGCAAATGACTCGTGGTCGAACGTCTCACCGAGCTTCTTCGGGATCATGGCGAGCCAGCGCCCGGGGTTCGCGCGGATGAGGTCGCGGCCCACCTTGGCCCAGCAGCGATCCTGCTGGACCTGACCGGTCACCACTGGGCACCCGTCCGAGGCGCGGAGCGTGGTGAAGCGGCCGGTGGTGGTGATGGCGCCGATGGCGAGGTTCCAGCCGCCGTTGGTGGAGACCAACGCGCAGCCGTCCATGGTGCGGCAGTTCCGGAGCGACCACGGCGTGACGACGAGGAGGGCCGTGACCGTCGCCACTGCCCCGGACAGCGCTGCGCGCCACACGGGCCGCGGCTGCGTGAGGGCGACGAGCGGCGCGGCGAGCAGCGATGACGGTCGCACCAGCACGGCCAGACCGAGCAGCGCCCCTGCGAGCACCGCCGCTCGCCACCGCCCGCGCCAGCGGAGCGCGGCGAGCGCGGCGCCGAGCACGAGCAGCGCCGCGAGCGGCTCGGTCATGACGACCGCCGAGTAGGCGATGAGCCCCGGGTGCAAGGCGGCGATGCCGCCCGCGACTCGCGCGCGCCCCGGCGAGAGGTAGTAGCGGGCGAGCCGGTGCACGATGATCACGGTGAGCGCGCCGGTGAGCGCGTTGACGATCGGCGCGACCAGGAGCCCTGAGCCGAACAGCCGGTAGAAGCAGGAGAGCATCCCGCTGTACCCCACCGGGTAGTGCGACCACGGCTTCCACACGAGGTGCCCGGCGATGGTCACGTCTTCCGAGTAACCGAGCCCGGCGGCGATGCGCTCCGCGCCGAAGTGATAGTAGTGACCGTCCCACACCGGCTCGCGCGCCCAGGCGATCGCGACGAACAGGCGGGGTAGGAGCGCCACCAGCCCGAGCGCGATGGTGAACGGCGCGTCCGACCCGCCGCCACGCCGCTTCACTGCGGGCTCTCGCCGGTGCTCGCGTGCCAAGCGCGCATTCGCCGGAGGTAGGTCCGCGACACCTGCGCCGGGTCGAGCTTCAGGTACTTGGCGATCTGTTGGATGAAGCCACGGGTGTAAACGAGCGCGGGGAGCTCCTGGAAACGCTCGCCCTCGATGGCGCGGAGGTGCGCGCCGGAGATCTTGGTGTGGTTCGCGATCTCCTCGATCTCGACGCCCTGGGACTCACGAACCTTGGCCAGCAGCAGCCCGGTGAATTCGGTCTCGGCGTTCAGCTCACGCGCGAGCTCCTGTCGGAGCATCGCGCGCTCCGCGGCGAGCGCGGTGTCGACTTGCTGGCTCTTCGCGGGAGCGTCACCGTCGTCTTCCGGAAAGCTCGAGAGGTCGTAGGCGCGGCGCCGCAGGGGGTC
Organism: Polyangiaceae bacterium; assembly: GCA_035063585.1. Classification (GTDB taxonomy): domain Bacteria; phylum Myxococcota_A; class Polyangia; order Polyangiales; family Polyangiaceae; genus JAPSGB01. Next base: position 17,177 of record JAPSGB010000052.1, read on the forward strand.
GAGCAGCGTGTCGTGCGCCTCCTCCACGCGGATCTGCTCGGCGCGCAGCTCGTCGTCGGTGAGCAGCGACGTGAGCGGCAAGCTGCCCGGCTGGTAGACGTCGCGGATCCGTTTGCATGCGCGCCGCAGCTCTTCGTCGGTGGCGGTCCGGTGCATCCAGAGGACCTCGTAGAGGTTCGGCTCGCTCGGGGACAGCGCGATGGGGGAGCTCGGCTTGGCGTACTCACGGCTGGTCGCCAGCGCCAGCAGGCGTCGCGCGATGCGCTCGAGGTTCCGGGCGCTCTTGCTGGTCGGGCTGTCGATGAGCAGCGGCCGGCGCCGCACCACCGAGAGCCACACCGAGTCGTCTTGCTCGATGTGACCGACGTAGTCCATCTGCACGCCGAGGTAGCGCAGGGACATGTCGCACATGGCCGTTCCGAGCTCGCCGTCGGTTCGCAGGCGAACACCGTTCACGATCAGGCGCGGCTGCAGCCGCGCGAGCTCGTTCGCCGCGAGCTCTCCCAGGCCGGTGTCGAAGCGCGCCAGGGTGCGGACGAGCGCCTGCGGGGCCGGGAGCGGCGGGAGCTCGGCCTGCGCTCGCTCGACCAGGCGCATCTTGAAGCGGTCCTTCACCAGCGACCGGCGCAGCGAGCGCTGGAACACCGCCCGCTGGAAGCGATAGGTCGCCTCCACGCTGGGCGGCTCGGGCCCGGTGACGCACACCCCGAGGTCGGCCGAGAGGAAGAGGTCGAGGGTGGACGGTCCGGTGCCGGCCCCCAAATCGAGGATGACGTAGTCCACGGCCATCTGGCGGAGCCGCCGCGCCCAGCGAGGCTTCCTGCCCGGGCGCACCGGCGTCGTGGAGCCCACCGCGTAGAGCTGTGGCAGGAGCAGGAGCCCGGGCACCTGGGTGGGCAGCGTGGATAAATCCTCCTCCGCGAGCTCGTCTCGCTCGGTCACCGCGAGCGGCGGGCTCACTCCGAGCATCGTGTGGAGCTCGGCCCCCGCCGGGTCGGCGTCCACCAGGGCGACCGTCCGTCCGAGCTGCGCCAGGTACACGGCCAAGTTGACCGCCACCACGCTCTTTCCCACGCCGCCGCGGCCGCCGCCCACGGCGATCACGTGCCTCACCCCCGGCGGGGGAGGCAGGCTCCCGCGCTCGGGGGACCGGGCGATCTCGGCCATGCCCCGGGATCTAACCCACATCCCGTCACGAACGCACTAGCGCCGATGGGCGGAGGCCACTAGGCTCCTCGGGCCATGCTGACCTGGCGCGCCGCCGGGGCCTTCGCGCTCTTGGCCCTCCTGAACGCGAAGCTCACGACCTGCCGCTCTCCGGGCGAGGCGGGCAAGGGCCCGTCCCCCGGCGCGGAGGCCGCGACCGAGGTCGAGCTCACGGGCGTGGACACCTCGGACCTGACCGCGCGAGAGAAGCGCGAGTGGTCGGGCTACGTGTCCGAGCTGCTCGCGCCGTGCGCGGATCAGCCGGTGAGCATCGCGCAGTGCGTCAAGGAGTCGCGGGACTGCAAGGCGTGCCTCCCGGCTGCGCGCTTCCTCGCCCAGCGGGTGCAGCGCGGCAACGCGCGCTCGCAGGTCGAGGCCGCGTTTCGCGCCCGGTTCGCCGCGGATCAGGTGAAGCCCATCGACGTCACGGGCTCCCCCTCGCTCGGTCCCGCCGACGCGCCGGTGACGGTGGTCGAGTGGGCGGACTTCGAGTGCCCCTTCTGCGGTCGCGCCGCGCCGGAGCTCGACAAGCTCGTGAAGGCGTACCCCGGCCAGGTGCGCTTGGTGTTCAAGAACTACCCGCTCAGCATGCACCCGCACTCGGAGCTCGCCGCCCGCGCGGCGATGGCGGCGATGAAGCAAGGGAAGTTCTGGGAGATGCACCACGCGCTCTTCGAGAACCAGGCGAAGGGCCTCGACAAGGACGCGATCGAACGGCTGGCGCGCGGCGTCGGGCTCGACATGAAGGAGTTCAAGGCCGATTGGGAGAGCGAGGCGGTCGCGGATCTGGTCAGCAAGGACCGCAAGCAGGGCGACGCGCTCGAGCTCGAGGGCACCCCGCTCATCTACATCAACGGCCGCCGCTTCAACCTCGACCTCTTCGACTTCGGCGAGGACTTGGCGGGCTGGCTGAAGCTCGAGGTGGCGTTGAAGACCGGGAAATCCGTCGAGCCGCTGCCCGTGAAGAGTGACTGGGTACCGGCGAGCGCCGAAGGCGGCGCCGCAGAGGCCTCCGCGCCGCCCGCGTCGGCGAGCGCGGCGCCCACCGCGCCCGCCCCGTCCGCGAAGGAGCCCCCCGGCAAAGCGCCGGAGCCGCGTCCGTGAAATCCAACGCGGACGGCGGTGGGTGCTTCCCCACCGGGCGTCACTACCCAGGCATCGCGCACCTCCTCCGAGTCGTCACCATCGGCCTCGCGAGCGAGCATGGCTCCGGCACGCCCATGGCGGAGCTGCCGATCGTCTCGCTCGACACCGAGACCACCGGGCGCGATCCCGAACGCGATCGGATCGTGGAGATAGGCTGTGTGGTTTGGCGGGGCGGCGCGGTATCGGCGCGTCACGCCTGGCTGGTGAACCCCGGTTGTCCGATCCCCAAGTCCGCCCAAGACGTTCATGGCATCTCCGACGACGACGTCGCGGACGCGCCCGCCTTCACGGACATCGTGGACGCCCTCTTCGAGGTGCTCGAGGGCCAGGTTCCGCTCGCCTATAACGCGAGCTTCGATCGGGCGTTCGTGAGCGCCGAGCTCGAGCGCGCGGGCCGAACGGAAGGTCGGTTCCCGCCCGCCGCACGGGCCGAGGTCGACTGGATCGATCCGCTCGTCTGGGCGCGCGAGCTACAGAAGCAGGAGAAGAGCCGCGCTCTCGGGGAGGTCGCCGCGCGGCTCGGGATCACCATCGAGCAGGCGCACCGGGCGACCGACGACGCCGAGGCGGCGGCGCGCGTGCTCGGCGCCTTCCTCGCCGACCCCCGCGTCCCGAGCTCCTACGGCGCGTTCATGCAGGAGCAGCGCCGCCTCGGCCGCGCGCAGGAGGAGGAGCGGGCCCGGTGGCGCAGCCGCGGGTGACCGCTCGGGAATCGGGCGGGGCCCGTCGATTGGCGCGCCGCGCGCTCTCCACTGTATAACGAGCGCGCCTCGTGACCGCGTCGCAGCCGCTGCCCGAGTTCGACGGTTGCCAGACCGTCCGACGGATCGCCACGGGTCCGATCGCCGATCTCTATCAGGCGATCCAGCAGCCTCTCGGGCGACAGGTGCTCATCAAGGCGCTCAGCCCGAGCATCCTGCCGTCGTCGCCGTTCGCGGCGACCCTCGAGCGTGAGGCGCGCCTACTCTCCGCGCTCCACCACCCGGCCATCCCGCGCGTGTTCGACTTCGTCCGACGCGACGCCCGCATGTGGCTCGTCCTCGAGTACATCGACGGCTGGCCGCTCGCCGAGCTCCTCGGAAAGCTCGGTCGCTTCACGCCGGTGTCGGCGACCGCCGTCGCGCTCGAGCTCGCGCGCGCGCTCGAGCACGCGCATCGGCATGACGTCGTGCATCGCGGGCTCACGCCGGACACCATCTTCCTCACCCGCGCGGGGCAGGTGAAGCTCACGAGCTTCTCGGTGGCGGTGGACGAGCGGATGCCCACCGCCCCGGAGCTCCTCGACGGCGGCTCCGCCTCGAGCGCTCCGGCCTACATGTCGCCCGAGCAGATCCTCGGCGAGCCCGCCGATCCAAGGAGCGACATCTTCTCGCTCGGGGTCCTCCTCTTCGAGCTCTTGAGCGGCACGCGGCCGTTCGAGGGCACCGATGAGCGGAGCGTCGCCCAGCGCATTCGCCATGACGCGCCGACGCCCCTCGGGCGCCTCGCGCCCGGCGTGCCGAGCGCTCTCGAGCGAGTGGTGATGCGCTGTCTCGAGAAGATGTCGAGCGACCGCTTCCACTCGGCGGCCGAGCTGGTAGCGGCGCTCGAGGGCGCGCTCGACGACCTCGGCGGCGGACCGGTGCGCGCCCGCGCGCTCGAGGCGCTCGCGAGCGCCGGCCTGGTCGACGCGCCGGCGGGCGCCGGTGACGAGCCGCCGCAGTCGGTCGCGGTCGAGCGTCCTCGCACCTCGCTCGCGCCGGCGCTCCGCGGCTTGGTGGCGCTCTCCGCCCTCATCGTGGCAGGCGGCGCGGCGATCCAGTACTTCGCCGCGCGCAGAGAGGGAACCTCTCCCGCACGTGGAGCTCACGAGCACCTCGAGCTCACGCCCGCCAGCGCTGGCTATCTCCGGGTCGTGGTCGAGCCTTGGGCGGTCGTCTTCGTGGACGGCGAGAAGATCGACGTGACGCCGTTCGCGCGCGCGATCCCGCTCCGCCCCGGGCCGCACCACCTCCGCTTCGAGCACCCGGCGGCTCCCGCAGAGCGGCGCGAGGTCGAGCTGGTGGCTGGTGAGAGCGTGCTGGTCGACGTCAAGATGCGGGTCGCGGTGGCCGCCGTCGACGGCGGCGCGGCCGAGCCTTTCGAGCTCGACGCCCGAGCTACCGGAGACGCCGGCGATGCCGCGCCGTCTCCGTAGACAGGCGGCTCGCTGGCGCCAGCGCCGCGCCGAGCCTCGGTGGGTAGCATCCGCGCTTTCGCCGGTGTACGGAGCGCCCCGATGGTGACGCCGAGCATCTTTGCGCGCGGCCTGTTCGAGGGGCAAGTGGCGGTCGTGACCGGCGGCGGCACCGGAATCGGGCTCGCGACCGCGCGCGAGCTCGCCTACCTCGGCGCGAGCGTCGCCATCGGCAGCCGCAAGCGCGCGAACGTCGACGCCGGGCTCGCGAGCCTCTCCGAGCTGGGGGGCGAGCACGCGGGCTTCGAGCTCGATGTGCGTGAGTCCGAGGCCTGCGAGGGCTTCGTCGCGCGGGTCCTCGAACGCTTCGGCAAGGTCGACGTGCTCGTGAACAACGCGGGCGGTCAGTTTCCGATGCCGGCGATGCACCTGACCCCGCGCGGCTGGGAGGCCGTGATTCGGAACAACCTGAACGGCCTCTTCTACATGACCCTCGCCACAGCGACGCAGGCGATGATTCCTGCCAAGCGAGGGCGCATCGTCAACGTGATCGCGGACATCGCGCGAGGGTTCCCCGGAATGGTCCACACCGGCGCCGCTCGCGCAGGCGTCGAGAACATGACCAAGACGCTCGCGGTCGAGTGGGCGGACAAGGGGCTCCGCGTCAACGCCTGCGCGCCCGGCACCATACGCTCGAGCGGTACCACGCAGTACGGCGAGGGGACGCTCGAGATGTCACGGCGCGCGACACCGCTCAAGCGCCTCGGCACGGTGGAAGAGGTGAGCCGAGTCATCGTGTTTCTTGCCAGCGATCAGAACGACTTCGTCACCGGCTCGACCTACACCATCGACGGCGGCGGTTCGCTGTGGGGCGACGTGTGGCCGATAGAGGATCCGGAGCTCCGCTGAGCCCGGGCGCTGCCCCGCGGCGGCGACTCCGGGAGCGGGTGGTCGGATACTTCACCGACCAGGACCCGACCTTTGGGATTGCCTTCACGCCGGCGCTCGTCGTGGCCACGCTCCTCTTCGTCCGGAGCCCCACCTCCAACTACATCTTCGACGAGCAGGAGGCCCTGCTCGCCAACCCCTACGTAAACGGCGTGAACGGGTCGTTCTGGGCCGCGGTGAAGGCGGCGTTTCAGTGCGATTTCTGGGGGCTGCCGCCGGAGCGAAGCATCGGGTCCTATCGGCCCATCCCGAACCTCGTCTGGCGCGCGCTCTGGCACGTGAGCCAGGCGCCCTGGCTCCACCATTGGGTCAACGTGGTCTTGCACGCGGTCAACGCCGCGCTGCTCGCGAGCTTCACCTTGGCCATCACCAAACGTCGCGACACCGCGTGGCTCGCCGGGCTCGCCTTCGTGTCGTTCGCGGTGCTCACCGAAGCCATCACCGGCGTGGTCGGCATCGCCGACGTGCTCGGCGGACTTGGCGTGCTGCTCGCGGTGACGGCGCTCCGCTGGCCCATCTGGGCCATGCCGCTCGGCGTGCTCCTCGCCACCACCTTCGGCTTGTTCTCGAAGGAGAGCGCGCTCGTGGCGATCCCGGTGGTGACCTGGGTCGCGCTGGTGGCGGCGAAGCGGCTTCATCCCTCGCGTCCGCACCGCGTGCTCTCGGCGACCCTGGCGGCCGCCGCCACGGTCGGGGCGCTGGTGCTCTACACGTACCTGCGCCGGCGCTGGTTCCCGGTGACGCTCCCCGCGAGCGTCACCGCCGCGCTGCCCGCCGACGCGCCTGCGCTCGAGCGCGCGATGCACGGGTTCCTCGGCTGGTTTCGGCAACCCATGCTTCCGCGGGACCCCATCAACAACCCCCTCATCGAGGCGGACTTCGCGCATCGCGTCGCGGGAGCGCTGCGGGTCTACTTTCGCGGCCTGGAGCAGGTCTTCTTTCCGTGGACGCTCTCCGGCGACTACTCGTTCCCGGCGGAGCCGATCCCGGCGCGGCTCGTGTCGCCGAGCAGCGCGCTCGGGGCGCTGTTGCTGGTCGGTCCGCCGCTCGTCGCGCTCGGCTCGTGGCTCCGCGCGCTCGTGCTCGAGCGTCGCGCCAAGGACTCGTCGTGGGCCGTGCTGCTCGCGGTGGGCCTGATGTGGGTGCCGATCGCCTACTTTCCGCACTCGAACATCCCCGTCCTGCTCCCCACGGTGCGGGCCGAGCGGTTCTGGTACTTGCCCGCGATGGGCATGGCGCTCCTCATCGCGCTGCTCTTCACGGAGCTCCACCAGCGGTTGCGCTGGCGTCACGGCGCGGTGGCGCTCGGCGTCTCTTGCGTGTTCTTCGGCTTCCAAGCGGCTCGCGCGCGTCTCCACGCCCTCGACTACACCGATGATCTGTCGTTCTGGAGAGCGACGCGTCAGGCGGTGCCGAACAGCGCGAAGGCGCAGCTCAACTACTCGGTGATGGTCGGCGCGCGCGGGAAGATGGAGGAGCGGCTGACTTACAGCCGGCGCGCGCTCGAGCTCGCGCCGCGCTGGCCGATGGCGCACATCTACCTCGGCGACACCCTCTGCCGGATGCATCGCCCCGACGAGGCGTGGCCGCACTACGCACGCGGGTTCGAGCTCGGCCCGAACGATCCGAACCTCATCGCGCTCGCGTTGCAGTGTCTTTGGGACGAGCACGCCGCGCACCGGCACGATGACGAGCTCCTCGCGCTCGCGCAGGCGCACCCGGGCTCATGGCTCGCGTACCTCGGCACCGAGCTCGTCCAAAATGGCGACAAGAACCAGGGGGTCGAGCCCAAGTATCGCCCCCGCGGCTACAACGAAGGGCCGAAGCAGCGCTAAGTCACCGATCTTGATCCCGCTACAGGCATCACGCGGCCTTGCAGAGCGGAGCCGCGCCCGTCACCCGACGCCAGACGTAGGCGGTCAGGTAGCCGCGGGCGTTGGCGAGGAGGTGATTCATCGTCTTGCAACGGTGCTTGCGGGTCACGTTCGCGTGCGGATCCTGCCAGACGCGTTCGATGCGGTTGGCGTCGGGCAGTACGGCGGCAGGAAGTCAAGCTCGACGCGGCCGCCGAGGGCAACGAGCGTGTCGCGGGTGACGTGAGCGGAGTGGATGCCGTAGTTGTCGATGACGAGATGGACGGCGTCGAGCCCTCGACTACGCTGCGCGGTAACAGTAGGGAGGATCCAGCAAGAGATGACTATGTGGGCGGGTCCCGTATTCGCGGGGCGCGTGGGCTGTCGATCTCGCACGTGCGTCTCAGAAGCTCACGCCGGGGCGATGCCGCGAGCAGTGAGTCGCCGGGCGGGCGGCGGCGTCGACCGCCTCGTGCGGGCCTCTCTTCAGCAAGATGCGGACGAGTCCGCTCCCGAGCCGGCGCACTCGGTCTTGGGCGAGCAGCGGGCGCTGGACGCCCCTGCCGCCGACGCACGCGCTCGCGAGACTCTCTGCAAGCACGTCGCTCAACAGGCCGGCCCGAGCGGCGTCAGGGTGTACTTCTCGGTGCCCTGACCTGCTTGGCCCGCGATGGAACCGCCGCCGGTTCCCACCATCGTGCCGGGCTTCCGCGGTCCGTTCGGAAAGCTGATGGTGTACGTGCCGGTGTACTGGGCGTTGAAGACGCCGCCGAACGCGTACGTGCCCGACAGGCCGCCGGAGAACTTCATGCTGCCGATGCTGCTCGACAGCGCGAAGGGCTTCATGATGTTGCAGACCTTCTGGCTGACCTTCCAATCCTGGAGCCCGCCGACGACCTGATACGCCTGCGGTTCGCAGATCGCCTGCGCACGCTCCAGCATTCCGGCCATCGGATGCTCATCCGCGGCGCCCAAGAGCTGCCTGTTTCTGTTCGCGCCCAGCCAGTACGCGACGAGGACCGACGGATCTTTCTTGGCCTGACAGGCCGCGATGGCTTCCTTCTCGCAAGGATCCGACATGAGCGCGATGAGCTCGGCCGTGGACGGGGCCTTCCTGTCCTTTGCGGGAATATTGAGCAGCTGACGCTGCCGCTCGAGACCGAGCGCTGTCGAGACGGCTTTCACTGCCGCGGCGCACGAGGTGCCGGCGGCGGCGAGCCGCGGGGCGACGACCTCCCGCTCCCACTCGTCCATGCTCTCGGCGATCTTCTTGTTCGTCGCCGCGGAGCCGCTAGGGTCACCGGACCGTTGGCGGGCGCGTTCGGCCTGTAGCGCCTCGCCGATCTCGTTCTGAATTCGGGACTCGGCTCGCCCGGTCTTCCAGCCCACGTACGCCTCCCGCGCCTTGTCGGCGAGACCGGTGAAGCCGTAGCCGGTGAAGTGCTGGACGACGACGACCATGTCCGCGCTTCCGAGCTTCGGCTCCGCGGCCCACAGCTCCGCCCCATCGTCGCTGAAGGTGAACAGCAGCTGCTCAGCTGGCGGTACGGGCTTCGACGGGCTGATGGTCAGGCTGGCGGGTGCGAGGAAATGGGTGTCGGCGGGGCCGAAGACCACACCCTGTGGCCCCTTCACGCCGAACGACGCGACCGCCGTGGCCGTGATCTCCACGGGCCCGAGCAGCGCGCCGGCGGGGACACTCAGCACGTAGCGGGTTCCGGCGGCGCTCTTCACCTCGATCGAGCCGCCGTCGCTACCGATGATCGCCTTCGACGTGTGCTTCGCCAGCTCGATCTTCAGCGGCGGCGTGAGCCGCCCGTGCTTGCCACAGGCGAGCAGAACCAATCCGAGAACCAGCGTCGCGAGCAAGGCCTGCAGCTTCGACATGAGGACCGTGCGCAGGGTAGCGTCGAGCAAGCCGATGGGGAAGAGGTGATCATGGGCATCGGACGGGTCGGAAGCTGGCGCGGACGGCGACGCCCAGACGGACGCTCTCGGCGACGCGGATGGCAACTGAGCCACGTACACAATGCCAGTTTGCAGCTTCATGGGGCCAGCAGCCGCGTGACTCTTGCAGGGTCATGGGGCCACCACTCTTGCAGGACCATGGGGCCACCCGCAGGGGAGCCTGACCTGGATTTGCAGGGTCATGGGGCCAGCTCCAGGGCATTTTTGCAGGACCATGGGGCCAGCCCCGGGATGAGCGACCTGGACATGAGACACGCTCCGTCTCCGACCGACCGCGCGGGTCGCGGTCGGAGGAGGAGCCATGGCGTTCAGGGAGCTGACGATGATCGACGTAAAGGAAGTGCTTCGCCGCTGGCAGGTGGATCAGAGCGAGCGACGGATTGCACGCGAGACGGGGCTCGACCGCAAGACGGTGGGCCGCTACATCTACTGGGCTGTCGAGCTGGAGCTGCCGCGCGACCGTGCGCTCGACGACGACGACGTACATGCCGTCGCGGAGTGCGTCCAGGCGCGACCGCAGCGCGACCCGAGCGACGAGTGGCGCGAGGTTGCCGCGCACGAGCCGCGCCTCGAAGCATGGCTTGGCGGAAAGCCGCCGCTTCGCCTGAGCAAGATACACACGTTGCTCGAGCGCGACGGGCTCGTCGCGAGTTACTGGACGCTGCGGCGCTTCGCGATCGAGGAGCTCGGCTGGCGCAAGAAGGAGCCAGCGATCCGTCTCGACGACCCGCCCGCTGGCCAGGAGGCGCAGGTGGACTTCGGCAAAGTCGGCTACCTCGTCGACCCGGAGACGGGCCGGCGGCGCACGCTGTGGGTGCTGATCGTGACGCTGTCGTTCAGTCGGCACCAGTTCGTGTGGCCGACGTTCGTGCAGACGACGGAGGCGATCTGCGAGGGACTCGACGCGGCCTGGTCGTTCTTCGGGGCGATGCCGCTCACGATCGTGCCGGACAACATGAAAGGCATCGTCGCGACGCCGGAAGCGCTGGCGCCGCGGCTCTGCGACGCGTTCGTCGACTACGCTCAGGCACGCGGGTTGTTCGTCGATCCGGCACGCGTACGCCACCCCCACGACAAGCCCCGCGTCGAAAACCAGGTCGCCTACGTCCGCGAAAACTGGTTCGCCGGCGAGCAGTTTCGAGGCCTCGACGACGCACGCGAGGGCGCGGCCACATGGTCGCGCGATGTCGCGGGGCGGCGCATCCACGGCACCACGCGACAGGTGCCGATCGAGGTGTTCGAGGGGGTGGAGAAGGCGGCAATGCTGCCGCCACCGGAAGCGCCGTTCGACGTGCCGCTCTGGACCTACGCCAAGGTCCACGCCGACCACCACATCCAGGTCGGCCGCGCGCTCTACTCCGTGCCGACGCTCTACCTATACAAGCAGGTGCGCGTGCGCGCCGACAAGAAGCTCGTGCGGATCTACCTCGGGACACAGCTGATCAAGACCCATCTGCGCCAGCTGCCCGGCAAGCGCTCGACCGACGTGACCGACTACCCTGTGGGCAAGACGGCGTACGCCATGCGCTCGGTCGATCAGGTGCTCGAACGTGCGCGGAGCCATGATCACCACGTCGGACAGTACGCCGCGCGAGTGCTCGCTGGCCCGCTCCCCTGGGCACGCATGAGGCAGGCCTACGCGCTGCTCGCGCTCTGCGACAAATACGGCGCGGGCCGCGTCGAGGCCGCGTGCCAGAGCGCGCTCGCATTCGATGTCGTCGACGTGCCACGCATCAAGCGCATGCTCGCGACCGCTGCGAGCCCGACACCGACAACGCCGGACAGTCGCAAGGTCGTCCAGCTTCCGCTCCCGCGCTTCGCGCGCGACGCGAAGCACTTCGAGACGCGGTCGTCGAAGGAGGAGGCGGAATGAAAGCGCGCGGACTCGACCCCGAGCTCATCGTCGCCCTCAAGCGCCTCAAGCTCGGCCGCATCGCCGACACAGTCCCCGAGCGGCTCGTGCTCGCCGACAAGCAGGACCTGTCGTTCCAGGAGCTGCTCCTGCTCGTCCTCATCGACGAGATCCAGCGTCGCGATAGCGGCGCCGCGCAGCGTCGCGCCGACGAGGCTGGTATCGACTCTGCGATGCGCATGGAGCTGTTCGACAAGACCGCTAAGGTCAGCTTCGATAAGCGCTTGCTCGCCGCGCTCGCGAGCCTGCGCTTCATCGAAAGCAACCGGCACGTCGTCATCCTCGGACCCGTCGGCGTCGGCAAGACCTTCATGGCTTGCGCGCTCGGCCACATCGCCTGCCAGCATGGCTACAACGTGCGCTTCATCCGTCCCGACGACATGCTGCGCACGCTCCGCGCCAGCCGCCTCGACAACTCGCGCGACGCCGAGATGATCGCGCTCGCTACCGTCGACCTGCTCGTGCTCGACGACTTCGCGCTCGAGCCCATGAGCAAGGAGGAGAGCAAGGACGTCTACCAGCTCTTCCTCGAGCGCACCGGTCGCGGCTCCATGATCGTCACCAGCAACCGCGACGCCGCAGAGTGGATCAGCATGTTCGACGACATCTTGCTCGCCCAGAGCGCCGTCGACCGCTTCAAGAATTCCGCGTTCGATCTGGTGATGGAGGGCGAGTCGTACCGGCCCCGCCTCAAGCCCCGCATCGACCCCGACGACCCGCCCCCAATGTCGCCCTCGCCGAAACCCACCCGCCACCCGCGCTCCCGCGCCCGGCGCCGCTGACGGAAGACTCGACGACGCGGACCAGATCAGGCACGATGCCCGAGTCGTTCAGCCTGTTCCCCTGGCCCCTTGCCCTTGCAAATGGGGTGGCCCCATGGGGTTGCAAAGTGGCACCCCGATCGGCTCGCCCGTCTCGCGGCCCGCGCGCTCGCGTCCCGAGAGGTGCTGGTCGCGGCAGCGAGCCAGCGCGGTCGACGCTCTCGGTCCGATCACCACGTGGATCGGCCGGGACCGCTCGAGCTCCGCGAACGACCTTGGCGGGTTCATCGGCAGCAGGGAGCGCTCGCGAGGACCGGATCGAGCTCGCGAAGATCACGAAGGACCGCGTGGCGGGGCGGAGCCAGGCCGCGGTCGCGGGGTGAGGTCCGGAACGAAGGGGGCCGGGGCGGCGCGGAACCGCCACCGCGTCGGTCCGCCCGCTCGTGCTCACGCTTCCTTTGGAGCCGCGGGGGCAGCGCCTTCGGCGCCACGTTTCTCGGCGAAGCGGGCCGCAAGTCGGTAGGATCGTTGAGGGCTCCTGCCGCCTTCAGGAGCGGCCGTGCGGAAACCCTGTCCGCTCCACCGCCAGGTCGCGCAGCAGCAATTCGCAGGACCGGCATGCGTCACCGCTCGGTGTCAGCGCAGCAGCGGATCCCTCTATCAGCGTTGAGCCGCTGCATTTCGACCGAGCCGCCATAGCCATCGCAGGCTAGGTTCGCAGCGGGATCGTGGTTCCACGGAGTTCCGCTCATCAAGCACAGCCAACCCGCGATACCTTGATCGTAGCACACGTCCTGCCACTCGGTGACGCTGCCGCTCAGGTCGTAAACTTGGTCGAAGGGCGGCACTGTCCCATGACACGACCGGCTCGCGGTGTCCGTGACGTCCATCGCGGTTCGACCGTGAGCCTCGAGCCAGGCCGCGTCGATGCAGACGCCGGGCTCGTACGTGTCGCCGTACGGATAGGTCG
>JAPSGB010000053.1:0-29913 GCA_035063585.1 Polyangiaceae bacterium
GAGCTCGCGGGCGGGAGCGCGCTCGGGCGCGGCGCTGCGCCGGCCGCGGGCGCGGCGCTCGGCGCCTCGAACGAGGGCGCGGGCGACACCGGGGCCGGCGCAGGCCGGGCGGCGGCGCACCCGGCGCACAGGACGAACGCGACCGCGAGGAGCCTCATCGCCGAGGCTTCCCGGCCGAGCCGTAGACGACGGCGTAGGCGTGCGCCATCACCGTGCGCGCGTCGTCGATGAGGCGCTCGTCATTGCCGCGCGAGCGCAGGCGGAGGAGGGCGCCCGAGGGCGGGCGGGCGTCGAGCACGCGGCGCGCCGCCTCGCGCGCGGGAGCCGGCACCTCGGCGTCGGCCGCGATGGCCGCGAGATGCTCGACATAGGTGCGGCCCCAGCCCTCCTCCGGGTGCGCGAGGAGCGCGCCGTTCAGCGCCATGCCCGCCGCGCGCTTGACCCCCGCGACGAGCGCGGCGGCGTCCCGGGCCTTCACCGCGTCCTCGGCGCGCCGGAGCTCGTTCAGCGAGGAGCGGATCCACTCCTCCGGCGAGAGCCGGCGCAGCCAGTCCCGCGGATCTCGGGTGAACGGCTCAGGGGACATCATGCTCGACCGAGAACTCGCTCCCGTCGAAGCGCAGGCGCGCCGGCTTGCCCTCGACCACGGTGACGATGTTGGCCGGCCGCTTCCAGACGCGGACCAGGGCCTTCATCGTCTCCTGGGCGTAGTCGGAGCGCAGATCCGCCCCGCGGTGCTCGTGCGACAGGAGCAGCTCCCCGCGGTTCTGGAAGTTCCCGTCGATCACGAAAATGTACGGGCTGCCGAAGTTGGTGAGCTGGGCGAGGAGCTTCTCCTTCACCTCGCGGAACTCGCGACTCATCACCTCGTAGCGGCCGTTGCGATTCGACCAGCCGAAGCTGAAGAGCCCCTGCTCGATGGCAAACTCCGGGGTCAGGAACTCGTCGATGAAGGTGACGTCGTTGTAGAGCGCCCGCACCTCGAAGATCTTCTGGCGGCCGAGGCCGAGCCGCAGATCCCAGTGCTCCTTCTCGTCGAGGTCGTCGCACTCCTCCCACTCCCGGCCGAAGCGGCCCTTGTCCCAGCGCTCCTCGATGTGACGGTAGAGCTCGACCCCGAGCTTGTACGGGTTCAGCCGACCCTGACTGGTCGCCATGACGCCCGCGTTGTTCTCTGCGTAGTCGACGATCTCGGTGGCGTCCGCGACCCGCTCGGTCATGAGCTTCGAGTGCCAGTACGAGGCCCAGCCCTCGTTCATGATCTTGGTCTGCATCTGCGGCACGAAGTAGTACGCCTCCTCCCGGATCACCTCGAGGATGATCCGCTCCCAGAGCTCGAGCGGCGCATTCTCGAGCAGGAAGAGGAGCACGTCCTGCTGCGGGTGCGCCGGGAAGCGCTTCTCGCGCTCGCGCTCGGCCTCGAGCCGCTGCTTCTGCTCCGCGAGGTACTCGTCCGGATTGATGAAGGACTCCATGTAGTCCTTCGCGCGCAGGCGCGGGACCTCGATGGCGGCGGGGGTGTCCCCCTCCGCCACGCGCTCGCGCTGGCGCACGAAGAATCGCGACCAGGGATCGATGAGGTTCTCGAGCGAGAGGCAGTGATCGATGAAGGCCTCGACCTTGCCGATCCCCTGGCGGTCCACTATGCGGCGGATCGCCGCGCCGTGGTTCGCCATCTTGTCGATCCACCGCCGGTTCGGGGCGTAGGCGCCCTCGCCGCGGTGCACCGCCTCGACGACCTGCCCGGTGGCGTCCAGATCGGTGGCGCGGAAGGTGAAGTTGTTCTTGAAGAAGTCCACGTGCCCGAACACGTGGCACATGACGAGCTTCTGATCGGTGAAGCTGTTGCCCTCGAGGAGGTAGGCGTACGCGGGCGTGTTATTGATGACCATCTCGTAGATCTTCGAGAGGCCGTACTCGTAGCTCTTGCTCAGGCGCTCGTACTCCATGCCGAAGCGCCAGTGCGGATAGCGGTTCGGGAAGCCGCCGTAGGCCGCGATCTCGTTCATCTGATCGTAGGCGAGCATCTCGAACACGGTCGGGAAGAAATCGAGCCCGTACTCGCGGGCGATCTTCTCGATGCGGTCCTGCTCGACCCGGAGATACCGCGGCAGGCTGGTGAGCGACCCGAATGCCATGGCTACTTACCCTTGCCCAAGAAATCCTTGATGCTGCTCGTGATGGCGTCACGATCGCGGATCTCGCTCGTGACCACCCGTTCGTCCGCGCCGAAGTGCTCGCGCAAGTCCTTGATGAACTGCCCCGAGCCGTAGGGGCTCTCGACCTGGCCATACGCGAACATGTTCACCTTCGGCAAGATGCGCGTCTTCAAGAGCTCCACGCACCCGAGCGTGTCGTCCATCGACCAGTTGTCGCCGTCGGAGAAGTGGAACGGGTAGATGTTCCACTCGCTCGCGGGATAGTGCTCGTCGATGAGGTCGGCGCACAGCTTGTAGGCGCTCGAGATCATGGTTCCGCCCGACTCGCGGGTGTGGAAGAACGTCTCGCGGTCGACCTCTCGCGCGGTCGCGTCGTGGATGATGTAGCGGCCCTCGAGCCCCTTATATTGACGCTTCAGCCAGGTATCGATCCAGAAGCTCTCGATGCGGACGATCTCCTTCTGCTCGTCTCCCATCGAGCCCGAGACGTCCATCATGTAGATGATGACGGCGTTGGCGACCGGCTCGACGTCCTCCTTCCACGAGCGGAAGCGCTTGTCCTCGTGCTGCGGCACGATGAGCGGGCGGGCCGGGTCGTAGACGCCGCTCGCGATGGCGCGGCGGAGCGCCTCCTTGTAGGTGCGCTTGAAGTGTCGGAGGGACTCCGGGCCGACCCGCCGGATGCCGGTGTAGCGGTCCTTCGCGCTCACGATCCGGCTCTTGCCCTTGTTCTCGATGTCCGGCAGCTCGAGCTCCTCGCCGAGGATGTCGGCGAGCTCGTCGAGGGTCACGTCGACCTCGAGCACGTGCTCGCCGGAGTCCTTCCCGGCCTGACCGGCGCCCGACTCCTCGCCCTCGTCCCCGCCCATCGGATCGCCGACCTCGCCGCCGCCTTGCCCGACCCCGCCCTTCTCTTTGTCGCCGAACACGAAGCGCGGGATGTCGATCTGCGGGATCGGGATCGAGACGAGGTCCTTGCCCTTCCGCCCGATCATCTCGCCCTGCGAGATGTACCGGCGCAGGTTCTGGCGAATCTTGCCGCGCACGATGTCGCGGAACCTCGAGTGATCCTGGTCGATCTTGAGCGACATCGCGGGGAGCCTCTCCGCGGCTAGTCTCGCATATCCCGCGCCCCGGCGCAGCGGGCAGCGACGCGCGCGCGTGCGCGCCCCGACGGCGCTTCCACCCGGGAGCCATTTCGATCTAGAGAGGCGGGCGTGATCACCGGCGAGCGCTTACTCCGGTTCCGCTGCACGGGCTGCGGCAACTGCTGCAAGGAGCCGCTGCTCCCCCTCACCGACGCCGATCTCCGCGCGCTGGTCCGGCACACCGGCGAGTCCGCTCACGAGATCGTCTCCTGGGTGGATCGCTTCGGCATCGACATGGCCGGCGAGCCGGAGGCGTTCGTGGTGCTGCGCCAAGGCCGCCGCGTCATGACGCTCGCGCACCGCCGCGGCGGCTGCCGCTACCTCGATCCGGCGGACCGCTGCACCGTCTACTCGGCGCGCCCGATGGGCTGCCGCGTCTTTCCGTTCGATCCCACGTTCTCGAAGCGCGACGGCTCGCTGCGCCGCCTCGCCCTCATCCCCGCCGCCGAGTGCCTGTACGAGCTCGACGGCGAGAACGACCCCGCCCGGCTCCGAGAGCTCCACGCGCGCCACCTCCGCGCCATCGACGCCTATCACGCTCGGGTGAAGGAGTGGAACCTCGCGCAGCGCCGCCGTCGCCGCGCCGGCAAGGCCGCCGAGACGGCCCGCGCCTTCCTCGCGTACCTCGGGTTCGCCTGAGCGGGCCGCGCCTCACGCCGCCGGCCGCGCCGGTTCGGCCACTCCCCCTCCCCGGCCTCAAGCCTTGTCGCCGAAGGCGTTCACCACGTAGCCGCCGCTCTTCTCGTCCTTGGTGAGCTCGAGCAGCCCGCGGCGCGCGGCGTCCTCCAAGAGCTCATTGAAGTTGCGGAAGCCGTAGAATGTCTCGTCGAAGCTCGGCTTCTTTCGCTTTAGCGTCTGCTTTACCATCGAGCCCCAGAGGTTGTCGTCGCGCTCGCGAAAGAGCGCGTCGACCTGCTCGAGCACCAGCTCGAGCCCCTCGAGCCGGCGCGCCTCCTCCTCGGCGTCCGGCTCCGGCTTCGGCCCCTTCCTCGGGGTCGGGGCGGCGCGGCCGGCGGCGCGCTCCGGCTTCGGCTTGTCGGCGTCGAGCTCCTTCGCGGGCTCCCGCGGCGCGCGCGCGCCGCGCCCGCCCTTCTGCGCGCCCTGCTTCTGGCGCACGAGGTCGTCGTAGTAGATGAACTCGTCGCAGTTCTCGATGAGCAGATCGCTGCTCGAGTTCTTGACGCCCACCCCGATCACCATCTTGGCGTTCTCTCGGAGCTTGCTCACGAGCGGCGAGAAATCGCTGTCACCGGAGACGATGACGAACACATCTACGTGCGATTTCGTGTAGCAGAGATCGAGCGCATCGACGACCAGGCGAATGTCGGCCGAGTTCTTGCCGGAGTAGCTGACGTGCGGGATCTCGATGAGCTCGAAGGAGGCCTCGTGGAGCGCGCGGCGCGCCGACTTGTAGCGCTCCCAGTCCGCGTAGGCCTTCTTGACCACGATCTTCCCCTTGTCGAGGAGCCGGGCGAGCACGAGCTCGATGTCGAAGTCATACTTGGCGTCGCGCGCGCCGAGGGCGACGTTCTCGAAGTCGCAGTAGATGGCGAGGTTCGGGGCTGCGTCGCTGAGCGCCATCCCCGAGCTCGTACCACGGCCCCGTCGGGGATGTCAGCCGGAGAGCGCGTTCACGACCGCGGTCCGCAGATCGTCCACGTCGAACGGCTTGTCGAACATCACGCAGGCGCCGTATTCGCGGGCCCGCGCGTGGAGCTCCGCGTCGCCGAACGCGGTGATGAGGATCACCGGAATACGCGCGTGGACCTCGCGGAGCGCCTGGAGGACGTCGAGCCCGCTCCACCCGGGCATGCGGACGTCGGAGACCAGGAGATCGAGCATCCTCAGCTCGCCTCCCTCGTCGAGGCGCGCGGCCAGGAGCTGCATGAGCTCGGAGCCGTGGCGCGCCTCGAGCACCTCGAAGCCGTCGCCGCGGAGCGCCTCGACGAGCAGCGCGCGCATCTCCGCGTCGTCCTCCGCGACGAGGACGCGGAGCGGGCGCGAGGTCATGGTGGTACCGCGGAGCGTGAAGAGCTCGCTCGAACTAGGCATCTCGAGACCTTCCTTCCTGGTGGCGCCTCGGGAGGTATGCCGTGAAGGTGGTCCCGAGGCCGGGTGACGTCTCCAGCTCGAACGACCCGCCGTGCTCGCGCACGATGCCGTAGGCGACGCTGAGCCCGAGCCCGGTCCCCTCGCCCACCGGCTTGGTCGTGAAGAACGGCTCGAAGGCGTGGCTCGCCGTCTCGGCGTCCATCCCGGTGCCGTGATCGGTCACGCTCACCGCGAGCCGCCCCGCGCCGTCGGCGCTCCCGGGCTCGCCCTCGGCGCGGACGCGGACCTCGAGCCGCCCGCCGGTGGGCATGGCCTGGAGCCCGTTGGTCATGAGGTTGATGAGGACCTGATGGAGCTGGTCGGCGTCGAGCTCCGCCGAGAGCTCTCCGGGCCCCGTCTCGACCACGATCTCCACCTGGCTCTGCTTCGCCAGCGGCTCGAGCAAGGCTGCGGCTTCGCGGGTGATCTCCCCGAGGTCGCAGCGCGCCAGGTGCGCGCCGCGCGAGCGCGCGAAATCGAGGAGCTGGCGGATGATGGCCGCCACCCGCTCGGCTTGTCGCCGGATGATGGCGGCGTTCTCGCGCGCGGCCGGCCCCTCGACCTGCGCCGTCTCGATCAGCTTGGCGCGGGCGGTGACCACGTTGAGCGGCGTGCCGAGCTCGTGCGCGATACCGGAGGCCAGCTTGCCGACGGTGTTCAGGCGATCGGCGTGGCGGAGCTGGGCCAAGGCGTCGATGCGCGTCTCGGTCTCGGCGAGGACCCGCTCGCGCGCTCGGGAGAGATCATGGCTCATCGCGTTCATCCCGCGCGCGAGCTCACCCATCTCGTCGGCGCGGTCCATCGCGAGCGCCCGGCCGAGCTCTCCCGCGCCGATGCGCCGCGCGTGCTCGACCAGCCGGCGGATGGGCTGCCCGATCAGCCGATCGCCGAGCAAGAACGCCACCACCAGGAAGGAGCCGGCCAGCGCGATGGTGACCATCACCGATTGCGCGATCGTGGTCGACACGTAGCGGCGCTCCGGCTCGAGCGACTGGCTGAGCTCGAGGGCGCCCGGGTAACCGGCGATGGCCACCGGCACGTAGGTGTAATAGGCGCGCCCTGCGCCTTGCACCGCGGCGCTCACGGGGTGGCCGGCGCGGAACCGCGCGCGATCGAGGCCGTGCGCGGGCAGATCCGCCGGCAGCGCTCCGCCGATGAGCGGGACCCAGCGCAGGTGGATGCGGCGCTCGGCGGAGTTCGCGCGCTCGAGCAGCCGAAGCGCCTCCGCGGGGCTCGCCCTTCGCCAGGCGTCCGCGAAGCCTGCCGCCATGGCGCGGCCGAGCAAGAGCTGATCCTGCTGCATGTGCGTCTCGAAGAGCTCGACCTCGCGGTCCACCCTCACGATGGTGTGCCCAGCCATCACCACGAAGGCTCCCACCGTCATCGCCAGCGTGAGCTTCGGGACGATCTTCATGGCTCACCGGCGCTGCCGCGGACCGCTCTGCCGGTGCAACACGGGCCCCGCACGATCTATTCGCGCTCCGGCGCGAGGCGGCGCGCCACCGCGCCGCCTCGGAGCGTCGCGCCCGCCTTCAGCCGCCGAAGCGCTTGGCGACGCCCGCCAGATCGACCCCGGTCGCGGCGCGGATCTGCTCGGTCGCGCCGATCGTCTTCCGCGCGAGGTCTGCGCCCGCGGCGTCGCCCTGGGTGGGCAGCACGCTCAGCTTGGCGATGGCGAGCCCCTGCCGCGCGCCGGCGACCTGCCCGAGCATGGGCAAGAGGCTCTGCAGCGCGAGGACGTCACGCGAGCTCGCGCCACCCGCCCGGTACGCCTCGACGACCTTCTTCAGGCTGCCGGCCTCGGCGCGACCGCGCTCGACGAGCTGCGCCGCGGCGCCGCGGGCGGCCTCCTCGGCGGCGCGCTGCTTGGCGAGCGCCGGCTGCACGATGTCGGCGTCGAGCCGGAGCTTCTCCTGCGGCGCGCGCGCCTTCTGGCGCTCGATCTCGGCGGTGACCTGAGCCACCTGCGCCACGACCTCACCGCGCGACTCCTGAATCAACGCCTCACGGCGACTCTTGGCGTCCGCGATGCGCTTGGCGGTCTCCTGTCGTGCAATTTGCATGTCCGCGTCGACCTTGGCGACCTCGCTCGCCGCCCAGTTGGCCGCCTGCTGGACGGAGGCGTCGGCGCGCGCCTGGGCCTCGGCGATGGCCTGCTCCTGGTTCAGGGTCGCGCCGCGGATCCGGCCGATACTCGAGAGGTACTTCACCTCGTCGGTGACGTTCTGGACCTTGAGCGTGTCGAGCACGATGCCCATGCGGCTCATGTCGTGCTCCGCCTCCTCGAGCAGCGTATGCGCGAAGCGCATCTTGTCCTCGTTCACCTCCTCGGGCGTGAGGCTGGCGAGCACGCCGCGGAGGTTGCCCTCGAGCGTCTCCTTGGCGATGTAATAGATCTCCTCGCGCGTCCGTCCGAGGAAGCGCTCGACCGCGTTGGCGAGCAGCGGCTCCTCGCCCGGCAACTTCACGTTGGCGACGCCCTGGATGGTGAGCGGGATGCCGCCCTTCGAGAACGCGCCCTGCACGTGGAGCGCGATGGTGAACATGCTGAGATCGAGGTTGTCGACGCGCTCGACCAGCGGCCTTCGGACCGAGCGGCCGCCACGCACGAACCGGTAGCCGACCGTGCGCTCGCCGAGCCGCCGCGTCGCGCCGCTGAAGATGAGCGCCTCATTCGGCGTAGACACGAAGAGCAGCTTCTTGATGATCAAGAAGAGGGTGAACACCACGACGAGGGCGACGAGCCCAAGCACTCCGATCACGCTGCTCATCATCGCGCCGTCTCCTTGCCGCTCGCCCCGCCGAGGAGCGTCTTCATGTCCACCCCGATCGCGTTGCCGGTCTGCTTCAGCACCGCGGCGACCGCGGCGGGGAAGCTCGCCACGGCTCCGGTAAAGCTCTCGCCGTCGCCGCCGTCGACCACGGTCAGCTCGCGGATCTCGGCGCGCGCGACGCGCGCAACCGCCGCCTCGACGAAGCTCTGCAGGTGCTGCAGGACGTAGAGGTCACGGCCATCGCGGCCGGCCGACTGCCACTCCTGAGCGACCAGCCTGAGCGCCTCGGCGGTCGCCTTGCCCGTCTCGACGACCGGCGCCGCGCGCCCGCGCGCGTCGGCCTCCGCGGCCAGGCGCTGGGCCTCCGCGGGCAGGAACACGTCGCACTCGAGGCGGAGCCGCTCGACCTCGGCGCGCAGACCCTGGAGCTCCTGCTCGGCCTCCGAGCGCGCCGTCTCGGCGGCGACCTCCGCCTCGTTCTCCACCGCCTTGGCCTCCGCCTCCAGCTTGGCGAGCTCGGCGCGGAGCTCGTTGCGCTTGGTGAGCACGGTCGCCTCCGCCTGCTTCTGCGCGGACTCGGCCCGCTGCCGCGCCGCGGCCTGCGCCTCGCTGATCCGCTGGTTCGCCTGGTTCTCGGCGTTCTGCGCGTCGCGCACCATGCGGGCGATGCGCGCTCGGCCGAGGTTGTTCAGATAGCCCTGGTCGTCGCTCACGCTCTGCACCTTCAGCACGTCGAGCTCGAGCCCGAGCTTGTCGAAGTCGTCCTTCGCGTGGCGCACCAGCGTCTCGGCGAACTTCAGCCGATCCTCGTTCACCTCTTCTGGCGTCAGCTCCGCGACCACCTCGCGCAGCACGCCCTCGAGCGTCTGCTGGGCGACTCCGCCGATCTGCTGCGGGCTCATCGACAGCAGCCGCTCGACGGCGTTACGGATGTACTGGTCGTCGCTCGTGATCTTGATGTTCGCGATGGCATGGACGCCGAGCGGGATGCCGCCCTTCGAGTAGGCGTTCTGCACCTCGACCTGCACCGGGATGAGCCGCATGTCCATGCGGTTCACCTCCTCGATGACCGGGATGCAGAGCCCGCGGCCGCCGTGGAGCAGCTTGTAGCCGACCGTCGAGCCGTCCTTCAGCCGGTGCCGCCGGCCGCTCACGATGACGATCTCGTTCGGCCGACAGATCACCAGGAATCGCGCGAGCACGATGACGAGCACCGTAAACGCGATCACCACCCCCACCGCGCCCATCAGGATGAGCTGCGCTGTCTGGAGATCCAACCCGAATAACTCGTCGTGTCCCATGGCTCGGCCCTTTCCTCCCTCGCGCGCCCTCCGCGATGTGCGCGCGAGCATAGGACATCGCGCGCGATGACGGTAGTGCCCCGCCGCGACGGCCTTCGCGGCGATTTTCCGCGGCTCCGCGCCGCGCGCTCACTCCTCGGGCGGGAGAAATGGCTCCCGGGCGCGCGACACGCGGAGCGTGCCGTCGTTCGCCTCTTCCACGAGCACGTCGGCCCCCGCCTCGAGCGCAGCTTCCTCGTCGGTGACCGCGAGGTAGTCGATGCTCTGCCCCTTGAGCTCGACTCGGACCTTTCCGGGCTGCTCCTTCGAGAGGGAGACGAGCACCTTGCCGACCTGACCCACCGCGTCGGTGTCCCCGGCCCCCGAGGAGGAGCCGGTGCGGATCAGCACGGAGATGAGCCACGCCGCGAAGTAACCGGAGGCGAGGCCCATCCCGGTCGCGAGGAGCGGCGTCAGCAGGGCCCCGGCGCGCACGACGTACTCGAGGAGCGCGCCCGAGAGCCCGAACGCGAGCAGACCGAAGGTCCAGAAGCGGAGCGAGAGGACGATCGCCGCGAACCCGCCCGCGTCGTGCGCGGCGTCGTGCACGTCACTCACGTGCCCGCCGCTCACGTGCCCGGCGCCGAGGTGGCCGGCGTCGAGGTGCCCGCCGTCGACGTGCGCGTCGGCGTCGGCCTCGTGCCCCATCAAGAGCTGCACGGCGAGGACCCCGCCGCCGATGATGAGCGCTGCGATGTAGAGGATGCCCACGCCGGCATGGTAGCGCGGGGCGCCCGGCTCGTGCCGGGGGAATGTGGGCCGGTCCGGCGCGAGCCCGCGCGGGCCGGCCGGCGCTCCGCGCGTGCGCGCGCGGCTCGTTCTGGTAGCGTCGGCGCATGCGCGCGCGCCCCCGTCGAAACCGAAGGACCGCCGCCACCCGCGGCGCCATGCGAGAGACCCACCTGTCGGCCGAGCACCTCGTCCTCCCGCTCTTCGTGCAAGAAGCCGCCGGGACCACGCCCATCGCGAGCATGCCCGGACAGGCGCGCCTCGGCCCCGAGGCGCTGCTCGAGAAGGCCCGCGAGGCCCACGCGCTCGGGCTCGCCGGCGTCGCGCTGTTCCCGGCGCTCGACGCCGCGCTGAAGAGCCCCCGCGGAGAGGAGAGCACCAACCCGGACGGGCTCCTGCAGCGGAGCGTCCGCGCCCTCAAGGAGGCGGTGCCGGAGCTCCTCGTCATCACCGACGTCGCGCTCGATCCCTACTCGTCCGACGGTCACGACGGAGTCGTCATCGACGGCCGCATCGACAACGACGTCACCGTGCCGATCTTGGCGGCGATGGCCGTCGCGCAGGCCCGCGCGGGCGCCGATCTGGTCGCGCCGAGCGACATGATGGACGGGCGCGTCGGCGCGCTCCGCGCCGCGCTCGACGACGCCGGCTTCACCGAGGTCGGCATCCTCAGCTACTGCGTGAAGTACGCCTCCGCGTTCTACGGCCCGTTCCGCGACGCGCTCGACTCCGCGCCCAAGAGCGGCGACAAGAAGACCTACCAGATGGATCCCTCGAACCAGCGCGAGGCCCTGCGCGAGGTCCTGCTCGACGAGGCCGAGGGCGCGGACTGGCTGATGGTGAAGCCGGGGCTGCCGTACCTCGACGTGCTCCGCCTGGTGCGCGAAAAGAGCACGTTGCCGATCGCCGCCTATCACGTGAGCGGCGAGTACTCGATGCTGCACGCGGCCGCGAAGCACGGCTGGCTCGACTATGATCGCTGCCTGCTCGAGAGCCTCGTCTGCCTGCGTCGCGCGGGAGCAGATCTCATCTTCACCTACGGCGCGCTCGACGCGGCGCGGCTGCTCGCCCGCGGGTGACGCCGGCGCGAGGCTGCGCTACGCGGAGGGCTCGCGGGGCTCGAGGTCGCCGGGCGGCGTGAGCCCGAGCACCGCGAGGTAGCTCTCCCGAATCGCGCGGGTGGTGGTCGCGTAGCGGGCGAGCAGCGCGTCGCGAGCCGGCGCGCCCGACGTGTCGGGCATGCCCATCCGGCGCGCGAGCCGCGCGAGCCCGGGCGACCCCGCGTCGATGGTGGTCGAGCCGGCGCCGTGCAAGACGTGGATGCGCTGCTCGAGGCGTCGCAGGAAGCGGTAACCGTCGCGCAGCGTCTCGAAGTCACGACGCGGCAGGTAGCCGAGCGTGCCGAGCGCCTCGAGCGCCTGCAGGGTGTCCGGGGTCCGCACGCGAGGGTCGCCGCCGTAGCGCATCTGCAGCCACTGCGTGCAAAACTCGATGTCGAGCAGCCCGCCGTGCCCCGTCTTCAGGTCGTGGCGGCCCGGGCGCTCGCGCGCAAGCTCGGCCTCCATGCGCAGCCTGAGCCGATGAAGCTCCTCCGGCGGGGGCGCGCCGCGCTCGTAGGCGGCGGCCTCGGTGACGCGTAGCACCCGGGCGCCGAGCTCGCGATCTCCGGCAGCGAGCCGCGCCCTGAGCAGCGCCTGCCGCTCCCACGCCGCCCCCGACGAGGTCACCGCCGGGCCATCGGCGCGGAGCTCGCCCGCGCCGGACAGGCCGTGGTAGCGCGCGAAGGACTCGAGCGAGGTGACCAGGAGCCCCTGCGCTCCCGAGGGACGCAGCCGCGTGTCGAGCTCGTAGCCGGGCCCCGCCGGGTGCGGCTCGGAGATGAGCCGGATCACGCGCTGCGCGACGCGGACGAAGTGCTCCGCGGGATCGCGCTCGGGAGGCGCGGCCGCGGGATCGTAGATGAAGAGGACGTCGAGATCCGAGCCGTAGCCGATCTCCATCCCGCCGAGCTTGCCGACCGCGACCACGGCGAGGCCGCGCGCGCCGCCGAGCTCGAAGGCGACCGCGCGCTCGAGCAGCTCGTCGGCGAGCTCGGACAAGATCCGCGTGGCCTCGCGCGTCCCGATCCCGTCGGCCAGATCCGCGACCGCCACCTCCACCATGACCCGCCGCTTGGCGCGACGGGTGGCCGCGACGAACACGTCGCGAGGCTCGCCGCCCTCCTCGCGAGGGCCCTCGAGCGCGGCGAGCTCGGCGGCGACCGTGGCGCGCGCGTTGGACGGCGCTCCGGCGCCGAGCAGCACGACATCCACCAGGTCGGGCCGGCCCACCAGCGCGTCCCCCACGAACACGCTCGAGCCGAGCACCCACGCCAAGCGGCGCATCGCGCGCTGATCCTCGGCGAGCGCAGTGATGTACGGCGCCGGCGAGATGAAGCGGTGAAAGAACGAGCGCAGGTAGAGCGCGGCCTGCTCCGGATCCGGCGAGGCGACGAGCGCGTCGATGAGCTGGTCGGCGAACTCCGGATGCCGCTCGCGGGTGAGCTCACCGAGCAGCCCGTCCGGTCGCTGCATCATGGCGCCGAGGTGCAACCCGACGTCGCTACTGCCGAAGAGCTCCGCGCAGGCGGCCGGGAGCTCGGGATCGTGGCGCGCGACCCGGGCGAGCAGGAGCTGGTAGCGCGGCGGCGGATGAGGCGCCTCGGGCGCCAGCGACGCGAAGAGCTCGCTCACCAGCGCCCGCGCGCGCGCGAGCGCCGCCTCGAGCTCATGCGGGTCAGCGAAGCCGAGGCTCCGCGCCAAGCGCTCGAGCTCGCGCGGCTCGGACGGCATCAGGTGGGTCTGGATCCCGCTCATCCACTGGATCCGGTGCTCGGCGCGACGGAGCAACTGGTACGCGTCGGCGATGTGCCGCGCCTCGCGGTCGGTGACGAGGCCGCGACTGCGTAGCCGAGCGAGCGCGCCGAAGGTGGACGTTACGCGCAGGGATGGCTCGCGGCCGCCCCAGATGAGCTGCAGCGACTGCACGAAGAACTCCGCCTCTCGGATGCCGCCGGGCCCGAGCTTCAGATCCCGGTCCGGCGCGTCACACAGCTCGACGCGCGCGCGCTCGGTGAGCTCCGCCATCGCGGTCGCGATGGTCGGATCCACGTCGCGCCGGTACACGAAGGGCAAGATCACGTCGTGCTCGAACAGCTCACCGAGCGCGAGATCTCCCGCGATCGGGCGCGCCCTCGAGAGCGCGGCGCGCTCCCACAGTCGCCCCCAGGTCTCGTAGTAGCGCTCGGCGGCGGCCACCGAATTGACCACCGGGCCGCGCGAGCCCTCGGGCCGGAGGCGCAGGTCGACGCGCCAGATGAGCCCGTCCTCGGCGGGCTGCTCGAGGTTCGCGGCGGCCCGGCGCGCCACGCGCGTCCAGTAGTCGTGCAGCTCGACGCCGTCCGCGCCGTCGTCCGTGTCGATGATGAAGAGGACGTCCACGTCCGAGCCGGCGTTGAGCTCGAGCCCGCCGAGCTTGCCCATCCCGAGCACGACCAGGGACGAGCGGCCTCCGCCGGCACGGAGCGGCTCCCCGAAGCGAGCCACGGTCGCCGACTCGGCCTCCGAGAGCGCGACCTCGAAGGCGGCTCCGGCGAGATCGGAGAGCTCGCCGGCGGTCACCGCGATCCCGGCGCCCCCCAGGCTGGGCGGCAGCACCTCACGCAGCGCGATGCGCGCCTTCTCGCCCCACACCGCGCGCCGCAGGTTGATGAGCGCCTGCTCTCCTTGCGAGAGATCACCGGTGGCCGCGAGCAGGCGGCCGACGACGTCTCCCCGCTGCCGCGGCACCCGCCAGCCCTCGCGCGCGATCCGGTCGATGGCCTGCCGCTGCCAGAGGTGACGAGGAAGGAGCGGCGGATAGGCCGTGCCGAGCAGGATCCCGAGCTCGCGGCCCTCCCCCGCCCACGCCTCGCCCAGAACCTCGCGCGCGCGCTCACGATCGATGTGCTCGGCCAGCGCGAGGAGACTGCCCGGGGAACGCGCCATCCGGCGCGAGTGTTCTCGATCCCGGGCGCCGAAGCCAGGCTCGGGCGAGGACTTTCGCGCCGAGGCGCGCGACGCGGCGCGCGCTTTGAGCTAAGGAAGCGCGAGGCTCATGCGGTTTCTTTGCGTCTCGGACATCCACGGCAACGCCCGGGCGCTCGACGCCGTGCTCGCGGAGGGTGACGCCCGCGGCTTCGACCAGCTCGTCGTCTGCGGCGACCTCTGCTTCCCGGGCCCGGAGCCGCTCGCGGTGTGGAAGACCCTGGTCCAGCGCGGCGCGCTCTGCGTCCAGGGCCTGACCGACCGCGCGGTGGCGCGGGTGGATCCGCAGAAGCTCAGCGCCACCACCGAGGCCGAGCGGCAGCGCATCGCGCGGCTCCGCGCGGTCCACACGGAGCTCGGCGAGCTCATCGTGGCGCGCCTCGGCAAGCTCCAGACGGTCGCGCGGCTCTCCCTCGAGTCGGGGCACGCGATGGTGGTCGTCCACGGCTCGCCCGCCGATCCGACCGAGCCCATCTCGTTCGATCTGACCGACGAGGAGATCGGCGCGCTGCTCGGAGACGACCCGGGCGAGCTGGTCGTCTGCGGCGGCAGTCACGTGCCGTTCGAGCGCCAGCTCGACGGGGTGCGCGTCGTGAACGTCGGCTCGGTCGGAGAGGCCCCCGGCGGCGAGTACGCGCACGCGACGCTCGTGACGAGCAGCCCGCTCGGGGTCCTGGTCGAGCAGTTCGAGGTGCCGCTCGCGCCCCCCGAGCCGGGCTCGTGAAGCTCGCCCGGTCGCGGCGGGAGTAGCCCGCGGCTCAGCTCGCGCCGGGCGCGGTCGCCGCGTCGGGCGCGGCCACGAGCCCGGCGACGTCGGTCGGCTCCGCCGAGTCCGCGGCGAAGACGATCTCGACGCTCGGCTCGCTCCCCTGCGCGGGCTCGGGCGCCCCAGCCTCGTCGCGCGCGCCGGGCGCCGCGATGGTGACCTGGCTGGCGCTGAGCCCAGCGCTGGCGAGCGCGGCCGACAGGCGCCCCAGCCGGAGCGCGCTCTGCTCCGGCGTCGCGCTCGGGGCCGAGCCCCGCTCGGCGAGCGTGACCCGCGCGCCCGGGTGGAGCCGGCCGGCGCGTGCCAGGGCCGCGACCAGCGGCTGCGCGCCCGGCGCCAGGGCCCCATCCTCACCGAAGAGCCGCGCCCGCGGCGCGCGAAGCACCGGCTCGCCCTCGGCCAACTCGAGCGTAAGCTCTCCGGTCGCGAGCTCGTCGTGCAGGAGGAGGGACAGGTCGCGCACGACGAGCGCGCTCCGCGCGGCCTCGCGCTCCGCCTGGTAGAGGTGGGCGATGCGGGCCTCGGCCGCGTCGAGAGCGCGCTCGAGCTCCTCCTTCTGCGAAGCAAAGAAGCGCAGGTGCTCGCCGACGCGCGCGAGCTCTCCGCGGAGCTGGTCCACCCGCTGGGTAGCGTCCTTCTCCTTGCGTGACGCGAGCGTCATGTCGAGCTCGCTCTGCGCGAGCTGCTCGTCGCGGCCCTCGAGCGCGCGCTGCCGCTGGTCGAGCGCCTCTCCGAGCGCCCGGACCTCGCGCTCCATCGCGTACACGCGCTCCATGGCGTGCCGGTTCGCGTCCCGCTCGAGCCTGAGCGCGGAGCGAGCGTCGTCGTAGCGAGAGGCCGGGACCACGCACGCGGAGAAACCGAGCGCCAGCGCGACCAGCGCGCTGGCGCCCCGAAATCCACTGAGGAAGCTGGGCAGAGGCCGGCGAGATTCGAGGCGCATGATGACTCTCAGGAGAGCGGGGTGCCCCGCAGGTGGCAGAGATCGAGGTGCTCGGCGAGCGAGAGCCGGTCGGCGTCGTGGATGCGGATGAACTTGAGGCACTGCCGCGAGCCGAACGAACGCACGTGCCGCCCGATGGCCCGGATCGTGCGGTGTCGTTCGGGCAGGCGGAGCTCGAGCGGGATGAGGATCCGCTCGTCGCGCGGCTGCACCGGATGCCCGCGATCGAGGACGATCCCCGTCGAGGACAGCTCGACCGCGCGGCAATGCGCGGAGAGCGTGCCCTCTCGCGCGACGACACCGAAATCAGTGCGGGCTCGGAAACCGAAGCGTCGTTCCATGTGCTCCTCCAGGCTCGAATGAAATGGTAGGTCGCCGGGTCCGCGGAAGGCCAAGTTGTCGTCCGAGCTCCGCGCCGGGCGGCGCCTCGCGCGGCTGCGCGCCGCCCCGACCTCACGCTCGGCAACTTGGCCAAGCGCGCGCCCGCGCGCGACGATCCGCGCCGTGCCCACTCGACCGCCAGCCCTCGTCCGGCTCGCCCCCGCGCTCACGCTCATCGCGGCGCTCGCGGCGCGGCCGACCGTCGGGCGTGCGGCCGGTGATGGCGCGCCGGCGGTCGATCTCCGGCACATCACCCTCACCGACGCGGGCGCGACCGCGCCGGTGGTAGGAGGCGGGCGCGCGGAGCTGACCCTCGACCCCGGGCTCCAGCGCGCGGCGGCCCGGCTGCTCTCGCAGGCGAACCCGGCGGCAGGCGCGGTGGTCGCCATCGACGCGCGGACCGGTCGGGTGCTCGCCTGGGCCGAGCACGGCGCCGCGCACCCCGGAGAGGTCCTCCTCGAACGCCAGGCCCCCTCCGCCAGCGTATTCAAGGTGGTGACCACCGCCGCGCTGCTCGAGCACTCCCCCGTCTCGACCTCGGAGAAGATCTGCTACGAAGGCGGGCTCCACACGGTCGAGCTACGGCACCTGCGCGCGCCGCGCGGCGGTGAGGGCGTGCGCTGCACCCACTTCGGCGTCGCGCTCGGGCACAGCATCAACGCCGTATACGCGCAGCTCGCGACCCGCTACCTGATGCGCGATGACCTGGTGAACACGGCCGCGCGGGTCGGCTTCAACCAGAGCGTACCGTTCGACGTCCCGATCCGGCTCGGCCGCATCGAGATCCCGTACAACGACCTCGCCTTCGCGCGCACGGCCACCGGCTTCATCGACAGCACGCTGTCGCCGCTCGGCGCGACCTGGCTCGCGTACGTGGTCGCCAGCGGCGGCGCGGCGGTGCGCCCGCACATCGTACGCCGCGCGGGAGACTGGGAAGCGCCGCCCGAGCGCGAGGTGGTCGGCCGAGTGTTCCAGCCGCGCACCGCCCGGATCCTCCGGCGCATGATGGAGGTGACGGTGAACAGCGGGACCTCGCACGAGGCGTTCACCGACGAGTCGCAGCGGAGCTATCTCCCCGGCATCCAAGTGGCCGGCAAGACCGGCACCCTGCGCCCCTCGCCCAGCTCACCGACCACCAGCTGGTTCATCGGCTTCGCTCCGAGCAAGAGCCCGCGGATCGTGGTGGGCGTCCTCCTCGAGAACCGCCGCGTCTGGCGCCGCAAGGCGAACCAGGTCGCGCGCGACGTGCTCCGCGTTTGGTTCGCGCGAGACGCGCGGTATCCGCGCGTGACCGACCCGCTGGCTCCCGCGCAGTGAGCGCGCGTCAGCGGCGAGCGCGTCGCCGGCGCGCGCCGAGCCCGAGCGCGAGGGCGAGCCCGAGGCCGACCACCGAGCCCGTACGTGAGCCTCGCCCCGGCGTCGCGCAACCGCAGCTCGACGTCTTCGCGCCGTCCGCGGCCGCGGAGCTGCTCGGCGCCGGCGCCGTCGAGCCGGCCGGCGCGGCGTCCGCCGAAGCGGGCGCCGCCGCCGCGAGCCCGAGCGAGGGGATCGGCACCAGCACCACCTTCGCGGGCACGATCTGCGTGCGGCTCTTACGCGACAGATCCTCGGCCACCCAGATCTTGCGGAGCCCGCGGTAGGTGCGCGGCGGCTTGCCCCACCGATAGCGCGCCGGGCTCGCGCAATCCATCATCCCCGCCCACGGGTGCAGGTTGATGTAGCGCGTCTGCAGGCGATCGACCTGGGTCGAGACGACCTCGGTGTCGATCTCGCCGTTCTTGCCCTTCGGGATCCAGACGCCGCCCATGACCGCGCCGCTCGCCGGCCCGACCCGGAGGTCCCCCCCGAGCGAATCCTTGCCGTAGTGGAGGTGCAGGCGTGAGACGACGTACCGATTGCGCGCGATGAGCGCCTTGCGCCGCGCGAGCTCCTTGCGATCCGCGGCGCGCTGCTTCTTCTCGCGGGCGCGGTCGGCCGGCTTCAGCTCCTCGAGCTCCGCATCCTCCTGCTTCTGCTCTTGGCCGGTGAGCTCGGACGCCTTCGGATGACGCTCCTCCTCGGGCACCGCCTCTTCGAAGACATCGCCCCCGAAGGTCATGAGCTCGCCGATCCCGAGCGGCTCGTCGACGCACGGTTCACCGCAGCCGTCGCTCGGCCACGCATACTCGTTCAAGGCGGCGCGGGGCTGCTTGGCGAGGATGAGGTCGGTGAGCGCATTATAGAATTCGCCCACTCGCTCTTTCACCACGAAGTCGACCGCGATGTTGGTCGGAGGGAAGACGTTCGGGCGCTCCTTGGCCTCGTAGCGCCGATCTGCGAGGACATAGACGAAGAGATCCTGCGCCTTGTCGAGGTCGAGCAGACCGACCGCGGCGGGCACGGAGTCATAGGGCTTGTCGGTATGAAAGCGGATCGGCAGGAGCTCCGCGCGACTGCCGCCGACCAGCTCGATGCGGTTGGCGTCCACCGCGGCGACCAGTACCCGCATCCCGGCCTGGAGGTACGGCGCCATGGCCTGGTCCATCCCCTCGGGCGGGACCCAGCCGTGCTTCGTGAGCCAGCCTCGGAGGTTCTTCGAGTCGGCTTCGCCGAGGACCTCGACCCCGTATTCCTTCTCGCCCATGAACTCCGGCGTGACGGTGACCAGCATCTCCTTCGGGACCTTGCGCTCTCCCCCGGTCGAGCCGCCTCCGAGCATCCCGGCTCCGGTGACCTTGAGGTCACGCTCCCATTCCTGCTTGACCGGGTCGGGGTCGCACGGGTCGGTCTCCCAGAACTCGTGGAAACGAGGCGCGGTGAGGCGCTCCAGGCGATCGATCGCCCCGCGCTTCAGGATCTTCACGCGGTCCGGGGTGACGTCCTCCGGCACCGGCATCACGAACGCGAAGGGCTCGAGCGGTCCGTCGTAGTCGGTCGCCACGGTGACCACGCTGCGATCGCCCTTCTTGGCGATGACGACATGCGTCGCGTAGGCGGAGCGCTGCGCGGCGGACTTGCCGACGTAGAAGCCCGGAAAGGCCGAGGCGGGGGTGGCGAAGACCATCGCCGCGAGCAGCGCGGCGAGGGCCGTGAGGAGCGTCCGTTCGGTTGCCATGGGGGCCCCGAGGCTAGCAAAAGGCGCTCCCGACGTCGCGGCGATTGCATCCGGTCGGAGCGCGCGGCAAGACTCCCGGCCATGCAACTCGAGCCCTCGGAGAGCCAGCGGTTGGTGCAGCAGACGGCGCGAGACTACGCGTCGCGAGTGCTCGCCGAGCGAGCCGCCGACATCGATCGAACCGGGCGCTTTCCCACCGACAGCCTGAAGGGGCTCGCCGAGCTCGGGCTGCTCGGCGTCAACATCCGCAGCGAGTACGGCGGTGCCGAGGCGGGGGTGGTCGCCTACGCGCTCACCATGATGGAGGTCGCGCGGGTCTGCGCGTCGACCTCGGTGGCGATGGCGGTCACCAACATGGTCGCCGAGGTGATCCAGACGTTCGGCAACGACGCGCAGCGCGCTCACCACCTGCCACGCATCACCAGCGGCGAGTACGTGAGCGGCGCCTTCGCGCTGAGCGAGCCGGCGGTGGGCAGCGATCCGGGCGCCATGACCACCAGCGCGCGCCGGGACGGCGACGGTTACGTGCTCGACGGGCAAAAGCAGTGGATCACGAACGGCGCGATGGCCGGCATCATCGTGGTCTGGGCGCGCACCGGCGGCCCCGGAGCGAAGGGGATCTCCTGCTTCCTCGTGGAGCAGGGCACGCCGGGGCTCAGCGCCGGACGGCCCGAGGACAAGATGGGCCTCCGCGGCTCGAACACGGTGCCGCTCACCTTCGAGGGCTGCCGGGTCCCTGCGAGCGCGCTCCTCGGCGAAGAGGGGATGGGCTTTCGCATCGCGATGATGGCGCTCGACGGCGGCCGCATCGGGATCGCCTCGCAGGCGACCGGGATCGGCACCGCCGCCCTCGAGGCCGCCACCGCGTACGCGAAGGAGCGCCACGCCTTCGGCCACCCGATCGCGGATTTTCAAGCCATCCAATGGATGCTCGCCGACAGCGCGACGGAGCTCGACGCGGCGCGCCTCTTGGCGCTCCGCGCCGCGACGCTCAAGGAGCGCGCGCAGCGCTTCTCGCGGGAGGCGTCCGTCGCCAAGCTGTTCGCGAGCGAAGCGGCGCTCCGGGTCTGCAACCGCGCGATGCAGGTGCACGGCGGCTACGGCTACACCCGTGAGTTCCCGGTGGAGCGGTTCCTCCGCGACGTGCGGGTGACGACCATCTACGAGGGAACCAGCGAGATCCAGCGCATGGTCATCGCGCGCGAGCTCTCGAGGTGAAGTGACCGGGAGAGTCGAGGTCGCCACCATCGAGCAGGCGCTCGCCCTGCGCCAGCCGATGCTGCTCGGGCGTCAGCCGGGCGAGCGAGCCGCAGCGGTCGCCGCCGTCGTGCGAGATCGCCCGAGCGGCGCCGAGGTCCTGCTCATCCGGCGCGCGGCGCGCGACGGAGATCCCTGGAGCGGACACATGGCGTTCCCGGGCGGACGCGCAGAAC
Organism: Polyangiaceae bacterium; assembly: GCA_035063585.1. Taxonomy (GTDB): domain Bacteria; phylum Myxococcota_A; class Polyangia; order Polyangiales; family Polyangiaceae; genus JAPSGB01. The sequence continues at coordinate 20,923 of JAPSGB010000053.1, forward strand.
CTGCGGATCACGATCTGCAGGCGACCGCGCGACGCGAGACGCGCGAGGAGGTCGGGCTCGATCTCGGGCGATTCGCTCGCTCGATCGGCCGCCTCGATGACGTCCCGGCGATCGCGCGAGGACGGCGCGTCGGCCTCACCATCTCACCGTTCGTGTTCGCGCTCCTCGAGGAGCCTCCGCTCGTCCATAACGAAGAGGTCGAGGAGCTATTGTGGGCCCCCCTCGACCCGCTCCTCAGCGGCGCCGCGGCGACCAGCATCAAGTACGCCTTCGAGGGGCACGAGCTCACGCTGCCGGCCCTCGACGTGCGAGGTCGGGTGGTCTGGGGCCTCACCTACCGGATGCTGGAGTCGCTCTTCGAAGCGCTCCGCGCGAGCCCGGCGACTACTGCTGGTTGACCTGCGCGTCGCAGGTGCCGGTCGCCTGGGAGAAGTCGCATGCGTCGCCGCCCTTCGCGGTGACGGTGAGGGTGTAGGAGGAACAACTGCCGACCGCGCCCGCCTTGCGGTGGACGCGGACCAGATAGCTCTGGTCGTGCGGGCCGCAGTGGCGGCTGGTCGACGGCCCGCAGCTCCCCTCGCCGATGGCGGCGCCGCCCGAGTCCGTCCCGGCGCCGTCGACGCACCAGTCGTACTCGGTGAGCTCGGAGTGCTTTGCGTCCGTCGACGCGCAGGTGCTGCCCCGAATGACGTCGAACACGAACTCGTCGTTGGACGGGGCCGGCGCCGTGAACCGGATCCGGATGTGGTAGTCGTTCTGCGCGCCGTTGTCGGCGTCCACCGTCTCGAAGCGGTACCAGTCCTCGTCCGTGTCCGAGGACAGCCGCCCGGTCAGCGTGAGCGCGTTGGTGTTGGCGTCCGACACCGTGCCCGAGGGGGTCGCCGACGCGCAGGTGTCGTTCGAGGCCGGAGACTGATCGGCGGGCTCCACCTGGCACGCGCAGCCGGCCGAGGGCGGCAGGTTGGTCGGGTAGCGCGCCCAACCGACGTCGCAGGTGCCGACCGAGCACTGCCCGGCGCTCTTGTCACAGACCCACGAAGAGTGCGCCGGCTTCGGCCCCTCGCCCGCGCAGAGCGCGTCGTCGGTGCCGTTGTCCTTCACGCCGTCGCAGTCGTTGTCCGCGCCGTCGCACGTCTCGGCCTTCGGTGACGAGGCGGAGCACCCCTCCCACGCGCCCGTGCTGCCGTTGCACGTCTCCTTGCCTTCACAGGTGAAGGCGCCCGACGCCTGGAAGCAAGTGCGCGTCTGCCCGGCGTACTTGTCGGAGCAGGGGCAGGAGTCCCCGCTGTCGGGGACGCAGACGCGGTGCGGATCGGGCTGCGCGCCCGCCTCACCGACGCCGCCCTCCGGCGCGCCGCCCTCCGGCGCGCCGCCATCCGGCGTGCCGCCTGGGCCGTAGGCGGAGGGCGAGACGCACGAGAATCCGCTCGGGCAGATGCCGTCGAACGAGCAGTCCCGACCGCAGAAGCGATCGAAGAGCGGCGAGGTCACGCACTCGTCGCCGACGTTCTTGCAGTCCGCGCTGGCGGCGCACTGGCTGCACTGGCTCCCGGTGTCGGGGACGCAGACGTAACCCTTCTCCGGCTGCCACGCGCAGTAGCCGCCGTTCGCGCACGGCTTGCCTGCCTTGCAGGACTCGGTGCACACCTTGTTCGGCTTCGACTGGCCGATGTCCGTGCACTGCTTGGAGGTGCAGTCAGCGTCCAACTTGCACGGTGAGCCGAGCCCCGAGGTGGGCCAGCCGCCGCCCCCTCCCGTACCGCTCGCGCCGCCCGCGCCGGCCGCGCCGCCCGCGGCCTCCTCGCCGCCATCGATCGGCGTGTAGCCGGTGTCGACCCCGGCGTCCTCGGCGCAGGACACTGCCCAGGCCGACAGCACGGTGCTCACGAACAGAAGTGCCAAACGACGGGTAAGCTTCACGCGCATCAAGCCTCACGTTCATCATATTCGTGGCTTGACGTCGCGTCAAACCAGGTAAGGAGCGGTCTCACGCTCCGCTCCGCGCGCTCCGCCGCTCGGACCGCCGTCAGTCGAGGTGCGACGGCAGGAGCAGCCGGAACGCGCCCTGCTGATCCGCGCGGGTCTCGGCGATCTGCAGCACCGACGCGGCCGCCGCAGGATCGGCCGCATAGGCCTGCCCCTGGTCCATGTACACATACGCGCGGATCAGCGCGCCAGGGACCACCACTGCTTCCTGGCTGGTCGGGTCGGCGCGGCCGGCGACCGTGACGGACCCGCGGTAAACGACCGGGAGCGGCAGGGTGAGCCGCCCGAGATCGGCGATCCCCGTGCTGGCCTCGACGTTGGGGCGAACCAGCCACGCGAACCCGGTACCGTCCGCAGGCAGCACCGCGACGTCGTACACGCCGGGATCCGCGAAGAGCGTGAAGACGCCGTCGTCGCCCATCGTCTCGCTCGATGCGCGCGGCACGAACGGCGCCTCGCCGAGCGCGACGTCGAGCACGCCGGCGTTGAGCCGGGCCGGCGACGCGATGGCCTGGACGGTGGCGCCGCTCATCACGCTCCCGCCCGGGCTTGCCACCGACCCGGTGAGGCGAGCGCTCGGTCCGAGCTGGATGAGCCGACCGGCTTGCTTGGCCGGCGACGAGGCGACGACCCAGGTGTCCTCCGAGGCGGCGAGCGGGGCCGGTCCGCTGCCGCGCGCCACCGGCTGCGCGCCGACCGGCACCGCGCGCACCCGATAGGTGCCCGCGAGCAGCTCGACGGCGAACCGACCGGCCGCGTCGGACTGGACCGTCCGCGCGAAGCCGGCGAGCGTGCCCGGCGTGATGCCATCGAGCTGGGTCGCGACGAAGCTCACGTCGGCGGAGACGGACTCGCTCGTGCGCCCCACCTCGACGCGCCCCTCGAGCCGCACCGGGTCCGGGAAGGTCAGCCCGGTCACGGTCGCCTCCCCCTCGGTGAAGAGCTCGAGCGCCGAGCGATCCATCAGGAAAGTGGGCGCGACCAGCCCGCTCGGCGGGGTGAGGCGCAAGAGCTCGTGCCCGGCGTCCTTGTCGTCGCCGCCGACCACCGCGAGGAAATCCAAGTCCGCGGTGGTCGCGTCCTGCTTCCTGACCACCGAGAGCGCTCGCCCGGTGAGCGGATCGACGAGAGCCACGCTCCAGTCGAGCAGCGACACTCGAGTAGGCGGCACCACCTCGAGATGAAGTCGCTTGGGCTCGGGCACCACGATCGGGAGCTCGACGTTGCCCGCTTCGATGACCTGAGCGCGCAAGACCACGGGGGTGGCCTCGCAGGGGGCGGCGGGCGCGAGCGGGAGCGGCTGGACGTAGATGTCGTATCGACCTGCGGGCATCCCGAGCGAGAACGGCTCACTCGCGTCGTTCTTCACGGAATAGCTGGTCGCCGAGAGGCCGAGCAGTCGTTCGCTCGGCGTGAAGGTCACCTTGAACGCGCACGAGGACACCATCGAGGTGGCTCCGCTCGGCAGCGTCACCGAGCCTCGCACCTCCGCCATCTGCTCGATGGAGAGGTCGAGCGCGCCGCCTCCGCGCGGCAGCCCCGTCATGCGCTCGAGGAAGTGGACCCCCGCGAAGCCCTCGCCGGAGGTCATGGGTGGCGTAATCTCGAAGAGCACGGTGGTGAGCTCTCCCGCCTGCGCGTGACACTGGCCGCCCACGCACGCGCCTCCGCCGCAGTCGGCGCTCGACTCGCACACGTTCTCGGTCGGCGGCGCTTCGTCGGCCTCGAGCCCGACCATCGAGCAGCCGCTGCCGATGAGCGCCGCGAGAGCGAGCGACAGCGCGCGCCTCACGGCGTGCCTCGCGACGGATCCGGGCAGGACTCGAGGGTGTTCGTGCCGCTCGGGTGCTGCGAATCCACCTCATCGGACAAGTTCAACCACCAGGTCGCCAGCGCGATGTCGCTCGGGTCCGTGTAGTTCGGCGTGGCGAAGAAATCGAAGTGCTGGCTGTGGGTGACGAGCAGGGTCACGCGGTGACAGCCGGCCGGGATGGGAGGGATGGTCCAGGTGAAGATGAATTTCCTGGACGTGTCGTCGAAGGTCGAGGGAGGGAGCTTCTTGCCGGCGGTCTGCAGCTGCGGCGTGGTGAGGCCGTCCAGGTACAGCGCCGCGGTGAGGCCGTCGCCCACGTCCTCCGAGCGCACCGGGAGGTTGAAGGCGATCTGATCGCCGGGCTGCTTGTCGCCGATGATCTGGTTGATGGAGGGCTCCGCCTGGTTCAAATCGAGCACCGGCGGCGTCTGCCGCGGATCTTCGTAGTCGGGAGGGCCCGCCACGAGGCACGCGGGCACGGCGAACGCCATCGCGAGCCAACCAAGCGAACCCCGTGCCATCCTCGCAAATCCGCGAAACCCGGCCCAAATGGCCGCTCCCGAGTGTGACACACCTGTCACGGTCGTCACGGTCGTCACGGCCGACCGGTGGTCGAGCGCCGACCGCTCGCGATGCCTCGGGGAAGTCACCCTCGCGACCGCTCCGGCTGGAACCGCGCCTCGGCGTATTGCGAGCTCGTCGCGAGCCGCAACAGATCGGCGACCGCGAGGCTCGAGGAGGAGAGCGCGGCGAGGCCTCCCGGCTCCTCGAGCGTGCGGAGCGGGATCCCGTCGTCGGCGCACGTCTCGCGGAGCGCCACCCCGAGATCTCCCGCGACGTACAAGCCAGCCCTCCGGATGGCCCGCCTCCCCGCCGCGAGCGCGGCGTCGTAGTCGAGCGACTCGGGCTCGTCGCACAGTTCGCGCAGGCGGCGCTGGAGCCGCGCCGGGACGCTCTCCCAGAGCACCTCCGCGAGGTGCGCCGCCGCGCCGAGCTCACCGCTCCTCGATGGACTGGGCGAACCAAAGGCGAGCGCGAGCCCACGAAGCACCGCGCGCGTCTGACTCTCGGGTGAACCGAACAAGAGGGCGTGCTGCGGCAAGGTCGCCGCGAGCATCGAGCCGACGTGAAACCAGAGCTCCGGCGTCTCGCTCCGCACCTCGCCCGAGACGATGAGCGCCGGAGGCGAGAGCAGCGCCACGCTGAGCGCGATCGAGCCCGGGCTGCTGCGACGCTGGAAGAGCGGCGCTCGCATCAAGCCGAGCGCGCGCGCCGCGCCGGTGTACACGTGCCCGAGCGCGGTCGGCGCTCCGAGCGGCACGCGCTCGAGGCCGGTTATCCCGTAGGTGCCGGGGTCGCGCCGAAACACGTGCTCCGCGCCCTCCCAGACGATCGCGAGCGCCTCGAGCGCGGGCGTCATGAGGTCACGGAAGAGCATGCTCGTCACCTGCTCGAGGTGTCCGGGCTGATCGGGGAGCCGGGGCGGCGCGGTCGCCGCGCGCGCCGGGTCGAAGAGCGCGAGCACGTGCTCGAGCGCGCGAGCGTGCACCTGGTTATGGTCGGTGAGCGCCGCCTCGTGGAGCTTCTCGAGCACCCAGACGTCTCCCGGCACGAGGAGCGCGACGCGCCGGCAGACCCCGAGCAGATCGTGGGAGCGGCCCGCGCGGTTCTCGAGCTGCTGGATGAGCTCCTTTCCCGCCTCGATCGAGCCGCGGGCGAGGGCGTCGAGGAGCGACGCCTCGGTCGCGCTCGCCGCCTCGATGACGATGCTGGCCCGCGGCGAGCGCGCAGGCCGCAACGACTCGACGCCTGCGGGCAGCTCGGGGAGCTCGGCCGGCGGTCGGCTCGTCCGCCGGACAGGCGCGGGTTCGGCGGCGGACTCGGCCGGCGTCGCGCCGCGCTCCGCGTACCTCGAACCCGAGGACGGCGGCGGGCGCGAGGTCGACCGCGCGGCGGCCACCGCCGGGCCCTCGTGCGAGCTCGAGCGGCGGTCCGGGCCGAGCCGCTCCGCCCGGACCGCCGCCGCCGCCCCGAGCGCTTCCGCACGGGTGTCGGCGTCGGAGGCGGCGACCTCGAGGAAGGTGAGCGCGAGCTCCGGCTCTCCGGTACGTCGGGCCGCCGAGGCCGCCTCGAGCGCGACCCGCCCGCGCGAGCGCATGCGAGCGAGGTCACCGGCGAGCGCCGCCTCGAAGAGTGAGAGCGAGAGCTCCACGTGCTCGCCCCGCGCGAGGCGCTCGGCCAGCGCGAGCGCCACCAGCGGGCGCGGCCCGAGGTCGAGCTCTGCGCGCCGGAGCTCGCGCAGGCTCGCGTCGCCACCGACCGCGACGTCGAGCGCCTCGGCGGTCAGGAACGCCTTGAGCTCCTCGTCGGCCGGCGCGAGCGCCCCGCGCGCGCCGCGGAGCTCGGCGACCGTAACCCGCGCCCGCTCCTTGTCGCCCACGCCACCGCGGAGGTAGCGGAGCCTCGCCGCGGCGAGCTGCGCCGCGGCGAGACGCGGGCAGAGCTCGGTGGCTTGCTCCGCGCGGGAGAGGGCCGCTTCATCGTCGCCGCCCGCCTCCGACGCCTGCGCGGCCTCGAGCAGCAGCGCCGCGCGGGCCTCCGGTGATTCCGAGGAGCCGAGCGCGAGCTCCTCGAGCGCTGCGGCGAGCGCGAGTGGATCGTTGCCGCGACGCCGGACCTCGACCGCGAGCTCGGCCAGCGCCGGCGACTCGGCCCAGGCCTCGAGCCCCTCGAGGACGCGTCCCGCCGAGTCGACGTCGCCCCCGGCCAGGTACGCTTCCGCGGAGCGGCGCGCGAGCGCGGCGGCCTCGGCGCGCTCGCGCGCGACCGCGCTCGCCCGGAGCCAGAGCGGCGCGGCGGCGAGCATGGCGCCGAGGCGCTCCTCCAGGTCGGCGAGCACGCGCAGGACGCCCAGGTTGTCGCCGGTGGTCGCGAGGAGCGCCTGGAGCTCCGCGCGGGCCTCGTCCGGACGGCCGAGTCGTTGCTCGAGCACCGTCGCGCGACGAAGCCTGAGGCGCCGCACGTCGTCGACCATGGTGGCGAGCGAGGCGCGCCGCGCGAGGAGCGCCGCGAGCCGCTCGTGGTCACCGCGCCGCTCGAGCTCGCGCTCGAGCGCCTCGAGCGCCGCCGGATCGTCCGGCGTCAAGCCGGAGAGCTGAGACCAGCGCTCGAACGCCGGCGCGGTGTCACCGAGCGTCTCGAGGAGCGGCGCGAGCTTACGCAGCAGCGCCGCGCGCGCGGTCGGCTCTCGCGTCAGATCCGCGAGCCGCGCGAGCGCGTCGGCCTGTAGACGGCGCTCGCCGGCCTGACTCGCCAGCTCGATGACGTCACCGAGCACCGCCTCGTCATCGACGTGGTCGCGCATGAGCTCGGTCACCAGCTCGAGCCCTCGGCGAAGATCGCCTCGCGCGGCCACCAGAGCCGCGAGATCGCGCGTCACGCGCAGCCGATCCGCGCCGACCACGTCCGCGCGGGCGAGCTCCGCGGCGAGCATCGACTCGAGCGCGTCCCGACGCCCCGCCCGCCCGTAGAGCGCCGTCAGGCGCCGCACCGCTGGCTGTCGCCGCTCGGGCGCGAGCTCCGCACTGTCACGGATCCGCTCCAGGGCGGACATCGCCGTCGCCAGGTCGCCGTCCGACTCGGCGCGGGCGGCGACCTCGAAGAGCTTCGCGACGCGCTCTGCCTCCGGCACGACGTCGACGAGCTTCGCCGCGAGCTCGGGATCGCCGAGCTCCTCCACCGCCTCGGCCGCCCGCTCTGCGAGGGAGGAGTCCCCCGGACGACCGAGGGCGGCCACGACCAGGAGCGTCGCGACCGAGCGGAGATCGCCGAGCACCCGAGCGATCTCCGCGCCGAGCTCGGTGAGCGCGCTCCCGGCGCCCGCGAAGCGGTCGTTCGCCTGCGCGACCAGCGCCGACACCAAGCCGGGAGCCTCGCCGGCGGTGGCGAGCGCCCGAGCGTACGGCGCGAGCGTCGCGAACTCTTCGAGATCACCGTCACAGCGAGCAGCGCGCGCGAGCGCGAGCACTCCGAGCCGGGCAGAGCCGAACGATTCGAGCGCGGTCCGCGCCGACTCGATGGCGATCCGCGCTCCCTCCGGCCCCTCGAGGCGAGGCAACAGGGTGCCTTGCGCGCGCGCGAACCGGAGCTCGACGATCTCCCGCTCTTCGAAGCCGCTCGCGACCAGCGCCGACATCGCCGCCCCGAGCGTCCGCACGGTCTCGACGTCCGGCACCGCCGCCAGAGCGCGGAGCAGCACGTCCACCCGCTGCCGCTGACCCTCTTCTCCGGAGCCGGAGAGGGCGGCCGCGCGGCGAAGCCAGGCCGCGCTCGCCTCGGTCGTCTTGCACTTGGAGGCCACGCGCTCGAGCGCTCGCACCAGCTCCGCCGGCTCGCCCATGCGGTTCGCGAGCCGCGCCGCCAGCACGTAGGTGACGCCCTCGGTCGGGAATGCCTCGAAGGCGCGGATGGCGTGCTCGAGCGCGCGGCCGAGCTCGCCGCGTCGCTCCAGCTGCCTCGCCGCTCGATAGTGCACGGCGCGCTCGCCATAACAGCCGAGCGCGGCGGCGGCGATGCGGCCGTAGACCCGCTCGAGCGCGTCCACGTCATCGGGGCCGGCGCTGCGCTCGACGGCGGCGAGCGCTTCCGGACGCGAGGCGTCGAGCTCGGTCGCCCGGAGGGCGAGGGCGAGCGCGCGCGCGCGCTCGCCCGACTGGAGGGAGAGCGTCGCCGCCTCGACCAGCAGCGCGGCCGCGCGGGTCGGCTCTTGCTGCCGACCGGCGAGCGCCTCGAGTCTCCCGATGGCGTCCTCGCTACCGGCGAAGGCCACCAGATCGCGCGCGAGCTGCGCGGCCCCCGCATCTCCGAGCAGCCTCGCGGCGCGCTCCCACGCGTCGATGGCGCCAGCAGGATCCCCCGCGAGATCCCACAGCGCAGCTCCGTAGTCTCGAGCGGCGCGCACCGCCCCGCCGAGCTCCGCCTCGGGAAGCTCGGCGAGCGCCTCCGCACGCGCGCGGAGCAGCGACAGCTCGCCGTCCGAGCTGCGGACCGGCAGCGCGTGCTCGACCGCGGCGAGCACCGACGCGGGCGCGGCTCCTTCGCCGAGCGCGCGCGTGAGCGCGCGCGCCGCGCCGTCGGCGTCGCCGGCGCGGCGACGCCGCTCGGCGAGCTCGAGCAAGATGGCCGCGGGATCG
>JAPSGB010000054.1:0-29571 GCA_035063585.1 Polyangiaceae bacterium
CGCGCGGATCGCGCGCTCAGCCGGCGCGACGCGGAAGCTCGCTGCGCGTCGACACACGTGATTTCGCGGAGTTGCGCGTATCGCGTCGACGAGCGCGCCAGCGCACGCGCTCGTCGCTGCGCCATTTCGGTCACGAGCGACGGCCCGCTTCGAGCGGAGGCCGTTTCGTAACCGTCTTGGCTCGCGCGCTCCGTGGGTCGACGCTAGCGCTCGAGGAGCGCGCCGCGGTCGGGCTGCGTCGTCTGCCGACGCGGCCCGACGGCCGAAGGCGCAGAAGTTCGCGTGCTTGCCGCTCTCCCGCGGCGCACTCGGGCGATGAGCGCGCTCCGTGCGGCGAGGCGGGCCGCGCTGTCGAGCGGCGCGGGGAACCGGCGGGCGACCGTCGCCGGCCTCGGCACGACGTCTCCGCGCGGCGTCTCCGCGCGACGTCTCCGCGCCGCGTCTCCGCGCGGCGTCTCGGCGCGACGTCTCCGCGCCGCGTCTCCGCGCGGCGTCTCGGCGCGACGTCTCCGCGCCGCGTCTCCGCGCGGCGTCTCGGCGCGACGTCTCCGCGCGGCGTCTCGGCGCGACGTCTCCGCGCGACGTCTCCGCGCGGCGTCTCGGCCCGGCCTCTCGGCTCGGCGTCACCACACTTGAAGCGAGCCGCGCTAGAAGGCAGGCTGCCGCCCCGTGTCCGAGCAAAGCCAGAGCCTCTCGCGCGAGCCGTTCCCGCTCCGCTCCGCGAACGGCAAGCCCATCGCCGGCCCGCGCTTCGTCGGCGGGCTCTGCGCGATCGCCGAGGCGGTGTTCTCCACCACCGAGGGCCCGCCACCGGGCGAGCGGCTCACCTGGCTGAAGGACGAGCTCGAGGACTTCCTCGCGCGCGCCGGCAGCCAGACGCGGCTCATCCTTCGCCTCGCGCTCCTGGCGATCACCATCGTGGCGCCGCTCCTCATCCTGCGGCTCCCGACCCTCGGACGGCTCGCGGTCGGCGACCGCGTGCGCGCGCTCGCGCGCATGGAAGACAGCGCGCTCGGCGCGCCCGTCCTCGCCGTGAAGGCGCTCCTCTGCATCCTCTACTACGAGCACCCCGACGCCCAGGCCGAGGTCGGCTTCGACGGCGAGTGTCTGCGGAGCTAGCCATGGCCGGAGCCATCATCCACGGGCGAAGCCTCTCGGGGGCGCTCGAGCTCGACGCCGAGGTGCTGGTGGTCGGTAGCGGCGCGGCCGGCGCCGTGGTCGCGGCCACGCTGGCCGAGGCCGGGCAGGACGTCATCGTGCTCGAGGAGGGCGCGCACGTGACGCCCGCCGAGTACGGCAAGATGCGCCCGAGCCAGACCATGCGCCACATCTGGCGCGACGCCGGGCTCACCTTCGCCATCGGCCTCGGTGACACGCCGATGATCAACGTGATGATGGGTCGCTGCGTCGGCGGCTCGAGCGTGCTCACCGGCGCGGTGTGCTTCCGCATCCCGGGCGCGGTGCTCCGCCACTGGTCGACCGAACTCGGGCTCACCGAGCTCACCGAAGCCGGCATGGAGCGCTACCACGAGTCGGTCGAGCGCGCGGTGCACGTCGAGACGGTGCCGGCCCACATGCGCTCGCGCTCGACCCTGCGCTTCGCGGAGGGCGCCGCGCGGCTCGGGGTCGCCATCGAGCCGATGCGCCGCAACACGAAAGACTGCCACGGCTGCGGCCGCTGCAACTTCGGCTGCCCGCACGGCGCGAAGATGAGCGTGGACGTCACCTATCTCCCGCGCGCGGTCGCGGCCGGCGCGCGCATCTACTCCGACTGCGCCGTCGACCGCATCACGCACGAGGGCGGGCGCGCTACCGGCGTGGTCGGCCGCGTGCTCGCCGGCCCGCGCGGCGAGACGCGCGCCCGGCTGCGCGTCCGCGCGCGCCGAGTGGTGGTGGCGGCGGGCGCCTATGGCTCGCCGCTCTTGCTCGCCGACAGCGGGCTCGGGCGGCAGTCGGGCCAGGTCGGCAAGAACCTCACGCTGCACCCAGGGTTCCGGGTGATGGCGCGCTTCGACGAGCGCATCGAGGGCTGGAAGGGCTCGCTGCAGAGCATGTACAGCGACCACTACGAGCGCGACGGCATCACGCTCACGAGCCTCTTCGTGCCGCCCGGCGTGCTCGCCGCCACCATGCACGGTATCGGGCCCGAGCACATCCGGCGCGCGCTCACTATCCCGAACCTCGCCATCTTCGGCGGCATGCTCCACGACGCGGCCGGCGGTGAGATCCGGCGCGGCCTCTTCGGCGGCCCGAACATCACCTATCGGATGAGCGCCGCCGATCGCGCCGTGGTGCCCATCCTCATGCGACGCATGGCCGAGATCTTCTTCGCGGGTGGCGCAAGAGAGGTGTTCCTGCCGGTGCTCGGGCTCGGCTCGGTCGACGCGGACCGCCTGCGCACCATCGATCTCGAGCACGTGCCGGGGCGCAAGCTCGAGTGCGCGTCGCAGCACCCGCTCGGCACCTGCCGCATGGGCGTCTCGCCGCTAAACTCGGTGGTGGATCCGGACGGGCAGAGCTGGGAGCTCCGCGAGCTCTTCGTCGCCGACGGGAGCATCGTGCCGACCAGCCTGGGCGTGAACCCGCAAGTTTCCATCATGACCATGGCCGCGCGCATCGCGGACAAGCTCCGCGAGCGCCCGCTCCCGGCGTGACGCACACCTGTCGCCTGGAGGGGCTCCCGGCCGAGCTCGCGGCACGGTTCGTCGTGCTCGAAGAGGACGCGCTCGAGCGCGATTTCCGGGGCGCGCCGCCGCGTCACGGCCGCGCGCGCACCCTCGCGCAGCGCTGGCTCGCCAGCGTCATGAGCGACTTCGACGCCAACGGGCTGCTCGGCACGTACCCGATGCAGCTCCTATCGACCGCTCAATGGGGGTGCCTGCTCGGCGCGGCCGGCGGCCGCCTCCTCGATGTCGGCGCGGGCAACGGCGACGTGACCCGCGAGCTTGCTCCGCTCTTCGACGAGGTGCTCACCACCGAGCCGTCGTGGCCGATGGCGCGGCGGCTCCGGCGCCGCGGCCTGCGGTGCGCGCGAGTGGACATCACCCGGGAGCCGGTCCCCGCGAGCCCCTGGGCCACCATCTCGTGCCTCAACGTGCTCGACCGGACGGCGCGGCCGCGCACCCTGCTCGCGCGGCTCCGGGACGCGCTGGCGCCCAGCGGCCGGCTCATCCTCTCCCTGGTATTCCCTTACCAACCGGTAAGGTATGCCGGCGCGCGGCTCCTCGAGCCGCTCGAGCCCCTCGACTGCGCCGCCGCGGACTGGGAGACCGGCGTCACGAGGCTGGTCGAGCGCGAGCTCGCTCCGCTCGGGCTCACGGTGGAGCGGCTCGCGCGGGCCCCCTACTTTTCGGGCGGAGACAGCGACGCCCCGCTCTACGAGCTCGACGCGGCGGTCTTGCTCTGCCGGCGACGCGCGGCGGCGCCCCCCGGCTGAGCCGCGCCGGACCGACCCTCATTCCCCCGAGAATCGGGAGCCGAGCCGCCCGGGGCGCGCTGGAAGTGGCGGGCCGGTGCGCGCTCGTCTAGGCTCCAAGTAGCGCGAGGTCCATCATCATGTCGCTATCGCCCGGCGAAGTCATCGAAGGCAAGTATCGCATCGTCCGTCTCATCGGCGAGGGCGGCATGGGCGCGGTCTACGAGGGCGAGAACGTCCGCATCAACCGGCGCGTCGCCATCAAGGTGCTCCACGCGGCCTTCGCGGGAAACGCCGACGTGGTCCGGCGCTTCGAGCGTGAGGCTCAGGCCGCGGGGCGCATCGGCAACGACCACATCCTCGAGGTGCTCGACCTCGGTTCGTTCGCGAACGGCGATTTCTTCATGGTGATGGAGTTTCTCGACGGCGAGCCGCTCACGAGCCGCATCCGCGGGTTCGGGCGCCTCGCGCCCGGGCAGCTGGCTCCCCTCGCCCACCAGCTCCTCGACGGGCTCGCCGCCGCCCACGACGCCGGGATCATCCACCGCGACCTCAAGCCCGACAACATCTTCCTCTTGAAGGAGAAGGCGGGCCAGCAAGACTACGTGAAGATCATCGATTTCGGCATCTCGAAGTTCCAGCCGTTGAACAGCGAGATGAAGATGACGCAGACCGGCGCGGTGATGGGGACGCCGTACTACATGTCGCCCGAGCAGGCGCACGGCGGCTCCGAGATCGATGCGCGGAGCGATCTCTACGCGGTGGGCGTCATCCTCTACGAGGCGGTGACGGGCACCGTGCCCTTCGACGCCGGGACCTTCAACCAGCTCCTCTTCAAGATCGTGCTCGCGGAGCCGACGCCGCTCCTCCAGCTGGTGCCGAACCTCGACCCGGCCTTCGCGTCGATCATCGAGAAGGGCATGGCTCGCGAGGTCACGTCGCGCTTTCAGAGCGCGCGCGAGTTCGGCGCCGCGCTCGAGGCCTGGATGACCACGGGCGCGGGGGTCACGGTGGTGCGGAGCCAGCCCATGGCGTCGCTGCCCGGCGTCACGACGCTCGATGCCCCCATGGCGCGCGCACCGGCGCTGCAGGCGGCCGTCGCGGGCAACCAGACGTCCGCCAACTGGGCCGCCTCGGAAGAGCGCGTCGAGCTGCCGAAGACGAGCAAGGCGCCGCTCGTCGCGGCGCTGGCGGTCGGAGGCCTCCTGGTCCTCGGCGGCGGCGGCTTCGCCGTCTCGAAGCTCTTCGGCCGCGCCGCTCCCACGACGAGCGCGGCCCCGGTCACCATCATCGACACCGAGCCCGTGAGCTCCTCGAAGCCGGCGACCGACGCCGCGGCTACGCCGCCCGGCGCGGAGCCGGACGCGGGCGGCACCGCCGCGCCGCCCGCGTCGACGCCCGAGCCGACGAGCTCGGCCGAGGCGCCCGTTGCCGCGGCGAACCCGACGACGCCGAAGTCGACCCCGGGCACGAAGCCGACCCCGGGCACGAAGCCGACCCCGGGCACGAAGCCGACCCCGGGCACGAAGCCGACCCCGGGCACGAAGCCCACGACGCCCGACTTTGGGTACTGACGCTCGAACCGGCGAGCGCGCCCCCTCACCTGAGCTCGTCGCGCGCTTGGCTCGGCTCGCGCTGGCGAGCGTAGGGCGCGAGTATCCGTCGCAGCTGGCGCACGTGCTCTTCTCGGACGCGGACGCCGCGCCGCCGCGCCTGCTCACCCCCGCCTTCTTCGGCGCCTACGACTGGCACTCGGCGGTGCACGGCCACTTCACGCTCGCGCGCGCAGCGCGCGTCGCGCCGGGCGGCGCGCTCGAGCGCGCGGCGCGGACCGCGCTCGGGCGAGCGCTCACCGTGGAGAACATCGCGGCGGAGGTCAGCTACGCGCAGGCGCGCGCGGGGTTCGAGCTGCCGTACGGCGCCGCCTGGCTGCTCACGCTCGCCGCCGAGCTCGGCGGCTGGGACGACCCCGACGCGTGCGAGTGGTCGCGCGCGCTCGCGCCGCTGGAGCGGCTCTCGGCCGAGCGGCTCGGGGCCTGGCTCGAGAGGCTCCCCGCGCCGGTCCGCTCGGGCGAGCACTCGCAGAGCATGTTCGCGACCGGGCTCCTGCTCGACTGGGCGCGCGCGCGCGGGCGCGACGAGCGCCGCGTCGCAGAGCGCGTCCGGGAGCTGCACGAGCGTGATCGCGACGGCCCGCTACACCTCGAGCCGTCGGCCTTCGATTTTCTGTCGCCGTGTCTCGCCACCGCCGATCTCATGCGCCGCGTGCTCTCGCCCGAGCCGTTCGCGGCCTGGCTCACCCGCTTCTTGCCGCGACTCGAGCTCACGCCAGCGCGCTGCCCCGACCCGAGCGACGGCAAGCTCGCGCACCTCGACGGGCTCAACCTGAGCCGCGCCTGGATGCTCGCGAGCATCGCGCGCGCGCTGCCCGCGGCCGACCCGCGGCGCGCTCCGCTCGCGGAGTCGGCGCGCGTGCACCTCGGGGCCGGGCTCGCCCAGGTGACGGGAGAGCACTACGAGGGCGCGCACTGGCTCGGCACCTTCGCGCTCTACGCGCTCACCAGCTGAGCGCCGGCTCGGGCCGGCGCAAATGACGCTAGGATGCCGCGCGTGCCGCTCGTCCGCTCACCACGCTCCCGCCGGCTCACCGCGGTCGCGGCCCTCCTGCTGCTCGCGAGCGGGCTCGCCGCGCATTTCTGGGTGTCGCGGAAGCGCGCGCGGCGGGGCGCCGCGGAGCTCTACGCCGCCGCCGTGGCGCTCGCGGCCTGCGCGCTCGAGCGCTCGCCGCCCGCGAGGCCCGCCGAGCTCGCGGCCGCGCTCGCGCCGCGCGTCCTGCTCGCCGAGCGAGCGAGCCGGCCGCTCGCGGCCTGCGCGCGTCGGGCGAGCGAGCTCGCCCGGCGGAGCGCCGAGCAGCGCGGCACGCCGTTCCATCGCGACCCCGGCGAGGTCGACGAGCTCGCCAGCATCGCCGGCGAGCTCACCCGCTTCGACTGGAACGCCGAGGCACGCGCGCTCGCCGCGCCCGGCGCGCTCGAGCGGCTCCCCGGGCTCCTCGCGCGCGCGCTCGAGGTGGGCTGCCACGTCGCGGTCTCCGAGGGCGCGTTCGGCTCGCCGCCCTGCCCTCGCGGCGGCCCGACGCCGGGGCTCCGGCTGCCCGCGCCGCGCGGCGCGCTCGCGATCGCGCTCGGCTCGAGGCTCGGCGAGGTGCGCTGGGGCACGAGCGCCGAGGGCGACGCATTCGCCATCGCCAGCTCCGCCGCGACGACCAACCTCCGAGTCTCCGGGAGTTGGTTGTCGGTTCGGCGCGGAGCCGAGCGCGCCGAGGAGCGCGTCCTCGCGACGCCGACCGGCGCGGGCGCGCCGCTCGCGCCGCCGATGCTGGCGTGGGCCGACGGCGCGCCGCGCTTCGCGCTGACGCTGACTCGCGACGCCAGCGGACGCACGCGCGGCGCGCTCTCGCGCGTCGACGGCGCCACCGACGTCGCGACGAGCGCGGGCGCGCTCGACGAGCTGCCCGCGGGCTTCGCGCTCGGAGTGGCCGGCGCGCCGCTCTTCGTGCGCGCCGGCGCACCGGTCCTCGCGCTCACGAGCGCCGCTCCCGACGCCGAGGGCGGCGCGCTCCTCACGTGGTCCGCGCCGGACCGACCTGCCTCCCTCTTCACTGGGCTGCCCGGGCGGCTCATCGCGGCGTGGTCGCCCGGCACCCCACTGCTCGTGACAGCCCGCGAGCGCGACGAGGGGACCGCGCTCGCGGTCCGTCCGGCCGACGCGCTCCCAGCCCCGTCGCTCGCCGACGCGCTGGTCCCGGGCGCGACGCGGCCGCGCATCGGCGACGCGCGAGCTTGCGGCGAGCGCCTGTTCTTCACGATGACGAGCGGCGAGAAGACGTGGCTCATCGTGGCCGGCTCGAGCCAGATCGAGGTGACGGCGCTCTCCGCGCGCGCGGGAGCGGCGCTCGCGGTCGTGTGCGGTGGCTGCGCGCCCGAGGTGCTCGAGCGGAGCGATCAGGGCTTGCGGCTCCTCGCTCCGCGCGGCGCGACGCGAGAGGTCCCGATCGCCGCCGCGGCGGACACCGCCGCCCTCGCGAGCGCCCGCGCCGCGTGCACCGCGGAAGCGACCGTGGTCGCGATGATCGCCCGCGGGGCCGTGCTCGTCGCGCACGCGCCGGCCGGCCAGGGCTTCGCGCCGCCGGTGCCGGTCGCAGAGCCGAACGCCGAGGGCGCGCCAGCGGAGCTCGACGCGCTCGCCGTGGGAAGACGGCTGGTGCTCGTCTGGCGGCGCGCGACCCCGCGACCGCGCGAGGTGGCGCTCGAGCTGCTCGAGAGCGACGACGGCGCGGCGTGGCGCTAGCCGCCGGGGCGGGCGCGACGAAGGGGCTCGACAGCCGGACGCGGCCGGGTAATCTCGCGCCTCCGAGCCGAAGTGGCGGAACTGGCAGACGCGGCGGACTCAAAAGGCCGAGCCGTCGCCTGCGATTTCGCAACCTTGCGAGATTGCTTGTTCCGGATCTGACGCGGAGCGACCTGGAGCGCCCGTTCCCGGGCAGTCGATGGGCAATCGCGAGGGCTGGGACCGCGTGCTCGGCGCTGCGCTCGAGGCGAAGGCCGACGAGCTCGTCGCGTCGATCGCCGTCGCCGGCGACGCCGTCGAGGCCGCCCTCGCCGAAGCGCTCCACGCCGCGACGGCGGCCGGGCGCTGGGACGTTGTCCGTCAGCTCGCCGGAGAGCTCGAGGCGCGCCGGCGAGCGCGGGCTGGTATCGTTTCTCTGGCAGAACGCCGAGCGAAGTAAGAAAGCGGCCGGCGCCCCTGGCAGGGCCCGGCCGCATGACAGGGAGTCGTGGTCCCCGTGGCGAGCAAGAAAGCACAGCCGAAGAATCCCAGCAAGGCAACCGGCATCCTCGAGCTTCTCGAGTTGCCGACCGATCGCCTGCTCCTGGCGCTCGCGTTCAAGCTGCGACGCGAAGCGATCAACGAACCGACCGTGGAGCGCATCGACCGCGCCGCGGCTGTCCGTGCTCTTCTCCCCCCGTCGCAACGCTTCCCGCTTCCGGCGCGTCGCTACGATAGCCGGCGACGCGCCGCGCGCGCAGTCGTACGCGACATCGCGAGCTCGCCGATCCTCCGGCTCGTCGACGACGCACGCTACACGCTGGCGGCCGAGCTCGCGCTCGGCGTGCTGGCGCGTCGGATGCCGGAGCACTCGTTCCACGAGCTCCGCGCAATGCCGCGCGACGCCGGCAAGGCGGCCGCGGTTCGCCTCGCCGAAGAGCTCGAGGCGATCACGTTCGATCGCCGGCGCGCACTGACGGCGAAGCAGATCGCGATCGAGGCGCTCGTGGTGACAGGAATGCAGCGGCGCCCGGCCGGGTACATCTTCCGCGGCGTGTCGGCGTAACCGGACGGAAGTTTCCACGACCGCAACATCCGTTAGCAAAGTGCTGGCAGATGTTGGGGCATGCAACGCCTCGACGCCGCGACCGCCCGCCGCTTCGCCGTGCTCTGCGACGCCGACGAGCGCACGGTCAAGAAGGTCTGGGATGCGCTCGCCAGCGGTGAGCAGATCCGCGGCGCCATCCGTCAACGGATCCTGCGGACGCTGATCGCCCACGGGTTCGTGACGTCGGCCACGTCCGTACCGGAGGTGGACCTTGCCCGGCGCTGACCCCACGATCGCGGTGCTCGTCGGGCCGAAGAACGCCCGGTGGGTGCTCGGCATCGAGTGGTCGGTTGCGAAGCGCGCCGCGCTGGACGCCGGCTTGCGTCCCGTGCGCATCGGTCGTGCCGGATGCTTCCGGGTCGGCGAGCTGCTCGAGGCGCTCGAGCGCGCCGACAAGCCGGCGGACGTCGCGCCGGTGCTCGACCTGCGCGACGAGCTCGTGCGGCGCATGGGGGGCTCGCGGTGACACGTCGCTTGCGTCGCCAGATGGCGCGACAGCAGCTCGCCGCGACGCCGGCGCCGGTGCTCGCGGCGATGCTCCGCGCGCGCGACCGCGCGACGTGCGACCGGTGCGGCGCAGCGTGCGACGGCCGCGCGCTCGTCAAGGTCGAGGCCGTCGCCGGCGCGCTCGTCGTCGACGTCACGTGCTGGGGCTGCAGGCAGGAGCGCGCCGCGTGATGAAGATCGCGATCACCCGGTGGCCAAACCTGCTCGACACCCGGGGCGAGGGCGTAGAGCTCACGTGGCGCGAGCTCGTCGCGGAGTTCTCGAAGCGCGCGCCGTTCCGCGGCGACAAGCAACACCCAGGGTGGAGCCCGACACGGTGCGAGCCGGCGCGCCGCGCTCTGGAGACCGTCCAGAGCGTCTCCGCGCTCTGCCTGGACTACGACGGCGGCACCGCGATCGACGACGCCGCGGCGGCGTGGACGGGCACGCGCGCGCTCATCCACACGACGCGCAAGCACACGCCCGACGCGCACCGGTTCCGCGTGATCCTGCCGCTCTCCCGCGAGGTGTCGCCGGCGGAGTACTCCGCGCTCTGGGCGGCCGTCGACGCGAAGCTCGGCGGCGTGGTCGACCCGGCGACGAAGGACGCGTCGCGCTTCTGGTACGTGCCGGGCTGCCCGCTCGACGCGGAGTTCATCGCGCGCGAGATCGAGGGCGAGCCCCTCGACGTCGATGCCTGGCTCGCGCCGCCGGCGCCTGCGCCCACCGCGCCGAAGCGCTACGCCGACGCTGCGCTCCGGCGCGCTGTAACGAACGTGCGAGGTGCCGCGGAAGGCGAGCGCAACCGCACCTTGAACCGTGAGGCGTACTCCCTTGCCGGGCTCGTCGCCGCCGGCGAGCTCCAGGAGCTCGAGGTGCGCGATCACCTGATGAGCGCCGCGCTGGCGGCAGGCCTGCCGCAGGGCGAAGCGGCCAAGACGGTCGACTCGGGTTTCGGCGCCGGGCTCGCGCGGCCGCGCGCGGTTCCGCCGAGCTCGCCGAAGGCGCCGGCGCCGGGCGTCGTCGACGACGGCGCGTGGCAGCGCGGGCTCGTGTACGACTCGAAGCAGCGGCCGCGCAAGTGTCTGGCGAACGTGCTGCACATCCTCGAGCAGCATCCCGCGTGGGAACGCGTACTCGGCTACGATGAGTTCAACGACCAGATCGTCAAGCTCGCGCCGGCGCCGGTGCGCGAGCAGGACCGCCCCGGAACCGAGCTCACCGGCCCCTGGCTCGAGGAGGACGCGATCCGCACCGCGGCGTGGCTCTCGACGTTCACCGGCCTGGACGTCGCGCCGCAGCTCGTCGACGCGGCCGCGCTCGCCGGGTCGAAGCGCCGCGTGGTGCATCCCGTCCGCGACTGGCTCGCCGGGCTGCGCTGGGATGGCACCGCGCGCCTCGACGGCTGGCTCGAGCGCTACCTCGGCGTGGCACCCACGCCGTACGCGGCCGCGGTGGGCGCTCGCTGGCTCGTCAGCGCCGTTGCGCGCGTCAGCGAGCCGGGGTGCAAGGCGGACCACATGCTGGTGCTCGAGGGCGACCAGGGCATCGGGAAGTCTACGGCGCTCCGCATCCTCGCCGGCGACCGGTGGTTCAGCGACACGGGGATCGTCCTGGGCGACAAGGACAGCTACCAGGCACTGCGCGGCGTGTGGCTGCACGAGTTCGCGGAGCTGTCGAGTGTGCGCGGCCGCGACGTCGACCGCGTCAAGGCGTTTCTCTCGGCCGCGTCCGATCGCTACCGGCCGAGCTACGGCCGCGTCACGAAGGAATTCCCGCGGCACACCGTGTTCGCCGGCAGCACGAACGACGCCGCGTATCTCTCCGACCCGACCGGCGCCCGGCGCTTCTGGCCCGTCGCTTGCGGCATCATCGACTTGGCCGCACTGCGCCAGGACCGGGTGCAGCTCTGGGCGGAAGCGGCGGAGCGCTACCACGCCGGCGCGTCGTGGCACCTGGACACCGCCGAGCTGCAGGCCACCGCAACCGAGGTGCAGCTCGAGCGCACGGAGCGCGACGACTGGGTCGAGCTCGTCGAGCAGTGGCTCGCCGCGCCGTCCCTGCCTGCCGGAGATCGCCGCGAGGCCATCGACCCGGGCGACGGGTTCACGACCGCGCAGGTGCTGCTCGGCGCCTTGGACTTCGCGCCGGACCGCATCACCGCCGCCTGCACCAAGCGCGTGGGACACGTGCTGCGGACGCTGGGTTACGAGCCGCGACGTCCCCGCAGTGGGAAGCGAGAGCGCCGATACTTCCCGGCGGTCCAGGTTGCGGACCTCGTGGTCCAGGTTCCAAGCGGCAACCTGGACCACCTGAACCAGCATGAAACAAGCGGTGGTCCAGGTGGTCCAGGTGGTCCAGGTACAGGCGCACACACACATGAGAGATCATGTGGACCCAGCGCTAACTGGGATTCGCCGGTCCACGTGGACCACGTGGACCACGTGGACCACCTGGACCACCTGGACGCGGACCCCTACGAGGCCGAGGAGCGGGCCGCTATCCAGGAGCTCGCGTGATGGCCGACCCCACCCCCCACCTGGCCTGCCATCCCCTTGGCACGAGCTCCAATGCGCTGGAACCGGCCGATGGGCCGGGGCCTAACAGGTTTGGGGGCGTGGAGGCCGTACGGGGACGCGTGAATAGCCCGGAGATCCGCCAGAAAACGAAATCTTTACACCGGAATCCCCGCGCAACACCCCTCGACGGCACCGAAACCGCCGCCGAGCTCGCCAGGCGCCTGCGTAGCGCCCTGGCGCCCCGCTGCAGTGTGTGCGGGCGCTACGTGCGCCCGACGTGCGGCCGCTGCTCCGGGCGCTGCCACACGCGCGCCCACCGCCGGCGTCGCCGGCTCCAGACCAACTCCGCCGGCGTCGCCGGCTGAAAGGACCACATGGCCAACGAACACCCCGACAACCCCTACGGATTTCCGAACAGCCCGAGCCCCGCGCGCAAGTCACCAGACGCGCCGCCGCCAGCCGCTCCGCCGCCCGACCAGCGGAACGTCGGCGACGAAGGAACGCGCAAGGGCATCGCCGATGCCGGCCTGCCCGCCGATACCTACAAGCGGGGTTCGAAGTGATCCGCCGTCGCTTCGAAGCGCCCGGCCTGCTCGCGCTCGAGCCGCGCGCCCTGGGCGCCACGTTCCCGGGTGCACGCGCGCCGGCGTCGCCGTTCGACCGCCTGGGCGACGTCGCGGTCGTCTCGATCGTCGGGCCGCTCACGCACCACGACTCCGGTTTCTTCGACTCTTACGACGCGGTCCTCGAGCGCGTCGAGGCGGCGTTCCAGTCGAAGGCCCGAACCGTGGTGCTCAAGATCGACTCGCCCGGCGGCGAGTACTCCGGTTGCCTGGACGCCGTCGGGCAGATCCGCGACATGGCGAAGGACACGGGCAAGAAGCTCGTCGCCTACGTCGACGGCACGGCCGCGAGTGCCGGCTACGCCATCGCGTGCGCAGCGAAGCGGATCGTCGTCGCCCTCGGCGCGCGCATCGGCTCCGTGGGCGTGATCGGCGCCGTCGTCGACGGATCGGCCGCGGACCACGCGATGGGCCTGCGGATCGACCTGCTCTCCAGCGGCGCCCGCAAGAGTGACGGCAACCCGCACGTGCAGCTCACGCCCGACGCGCGCGCCGCGCTGCAGGGCGAGATCGACGCCCAGGGCGGGCTGTTCTTCGAGCTCGTCGCGAGCGCCCGCCGGCTGACGCCCAGGGTCGTTGCGGGCTGGCAGGCGGCGATGTTCACCGGCGGCGTGGACGCCGTCGACAAGGGCCTGGCCGACGCCGTCCTGAGCTTCCCCGAACTGCTCGCGTCGATCAGCACGACGGCCACGGCGCCGCGCGCGCCCGCGAGTTCCACGACCACCGAACCGGAAGGACCGACCATGCGAAACTACTTCTCGCCGCAAGCCTCGCGCGGCACCACGAGGGCGCGCCCCGCACCGGCTCCGGTCCGTGCGCCCGTCAAGCCGCACCGCTCGCCGAAGCTCGACCACGACGCGAAGGTCGCCGCCCTGGCGCAGCTCGGCGCGCCGGAGCTGCAGGCTATCGTGGACCAGCAAGCGCGCGAGATCGCCGAGCTGAAGGAGTACTTCGGCAAGAGCCGCACGCGGAGCACCAGCGCGGAGCAGCGCGGACTGCCGCCCGACCAGCAGCGCGAGCTCGATCGCAAGATGGGGCTCATCCAGCAGAGCTCGGCCGTCGTGCATGACGGCAACCGGATGATCCTCGGCGCGCCGGTGGACAAGCGCACCGGCAAGCCGCTGGTCAGCTCGACCAGGGCGTCGAAGCCTCCCGCCGAGCAGGCCGAGCTCGACCGCAAGATGGGCCTCGGCGCGAAGAGCACCGGTCCCCGCAACGTCGGAAACAAGCTGATCCTCGGATGATCCGAGGGAAAGGAACGACCATGAGACCGTTTCAAGAGATCGAGAACGAACGCAACGCGGCGCGCGTCGAGCACTACGGCGCGCGCGAGAAGCGCATCGCAAAGGCGCGTGCCATCTTCGACGCCGAGGAGCGTGCAGCGCGCGAGGCGTGCGAGGCCACCGTGTCCAAGCTGGACGCCGAGCACGACGCGGAGATCGAGCGGCGACGCTTGCAGCTCCGGAAGGACAAGCTCGCCGCCTGCGTCGACGTGTGGAAAGCGCACATCGGCGGAACCGAGCTCCCGCGCGCGTTCGCCGATCGCGCGCGCGTCGCGCTCGCGTTGCTCGAGGCCAACGGTAACGAGAGCATCGGACCGCACGCGGCGCGCGAGGTGCACCCGTGGCACGCGGCCGCCCGCATCGCGCTGGGCATGCCGGCGCCGGCGCCGGCGCAGTGGCAGCACTTCCGCGAGCTCGAGCTCGAGAAGGCGATCCGCACCGGCACGCCGTCCGAGATCGTCGCCGCCTTCGAGCGCGTCGAGAAGGCGATCACCAAGTCCACCGCCGCCTGAAGGAGAACAGACCCATGATTCCCGCATTCATCGATCCCCGCAACTCGGATCTCCCTGACGGCGATCCGAACAAGTACGTTCCCGACGCTGCAGCCGCCTACTTCGGCGCCGGTACGTACCGCGTTACGCGCCCGTTCACGTATGCACGCAAGGAGCACCTGCCCGGCGACGTCGTCACGCTGGGCGACGCCGCGGTCGGGCGATTCTTCGACTGCCTCGAGCACCTCGACCCCGCCGTCGAGCAGGAGCGCGGCGCCAAGGCGCGCGCAATCGCCGAAGCGTCCGTCAAGGAAGCGGTGGCGAAGGCGTGAACCGATGTTGGCCGACCGCGCTCTCTGATCGGGGCGCGCACGTGGGAAGGCGTCCACGTGCCGGCGCGCGCAGGCGCCGCGACCACGCGCACTGCTCCGGGCCGGCGCCGATCTCCAGCGGCGCCGGTCCCGGGGCACTTTTCCGCGAGGACATGACATGAGCAACCAACCGCGAATATCCAGCACACGCGAGCACGCCGGCAGCATGCTCCGCAGCTACCAGCGCCGGCTGCCCGTCGACGGCTCCGCTCTCCGCGACGAGCTTGTCGACGCTGGCATGGTGAGACCCGCACCAGCTGGCGAGCGCATCACGCCCTTCCTGAACGTCGCCGGTGCGCCGGTGCTGCGGACCAACGAGGCGGGCAGGGCTGCTGCACGCCGCGCGATGAGCGATCCGCGTCCCTGGTACGCGCGTGACGCCCGGGCAGCGACAGAGAATCCCGACGTGGCCGAGCTCGCCCAGGGGGCGCCGTGAGCACCTCGGCTCCGACGACGATCACCGGCGCCGGCGCGGTGCCCGTGTACATCACGCGCGTGGACGGCTACGACCCGATCCCGGCGCTCGCCGTCTCGACGTTCACGATCGCCGTGGCCGTCGCACCGCCGGACGGGTTCGCGCCGGCGCTGACCGCCACGGAGCAAGGCGCACGGCCCGCCGCGAGCACGGGCATCCCGGGCGGCTTCTCGCTTCCGGTTGGCTCCTACATCACGTCGTCCGGGCTGGTCTACGTGGTGACCGTCGCGGACGGGTCGAAGCTCACGCTCGCGTCGGTGCTCGCCGCGGTGCTGGCGAACCTCCGGATCCTCATGCAGGCGCACCAGAAGGCGAGCGGACGTCGTCTCAGCGTCGACGACGCCCTGGCCGGCGACCGTGCGACGACGCGCGTAGCGAACGCCCTGCGCGCCGCGTGGGCGACGGCGGCGAAGCGCTGGCCCGACGCGTTGGTGGCCTGATGACGCGCGACGAGCTACAGCGCCGCCGGCGCGAGGTGGAGCGCGAGCTCCGTCTCTTGCGTCACGAGATCGACAACCGGATCGGCGAGCTGCTGTCGGAGCTCATGCAGATCGACCGCGACGAGCGCGCCCTCGACGCGCCGGCGACGACTCCGCCGCGAAGGCCAGCGTGATCGCCCGCGAGGCCGAGTGCCGGGCGGGGGAGCTGCTCGCGGGGATGAAGCTGAAGGGCGGCGATCGTGGCGGCGGGCGCCCAAGCAAAACCAAAGGTGAAAAGGCGCCCATGGTTTCCCCCCTCGCCGCCCTCGGGATCAAGCCCGCCGAGAGCAAGCGCATGCAGGCCGCGGCGAGCGTGCCGGCAGAGGTACGGCGCGAAGTCCCCTCGACGCTGCAAACCAACATGTTTCCGGGAGCTTGCGCGCCAGGGTAGACACGGCCGCGCCGGCCGTATAACAGGATATACCATGCCCGAACCGCTGATCGCCCTCCGACTGGACGCCGAGGATCGCGCACTGCTCGAGGCGTGCGTGCGCACGGAGAAGCTCACGAAGAGCGACATCCTGCGCCGCGCGCTCCGGCTGTACGCGCGCGAGCTCGGCGTCACGCCGGAGGCGCCCACGGCGGGCAAGCGCCAGCGCCGCAAGCGCTGACAGGTGCGCCGGCAGCGGTGGCAACCGCTCCGGCGCGTGGTTCACATCAGGGAGACGCGAACATGAAAAGCACAGCACGACAGAAGCAGAGCAGCAAGAAAGACGCGGCGCTCCACGTCGTCGGCGAGCGGCCGCTCTACATCGAAGCGAGCCCGGAGATCGTGAAGCTGCTCGCCGACGCGGAGCGCATGCTGCTCCACGGCGCGAGCGGCCTCGCGAGGGAAGACGTCGACCCGGAAACGAAGGCGTGCATCCTCGACGCGCTGGGCGATATCCGGCGGGCGCGCTGCTGCGTCCACAACGAGGAGCCGCTATGAGCATGAGCACCGACCTTCGCTTCCGCGCCGTCCTGACGGCCGTACGCGAGGTGCGGGAGGACGTCCGGCGCCTGAGCTTCGCGACCGACGGCGACGCGCCCCTCGACGCCCTGGCGCGCGCCGGCGAGCTCGAGCAGGTCGAGGCCGAGCTCGTCACGGCGCGGGACGCGTTCGACGCCGAGCCGGAGATCGCGACGGCCGCCGAGTAGCAGCACCGGGCGCGCCGGGACAGCCCCCGGCCTCGCGCGGCTTGGCACGCCGCGGCGCCCGCCAGGAGGACAGCATGCCGAAGCCAGCGAGCGGAGAAGTCTACTGGACGTCGGAAGGCGCCGTCGCGCGCGTCACGCTGCAAGGGCGCACGCGCCGGCCGTTCCTCATGCCGACGATCGCGCCGGGCGACGACGCCGCGGCGAAGGCGCGCGCCGGCGTGCTCGCCACGCTCGCCCAGCGCTTCCGGCGCGCGAAGCTCATCGGCGATGCACGCGTGCTCCCGCTGCTCGAGATGGCCGCCGAGAAGCCGGACGCGTTGCTGCCCGGCGTGCTCGAGCTCTGCGAAGAGCTGCTCGGCGGCAAGGCCCCGGTCACGACGTCTGGCGCGCCCACGTTCGGCGAGCTCGCGCGCCGGTGGACGAGCGGCGAGCTGCACCGCGACTTTCCGGACCACGTGCGCGCGAAGGACTCGCGCCTGGACGCGACGCGCCTCGAGGCCCTCGGCGCCGTCGACGTGGGCGGCATCAAGCTCGCCGACGTGCCGATCGACCGGTTCACCCTCGAGCACGCCGAGCTCGCGATGCGCCACCTGCCGGAGACGGCGCGGACGCCGGCGACGCGCCGGGGCTACGCGCAGATCATCCACCGCGTGCTCGCGCTCGCGGTCTACCCGTGCCGCATCATCACGGCGAGCCCCCTGCCGCGCGGGTTCCTGCCGAAGCCGGGCAAGCCACCGGCGCACCCGTACCTGTACCCGGACGAGGAGCGCGCGCTGCTCGCGAGCTCGGCGCCGCTGCCCGATCGGATGCTCTTCGGGTTCCTCGCCCGCGAGGGGATGCGCTCGAGCGAGGCCCGGGCGCTGCGCTGGCGCGACCTCGACCTCGAGCGCGGCGCCGTGGCCCTGGACAAGAACAAGACCGACGACGCCCGCGCGTGGGCGCTCGACCCGGGCGTAACGGCCGCCCTGCGCGCGTACAAGGCGCGCTGGCGAGCGAAGGCCAAGCCGGACGACCTCGTGTTCCTGGACGCGGACGGCGAGCCCTACAGGCGCGACAAGCTGGCCGAGCTGCTCCGCGCGTCCCTGAAGGCCGCGGGCGTCGAGCGCGCCGAGCTCTTCGACGACGGGGAGAACCGCGGCCGGCTCCGCGCCCACGACCTGCGCGCCACGTTCGTCACGCTGAACCTGGCCGCCGGGCGCTCCGAGGCGTGGATCGCCGACCGCACCGGGCACACCACGTCGGCGATGATCAACCGCTACCGGCGCGCCGCCAGGTCGGCTAAGGAGCTCGGGATCGGTCAGCTCGCCCCGATGGCCGAGGCAATCCCCGAGCTCGATTGCCCGACGATTACCCCGCCGCCCGACTTGCGCGGCCGGCGCGAAGCAGCTAAGAGCGCGACACCAAAAGCAAAGCCGAAGTGGCGGAACTGGCAGACGCGGCGGACTCAAAATCCGCTGCCCGTAAGGGCTTGTGGGTTCGAGTCCCACCTTCGGTACCGAGAGAGCGCGAGCGCGCGAGGGGCGGGGTGACGCCAGCGCCGAGCGGAGAGAGAGCGATGAGCCGCGGCAAGAAGCAGAGCGACGGACCGGCGCTGGTCGGCTCCCTCCTCGGGCGCCTCGTGCGTCCGCCGGGCGCGCCGCCCGCGGTGGACGCAGAGCTCTGGCGCCGGGCGGTCGGGCCGCGCATCGCCGCGCGGAGCGCGCCCGGCTCGCTCTCGAAGGGCACGCTCACGGTGCGCGTCGCCTCACCGACCTGGGCGCAGGAGCTCTCGCTGCTCTCGGACGAGATCCGCCGGCGGCTCGGGGAGGCGGGAGTGGCCGTGGAGTCGGTTCGCTTCCGCGTGGACGGTCGCGCCGGAGCCGAGACGGGCGCGGTGACCGAGCGTCAGCCCCCGCGACCGCCGGTTCCGCTCCCGCCCGAGCTCGCCGCGCGGATCGACGCGATCGACGATCCCGAGCTCCGGCGAGTCATGACGCGGGCCGCGCGCTACTCGCTCGCGCAAGCCGCGGCGCCGCCGCTCAGCGCGCCGCCGCTCAGCGCGCCGCCGCGAGCCGCTCGAGCCCCTCGAGCCGCTGGAGCACGAAGCGATCGGCCGGCCCGAGCTCGCCCCGAATCGACTGGAGGGACGCGACGTAGTCGCGGAGACCGGCGAGGTTGACGGACGAGACCCGCCGGAGCGCGGAGTAGAGCTCGTCGACCACCGCCGCCGGGAGCGGTCGCCCGAGCGCCCGGTAGACCTCGACGAGATAATCCACCCACTCCCCCTTGCCGGTGGCGACCGCGAGCTTCAGCGCCCAGCCTGCGGCGCGTTCGGCGCGCCCGGGCTCCAGCCGATGCTCGGCGGCCGCCTTCGCCACCGCCGCGAGCGGTGCCGTGAGCAAGCGCTCGGCCTCCTCGGCGCGCCCGAGCGCGAGCACCTTCTCGGCCAGGCCCCCGAGGAGCTCGAAGGACTGCCCGGTGGGCTCCGCGAGCTCGTCGCGGAGGGCGCCCGCGCGCCCCGCGGCGAGCGGCGACTCGATCCCGTGGAGCGTCTCGGCGGTGAACCGCTGCGTCGTCGCCACCGAGAGCGACGGCCGCTTCAGACGGAAAACCGAGAACTCCTGCTTGCCGATGACCACGCGGTCCCCCGGGGCGAGCTCACGACGCCCCTCGACGCGCTCGCCGTTCACGAGCACGCCGTTCACGCTCTCGAGATCGGTGAGCCAGGCGCGGCCGTCCTCGAGCACGAACTCGGCGTGACGGCGTGACGCCAGCGCGTCGTCCAGCACTACCTGGCAGTTGGCGCCGCGCCCAACCACGAGCGGGCTCGCGCGGAGCTCGAAGCGATTCCCCAGATGCTCGAGCCACCACCGGTGCGACTCGACGGCATCCTCGCGGGGAGTAACGGGCGGAGTCGGTCGCGGCGGTTCGGACACGGGCGGCTGGTCCTCTCGACCCACCGGTCGATGCTACACGATAGCTGGACGCGCCGCGTACGTCGAGCCTCGCGCTCCGGCGCCGCTCACTTCAGGGCGGCGACGCGTTCGAGCCCGTCGAGCCGGCTCACCAGGAAGCGCTCCGCCGGACCGAGCCCCTCGCGGGCGCGCTCACGGGCGACGTAGGCGCGCAGTCGCGCGAGATCGACCGAGCCCACCCGGCTCATCACCGCGTAGAGCTCATCGACGACCGAGGTCGGGCACATCCGCTCCGCGCGCCCATAGAGCTCCACGACCCAATCGACCCAGCGCGCGCGCCCGGTCGCGGCGGCGAGCTTCAAGGCCCTGAGCGCCGTGCGCTCGAGCGTCTCGGCGGAGGTGGCCGGCGTCACGGTGCGCGTGAAGCCGGTGAGCGCCCCGCCGAGCAGTCGCTCGGCCTCGTCGCCGCGCCCGAGCAGGATGGCCTTGTCCGCGAGCTCGGCGAGCACCGAGAGGGCGGACTCACGGCTGGCGCGGGCGTCGAGCGTCGCGCCGCGCGCGGACTGCGGCTCGAGCCCGAAGACGAGCCGCTGCGAGCCAATCGTGATCTCGTCGCCGGGGGCGAGCGTCCGCGCGCCCTGGAGCCGGTGCTCGTTGACGCGGACGCCGTTCCGGCTGCCGAGATCCTCGAGCGTCGCTCCGTCGCGCGAGACGATGAGCGCCGCGTGGGCTCGCGACACGAGCGGGTCGTCGAGCGAGAGCTGACACTCGGGGCTCCGGCCGATGAGAAACCGGCCCTCGTTCAGCTCGAAATCATGGCTCTGGTAACGAAGGAAGAACCCCATCAGCCCTCACCGCGCCCGCCCGCGGTGAGCGACAGGAGCTCGGAGAACGCCTCCGCGTCATCCGGCGACGGGCCACCCTGCGCGCGGACGTGCTCCACCACGCGGGTCGCCTCGGGCAGCAGCGTCGCGAGCGCGACCGGCGGGAGCGTCGAGAGCAGGAGCGAGAGCCGCGCGCTCGGCATGAACCCCACGTGGCGGTACACGCCGAAGAGCCACGCGGCCCACTCGCCGCGTTGCTGCTGGAGCGCGAGCTTGCCTGCCGGACCGGCGAGCGCGTCGAGCTCCTCGCGCCCGACCGTTTGCCCCGAGGCGAGCCGCTCGTCGACGTTGGCGCGGGCGCGCCCGAGCGTTCGCTCGACCTCGTCCCAGCGCTCGAGCGACACCGCGCGTTCGAGCACCTCGAGCAGCAACTCGAGCGCCCAGTCGCGCGCCCGGCTCGAAGATATGCCGGTGATGGTGTCCTCGTCCGCGCGCGCACCCGAACCGCAGCTCGGGCAGCTCCCGAGCTCGGTGGCGTACGGCAAGCCGCACCCCGCGCAGTGACAGAGAAAGCCCGTCGGCCGAGCGGCGTGCGCCTCCTTCGTATCCGCCGAGGTGGCGGCGAAGAAGACCACCTCCTGGGTCCCGATGCGGATCCGATCGCCATCGACCAGCGACTGCCGCCCGGTCACCATGCGCCCGTTCACGAGCACGCCGTTGCGCGAGCCGAGATCCTCGACGGTCGCCGCGTCACCGGTGACGCGGATCCTCGCGTGCTGGCGCGACACCAGCGGATCCTCGAGGGTCACCTGACAGCTCGAGCTCCGGCCGATGATGGTGTCCCCCCGAGGCAGGTCGATCTCCTGCAACAGAAACCGGAGGCGATACCTTGACACGCTGCTCTACTCTCGCGCCGCGACGACCGCGGTTCCCTCAAGGTAGCCAGCCTCTCGCGCGCGGTCAAAGCCGACCGCTTCCACGGGTGAAGACCGCCGGGTCCGCGTTGCGGGCGTCCGTCCTTGCCCCACACGCGGCGTCGTGCGCTCCTATCGCCCATGAACGCCCCCGCGCTACGTCACGCTGCCGGTCTCGGCGCCGGACTGCTCGTCGTGCTCGCTCCCCAGCTCGCGGCCGCCGAGGCGCCGCCGAGGCCCGCGCCGCCGCTCGCGGAGAGCGCGCCGCCGCGCGCGGAGAGCGCTCCCGCGACGCCCGCTGCGACCCCGCCCGCTGCGACCCCGCCCGCGCCGGCGCCCGCGGAGAGCGCTCCCGCGACGCCCGCTGCGACCCCGCCCGCCGCAAGCCCGCCCGCGCCGGCGCCCCCGAGCGCTCCCACGACGCCCGCCGCAAGCCCACCCGCGCCGGCGCGACCCGCGCCGCGAGCCGCTCCCGATCCGGCGACCGCAGTCGTACACCTCTACGTGAGCCGCCCAGGCGCGTGGCTCGAGCTGCGCGACTCCGTCGATCAGACGCCGTGGCGGCGCGCCTGCTTCGCGCCGTGCGACGCGCGCCTGCGCGTCGACGGTATGGAGGCGCGCGTGGCCGGCCCCGACCTCACGACCTCGAACCCGTTCCGCATCGCGCCGGGCCGCGGCACGGTGCGCCTCGCCGCCGCTGCGGGGTCACCGACGGCGCGCTCCATCGGCACCGTTGGCATGATCGCCGGCGTGCCCATCACGCTCGGCGGCATGGGCCTCTACGGCTATGGCCGCTACGAAGCTCAGCCGGCCGCTCGCACCGCCGGCATCGTCGCGCTCGCGGTGGGCGCCATCACCGTGCTGGGCTCGCTCCCCTTCCTCGCCGCGGGCTCGACGACCGTCCGCACCGCCGACGGCAAGACCATCGCGCGCCGCGCCGCGCCGCCGCGCTTCTGACCGCGCCGCCGGCCGCGCCGGCCCGACCAAACTTTCCTCGTGGAAGTGCCGCCGGCCGCGCCGGCGCGACCAAACTTTCCTCGTGGAAGTGGGGTCGATCCGGCGCGAAACCGGGCGCGGGTCGCCTCAGCCCTTCTTGAAATCCTTCATGAAGTCGGCGAGCGCTTGGCACCATGCGAGCGGCACCGCGTTGTACGTGGAGGCGCGCACGCCGCCCACCGAGCGGTGCCCCTTCAGGCCGACCATGCCGGCCTGCTGGGCGGCGGCGATGAACTCCGCCTCGAGCTCGGGCGTCGGGAGGTTGAAGACGATGTTCATATACGAGCGAGATGGTTTTTCTACCGGCGACGAGTAGAAGTCCGGGCGAGCGTCCATCGCGGCGTAGACGACCCCGGCCTTCTCGCGGTTACGCTGCTCCATCGCCGTGAGCCCGCCCTCGCTCTTGACGACCGAGAGCACGTTGCGGAGCAGATAGATGCTGAAGGTCGGAGGCGTGTTGTAGAGGGAGTCGTCGGCGGCCTGGGTGCGATACTGGAAGATCTTGGGGATGTCCTTCCGCCCCGCCTCGACCAGCGCCTTGTTCACGATCACGACCACCAGGCCCGACGGGCCGAGGTTCTTCTGGGCGCCGGCGTAGATGAGGCCGAACTTCGAGACGTCGGTGGGGCGCCACATGATGTCGCTCGACATGTCGGCGACCAGCGGCACCGCGCCGGTGTTCGGGAGCGACTGCCACTCGGTGCCGGCGATGGTGTTGTTGCTGGTGATGTGGACGTAGGCGGCCTTGGGATCGAGCTCGAGCTCGCTCTCGGCGGGGATGCGCGGAAACTTCCCGTCCTGCTCGGTGGTCGCGGCGACCCGCGCGGTGCCCACCGTCTTCGCCTCGCCGAAGGCCTTCTTCGACCAGGTGCCCGTGATCACGTAGTCGGCGCTCTGCCCGGCCGCGAGGAGGTTCATCGGCACCACCGCGAACTGCTGGCTCGCGCCGCCCTGGAGCAGGAGGACGTCGTAGTCGGCCGGCACCGCGAGCAGCTCGCGCACCAGCCCGAGCGCCTCGCGGTGGATGGCGTCGTACGCCTTGCCCCGGTGGCTGTGCTCGATGACGCTCATCCCCGTCCCGCCGAGCTCGAGCAGCTCCTCCTTCGCGCGCTCGAGCGCCGCCAGGGGCAGCGTGGCCGGACCAGCGTTGAAATTCATGACTCTTGCCATGTGACCTCCGTAGGCCGCGCGGCGTACCGCTCTGGACGCGACGCGTCAAGGTGAGCGCGGGGAGCGCCGGACGACGCGCGCCCGGCTACCGCGCCGCGACGCGGGCCACATGGGCCCGGCTCCGCCGCTCACTCGAGCGCGTCGCCGGCCACGGCGCGGAGCGCCTCCAGCGAGATGGCCCCCACGCGAGCGACCCGCGCGCGGGCGCCCTCGACCGTCACCACCGTCGAAGGCGCGCCGCCGGGCGCGAGCCCGTCGACGACGAGCAGACGGTGCTCGCCCATCGCATGCGAGAAGCTCGCGCGAACCTGGGCGGCGTCACGCGCCGGCGCCTCGCCCGGCAGGTTGGCGCTGGTCGCCGAGAGCGGCCGGCCGAGCGCGCGCGCGAGCGCCGCGGCGACCGACGCGCCCGGCAGCCGCACCGCCAGCGTACGGTCGAGGACCAGCCGCTCGTCGACGCCGGCCCGTGCCGGGAGCGCGATGGTGAGCGGCCCCGGCCAGAACGCCGCGGCGAGCTCGCAGGCGAGCGGCGGGAGCGCCTCGGCGAGCCCCGACCAGGCCCCATAGGACGGCAGGAGCACCGGCATCCCCTTGCTCGGCGCGCGCGGCTTCAGCGCGAGGAGCCGCGACACGGCCGCCGGCCGCGTGACGTCGGCAAGCAGCCCGAAGAAGGTCTCGGTGGGCGCCGCGACCACCCCGCCCTCGGCGAGCCAGGCGAGCGCCTCGGCGCTCACGCTCGGGACGCCCGGCGCGCTCACGCGCGCGCCGTGAGCGCGCGCGCCGCGATGTCGCGGCGCAGCTGCTTGCCTTCGAAGTGGATGAGCTCGGCGGCGCGATAGGCGCGCGCGTGCGCCTCCTCGAGCGACGCGCCGCGCGCGGTGACGCCCAGCACCCGCCCGCCCGAGGTGAGCAGCCGCGCGCCGTCGCGACGGGTCCCGGCGTGATACACGGTCACCCCGCCGATCTCCTCGGCGGCCTCGACTCCCGTGATGACGTCACCCGTGCGCGGCGTGCCGGGATAGCCCGCCGCTGCGAGCACCACGCACACCGCGTGCTCGCCGCTCGCCCGGAGCGAGCCGGGCTCGAGCGCGCCGTCGGCGGCGCGGAAGAGCGCCTCCGCGAGATCGCCCTCGATGACGCTCATCAGCACCTGTGTCTCGGGATCGCCGAACCGCACGTTGAACTCGAGGAGCACCGGCTCGCCCGCGGGCGTGAGCATGATCCCGGCGAAGAGCGCGCCCCGATACGGGGTGCCCTCGCTCGCCATGCCGTCGACCGCGCGCTGCAGGAGCTCACGCTCGATCTGCTCGGCGAGCGCCGGCGTGATCACCGGCGTGGGCGCGTAGGTGCCCATCCCGCCGGTGTTGGGACCGGTGTCGCCGTCACCGATGCGCTTGTGATCCTGCGCGGCCGGGAGCACGAGCGCGCGCTCACCGTCGCAGATGGCGTGGACGCTCGCCTCGACACCGGCGAGCCGCTCCTCGATGACGACCGTGAGCCCCGCGGCGCCGAACCTCGCGCCGAGCAGCATCTCGCGCGACGCGCGGATGGCCTCGTCGTGCGACTCGGCGACCACCACGCCCTTTCCCGCGCAGAGCCCGTCTGCCTTCACGACCGGCGGCTCGGCGAATCCGCGCACCACGGCCTCGACCTCGGCGGCGCTGGTCACCACCTCGTGACGCGCGGTCCGGAGCCCGTGGCGCTTCGCGAAGTCCTTCATGAAGCGCTTCGAGCCCTCGAGCTGCGCCGCCGCGCGGCTCGGACCGAACACGCGGAGCCCGCGCGCCCGGAGCGCATCGGCGACGCCGTCGCAGAGCGGCGCCTCGGGGCCGATGACCACGAGGTCGGGCCGCTCGCGCTCCGCGACCGCGAGCGTGTCGCCCGCGACGGTCACGAGCGCCGCGCCGGCGCCCCGCGGCGCCGGCCGCGCCGTGCCGCCATTGCCCGGGAGCACCATCACCGTCGCGACCGACGGCGACCTCGCGAGCCGCACCGCGAGCGCGTGCTCGCGTCCTCCCGAGCCCACCACGAGGATCTTTCTCCCGGCGCTCATCGCGCGGGATAGTGGCACTCGGCAGCCGCGCGGGCGAGCGCTATCGCGGGACCGGCGAGACGGGAGGCGCGCCGGCGTGACGCTGCGCGTGGTCCGGCCGTACCCGAGCACGCGCTCGAGCTCGACTCGCGCGCTCATCCCGCGCTCTTGCGGCCACGCGAATGCCGCAGAAGGGCGGCCTACTCGTGTTTGCCGACGGAACCCGCAGAAATCCTCCCGGGCCGCCACGCGGGCTACCGCGCCGGACCGGCAGTCCCTCGCGGGCTCCCATGAACCGCCCGTGCGCGGTCTGGCAGGGCCTCCACGCCAACGTCGCCCGCAACCACCGCTGCAGGCCCATGACCCATCGGCCCGCCAGCGCTCGCGCCTGCCCGACGGCCTGCCGACGATGCCGCGCTACCCGTGGGGCCAAGGCGCCGGTGAGACGACGGCCGTCATGGGGCGCGCGCACCGCACCGCGCGCTCCCGTCGCCCTCGAGGGCGCCCGGCGCGCGCGTGCGGGTCAACGTCGCGACAGGCGGCTCACGTCCTCGTCGAGCACGCTCGCGGCCCCTGCCGCGCGGAGCAGCCACTCGAGCGCCTGGTGGGGGAAGCTGACTTCATGCGAGACGAGGCAGATCCGGACGCGATCGTCGCCGAGCGACTCCGCTCCCCACCACCACCACTCACGCTGTTCGGGCTCGAACCAGTACAGGAAATCGCTGACGGACCACCGCCGGGCCGCCTCGGCTGCCTCGCGGTCCGCGGGTGACAGCTTGCGCCACTGCTCGAGCCACGCCTTCGCTCGTTCGAGCGACTGCTC
This sequence comes from Polyangiaceae bacterium, assembly GCA_035063585.1. Classification (GTDB taxonomy): domain Bacteria; phylum Myxococcota_A; class Polyangia; order Polyangiales; family Polyangiaceae; genus JAPSGB01. The sequence continues at coordinate 26,370 of JAPSGB010000054.1, forward strand.
GGGCCCGGAGGCCTCCAGGAACCATCGCGGCAGGAAGGTCGCGGGCTCGACGCGTCCCGCCACACCATCCATGGAGCGGAGCACCGCGCTCATGACCGAACGGGCGCGTTCGAGGACCCGTCGAGCGTTCGACGGTGCGCTCGCCTCCAGCTCGAACCGGCCCATTCCGACCGGCGGCTCGTCACTGCAGGAGCCGTCGCGGAGGCGTCGCGCCTCCGTCGCTCGGTCGAGACCTCGCGTCACCTCATCTCCCTCCGCGGACCTTCATTCAGACGACGGGCTTCGAGACGCGTCAAGGCTGCAACAGCCGCGTACCGGCTGTAAGCGCGCCTCGTAGCTGAGCCCGCGAACGCCCGTGGCTCGTCTCCGCGTCAGTGAGGGAGGGCGCGGAGGTCGGAGGAGCGCCCTGGTGACGGGCCTGGCCGGGCGGCGTCGGCGACGTGCGCGGGCTCGGTGGAGAGCGCATCGCCCGCGTCGACGCCCGCGTCGCTCACCGGCGACCCCGACGTCGACGCGCTCCTCGCGCGCTACGCGCAGCCCGCGCCGATCGGAGCCTCGTGACGTGGTAGGCGTGGCTCGTGACTACGCTCCGAACACGACGCCTGCTCCTCCGGCGGGCGCAGCCTTCCGACCTCGACGCGCTCCACGCGATCCTGTCGGACGAGGAGGCGATGCGCTATTGGTCTACCGCGCCGCATCGGTCGCTCGAGACCACGCAGGAGTGGCTCCGCGCGATGATCGCGTCCACGCCCGAGGAGAGCGAGGACTTCATCATCGAGTACGAGGGCAAGGCCGTCGGCAAGGTCGGCTTCTATCGCCTGCCGGAGCTCGGGTTCATCCTCCGACGGAACCTTTGGGGGAGAGGCCTCGTGAGCGAGGCCGCCTCCGCCGTGATCGAGCACGTCTTCCAGACGCGCGACGTCGAAGAGCTGCAAGCGGACGCCGACCCGCGGAACGTCGCTTCCATCCGCGTGCTCGAGCGACTGGGGTTCGTCGAGACCGGGCGTGCCGAGCGCACGTACTGCATCGACGGCGCGTGGACGGACAGCATCTTCTTCGTCCGCAGACGCTGAGCGTCCCCCCGCGCGGAGGCCGGCGGCCCTTTGCCGACGATATGCGCGATGCGCGCGGTCGCCTCATCTTCCCGCTTCTCGCGGAGCGGCACCGCCTCGACGCGCAGGCGATGGCGCCCGGGGGCGAGACCCCGAAGCCGCCGTCGCCGCTCACCATCGCCGCCCGCCCCCTCGAAGGACGGCGCCGCGATGGTCGACCACGCCAAGCAGAGCGAGCTCGGCGGGCCGCCGGTCATCATCCCCATCACGCCGAAGATGCGCCGCTTCCTCTCCGCGCTGCCCCGGCAGGCCGGCAACGAGCCCACGGGCGGTAGCGCGGCGTCATCGTCGCGCAGGTCCCCGCGCGGCCGTTCCTCCGGCCCGGGTTCGAGGAGTTCCGGGAGGGCGCGAGCCTGCGGTTCCTCGAGCGCGTCGCCAGGGGGCTGGGGCTCACGCCGTGACGGTCGCGACTACTTCGTCAATCCTGGGAACTCTTTCGTCGGGATCGTGAAGGCGTCGACGGCGTCGAGGGTGCGGACATTGACGGCGACCATCGGTCCCTGCGGGCCGACGCCACGCGCGAACGCTTTGATGCCGCACGTCTTGCAGAAGAGGTGATGGATGACCTTCTCGTTGAACTGGTAGTCGGTCAGGCTCTCCTCACCGCGCTCGAGAGTGAACTGCGCGGGCGCGACGAACTGCAGGTACGAGCCCGACTTGCCGCAGATCGAGCAGTTGCAGGTGATGGCCGGAGCCTCGAGATCGAGCTCCACGCGGTAGCGGATGGCGCCGCAGTGGCAGCCTCCCTCGTGGGTGCCGGTAGTCATTGCCGCAAAGTACCCGGCAGGAGAGCGCCGCGGCAAGCGTCCCCTTTGCGCCGGGTGCCGGTGGCTCTGGTCCTCACGCTGACCGCCGCGTCGCCGGCGTGCGCGGGCTCGATGGAGAGCGCATGGCCCGGAGCGCGAGCGGCGCGCGGTCTCGTGCGGCTCGTCGGCGCCGACCTCGCCGACCGGGTCCGGGTGCTGTTCGGCGGCGTGGCTGCCGAGGCGCCCTCCGTTCGTGACGAGGCGGGGCTGCGTGTCGTCGAGCTCCGCACGCCGGTTCACGCGCCCGGCGTCGGTCGTACAGGCCGTCGCCGGGCTCGCCGCCGGCCGCAGCAGCGTCCAGGTAGCGAGCGAGCTGGAGATCGCGCGCTCGACGGTGGTGAGCGCCGCGAGGCGGTTCGGGGACTTCGGCGTGGACGGCCTGTACGACCGCCGCCGGCACAACGGATCGCGCAAGGTCGACGAGGCGTTCCGGAGGCGCAGCGCCGAGATGCTCCGCGTCACGCCCGAGGAGTTTGGCTGGCGCCGCCCGACGTGGACGCGGGAGCTCTTGTGCTTGCAGGCGAAACGCCAGGGCTGGCCTCCGGTGGCTGTCTGCACGATGGGTCGCGCGCTCGCGATCATCGGCGCCCGGATCGACACGCCGAAGCCGGTCGTGCTCTGCCCATCGCCTCGGGATGAACGTCTGCGCCGTCTGGCGCAGATCCGAGCGCTCGAAGCTCGCGCTACCGCCGTAGAGCCGGTCCTCTATGCGGACGAAATCGACATCCATCTCAACCCGAAGCTCGGACGCGACCGGATGTCGCGAGGACAGCAGCGCCGGCTCGTTACGCCCGGCAAGAACGAGAACTTCTACCTGGCGGGGGCGCTCGACGTGCGCAGCGGGGCCCTGCACACGACCGGCGGAGCAAGGAAGTCTGCCGCGCTCTTCTGCGAGTTGCTGCGGTTGCTGGCTCGAACCTACGCGCGGGCTCGACGCCGTCCATCTCGTCATCGACAACTACGGCATCCACTCCGCTCACGTCACCCGCGACACGCTCGTAGCCCTCGGCGGCCGCGTCGAGCTTGACTTCCTGCCGCCGTACTGCCCGACGCCAACCGCATCGAACGCGTCTGGCAGGATCTGCACGCGAACGTGACCCGCAAGCACCGTTGCAAGACGATGAATCACCTCCTCGCCAACGCCCGCGACTACCTGACCGCCTACGTCTGGCGTCGGGTGACGGGCGCGGCTCCGCTCTGCAAGGCCGCGTGATGCCTGTAGCGGAATCAAGATCGGTGACTTGGAGCGGTCGACACCTGCGCATCACGGTGCTAGACCTCCCT
>JAPSGB010000055.1:0-26477 GCA_035063585.1 Polyangiaceae bacterium
CGGCGGCTGCGCGGGCTCGGGCGGCGGCAGCGCGGGCTCGGGCGGCGGCAGCGCGGGCTCGGGCGGCGGCAGCGCGGGCTCCGGCGGTGGCAGCGCGGGCTCCGGCGGCAGCGCGGGCTCCGGCGGCGGCTCGCCGTCGGGCGTGTTCATCAATGAGCTCTACGTGGATCGCGCGCTCCAGGGGGACTCGGTCGAGTGGGTCGAGATCGCCGGGCCATTCCAGACCGCGCTCGGCGGGCTCCGGCTCCGTCACTATCGCTTCGACGATCCGGGCGTCACGCTCGTGTTCGATCTCCCGCTCGGGGACGCCGGCGATCAGATCCCGTCGTCCGGCCTGTGGACGGTGGGTGGGCTCATGTCCGAGGCGATGAACCGAACCTACGCGATCGGCGCCCCCGACCACTTCGGGCTCGACGGAACCGGCGGGATGCTCCAGCTCTACCGCGCGAGCGACGGCGTGCTCCTCGACGCCGTCGGGTACGGCACGGCGCGCTCGGTGGACGCGCCGTCGGCGCCCACCACGACCATGTTCGGCTCGGCCGCGCCGCTTCCGGCCGGGGGCGAGAAGAATCAGTCGCTGGCGCGCCGCCCCGGCGCCTCCGCGCACGACAACGCAGCGGACTATTGCCTGCAGGCTCCCTCGGCGAACGCGCCGAACGGCGACGCCTGCCTGTGAGGTGCCCGCCGCGACTCAGAGCCGCGCTTCGAGCTCGGCGTCGATGCTCTCGGGCGTCTCTTTAGGCGCGTAGCGCCTCACCACCTCACCGGTCGGGCTCACGAGGAATTTGGTGAAATTCCACTCGATGTCCTGCTCCCCGCTGGGAGCTCGCTGGCTTCGCTTCAAGAGGGCGTAGACCGGGTGCGTGCCGCTGCCGTTTACCTCGATTTTCGCAAACATCGGGAAGGTGACGTCATAGGTCTGCGAGCAGAACGCGCGGATCTCCGCCTCCCCGCCCGGCTCCTGATGGCCGAACTGATCGCAGGGAAAGCCGAGCACCACGAGCCCGCGCGCGGCGTACTTGCGGTAGAGCGCCTCGAGCCCGGCGTACTGCGGGGTGAAGCCGCATTTCGAGGCGACGTTGACGATGAGGAGCGTCCGGCCGGCGTACTTCGAGAGCTTCTCTCGTGCCCCGTCGATGGTCGTCACCTCGAGGTCGTGAATCTCGCTCATGTCCGGAAGCATTCGGCCGACGGACGCGAACGGCAAGGGCCCGCGCGCGGCCAGGCTCAGCGCCGCCGCCGCCGCTGCGGCACCGCGCGGCCCGCTTCTACGAGCGTGCGGAGCGCGCGCTCCATCTCTTGCGCGAAGATGAGCCGCACCGCGTCCGCGCCGACCTCGCGGAGCGCGTCGAGCGAGCGGGCCACGTCTCCCGGCGATGGGTCGTCTCGGAGCCCGCCGTGCTCGGTGAAGTGCGTCGCGAGCTCATCGGCCGCGCGCGCGATCCGCCGGCGCAGGATCTCCTCGCCCTTCGCCGCGACCTCGAGCACGACTCCGGCGTCGTCGAGCTTGAGGTTCAAGCGGAGGAGTTCGGGGCTCTCCACGAAGTAGCTCGGCGGGAGCGCGTTGCCCTCGCGCCGGACCAGCCCCACCCGAACCAGCTCCGCGATGTAGCCCCGTCGCCGCTTCTCACCGAGGAGCTCGACGAGCTCCGCTTCCGTCATCACGCGCGGCGCGTCGTCCGACCAAGGAGCGCGGAGGTTGTCGCCAATGCCGAGCCACTCGGACACCGAGACGTCCCCCGAGTCGGCGCGGGAGAAGAGGTCGCGGATCGCCTTCAAGTTCAGCCCGCGATCTTGGAGCTCCGCGATGAGCCGGAGCCGCTCGACGTGGCCGTCGCCATAGAACGCCTGCCGCCCCGCGCGGGTCGGCGGCGCGAGCGCGCCCTTCGCCTGATAGAAGCGGATGGTGCGGCTCGGCACGCCGGTCGCGGCGGCGAGCTCGTCGATGCTATAGCGGCGCCCGGCTGCGTCGGGTGCCTCCGCATCCGGTGCGGCGCCACCCGAGAGCACGCAGGAGAGCCCGTTTTCGAGCACTTCAGTGATGACAGTCATTACTAGAGCAGTAATGACAGTAACACTTACTAGTGTCAATAAGAATGAGCCCCGGCGCGAGCGCGCCCAGCCGCCTCCGGCGGCCCCGGCCTCGATGATTGCAGGTGAAATGATCTGTGGTTATCGTTTCACGAGAAATGACCCAGGCAAACCCCGCAGCGCTCGACGCCGGGGCCGTGCTCGCCAAGGCGGCGCTCCGCGCAGCCGAGCGGCTCGGGCTCTCGCGGTCGACGCTCGCGCGGGTCATCGGCGTGAGCGCGGCGTCGCTCTCGCGCGTCGCGAGCGGGCGGCGCGGGCTCGAGCCCTCCACCAAGGAGGGCGAGCTCGCGCTCCTGCTGGTGCGCGTCTACCGCAGCCTCGACGCGCTGGTTGGCGGAGACGAGGCGGCGGCGCGCGCGTGGCTCGCGGCAGAGCATCGGCACCTCGGCGGGGTCCCCGCCGAGCGGCTCACGAGCGTCGAGGGGCTGGTGCGCGTCGCCGAGTACCTCGATGCGATGCGCGGGCGGCTGTGACGCCGCCCGGGCTCTGGCACCGGCTCGATGGCGCGGCGCACCTCCGCCGCGTCGAGCTCGCGCCGTGGCGCGTGGTCGAATCGCAGTCGAGGAGCTCGACCCGCAAGCTCGTCGACTCGCTCGCCGAGCAGGAGCTCCTCGAAGAGCTGGTCGAGCAGGTCAAGCCGCCGGTGCCGACGCTTCCCGGCATGCATGGGCTACATTACCTGCTCTCGACTCCGTTCCGGCACCCGCCGCTCCGTAACGGCTCGCGCTTCGGCACCCGTCACGAGCCCAGCATCTACTACGGCTCGAAGCGGCTCCCGACCGCGCTCGCCGAGGTCGCCTATTATCGGCTGCTGTTCCTCGAGGGGACGCGCGCGCGGCTGGCGCCTCTGAGCGTCGAGCTCACGGCGTTTCGCGCCAAGGTCCGCTCGCGCAGGGCCGTGGAGCTCACGCGGCCGCCCTTCGACGCCGCGCGCGTGAGCCTCACGAGCAAGACCAGCTACGCCATCACGCAGGCGCTCGGGCGGGACATGCGCGCGAGCGGCGTCGAGCTCTTCGTGTTCGAGAGCGCGCGTGATCCCGACCGCGGCCAAAATGTCGGGCTCTTTGCGCCGGTGTTCGCCGCGCCCGCGCCGACCGCCCTCGAGGGTTGGAGCTCGCTCGTGACGCGCGAGCGAGTGGAATTCGTGAAGCAGGACGTGTTCGCGCGCCGGAGCCTCGTGTTCGAGCGCGCCGCGTTCGAGCTCGGCGGTGAGCTCCCGAGCCCGGCGACGTAGGCCGCGCCGCTCGGGGGCCGCCGCGTGACGGTCGCTAACCCGCGCCGGCCGTCGAGATCGCCGCGAAGTCCTCGTCGGATAGCTCGATGGACGCGGCGGCGACGTTCTCCTCGAGGTGCGCGACGCTCGAGGTGCCCGGGATGGGGAGCATCACCGCGCTCCGGCGGAGCAGCCACGAGAGCGCGATCTGGGTCGGGCTCGCGCCGTATCGCTGCGCGACGGCGGCGAGCGGCGACCCGGCCCCGGCGAGCCGGCCTCCCGCGAGCGGGTACCACGGGATGAAGCCGATCCCGCGCGCCTCGCAGTAGTCCACCACGGGATCGTCGCGCCTGAAGCTCACGCTGTATTGGTTCTGCACGGTGGCCACCGGGAAGACCCGGGAGGCGGCCTCGAGCTCCTCCACCGTGACTTCGCTGAGGCCCGCGTGAGCGATGAGCCCCTCGTCGAGCATCGCGCGGATCGCGTCGAACTGCTCGTCGCGAGGGACGTTCGGATCGATGCGGTGGAGCTGCCAGAGCGCGAGCCGCTCGACTCCGAGCGTTCGGAGGCTCAGCTTCACCTGCTGGAGCAGATACTCGGGGCGCCCGAGCGGGACCCATCGGTTCGGCCCCGGCCGCACCTGACCGCCCTTGGTCGCGATGACGAGCCCCTTCGGATAGGGGTGTAGCGCCTCGCGGATGAGCCGCTCCGAGACGCCCGGCCCGTAGGAGTCGGCGGTGTCGATGAAGTCGATACCGAGCTCGGGGACGCGCCGGAGCGTCGCGAGGGCCGCCGCCGGATCCGCGGGGTCGCCCCAGACGCCCTTGCCGGTGACACGCATCGCCCCGAATCCGAGCCGATGGATGGTGAGCGCCCCGTCGAGCGTGAAGGTGCCTGCGGCGGTCGCGGAGTGGTCCGTCATGGCGGGGCAGTCTCCCTCCGCGAGCCGGCACGTTCAAGCGCGGAGCTCCCCTGCTCGGCGCCGCCCTCGCCAGATGACCGCCACCAGGATGAGCGTCCCCGCGCAGAGCGCGGCGCTCGACATCCCGAGCGCGCGGTGCGCGCCCACCACTCCCGCCATGAGCCCTACCGTGAACCCGGAGCCGATGCGGAGCCCATTGGCGGACATGTTGTAGACGCCGATCACCTGACCGCGCCGGTCGGATGGCGCCATGAGCTGAACGACCGTCTGCGAAATCGACATGGCCGCGAGGTTCGCGACTCCGCCGATGAAGAGCATCGCCACTGCGAGCGGATAGCTCGAGGTGAGCGCAAAAATGCCTATTGAACCGCCGTAGACCAGCGTGGAGAGCACCGCCGCCGAGACGGTCGGCTCGAGGAAGCGGAAGAGCTCGAGCGCGAGCCCGCCGACCACGCCGCCGGCGCCGGCGGCGAACAGCAGGAGCCCGTAGGTGATGCCCTTCGAGCCAGCGCCGAGATCCTCGGCGAAGATCGGCATCACCGACTGGAGCGCCGCGCCGATGAAGAACGAACCGAGCCCTCCGAGCACGACCATGGCCATCAGCGAGCGATCTCGAGCCGTCTCGCGGATCACTCGGCCTGCCGCGCGGAAGGTGAGGCGCACCCGAGGCGTGAGGCCTTCGCGGGTGTGGCCGGTGTACTTCGTGACGGCGAGCAAGCCCGTGAGCGGCAGATAGATGGCGATGTTGACGAACATGCTCGCGGTCGCTCCGAGGCCGAGCAGGAGCGCCGAGCCCACCACCGGGCCGAACAGGATGCCGAGGCTCCGCGCGGTCGCGTTCAGGCGCACCGCGCTCTCGAGCTCCTCGCGACCCACGAAATCCTGCAGCATGAGCTGCTCGGCAGGGCTCCAGAGCGCGCCCGCCAGTCCGTGCACGACGAGCAGCGCGCAGGCGAGCGGGATGGAGAGCGCGCCGGTAGCGAACGCGATGGCCCAGCCGAGCGACACCGCCATGAACATCAGCTGCGCCACCTGGATGACGCGGCGGCAGTCGTAGCGATCGGCGAGCGCTCCCGCGTGGACCGAGCCGAGGAGGTACGGGGTCCAGTGGCTGATGACCTCGAACGCCACGAGCCCCGGCGAGCGGAACTTCTCCCACAACACCCAGTACGTAATGACGTGCTCGATGTTGTCCGCCATCATCGCGAGCGCGCCGCCGCCGAGATAGAGCGAGCAGTCGCGGTTTCGGAGCGCGGCGAAGCGCGCCGGGCGACCCGGGGCGAGCGCGGTCGTCACGGCGCCACCGAGCGCTCGCGCGCCGCGTGCGGGAAAGGACAGGGGGGCAAGTGCAGGGAGGGTTCGGCTGAGAAGCGGCGCTCGCGCGCCCAGGCGCCGCCGGCCGCGCCGGACCGCCACCCCCTACTACTCTCCGAAGAGCTCGTCGACTACCTCGCGCAGGATCTCTTGCGACGCCTCCGGGGCGAGCCCCATGGCGGCGGCGAAGGCGTCGATCGCGGCGGCCTCCGCGTGCTCGACGTCGTCGTCCACGAAGGCGACGCCCGCCGCCAGGCGAAACGCGAACGCCTTGGCGTCGTCCGTGGGCAAGCGGCGCGCGACCGCGTCGAGGCGCGCCTTCCAGCCCTCCGCCGAGAGCTTGCGGTTGAGGTCGTCGAGGAGCGGCTGGAGCCGGAGCCCTTCCATCGCGTGGGCGTCCATGATGGCCTCGACGCTCGCGCCGAGCTGGCCGAGCTCTTCCTCGGATACCTCGCCGTCGACCGCTGCCATGAGGAACATGCCCTCGAGCGTCGCCTCGAACTCTGCCGCCTGCTCTTGCTCGAGGCTGCTCAACACCTCCTTTGCGTCGAGGCGACGCGCGAAGGCGCGCGCCGCCTTGGCGGCGGAGATCCCGGTGGCGAGCTGCTTCAGGCGGGCGTCGAGGACCATGACGCGGAGCCTACTCGCTCCCGTCTCGCGCGGCGAGCCCGCGCGGCTCAGGGCCCAGCGCCGGCGGACGGCGGCGCCTGGCAGCCTGCGTCCGGGTGCTCCGCGAGATACTCGCCGTAGTCCCGCATGAGCGCGTACGCGAGGCGTCGGCCCATGAAGCGCCCGCCGCTCTCGGTGAGGTGAATGAAGTCCTTCCACGCCATCTCGTGAGCGGCGAAACGGACGATCGAGATTCGCCCGCCCATCGCCCCGCGGAAATCCCAGAACATGGTGCCGAGCTCGCGCGCGAGCGCGCGTTTCTGCGCGTCGATGCGCTCGATGCGCGCGCTGCGGGTCGGGCGCTCGATGGTGCCGCCGGCCAGATCCGGAGGGCCCAGCATCAAGAAGGGCGCGCCGGGCACCGCGCGCCGGACCCGCGCGACGAGCTCACGCGCCGCGGCGAGGTGGCCCGGGGTGTCGGACTCGGTCGCGCCCGTGAGCAAGAGCACGAGATCGGGGCCGCGCAGGGCGAGCGACTGCTCGGTGAGCTCGCGGTCCGCGCGCACGATGAGCTCCGTGTTGACCCCGCCGACGCCGAGTGAGTCGACTACGACCCCGGGCTCGCTGCGTTCGAAGACCACGCCGAGCAGCCTCACGTCGAGGTCGACGCTCTCGAGGACGAGCCGGTGCGGCCCATCGGGCAGGTCGAAGCGCCGCCTGGCGGCCTCCAGGCGCGGGCCGGCCGTCGCGAGCTCCACCGGCGGCGCGTCGTCGATGCGCGCGCGGAGCCGACCCCACCCGGGGTGCTGCAGGTACCAGACCTCGATGCGGCTCACGCGTGTCCCGACCGGCGCGCCCGGAGCGGCCGTCTGCACCACGGCGCGGGCATGCGCGTTGCGCGGCATCGCCGCGATCCCGGCAAAGCCGTAGCGGCGGTCGATGATCTGATCGGTGGAGAGATCGATGGCGCGCCAGCCGGCCTCGTCGTTGCGGTGTCGAATGTCGGTGTGCAGATACCAGGGCCAGGGCTTCACCGGGGAAATCCAGCCGTGCCCGCCGTCGCCGAAGGTGAGCTGGAGCGTGCGCCGGAGCTCGCCGCTGATGGTGTCGCGGGTGAGGTTCGAGTCGCCGTACATCGCGATGCGTACCGAGTCGGTGGCGCGCCCTCGGGCGAGCCGCGCGAGCTTCTCGTAAAATGACGACATCTGTCCGCGCCCCGACTCGTCGACCAGCGGAGGGATGGACGGGTCGAGCGGCGCGTCGATGAGCTCGGGGAGCGCGACCGTGAGCGGCGGACAGACGGGCGACTCTTCAGCGCGCCGAGCTTCGAGGCCCGCCGGAGCCGTCGGCGCCCGTGCGCTCGGCGCCGCGCTTCGACCCGGCAGAGCTTGCCGGTCCGTCGCGGCCGGCGGCGGACCGGCGGCGCCGCACGCTGACGCGAGCCCGATGAGGAGTCCGCCCACCCACCACGCGCGCATCGTTTGTCAGCATGGCACGACCGGCGCGCCTAGAGAACCGCCGTCCCCGCCTCGGCCGCTATTGGCAAGCCGAGGGGAGGTTCACCTCGCCGAGCAAGGCAGCGAGCTCCGCGAGCGCCTCGGCGCGAGGGCGGCCCTCGGCGGCCCGCGCCGCGCAGACGGAGGCGCCTCGCAGGAGGAGGGAGTTCATGGGCGAGCCCGCGACGGTGGCTGCGTCTTGGAGCGCGCCGCAGCAAGTGACGTAGTCGAGCCGCACCGACGGCTTGCGTTCGGGCGCGAGCGTCGCTTCGCCAGCGGCGCGCGCGCGGACGGCCGCCTGCGAGCGCCAGCCGAGCTTCACTGCGCCCAGCTCTCCGGTGTTTCGCGCGCTCGGACCCCGAAAGCGCGGGATGTCCGGCGCGGTTCGAGAGCCGGTGGCAAAGCAAGTGAGGAGCCCATCGTTCGACGCCACGAGGAGCTCGTAGCTGCCGTCGGCGTCGACGTCCGCGACGAGCGCCGAGGCCTCGATGGCGCCGTCGAGCTTGGTGAGGACCGCGTGCCCGCCGTCGGCGTGGAGCGCGATGAGCAGGCCCGCTTCGGTGCCGAGGATGGCCTCACGCTCTCCATCGTCGTCGAGATCAGTGACCACCGCGCTCGCCGAGACTCGCCCCTCGAAGCTCTTGAAGCGGCGCTGGTCCACGCCGACGCCGACGACCCCGTCTTCCTTGCCCCACCACGCGGTCGGCGTGATGAGCACGCCCGGCGCGCCGGCGAGCGGGGTCGGCGTCGCGAAGAGCCCCTCGATCCCGCCGCTGTCTTGCTCGACGCTCGAGTTCCAGCGCCGCGCGCCCGTGCGCGCGTCGGCGATGGTGAGGTTTCCATACGACCACGCCGCGAGCACCTCGGGCGCGCCGTCTTGATCGAAGTCCGCGAGGACCGGAGAGGCGTGGATCCCGGAGTCGTCGCGGAGTTGCCAGAGGACGTCGCCGTCGGTGCCGCGATAGGCCGTGAGCATGCCGTCTCGAGCGCCCGCGATGACGTCGGCGCGACCGTCGCCGTCGAGATCGGCGAGCGCCGCCGCGCCGATGAAGCCTCGCGCGCCATAGTCGTTCTCTCCGGTCGCGACGAGCCAGAGCTGCGCGCCGGACGCGCCCGAGAAGGCGCGGAGCGCGCCGGACTCGTCGCCTACCACCGCGTCGACCACGCCGTCGCCATCGAGATCCGCGAGCGCGGGCGCGGCGCGCACCTTGCCCTTGGCCTTCGCCTTCCAGAGGAGCTTGCCGCCGAGGGTGGCGGCGAGCACGAGCCCGCTGTCGGTCCCGAAGAACACGCGGTCGCCGTCGAGCGCCACGCCGCCGACGTCGAGATCGCCCCCGCCCGGCGCGCGGATGAGCCTTCGCTGCTTGCCGGTCTTCGCGTCGAGGACGTAAACGCCGTCGCTCGGCTCGTTCTTGCCCCCGAGCGAGGCGCCGTGCGTCCCGATGACGACGACGTCGCCTGCTAGCGCCATCGTGGTGCGGAAGGTCGTCTTGCCGACCCGCGCGGTCCAGCGCTTGGCGAGCCGCGGGTTCAGGTGAAGCTCCTGGACAGGCTCGGTTGTCTGTTGGCCGCTCCGCTCGGGAGTGACCGGCACCACGTCGAACTCGAGGGACGGCGCGGGGCCTGCGGCCCCGGACTCCGCCACCGCGGGCGCGTCGGTCGCGGGCTCGCTCCCCGGCAGCGTCACCACCGTATCGGTGGCCGCGCCGCGCGCGCCGCTCGGGGCAGGCGCGCGCGGCGGTCGCGCGGAGTCGCCGCAACCCGCGAGCGAGAGCGCGCCGAGCGCGATGCCAAGGGTTCGTAGGCAGCGATAGCCGGAGCTCATGGTCGCGTCTCCCTCGTCGAGTCCCGATGGTGAACGCGCGCGCGGCCCCTGTCCATTCGCGGCGTCACTCGGGCAATCCTGGTGCGCCGCGCTAGAGCGCGTCGATGACGGCGCGGACCTTGCTTCGCGCGATCACGTAGGTCGCGGGGGTGCCGTCCACGCGGCCGTAAAACACGCTGAGATCGCGCCAGGAGTCCCCTGCGCCGATGCGCCAGACGCGCCGGCTCGGCGCGCCGCCGTTCACGCGACCGAGCGATATGGTCACCATGAGCTCGGGCCTGTCGAGCCCCTCGGCCGGAGTCGGGGCGCCGAGCCGGAGCGCTGCCTCGGCGCGGAGCGACGAGAGCGCCTGGACCAGCGCCTCGACCCGATCCGGTGTGAGCCGCCCCGCGTCGCCCTCGGGCACGAACACCTCGCCGCGCTTGTCGAGGACGACTCGAACCTTGCCGTGCTCGAGGGTGACACGGCTCGTCTCGGGTGGCAGGAGGAACACCCCGCGGTCCACCGCCAGCGTCTCGAGCTGCTCGACCGTGTTCTTCGGCAAGACGAACACTCCAGGGTCGTCGTCGAGTCGCGCGAACGCGCCGCCGCTGGTGGGCGCGCCGATGACGAGCCGATGCCGCTCCGACCCGGCGTCTCCGCTCTCGAAGCTCACCGTGAGCTCGAGCGCGGGGCGGGCGAGCCCGAAGCTGCCGTCGTCCGCGTCCGCCGCCCAGCGCTCCGCGGTGAGCGAACCGAGCGACGCTACCAGATCCGCGGCCAGCCCGGGGTCGATCGCGAACCCTCTCGGCGCCTCGAGGACCAGCTCGGCGTGGTCGTTCCGGCTGACGATTTCCTTCGCGCCGCCCACCGTGACCTCGACCCGCCGGAAGTCCTCGCGGGAGAACTCGAGGAGTCGCCGGCGGCGGACCAGCGAGGCGTCGGGCGCGAGGGCGCGCGCCGTCGCACGGTCGAGCTCGAGCAGCGCGCCGTCGCTCTCGCGGCGGACCAGGACGCTGCCATCCTTGCCCGGCGTTCCGACCGTGAGCGACTCCGTGAGCACCGCGTCGTCGCTCGCGCCGACGCTCTTCAGCGTGACGCTCCCGGCCGGGGTGAGCTCACGCCCGGTGACGAGCGCGCCGCGGGCGGCGAGGAGCGCGGCGATGCGCTGATTGCCCGCGTCGAGCTCCACCGGCGCGCGTTGCGGTTTTCGCATCAGAAACCCGCTGCCCGTGCGATCGAGCGCGAGCTCGCGCTCACCTCGTTTCACGTCGAGGCTCTCGATCTCGTCGGCGCGCAGCGCGAAGAGCGCGCGGTCGACCAGCTCTTCGGCCGTGGTCGAGAGCCCGGGCATCACGTTGCCGGGCACGCAGGCGGCGAGCTCCGAGGGCTCGATGCGGAGCGCGACCACGTCGGCGGGGCTGCCGGGGCACGCGCCACCGACGACCACCACGCCCTTCGGCTGCTTCGGGTCGGCCGGCGTCATGGTGATGCGCACGGTCGCGGCGCCGCTCTGCGCCGCGCGCGCCTGCGCGGTGGTGATGAAGTGATCGGCCTTGGTTCGCGCGAACTGGAGCAGCACGCGGTCGAAGGGCTCGCGCGCCAGGCGGAGCTCGCCGCTCATGCCGTCGAAGCGCCAGATGATGCCCTGCACCTTGGCGAACGTCCGCACGCCGCCCTCGCCCTCGAGCCGGAGCTTCGAGAGCGACGACGACAAGTACGGCATCACCTGCCGGCCACGGAGCTGACCCGCGCCGAGGCTGAGCTCGCTCACCAACGACGAGCTCACGATGCAGACGCCGGGTTCCGGCACCCCCTCGCCGCTCACCTCGAGGTAGGCCGAGCCCTCGGGGGAGGCGGCCGGCTTACCGAGGGCGAGCACGTAGTGGATGCTGCCCATCGTGAGCCTGACGAGCATCCGCGGCGAGTCGAGGCCGAAGGCGTGCCGGTCGACCTCGCTCGGCTGGATCCTCCGCACCACGGAGGCGTACTCGAGCGCTCCCATGAGTTTGTTCACCGCGAAGGCCTCGGCATCTTCCCGGGTCGGCGCGGTGAGCTGCCACGAGGTGTCTCCGGCGTCGTCGGGCGGCGTCCGCTCGAGCACGAGCCGGGGCTCGCTCGAGCCGGGATGCTCGATCTCGATGCGGGTGAGATCGTCCTCGCGATACGCGACGAGGACGCTGTCCTGGCGCGCCGCCTTCTCGCTCGTGGTGACCTTGCCGCTGGTCACGATGAACACGAGCACGGACGCTACCGCGACCACCACGAGCCCCACGTTCACGAGGTTGCGCTTCACGCCTTGTCCTCGCGCGATTTCTTCTCGGCGCGGCGCCGCCGCAGCATCACGAACCCGCCGAGCGCGAGCGCCGTGAGCGGCATGTAGACGAGCACGTACCAGCGCACGTCGGAGAGCGACTCCTCGGAGAGGCTGAGCCCCGCGTCGTGCGAGGCCTTCTCCGGCACGCTCACCAGCGTCGGGCGCGCCGAGAGCCAGGAGAGCGCGCTCTCCATGAAGAGCGCGTCGCCGAGCAGAGTGCTGTCGCGCCAGTTTCGACCCCACGCCACGTTGGCCGAGCCGACCACGACGAGCCGGGGGCCGTGGCTGGCTCGGGACGCCTCGGGTTTCGGGAGCTCGGCCGCCATCGCCACCGTGAACGGCCCCCGCGGATCGCTCGCGGTGGGCTCGACTGCCTTGCCCTCCTCGGTGAAGGGG
This sequence comes from Polyangiaceae bacterium, assembly GCA_035063585.1. GTDB lineage: Bacteria > Myxococcota_A > Polyangia > Polyangiales > Polyangiaceae > JAPSGB01. The sequence continues at coordinate 12,163 of JAPSGB010000055.1, forward strand.
CGAATGTCCTTCACGCTGAAGGCCTGGTCGCTCGTGACGAGGAGCGGTGCGGGGGTGCCGGTCGCGCTCGTCCGCAGGCTCTGCGCCGCGCTCATGAGCACACCGTAGGCGGCGGCGCCGTCCTCCTTCACCAGGCCGCGGGTGATGTCGTGACGGCGCAAAATCGCGAAGAACGTCTCGCCGAGCCCGCTCGGCAACCGCGCGCTCGGATCCCGCTCCACCACGAAATCGTCACCCATCTCGATGCCGCCGAGCCGGGTCACGGGCTCGAGCCCGGTCGGGCGGATCCGGTTGTCGTCGTCGAGGATGGGGTTGGCCAAAATGAGCGCGCTCGTGCCGTTTCTCACGACCTCCGCGAGCTCGCCGGCGCTCTTGCCGTCGAAGGCGCTCTCCGGTCCGGCGATCACGACCGCGCGGCAACCCGCGTAGCGCGGCCCGGTGGTTGGCTTCACGGTGTCGACCGGCGCGATCTCGTAGTTGTTCTTCTCGAGCCGCGTGCGGAGCTCGGCGAGCCCGGAGGGGCCCGCGTCATCGAGGCTCATCTCCTGGTGGCCGGTCGTGAAGCAGAGCTTGGCGCGCTCGCTGGTGAGCACGTTGGCGATCCCCTCGGTGAGCGCTTGCTCGAGCTTTGGGCGGACCCTCTGGTCCTTCTCGTCATAGGCCACGAGATCGTCCGAGGTGATGAACCAGCGCTTGTCGCCCCGGGTCACCACGATGCTCGCGTCGGAGACCACGCGCCCGTCCTCCGTCTTGCCGGCGTGGAGCCCGAATTTCTGCTCCAGCGCCAGGAACTCCGCGGGGTCGCGATCCGGATCGACATACCTCACGCGGAGCTTGGTGGTCTCGGCCCCGTAGGCCGCGAGCATCTGGCGCACGCTATTTTGCAGGTTGTCGCTCCTGCTGAGGAGCACGATGACGTCGACGGGCTCGTCGAGCGCGCGCAGCCGCTCGACGGTGGCCCCGGAGAGCGTGTAGAGGCGATCGGTGGTGACGTCCCAGCGCGTGTAAAACCGCGCGACCAGCGCGTTCAGCATCACCGTCGCGACGCCCGCAGCCACTACGCCGACCGCTGTGAACGCCTTGTGGCCCGCGCGCGCGCCCGGCTTCGCGTCGCTCCGGTTGGCGCCCCCGTGCTCCCCGGCGCTCATCCCCACCTCCACGAGTCGACCACGCGGGCCGCGACGAAGAGCGGAAGCGCTACCAGGGAGAGGTCGAAGACGAGCCGCCTGAGGTCGACGATCCCCTTCGACATCTCGCCGAACTGCGACATGACCGAGACGTGCGCCGAGAGATCGCGGAGGACCCCCGGCTCGAAGATGTACTCGCCGAGGCCCAGGATCACGAGCCCGAACAGCACCGCGGCGGTGAGCAGGAGCGCGAGCAGCTGGCTCCGCGTCATGGCGCTCATCAACGTGCCGATGGCGAGGTACCCAGCGCCTACCCCGAAGAGCCCAAGGTAGCTCGAACCGACCACGTGCCAGTCGACGGTGCCGGTCTTTCGGAGGATGAACACGTAGAGCACGGTCGGTGCCCACATCGCCGCGTAGGTGGTGAGCGTGGCCAGATATTTCCCGAGCACGACCGCCGCGCTCGTCACGGGCGCGGTGAGCAGCGACTCGATGGTGCCGCTCCGGCGCTCTTCGGCGAGCAGGCGCATGGTGAGCGCCGGGCACACGATGAGCAGCGAGACCAGGATGAAGAAGGACTGGCCGAAGTATCCCTGCACCGGCCCGCTGTCGACGCCGAGCTGGCTGAAGGCGGCGTAGGAATGGACGATGGAATAGAAGCTCGCGCCCTGCAGGAGCAGGAACACGACCAAGAGCACCCATGCGAGCGGGGTGACCCACAGGCTCAGCATCTCGCGTCGGTAGACGGCCAGGAGCCCGCTCACGAGTCGTCCTCCACCGCTTCTTCTCCGCCGGTGAGCGCGGCGAACACGTCTTCCAGGCTGGTCTTCGACGGCGAGAGCTCACGCACCCCGACGCCGGCCGCGACGAGCCGGCCCACCAGCGCCTCGAGGATCGTGCCCGGCTCCGCGCTCGCCTCGAAGCCGACCTCGAGCCTGAGCAGCGCGCCCTCGGCACGGCGCTGCTTCACGCGCCGGACGCCGGGCGTCTCGCTCACGATGCGCCTCGCCTGATCGCCGTCGTCGCGCACCACGAGGGCCGCGCCGCGCCCGCTCCGCTTGGCGCGGAGCTCGTCGATGGTGCCCTCCGCCACCAGCTTCCCGCGGCTGATCACGATGGCTCGATCGCAGGTGGACTCGACCTCGCTCAAGATGTGGGTCGAGAGCAGGATCGTGTGGGTCTCGCCGAGCTCGCGGATGAGCTTTCGCACCTCGCGGATCTGGTTCGGGTCGAGGCCGGCGGTCGGCTCGTCGAGGATGAGCAGCGGCGGGTTCGACACGAGCGCGTCGGCGAGCCCGACCCGCTGTCGATAACCCTTCGAGAGGTGACCGATGAGCGTGCTCGCCATCTCGGTGACCACGGCCTGCGCCATCGCGCGCTCGACGCTCTTCTTGCGGACCGCGCGAGGCACCTTCTTGAGCGCGGCCCGATACGAGAGATACTCGCTCACGCGGAGCTCAGGGTAGAGCGGCGCGGCCTCCGGCATGTAGCCGATCGCGCGCCGCGCCTCGAGAGAGGCCTCGACGATGTCGTGACCGTCGATCCGCACGGTTCCGCTGGTCGCGCCGAGGAACCCGGCGAGGATCCGGAGCGTAGTGCTCTTGCCCGCGCCGTTCGGCCCGAGAACCCCCACGATCTCTCCCTTGCCGACCTCGAACGAGACGCCGCGCACGGCCACCACGGTGCCGTAGTCCTTGATCAGATCTCGCGCCTCGATCATCGACCGCGCCCGGATGTAGCACGGCCCGGGCGTCCCCGTATAACCGTATGACCGCCTGCCGAGACGGCGTATTCCGGAGCCGGGAGGAGGGAGGGGTGTCGGTCCGGCGCGAGGGCCGCGCGGGGGTGCCCGCGCGTCGGCGGCGCGCCGCGACCGGCGGCGTGGGCCGGCTCACGAGGCGCTCGGCGCTGCGCGGAGCCCGGGCCCAGGGCCGGCGGGAGAAAAGGTATAGTAAGAACTTGACGATTGATGAGATCGAGTTACGGTGATTTCGATGCTCGAGCAAACAGCCCGGTTGAACCAGCTCTTTCATGCGCTCTCGGACGCCACGCGGCGCGAGCTCATCGAGCGGCTCGGCCGCGGGCCGGCCTCGGTGAGCGCGCTCGCCGAGCCGCTCGACATGACGCTCGCGGCCGTGTTGCAGCACCTCGCGGTGCTCGAGGCGAGCGGGATCGTCCGCTCCGAGAAGGCGGGCCGCGTGCGAACCTGCACGCTGCAGCCGGAGCGGCTCGCGGTCGCCGAGGGCTGGATCGCCAAGCGCCGCGCGCGCGGCGAGCGGCGAGCGTCGACGCGCCGAGGCCGGCGCGGGTAGCGCGCTCGCGCCGCCTCAGCGCCGGCAGCTGGAGTCGTCGCCGAGCGTGCAGGCGCGCTTGTGGTAGCGCGCGGCGCGAGCGGCGTTGCCCTCGTTCTCGGCGGATATCGCGACGGCCTTGCAGGCGGTCGCCACGCCGCGTTCGCAGGCGCGTTCGAGGTAGGCGAGCCCGCGACCCATGTCTGAGCGCGGCCCCCGGGTGATGAGCGCGATGCCGATCATGGTGCACGAGGACATGTCGTCGAGCTCGCAGGCGCGGAGGAACGCGCGGTTCGAGAGCCCGAGGTCGCGCGGGACGCCGTCCCCCAAGGCGAGCACGATGCCCCAGTTCCGGCAAGAGAGCGCGCCGCCGGCGTCGCAATCCGAGCGGCATGTCTCCGGCTCTCGACAGACTTTGCCGCGAAACCCCTGGGCGTCCGCTTCGCTCAGGATGGCGACCGCCGGCAGCGGCTCCTCGATCGGGAGCAGTTCGACGCGGAGCACCGCGTCGCACTGCTTGGGCGGCACCGTCGCGTCGCTCTCCGAGCCTCGACAGGCCGCGAGGCTGCCGTCCTTCGTCTCGATCCGTCTGGACTCCGCGCTCACCAGCTGGGCCCCGGCGCCGAAGATCTCGGCCGCGCTGCGCGCCGACGCGCGCGCGCCGGTGGTCATGGCGAAGGCGCCGAGGGTGGCCGACGCGATGACGTGGGTGGCGCCCTGGCACGAGCCGCGCAAATCGTCGATGGTGGCGTGCGTCAAGCTCGCGCTCTGCTTTCCGATCATGATGAGCGCCAGAGCCAGGCTCCCACCGCGGGAAAATTCTCCGGAGAGCTCTCCGGCGAGTCGCGCGCCGGTGAGCGGGAGCGTCGCGCGCACCGCGTCGCCGCTCGCCATCTCGACCACCTGCTCCTTCGGGGAGGTGCCCGCGAAGGCGTAGGGCGCGTCGAGCTCACAACCGGGGAGGATGACGAGCCGCTGGCAGTCCCAGCTCACCACCGCCACCCCGCGACGCATCGCGATCTCGAGATCCCCGCGCGCCTCCGGTTGCAGGTCCACGACCAGGAGCTCGGAGGCCCGAGTCTCGCTCGGCGCGCAGAGCGCGCGCCCGGAGGTTGCGGTCGCGGTCGGCAGCGCGCCGGTGCGCGCGGCGGCGCACCCGAGCGCGAGCGAGAGCACCGAGGAGCACAGGAGCGCGAACTTCAGGAAGGCGGAGGCCATGGGCGGGGGGACGCAAGGATGACGCTGCCCGGGCGGCCTCGGTCGAAACTCTCGTTCGTCCGAGCGCCCGTGACCGTATTACGCGCGAGCGCGAACGTCGATCCCCCGGCGCGGCGACCGCGCTCCTCCGGACTCCGCGCGCCGCTCAGCGCTCGGCCCGCTCGGCCCGCTCGGCCCGCTCGGCCCGCTCGGCCCGCTCGGCCCGCTCGGCGAGCGCGCGGACGATGCCGAGCCGGCGCAAGAGCGAGCCTTCGAGGCCGGGGACGAGCTCGCGGAGCGCGAGGAGCGGCCGGATCGGCGCGCGGGTGACGAGCACCTGGCCCTTGCCGTCGATGACCTCGAGCACCGCGCGGGCCACTCGCTCCGGGCGCACCTCGCGCATGGCTGCCGGGGCCGCGACGCCGGTGCTCGCCCACATGCCGCTCTCCGCGACGAACCCGGGGCACACCACCCCGACGTGCACCCCGGTGCCGTGGAGCTCGACGGCGATCGACGCGGTGAAGCCGTTCAGGCCGTACTTGGTCGCGGCGTAGACGCTATTATACGGCGTCGCGCCCTTGCCGGACATGCTCGACACGTTGACGATCGCGCCCCCTCCGCGAGCGATCATGCCGGAGAGCACCGCGCGGGTGAGCTCGATGGGCGCGAGCAGGTTCGTCTCGATTTGCGCGCGCACCTCGGCTTCGCTCTGATCGACGAGGCGGAGCGTCGTCTCCACGCCGGCGTTGTTGACCACGACGTCGAGCTCGCCGGCGTCACGCACCAGGCGCGCGCGGTCGCCGGCGTCGCGCACGTCCGCCGCGAGCCGCGTGACGCGCGCGCCGAGCGCGGCGCACTCGCGCGCGGTCGCGTCCAGCTTCTCGACGTCGCGCGCCGCGAGCACGAGCTCGGCGCCCTCGCCCGCGAGCGCGCGCGCGATGTATACGCCGAGCCCGCGCGAAGCGCCGGTGAGGAGCGCCCGCTTGCCGGAGAGCGATTTCGCCATGGCAGAACCGTAGATGGTCTTACGCCGCGCCGCGAGCCCAGAGGACGCGCCGAGCCCGTGGCCGAGCGGGGCGCCGGTGGTCCTTTACGGCTCGCGCCGGGCCCCCCGGCTCCCCGCCGCTGATTTCGTGGCAGAGTCCGCTGCCATGAAGCAGCAGGATTGGGACGAGCGCTATCGCTCCGGGCAGACCCCCTGGGACACCGGCGTCGCCGACGCGCACCTGGTCGGTTATCTCGAACGGAGCGGGCTCGCGCGCGGCCGGGCGCTCGACGTCGGGTGCGGCACCGGGACGAACGCCATCTACCTCGCGGAGCATGGGTTCGAGGTGGTCGGCGTCGATCTCTCGCCCTTGGCGATCGAGCGCGCGAGGTCGAAATCCGCGGGGCTCGCGGGGCTCGCGCTTCATTCTCTGAGCTTCCTCGACGACGAGGTCCCGGGCGGGCCCTTCGACCTCGTCTATGATCGCGGGGTCTTTCACATCTTCGACGAGGCGAGCGAGCGCGCGCGCTTCGCCGAGCGCGTCGCCCAGCTCCTCGCCGACGGAGGGCGCTGGGTGAGCCTCATCGCGAGCACCGAGGGGCCGCCGCGTGAAGAAGGGCCGCCGCGACGCTCGGCGCGTGACGTGATGAACGCGGTCGAGCCGAGCCTCGAGGTCGAGTCGTTCACGACCACCGTGTTCCACGAGGGCGCGCTCGCGTGGCTGTGCGTGTCGCGCCGCCGGAAGACGCCGGCGCAGCCGTCCACGCGTCGCTGAGGCCGTCGCGCGCGGTTCCGCGCCGGACCGACCCCCAAGAACCCCCCGGGAAGGTTACTTGATGGTGACGTCCGCCTTGAAGGGCATGCAGGTGTTCTCGGAGCAGATCGCGCCGCGGAGCTGCCCGGTGCCCTTCGGCGCGCCCTCGACCGAGGCCTTCGCCTTGTCGAGCGTGAAGCGGCTCTTGTCGAGCTTGGTGTCACCCACCGTGAGCTTCCACGGGAACTCGAGGTTGATGTGCCAGCCGGCGTGCGCGGTCACCGTCACCTTGCCGCCCGAGACGCTCACGTCGTAGTTCGGATCGGCGTGGACCGAGCTCGCGGTGAGCCCGACCAGAGCAGCGGCGGCGACGGCGGAGAAGAGCGACAGACGCATGGGGGGCGGCCTCCTTCGAGAGTCCAATCTTTATCTGGATACGCGCCGCCGCAACCGGACCTTCCCGGAGCATCCCCCGCCGGCAGCTGGGGCCAGGCCAGCGCGGGGCGCCCGCCCGGATGGCGTGTGTGTATCGTAACTATTCGTATTCATGAGAAATATTCTTGTTGCCGGTCCGGCGCGGAATCCCCCGCAGCGCGCCCCGGCGCGGCGCGGTCAAGGCAGCGCGATGACGTCCCAGCGCAGGCGGCGCATGGCGCCTCCCTTCGCGGTGAGGCGGACGTCGCGCAGGGTGAGCTCCGAGCCCGACCCGTAGGCGCCGTTCACGCGGAGGCGCGGGAGCGCGCCCGCTGCTCCGACGTGAAAGCACGACGCGCAGTCGGGCAGCTCGCTCTCCCCGGCCTCGGCGAGCCCGCCCGGGTTTCCCGCGTCCGACGCGAGCCGCTCCGCGACGAGCTCCGTCCCGTCGGCGAGGGTGAAGCTCGCGCGGCCGCCCGGCGCGAGCGCGACCATCACGTCGAGGCGGTCGGCGACGCGGTCCGGCGTGACGATGTCCGGGTCGGACGCGGGCGCGAGCGTGTCGATCGCCGAATCGAGCATCGGGAGGAGCTGGTTTGCCACCAGCAAGAGCGGCAGCTTGCCGAGCGGCGCGGGCACGGAGACCTCGCGACCTCCCTCGAGCACCGTGAAGTCGTCGAGATCGAGGTAGCGACCGGGCGGTATCCAGCCGGACTTTTCCGTCTGCCCGCGCCGCACGACCGGCCAGGCGTAGAGCGCGGGACCGAGGAAATATGCGTCCTCGATCGCCCACGTCTCGGGAGCCTCCGGGAAGAGGAGGAAGGGATGCAAGGTGAGCGGGCGCCCGGTCTGGTGCGCGAGCTCTGCGAGCGCCATGAAGTAGGGCTGGAGGCGCGTGTGGAGGCGCGCGTACTTCCGGTAAGCGTCGGTCGTCTCCTGGTCGCCCCACAAGTTCCACTTGGTCCGCCCGCCGCCGAGCGGGTTCGAGCAGGCGTTCTCCTCGTGCATGAAGGGCGAGACCGCGCCGAACTCGACCCAGCGGATGAACACCTCCTTGTCGGTCGGGGCCCCGGTGAGGCACTTGAAGCCGGTCATGTCGCTGCCCCAGAAGGGCGCGCCGCTCATCGAGAGGTTGACGCCGGCGCGCACCGCCGAGGGCAGCCCGAGCGTCTCGTCGAAGGTGGCCTCGGCGTCGCCCTGCCACACCATCGGCGCGTACTGCTGGGTTCCCGCGTAGCCCGAGCGGACGAAAAATAGGTAGTCCCCGGGGCGCTCGCGCTCGAGGAGCTCGTGCGCCGCCTTCGCCGAGAGCACGGGGTAGAGGTCATGGAGCTCGTCGCCGCGCCGCCCGTCGAAGAAGATCGCGTCGCGCGGGGTGTACTCCCCGAAATCGTGCATCCAGCCGTCGTAACCGAGCTCGAGGGTGCGGCGGAGCAGGCTCTGATACCAGGTGACCGCGTCGGGGTTGGTCAGATCCACCGCCGCGACCGTCAACATCTTCCCCGAGATGAACTGGGTGAGCGTGGGCTCGCCGTCCGGGCCCTTCACGAAGTAGCCGTGCTCTCTGCCGAAGGCGTAGTCTGCCGCAGCCCGCGGGTCGTCCTCCGCGACGTAGGGGTTGTTGTACGCGATGGCCCGGTAGCCGGCGTCGTGGAGGGTCTTCGTCCACGCGCGGAGCTCGGCCTCGCGGCCCGTCTGCGATGACGCGGGCAGGAAATGCACGGAGTCGTCGATCGACGTGCAGGCGATGTCGGCGTCGCGCATCGCCTGCCACTCGGGGACGCCATTTACGAGCGTGTCGGCGTTCGAGCGCCGGCTCAGGCCGAAGTTCCACGGCGCGGGCACCATCGTGCGGCCGGTATCGCGCGTGTAGTCGTCGAGCGTCGCGAGCGGGTCGCGGTGAGCGTAGACGACCGCGTCGAAGCTCGAGGCGTTCACCGCGAAGCGCCAAGCGTCGCCCCGCTCGGCGGCGAAGTTCACCTCGGTGCGGTAGGTCGTGTCGAGGTGCACGCCGTAGCCGCGGCTCGAGAGGAAGAACGGCACCGGGAAATAGGTCATGCTGGGGCCGCTCGGGAACGGGTTCTGCTCGCTCGGCGCGGCGCTCTCGCCGCGCCCGAGCGCGCCCTCCTCGGCCCAGCTATAGAGCTGCCAGCCCCGATGATCGACGGTGGCGAAACGCTCGCCCATGCCGAAAAAATGCTCGTCGTCGCCCGAGGCGAAGGAGAGCGTGGTCTTGTTCAGCGGGTCGTCCGCGCTGGGCTCGCGCGCCTCGCTCGCGCGCGCGCGGAGGCGCACCCGCGCGCCGTCGAGCGTGACCACGAGCGACGCGTTCACGCCCTCGCCGGAGAGCGCGAGCGTCACCGAGTCGCTCTCGCGCGCGACCACGCGCGCGCGCGTGGCGTGCCGCCAAGGCGCCTCTTGCGCGAGGTAGCCGTCCCACCCCGGGAGCGGCTGGGTCGAGTAGATGGGCGTGTCGACGGTGGCGGCGAGAGCGCCGTAGGGATCGTCACCCCCGCCCGGCAGCGTGGCGAGCACCGGGCGCCCCTCGCCGTCGGCGATCTCGAGCGTGAACGGCGCGAGCCCGATCTCGACCCGCGCGCCCTCGCCGAGCAGCGTGAGCCGCGTCGGCGAGGGCTCCGGTTCGCCGCCGCAGGCACCGGCGACGAGCGACAACGTGGCGAGGCAGGCGAGGCGAGGGCGAGCGAGCTTCACCCCCTCATCTTGCCACGGCCCCGGTCCGCGCGGCGCGCCGACGTCATGCCCGCGCCGGCGCGCTCAGCGGAGCCCGGGCGCCTCGTGCCCCGACTCGGCGACGTACTCGGCGTAGCCCCCGCCGTAGCGGCGCGGCCCTTCGGGGGTGAGCTCGAGCACTCGGTTGGAGAGCGCGCGGAGGAACTGGCGATCGTGTGAGACGAAGAGGAGGGTGCCCTCGAAATCCGCGAGCGCGCCGAGCAGCATCTCCTTGGTCTCGATGTCGAGGTGGTTGGTGGGCTCGTCGAGCACGAGGAAATTCGGCGGATCGAACAGCATGAGCGCGAGGGCGACGCGCGCCTTCTCGCCGCCCGAGAGCACGCGGCAGCTCTTGTCGGCGTCGTCGCCGGAGAACCCGAACGCGCCGGCGAGCGTGCGGAGCGTCCCGAGGGTCGCGAGCGGGAAGGCGTGCACCAGCGACTCGAGCACCGTCTTCGAGCCGTCGAGCGTCTCCATCGAGTGCTGGGCGAAGTACCCGAGCTTCACGCTGGCGCCGAGCGTGACGCTCCCCGCGTCGGGCGTGAGCCCGCCCACCACCAGCTTCAAGAGCGTGCTCTTGCCGGCGCCGTTCACGCCCATCACGCACCAGCGCTCGCGCCGGCGGATGAGGAGCTCGAAATCGCGATAGAGCGCGGTCTTGCCCCAGCTCTTCGAGACGCGCTCGAGCTTCGCGACGTCCTCGCCCGAGCGCGGTGGCTGGCGAAAGTCGAAGTTCACGACCCTCCTCCGGCGCGGGGGCTCGAGCTTCTCGATTTTGTCGAGCTTCTTCACCCGCGACTGCACCTGAGCCGCGTGGCTCGCGCGCGCCTTGAAGCGGTCGATGAAGGCCTGCTCCTTGGCGAGCATGGCCTGCTGGCGCTCGAAGGCGGCCTCGCGCTGCGCGGCGGCGAGCGCCCGCTGGGTCTCGTAGAAGTCGTAGTTCCCCGAGTAAGTGACCAGCTCCCCGCCGTCGATCTCGACGATCTTGGTCGCGAGCCGGTTCAGGAGCTCGCGATCGTGCGAGGTCATCACCAGCCCGCCCTCGAAGTCACGGAGGAAGCGCTCGAGCCAGATGATGGACTCGAGGTCGAGGTGGTTGGTCGGCTCGTCGAGCAGGAGCACGTCCGGCCGCATGAGCAGGATGCTCGCGAGCGCGACCCGCATCTTCCATCCGCCCGAGAGCTTCCCGACGTCGTCCTCGACCACGTGCTCGGCGAAGCCGAGCCCTGCGAGGATCTCCCGCGCGCGCGCCTCGAGCGCGTAGCCGCCGAGCTCGTCGAAGCGCGCCTGCACCACCCCGAAGCGCTCGATGAGCGCGTCGAGCTGGTCGGCGCGCGCCGGATCCCCCATCGCGTGCTCGAGCTCGTGCAGCTCGCGCGCGACCTCGCTCTGCTCGCCGGCGCTCCCGAGCGTCGCCTCGAGCACGCTCATCCCCTTCAGCTCGCCGGTGTCCTGGCTGAAGTAGCCGATGGTGACGCCCCGATCGACGACCACGCCGCCGCCGTCGGGCTCCTCTTCGCGCACCATCATGCGGAAGATGGTGGACTTCCCCGAGCCGTTCGGGCCCACCAGGCCCACCTTCTCGCCCCGGAACACGCCCATCGACGCGTCGACCAGGAGGAGCTGCTTGCCGTGGCGCTTGGAGACGGAGTCGAGGCGGAGCACCGGGCGCGGAGGGTAGGCGCTTCGAGTCATCGCGCAAGGCGATTGTCGCGGCGCGCGAGCCCCGAGCTTCGCGCGCTTGTCCTAGAGCGCGATTCTGGCCTAATCGGGGGCTCATGCGATGGTCCCACGCCGCGCTCACGGTCCTCGTCGTCGGGGCCTGCGGGCGCGCTGCCCAGCCCGAGAGCGAGCCCGCGCCCCGCGTGGCGCCCCCCCCGCCTGCGGCTCCGACGGTCGCGGCGCCGAGTCGCGACGAACCGCCTCTGAGCGACGCCGGGGCCGCCGATGGCGCGGCGCCCGACGCCGAGGCCGACGCCGGCGCCCCGCGCGCTCGCGCGCCCATCCCGCCCGACATGCTCCCGATCCCGGGCGGCACCTTCGTGATGGGCGCCGACACCGGCGGGGAGGAGGACGAACACCCGGCGCATCAGGTCACGGTTCGAGGATTTCTCCTCGACCGGACCGAGGTCACCAACGCGGCCTACCTCGAGGGCGTGAAGGCGGGCGCTTGCCGGATGTACCGGACCGACGCCGCGGTGAGCTTCCACGCCGGCCCCGATCGCGATTTCCGCCACCCCGAGCAGCCGGTGAGCGCGGTGTCGTGGGATGACGCCAAGGGCTATTGCGAGTGGCGGGGAAGGCGCCTGCCCACCGAGGCCGAGTGGGAGCGCGCCGCGCGCGGCGACGACGGCCGGCGTTATCCATGGGGAGACGAGCCTCCCGATCCGAAGCGGCACGGCTGCTGGGGCTCGAGCCCGCCGCCCTGCGGCGGGCGCACCGCGCCGGTCGGCTCCTATCCCGCGGGCGCCGGCCCCTATGGTCACCTCGATCTCGCCGGCAACGTCTGGGAGTGGACCGCCGACTACTACGACCCGATGGCGTACACGCGCCCGACCGCGAAGGACGGCGTGCCCGGAAGCTGCGAGGAGATCCTCGAGAGCCTCGCCGGGCTCCGCAAGAACCACCGCCAGGGCTTCACCGGGACGAACCCCATCCCCGTCGAGTGTGAGCGGGTGCTCCGGGGCGGAGCCTACAATTATCGGGGTGAGGGGCTCCGCGCCATGAACCGCGTCCACCACCCGGGGAGCTTCCGCATCCTGGTGGCGGGCTTCCGCTGCGCGCGGGATGCCCCCGAATAAAGTAAAGTATCTAGTTTACTTTATTCGGGGATGTCGGTCCGGCGCGGAATCACCGCTGCCCGGCCCCGCTCAGCAGGTCGGGCAGCCGCAGGTCACCTCGTGCGACTTGGAGCCGGAGCCCGCGACGTCGTTGCAGCTATCGAACGGAGAGGTGCACACCTCCGCCGCGGCGCACGCGCACGTCAGGCTACCGCCACAGCTCGCCGGGATCTCGACGCAGTGCGCCTCGGGGCCCACCATCGTCTGGTACGCGGCGCAGCCGAGCGTCCCGGTGCAGTCCTTACATGAGGTGACCGTGCGGCACTGGGTCGCGGGGACACAGTGGCCCGACCAGCAGCTCTTGCTGTCGTTGAGCGAGGGGACCTCACCGGGCTGGCAGCTGGGCGGCATCGACATGCACACCACGCCAGAGCTGTCGCATTCGTAGCGGATGCTGGTGCCGCCCCCGGAGCCCGCGCTGCCCGAGCTACCGGCGCTGCCCGAGCTACCGGCGCTGCCCGAGCTACCGGCGCTGCCCGAGCTACCGGCGCTGCCACCGGTGCCCGCGCTACCCGAGCTACCGCCGGTGCCTGCGCTGCCGCCCGTGGCTGCGCTGCCCGCGCTACCCGAGCTACCGGCGCTGCCCGAGCTACCGGCGCTGCCGCCCGTGGCTGCGCTGCCCGCCGCGCCGCCGGTGCTCGAGCCCTCGTTGCTCTCCGAGCTGCTACAGCCGACCACCCCGAGACACACCGCAAGTAAGATGATTCCACGCATGACGTTCTCCTCTCGCCGGCAAGAATAGCTCGGGAGGCGCGTCGTTGCCATGACGTCGACTCGACGAGCGGCGGCGCGCGCCGCCGGCCGCGCCGCACCAACCCCAGCCTCTCGACCGCACGAAGCGAGCCGAGCGCCCTTCGCGCGCGGGATCTCACCGACGACGCGCGCGTCGTTCGGGGCGCGGGCGCAGGGACACTCGGGTGGCTTCGAGCAGATGAGGTCCTAACGACACGCCGTGACGGGCACGCAATGCCCCGTCCAACAGCGCCCATCCTCGGTGACCGTCGGGACTTCGCCCTTGCCCTTGCAGATCGGCTTCGGCGCCTTGCAGGTCACCTTCGAGTCGTCGCAGTTGTAGCCGAGCACGCAGCGCCCGGCGGCGCAGCTCGCGGCCGTCGGGGCCTTGATCGCCTGGCAGTGGTTCACGATGCAGGCGCTGATCCCACAGGGTGGCAGCTTCGTCTCCGAGCCCGTCGGCGCGGCGACGCAGCTACAGCAATCGGTGAGGATGGTGCAATCGGAGTCGACCTTGCACTCAGGGGTTCCCCCGCCACCGCCGGTTCCCCCGCCACCGCCGGTTCCCCCACCGCCGCCGGTCCCCCCGCCGCCGCCGGTTCCTGCGCTGCCGCCGGTCCCCGCGCTGCCGGCGCTGCCGCCGGTGTTCGAGGAGCCGGCGCTGCCGCCGGTTCCCGCGCTGCCGCCGGTGTTCGAGGAGCCGGCGCTGCCGCCGGTTCCCGCGCTGCCGCCGGTGTTCGAGGAGCCGGCGCCACCGCCGGTGTTCGAGGAGCCGGCGCCACCGCCGGTGTTCGACGAGCCCGCGCCGCCGCCGGTGTTCGACGAGCCGGCGCCACCGCCGGTGCCCGCCCCGCTGTCCGCGCCGGCGCCGCCGCCGGTCGCCGACTGGCCGTCATTCTCTGAGCTGCCGCTGCAACCCGCCACGCTCAAGCACACCGCAAGCAAGATTGTTCCACGCATCGTTCGCTCCTCTCGACGCAGAGCGTAGCCGAGTCACGGGCCCTGGGCCACATCGCCATCACCGCGCGGCGCGACCGCGTTCGCCCGCGTGCCGCCGGCCGCGCCGGACCGGCACCCCCTCGCGCGCCTAGCCCGCGCGCTCCGCGAGTCGAGCCTCGATGAGGTCCATCAGGCGGCGCACGCGCGCGGGCCAGGAGTGCTCCTCGGCGAGCGCGATGCGGCGAGCGCGGCCGGCCTCGGGGTCGGCGAGCGCTTGGTCCACGCGCGCCACGAACTCCGCGGCGT
>JAPSGB010000056.1:0-24874 GCA_035063585.1 Polyangiaceae bacterium
GGCCTCGGGGCGACCTTGGCGCGCGCCGGTGGCGGGGAGGGTGGCAGCGTCGCGGCCGGCGTCGCGGCCGGCGCCGACGCGCTCGCGACGGCCGGCGCCGACGTGCTCGCGACGGCCGGCATCGCGAGCGCCCCGCTCCGCGCCGCCGGCCGCGCCGCCTCCACACTTCCATGAGGAACCGGATCGGGGCGAAGGACGAACCGCGCGGCGACGAGCGCGGCGAGCGCGGCGAGCGCGGCCGCGACGAGCCAGACGGCGCGAGCGCCGCGCGGGCGCGTCGCGGGCGCGACGGACGGCGCGGGCGCGACGGACGGCGCGGGCTGGAGGCGCGGCACGGTGGCGGCTTTCCGCGGATCGAGGTCCGCGGCGAGCGCGACCGTCGCCATCTCGATGGTCTTGTGCTGCGTGGTGGGCGGCAGCGTCTTCGGAGGCGCGTAGAGCTGCCCCTCGCTGCGCGCGGCCGAGGGCGGCGCGAACCAATCGACGGACCCGCGTGACGCGTCGCCCTTCACTTCCCTGTGGTCTCCCATGGCCTCCGCCCGGCGCGTGGAACCCCTGGCGCGCGCCCGCCCTGACGCTCGCTCCGCGCCGGCGGCGTCGTCAAGTATTTGCGACCCCGAGCCCCGGGGATCGTGATGGCGCGCAGCGAGAGCGATGGCGCCCGTTCGGTGCGGCCTGCTGGTCGGTTTCGCAAAATCGACGCGGAAGCGGTCGAGTCTCGAGACGAAGCGCAGCCGGCGCGGCGCCGGAACGCGCGGCCGGCCGCGCCGCCGGCCGCGCCGCCACGGCCACTAGAGGATCGACTCGAGGATGCGGTCGAGCTCGTCGAAGCTCGCGTACTTCACGACCAGCTCGCCCTTGCCGTCCTTGTCGCGCACCTCGCAGCGCGCGCCGAGCTTGCGCTCGAGCCGGGCCTCGAGATCCCGCACGCTCGCGCTCTTGCCGCGCTTGCCGCCCGGGCCGCCCTGGGCGGCGGCGCCGCGCTTGGCGGCGCGAACCAGCGCCTCGACCTGGCGCACGCTCAGTCGGCCCTTGACGGCCTTGTCCGCGAGCGCGAGGAGCGTCGCCTCGTCGGGCGCGCCGAGCAGCGCGCGCGCGTGACCCTCGCTGAGCTCGCCCGCGATGACGCGCGCGCGGACCCCGCGCGGCAGCTTGAGCAGCCGGAGCGCGTTGGCGACGGTCGAGCGATCCTTGCCGATCCGCGCGGCGAGCGACTCCTGCGTGTAGTCGTATTCCTTGGTCAGCCGATCGAGCGCCTCGGCGAATTCGATGGCGTCGAGATCCTCGCGCTGGACGTTCTCGATGAGGGCGAGCTCGAAGGCGTCCTTGGCGGACACGTCGCGCACCACCACCAGGACCTCGCGGAGCCCGGCGCGCTGCGAGGCGCGCCAGCGCCGCTCGCCGGCGATGATCTCGAAGTCGTCGTGGCCCGGCCGGCGCCGCACCACGATGGGCTCGATGAGCCCGTGCGCGCGGATCGACTCGGCGAGCTCGTCGAGCTTGGCGGGGTCGATGTGCTGCCGCGGCTGGCCCTGCTGCGGGCGGATCTTCTCGACCGCGCACGAGAACACGTTGCCCTCGCCGTAGCTGCCGGCGGTGTGCGCGGGCACGGGCGGGCTCTTGGTCGGCAGGAGCACGTCGAGGCCGCGCCCGAGGCCACGCGTGGGCTTCTTCGCGTCGGTCATGACCGGCGCGCCTCGATGACCTCGCGCGCGAGGCTCAGGTACCCCTGCGCGCCCTTGCTCTGCACGTCGTAGAGCAGCACCGGCATCCCGTGCGAGGGCGCCTCGCTGAGCCGCACGTTGCGCGGGATGAGCGACTCGAACACGCGGAAGTGATGCCGCACCTCCTCGGCGACCTGATGCGCCAGGCGGTTTCGCGGATCCCACATGGTGAGCACGATGCCCTCCACCTGAAGCTCCGGGTTCAGGGTGTCGCGCACGCGATCGATGGTCGCCATCAGGTAGGTGATCCCCTCGAGCGCGTAGTACTCCGGCTGCAGCGGCACGATCACGCGGTTCGCGGCGACCAGCACGTTCATGGTGAGCACGCCGAGCGAAGGCGGCGAGTCGATGATGACGTAGTCGTAGTCGTCGAGCGCCGCGCCGGCGAGGAGCGCCTTCAGGTGCGTGCCGCGCTCGTGCTCGAAGAGCTCGTACTCGACCGCGGTGAGATCCTGGCTCGCGGGCGCCACGAAGAGCAGCGGCACCGCGGTCGGACGGATCACCGCCTCGAGCGGGAGCGCGCCGACCAGCGCGTCGTAGATGGTGCGCTCGACGCTGCGTGGCGCGATGCCGACGCCGCTCGAGGCGTTCGCCTGCGGATCGAGATCGACGAGCAGCGTGCGGTGCTCGGCCGCGGCGAGACTCGCGGCGAGGTTCACCGCCGTGGTCGTCTTGCCGACGCCGCCCTTCTGATTGGCGATCGCGATGATGTCGGGTCGTCGAGTCATGGCGGTGGCGGGCGTCGTGTGCTCCGGCCGGCGGCCGCACGCAACCCGCATAGGCTCTTATCGAAATCGCGCGCGGGGTTCTCGTTTTCTTGGTGGGGGGATCACTCTAGCGTACTCTGTGTGTGGATGTAGGTGCGGGTGGTCAAAGGTGAGTTCTAGACAGCAGCTCGTAGCGAGGGACCGACGGCTCGGTCTCGCCAGAATCCTGGGTCGGGCCGGCGCGGCCGGCGTCGCGGGACCTCCGGCGAGCGAGCGGATCCTCCGGAACGGCTTCTGGCTCCCGCCGAGCCCCGCCCGCGCCGCATCGAGCCCGATTCGAGCGCTCTTCGCCACCGGCGCTCCGCCGGCGGCGGCGGGCGCCGCGCCTTCGGACAACCCCCGCACCCCGTAGCAGCCAGGAGACCGACACATGGCATCCCCGAGAAGTTACAACAGCTTCGCCGACTTCCAGCGCGAGCAGATCCGCCCCGAGATGCGGATCGGCTGGTCGGTGGACGAGCTCGAGGCCCCCGAGACCGAGCTCGACTTCGACGCCGACCCGTTCGAGGCCGCGCTCTGGGCGGCCGAGCAGGAAGAGCTCGAGGACGACTGAGTCCATCGACTCGACCCGGCGCGCGGCTCCTCCCGCCCTGCGCCGGCGACCCCGCGAGCCCCGCGGGGTCCGGGCCTCCGCGGACTGCCACCCGCGGAGGCCCTTTTCTTTGGCGCGGTCCGGCGCGGCGCGGGCGGCCGCGGTTCTCGCGCCCGGGCCGCAGCGAAGGCTTGACCTGTCGCGCGCCGCATGGCACGGGGAGCGCCCCGTCATGCAGGTCAACGTCCAGAAGCTGAGCCCGGTCCTCGTGGAGTTCGACGTCGTGGTCGACGCCGTTCGCGTCAAGAGCGAGTTCGACAAGGCGTTCGCCGCGGTGGCCCGCTCCGCCCGGGTCCGCGGCTTTCGTCCCGGCAAGGCCCCGCGCAAGGTGCTCGCCCAGATGTTCGGCTCCCGCATCGCCGCCGACGTCGCCCAGCGCCTGGTCGACGAGACCTTCCCGAAGGCGACCGACGAGCAGCAGCTCCAGCCGGTGAGCGCGCCCGACATCGAGCCGCAGAAGGTCGTCGAGACGGAGCCCTTCACCTACAAGGCGCGCTTCGAGATCGTCCCGGAGATCAGCGAGCTCAAATGGACGGGGCTCGAGGCGAAGCGCGAGACGGCGGCGGTCACCGACGAGATGATCACCGCGGAGCTCGACAAGCTCCGCCGCGCGAACTCCACGCTCGAGGCGCCCGCCGAGGCGCGGCCCGCGAAGACGGGGGACGTCGTCACCATCGATTTCACGGTCGAGGTCGACGGCTCCGAGGTCGCCGATGCCGGCGCGAAGGACTTCCAGGTCGAGCTCGGCGCGGGCCAGCTCATCGCGGCCATCGACGAGGCGCTGGTCGGCAAGGCGCCGGGCGCGCACGCGCACGCCTCGGTGGACATGCCGCCCTCCCACCCGCACGCCGGGCTCCGCGGCAAGCAGGCGACCTTCCACCTCTCGCTGACCGACGTGAAGGAGCGCATCCTGCCCGCGGCGGACGATGAGTTCGCGAAGGATCTCGGCGAGTACGAGACCCTCGCAGACTTGAAGAAAGACTTGAAGGATGGCTTGGAAAAGCAGGCGAAGGAAGCCTCGGACAACGCCCTCGCCGAGCAGCTCGTGAACGAGCTCGTGAAGGCGAATCCGATCCCGGTGCCGCCGTCGCTGGTCCGCCGTCAGATGCAGATCACCGAGCAAGAGGTGCTCGGCATGGCGCGGCGCCAGGGGCAGAGCCCGTCCCGCATCCCCGACGAGGTCCGCGCCCGCATCCAGGCCGACAGCGAGTCGAAGGTGCGCGCAGGCTTGCTCATGGCTGAAATCGCCAAGCGCGAGGCGATCAAGATCGGCGATCCCGAGCTCGAGGAGGGCATGAAGGAGCTCGCCGAGCAGACCGGCAAGAACCTCGCGAAGCTCCGCGTCGAGTATCGTGACGCCAAGAAGCGCGAGATGCTCATCGGGATGATCCTCGAGAACAAGGTCCTCGACCTCATCGAGGCGAAGGCCGCCATCTCGAACGCCTGAGCCCTCCTAAGACTTTACGGTTCCGCCCTCCGGCGCTACACCACCCGCCATGGTGAGACGACCGGAGACGCGCGAACAAGCCCTCGGGGTGCTCGAGGCCGCCCAGGGCAACATCATCTACCCGCACGTGGTCGAGACCACGCACCGCGGCGAGCGGACGTGGGACATCTTCAGCCGGCTCTTGAAGGACCGCATCGTCTTTCTCGGCAGCCAGGTCGACGATGACGTCGCCAACATCATCATCGCGCAGTTTCTCTTCCTCGAGAGCGAGGATCCCGAGAAGGACATCCAGCTCTACGTGAACTCGCCGGGCGGCGTGGTGACCGCCGGGCTCGCCATCTACGACACCATGCAGTACGTCCGCTGCCCGGTCAGCACGATCTGCATCGGACAGGCCGCCAGCATGGGCGCGCTCTTGCTCGGCGCGGGGGACAAGGGGCGTCGCTACGCGCTCCCGCACTCGCGCATCATGATCCACCAGCCGCTCGGCGGCGCGCGCGGTCAAGCCACCGACATCGAGATCCAGGCGCGCGAGATCCGCCACATGAAGGACGTCATCACCGACATCCTGGTAAAATCGTGCGGGAAGAGCCGCGACGAGATCGCGAAGGACATCGAGCGCGACTTTTACATGGGCCCGGCCCAGGCGAAGGAGTACGGGCTCATCGACGAGATCTTCGAGCACAAGAAGAAGGGCTGAGCGCCCGCGCCGCCCGGGCGCGCGGCGGCCTTGCCGCCGCTCTGGCCGCGGCTTAGACTTTCACCGAAATTCCGGTTCGGTTTCCGCGCAGATAGAGGGCTGATTCAGTGGAGCGACGGCGAGACGATTCGGGTGGCAACCTGTGCTGCTCCTTCTGCGGGAAATCGCAGAAGGAGGTAAAAAAGCTCATCGCGGGGCCCACGGTCTACATCTGCGATGAGTGCATCGCCCTCTGCAACGACATCATCGCCGAGGAGGTCGAGAAGGACGAGCCCGCGGGCGGCTCCGAGCCCATCCCGAAGCCGGCCGAGATCAAGGCCATCCTCGACGAGTACGTGGTGGGGCAAGACCGCGCCAAGAAGGTCCTCTCGGTCGCGGTCCACAACCACTATAAGCGCATCGACTCCAAGATCTCGAGCGAGGACGTCGAGCTCGGCAAGAGCAACATCCTGCTCCTCGGCCCGACCGGCAGCGGCAAGACGCTCCTCGCCCAGACGCTCGCCAAGATCCTGAAGGTGCCCTTCGCCATCGCGGACGCCACCACCCTCACCGAGGCCGGCTACGTCGGCGAGGACGTCGAGAACATCATCGTCCAGCTCCTCCAGAACGCCGATCACGACGTCGAGCGGGCGCAGCGCGGCATCGTCTACATCGACGAGATCGACAAGATCAGCAGGAAGAGCGACAACCCGAGCATCACCCGTGACGTGTCGGGCGAGGGGGTGCAGCAGGCTCTGCTCAAGATCATCGAGGGCACCGTCGCCAACATCCCGCCGAAGGGCGGGCGGAAGCATCCGCAGCAGGATTTCCTCCAGATCGACACGAGCAACATCCTCTTCATCTGCGGCGGGGCGTTCGTGGGGCTCGACGGCATCATCCAGCGCCGCCTGGGTCAGAGCCGGCTCGGCTTCGGAGCGGACATCAAGGGCAAGCACGACCTCAAGCTCGGCGAGCTGCTCTCCAGCGTGCAGCCCGAGGATCTCCTGAAGTTCGGGCTGATCCCGGAGTTCATCGGGCGGCTCCCGGTGCTCGCGACCCTCCACGAGCTCACCGAGGATGCGCTCATCGACATCCTCACCAAGCCGAAGAACAGCCTCGCGAAACAGTTTCAGAAGCTCTTCGAGATGGACGGCGTGAAGCTGAAGTTCGCCAAGGGCGCGCTCCAGGCGATCGCCAAGAAGGCGCTCGAGCGCGAGAGCGGGGCCCGCGGCCTGCGCGCGATCCTCGAAGAGGCGATGCTCGACATCATGTACGACGTTCCGTCGAAGACCGGCATCAAGGAGGTCGTGGTCAACGAGGACGTCATCGCGAAGGGAGATGCGCCGCTCATCGTCTACCAGAAGGAAGCCGGCGTCGGCTGACGCCGCGCCCGGGAGCCCGCCCATGTTCTTCAAGAACGATACCGACAAGACCTCGGCTGACGAGCGGCTGACCTTGCCGGCCTTGCCGCTACGCGACATCATCGTGTTCCCGCACATGGTCTCGCAGCTCTTCGTGGGGCGCGAGAAGAGCATCGCCGCGCTCGACGCCGCGATGGCAAGAGACAAGGAGATCTTCCTCGCCGCGCAGAAGAGCGCGAAGACGAACGACCCCGGGGCGGAGGACATCTACGCGGTCGGAACCATCGGCACCGTCGTGCAGCTGCTCCGCTTGGCGGACGGCACGGTGAAGGTGCTCGTGGAGGGGCGCCGCCGCGCCCGCATCAAGGACTTCGGCGACAACCGCGAGCACTTCGTGGTCGAGGTCGAAGAGGTGCCGGAGCAGGTGGACGAGGGCGTCGAGATCGAGGCGCTCAGTCGCAGCGTGCAGAGCACCTTCGAGGTCTACGTCAAGCTCAACAAGAAGGTGCAGCCCGAGGTCTTGATGAGCGTCCAGAGCATCGGCGAGCCGTCGAAGCTGAGCGACACCATCGCCGCGAACCTCCCCACCATCAAGCTCGCCGACCGGCAGAGCCTCCTCGAGACGGCCGACGCCAAGCAGCGCCTCGAGCGGCTCTACGAGCTGATGCAGGCCGAGATCGAGATCCTCCAGGTAGAAAAGAAGATCCGCTCCCGCGTCAAGAAGCAGATGGAGAAGACGCAGAAGGAGTACTACCTGAACGAGCAGATGCAGGCCATCCAGAAGGAGCTGGGCGGCGGCGAGCGCGACGAGCTCAAGACCGAGATCCAGGAGATCGAGGACAAGCTCAAGGAGAAGCAGCTCTCCGAAGAGGCGGAGGGCAAGGTCCGCAAGGAGCTGAAGAAGCTCAAGATGATGCACCCCACGAGCGCCGAGGCGACCGTGGTCCGCAACTACATCGACTGGATCCTGAGCCTGCCCTGGGGCGAGAAGACGGAAGAGCGGTTCGACGTCAAGGAGGCCGAGAAGATCCTCGACGAGGATCACTACGGGCTGAAAAAGTGCAAAGAGCGGATCGTCGAGTATCTCGCGGTCCAGGCGCTCACCAAGAGCCTGAAGGGGCCCATCTTGTGCCTGGTGGGCCCGCCCGGCGTCGGCAAGACGAGCATCGCCAAGAGCATCGCGCGGGCTACCGGACGCAAATTCGTGCGGCTCTCGCTCGGCGGCGTCCGCGACGAGGCGGAGATCCGCGGTCACCGCCGGACGTACATCGGGGCGCTGCCCGGCAAGATCGTCCAGAACCTGAAGAAGGTCGGCGCCAACAACCCGGTCTTCCTGCTCGACGAAATCGACAAGATGAGCACGGATTTCCGGGGGGATCCCGCCGCCGCGCTCCTCGAGGTGCTCGATCCCGAGCAGAACCACAACTTCAACGACCACTACCTGGACGTCGACTACGACCTCTCGGACGTGATGTTCATCACCACCGCCAACACCCTCGGCGGGATCCCGGTGCCGCTCCAGGATCGCATGGAGATCATCCAGCTCTCGAGCTACACCGAGTTCGAGAAGCTCAACATCGCGCTAAAGTATCTAGTGCCGCGCCAGCGCCAGGAGTGCGGGCTCGAGGAGATTCCGCTCGAGATCAGCGAGAGCGCGCTCCGCACGGTCATCCACCACTACACGAAAGAGGCGGGCGTCCGCTCGCTCGAGCGCGAGATCGCCAGCCTGTGCCGCAAGGTCGCGCTCGAGGTGGTGAAGGACGGCACCAAGGAGGCGTACCAGATCCGCGGTGAGGACATCCCGAAGTACCTCGGCGTGCCGAAGTATCGCCTCGGCAAGAAGGAAGAGGCGGACGAGATTGGGCTCACCCACGGCCTCTCCGTCTCGGACTACGGCGGGGACATCCTCGACTGCGAGGTGAGCGTCGTCACCGGGAAGGGCAAGCTGGTCATCACCGGGCTCCTCGAGAAGGGGATGGAGGAGAGCGCCCAGGCGGCCATGAGCTACATCCGCTCGCGCGCGGGCGTGCTCGGCCTCGAGCCCGAGTTCTATTCGAAGATCGACGTGCACGTGCACTTCCCGGATTTCATCCGGAAGGACGGGCCGAGCGCGGGCGTCACCATGGCGACCAGCATCGCCAGCGCGCTCACTCGCACCTCGATCCGCTCTGACATCGCCATGACCGGCGAGATCACGCTGCGCGGGCGGGTGATGCCCATCGGTGGGCTCAAGGAGAAGCTCCTCGCCGCCCACCGCAACGGCATCAAGACCGTGCTCATCCCGAAGGACAACCGCAAGGATCTGCGCGAGATCCCTCGCCGCGTGCTGCGCGCGCTCCGCATCGTGCTGGTCGACCATATGGACGACGTGCTCCGCGAGGCGCTGGTGCTCGAGGATCCGTCGCGGCTCTTCGGCGCGCGGCGGCTGTTCCTCGAGTACCGAAACGGCGAGGTGTGGCAGGGTGACGCGGGCGCCGACGAGCCCCGGCTCGTCCCCGCGCCGGGCGCGGGCGCGCACCCCGGCGAGCAACCGGGCGCCTGAGCGGGCCCGCCGCCGGCCGCGCCGCACCCGCCAGAGGCCCCCCGAGGTCTGCGCGGGCGCCCGGGCGGGCGTGCGGCGCGAGCGGCTGGAAGAGGGGATGCCGGCGCGGCGCGAAGCCGCTATAGAGAGGCGCCCATGGGCGGGTAGCTCAGCGGTAGAGCGCTGGCCTTACAAGCCGGATGTCGCAGGTTCGAACCCTGTCCCGCCCACCACCAGCGCGCGCGCGACTTCCGTCATGGACCGGGTTGCCACGTCGCGAAGTCATGACATGAGGTCGGCACCAGGAGGTGCCCCCATGATCGTAGGTGTTCCGAGAGAGACCAAGGCGCACGAGTATCGGGTCGGGATGCTGCCGGTGGGCGTGGAGGAGCTCACGCGCGGCGGGCATCGGGTGCTCGTGGAGAAGAGCGCAGGCCTCGGGAGCGGGATCTCCGACGACGACTACGCGCGGCATGGCGCCACGCTGGTCGACGCGGGCGCCGAGATTTGGGCGGAGGCCGAGCTGGTCGTGAAGGTGAAGGAGCCGCAGCCCGCCGAGCTCCCGCGGCTCCGCTCGGGGCAGACGATCTTCACGTATTTCCACTTCGCGGCCGACGAGGCGCTCACTCGCGCCGTCATCGACTCGGGCGCGACCGCGGTCGCCTACGAGACGCTGCGCGACGAGGCGGGGCGGCTGCCGCTGCTCACGCCGATGAGCGAGGTCGCGGGGCGGATGAGCATCCAGCAAGGCGCGAAGTACCTCGAGCGGCCGCAAGGGGGCAGGGGAGTCTTGCTCGGCGGCGTGCCGGGCGTGCGGCCGGCGCACGTCACGATCCTCGGGGGCGGCGTGGTCGGCAGCAACGCCGCCAAGATGGCGGCCGGGCTCGGCGCGACGGTGGCGATCCTCGACGTGAGCGTCGAGCGGCTCCGCTACCTCGACGATGTCATGCCGAAGAACGTCGTCACCCTGTTTTCCGACCGCCACACCATCCGCCAAGAGCTCGTCGAGGCCGACCTCGTGATCGGCGCGGTGCTGGTGGAGGGGGCGCGCGCGCCGCGGCTCGTCGAGCGCGCAGATCTCGGCACCATGAAGCCGGGGAGCGTCATCGTGGACGTCGCGGTCGATCAAGGCGGCTCGGTCGAGACGACCCGCCCGACCACCCACGGTGAGCCGACCTTCGTGGTCGACGGGGTCGTCCACTACTGCGTGGCGAACATCCCGGGCGCCGTGAGCCGCACCAGCACCTACGCGCTCTGCAACGTCACCTTGCCGTTCGCGCTGAAGCTGGCCGCCGCCGGCGTCGCGGACGCGGCCGCGCGCGACCCCCGGCTGGTGAGCGCCGTGAACGTCCACCGCGGCAAGGTCACGAACGCGGCGGTCGCGTCGACCTTCGGGCTCGAGTATCGGCCGTTCGCGCCCTGAGGGGCGCGCCGCCTGCGCGGCGGCGGGAGCGGCGCGCGGGCGCGACCGGCGGAGCGGGCGGGGCTCGAACGCTGGTGAGCTAGCTCTCGTCTCGGCATGACGCCCAGGCGGTGGCGGCACCATCGACCGCCCCGCGCGGCGCCGCTCGGGAGCTCCAGGCCGCGCGGCTCGATCGATGACGGCGCGGAGCGTCAGGTCAGCGGCGGGTCCGCCCTACCGCTCATTTCTCGACCTGGTAGGTGCATTCCTTCAAATAGACGCGGCCGCCGGCCGGGGCGTCGACGGTGCCCTCGGCGACGAGCTTCGGGTAGTTGCCCGGGATGTCGACCCTGGACGGCACCAGGCAGGCGACCGTGTCCTTCGACGCCGGCTCGTCCGCGAGCAGCACCGCCCAAGGGTCGGCGGGACGGCCGCCGTTCGAGAAGCCCTGCTTGTAGATCCCGGTGACGGAGATCTTCTGACCCTGGTACTTCGAGGCGTTCTTCGCGACTTCGGACGCCTTGAGCGGGCCCGCCTTTCCGCAGCCAAGGAGCGGGAGCGACGCCAGCAGCACGACGGAGAGAGTCAAGAGCTTCATAGCGTCTCACCTTACACCAGGCGCGCAGCTCGAACGCCAGAATATCCACGCCCCTTGGCAGGCTCCGGCGGACCCGATCCCGTCACGGACGCGCGACCTCCAGCCGGGCGTCGTTCATGGTCGAGGAGGGCGAGGCGCCGGACGCCCTTCGCGCGCGCGGAGCGCCCGTCGCCGGTCGAGCGCGCCGGAACGCGCCGCGAGCATGAGCGCCTCTTCCAGCCAGGCGAGGCGCCGCTCGACCGGCACCCGCAGCCCGAGCGCAAACTTGCGACGGCGTGTGGCCGCAAAGCTCCCCCAGCCCTCGTCGTCAGCTTCCTCGGTCACGGCGTTTCTCCTCCCGGATCACCTCGAGCGCTTCGATGTCGAGCCGATCCTCGGCGCGATCGGCGAGCCGTTTCAATGCGATGAGATCGTCGATGCTCGCGACGCGCACCGTCGTGCCACCGAGCGAGAGCTCGTCGGCTCGCGCGAAGAGATCCTCGAAGGGGATCGGGTGCTCGACGAATAGATCGACCTCGCGGAGCGGATCGGTCGGATCCCAAAACGAGAAGACTCGCATCCCCTTGTCCTCGATCCACGAGCGCCGTACCGCCGGCGCGGCAAATCCGCGGGCGTCGACCGGCGCTCGCGGGCGCAGCCCGAGCGCGAGCAGCGCCTCGACGGCGCTCAGCGCCTGCGCTGGCTCGAGATCGACGACCAGATCGAGATCGGCGGTCAGCCGCGCGTACCCCTGCAGGACGACGGCGACGCCCCCGACGATGACGTACCGGACCTGGCGTCGCGCGAGCGCCAGCAGCACCGGTTCGAAGATCGCCATCGCGGTCGAGCCTAGCAGCTCGCGGACGCGCGACCTCCTGCCGGCCGGCGCTCGCGACGCGCGCCGGCCGCGGCCGCGCGGCGCTCACGGCGGGGCCGGCACGCCGCCCCCGCAGCGGAGCGTCTCGGCGAGGGTGAGCCCGCCCACCTGGCGCGCGTGACGCTGCTCGAGCGCCTTGGCCTCCGCGGAGCCGGGCACCACCGGGCGCTCGGGGATGGTGTCGGTGAGCGTGCCATCCGGGTCGAAGTAGAGCCCCGGTGAGTGAGCGCAC
This sequence comes from Polyangiaceae bacterium, assembly GCA_035063585.1. Lineage (GTDB taxonomy): Bacteria > Myxococcota_A > Polyangia > Polyangiales > Polyangiaceae > JAPSGB01. Next base: position 12,180 of record JAPSGB010000056.1, read on the forward strand.
GCGCCGTAGAGGCGGTAGAGCTTGCGCACCGCGCCGTCCGGCCCGCGGTAGATCCGCACCACGGCGCTGTCGCCGCCGCAGGGCGAATGGTGGCACACGCTCCGCAAGACGGCCTCCCGCACCGCGTCGCGCGCCGGCGCGGCGCGGTGTGCGCTCGGCTGCTGCTGCTGCGAGGAAGCGGCTCGATGATCGCAGGCGGCATGCGCCAATAGAGCGCCCACCACGACCAGCGCCCGCCCACTCCGCGCCATCACGGATGGGAGCCTATGCGACGGGCTCGCCGCGCGCCAGGAGCCCGGCTCGCCTCCGAAGTTCGACATCCTCGACGACGGACCCTGCCGAGAGCCGCGCGAAGTGCCGGCGCGGCCGGCGGCGCGGAGCGCCCGAGCGGCCACTTTTCCCACAGCGAAATGTCGAAGCGATACTGGCGGGGCGGACGGGACTCGAACCCGCGGCCTCCGGCGTGACAGGCCGGCGTTATAACCAACTTAACTACCGCCCCGAAGCGGTCGGAGGCGGTTTCTAGCACAAGGGGCCGGCGAGTCGACAAGAGAAATGCGGCAGCTCCGGGGGGTTGTCGGTCCGGCGCGGAACCGCGCCGGGCGTGCGCGCGCGGCGGCAGGCTTCCGGCCCGCGTCGCAAGGAAGTTGCCCGACTCGCGCGGCCTCGGGTCTTGCTCGGGGATGCGCCGCGCCGCGCTCGCGCTCTGTCTCCCGCTGGCTCTCGCGGCCTGCGACGCGCTCAGTCGCCGGGCGGGCTCGGCCGAGCCGCTCGCGCGCGCCGTGCGGTCGCCCGCCGCGCCCGCGGCGAGCCCCACCGATGCTCGCGTCGCCGGCGCGCGCGCGGAGCGGCTCGCCGCGCGGCTCCGCGAGGGGCTCGGTCGTCGCTTCCCGTTGCCGCGCAAGCTCGACGACGAGCGCTGCGACGACGCTCGGCTGCGCGCCGCGGGCTCGGGCGACGCGCTCGAGCTCGCGCTCACCGCGGTGGACGAGCGCCCCGGCGCGAAGAACGTCCTACCGCTCGTGGTCACCCGCGCGCTCATCGCGCCGGAGCCGGCCGAGCTCGCGCTCGCGCTGGAGGGAATCGCTCCCGAGCGCGCGCCCGGCGAGGCGCTCGGCGAGGCCGAGTGGCTCGAGCGGCGTCGCTACCTCGGCGTCTACCACGTGCTCGACTTCGGGCTGCCGCGACGATTCCACCGCCCCGAGCGCCGGCATGCCGAGTGGGACGCCGGGCGGCTCGACGCGCTCTTCGTCATCCACGACGCGGCGAGCGGCGCGCCGCTCTGCCAGAGCCGGCTCACGGTCCACGGGGACGCCACCGGCGCGCCGCTCGCGGTGCGGCTCCGCTCGGACGTGCGAGATCGGCTCACGCGCGCGCTCGGCGCGGAGCTCCGCCGGCGGACGCCCGCGGCGCTCGCGGGCATGAGCGGCGCGCTCCGGCTGCGCGAGGCGGCGGCTCAGTAGAGCTGCACGCGCGTGCCGAGCGAGCGCGGCGCGCCCCCGAACGCGGGCACCGTCGTCTGGTCGATCTTCTCGAGGATGCAGCGCGCGGTCGGCGTGCCGACGTACGCGCCGCTATTTACGCGCGAGCTCGCGACGCGGCCGTCGTTTCCGAAGGTGACCACCACCGCCACCGCGCCGGGCGGCGCGCCTCCCTGGCGGCAGCGCGCGGCGGCCGCGCCGCTCGCGGCGAGCGCCTTCAGGGCGGCGAGCTTGTCGAACTCGCCGCCGGCCGCGGCGCTCGCGGTCTCCGCCGGCGCGGCCGCGGCGCTCGGCGCGGCGCTCGCGACCTCCGCCGGCGCGGCCGCGGCGCTCGGCGCGGCGCTGGTGACCTCCGCGGGGATCGACTCGGCGCTCGCGGGAGGCGGAGCTTCGGGCGCGGGCTCGCTCGGCGGCGCCTCGGCGCTCTCGCTCTCGCCCGGAGCGGGGTTCCCCTCTCCGAGCGCCGCCGGCGCGGGCGCGGCGACGCCGTGCGCGGCGGGCGGCGGCAAGCGGTTCGGCTGCGGTTCGGCCTCGGCGATGGCCGGCTCCTCCGGCGTCGCGCGGGGCGGCGGCGCGTCGCCGCGCCCGGCGGTCGCCCAGGCGAGGAGCCCCGCGATGCCCACTACCAGGATGAACGAGAGCCCCAGATCCGAGCCGGCTCTGCTCGAGCCGTGCGCGTGCCGAGCCTGATGGTCGTCGTGTGCCATGCCGTGCTCCTTCGAGCGTGATGCTGCCGCGTTCGGCCGTGAGAGGGAACCCCCGCGTGCGCCCGGGCGTCCGGGGCGCGCCGCCGGCCGCGCCGGCAGCGGCACCCCATCCTCGCGTCGAGCCTCGGCGGTCGCGCGGGGCGGGGCAGGGAGCCCGGAACGACGAGCGCCGCCGCCGGCCCCGGACTCAGGGCGGCTCGATGGGCGCCGCGAGCGCCGGATGGGCCGGCAGCGGAGCGCCCGACTCGGCGGGAGCGGGGACGCGGTTTCGCGTGAGCACGTGCGCGGGCGGAGTGCGAAGCTCGCGCGCCACACCGAGGAGCGCGAGCGCGCGGAGGACGTAATAGGTGACGTCGATTTCCCACCAGAAGAAGCCCTGGTTCGCGGTCGACTGGTAGTAGTGGTGGTTGTTGTGCCAGCCCTCGCCGAGGGTGATGAGCGCGAGGAGCAGCGAGTTGCGGCTCGTGTCGGTGGTCGCGTAGCGGCGGCGGCCGAACACGTGCGAGAGCGAGTTGATGGTGAAGGTGCCGTGGTAGAGGAGCACCGTCGAGAGGAAGAACCCCGCGAGGAGCGCGCTCGCGCCCCCGGCGAGATACACCGCGGCCGCGAGCGCGACGGGCGGCACCAGGTGGTGGCGGTCGAGCCAGCGGAGCTCGGGGTACTTCGCGAAGTCCTTGATGCGCTCGATCGGAGTGCGATCATACTTCTCGCAGAGGAACCAGTTCATGTGGCTCCACCAGAAGCCGCGCTTCGGAGAGTGGATGTCTTCGGGGCCGTCGGAGTACTTGTGATGGTGGCGGTGGTGCCCGGCCCACCAGAGCGCGCCCTTCTGCGCCGCGGTGCCGCCGCCGAAGGCCATCACGAGCTGCGCGGCGCGCCCGAGCTTGTAGGCGTGATGGGAGAAGTAGCGGTGGTAGCCGGCGGTGATGAAGAACATCCGCGCCACGTAGAGCCCGGCGCAGAGCAGGAGATCCGCGGCACGTACCCCCGTCCAGAAGAGCCCGAGGGGCGCGAGATGGATGAGGATGAAGGGGACGGAGCGCGCCCAGGCGACCCGCTCGTCCGCCGCGCGGGCGTACCTCTCGGCTTGCAGCATTTGGAATTCATAGAATATTTCTCGTCACGGTTCGGTCAGCCGCGGGTCAGCTCTCGGCCTTGGCGGGGGTCCGGCCGGTTTTCGGGAACTTCCTACCCGGGCGGGTGTCGATGGACGGAATGCGGCTCGATCGGGAACTGAGGCACCTCGATCTCTATGTCCTCCTCGGCGTCGCGCCGAGCGCTACGCGCGAGGAGCTCCGCCGGGCGTATCGCCGCAAGGTGCTCGCCACCCACCCCGACCTCGAGCGCGCCGAGCCCCACGAGGCCGAGCGGCGGATGGCCGCGCTCAACGTCGCGGCCGGCGTGCTGCTCGATCCGGAGCGCCGCGCGGCGTACGACCGCCTCCGCGGCGAGCCGCACGGCGCACGGCGCGTGGCGGCGAGCGCGCCCTTCGGTGGCGCGCGGTCCGGCGGCGCGCGGTCCGGCGGCGCGCCCTTCGGCGGCGGCGGCGACGGCGAGTGGAGTGAGCCGCTCCGCGCGCGCGCGTGGGCGCGAGCGGTCCCGGAGGCGCGGGAGCTCCTCTGGCGGCTCCGTCCCTGGCCGGCGCGCGCCGCCGAGCGGCTGTCGTCCGCCATCGCCGCGTGGTCACCGCGACGGCACGCGGCGGTGATGGCGGTCTCGGTGGTGATGGCGGCTGGGCTGATCGCCGAGGCGCGGCCGGTGCTCCTCGTCCAGCTGTTCACGCCCGCGCCGGCGAGCTACGCTTCGTCCCGTTGACCTCATGGCCGTCGCCCGCGGGGGGCGCTCACGCTCGGCGCGTGAGCGCGCGCGCGCGCCGAGGAAGGTGATGACGGCCATGCGAGAAGAAGCGGTCGAGCTCATCCTGGGTAGCCCCACGGCCAGCGCCGTGGTGTGTTGCGAGCACGCCTCGGAGCGGCTCCCGAGCCCGTGGCAGTGGCCCGAGGAGGACGCGTGGCTCCGCGGCACGCACTGGTCGTACGATCTCGGCGCCGCCGAGCTCGCGCGCGAGGTGGCCGCCGCGCTCGGCGCGCCCGCGGTGCTCTCCCGATTCAGCAGGCTCTTGATCGATCCGAACCGCGACGAGGCGAACGACGAGCTCTTCCGCGCCCGCGCCGAGGGGCGAAAGGTCGCCTTGAACGCGGGCATCGACGCGGGCGAGCGCGAGCGCCGCCTGGCGTACTATCGCGCTTACCATGAGGTGCTAGGCTCCGAGATCGCTCGCTCGCGTGCGCCGATCATCCTCAGCATGCACTCGTTTACGCCCGTGTACGAGGGGCGCGTGCGCGAGGTCGAGGTCGGGGTCATCTTCGACACGGAAGAGGTGCTGGCCGCGCGGGCGGCGGAGGCGCTCGCGCGCGCGGGCTTCGTCGTCCGCATGAACGAGCCCTACTCGGGACGCGAGGGGCTCATCTACTCCGCCGAGCGTCACGCGCGCGAGCAGGGCCGGCGCGCGCTCGAGCTCGAGGTCCGCCAAGATCTCTCGGTGCTTCCCGAGGCGCGCGCGCGAGTGGTCGCCGCGGTCGCCGAGGTGCTCGCGGGCGAGTCCGGCGGTTAGCTCGGGTGCCGGTCCGGCGCGGCCGGCGTCCCTCCGCGACTAGACGCGGCGCCGCCGCCGCGCCGCCCCGGCGGCGAGGCCGAGCGCGAGGGTGAGGGCCGCGCTCCCGCGCTCGCGCCCGCGCCCCGCGGCGCGGCAGCCGCAGCTCCCGCCCGCGCTGCTCTCCGCGCTGGGCATGGTGGTCCCACCGCCGCCTCGCCCGGCCGCGCCCGCGGTACCGGCGGCTCCGGCGTCTTGCCAGTCCGAGCCGCCGTCGGCGGCCGCGCCGCCCGCGCCGCCGCAGCCGTCGTCCGCGACGCCCGAGCAGTCGTCGTCGAGGCCGTTGCCGCAGAGCTCGACCGCGCGGCACGCGGGCCCCGCGGCGCGGAAGGTCGAAAACTGCGAGAGCGCGCCCCAGCCGTTGGCGTCCGACCAGGCGGGGCCGGTCACTTGCGGCGCGAAGCCGGCGGCACCGTCGGCGAGCCAGCAGTAGGCCCCGGCGCTCGCGCGCGCGCAGAGATCGGCGCGCCCGTCGTCGTTCACGTCGGCGAACCGGATGGTCGAGTAGAAGCGGAGCGCGTCCCAGCCGTTGTCATTGCTGAGCAGGCCGGTGGAGGCCTCCGCGTCGAACCCGCTCCCGTTCCACCGGGCGCAGGTGACGCCCGCGGCGGCGCGCGCGCACGCGTCGCGGTCGCCGTCGCCGTCGAGGTCGGCAAAGCGCAGGGTCGAATAGTATTGGTGCCGGGACCACCCCTTCGCGTCGGACCACTCGGGCCCGGCGATCTCGTCGCCGAAGCCGGTACCCGTCGACAGGTGACACACGAGCCCCTTCGCCGCCCGCGCGCAGAGGTCCGCGCGCCCGTCGCCGTCGACGTCGACCAGACGGATGGTGCTCCAGTACGGGAGCGCGCCCCAGCCGCTCGCGTCGCTCCAGCCGGGCCCCGCGAGCGCTGGGCCGAAGCCGGTGCCCGTCGAGGGCCAGCAGGTGATGCCAGCCGCGCTCCGCGCGCAGAGATCCGCCTTGCCGTCACCGTTGACGTCGCCCATGCGGAGGGTGCCGTAATATTCCGGCTCGCCGTAGTCCGCGTCGGTCATCGCGTCGAGCGTCACCGCCGCGCCGAAGCCCGCGCCGGTCGAGGGGTAGCAGCGAAAATCCCTGGACGAGCGCGCGCAGAGGTCGTCCTTCCCGTCGCCGTCGAGGTCGGCGAGGCGGAAGGTGCCGTAGTACCCGGGGGCGCTCCAGCCGTCTTCGTCGGAGAGCGCCGGCCCGGCGAGCTGGGTGGGGAAGCCCTTGCCGTCCGAGAGGTAGCAGAGCACGCCGGCGTTCGCGCGGACGCAGAGGTCGGCCTTCCCATCGCCGTTCAGATCGCCCATCCGGAGGGTGGCGTAGTTCGAGGCGTCCGCCCAGCCGTTCGCGTCGGAGAGCCGCGGGCCCTCGAGGGGCGTCGCGAACGACGCTCCGGTCGAGAGCGCGCAGGAGACACCGTCCGCGCCGCGGGCGCACAGATCGGCGCGTCCGTCGCCGTCGACGTCGGTGGTGGTGCTCGAGTCGTGCGCGTCGCCGAAGATGGCCGACTCCTCGAAGCTCCGATCGCACGAGCCGGGCTCGCCACCGCCGGCGATGAGGATCCCGAGGTGGTTGCCGACCACTCGCTCGCTGCCATCGGACGGGCGGTTCACCACGCCGCGGGTGCCGAGGTACATGGTGCTCGAGCCGCCGCCGTCGAGGTTCAGGGCGTCCCACGCGCCGAGCTCCTTCATGAGCGCGCCCATCTCGGTGCACCTCATTCCCACCGCGGTCGAGGTCCGCCCGTCGATGACGGCGAGGATGAGCGTGCGGTGATCCTTCGAGAGCCCCGCCACCGTGCGCGGGTGCCGGGTCACGCAGAAGTCGCCCGAGTCCGATCCGATGGGCACGCCCGCGGTGAGCACCTGCAGGTTGCCGCCCACCACGTCGCGCATCCACGCGGGCGGCGGATCGACCACCTCGGCCGGCGGCGAGAGGTGGAGCCGCTCGAGCCCGAACGCCAGGAAGCCGTGTCCCCCGGTGTCTCTCGTGTCCGCCCAGCGCGAGCCGTTGCCGATCGCGAGGCCGGAGGTGGCGTAATTGTTTTGCCACGAGAAGAAATCCGCGTTCACCGCGAGCTTGGCGCCCACCAGCTTCGCGAACGACGAGGTCGACCGCGTGCGCTCGCTCGAGGCGGTGGCGCGCACGCTGACGCCGGCGGCGCAGAGATCGATCTGCGCGGCGACGATGTGTCGCGGATAGCTCGTGGTGCGCTCGAGGTACCGGAGCCCCGGATACGGCGTGGTCCAGGTGTCACCCGCGCGCGCGAGCGACACGCTGAGCATGAGCGCCGCGGTCGCGGCGAGGGCGGCGGGTCGCATGAGGGCCTGAGCTTACGCCGATCTCCGCCCGGCCGAAACGCTCCGCGCCCGTCCGCGCGGCTACTTTGCCGGGCCGGCGCCGGCCGCTCCGTAATCGAGCGTCTGCTTCCAGACCCGAAAGAGGTTCCCGGAGAGGATCTTCTCGAGATCCGCCTCCGAGCGGCCGCGTTCGAGGAGGACGCGGATGAGGTTCGGGTACTTCGAGACGTCCTCGAGCCCGACCGGCAGGGTGTCGCCGAGCCCGTCGAAATCCGAGCCGAGCCCGACGTGCTCGACGCCGGCGATTTCAATCACGTGTTCGATGTGACGGGCCACCTGCTCCACCGTCGCGCGCCGGTGCGGATGTGTCCTCGCGAACTCCTCCTTCAGCGCGCGCTCCTCCGGGCTCCCCGGGCGCGCGCCCCGCTCGGCGAGGAACGCGCGCCGCTCCTTCACGAGCCGATCGTCGTCCTTCTGGATCTCGCCGTCGACGAAGCCCGAGCCGAAGTTGATCATGATGATGCCGCCGGCCTTCGCGAGCGCGCGGATCATGTCGTCGCTCATGTTGCGAGCGAAGCCGGGCGTGAACGCCCGGCACGACGAGTGCGAAGCGATGACCGGCACCGCGCTCGCCTTCAGCACCCCCCAGAAGGCCTCGTCGGAGAGGTGCGACACGTCGACCAGGACGCCGACGCGGTTCATCTCCTTCACCACCTCGACCCCGAGCTTCGAGAGCCCCCGGTTCTTCCTCCGCCAGTCGTAGGAGGAGTCGGCGAGCTGGTTGTCGCGCGCGTGGGCGAGGGTGATGTAGCGGACGCCGCGGTCGTAGAAATGGCGGACGTTCGCCAGCTCCCGCTCGACGGGCGAGCCGTTCTCGAGGCCGAGCAGGAGCGTCATCTTGCCGGCCGCGAAGTTCTTCCGGACCTCCTCCGGGCTGCCGGCGCGCGCGAACTTGTCGGGGGCGCGCTCGAAGAGCGCGTCGACCAGATCGAGCAGCTGGTTCGCGTATCGTTTCGCGCCGCCGCCGTCGTAGCGCGAGGGGACGTAGATGCTGAAGAAGGGCGCGTCGAGCCCGCCGGCGCGCGCGCGTGGGTAATCGAAGTCTCCGCGCTCGGTCGCCTGGGTGACGTCCTCGGTGAGGTTCCCCTTCGCGTCGCGGCCCTCGTCGAGCCGCTCGGGGACGTCGATGTGGCCGTCGACGATGATGAGGCGGTGCGCGAGCTCGCGCGCGCGCGCCTCCGGGGTCTGGGGTTGGCTCGGCGCGGGGGCGGCGGGGGCCGGCGGCGCGGCGGAGGGCGCCGGGCTCACGGCGAGGCTCGGCGCGGTCGCGGTCGGTGCGAGCGGCCTCGGCGGCGGCTCGGGCGCTCCGCCATGCGAGCAGCCAGCCAGGGCGAGCGAGGAGCAGAGGAGCACGAAGCGTGTCACCCGGGTGAGCTTCGCACGAATCGCGCGCTCCCGCGCCCTCCGGCGCGCGCGCTCAGCGACAGAGCTTGGCGAGCGCGCCGATGAAGCTCGCCTGGGCCGCGCCGGCGCCTGAATCGAAGAGCCCGAGCGAGCCCTCCTGCGAGCGTCCCGGGGCGGTGGAAGCGATGCGCTCGGCGCGGAGCGCGCGGGCCGCCTCGGTGAGCTCGCGTTCCTCGCGCTCGCGGGCGCGCGTGAGCCCGCCGCGCTCGACGAAGGCGAGCACCTCGCCGAGCTCCCCCGGATCGAACCACACGCCGTGCTCCTTGCACACGTCGACCACCACGCCCGAGATCCGCCCGAACGCCTGGCGGTTCATGCTCTTCTGGCACTCGGGGCAGCGGATGTAGCGCACGCTCGCCTCGCGGTTCAGCGGGCGCGAGGGGAGCGCGAGGCGGAGGCCGGTGGCGGCGTCCCGCGCGGTAACGATGCGATCGATGGTGCGCGGGCTCACCATGAACCCACCGCAGGCGTCGCATTCGTCGACGTCGAGCTCCTGGTATCTCCGCGCGGAGAGCGAGCCGCCACAGCGCGGGCAGGCGAGCCCCCGCGACTCGGCGCCCAGCTCCGCGCTGCCGAGCGCCTCGCCGCACGCCTGGCAGTGTCGAGCGCCCGCGAGGTTCCACGCGAAGCAGTGGGAGCACCGCGCGGTGGCCATCGTCGAGCGGCAGAAGGGGCACGCGCGCGCGCCGATGGCGAGCGGCCCGCCGCAGGAAGGGCAGGTGACCCGACCCGCCTCGACGCTCGGCGGCGGGCACGAGCAGGCGAGCTCACCGGAAGCGACGCCGCGCCCGTCGTCCACCACGCCTCCGCAACCGAGGCATACGAGCGGGTCGGCCATCGAGGTCCCGAGTCTAGGATATCCCGCCGAGAGAGGCGAACCGGCGACGGGCCTCGCGCTCACGCGCGCTCCGCGAGCCGGCGCGGGGAGGCGGTCTGGACGAGGGCCGCGAAGCTGACGAAGAGCCTACCTGGGGCTCGGACGGAGCCAAGCTGGCCGTCGTGTCCGCCGTTGACGGAAGTTCCGCGAGCTACGTCAGGACAGCGGACGGCTCGGAGCCGACGCGCCTCACCACCGACCCCGCGGCGGACTCTCACCCGTCGTTCAGTGGCATGCCGTGACGAGCGGACAGCCCTGCAGAACGGTTCAGCACTCCACCAGCGGGAGCCTCGGGTCGATTCGCTTCAGATTGCCGGCATCACTCGTCACGACCATGGCCGCATGCCGGCGAGCAAGGAGCGCGACGCTGGCATCGATCACGTCGCTGCTCCCGCTTCGCCCACAGAGCACGCCAGCGGCTTGCGCTTCTTCGCGATCCAGCGCCTGCACTTCGATGATCCCCGATCCGACGAGTCGCGCCAGACGGGCTTGCCGCTTCCCGTCCCGCCACACCCGACCCACGACTCCCGCCGGCGAGTGCAACGGGACACCGTGAGCCATCGCGAGCTCGATCAGCGCCCGCACCTTCCTGTCGTTGCGCTCGAAGGCGATCAGGGCGCCAGCATCCAGCACTACAGACCGAGGACGTCGCGTGCCCACTGCTCCTCCTGCTTCGTGGCCGGACCGTTCTCGGACCTCATCTCCGCGAGAAGGGCCGCAAGGTCCTCGCGACGTGCCTTCTCTTCCATCGCGGAATCGACCCACGCGCTGACCGATTTCGCCCGCCCCCCTTTCACTTGCCGCTCGACCTTGGCCAGCAGCTGCCGCCGCACGGTCACCGTCACCCGCGCCTTCTGCATACGAAACTCGTACTCAGCCGGGGGTCCGGTGCAAGGGGCAGGGTGCCACTTTACGACCCCATGGGGCCAAGTCGGGGCGAGGTCATCGGCATGGACGACTACGCCCACGGCTCCGTGCGCGACACGAATCAGCGCTGCGTGCGCGCAGAGTGCCCGGCGGTAGAGGGCGATGCATGCAGCCGCCGCACGGCCGGCGCGCCGGGTGGGCGGGACTGAGCTCGACGGCGCCTGCGCTCAGCCGATGCTCATGCGCCTTCGACCGCGCTGAGTAGCTCATCGAGCTTGGCGTCGAGATCCTGTCCGCCGGCTCCGCACGCGCGACGATCTCCCGCACGAGCCCACAGCTCGCGAACAGCAGATCGACGACGACCCCCTGCGGGCTCGCGAGGCGTACCGTCGAGAGCCTGCGCGCGAGCTCGTGTTCGACGACCGCGATGAGGCGATACCCCGCCGCCGAGAGCTCGCGCACGAGCTTCTCCGCGTCAGGAGCGTCGCAGACGAGCACCGCGAAGTCGACATCTCGCGTGAACCGGACCTCGGCGCGGATCGAGACGGCGAGCCCGCCGACGAGAGCGAAGGCTCGACCACGCCCTCCAAGCTCCGTGATGATGGCGCGGAGCCCATCTTCGAGCGCGTGGACATCAGTCATCGCGCTCCAGCCACGTCTGCACCATCGCGTCGAGCTCCTCGTCGGTCGCGTCCAGGTGGCGCTTCCGCAGGGCCGGCGGCAACTCCAGGCTTGGGGCGCGCTCGCCGGCGGCGGGCGGCTGGTTCTTTGTGGGCGCGCCGCGGCCCGGGCGCACCGCGGCGCTCTCGCGCGCGTCGGGGCGTGTCGAGTCGCTCCGCCGGGACGGGCTCACCGAGCTTCCCGCCGATGGCGGCGCTCGCGAACCCAGGCGGGCCGCGCGCGGGCGCGAGCGTGGTGGGTTCGGTCGGCTCGCGGAGCGCGGTGAGCTAACGGCGGGTGCCGGCGCTGGTGATGACGGTTCACTCCGTCCGACGAAGCACGAGCTCTGGAGCCTGCTCGATGACGATGGCGAGACTCGCCGGCCCGAGGATTCGAACGCGCACCGAGGGAACGGTCCGCGGTTCGGTCGCCCCGGCGAGCTCGCGTTGCTCTTCGAAGGTATGACCGCTACAGCTCTCGGCGGTGAGTCGAACGGCGCCGCCGTCGCTCGAGTACCGACCGTCGCACTGGCGCATGAAGGTCGCGCCGGGCACGGTCTCGCTGTCGTAGAGCACGTAACGGCCAGACGGAAGCCGTGGCGCTCCAAGACAGAGCGTGACCCTGCGAGCGGGCTGCTCGACGGCGTAGCACCCGACCGGCGCTGCACCCGGCTCCGCCGTCGGGGCGCGCGGGGTGGCGTCTCCGCCCCCGCCGCATGCTGCGAGCAGCGACAGGCCTGCTCCGAGCACGGCGCTGTGACCTCGCCCCTCGGTAGCGGTGGCCGCGATGGTAAACCCTGGCCAGGGCCGATTCATCGGGCTCTCCTTGCGCGCGGTGGCGCCAAGCGATCAGTGCTCCACGGTGGCGGAGCGTGCTCTTCGAAGCGGGCGTGGGCGTCACGGAGTTCCCCGAGTTCCGTCTCGCACCGCTCTGCTTCGCGTACGGTCTGGAAGTCGGCTGCCTGCATGACGACGCGACCCATGCGCCGAGTGTAGCGCGCGGGCGGAGCGCCGGGCCCAGCGACGTTCATCGATCGAGGCGACGAAGCAGCGGGCAGGATTCGAGCCGTTCAGCCTGTGTTGGTGATCTGCGGCGGGGGCCGGCTGCGCGAAGTGAGCGTGCAGTCGCGCCACTGGGCCGTGTGAGCACGAGCCCATCCGCTGGCCCACGTTGGCGTCGCCCGCGTCGCCAGAGGCGATCCTGCCCGCGTCCATCGCGCCGCCAGCAGCCTGAGTCGGTCGCAGGAGCGATGGCTTGTCGGGCTGATGGGGGTTGGCTCGGCGCGGAACCACGCGCCGAGGGCGGCGCGCGGTCTCGATGCACGCGGCGGGTCGAGCTCGCCGGACCCGCCGCGCAGGCGCGCGCGAGGCGGACCAGCAGCCGGAGCGGGTCCAGTGCAGAGCGGTTCCAGCGCCAGGACCAAGGTTCCATACGGAACCAGAACCGGCGTGCGGGCGCCCATCGTGTCGGAAGCCGCCCCGATGGCGGTTGACAAGGAATCGCCAGCAATGCTATTCGCGGATCCAAGGGGGACACACTCGATGTACCGAACGGCTCTCGGCTCTCGGCTCTCGGCGGTAGCGGTCTGTTCTTGCTGCTGCTCTTCGCCCTGGGGTTGAGCGCGTGCAAGCAGCCGCCGGTCCAGATCCTCTTGGACGGGTTTTCGGTGTACGAGGCCC
>JAPSGB010000057.1:0-24100 GCA_035063585.1 Polyangiaceae bacterium
GAACGCGTCACGAATCGCCGCTCTCTCCGGCACAACGCGGTTTCGCGACGCGTGCCCACGCCGTCCGAGCGCCCCGCGTGCCGTCGCGCGCGCAAGACGCGTCACGAATCGACGTTCTCCCCCGCACAACCCACTTTCGTGACCCGTCCGCGCCTCTCCGCGCTCTACCGCGTCCCCCGAACGCGTCACGAATGTGCGTTCCGGAAAGTCTGCGGCGTCGATTCCGGAAACTCTGCGGTTTCCCGGCGCAACCTGTTCGCCGCCGGCGAGCTCGTCGACGGGGATGTGCTTGAGCCTTACGGACGGGCCGTCGAGGCGTAGGGGCGACCTCGCTCGAGGATACGATCAACGATGGCGTCGGCCAGGTCGCCCTCGTGAAGCAACTCGCCCCAGCGCTTGGGGTGCTTGTTCGTGGTGAACACCATCGCGCGTCGCCTGATGTGGCGCTCGTTGACCACGTGGTAGACGACGTTGGCTGCGTCGGCGCTGCCGCTCGAGCAGCCGACCTCGTCCACGATCAGCACGTGTGGGCGCAAGTAGGGGGCGAGAGCGTCGCGCATGCGGCCGGCGCGGCTCGCGACGGAGAGCTCATCGATGAGCCCGGCGGCGGTGGCGAAGCGCGCGTCGAATCCGTTCTGCAGCGCCCTGTACGCGACAGCGCTCGCGAGGCGCGTCTTGCCGCGACCGGGCTTGCCAAGGAGGATGGCGGGGCGGCCCTCGGTCACGAAGTCGGGTGCGAGGAGCGAGCCGACCATCATGAGACGCGGCGTCGATTGGTAGGTGAAGTCGAATTCCTCGACTACGCGGCGCGGTAACATCGCTGCTCGCGTCCGACCGACGCCACCGCCTCGATCCCGAGACATAGCTGCGCGAGGTGTTCCGCGTGCTCGCCCACTGGCCGCGCGACCGCTACCTCGAGTTCGCCCCGCGCTACTGGGCCGAGACCCGCTCCCGCCTCGATCTCGCCGAGCTCGCCCTCGAGATCGCACGGCTCACCGTGCCGCTGCCGCAAGAGAAGCCGGCTTCGGACTGATCGGCTCGCCGCGTGCACGCCGGCGTCATGCGGCGGCTACGTGGCCGGCGCGAGACGGGGTCCGTGCAGCGGATACGCCGACGCTGGCGCTGGGCTCAGGCGACCTGACGCAGGGCCAGCAGCAGGCGGTGCTGGATGCGGCGACGGCGCATCTGCGCCGGACGCCGGGGGGCGACAGGCGCGACGCCGGCTGATACCACCTCAGAATGCACGCTAGGCAGGCGCGATGGGAACCCGCGTGAAGACGGCCATGACCGGCGAGACCCCGGTTCCAACGACATGGAGCGCGCTTCTTGACCGCTATGGCGCGAGCCCGGGCGCGGATCGGCGCGGCTTTGACTATTTCCACAGCCGCCTCGAGGGAAAATCGGCGGAGAGCCTGCTGTTCGCCGTGCCCTTCCAGTCCTGCGCGGAGGTAGTCGCGACTACGCTGGTTCTGGGCGATGTGGGCGTGGCCGCAGGGCAGATCGCGGCGCTGGCGCCCTGGCTTGGGCAGGTCGCGCAGGGCGGTGCGGGGGTGCTGCCCCGGGCCGGGATGACGGCGCTGGGGCTGATCGCCATGGCCGAAATGACGCGGGCCACCGGCCTGCCGGTGGATGCCGGCGCCGCGCCGCGCCTGCTGCCCGGCCTGTTCGATTTAGAGGCCGCGGAGGACCGCCGCGCGGCCATCTGGGCGCATCTGGCCTTTGGCGCGGTGGAGGGACTGGGGGACTTGCTGCCCGGCGACCTCGCCGCGCCATCCGAGGATGGCGCCTTTGGCCCCAACGTGCAGGGCGCGCAAGTCGAGATCGCCCGCGCCATCGCGCATCGCGCCGCGCCGGAGTCGGTGGCGGCGGCCTGGGACAGCTATCGCGCTCATGTCCCGCGGCTGATCGCCGCGGGGCAGGGCAGCATGCTGGAACTGATCCTCGCCGCCCGCGCCGTGGGCTGCGTGCTGGGCGGGCAGGCGGGGCCGCGGGTGCTGGACGGCCTGCGCGCGGCGGTGCGCTGATGCCCGCCGGCGTCCTCGCTCCAGTTACGCCTTCGTGGAGCTGGCCGCGCGGTTCGTGGTCGCGCGAGCGCTCGGTGCGGCGCGCGCGGTCGGGCTCGAGCTCGGGAGGCTCGCGGTGATGGTGAGGGGGGAGCCGGGATGAAGGCGCGGCGGGAGGGCGCGACGTGCGTCGAGCCGCTCGAGGGTGGCGCGCCTCGGGGTGGCGGCTCGGCGCGCGCGCAGGCTACCCGCGCGCGGGAGCCGCTACCGCGGGGTGGATCGCCTCTGATATCGTCCGGCGCGATGCGCTCGCCGCTGCTGCTCGCGCTCGCCACGGCCGTTGGCGCATGTGGCGCGAGCGCGCCTTCGCCAACCGTGCCTGCGGCAGCTCCGCGCGCGGCCGCCACCATGCCGTCCCCTTCCCCCGCGACGAAGCTCCCTCCCATCATCCAGACCGGCGCCCCCGTGCTCCGATCGCGCGCCCGAGAGGTCGCGCCCGAGCGCATCCCGAGCCCGGAAATGCAGGAGCTCGTCGCGACGATGATTGCGACCATGCGCGCGGCGCCCGGGGTCGGGCTCGCGGCCCCGCAGATCGGCGTGCCGCTCCGCGTGATCGTGCTCGAGGACCGCGAGGAGCTCCAGAAATACCTCACGCCCGTCGAGCGGCGCGAGCGCGAGCGCGCCCCATTTCCGACCAGGGTCTTCTTCAACCCGGTGCTCACGCCGCTCGGCGACGCGCACGCGATGTTCTTCGAGGGCTGCCTCAGCGTGAGCGGCTTCGCGGGGCTCGTCGAGCGGAGCCTCGAGGTCGAGGTGAGCGGCCTCGACGAGCAAGCGCGCCCACAGACATGGCGCGTGCGCGGGTGGCCGGCGCGGATCCTCCAGCACGAGGTCGATCACCTCGAGGGCACGCTCTACGTCGATCGCATGCAGACGCGCTCGTTCTCGACGGCCGCGCAGGCGAAGGCGCTCTACGGGGGCAAGCCGATAGCCGAGATCCGGCGCATGCTCGGGCTCTAAGGATTGAGGAGTACCGTGACTGGGAAGTTTGCGCTGAGAGTGGCAGTGGCGTGTTCGGTGGCGTGGCTCGGCTGCTCCGCGGAGCCGCCATCCAGCGGCCCCGGCGTGGCGGACGCGGGAGACGACTCGACGACGAGCGGACGTGACGGGTCGACCGCGGCGGACGCTGCGCTCGACGGGGAGGGCCGCCCCGACGGGGACATCCCCGACGCGACCGTGACCGATCCGTGCCTGGATAGCTCGGAGGAGGACCCGGGGCTCGCCAACGCCGAGTGCTACTGCGAGGACTACGGGCTTCGCCGACCCGAGGCGGTGCTGGAGGAGGGCTTCGATCGCTCGATGGTTCGCACGGACGTGCCTTTTGGGAGCGCGTTCACCACGAATCAGGCCTCGCGCTATCGGTTCGAGGGGCCCGAGTGGATTGGCGAGGCCGAGGGGCGCGCCTTCTTGGCCGGCGGAGCGCGGGCCAGCGTGTACGCGAGCTTCATGGGGCGCCCGCGGATGAAGGGAGCCTATCTGGCGATCCCGTTCTTCGTTCCCAAGTCCGCCCCGGACATGACGTTCCGGCTGACCTACACGCCCGACGGGCAGTCGTTCAGCTATCCATCCATGGGGATCTCCTTCACGACGAGCCCCTGCGTCGGGGACTTCCGCGCGCGCTCCGAGGCGCAGCAGCGAGCCTCCACCGACCCTGAGTACGCGTATTTCGAGGGGGGGTTCACGTTCGGAGTCGCCGACGATCCGGCGGCGGCCGATCGAGAGGCGTGGGGCGTCGGCGCCATCCTTCGGAAGGGGCGCGTGTTCTACTTGAACGTGTCGGAGCACCTGTGGCTGAGCGGCGGTGAGTACCGCTGTCCCGACGAGGAGCCGATCGACGAGACAGCGTTCGACGCGACTCAAGTCGACCGGCTGCGCAACTTCGGGTGCGGTGGGCTCGTGGTGCTCCAGAGGAGTGCGCCTCCGACCTCTCCTTGACGAGCGTCGAGCGCGTCTCGGCGGCGCCGGGCGCTCGCCCGCGAGCGCCTTCAGGGCAGCCCGCGTCGTCCGGAGCGCGCCGCCGGCCGCGACGGGCTGACAATAGGTCAACATTCATGCTCGTGTAACAACGACGCGGCGCGCGGGCCGGGCGTGCCTCTGGGGGCGGTCCGGCGCGGCCGGCGGCGCGCGGCGAGGGCCCGTCGAGCGCGGCGCGGCCGGCGGCGCGGGGCGAAGTTGAATCGATCGGGGCGCCCGACATCCGGCGCATCATCCACACCACGAACGCCATCGAGTCGCTGAACTCGTCGCTCCGCAAGCTCGTCCACCATCGCGGCCACTTCCCGAGCGACGGGGCCGTCACGAAGCTGCTCTACCTGCCGCTGCGCAACATCGAACAGCGGCGGAACCGCTGCGCCCGCGAGTGGAGCAAAGCGCTCGGCCAGTTCGTCGTCTTCTTCGAAGGACGCCTCCCGTCCGCCTGACCAACGACAACCCCTCAACCCCGACCGGCTACGTTGACCGCGTCAAGTTACACAGAAGATCTGACAAGCTTGGGTCTGGCCGACCGGGTGCACGAACGCGGCGCTCGCCCCGCCAGAAGAGGCGCCGGCTCCAGACGCGGCCGGGGCGGTCGGGAAGGGCGCGGAGAGCGCCTCTTCGACGGCGTCGCGAGCGGCGCCGCTCCCGGCGGCAGTGAGCACGCGCGCGCAGCGATCGTCCGACCTCGCGGCCCAGAACGATCTCTTCGAGGTCGCGCTCGCGAGCAAGCGCGCTGGCGACGCGGCCGGCGCGCTCGCGGCGCTCGAGCGGCTGCTAGCGCGGTATCCGGCGAGCCACCTCGCGCAGAGCGCGCGCGCCGAGCGCATGAAGCTCCTCGGAGGCATCGACGGCGACCGCGACCGCGCGGCAGCGAAGGACTACCTCTACAGGTATCCGAGCGGGTTCGCACGCGCCGACGCGATACTCATCGTCTCGCAGCACGAGTGACGCGGCCTATCGCCCGGGGCACGGCCGACACTACGGCGCGACCGCCTGATCGAACGCGAAGAAGATCCCGACGGGATCGCCATCGCGATGGCTACTTCCTCGGCAGGGTGCCTTCTCGAAGACCGGGAGCACGGTCTCGGCGCGTCTGCATCGGCACCCGTCCGTCATCGGCGACACGGGCCCGTCGGTCGTCTGGGGGAACCCAAGGAAGGCCGCGGCTGTGCGCCGCGCGATGAACGACGCGGAGGCCATCGTCTCCCTGGCCCCATGACCCTGCGAAAGGGTGGCCCCATGACCCTGCAAACTGGCAATCGCGCTCGATTTGCCTACGCGCTCGTCGCGTCGCCCGCCACCGAGGCGCGCCGGGGTCGTCGCGTGAACGGCGTCGGTCGCCGCGACGCTCGACGCGCTCACAGCGCCAGCGCGTCTGGCTGGAACGCACATGACAACCCCAGGGTCAGCGTGGTCGCGCTCAGCCCGACGCGGCGCTGTCCGATCGTGACGTCGTCCGCTTGGATCCGTGACACGTCGAGGCCAAGCGAGAGATCCGATCCGTAGTTTTGGTAGAGGACGAACGCTATGCCCCCGCCGAAGCGAAAGCCCTCGGTATCATAGGAGCTCGTCGCCAGGTCGACCGTGGTGCTCTGATACCCGGCGCGACCTGCCAGGCTGAGGCGGCCAAATCCGACCATCGCCGTGGGAGACACGTGCCAGCCGGAGTACGAGAGCGTCCCAAGCCCAGATGGGGCCGTCTCCGACTCGCTCGTCAGCGTGTACCCGCCGACGACCCCGACGGCGAACAGATCGCCCGGCACCACCAACAAGCCCGTCATGTCGAGGTCGAGTACCGTGCTCGATTGTGAGGCGGTGCTGCCCTGGGGGCCCGCCTGAGAGTACTCCGCCCAGCTCTTGCCGGCGCGAAGCGCGGGGAACAGCCCGAACGCAAATTTGGAGGCAGAGACCTTGGCTTCGCTCGAGCTCTCGGCCTCGCCGGGCTCGATGGGAGCGGGCGCGTAGGATGGCAGCCCGGTGCGGTCGGCACGGGCTGTCCGTGCCGCGAAGGAGGCGGCCAGTACACAGCACGCGGTCACGACCGGCCGCATCATCCTCATCGACGCGACCTGCAAGCAGCTTGTTGGAGTCGTCCGGATTCGCCAATCCCGATGGTGCAGCCCTTGTCGTCGAAAATGGGCTTGTTCTCGAAGTGGGTCGTTCCGGGCGGTGAAGTCGAGGGGGAGTTCACGACGTTGTCCCACACCCCGGCGGGCCGCGCGGCTCTGCCTGGACCAATCCTCCCACACGCGAAGGCCCCTAGCCCGGTGAGCGCGAGTGTCAGGAAAACTCGAGCGTGCATGAAAGCTCGAGCGATACATCTTCACCTAGCGAAGAGTCCAAGGGTTTGTCGACCGAGGTCCGAGTTGGGCGCGGCTCTTCTCCGGCGTGGGTGGATCCTAGCGAGATCGATCACTTGACCCTCCTGAGGCGCGGCTTCGGAGCGGGAAGCTGCTCAGGGATCTTGGCGTCCTCGTAGCGTGACGCGTGGTTGCGGTCCTTCTCGCGCTCGAGATGAAACCTCCAGTAGTCGTCGAAGTCCTTCGATGCGCGGAGCGCACGAAGGCGCAGGACGGCTTCCGCGCCGGTCAGCGACCAGCGAGAGCCGGTTCGGTCCATCCTGTCCTTCACGACGTACCGGCAGGCGCCCTCGATGACGCCCGCGGCGATCGGCAGGCCGTCGCGCAGGGCGTCCTGATGGCGGAGCAGTCGTGTACGCGTGCGGTCAGCGAGGTACGCGCAGGCCTTGTCGATCGCGGCGTGGCCGGCGGCGTCGAGCTTCTTGTCGCGTGCCCCCCACCAGCGCATCGTCTGGGCGACGTCGCCGCCGCTGCGGCCAATGAGGAGCGCGAGGGGGCGATCGCCGACCCACTTCTTGGCCTTGGGGTTGCTCCCACCGAACAGCGCTCGCGCGGCGGCCCAGATGTACTCGAGCACATGGACGATGTCGGCGAGGATGGTGACCTTGACGCAGGCACGTCGCGCCTCGGCTTTCACGGCACGGAGTTGCTTCGGCTCACCGTCGACGAGCACGACCCAGCGCCGAGCTCTCTTCGGATCGCGGCGAAGGGCTTCCTCGAACGCGTCGCGAATCACGCGGCGCGCTGTCTTCTCGACGCTCGCCCACACGCGCTTGTCGGTGGGCCGAGGACGCTTGGCGTCGACCTCCTCGGCGTCGCGCAGCGAGAGCGGGATGTCGGCCAGACCGCGCGGAAACGGCGCGATCGAGTACACGGTCGCGACCTGCGCCATGCGCTTGCGGTTGCCCCTTTCGCCGGGAGTGAGGCGCGTCTCGAGCTTGCGACCGCTCTTCTCGGCGGCGCGTCGCGTGCCCTCGCGCAGGTCCTCGTGACGCATCACGATGCCCTTGCCGTCGGTGCTGATGATGAGGAAATCGTCCTTGGGGTCGCGCGCGGCGGCGTGCTGCCTGGGGCCTGATACGCCCGTCGCGGCACCGCGCTCCGGTGTAAGCTTGCTTATCGTGTGAGCACCGAGCACAAGCGGAGAGCGCGCACCTGCTCCGGCCGATAGCCATGGTTCGACGCCTCCGGGAGCTTCCAGCGGCGCAGCGCGCGGAACTCACATGAGTCACGATTGAGCAAGAACGATTCCTGACTTCTACGCGCGTGCCACGGTGTCCGGACCGCATGGCGGGCGCGCCCCGTCGCGCTCGTCGCGGTCCCGAACGGCATTGGATCACCTAGGCTCGGGAAACGAGGCGACTCTTCGGCAAGCGTAGGCCGGGTCGCATAGAGCGAAGCGAGACGCCCCGTGGCAGCGGTCCGCACGCCTACCGAACCCCCTCCCGCCGCGCCTGCTGAGCCCCGTGCCGCGCCGCCGGCCACGACGGGCTGACAATACGTCAACATTTGTGTTGCTGGAGCAACCATGCGTCGCGCGGGCCGGGCGTGCCTCTGGGGACGGTCCGGCGCGGCCGGCGACGCGGGGCGAGGGCTCGTCGAGCGCGGACGGCGGCGCGGCGGACGGCGGACGGCGGAGACTTGCCTGAGCGGACGTGCAGCGCGGGCGCGCGGGGCGACTGGCGTTATCTTGGCGCGTTGGGCTGGGGCCCGATAGACTTCGTTTCATGAGGCCCCGCTTCGGCGCGGGCGCCGGAACCCGAGGTCGAAATGCGTCGCTTTGCGCTCAAGCACCTGTGCTCCGCGGCCCTGTTGACGTTTGGCGCGCTCGCGTCGACGTCGGGCTGTGTCGACAACGACACGATTTTGTTCATCCAAGGCGCCGTCTCGAGCGACTCGGCCGGGTGCACGCCCCAGGCGGACCCATCCAACATGTACCTGCCGTACGGGGTGCTCGATACGGCGCTCACCGGTAAGTACACGGCGTTCCTCCTGGTCGGGAGCCAGCTCGTCACGCGCGGCTCGCGCAACGAGATGCGAACCGAGCCGAACCGGGTCACGATCCGCGACGCGGTCGTGTCGCTGTCGGCGCCCGGGGGCGCGGGCGGAGAGTTCGCGTTCACCACCACCGCGACCGGCTTCATCGATCCGAGCTCGGGCGAGGCGCCGGGGTATGGGCTGGTGGCGGTCGATCTCATCCCCGGCGCGAGCAACGTCCAGCTCGGCGGTCAGCCGTTGACGGGCAACGGACAGGTGCTCGCGAGCGTGCGGGTCACCGGCGACACCATCGGCGGCACCTCCATCACCTCGAGCGAGTTCATCTTCCCGATCCAGATTTGCTCGGGCTGCCTGGTGAGCTTCCCGGCTGACGCGCTCAAGGATCCCACGGTCACGAACCGCTGCACCGGCGACCCGCCCACCGACAAGCCCTGTATCGTGGGTCAAGACGTCGCGGTGGACTGCAGGCTGTGCAGCGGCAATCCCGCTTGCGCGCCGCCGGCGTCGCTCTTGAACCCGTGAGCGCGCGGCGGATGGGCTAACCTCCGAGCGATGCGCGTTGGATTGCTGCTCGGCGTGGCCGGTGCGCTGCTCCTGCTGAGCGGCGCGGCGCGCGCCGACCCGCAGTGGAACGCGAGCTTGCTCACCGGCGTGTGCGGACGAGGGGCGCGGCCTTCGTGGTGGCAGGACACCTGCTGGTATAACGGGGTGAGGGGCGACCTGCTGCTCGGGCAGTCGCGCGACGCGGACGTCGGGGTGGGGCCGTTCGCTGCGGTGACGACCGCGGGCTTCGACGACCTTCGCCTCGAGGGCGGCGCGAGCGTGCTCTTGCCGGTGAGCGCGTTCGTGCCGGTGGGCCTCTCGGCCGGCGGCTACGCGCGCAAGAGCGAGTTTGGTTGGGAGCCCGGGCTCTCCGGGTGGATGTTCGTCGGCGCCCGCAGCTACAACTTCGACTCGAGCTACTCGATGGCCGGCGGGCTCTTGGTCGGCTTGCAGTATGGGCTCGGCGAGACGCGCGAGACGACCCTCGTCATCGGCGCGCAGCTCGACGCGCTCGCGATCGCGCTGCCGTTCTTGCTCGGCTATCAGTGGCTGCGCGGCCCGCCGAGCGACGACTGAGCGGCGCGCTCACGGCTCGAGCGAGTCGGGATCGCGCGGGCTCATCGACGGCGGCGCCGGGGTCTCGGCGGCCTCGAGCGCGGCGTCGATGCGCTCGAGCAGCGAGGCGAACGCCTCCTTGGAGCGAGCCTCCACGCGCCGGCGCTGCGCGCGCTCTTCCTCGACGTCATTCGCGAGCGCGAGCGCGACCAGGAGCATGCTCTGCGGCGTGATGGCGCGGCCCGCGCCGACCAGCGCGCGGAGCCGCGCGTCCACGATGCCGGCAAGGTGACGCAGCTCGGCCTCATCGGCGGAGGCGACCACTCGGTAGCTCTGTCCGCCAACCCGCAGCTCGACCGGCGCGCGGTTCATCACCACGCGAAGCTAGCACCCGGCCCCGCGCATGGAAATGAGGTCGGGCTCACGCGGGGCAGAGACCGCGCAAGTGCGCGAGAAGGCGGCGCGGAGCGCCCCGCGAGGCGCGCGGCGTGGGGCGTCGAGAACACCGTTGACAAGAGTCGGGAGCTGTCGGGCGGGACTCGAAGGGGAAGTCGCGAGGGCCTCCGTCGGACGCGCTGCGCGTTCGAGCGCGGCGCGCGCGGCGCGCGCGGCGGCTCAGCGACGGAACCCGCGCGGCGCTGGAGCGCGCGGGACGACGAAACGCGCGCGGCGCTCGAGCGCGCGGGACGACGGCGCGCGCGGCGGCTCAGCGACGGGACGCGCGCTGCGCTCGAGCGCGCGGGACGACGACGCGCGCGGCGGCTCCGCGGCGGAACGCTCGCGGCGCTCAGCGAAAGGCGCGAACCAAGAGATCGGCGAGCTCGTCGCTCCGATGCGGCACGCCGTCGAGCGCGTCGAGCGCGACGTGCTCCGCGGCGGCGCTCATCGCGGAGACACGCTCGGCGCTGGCGCGCGCGCCAACCGCCGCGTCCGCGCGGGCTGCCTCGATGACCTCGGTGAGGAGCACGCGAAATGACTCACCGAGGTGCGACCGCGCGCGCGAACCCTCCACCAGGCGCGGCATGAGGAGTGCGCGCGCCACGCGCGGGTGGCGCAGGAGCGCGGCGAGCCACGCGCGCGCGAGCTCGCGGAGCCGCTCGAGGGGGGTCCGGATGTCACCCAGCGCGCGGCGTACACGGAGCTCGACGTCGCCCGTCACGATCGCGGCCGCGGCGAGGAGCGCGGCGTCGAGATCCGCGAAGTGCGCGTAGAAGGTGTTGCGCCCGACGCCGGCGCGCCGGACGACGTCGGTCACGGTGGGCGCAGGGGGCGCGGCGGCGAACGCGGTGAGCGTCGCGAGGAGCAGGCGTTCACGCTGAGCGTGACAGCGCTCGTCGGCGCTCGCGGCGCGATCGTAACGACCGCGGGCAGGCGCACGCATCGGGGTGCCGCGAGCTGCGTTGGAGGCCGTCGGGGGCGCGTCGCCCATGCTTCGAAGGATACTATGAGTATTCATAGCTCGTCGGACGATTTGTTTGAGGTGAAACACTTGTAAATGCAGCATGTTAGAATAGAACTATGTGTTTTTATATTTGCGAAGGACCGGCGCGCGTCTTCGGGGCGGCGGCCGAGTGCGGCTTCACGAGGCCCTTGGGCGTCTCCCGAGCGGCGCGGGACATCACCGCCGGCGGGGAGGGTCTTGAAGCAGAGGCTCACGGGAGCTCTCCCGAGGAAGCTCGCAGGCACGCGCGCGGCGGGCGACACTCGGAGGAAGGGTCAGGATGGGCTGGCGTGGATCCGAAGAGCCGCGCGAGCGTGGCCAGGTCGCGGCCGACGGTCGGAGGAAGGGTGCGGACTGGCCGGCGTGGACCCGAGGAGCCGCGCGAGCATGGCCGCGCCGCGGCCGACCGTCGGAGGAAGGTTGGGGGCGGGCCGGGGCCAAGCAAAGGGTGCTGGCGGGCGCGGAGTGGCCGCGCCTTCGGATTTCGAGGGCGGGCGGGCCGACAGTGGCGCCGATGCAGAGGGCAGACGTCCGCAGACGTGTTCCGCCCGCCGCGATTGGACCGACCCGCTCGCGCGCGAGCTCGGGACGGCGCGCGGCATCCGCGCAGACGTGTTCCGCCGGCCGCGATTGGACCGACCCCCTTCCTCGGGGCCGGAAGGAAGAGGCCGGCGAAAGCATCGGGACTCGTGGCATCCCCGGGGCGCTGGCCGGCCCTGCTCGCGGGGCGGTCCTCCCGACGTTCGGCTCGCAGCTTGTTTGCGCGCAATCGGGGGTGCGGACAGGTCATGCTCGCCGGGTGGTCCTCCGTCGGGTGCGCGGCACGTCCACGCCCGTTTGACCCGCGGATGGGGGGGAGCGGAGCAGCGCGGAGCGCGCGTGCCGTGCGGGCGACGTCGAGCAGTCGACCGAAGTGCTCGAGGACCGGAGCGGCGGGCGCGCGCCTGGGACGCCAGCGGAGGGGGCGGCGGGCGCCGCGTGTTCGGCGTCGAAGGTGGGCACCAGCCGCCGAGGTTCAGGGCGCGCTCAGCCCGTCCGCAGGAGGACCGCGCTGCGCCGGAGAGAGTGGTGGCGGGCGCGGTGGCCTTCTTGTTTCGCGCCGCCCGCCGCAGGCTGCTAGAACCGGCACGCCGCCATGGCGCTGGACTTTCTCGATGAGGGGCTCGCGGAGCTCGAGCGGACGGGGCTCCTCCGCGTAGAGGCGCCGGTCGAGCTCGCCAGCGAGCTCATCGACGTCTGCAGCAACGACTACCTCGGCTATGGCCGGCGGACTGTTTCACGTGAAACGCTCCCCGAGGCGACCTCGGGCGCCGGCGCGTCGCGGCTCATTCACGGAAGCCGCGCCGAGCACCACGCGCTCGAAGGCGAGCTCGCGAGCTGGGTGGGGCTCCCCCGGGCTCTGCTCTTCTCGAGCGGTTACGCCGCGAACGTCGGGGTCATCACCGCGCTGGTTCGCCCGGGCGATCTCGTCGCGAGCGACGCCCTCAACCACGCGTCCATCGTGGACGGCTCGCGACTCTCCCGCGCCGACCTCGCCATCTATCCCCATCTCGACCTCGCGGCGGCCGAGCAGGCCCTCTCGCGGCCTCGACCGAGCGGACGCCGCTGGCTGGTCACCGAGTCGTATTTCAGCATGGACGGCGACGCGCCCGACCTCCCGGCGCTCGCCGACCTCTGCCGCCGCACCGGGGCCGGGTTCATCGTCGATGAGGCGCACGCCCTCGGCGTCCACGGCCCGAGCGGCTCGGGCCTGTGCGCGGCCACCGGCGTGGTTCCGGACGCCCTCATCGGCACGCTCGGCAAGGCCGTCGGCGCGCAGGGCGCGTTCGTCGCGGGCGCCGCGAACCTGCGCGCCTGGCTCTGGAACCGCGCGCGCTCCCTGGTCTTCTCTACGGCCGGCTCACCGCTGCTCGCCGCGCTGACGCTCGCGAACGTCCGGGAGGTTCGCCGCGACGATGCCGCCCGCGCGCACCTCCGCGCGCTCCACGACCGCTTCGTCGAAACGCTTGCCCCAGCGGACGTCGAGGTGCCTCCGCACCTCCCCGGCCCCATCGTTCCGATCCTCCTCGGCTCGAACGAGCGCGCGGTCCGCGTCGCCGAGCGGGTCCGCGCGCAGGGCTTCCTCGTCCAGCCGATCCGCCCGCCCACCGTCCCGCCCGGCACCGCGCGACTCCGGCTCACCTTGCACGCCACCATGCCCGCCGAGCAGGTCACCGCGCTCGCACGCGCCATCGCACTCGCATGCGCCGCCTCGTAGTCCTCGGCACCGGCACCGGCGTCGGAAAGACCTGGGTGACCACCGCCCTCTGCCGCTCGCTCGCCCACCGCGACCCGCTCGAGCCTGTGCTCGCCGTGAAGCTCATCGAGACCGGCTACGACCGCGCTCGACCGCCGCTCGACAGCGACGCCGCCGCGCTCGCGGCCGCTTGCCACCTCTGCCAGCCACCCGAACCCCACCCCTACTACGCGTTCCCCGCGCCGGTCTCGCCCTTCCGCGCCGCCGGCCTCGCCGGGAAAACATTATATCTATCTGATATTGTTCAGTATTTTGAGTCGGCTCGGGCCGCCCTCGCGGCCGCTCGGGCGGATGGGGGTTGGTCCGTCGCGGAGACCGCCGGGGGCGTGTTCAGCCCCCTCACGAGCACCGAGACCAACTTCGAGCTCGCAGCTCTGCTCGCGCCGGCCGGGCTCTGGGCGCTCGTCGCGCCCGACGCCCTCGGGGTCATCCACGACGTCACCGCGACCCTCGAGGCGATGCGCGCGCGCGGCCGGACGCCGGACCTCGTCATCCTCAATCGCGCGCGTCCGGCCGACGCGAGCACCGGCGGGAACGCCGACGAGCTCCGGGCGCTCGGCGTCACCGTCCCCATCGCGCACACCGACGACCTCGCGAGCGTCGCGCCGCTCGCCGACACCGTGGCGCGTCTCGCGACCGCGCGCCGCGACGCCACGTGACCGCGCTAGCCGCTCCGCGACACCACGCGTCCCGCCTCGAGCCGAACCCGCGCCCCCGCGAGGCGCTCGGCCCGCGCCGCGGAGTGGCTGACGACCACCACTACCGCGCCGCGCGCCGCCTCTTGCCGCACGATCTCCTCGAGCCGCTCGCCGCTCGCTGCGTCGAGCCCCGACCACGGCTCGTCGAGCAGCAGCACCGACGGCGAGTGCACCAGCGCGCGCGCGAGCGCCACCCTCTGCCGCTGGCCGCGCGAGAGCGTGCCCACCGCGCGCTCGGCGAGTGGCTCCGCGCCCACCCGCGCAGCCGTCCGCTCCCACGCCGCGCGCGGCTCGACCCCGTAGATCCGCGCGGCGAGCTCGACGTTCTGCCGCGCAGTGAGCTCCCGATACGCATGCGCGTCGTGGCTCACCCAGCCGATCGCGGCACGCGCGCGCTCCGGCGAGTCGCCGAGCGGCGGGTACTCCACCGTGCCGCCATTCGGGCGGAGCGTGGTGCCGATGACCGCGAGCAGCGTGGACTTCCCCGCGCCGTTCGGCCCTTCGAGGAAGGTGATGGTCCCCGCCGGGAACGTCGCGCTCACGCTCCGGAGCGCCGGCGTGGCGCCGAAGAGCCGCGTCACCCCCTTCACGACGACCCGCTCGACGCGCTCCACCACCGCTCGATATCACGAACTCGCGACCGAGCGCGTTCGCCCCGGACGGCTCCCCGAGCCCCCCTGTGCCGTCCGTTCGACCGGGCGTCGTGGACGGGCCACAAACCCTATCGTTCCGGGCCGGTCCCACATCTATCGCATGCTACGATGCCCGCGATGTCGTCCTCAGCCACCGTCCTCGACGCCGAGCCCTTCGAGCGCTTGGCCGAGCTCGGGCAGGCGGTCGAGTCGGCGCTCGAAGGCAAGCCCGCGGCGATCGAGCTCGCGCTGGTCGCCCTGCTCGCCCGCGGTCACGTCCTCATCGAGGACGTCCCGGGTGTCGGCAAGACCACGCTCGCTCGCGCGCTCGCGAAGGCGGTCGGCGGCGAGCTCCGACGTGTTCAGTTCACGAGCGATCTGCTCCCGAGCGACGTCCTCGGCGTCTCGGTGTACGACCAGAAATCCGGCGAGTTCAAGCTCCGCCCGGGCCCCATCTTCACCAATATCCTCCTCGCCGACGAGATCAACCGTGCCAGCCCGCGCACCCAGTCGGCGCTGCTCGAGGCGATGAACGACGGCCAGGTCTCGCTCGACGGCAAGACCCTCCCGCTCCCGGAGCCCTTCCTGGTGGTCGCCACCCAGAACCCGCAGGACTTCACCGGGACGTTCCCCCTCCCAGAGTCCCAGCTCGATCGCTTCATGGTGCGGATCCGGATCGGCTACCCGCCGCCCGCCGTGGAGACGCGGCTCATGCTCCAGCCCGATCTCGACCGCCTGGAAAACGTGCCGGCCGTGCTCGAGCCTCGCTCCCTCGTCGCGCTCCAGCGCCAGGTCGATCGCGTCGCTGTCGACGCGGCGCTCGGCGCCTACCTGCAGGCGCTCATCACCGCCACGCGCGCGAGCGCCTCCCTCGCGCTCGGTGCCTCGACTCGCGCGGGGATGAACCTCTCGCGCGCCGCCCGCGCTCGCGCGCTGCTTCGCGGCCGGCGCTACTGCATCGCCGACGACATACACGATCTCGCCGTCCCGCTCCTCGCGCACCGCGTCCGGCTGGCGGCGCACGCCGAGGGCTACGTCCCGACCCGCGAGGAGGCGGAGGCCGCCGTGCGCGACGTCGTCGCGCGCGTGCCGGTCCCGCTCTGAGCACTTGGCCCGCCTCGCGCGAGCCCGCCGCCCATCGGACGCGGGCGCTGCGCCGAGCGCAGCGCCCGCTCCCCGCGCGCGCCGCTGGCTGCGCTTGCCCCGCAAGCTGAAGGTCACCCGAGAGGGCAAGTGGTTCATCGCCATCACGCTCGGCGTCGGTCTGGCCGCGATCAACACGGGCAACAACCTCCTCTACCTCCTACTCGGGATGCTGCTCTCGCTCATCATCGTCTCGAGCGTGATGAGCGAGCTCAGCCTCCGCAACCTCAGCGTCACCCGACGGCTCCCACCGCGCGCGCAGGTCGGGCGCCCGCACCTGGTCGAGATCGAGGTCTACAATCACAAGGCGCGGACGCCTTCCTATGCGATCGAGATCGAAGACCTTCGCGCCGGACAGCCCGCCGACAAGCGCTGCTTCTTCCTCAAGATCAGCCCGAAATCAGCGCAGGTCGCCGCCTACCGGCGCACTCCGGCGCGCCGCGGGCGCGATCGACACATCGGCTTTCGGGTGGCGACGCGGTTTCCCTTCGGCCTCTTCGAGAAGTCGCGCGAGCTGCTCGCCGACGGCGAGCTCATCATCTACCCCGCGATCGATCCGGTGAGGCTCCCGCCGGTCCAGCCCGGTCATCTCCAAGGGGGCGACGCCGCGCTCGGGCGCGGAAGCGGCGACGAGCTGGTCGGCGTGCGCCCCATGCGCGAAGGAGACGATCCGCGCGACATCTACTGGCGCAAGAGCACGCTCGAGCACGCCCGGGTGCTCATCGATCGGGGCCGCGAGACGCGCCGCGACGTCGACTACCCGCTCGACAACCTGCATCCTGGCGCTCAGCCGTCCGAAGAGTGGAGCGCGGCCTTCGAGCGCCGAATCCGTGATCTTGCCTCACTCGCGGTGGCGCACCTCCGGCGCGGCGACGCGGTCACCATTCGCACCAGCTCGCGCGAGAGAGTCCGCGCCGACACCACCGTAGGCGCCGACCCGCTCCTCCGCTTCCTCGCGCTCCTCGAGGCCGCGCCGAACGTGGTGGCCGCGCCCACGCCGGAAGCCGCACCGAGCGCGAGCCGGCCGCCGGCCGCGCCGGCCCATCCCCACCCACTCCCCGGAGCATCGACGTGAAGTTCGGCCTGATCCACCGGATCATGACCGACGCGCTCGCCGCGCTCGGGCTGCTCGCGCTGGTCACGAGCGGCGAGCTCCCGCGCGCGGTGAGCGTCACCCTGCTCGTCGCGCTGGCGGTCGCGCTCTTCCTGCCGGAGCGCTGGCAGGCCGCGTCGCTCATGCGCCGCGTCGGCACCTGGGGCCCGCTCGCGCTGCTCCTCGTCGAGCTCGCCCGGCTCTTCACCGGCGCGGTCGTCCTTCCGCTCGTCATCGAATTCGCGGCCGGTCTGCAGGTCGTCCGGCTCGCCACCCGACGCGGCGCCGCGCACGACCAGCAGGTCATCCTGCTCGCGCTCCTGCACCTGGTCGCCGGCACCGTGCTCGGCGGCGGGCTCGCCTACGCGCTCTGCTTCCTCGGCTTCCTGGTGATCGCTCCCGGCGCGCTCGTGCTCAGCCACCTCCGCCGCGAGGTCGAGGGCAATTACCGGCAGGGCGCGCGCGATCGCACCGGGCTCCCGGTCGACGTCCCGCGGATCCTCCGCAGCCGACGCGTCATCAGCAAGAAATTCCTCGCGATCACCTGTCTGCTGTCGGTCCCGATCTTCCTATTTACCGCGCTCCTCTTCGTCATGTTCCCGCGGGTCGGGCTCTCGCTCCTCCTGCTCGACCAGTCGACGCCCGGACGCATGATCGGCTTCTCGGACAAGGTCGATCTCGGCGGCGTCGGCACGCTTCGCACGAACCCGACCATCGCCATGCGCGTCGAGTACCCGGGGCTGCCGACCCCGCCGCCCGAGCGCCTCGCGCTCTACCTCCGCGGCACCGCCTTCGACTACTACGACGGCCGGAGCTGGTCGCGCACGCTGACTCGCCGCACCCTCGCCGACCGGATCGGCTCGGCCGTGCGGATCCAGCGGTTCCCGGACCCGCAACGCGATCGGCGCATGACCATCGATCTCGAGCCCATCGAGCCGCCGGTCCTCTTCGTTCCGCTCGACACCATCTCGCTCAAGCTCGCGCCGCGCGGCGCCGCGGTGCTCGGCGCTCAGCCGAACGTCCTGCTCGGCCCCGAGGACGAGCTCAAGTACGTCACCGAGGACAGCCGCGGCATCCACTACGACGTCTTCTTTGGGCCCTCCGACACGCGACCCGAGCCGCTCTCGGCGGCGGACCGCGCGCGCTACCTCGCGCTGCCGCCCGCGCTCCCGTCGCGGATCGCGGGGCTCGCGCGACAGTGGGCGGAGGGCGCGCCGTCGAGCGCCGCTCGCGCCAAGGCCATCGAGACGCACCTTCGCACCGACTACACCTACAACCTGGACTCACCCTCCGGAACCGCGCCGAACCCGCTCGACGACTTCCTCTTCAACTCGAAGCGCGGTCACTGCGAGTACTACTCGACCGCGATGGCGATCCTGCTCCGCACCCTCGGGGTGCCGACCCGCAACGTGACCGGGTTCATCGGCGGGACGTACAACCGCTTCGGGAACTTCTACGCGGTCCGTCAGGGCGACGCCCACTCGTGGGTCGAGGTCTACCTCGACGATCGCGGCTGGACCCGCTTCGACCCCACGCCGCCCGGCGACTCCGCGCCCAAGAGCGAGATCACCGGCTTCGTGGCGTTCCTCCGCGATCTCGTCGAGGCGAGCGCCCAACGCTGGAATCGAAATGTCGTCGGCTACGATCTCAAGCAGCAGGTCTCGCTCTTTCACAGGGTCCGCGCCACGTACCGCGGCATCCGCGGCAAGAGCGGCCTCGAGACCAAGCTCCCGCGCACGGGCGAGGTGTTCGCCGGGCTCGCGCTGGTCCTCGGCGGCGCCTACCTCTGGCGCCGGCGGCGTCGCCGCGCCACGAGTGAGTCGACCGCGCGCACGCCCGAGCAGCTCGCGGCGCTGCAGGTGGTCGCGCTCTATCGCGCCCTCGAGGACGCCATGATGAGTCACGGCGTCATGCGCCAAGTCGGGACCCCACCGCTCGCGCATGCGCTCGCGCTGGTCGAGCTCGGTCACCCCATCGGCGCCGAGGTCCTCGCGCTCACCGAGCTCTATCTCGAGGTCCGCTTCGGCGAGCGCATCCTCACCGACGCCGAGCGGCGAACGTTCGTCGAGCGCGTCCGCGCCGTGAGGCAACTCCGCGACACGCCGCGTCGCGCCGCGTGACACCCGCGCCACGGGTGGGCCGCGGCGGCACGCTCACCACCCGCGCGTGATGCCTGCATTTCTCGCGCCGCCAGCAAACGCTGCGCGCTAGCGACGCACATTCTGCGTCTACCCGCGAGCCCGTCGCAGCACCACTCGCGCAGGCTCATCCGAGCCAGCCGAGCGCGACACACCGAACGCGACCCCTGCCGGGGGCCGCGCGCGCAGGGCGTCGAACTCGAGATCGGGCCGGCCTTGCTCGATCCAGGCGACCACGACCGTGCGATCCGTCGCGAGCGCACCGGCTTCGGCGACCTGCACGACGTCTACCGCGACCCCCCGCCGAAGCTCATCCGCGGTCACCGCGCGCTGGAAGGAGCCGAGCGGCCGGGCGTACTCGCCGGGTCGCCGCCCTTCCTGATCCACGCTGTCCGACGTGTACGACTGCACGATGAGCCGTAGCCCGTCGCCATCCACCCCGTCCGCGAGCGCCCCGAATTCCGACGAAATCTCCGCCCTTACCCGCTGCACGGGACCGAGCCCGAGCGTGGTCGCCGCGACCAACGCCATCCACGACGCCCCCGCCGCCACGCTCGCGACGCGGCTGCTCGGACGCGGCTTCTGAGCCGGGGATTTGCGGGGCGACTTCACGGGCCTCATGGGAAGAACGTATTCGGGAGGGAAAATGTTTCAGTTGCCGGCCAACTGACGAAAAGACCATAAGCACGATTCATGCCATCTTGGCGCGAGCACGGGCCGGGCCTCCGACCGGCGCTCGCCCCGAGGGGTTCCGCGCCGTTCCGACACCCGGCCCCGGAGGCTTCTTGGCCGGGCGAGCTAGGGCTCGCGCGCGGCGAAGATCCGGGTGAGCCAGTCGAGCGCGTCCGGGCAGCGGCCGGCCCCTCTCACGGGTGACGCGCGGTCGTAAGGACCGGCCACGACCGCGACATCGCGATCACGCCGCTCGACCGCGAAGGGCCCCCGGTCTGCGCGCTCGACGCAGCTCGCGCCCCGCTGGGCTCGCGCGCCAGCCTCGTCGGAGCTCGCCACGGCGCCGCCGAGCAACCCGCGCGCGAAGGCCCCGAGCCCCCGCTCCGCGGCGCCCGCGGTGTCGAAGCGCACCCGCCACGCGAGCGCGTAACGATCACCATCGCGAAAGACCGCCAGGCGATCGCCGCCCCAGTCGCTCGCGCTCTCGGCGGCGGTGCGCTCGGGCATCCACTCCCCGAAGAGCAGGCGCAGCCCCTGCTCGCCGACCACGTCATGATAGATGACGCGCGCCGGACCGCGCGCGCCGGGCGGGGGGACGGCGACGACCTCGGCGGGCTCCCGCGCTTGGAGCTTCTCGGGGTGGAGGAGCTGCTCGGTCGTGGCCGGCGGCGCGCGCCAGAGCTGGTCGACCGCGGCCCAACCGCCGCGGCGCCTGGCCCAGTGCACGAGCGCGACGCCGTCGAGGTACGGCGACACCAGTGATGTCCGCAAGATGTGCGGGATGCGCGGGTTCTCAGGGCTGGCCGTCACCGCGCCGCCCACCTGCAAGCGGATGAGCGCGTCCGGCAGATCCGTGGCGAGACGGCCCTGCGGCGCGAGCAGCGCGTCGAACATCGCGCTGGTCGCGTCGCCCTCGGCGAGCGCGTGGAGCGCGCTCTGCTCGTCCGACGCGTCCTCGCGAAAAGCGAACCGCGGCTCGAGATCGTAATGTTGATCCTGCAGCGCGTGCACGAGCTCGTGATCGAGCGTGGCCGCGAGCTCCGCGCCTCGGAGGTCCTCGCCGAGGATCATCTCCTTCGTCTTCGGCTGATAGAACCCCGCGAGCTCGCTCTCCATCAGCTCGAGCAGACTCGCCTCGAAGTCGAACTCCGCTGGTACCAAGCCGAGCGCGAAGAGCTCCTCCGTCTGCGCGGCGAGCACCTCGGCGGGCGTGCCCTCGCGCAGCTCCTCGCGCACGAGCGCGATCATCTCCGCGCGCGTCACGAGCCGCCCGCGCACCGGGCCGCGCGCCGGCAGCTCGCGCACCCGCGACACCCGCTCGAGCGCGCGCGCGATGAAGCTGTCGATACCGCGCGCCGGCGCGGGTGCGTCCATCCCGCGCGGAGGCCTGGGTGCCGGTCCGTCGCGGCCGGCGGCGCGGCCCGGCTCGCGCGGCGGCTCACCGGTCGCGCCGCACGCGCTCGCGAGCAGGGCGAGCGCGAGCACCGGCCCCCGCATCACGCGCCCTGCGCGGCGGCGCGGATCGCCGCGATCGACGCCGCGCGATCTTCGTGCCCGAACACCGCGGAGCCGGCCACCAGCACGCGCGCGCCGGCCTCGACCACCGCGCGCGCGGTCGCGGGCGACACGCCGCCGTCGACCTCGAGCTCGGTCGAGAGGCCCGCGCGATCGATCATCTGGCGCAACGCGGCGACCTTCGGCAGCACCGAGGGGAGGAACGCCTGGCCGCCGAACCCCGGGTTCACGCTCATCACCAGCACCAGATCAGCGTCCTCGAGCACGTAGCGGATCGCCTCCTCCGGAGTGTGCGGGTTCAAGACCACGCCCGCGCGCTTGCCGAGCCGGCGGATCTCGGCGAGCGTGCGCTGCAGGTGCGTGCTCGCCTCGACGTGCACGCTGATGACGTCCGCGCCGGCCTCCGCGAACGCTTCGACGTAGCGCTCGGGCTCGACGATCATGAGGTGCACGTCGACCGGGAGCGCGGTCGCCCTCCGCACCGCGCCGACCACCAGCGGGCCGAGCGTGAGGTTCGGCACGAACCGCCCGTCCATCACGTCGACGTGGATCCAGTCGGCCCCGCCGCGCTCCGCGTCTCGCACCTCCTCGGCCAGCCGACCGAGATCGGCGCTCAGAATCGACGGTGCGATGCGAACGGGAGCGGCCATGACGCCACGGAGATACACGACGCCGGGCAGCGCGGCCAGCCCGGCGCGCCCACCAGCGCTCCCGCGCGCGCCTGACAATTTGCCCGCCGCCCTGCCCGGAGCCGCGTGGTACGCTCGG
This sequence comes from Polyangiaceae bacterium, assembly GCA_035063585.1. Classification (GTDB taxonomy): domain Bacteria; phylum Myxococcota_A; class Polyangia; order Polyangiales; family Polyangiaceae; genus JAPSGB01. The sequence continues at coordinate 21,893 of JAPSGB010000057.1, forward strand.
GCCTCGCCTCCTCGGGCAGAGAAGAACCCATGATCACGCGGGAACTCGGCAAGCAGGACTACGATCACATCGTCCAGGTGATCGACCGCTGGTGGGGCGGGCCGACCAGCGCGCTCGCGCACCCGATCTTCTTCTACGAGCTCGGCTCGCTCGCGCGGGTCGTCGATCACGACGGGGTCATGGTCGGGTTCTTGTTCGGCTTCGTCGTGCCGGAGCCCCGGAAGACGGGCTACGTCCACCTGGTCGGAATCCATCCCGATTTTCGCCGACGCGGGGTCGGCAAGGTCCTCTACCAGAGCTTCGAGGAGGACTGCCGCCGCGCCGGGTGCGAGCGCCTGAAGGCGATCACCACCACGGGCAACGAGGGCTCGATCGCGTTTCACCGCGCCACCGGCTGGACGGCCACGCACGTCGAAGAATACGCGGGCCCCGCCCGGCCCCGCGTGATCTTCGAGAAAGCGCTCGTCTGAGCGGCCTGCTCGAGGATCGATCATGAAGAGCTCGACACCGGCCGCGGCGCGCCGTCGCGCGCGCCCCTCCCGGCGAGGGTCCTGACCATGGACTCTCGCGGGCCAGTTCCGTCGAATTCCGTCCGCTCCGCGCGCCACGCCCGCGAGCAGCTCGCCGACGCGCTCGGCGCGCTGCAGCGCCTCGAGGCCGCGAGCCCGCGCGGACTCGGCGCCATCATCTCCGAGACCGCCGCCGCGTCGAGCGCGCTCTACGAGGTCGAGGCCGGCATCGCCAACTCGATGGAGGGAGTCGCCGACGCGATCGAGCGGCTCGGCGGGGTACTGGCGACACTTCAGCGCGCTGGGCAAGGGGATCCGGCGCTCTTCGCCACCGCCGAGACGGTGGCGCGGACCCTGGCGCTCCTCTATCCAGTCGCGCGCATTCATCAACGCCGGGAGCGACGCGAGGTCGTGCTGCCCGATCTGGCGGCCGCGGGCGGCGAGCGCACCTCGACCATCCCGCCAGCTCCCGAGGCGACCGGCAGGCCACGCCAACCGACGCCGTTCGACGGCAGCGACAAGCGCGCTCGCGGCCAGCGTGTCTTCGTCGAGACCGACATCGGGCTCTCGAGCGAGTCCAACTTCTACACGGGGCTGTCGCAGGATCTCTCGACCGGCGGCGTCTTCATCGCGACCTACCACCCGAAGCCGCCGGGCACCCCGATCAGTCTCTTCTTCGCGCTCCCCGACGGACACGCGGTCAATGCGGAGGGCATCGTGCGCTGGACGCGCGCGGCCAGCCCCGACGCGCCGCCCGGCATGGGCGTCCAATTTCAACATCTATCCGAGACCGATCTCGCCGCCATCGAGCGCTTCTGCCGCGAACGCGCGCCGCTCTACTTCGACACCGACGAGCCCTGAGGCCCAGGCGGCCTTTGCGTCATCGCGAATCGGAGATAAGGTGCGAAGTCGCGAGGCGCCCCGGCGGCTCGCCCACTCGGAGCAACTCCTTGACCCGCCAATCGTCGGTCGCCTCCGCGCACGCTCTCCTCGGGGTCGCGGCCGACCAGCGCGCGCCCGTCGAGCAGCGGAGGGCGCTGCCATGACCGAGCACCCGGCGTTCACCATCACCGAGCTTCGCGCCATCGGGCTCTTCGGCGCGCTCTCCGACGATATCCTGGCGCACCTCGCCTCCACGCTCGCGCCGCTCACGCCCTCGACCGGAGAGCTCGTCTTTCGCGAGGGCGAGGAGGCGCGCGAGATGTACGTCGTGGTGAGCGGCGAGATGGAGGTCGTGAAGCGCAGCAAGCACGGCGTGGACGCGCGGGTCGCCCTGCTCGGCCCCGGCGACTGGTTCGGCGAGATGAGCATCCTCGACGTCCAGCCGCGCTCCGCGACGGTCCGCGCGCTCGCGCCGGCGCGACTCCTCCGCATCACGGCTGCCGACCTCGACGCGCTCTACCGCCACGACCTCAAGGCGTACGCCCTCATCGTGCTGAACCTCGCGCGCGAGCTGAGTCGGCGGCTGCGGGTAGCGGACGGCATCCTCGCGGACTTCGTCGCGAACGTCCTGGTTCGCTACGTCGGGCGCACCGAAGCGCCCTGAGTCGCCCCCGCTCAGTCGCCGGTCGCGGCGTCGCCCGCGCCGCCATCGGAGCCCGCGCCGCCATCGGAGCCCGCGCCGCCATCGGAGCCCGCGCCGCCATCGGAGCCCGCGCCGCCATCGGAGCCCGCGCCGCCATCGGAGCCCGCGCCGCCA
>JAPSGB010000058.1:0-23842 GCA_035063585.1 Polyangiaceae bacterium
CGGGAAGCGCCGGAGCGTCGGGAAGCGCCGGAGCGTCGGGAAGCGCCGGAGCGTCGGGAAGCGCCGGAGCGTCGGGAAGCGCCGGAGCGTCGGGAAGCGCCGGAGCGTCGGGAAGCGCCGGGGGCCACTGATATGCCGGTCGCGCACCTCACCGGGCTCGCGCAAGAGGCGCTCCTGCTCGCCATCGCGGTGTCCCTGCCAGTGGTCGGGATCGCGGCGCTCGCCGGGCTCGCCGTCGCGATCTTCCAGGCCGCGACGCAGGTGCAGGACGTGACCATCGCGCACCTGCCGCGGCTCGTGGTGGTGGCGGTCGCGCTCGCGCTGCTCGGCCCCTGGATGGGCGGTCAGATCGCCGTGTTCGCCGCGCGCCTCTTCGCCGGGGGCTGAGCCGGATGGCGCGCGCACGCTCGCGGGCGGTGCTCTCGCCCGCCGAGCTCTCGCGAGCCCGCGGCGCCGCGCGCGTCCGCGTCGGGGGGCGCGTCGCGAGCGTCGATACGGGCGGCGCGGTGATCGCCGACGCGCTCGGCGCGGTCTCCGCGCGGTTCCGCGCCGCCCCGACCCAGACCCGCGAGCTTACGCCGGGCGAGCTGGTGATCGTCGAGGGGCGTCCGAGCCGGCGCGGGCTCCTCGACGCGCGCGTCATCGAGCGGCACCCGGCGCCGCTCCCGCGCGGCGACGGCGAGCACGCGCGGCTCGCGTGGCAGGGGGTGGGGCCTCGCCTCGCGCTCCGCTCGCGCGCGCTCGCCGCGGTGCGCGAATATTTCCACGCGGAATCATTCCTCGAGGTCGAGACACCGCTCCGCGTACCGGCGCCCGGGGTCGATCTGTACGTCGACGCGCTCCGCGCCGAGGGCGGCTACCTGGTCACCAGCCCCGAGCTCCACATGAAGCGGCTCGTGGTCGGCGGGCTGCCGCGCATCTATCAAATCGCGCGCGCCCACCGCGCCGAGGAGCTCGGTCCGCTCCACGAGCCCGCGTTCACGCTGGTCGAGTGGTATCGGGCGTTCGCGGGGCTCGGCGAGGTGCTCCGCGACACCGAGCGGCTGGTCGCGCGGGTGGCGCGCGCGGTGAGCGGGCGCGCGGAGCTCCGCTACCGAGGGCGGGTCATCGACGCGCGGCCGCCCTTCGAGCAGCTCACGGTGCGCGAGGCGTTCCGGCGCTACGCGGGGATCCGGGACGCCACCCTGCTCGAGGAGTCTCGCTACTTCGAGCTCCTCGTGGAGCGGGTGGAGCCGGCGCTCGCGCGCGCCTCACGGCCGATCTTCCTCACCGAGTACCCCGCCGCGCAGGCCGCGCTCGCGCGCCCGATGCCTGGCGACGCGTCGGTCGCGGAGCGCTTCGAGCTCTACGCCGCCGGGGTCGAGCTCTCGAACGGCTTCGGCGAGCTCACCGATCCGCTCGAGCAGCGCCGCCGATTCCGGGCCGAGCGCGCGCGCCGCCGCGAGGACGGCCGGCGGGTGTATCCGCTCGACGAGCGGTTCCTCGCCGCCCTGCGCGAGGGCATGCCCCCCGCCGGCGGCAACGCGCTCGGCTTCGACCGCCTGCTCATGCTCGCCGCGGGCGCCGACGACATCGCGGCGGTGCTCGCGTTCCCGGCCGCCCGCGCTTGATTCGGTTTATTAGGTTATAAAGTATTCGTCGTCGATGGTTTGGTAAGGTGCCCAGTGTCTGCCGGTCCGGCGCGGCCGGCGACCGGACCCGCCCCCCGCTCACTGCCCGATGTGGGGGACCTCGCCGGCCGCGGCCATGCCGAGGAAGCGCGCGGCGTCGGCGTTGGCGCTCGGCACGTCATAGATGACGAAATGCCCGTCGCTGCCCGCCGGCGGCGCGTACTCGCGGACCCCGAGCGTCACCTCGGCGCCGTCCACCGTGAGGTTCCCGGAGAGCGGCGCGGTCGCCGGGGTGAGGTTCCCGATCTCATCCGGGGTCGTGACGCTCGGGTCGGCCGCGACCAGCCCGAGGCGCGCGGCGAGCGCGTAGGTCGCGAGCGTCACGGGCGGCGAGTAGGTGTCGCCGAGCCCGTAGGTCTGAAAGACGCTCTTCGGCGCGTGCCCGGGCTCGGGCGCGGCGCCGACGGCGCGGGCGAAGTTGAGCGGATCGGCCGGGTCGATCCACTGCGCGAGCAGGCTCGGCACCGGGTGCATCTCCCCGCCCGGCAGCCCGCCGGTCTCGTCGTAGTCGGCCAGCACGAACGGGAGCGCCGCCGCGATGTTGACGGGTCGCGTCTTGTGCAGGAGCGCGTGGATGATGCTCGCACCGTTGCCGGAGAGCACCGCGGCCTCGAACTCGTCCGCGAACGGCAGGATGAGGCTCCCCTCGGTGGCGCCCTGGGAGTGCCCGAAGAACACGAGCGCGCCCGGATCGATCTTGATGGCGTCGCCGCCGGTCGCGGCCGCGTCGAGGTCGAGCGCCGCGCCGAAACGCGCGAGCGAGAGCTGATCGACCGCGCCCTGCAGCGGGTTACCGCGGGCCGCGTCGGGGTTCGCGAAGTTGAAGAACAGCTGGTTCGGCGAGTCGGTCGAGTCGCCGCGCCGGGGGCCGTGCTCGACCTGATCGATGCCGAGCACCGCGAACCTCACCGTCCCGCCGCTCGGCGTGGCCACGCCGGCGAGCGCGCCGGCCACCTCGGGGCGGACGTGGTCGCGGAACGAGCCGCCGGTGCCGTGCGCGTACACGACCAGCGGCCAGCCGCTCGGCGGCATCGTGGCCTTCGGCACCGTGAGCGCCATGCACACGTCCTCGTGACGCACCGCGGCCGTCGCGATGCGTCCGGCCGGCGAGGCCGCATAAGGCGCGGCGCCCTCTTGGAAGATGGGGAGCGAGACCAGCGCGTGGTACTCGTCGTAGGCGGGATCGCCCGCGCCGCAGCCGCGCTCGCCGTCATGTTGGGGGCACGGCGAGGTGACGCCGCTCGCGCACTTGACCCAGCCCTTGGCGGTCGGGGTCGGCTCGGCGCGCGCGGCCTCGGCGAGCGCGCGCATCGGCTCGCGCACCGGGCTCGTGGTGATCACGGTGGCGGTGAGCACCGTGGTCGGATCGATGCCCTTGTCCGTCAGGTACGAGCGGAACGGCTGAAACGTGCCCCACGCGGCCGCGAGCGCGGTGTCCGTGGGCGCCGTGTCCGAGAGCATCGCGAGGAAATTCTCCGAGCGCTCGATGGCGGCGCCCTGCGCGTCGCGGCCCGCGGTGGAGAGCCACACGGCGTAGGTGTGCCCGGGAGTGAGCGGCGCGCCCTGCGGGCGGCGCACGCCGAACCAGTTTTCGCAGACGTACTTGCTCCGCCCGCTCGACGCATACCAGGTGAGCCCGGCGTTGGCGCCGTACTCGGGCGTGCCCGCGGTGATGTCGATGAAATTGACCGGGCTCGAGCCCGATTTTCCGCGGAAGCTGTCGTAGTCGACGGGGCCGCTGAAGCGGAAGATGACCGACGGGTAGGTCCCCCAGGCGTGCTCGTCGCGGGTGATGGCGTCGACGTAGCGCTTCACGGGATCGAAGCCGAGCAGCTCGGTGCCGGGCGTCGGGAAGCCCGCGAGCTCGAGCTTGCCGTCCTTCACGCGGACGTCGTTCGGGAACGGGAGGCGGAAAAAATCGCCCTCTTGCGCGCCCGCAGCGCCCGGGACCTCGAAATACGCCCGCGCGCCGGCCGCGTTCGGCGGATCGCAGCTCACGCCTTGCCACGTGGGAACGCCGAACGATGGCGCGCCCGGCGGCGTCGGGGCGCACGCGCCCGCGGCGCAGGCGAGCCCCGAGAAGCAGTCGGCGCTCGTCGAGCAGGACTTGCCGACGTCATTCGTGCCCTCGGGCCGGCACTCCGCGCCGAAGCCGACCAGCGTGCAGCGCAGGCCCTGCTGGCAGTCGACGTCACCGCGGCAGCCGTCTCCCTCCGCGCCGCTCCCCTCGGCCAGGCATTTTCCGCCGAGGCACTGCAGCCCCGCCTGACACTCGCCGCTCAGCGTGCAGGGGCTCCCCGCGGCGACGCTGTGGCCGAGCGCGCAGTAGCCGTCCTCGCAGCTCAGCCCGACGCGGCAGGGCTGGCTCTTGCAAGCGTCGCCGACCCCCGCGCCGGCCGGGACGCCGCCGGTCCCGCCGGTGCCGTCCTCGCTCATGTCGGAGGGACCGCTCGAACACGCCCAGGCGCTGGCGACCGCGAGGCTCGCGACCGCGCCGAGAGTCCAGATCCGCTTCATCATGTGCATCCCTCCAAAAAAGCAAGGCTACGCAGAGCCCAACCGCGAGCTTACTCGCGCTCGAACTGGCCGGCAATCGCGCCGGCTCCGGCGTCGCGCCGGCCGCGGCTTCGCGCCGCCCCGACGAGCCCTCCCCCTCGACACCCGCCCGTTACTCGTAGCGGAGCAGGCTGATGACGGGCGTCGGCAGGAGCAGGCTCCGCCCGCCGAGCGAGTCGAGCTCGATGACGAAGGCGAACGCGCTGACGAACGCGCCCTGGCGATGCACGAGCTCGGCGGCGGCCGCCGCGGTGCCACCGGTCGCCAGGAGATCGTCGACCACCACCACGCTCGCGCCCTCCGAGAGGGAGTCACGGTGCATCTCGAGCTCCGCCTCGCCGTACTCGAGCGAGTACGACACGCGATCGACCCGATACGGGAGCTTGCCGGCCTTGCGGACCGGGACGAAGCTCGCGTTCAGCCGCGCGGCGAGCGCGCCGCCGAAGATGAAGCCGCGCGACTCGACCCCGACGATGGCGTCCACGTGCTCGCCGACGAACCGCTCGGCGAGCTGATCGAGCACGATGTGGAAGGCCTTCGGATCCGCGAGGAGCGGCGTGATGTCGCGAAAGAGCACGCCCGGCTGCGGAAAATCGCGGACCTCACGGACCCGCTGGCGCACGTGCCCGAGCGGATCGAGCGCCGCCGCGCTCGGCCCCGCGGAGCGCTTGCCCGCTGCGGACGGTTGCTTCGCGGGGACCTCGCGCTCCACTCCGCGCGGAGTCGGTGAGCGGCGCGCCGGCACCGGCTTCTTGGGCTTCGCGGCGGAGCGCTTGCGAGCTGCCATGCGCCCTCGTCACTACCACGACTCGCGGCTCCGGCGTTAGCCACGCCGCCGCCCCGGGGTCACCCCGGAGCGTCGAGGTTCGATATGAGGAGCTCGAGCGCGCCCTGCCCGCTGCGCGCCCAGAGGTCGAGCACGAGCGGCGTGACGCCGACCACGCCCTGGTCGTAGGCCTCCGTGTCCGAGCCGGCCACGGGGCGGTGCGAGACGCCGTTGCCCCCGATCCACAGGTAGTCGCGGCCGCGCGGATCCACGCGGAACTCGACGCTGTCGTGGTAGACGCGCGCACCGAGGCGCGTCGCCCGGAGCGCCCACCCGGCGCCCGGCGGAAAGTTGACGTTCAAGAGCAGCGGGGCATGTTTCCGGTGCTCGTGGAGCGCGAGCGCGAGCCGCACCACCGCGACGGCGGCCGTCGACCGCTCCGTCCCGTGGGCGGCCGAGGCCGCGATGCTCGGTATTCCCCGAAGCGCCCCCTCGCGCGCGGCCGCCACCGTCCCGCTGTAAAATACGTCGTCGCCGAGGTTCACGCCGTGGTTGAGCCCGGAGACGACGAGATCCGGCTTGCGCGGCAGGACCCGGCCGTCTGCGTGGAGCGCGACGTAGACGCAGTCGGCCGGCGTGCCGTCGACCGCGTAGAGCCCCTCTGCGTGCCGGGTCAGACGGAGCGGACGGTGCAGGCTGAGCGAGTGGCTCGCGGCGCTCTGCTCGCTCTCCGGGGCGCAGACGATCACGTCCGCCTCGGCTGCGAGCGCGCCGCGGAGCGCCTCGAGACCGGCGGCGCGATAGCCATCGTCGTTCGAGAGGAGGACGAGCGGACGGCTCATGGCCGCGCGGTTCTAGACGAGCCCGCGCGGCGTCGCCAGCGCCCGGTTGACAGAATTGTGACGCTGCGGCATGTTTCGCCGCGATGATGGACCCGGACGCAGTCCACGCGCTCTTGGCGATGGGCTTCCCCGACGCCGAGATCCAGGTCACCGACCTCACCGGGACGCGCGATCACTACCGGGCGCGCATCGTGAGCCCGGCCTTCGCCGGAAAATCCATGGTCGAGCAGCACCAGCTCGTCTACGCCGTGGTCGGCGAGGCGATGGCCGGGCCCATCCACGCGCTCAGCCTGAAGACGTACACGCCCGAGGCGTGGAAGAAGCTCCAAGGAGACGCTTGATGGAAGACGCGACGCGCGAGAAAATCGAGGCGCTCTTGAAGGCGCACCGGATCGTGCTCTTCATGAAGGGGACCAAGCATTTCCCGCAGTGCGGATTCTCGGCCCAGGTCGCCAGCGTGCTCCAGCGGGCGGGGGCCGAGTACCACGACGTGAACGTGCTCCTCGACCCCGAGCTCCGGCAGGGCATCAAGGACTACGCGAGCTGGCCCACCGTTCCTCAGCTCTACGTCGACGGGAACTTCATCGGCGGCTGCGACATCGTGACCGACCTCTTCGAGAGCGGCGAGCTCGAGAAGCTGGTCGCCGGCTGAGCGCGGCGGCGGCGCTCAGTCCTTCGGCGGGGGCGCGCCCGCGATCTTGAGGCCGCGGATGGCGTCGCGGAAGCGGACCTGCTGCTCGCTCACCGTCATCCGGAGCTCGACCAGCCGTTTGGTGAGCTGCTCGAGGCGCGTCGAGAGCTCGCCCAGACGCCGGGTGAGCTTGGCGCGGAGATCGGCGGCCTGGGTATTCTTCTCGATCGCGCGGAGGTTCCGCCGCGTCTCGTCCGAGTCATTTTCGAGCTCGCGCTGCTCGGTCACCAACTGCTCGAGCTCGTCGGTAGATTTCCGGAGCCCCTCGCGGCTCTGCCAGGCGAGCGTGAGCTGCTTCACGCTCTCCGGGTTCGAGCGTGAGTCCGCGAGGTAGGCGCGCACCGCCTCTTCGGCGAGCGGGCTCAGCCAATCCACCGACTCGAGCGTGGACTGCCGCTCGTCGACCGTGAGCTCGGCGCGCGCGTGCGGCCGGACCTCGACCGGTACGAGCGCGCTGCCCGTGCCGGTGTTGTCCTCGGTGCCCGCCGGCGGCTTGAAGAGCCGCGCACCGCCGACGCGCGGGTGCTTCACGAGCACGCGCGCCAGCCGATCGCCGCCGTTCTTCAGCTTGTAGAGCGTCTTCATCACCTGATCCCGCTCGATGGTGAGCTGCCCTGCCTCCACCGAGTGGAGGCGCGCGCCCTGCTGCTCGTACTTGCGCTCGCTCTCGACGGCCAGGCTCCGCTCGAGCGCGAAGGGCACGGTCGCGGTCGCCCCGGGCGGCAGCGGATCGAGCAGCCCTTGCCCCAGGAACGAGCCCTTCTCGAAGACCGCGATCGGCCCGCGCTCGAGCAGCCCGGCCGTCTTGTTGGTGAAGCGCGCGACGCGGAACGGGTGGGAGGCGGAGTCCGGGACTCCGCCGTCGGGCGCGAACAGGAACACCGCCTGCCCGGGCACCCGCTTCGAGAGCAGGAGCACCATGGTGGCGCTCTTGTCGGGCACCGTGACCGCGGTCGGGATCTCGTAGCGGGTGGTGCCCGCGTCGACCGCGACGGCCGCGAGCGCGCTCAGGTTGCGCGGCGCGCTCGGCCCGCGCGCGCGCGCCTCGTCCATCGCGGCGCGGACGCGGTCGGTCTTCGACTTGGCCACCGGCTTGGGCATCGGCGGCGCCGGCGGCGCGGCGCGGTCGCCCGCCGGCCCGAGCTGCCGCTGCGGGGCCCGCGCTGCGGCCCGACCCATGCCCTGGCCGACGCCGCCTCCCCCGCCGGACGGCGCTCCGTCCGAGTCGTCTTCCAGCTCGGCGGCCTTTGCCTCGGACTCGCCGCCGTAGCGGTCCGTCTCGGTCGCGGGCGCCTCGGCGAGCGAGGTCTCGCCGGTCGGCACCGCCGCGATCACCTCGCCGGTGTCGGTCACGATCGGGCGCGCGGGCACCACCGGCTCGCCGAGCGTCGACTCGAAGGCGAGCGGCGCCCCCGCCACCAGCGCGAGCTTCACGTCCTTCCAGTCCTCGCCGGAGAGGTTCTGTACGATGCCCCAGGCCTGGAGATCGGCGCCATCGTCGCCGACCACCACGCGATAAGAGGGCCGCCACACCGGCGTCTCCGCGACGTAGCCCACCACGAGATCGTGCGAGGCGCCGTCGAGGCGCAGCACGACCTTGCGGAGCTTCTCGGGATCCGGGGTGTCGTCGACCGGCGGCACCGGGAGCGGCTTCAGGAGACTCTCCATGCGCGGATCGATGGGCGGCGGCTCGGGCTGGTCGTCGTCGACGTCGAGCGGGAAGGATGCCGAGCGCACCGAGCTGCCGCCGTGCTCGACGATGGCCAGCGTAGCCAGGAAATCGCCGACCATGCGCTGGCGCATCTTGAAGGTCACCTCGTCCGCCTCGACGTGCCCGGCGCGCTCGAAGTACCCGACCCCGTTGCGATAGATCACCACCCGGCGCAGCTCGAGCTGGTCGGTGGTGATGTTCGGGCCGCGCACGCAGCCGGTGAGGGCGAGGAGGATCCCAGCAGCGAACGAGATATGACGCATCCGAATCATGGCTCCCGGGCCCCGGAGGATCTCGCTCGGGCCCCTTCCTTGCGCCTTTTAGCCGACCGGGCGCTCCACCGCCACACATCGGGACCCGCGTCGGCTATTCTCCGGAGACCGTGTCTCACGACGCCCCTCAGGCTCCGCCGAAGCCCCCGCCCCGCCCCCCCTCCCGCGCGATGAGCTCGGACCAGAAGGAGCAGCTCACGCTCCGCGCGCTCGGTCTGCTGAACGAGCAGGTGCAGGCCCGCATCGTCCACTACAAGGGGGATCTCGAGACCAACACCGAGCTCGACGCCATCACCGCGCAGGTGGTGGCGCAGCTCAAGCAGATGCAGGAGGTGGCCGCCCAAGAGGCGCACATCGCGCACACCCCCGATGAGATCGAGCACCAGCAGGTCGCGACCATGACGCGCCTCCTGAAGCGGGCCTTCGCCGACACGGGCTCGCCGCTCAGCACGCCCATCATCAAGACGGTCGGCAAGCGGATCGCCAAGCTCTTCTTCGAGAGCGAGCTCCACGAGAAGACCAAGGGCGACAAGGAGCGCACGATTCATCACCCGGAGCAGGGCGTCTATTACGTGCTCGGCCGCTACAAGAACCGCCTCCGCGCCGAGCTCGAGGGCTTCGAGTACGAAGGCGAAGCGGTGCGCGCCGCGACCCTCGAGCTGCTCGTCAAGATCGAGCGTGACCTCCAGGTCGCGTTCCTCTCCCGCCGCTCGCCCGAGCTGAACCGGGTGATGACCATCTTCACCGGCGTGCTCTTCGAGTTTCTGCAGCAGCACATCCCCCCGCGCGCCGAAGCGATGGCGCGCAACACCGTCCGCGCCGCGCGCACCGCGCGTCGCGCGAACAGCGTCGCCTACAAGGTGCAGGCCGACTGCTTCCCCGAATTTCGCGGCGAGTGGGAGCGGCTGCTCATGCAGATGATGGTCAACTTCTGCGGAGACGAGCTCCTCGCGCGCCTCACCAGCGACAGCGAGCACTTCCAGGAAGAGACGGTGCGGTTCTTCACCGATCCGCACATCTTCAGCGACACGGGCGAGGTCATCTGCGACGCGCTCTATGATTTCCTCTGTCTCGAGGGCTTCCTCGATCTCCCGGTCGACTGGCGCGTGCGGCTCGCGCGCGACTCGTGAGCCGCGTGCGAGCTCTGCGTGGATCGCCGCGTCGCGCTCGGAGTCATCGCCGGCGCGACCGCGCTCGGCGCCCTCGCCTATCTCTTTCGCACCCGTGAAGAGGACGTGCTCGCGCGCCGGCTCCGCGAGCTCGGCGAGGTCGCGGAGCTCCCCATCGCCGGCGAGTCCGCGAGCGGGCGCGCCGCCCGCGTGACGCGCGCGCTCGGCGAGCTCATCCTGCCCGACGCGGTGATCCGCGCGCCCGAGCTCTCCGGCGAGCGCCAGTCGCGCGCGGGGCTCGTCGCGCTGGCGGTCGAGCTCCCCGCCCTCGTCGAGACGGCGGAGCTCACCTTCGAGCACGTCGAGGTCCGCTTCGCCGAGCATCGCGACGCCGCGCGCGTCCAGGCCGACGCCGTCCTCACCTTCACCGACGCGACGGGCGCCTACCGCGAGCGCCGACAGGTGGTGTGTCGGTTCGTCGCGGCCGGCGGCGCGTGGCGCGTCGCCGGCCTCGAGGTCGGCCCCGCCGAGGACCTGCCGCCCGAGGCTCGGCCATGAGCCGACGCGCGGCGCGGCGATTCCTGCTCACGCCCCGAGCCGCGAAGGCGGGCGCACGAGGTGCGCGCGGCGCAGAATCCCGAGGCTCGCAGGTAGGTCACTCACAGGACAACCGGGTCTCACACTTCCAGTGATCGCCAGAGTAGCTGCAGCGCCGATTGCCGTCGCAGTCCGCGTCCGAGGAGCACTCGTCGCGGCTGCTGTAGCAGTGGAAGCCGTCCGCGAGGCCGCATGGGTCATGGCTCAGCCCGCAGGCCCAGCCGCCGCAGTCAGCGGCGCTGGTGCAGGCGGCCGGGAGGCAACGGTTAGGACCTTGCGAAACTCCCGGGCCGAGGCGACGACCAGCGGTCAACGCCACGCCCGCGATGCAAACGCAAATGCTGCCAGCCTGGCAGTCCGAATCCAGCACGCAGTCGTGGGTGCACGACTCGCCGTCCAACAGTCGACAGGATCGGTCCAGGTGCTTACACACCGGAACGCCGGCGAGCTCGTACCGCACGAAGTCCTGAGCGACGCCGTCGGAAACCGCGCACGCCTTCAGCGTGGTGGGCGAGGTGGTGTCGACGCCGGACCGCGTGAAAGGGTAGAGCGGCGTCTCGCAGCGCGGCGGCTCCGCCGCGGGCGTGACGACGGACGGGCCGCCGGTGGTGTCCAGCGGGGTGCTCCCGCCGCCGCAGCCAGGCAGCGCCGCGACGCTCAGGGTGAGCATGCCCAGCCAGGCCGCCCGCGCGGGACGCCGCTGCGCGTCAGTGGTCGACACCGTTCGCCCCCTTTCCAGAATCTCAGTTGGTGTCGAGCGCGCCGCCTTGGAGCTGCACCGCGTCCGACCCGACCGACGCGCCCTCCGCGTCCATGAGCTCGAAGGCCACCGTGGCGACGTGCCCCGCGCCGGCGCGGTCGTCGACGAGCGCGGCCAGCGGGATCTGGACGGTGCGCGAGCCGGCGGGACCGACGGACCAGATCGGCGAGAGCGCGACCTTCGCTTCTCGATCGGCGTCCAGGATGAACGCCGCCAACTCGACGTCCGAGGGCGCGCGCGAGCCGTCAAGCTGCGCGGGCACGCTCAGCCAGCCTCGCTCGAGCGAGAAGGCCTCGCGTGGGCCGAAGTTCCCTATCGTGGCGGGGGGGGCGATTGCAAACCCACGCTGCGCCGCCCGTCTCCAAGCGCTGCGCGCCTTCGGTCGTCGCCCCGTCGAGCGGCGCGGGCACCGCGCTGCACCCCACGACGTCGCCGAGGGCGAGGGCCCCGATTCTGCGATAGGTGCTCTGCCTCCTCTAGCTCCCCCGTCGGCCCCTCCCCAGCAAGTAGCACCGGCCAGCGCGTACGTCCAGGCGGCCGGGCGGTCATTGCAGGGCCCACCGGTGTCCGTACGGCGTGAGACAGCGCCCCACTAGAAGGTAGGTACCGATGGGCGGAGAATGGATCCGGGATCATACCGAAGCCCGCATCTCTTCCCGAGCAGGCGTTCAGCCCCGCGAGCGAGCACCGAGAGCGCGCTCGCGGCGTGAGCGGCGCCGCAGACGAGACCGTCCGGAAGCAGCCGTGCTCCTCGGCCTGACGCTCGCCGCTGTGGCAGCGCGACGTAGGCGATCGGGTGCTGTCATCTTCGCCGTCGATGGGCCGCTTCCTGAGGCAAGTGCAGGGAACGCTCGGGCTGACACGCCAGGCGTCCAGCGGGCTCGCGAGCTCGAGCCCAGGGAGCCGCTGCCTTCGCGTCGCGTTGAAATGATCGCCCCAGAGTGCTACGCGGCGCACATGAACACACCGTGGCGCTTGCCTTGGCTCGCGGCGCTCATGGTGGCGTGCGGCGGCTCGGGTACGAGCGGGATGGCCGGCGGCGGCGCTTCGGGCACCGACGGCGGGGGCGGGACCGGCGCCGGCACTGCCGACGGCGGAGGCGGCGATGGGGCAACACCGAGCGATGGCTCGACCACCGACGCCGGGGGCCCGACGGCGCACTGCAGCGCGTACATCGCGTGCACCGCAGCGACCACTCCAGCCGGCCTCGGCGCGGTGATCGCCACCTACGGGAACGATGGCACCTGCTACGCCGCCGCCGAGGCCAGCCTGTGTGACGACGCGTGCAAGACCGGGCTGGTGGCGGCGCATCGCGCTTTTCCGTCGGTCGGTGCCTGTAACTATTGTGCGACGTCAGCCGACTGTCCCGCCGCGCTGCCGGCCTGTGACGTCTCGGTGGAGACCTGCGTCGGCTGCGTCACGAGCGCCGATTGTCACGACGCCGACCTGCCCGTGTGCGACGCGGCCGAGCAGCGCTGCGTCCGATGCCTGGAGGACTCCGACTGCACGTCGGGAGATGGCCGCGCCTGCGCGCCTGGCGGAGACCGCTGCGTCGAGTGCACCAAGGACGAGCACTGCGCGTCGCCGACGCCGCGCTGTGATCTGACGAGCAATGCCTGTGTCGGATGCATGCTCGACGCGGACTGCGCGAGCTCGCCGAGCGGCCACAAGTGTCTCCCGCTCCTCAAGCGCTGCGGCTGCGGGCCGCTCGGTGGCGGATGCAACGCGGGCCAACTCTGCGAGGGTGGACAGTGCTGCACCCCCGATTGCGCCGGTCGGCAGTGCGGCAAGTCGAACAGCCTGGGATGCGGCGGCGACGACCAGTACGCCTGCGGCAGTTGCCCCGGCGGCGGGACCTGCACCTCGAGCGGGAGCTGCAATGATCTCGGCGCGACGTGTACGCCCGCCACGAGCCAGTGCTATGCTGGAGAGGCCTGCCGGTTCCTGCCGTCGAAGCAGGGCTACGTGTGTCTCGTCGACGCGTCCGGGGACGCCTGCTCGAACCAGTACCAGTGCGCGGTGACCGCGCGGGTGTCGGACTCCTTCGAGTGCCGCGCGGGGACCTGTCGAGCGTTCTGCCTCACGCCAGCCGACTGCGCGAGCGGGAAGTGCGAAGCCGGCGCGGTGCCAATCTCGCCCTCGTCGCCGGGCGTCTGCAGCGCACCTTGAGGCGACGCGGCTCGTGCGTGCGGGGTCGCGCCGACCGAGCGGACCGCCTGGCCGCGGATCTCCATGACACAAGTCGCCAGGTCCGCCGCCGCTGGCCCTGAGGTCGCGGCTAACCACCGCACCACCTGGCGCAGACACACCGTCGTGAGCGCCATCGGCGCTGCCGCGCTGGCCCCGGCCGCGCTCGTCGACGAGAGCGGTCAACGCGACGTGAAGAGTTCGCGAGCCTGACGGACCCGTAGACCAAATCGGCGAGCGCGCGACTTCCTCTTCTCGATCCGCGTCCAGGATGAACGCCTCCGACTCGACGTCCAATGGCGCGCGCGCGCCGTCGAGTAGCGTGTGGTTGCGCCGTGTCAGTGGGCGAGCAGGGTGCAGCGCCATCGAGCCATATTCGGATGGGCTTCGCGCAGCCGTGACGCGCAGGATGCTGGGGCCGAACTCCATGACGGTGACGACACCGGCCAACGAGGTCGGTGTTCCGCAGCCTGCTTTGGCGCGATGGTTGCGTATTGCAGGCACTGTCCCGGCCATGAGCAAGCAGCCGAGCTCACGCGTGAAGCGGTGGGCGCCGACTGGAGAAGCTCCGCGTGGTCGTCGTTGCTCAGCACGCCGAGGGTGAGCAACTGGAAGCGCTGCTGCCACGGCCGAAGCGGAGCACGAGCGGAAGCGCCTCGAGCTGCGACGCGAGAGCGCGCGCCCGGGCCGAGGCCACTGCGCGGCAGCGTGGTGCAGACTGAGGCGCGGGTGCCGCTCGAGCTCGGCAGGTGAGCACGTGCGCTGGCGTGTCGATTCGCCCTGGCGAGCGCGCCGCGCGCCAGCTATCAAAGGATCCATGACGCATCGGCGTCGCGGAGGCGAGGGAGCATGGTGATATCGAGGACGCTGTGGCTCCTCGCGGCGGCGGGCACGCTGGCGGTGGGGCTCGCCGCGGCCTGCGGCGGCGACCACGACGGCGGCAGCGCGCGCTGCCCGGGCGCGAGCGCCTGCACGGGCGGGGCGGCCGGCGCGAGCGGCGCCGACGGCGGCGCCGAGGCGGCCGGCGCGAGCGGGGCCGACGGCGGGGGCGCTCAGGCGATCTTCGACGTCTGGCGCGACGCGCGGCAGGCGCTCCGGCAGAGCCCTGACCACCTCATCGGCCAGGCCGACGCGCTGGTGGCGGCCAAGGATCCAGCCAAGCTCTTCGAGTTCGTTCGCGATCAGATCGTCACCTACCCGCCCTCCGACGACAGCATGTATGGCATGGCGAGCGCCATGCGCTGGGGCGTCCGGGCAACGCTGCGCGGCGGAGCGGGGACGCCGCGCGAGAAGGCCGAGCTCTTGCGGGAACTCTACGAGCGCGCCGGGCTAGAGGCCGAGGTGGTCGCGGGCCCGCTCGACCCGGCGAAGGCCGACGGCCAGGCGATCCTGCTGCGCGCGGTGGCGCGCACCTTCGCGCCGAGCGCGGACGCGCCAACGCGGCAGAGCTGGCTCGACACGCTGAAGAAGAGCGCTCCGGCGCACGGCAGCGCGCTCGACCCGGACCTGACCGAGACCCAGGTGCTCGCTGCCTCGATCGGCGCGCTCGTCACCAGCGCGGCTGGCGGCTTCGACTTCACGGTCGCCGACATCCCGCTGGTGCGCGTGATGGTGGGCGGCGCGTGGAAATACGCGAGCCCCGTGGTGCCGGGCGCGGCCTTCGGTGACTCGACGACCACCGCCGAGCCGGGCCCCGCCGGCGCACCGGACGCGCCACCGCAGATCGAGGTCACGGTCGAGGGCTCACGCTCCGACGCGCCCTACGACCGCTTCCCGCTGATCTCGGCCACCTACGACGCCGACCAGGTTGCCGGGCGCCGCATCAACCTCCAGTTCTCGCCCGGCGTCGCCCACGACTCGCTGCCGCAGACGCGCTTCGACGACGTCCAGAGCTTCATCCCCGTGCTCAGCGTCAGCGGCGCCGACGTGACCGACGCAGAGCGCGATCTGCTCGCGCACCTGGGCCCTTCGGTCACGCTGGGCGGGGACGTGATCGACGTCGCGCCGAACGGCGACGTGACGGTCGGCGGGGTGCCGCTCGGCCAGGGCGCGAGCGACGCGGCAGCGCTCGCCCGCGCGCAGAGCCTGACACTCGGGGTACGCGGCGACGCCTTTCGTCGCATCGACCTGCGCGTGGCCGCGCTCGACGCGGGCGGCAAGAACGTCGCAGGGCTGCGCGCCGATGCCTTCCGCGTGCTCGAGGACGGTCAGCCGGTCGCGGCGACCCTGACCCAGAACCCGGCCGGTCCTCCGCGCATCCTCCTCATCGCCGACACCTCCGCCAGCCTGCCGCCCGAGTACCTGGGCGCGGGCGCCGCGGATTTCGGCACGCAGGTCATCATGCCCCTCTACGCGGCCTTTCCGAACGCCGAGGTGCGCGTCGCCACCATCAATTTTGGGGTGAGCTTCGCGCCGGGCGGTTGGGCCACGAGCCTGGCCGACGCCCAGGCGGAGGTGGCCTGGCTGGCCTCCCAGGCGGGCGGCTCGGAGATCTACCAGGCCGCGGCCGACGCGGAGACCGAGCAGCCGACCGCGATCATCATGTACACCGATGGCGTCCCGACCGACGCGCTCACGCCCGAGTTCTCCGCCAAGCTCGCCGGCGGCGCGCCGGTGCTCGGGATCGGGATCGGCGCGGCGCCGGCGATGCAGAGCCTCCAGGCCATCGCCAAGCTCTCGGGCGGGCTGGCGACCACCGCCGCGGACAAGAGCGCGGCCATCGCGGCCGCCAACGGCTTCATCGCTGCCCGCGCGCTCGACGACTACCTGATCAGCTACCGCGCGCCGCAGGCCGGCGCCGCGACGCGACAGGTGAAGGTGGAGCTCGACGGCGGCCGGGTCACCGCGACGGGCAGCTACGACGTTCCGGCGACGCCCGCACCGGTGCGCGCCCTCTCCAGCATCGTCCTCACGCTCCGCGTGGGCGATCGCGAGACGACGCGCACACTGGCCGGCTTCGAGCGCTCCTTCACGACCGCCTACACCGAGATCCCGCAAGCCGCCCTGGACGACGTACGCGCGCTCCTCTTTGGGCGCGTGACCTTCGAGGTCGAGGGTGCGGGCGTGACCCCTTCGGAGTGGCTCGACGACTGGCTGGGCGAGCGGCTCACGCTGGAGCCGGCCTACGACGCGCTCCTCGCCAACGACGACGCGGCCATCCAGGCCGCCGCCAAGCGCGGCTTCGACCTCACACCAGCCAAGCTCTTCGCCATGTCCGCGCCGCTGCCGGGCGCCGCCGCGGCCGACGCGCTCACCTTCGAGCACGGGCCGCGCGTCGCCGCGCTGGTGCAGAAGGTCCGCTTCGGCGAGGGGCTCGAGCGGCAGATGGATGTGTTCTCGAACGGCGTCTGGCACACCGCCGCCGCCGACCCGTCCGCCGCGTTCCGGCGCTCCTTGGCGCGCACCGCGTACGTGGCCAGCGCGGAGGCCTCGCTCTACCCCGTCAGCACGCGGTCGCTGCTCGCCTCGACGCCGCTCGCCGCCTTCGTGCCGGGCTCGGTCCAGTCCCTCCCGGAGCTGGACCCCGAAGCCTCACGGCGCTGGAGCGTGCTCGAGGCTCCCTTCTCGCCCGCGGAGTACTCGCTGGTCGCGCCGGCCGCTGGCGCGCCCTTCGCGTTCTGGGCCGTCCACACGCCCAGCGGCAGCCTGATCGGCGTGATGCCGGACGGCTCGGGCGGCGCGATCGAAGAGGAAGCCAACGCCAACCTCGACGCCACCAATCACGTGCTGGATCTCATCGGCGACATCGGCACGCTGGCCGGCGCCGACGTCGGCTTCTGGGTCAAGCTGGAGCAGACCAAGGCCGCCAAGCTCACCGCCGCGACCATCATCATCGCCGGCGGGCAAGCCAGCATCGGCGACTGGGCGGGCGATCTCGGCAGTGGCCTCTGCGACGCGGCGTCGGACGGTCTCAGCGGGGCGATCCCCGGCCTGGACGCCTACGCGAACCTCCAGGAGGCGGTCAGCCAGGGCAGCTTCTGGTCGGGCCTCGGCGAGGTGAACCTCCCCGACGTGACCTCGGGGATCTGTCCCTAGCCCCGGGGGTGGGGTGCCGGTCCGGCGCGGAATCGCGCGAGGCGGCGCCGGGCGCCTTCCCCGAGCGGCGCGCGCGCCGCTGACGCTACCAGCGAAGATTCGTGGGCATGAGCTTGATGCTTTGATAGAAGGCGTCCATACAATCCCAAAGCTCGCTGCAGGTCTTGCCGGAGGAGAAGCACGAGTAGACCGCGTCATGGGCCTCGGGCAGGAGCATGCCGTCGATGTCGTCGAAGGCGGCGATGTTCTCGGGCGTACACACGTAGCCGTTGTTGCAGAGCCCGCAGAGATCCTCTCCGAGGGTGCCGGGGACCAGCCCGAGCTCCGCCCAGCAGCTCGCGGCGTCACTACCACAGGCGAGCTGCGCCTCGCATCGGAACGCCTTGGCGACCTCTGGGCGGTAGAGCCGGCTCACGTTGCTGCAAAAGGGCAAATCGTCTGCGCCGCAGTCGTTGTTCGCGTGCTCGAAGAAAGCCTTGCAGGCTTGCAGCAGCTCCGCATCGGAGTGCTCTGGCACGATCATCCGGAAGCCCTCGTGCGCGCAGGGGCTATCGCTCCAGCACGGGTGCTCGCACGAGCGGTAGAGTGAGTCGCAGTAGTCGTTGCATTCGGCCCAGCAATACGCCCCGTAGTCGTCTGAGGGGTCGCCGCACGTCTCGCGGCAGACGTCGCAGTGGTACGACTTCCCGTTGTAGCAGGTCTGGATCTCCCGCTCGCACTCGGTCACGGTGCAATATCGCTCGATGCGGGTTTCCGCGGGCGCCGCGTCACCGGCGGAGGGGCCGTCGAGCGCGCCGGCGACGCAGCCGAGGGTCAGGGCCGAGGATGCGAGGGCGAAGACGAGGAGTCGAGCGCGCATGCCAGAGTTCGCCATGGTGCGCGCCCCATCGGCGCCGCCGCCCGCCGGTTGCGCGAAATCGCCGGCGAGGCGGGGCGGGTCGCCGGCCGCGACGGACCGGCACCCCTCCCGGCCTCGCCCTACCCCGCCCCTCGGGGGCTCGGGTCAGAAGGAGCTGTCGGCGTCGCCGAGCTCGGCGGTGTACGAGACGGTGGTGGTCGCGCCGCCCACCACCGCGAGCGGGTTCCACGCGGGCGCGACCTGGCCCACCGCGGCCGAATTGTCGATGACGACGTAATACTGGCCGGGCTGGAGCTTGAGCTTCTGGCGGACCTCGCCGGCGGGTGGCAGCCGAAATCCCGTGAGCGGCGACTCCGGAGGCGGCCCGAGCGGCGCGCCGAGCTGGAGGGAGCCCCGCCAGCGATCACCGGCGCCGCGCGTCACGACCAGCGCCTCGACCTCGGGCCCCGCCGCGCGGAAGCGGAGGAAGAGCGCCTGATCGCTGTCTGCGACCTCGAACGGACCGAGGAAATCCACCTGGCCGTAGCGGACCTCGGTCGTCTCGTTGGCGAACACGTAGCGATCGCTGCCCGAGGTGGTGAAGGGATGCGCGGGGCGCGCCGGCGGCTGCAGGATGCCGAGCGAGAAGTCGTCGCCCTCGTCCGAGCGCACGACCGTGAACCCGCTGCTCAGCTGGCTCTGTACGAGCTGGTTGCCGAAGGTATTGGCGAGGTAGCCGGCGGGCGTCTGGGTCGCCGCCCAGTCCACCACCTTGTTCTCGACCGAGCCGATCTTGAAGTCCGGGCCGTAAATCAGCCGATTGAACCTCGCCCAGACGTAAACGGCCTCGTCGGAGAGGTAGAAATCCGGCCGATACTCGACCGACATGGTGGCCGAGAACCCCATGCGCCCAGCGACCGGCGTCCAGGCGTACCCCGTCCCGCCGAAGTGGACGGCGAGCGTCTTGGCCGGATCGTTGATCTCGTACCGGCACTGATCGGGGAAGAACCGCCCGATGATGTTTCCGCCGGGCGCGAGCTTGAGCCCGGCGCCGCGCTTCAACATCTCCGGGCAGATGTGCTGCGCGCCGAAGTTCGAGAAGAGCCACCAGCGGAGGTTCGGGCTCGCGTTGACGTAGCTCTTGACGCAGCCGGCTTGAGCGAGCGAAGCGGCGACGAGGGCCGCGAGCGCGAAGAACGCGATGAGGCGCGCGCGCGCTCGGTGGCGCGCGGGGCGCCGGGGAGTCTCTTTCGACATGGTGGGGTTCGCGGGAGCGTCGCGCTCCGGTGAGACGGAGGAGAGCGGGGAGATCATGCAGGGCCTCGGAGCGCGCAGAACCCGCCGATGCAGGCGACCGGGCTCGACGACGCGCAGCAGTCGGACGCCGTCGTGCAGGCCTCGCCGATGGTAGCGCACTGGTTGGTCGGCGGCGGCACGCACGCGAACGAGCCGCCCCCCTGATCGCGGCAGAAGCCGCTGCAGCACTCGTAGCCCTCGCTGCACGAGCCGCCCTGCTGCTTGCACGGCTCGAGCGCCCAGTACGCGTCCATGTTGATGCTGGTGAGGTCCTGACCCGGGAGCCAGAACGCTGGGTGGCTCGGATCGGCTCCCGGCTTCGGGTTGGCGTCGATGGCGGCCACCCAGAGCTGCTTGTGCCGGAACACGCCGGCGGCGGCGTCCGGCATGCGATTGCCGTAGTCGCGGGGGGTCACGAACACGACCCAGAAATAGCCGCCGACCGCGATCGGGTTCACGCGTGGGTCGTAGTTGCGCTTCAGATCGGCGGCGCTCACCATACCGTCGCCGTTGGCGAGGCCGAGGCGGATTTCGCCTGCCGCAGCGGCCACGTCGGCCATGAAGAGGTCGTCGTTGGCGTCGACCGTCCCGCTGCCCGACACGTAGTTCGCGCGGCTGTAGTCGCCCCGCTGATACACGATCCACTGCGAGTCGGGGGTGAAGCTCGGGAACGAGATCGCCTGCCCGCCGCCGGCCACCACCTGGCGGAGGTTCGAGAAGTACGGCGCCGCGCCGAGGTCGACGTCCATCACCTGGAGGTCGGAGCTCGCGAACTCGACCGGATAAGCACCGACGCAGTTTCCCGCGAACGCGAGCAGCTTGCCATCCGGCGAGAACTGCGGGCTCGCGACCTGCGAGAGCGCGTCGAGCGCGGACGGGATGACCTGCGTCGTGACCGGATCCGCGAGCTTCATGCGAAAGCCGAGGGTGTCGTGGACGAGCCGTTTGCCGTCGGGCGAGAGCGCGCTGAAGATGGCGTCGCCCGGGACGTACTCGCTCATGCTGGTGATGGTCTCGGTCGCCGTGTCGACCGCGCCCCAGGGGCGCCCGCACGTCCCCCCGCCGGAGGTGCCGCAGGCGCTGAACAGCGTGACCAGCGTGGAGCCGTCCTTGCTCACCGTGTGACAGGCGACGCACCGGTCGCCCGTGCCGTTATTGTCCCAGGGCGGCGACTGCCCGCCATAGCCCGCGCTCGGCGGCGGTGAGCCGAGCGCGGTGTACGGCCCCGGATCGAACGCGGGCACCGGCGCGTCCGCGCCCGGGTTGATCTTGACGATCGAGCCGCGATTCACCGCCCAGTAGTAGATGGTGCCGCGGAGGCTCCCGGGCGCGATGGTCCAGGTCTCGGTCATCGGCTGGTGGGCGACGCCGCCCGCGTCGAGCCGCGCGATCGACACCGTGACCGGCGAGCCGTCGTTGCTCTCGGTGAGCGCCGTCCACCACGCCTTCGGGATGGGCATGCGACTCGGGGGATCGGCCGTCTCGTAGCCGGTGAGGCTCACATAGCTGCTCGTGATGCTGAGCTTGTAGCGATCGCCCGCGGCGCCGCCGCTCCACTGCAGCTCGGGCGGCAGGATGCCGCGCGCGAACACGGTGCGGTCGTAGGGGTAGAGCAGCGTGCCGCTCGGCGCGGCGTCCGGCGAGTTGAACGCGTCCTGCTCGGCAGGGGTGAGCCCCGCGCCGTTGTCGGTGAAGGCGAGCCGCACCTCGACGCTCGCGGTGGCGGTCTTGCCGCCGGCGCTCGCGGTGAGCGTCCCCTTCCCGCCCTTCGCGTTCTGCGCCTTCACCTGCCCGCCCGGCGACACCGCGGCGATGGCGGCGTCATCGAAGCTCCAGCTCGCGGCGATGGTCCCCGTGCCGCCGCCTGCGAAGGTAGCGATCGCCTTGAAGTCGACGGGCGCGCTCGCGCCGTTGGTGACGGCGATGAGCGCGCTCGGGGGCTCGACGGTGAGCGCGGTGATGTCGCCCTGCGAGCCGTCGAGATCGATCCCGCCGTCGGCGCCCGAGCCCCCGGTGCCCGAGCCCCCGGTGCCCGAGCCCCCGGTGCCCGAGCCCCCGGTGCCGCTCGTCCCGCTGCTGGCGCCGTGACCGCCGTTGCCGGCGACCGTGTTTCCCTCCCCGCCGCCGCACGACCAGGCGGTCAGGAGGGCGAGCAGCGTGAGCGCGAAAAACCGGAGCCTCGGCTTCATGGGCCGCATGCTACGGTGCGGCTCCGAGCGGCGCAATCGTGCCGCGCTCAGCGCCCGGCGAGCGTACGCTCCGCGACCCGAGCGAGCGCCTCCACGAGCCCGGGATGCGCGCCGAGCGCAGGCACCCGCGCGAGCTCGAGGCCGAGCGCGCGGGCCCAGTCGCGCGCCTCGACGTCGAGGTCGTAGAGCGTCTCGACGTGGTCGGCCAGAAAGCCGATCGGCGCCACCACTGCGCGGCGCGCGCCCGCCGCGCGCGCCGCCTCGAGCGCGTCGCGGAGCCCGGGGCCGAGCCACTCGCCGCCGTCGGCGCCCTGACTCTGGAACGCCAGCCTGAAGGGGCGGTCGACGAGCGCGCCGACCGCGGCCGCCGAGGCGCGCACCTCGGCTTCGTAGCGATCGCCCGCGCGGATCGCCGCCGACGGCAGGCTGTGCGCGGTCATCACGAGCGCGACGTCGTCATCGCCGCCGAGCGCGGCGCGGATGAGCGCGGCGTGGGCGCCGACGAGCGCCGGCTCGACGCCCCACGGCGCGGCGCATCGGAGCTCGACGCGCCGCCCGTCGAGCCGCGCGGCCGCGCTCGCGAGCGCGCGCTCGGCCGCCGCCGCGTACACGGCCGCGCTGTACGGCGCGAGCGGCACCGCCGCCAGCCGCGTGAGCCCGCGCTCGGCCGCCTCCACGAGCACGTCTTCCACGAATGGCCGCCAGAGCCGCATCCCGACCAGCACGGGCACCCCGAGCCGCGCCTCGAGGGCCGCGGCCTGGGCGCGCGTCACCTCGAGCAGGGGCGACCGCCCGATGAGGGCGTAGCGCCGCCGGAGCTCGTCGAGGAGCCCGGGCGGCGGCGGCCTCCCGTGACGGATCTTCGCGACGAACGCCGGCAGCTCGTCGAGCGACTCGACGGTGCCGTGCGCGATGAGGAGCACCCCGTCGGTCATTCGCGCCGAGCGTAGTCCGCGCCGCCCCGACCACCAAGCCCCCTTGCCCTCGCCCGGGCTCCGCGGGAGGGTCCGGCGCATGGCGCTCATCCATCTCGAAGGCAAAGTGGCGATCGTGAGCGGCGCGAGCCGCGGCATCGGCGAGGCGATCGCCCTCGCGTTCGCCGAGGCCGGCGCGAAGGTCGTGGTCTCGAGCCGCAAGGAAGAGGGCGTGGCGCGCGTGGCCGCGGCCATCACCGCGCGCGGCGGGGAGGCGCTCGCGGTGGCGGCGCACGTCGGGCGCCCGGCGGACTGCCACGCCCTCATCGACCGCGCTCGCGAGCGCTTCGGCCGCGCCGACGTGCTCGTGAACTCGGCCGGCACGAACCCTTACTTCGGACCGCTCATCGCGATCGAAGAGGGCGCGTACCTCAAGACCTTCGAGGTGAACCTGCGCGGCGCGGTCGAGACGTCACGCGCGTTCGCCGAGCAGCTCATCGAGGAGAAGCGCCCGGGCGCGATCGTCAACATCGCCAGCGTCGCCGGCATCCGCGCCGCGCCGCTGCAAGGCGTGTACGGCATGACCAAGGCCGCGATGATCAGCCTCACCCAGACGCTCGCGGTCGAGCTCGCGCCGAGCGGCATCCGCGTGAACGCCATCGCGCCCGGCCTCATCGAGACCCGGCTGGCCGCCGCCATCACCGCGAGCGAGGGGCTCACCCAGCGCTTCAACGACCACACCGCGCTCGGCCGCATCGGGCGCCCCGACGAGCTGGCCGGCGCGGCGCTCTTCCTCGCGAGCGACGCCGCCTCGTTCGTCACCGGCCAGTGCCTCGCGGTCGACGGTGGGTATACGACCGTCTAATCGAGTAACGAAATATAGATAACTATTCCTAATAACATAAGCCGTAGCTTTAGTTATCCGTAGCTGCCGTGACCGTTGATGGGCTTGGCCGGTCCGGCGCGGCCGGCGGCGCGCGTGCGGCGCGCGTGAGGCGCGTCGCCCTCGCCCGGCGCGCCCGCGGCGCGCCGGCAAGTGGTGGCGAAACTACTCATGACGGCGGTTTGGGGGATGAGCGACGCTCGGCGGATATCATGGCTCGTACTCGAACGCGTCGCGAATCCGGGTTGTCACCGGCACAAGGCCGTCTCGTGACGCGTTCACGAGCCCGATGAGCGCGCGCGCGGCGCCGAACGCGTCGCGAATCCGCGTTGTCACCGGCACAAGGCCGTCTCATGACGCGTTCGCGAGCCCGATGAGCGCGCGCGCGGCGCCGAACGCGTCGCGAATCCGCGTTGTCACCGGCACAAGGCCGTCTCGTGACGCGTTCGCGAGCCCGATGAGCGCGCGCGCGGCGCCGAACGCGTCGCGAATCCGCGGTGTCACCGGCACAAGCCCGTCTCGTGAC
>JAPSGB010000059.1:0-23806 GCA_035063585.1 Polyangiaceae bacterium
GCCGGTGCCCGAGACGCCGCCGGTGCCCGAGACGCCGCCGGTGCCCGAGACGCCGCCGGTGCCCGAGACGCCGCCGGTGCCCGAGACGCCGCCGGTGCCCGAGACGCCGCCGGTGCCCGAGGCGCCGGCGAGTCCTCCGCCTCCCGCGAACCCTCCGCCTCCCGAGGCTCCACCCGCGTTCGTGCTCGCCGTTCCCCCCGTCCCCGCGCCGGAGCCGGCGCTGCCCCCGGTTGCGACTCCGGCGCTGCCCCCGAGCCCGGGCGCGCCACCCATCGAGGCGGTCGGATCATACAGATCCTCACCCACCGCGCAGGCCGACGTCAGCGCCATCGACCACGCGACCGCGAGCCTTCCGCCCGTTGCGAGCGCGCGCGTAGAGCGCCGTCCACGCGCGCGGCGAGCAAGCATGAGCCGAGCCACCAACGCCGTCTTATAACCCACCCCCGGCCGGGCGGTCCACCGGCCCCGCCACCCTGCCCAATCTCGGAAACTCAGCCGCAAGAAAGACGCGCGCCCCCGGCCCGTCGAGGCCGGAGGCGCGCACTCGTGCGAGCAACCCGTCGACTAGCCGCTCAGCGACACGCCTGCGTCCGCGCGGTCGCCGTTGAGTTGCACGTCTTCAGACCCGACGCCACCGAGCAACTGACATACGTGCCGCTCGCCCCGCACGCGGGGACCGTCGAGCCCTGCCAGCCGCTGCCCATGCAGAACCCAAAGCTCCCGAAGTTTACATACTGGCAGGTACTGACGAGAGTCGGCCACTGCTTCGTCTCCGTGGCGTCGCAGTCATAGTCGAAGGTCCTGGAGATACCGCCGCCGATCATGCAGCTGATCGGTGCGGCGGGGCAGTAGCTCGTCGTGAAATACTGGGTCTGCCCCGGGAACGCATCGCTGTTACCGTCGTAGCAGTCCGCATTCCCCTTCACAGCAGGGTTCAAGCGGGTGTGTCCGGCCGTGTTGCACTCGGCGCCGGTCCGCTGCGCGGCGCTCGACTTGGCGTAGCCGTCCTTGTCGCCATCATCCCAGCAGTTGCAGGTCGGCAGCGTCCCGCCGGCGGGAGCGTTGTCCACCCGGCTATCGCAGTCGTTGTCGAGCTGGTCCGGACCGCACTCGAGCGCCTTCGGGTGCACGTTCGAGTTCGCTTCGTTGCAGTCCGTCAAGCACGAGACGCCATCCTTGTCGGCGTCGGCGTACTCGCAGGCGCCGTTCGTCGGATTACACGTCCCGGTGCAGCCCACGCCGCCGTTCTGCTGCGGGGCTCCCTGCGCGCAGGTGACGTCGCTGCCGGGCTTGCAGACGTGGGCGGCCGTATCGCAGGTCTCCTTGCCGTTGCAGGCGTTACCGTCGTCGCAGTTGGCGTCCGCGGTGCAGGTCCACTTGCACTTCGTGCAACCGGGGTCGTTCGAGTCGCAGTCCTCGCCCGATTCGACGATACCGTTCCCGCACCCCGCCGCGAGACAGACGCCCGCGGAGCAGACTCCGTTGCCTCCGCCCGCGAGCACGCATGGGTCGCTGTCGCCCGTCGCGGTGATGCCGGTGCAGGCGTGGCCGGTCGCGCTGCTCGTGTCACAGGTGCCGTCGGTCAGACACTCGGAGTCGGTCTTGCAGTCGTCGTCCGTGTGGCAGTCGAACTTGCATTGCGTGCACCCCACCACGGTCGTGGCGCCGTTGTCGCACTCCTCGGCGAGCCCGACATCGGTGAAGCCGTCGCCGCAGGTGGACGCCACGCAGGCCTCCGCGAGACAGATGCGCCCAGCCTCCTGACAGGCGGTACCGTCGCTCTCTCCGGTGCAGTCGTCGACGTACGTCGCGCCGCCCGAACCGCCGGAGCCCGCCGTCCCGCCGCCGGAGCCCGCCGTCCCGCCGCCGGAGCCCGCCGTCCCGCCGCCGGAGCCCGCCGTCCCGCCGCCGGAGCCCGCCGTCCCGCCGCCGGAGCCCGCGGAGCCGTCACCCGTGTTCCCCCCGGTACCGCCCCCGGGCGAGCTCGAGTCATCTCCACCGCACGCGACCACGACCAGCGCGCCCGTCGCGCAAACCGCCAGAACCGATAGATACTTGGACCAAGAATTCATCATCATCCTCCTCGATAGACGCTCGCTCTGCGACGTCACATCCGGCGCATGCGTGGCGAGCCGTTCCACACGCGAGGATTCTTGGCACGGGCTCCGGCGCACGCAACCTGAATCGCGCAGGCCGCCCGCGGAGCGGTCGAGCCCAATCTCCCCGGCGACCCCGCGCCCGCGAATCCATTGCGCTTGACAAGACTGGCGAACATCCCGCACGCGCGACCACCCGCGGCGTCCGGGCGCGCTCCGGCGCGCATCTCGACTTTTTGTGCTGAGCCTCGCCGCGCGGGCGCGCTATTGATGAGGGCGACGTGAAGGAGCAGCTCCAGAACTTGATGTTCGTGCTCGCCCTCGGCGCGTCGGTGGCCATCGTCGCCAAGCGGGTGAACCTGCCTTACAACGTCGCGCTGGTCGTCATCGGGCTGCTCGCCGTGCTCATCGACATCTTCCCGCACCTGTCGATGAACGCCGAGCTCGTCTTGCTCGTGTTCCTGCCGATGTTGGTCTTCGAGGCCGCCATCTCGGCGAACGCCCGCGCGCTCCGGCGCGCGGCGACACCGATCGTGGCGCTCGCCCTCCCCGGCGTCGCGATGTCGCTCATCGGCACCGCGGTGGTCGCCAAGGCGGTGCTCGGCTTCACGTTCGCCGAGGCGCTGCTGCTCGGCTCGCTGCTCGCCATAACCGACACCGTGAGCGTGCTGCTCGCCTTTCGCAGCGTGCGCGCGCCGCATCGGCTCACCGTCATCATGGAAGGCGAGAGCCTGTTCAACGACGGCACCGCCCTCGTCCTCGTCTCGCTCACCAGCGCCGCCTTCGCCACCGGGACCTTCGACGCCATCGCCGCGTCACGCAACCTGGTCGTCTCGATCTTCGGCGGAGTGGCCGTCGGCGCCGCGTTCGGCGCGGTGGGCGGGCTGGTCTTGCGGCGCACCCCCGACCACCTGACGGCCATCTTCTCGACGCTCGTGCTCGTCTTCGCGACCTCACTCGGCGCCGAGCATCTGCACGCCTCGCCGGTCATCGCGGTGGTGGTGACGGGGCTCGCCATCGGCGGCGCGGCGCGGCGCTTCCTCGAGCCGTCGAACGTGCTGGCGCTCCAGGGGTTCTGGGAGACGATTGGCTTCTCGCTGAACGTGCTGCTCTTTCTCATGGTCGGCATGCAGACGCAGGCGTCGATGCTGATCGACAACGCCGGCCCCATCGCGCTCACGCTGGTGGCGCTCCACGCCGGCCGCGCGGTCGCCGTATACGGCTGCTTCCTCGTCTTGCGGTTCTTCACCAAGGAAGAGATCCCGTTCCGCTGGCAGCACGTCATGGTGTTCGGCAACATCAAGGGCGCCCTCTCGATGGCCGCCGTGCTCGCCCTCCCGGCCAGCATGCCCGACAAGCCGCGGCTGATGACCATCGTGTTCGGGGTCACCTTCGTGACGCTCGTGATGCAGGGGCTCCCCTTCCGCCGCTTCCTCCAGGCGCTCGGAATCGACGCCGGTGCCGGCAACCAGCGGCAGGAGTCCGCGCGAGCGTCGCTCGTCTCGGCGCGGCGCGGGCTCCTCGAGCTCGACGCGCTGCTCGGCGCCGGGCTCGTCTCCCGCGCCGATCACGCCGAGCGGCGCGCCGAGTTCCAGCGCACCGTCATCGTCGCCGAGCGGGCCCTCCGCGAGGAGGGCACCGGCGCGACGGAGGGGCCGGTCCGCCGCGTCGCGGAGATGACGCTGCTCGAGGCGCAGAAGGCCGCCCTCCTCGACGGCGCGCGCCGGGGGCTCTACTCGGGGCACACTGCCGAGGAACAGGTCGCGCTCATCGATCGCAAGCTGTTCGCATTCCGAAATTCCGACACCGAGACGGAGGAGGGCTGAGGTCATGCGCCTGCTCATCGCCGGCGGCGGCCGAACCGCCGTAAACGTCGCCTCCCACCTCCGTGGCGGAGGCCATGACGTCGCCATCATCGACGCGAGCGCGGAGCGGACGCGCGTCGCGTTCGAGAAGCATGGCCTGGTGGCGTTCCTGGGAGACGCCACCGAGGAGACGGTGCTCCGCGACGCCGAGCTCGAGCGGGCGGACGTGGTGGTCGCGATGCTCCCCCGCGACGCGGACAACCTATCGGTCGCGGTGCAGGCGCGCCTGGCAGGCGTGCCGCGCGTGCTGGTACGCGTGCGTGATCCCTCCTACGCAAAGCTCTTCCACCGGGTCGGGATCGAGCGCGTGCTCTCCGAGACGGAGATCGTGATCGGAGCGTTCACGACCACCATCGAGCACGATCGCGTCCACCACGCGATGCCGCTCGGCGCCGGGCAATCTCTCGCCTTCGAGATCGAAATCCCACAAGACTCCGCGGTCGCCGGGCGCTCGGTCATGGAGCTCGCGAGCGACCCTGAGTTCCCGAAGACCTGCGTGTTCGCCGGCCTATACGAGCACGACGGCAACGTGGTCGCCCCGCGCGGCTCCTCGATCATCTACGGCGGCCGCACGGTGCTGCTCGTGGCGCGACGCGAGGACATCGCGCGGGTGAGCGCGTTCTTCGCACCCGCCGACAGCCCGGCGCGCGGGTCGGTGAAGTCCGGCTGAGCCCGAGGCCCGCGCAGGTGAGCTGCGGGCGGCGCGACCGTCATGCTGGTGCGGGCGCGGCCGGCGGCGCGGGGAGGGCCGCGGCGGGCGCGGCGAGGAGCAGGGCTCGAGCGACCTCGGGCGAAGCCGGGTAGAAGAGGATGACGTCGCGTTCCGCGAGGCGCCCGAACGCGAGGCGGCAGAATTCCTCATACTCGGCCGAGGCGCCGGGCTCGAGCTCGCGCGCGCCGTGCAGGACGAAGAGCTCGGTCGGCGAGCGTCGCTCGAGGAGCGCCCCGAGCCACGCTCGGGGCGACGGGTAAGGCGAGAGCTCGAGCCCGTCCGAGGCTCCTCGCGCGACGGCCTCGACGCTCGCCCGCTCCGCCGCGTCGCACAGGATCTCGAGCGGCGCTCCGAGCGCCTTGGCGAGCCGGCCGAGCACGCTCGCCGCGCCCGGCAGCGCCGGAAGCCCCGCCACGCCCGGGGGCAAGAACCAGAGCACGCGACCGCACACGCCGAGCGGCTGGGGCAAATGGCAGAGAAACGAGTTCGCCCCCGCGTCGCGCACCAGCTCGTCCACCACGCGGCCGAGGACGGGCGGAGCCGTAGAGGGCACGACCGAGGCGTCTGCGGCGAGCACCTCGTCAGCTCCGCCCACCGACGGGGCGCGGCTCGGCGCGCCGTCCCAGGGCACCACGACGTTCACCGCGCCGAGCTCCTGGCGCGTGCGGACCAGGCTACGGCCCGGGTCCGGATGCAGGCGCTTGATCGGCTCGGCGACGCGACCGGCCGCGCTCGCCTGCGCGACGGCAGGCGCGAGGATCGCGTCCGCGTCGGCCATCCGCTGCGCGACGTCCGGACCCTCCTCCACCACGACCGCCGGGTAGAGCGGCGCGCGCTCGCTCGCGGCGGAGAGGAGCAAGGCGAGCTCCACCGCGGCCTCGGCGTGCTCCGCGGTGGCGAGCGGGATGAGGGTACCGGAGGGCGCCGCCGCCTCCCCGCCGCGCTCGGCGGACGCCTTCGCCATCGAGGGCGCGTACTTCGCGACCACCCACGGCCCGAGGATGCAGGTCACCAGGATCATCACGATGGTGCCGTTCACCACCGCGTCGTCGAAGAGCCCGATGCGGTTGCCCACCATGACCGCCGCGAGCGTAGCGGCGGCCTGCACCACGCTCAGCCCGAACATCACCTGGCCTTCGGCGTGGCTGAAACGAAACACGAGCCGGGTCAGCCGAGCCGCCATCCACTTGGTGAGGATGGCCGTCACCGTCATGCTGATGGCGACCGCCCAGGTCCATAGCCCGCCGAAGAGCACCCGCGCGTCGACCAGCATGCCGACCGAGAGCAAGAAGAAGGGCACGAAGATCGCATCGCCGGTGAAGACGAGCCGATTCATGAGCGGGCTCGCGTGCGGGATGAGCCGGTTCAAGGCGAGCCCAGCCAGGAACGCGCCGACGATCGGCTCGAGCCCGGCGACGTGCGACAGCGCGGCGCATAGAAAGACCGTGGTCAGCACGAACACGAATTGCCCGGGCCCGTCGTCGGGGAAGCGCTGGAAGAACCGGCGGCCGAGCCGCGGCAGCCCAAGCAAGATGGCGGACACGAACACCACGAGCGAGACGCCGAGCTGCCACCAGAAGGCCTCGTTCACCTCGCCGGTGGTCATCTTGGCGATCACCGCGAGCACGAGCAGCGCGGCCACGTCGGTGAACATCGTGCCGCCGAGGGTGCTGGTGACAGCCTGGTCTGCGGAGAGACCGAGCTTGCTCACGATGGGATAGGCGAGGAGCGTGTGCGACGCGAACATGCTCGCGAGCAAGATCGCGGGCGGCCACTCGAAGCCGAGGACGTACCGGGCCATGAGCGTCCCGACCCCTTGCGGCACGCTGAAGGTCAGGAGCCCAAAGACGACACTATGGACGCCGTGCTTGCGAAAGGCGCCGAGATCCACCTCGAGCGCCGCGGTGAACATGATGTAGATGAGCCCGACCGCGCCGAGCAGCTCGAAGGAGGCGTCGCGCGCGAGCATCCCGAGCGCGTTCGGCCCGAGCACCGCCCCGGCGAGGATGAGCCCGATCATCCCCGGCAGGCGCAGCCGCGCCATCACGATCGGGGAGCCCAGGAACAGCACCAGGACGATCGCGAAGATCAGGACCGGATCGCGGATCGGGAAGAGTGCGGGAAAGAAGTGGCCGAGCACGCCCGATGATACGCACGTCCCTCGGAGCGCCGCGAGGGTTGGCACGCACGTTGCTCACCGCTGCTCCGCATGCCGCTCGAACCCAAGATTACGGCCGCGCGGGCGGGCTCTCGTGACCGCGCGGCCAAGATCTGTGACCCGCTCGGTCACAGGCGTGACCGATTCAGTTACAAACGCGCCCTCCCGCTCTTGTGCGCGCTCGCGGCGGCCTGCGCTCCGGACCGGCCGCCGGCCGCGCCGACCCCATCCCCCATCCCGGCGGAGCAGCTCGTGGAAACGAGCTCGGAGCGCCCGCTCGCTGTGCCGGGAGCACGGCCGGCACCCCCGGGGAGCGCCGGCGAGGCGGCGCCGCCCGCCGCGGCCTCGGGCCCGGGGCTCTCCCGCTCGCGGCTCATCGCCGCGGTGATCGCGCAGAACCCCGACGTCGAAGCGCGACGACAGGCGCTCCGCGCAGCGCGCGCGCGGCGGGCGCAGGTGAGCGCCCTCGACGATCCGGAGCTCAGCTACAGCTTCGCCCCGATGAGCATCGCGAGCGAGCGCTTCGGCCAGACGGTCGAGCTCAGCCAGCGGCTACCGTGGCCCGGCAAGCGAGGCAACCTCGGGCGGAGCGCGGAGTCCGAGGCGGACGCGGCGCAGGCCGACGTGCGCGCGGCCGAGCTCGAGCTCGCGCTCGAGGCCTCGCTCGCCTTCGACGACTACTGGCTGGTCGACCGCCAGCTCGAGGTGAACGTGCACCACCGACACCTGCTGTCGGATTTCGAGAGGACGGCCGAGAGCGTGCTCAAGGTCGGCGCCGGTTCGCTGCAGGACCCGCTCCAGGCGCGGGTGGAGCTCGCGCGCCTCGAAGCCGACGAGGTGAACCTCGGCGCCGCGCGCGCGGTGGCCATCGCGGAGCTCAACTCGCTCCTACATCGCCCGTCGGGCGAGCCGCTACCGGCGCCGCTCAGCTCCGAGCGCGCGATATTCGAACCGCCGCCGCCGGAGGCGACGCTGGTCCGCGAAGCGCTCGGAGCGAGCCCCGAGCTCCGCGCGCTCGCCGCCCGCGCCCGCGCAGCCGAGGCGTCCGGCGACTACGCTCGCCGCGAGTACTACCCGGACCTCACCCTCATGGTCTCCTACAGCACGATGTACATGCCGGAAGATCGGCTGATGATCGGCGCCTCGACGCCACTCCCCCTCCAGCGTGGGCGGCGCGGAGCCGCGGTCGAAGAGTTCGACGCGCGCGCGCTCGAGCTGCGGAGCGAGAGCGCGCGCCTCGCCGATCGTCTCCGCGCTCGGGTGCGAGTCGCGCGCGAGCGGGTGCTCGCCGGCCTAAAAATCGTGAAGCTCCACGACCAGCGGCTGGTCCCGGCAGCGAACGCCCAGGTGTCGACCGCGCGCACCGAGCTCGCCGCCGGACGCACGAGCTTCGTCGCCGTGCTCGACGCCGAGCGCAGCCTCCGCGACGTCGAGCTGTCACGATGGGCGGCCATCGCGGAGCTCAACCAATGGCGCGCGCGGCTCGATCGAGCGGCGGGCCGGGTCGCGTTCGCGGGGGCGCGATGAGCGGCAGCAGGTTTCGCGCGCGCACCCTCGTCGCGGTCGCGACGGTGGTGGCAGCGGCGGCCGGCGCGGGGGGGTACTTCGCCGGGCACGGTTCGGCGCACGCGAGCGCACCCGGCCCGAGCGCGGGCGCGAGCTCGGCTCCGGTGAGCGTCACCCGCTACACCTGCCCGATGCATCCGAGCGTGATCCAAGATCATCCCGGGCGCTGCCCCCTCTGCGGCATGGCCTTGGTGCCCATGAAGGAGAAGCCAAAGGCGGCCGCACCCACCGCGGGGCACGGCCACGAGGATCGACCGCCGGGCGAGCGCGTCGGGGTCCCGGGGCTCGCTCTGGTCACCATCGATCCGGAGCGCCAGCAGCTCATCGGTCTGCGGACGGCGCCCGTCGAGCGCACCGAGGTGGGCGGCACCTGGCAGACCGTCGGGCGGGTCGCCTTCGACGAGACGCGGATTCGTACCGTCACGGTGAAGGTGCCGGTGTACGTCGAGCAGGTCGTGGCTGACTTCATCGGTAAGAAGGTGGCGCGCGGCGCCGCGCTCTTCAGCGGCTACAGCCCCGACATCTTGGCCGCGCAGGACCAATACCTCATCGCGCTCCAGAGCCAGGCCGCCTTCGCGCCGCTCACCGACGCGGGCGCGCCGAGCGGCGCGCTGGTCGAAGCGGCACGCCGCAAGCTCGAGCTCTGGGATGTTCCGAAATCCACCATCTCGAAGCTCGAGAGGACGGGCAAGGCGTCGCGCAGCATCGTCTTCCACTCGCCGATCGCGGGGGTCGTCACCGAGCGCAACGTGTTCCCGGGCACCCGCCTCGAGCCGGGCGCGATCGCCTATCAAGTCGTCGACTTGACCACGGTGTGGGTCCTGGCAGACATCTATGAGAACGAGCTCGCTCGTGTCGAGGCCGGGATGAGCGCGGAGCTCGCCCTCCAGGCTTACCCAGGGCGGCGCTTCGACGGGAAGGTCGCCTTCATCGATCCCGTGCTCGACGCGGGCAGCCGGACCGCGAAGGCGCGCCTCGCTTTTCAGAACCCGGACGGCGCGCTCAAGCCAGAAATGTACGGCAAGGTCACCCTGACCAGCAAAGCGCGCACCGGCCTCGCGATCCCTGACGATGCGATCATCGACAGCGGGCAACGGAAGGTAGTGTTCGTCGCCTTGGGCGACGGGAAATTCGAGCCGCGCGAGATCGTCCCGGGCGTGAGGAGCGGCGAGCGCGTCGAGGTGCTCTCGGGGCTCGACGCGGGCGAACGCGTGGTCACCCGCGCCAACTTCCTGATCGACTCCGAGTCGCGACTGCGCGCCTCGCTCGCGCAGACCCCATGATCAAGTGGCTCATCCGCTTCTCGGCCGAGTATCGCTTCTTGGTCGTCGGCGCGGTGCTCGCCGCGCTCGCCGGCGCGGTGTGGTCGATGCGTCACATCCCGCTCGATGCGGTCCCCGATCTCGCCGACACCCAGGTCATCGTCTACTCCCGATGGGATCGGAGCCCGGACATCATCGAGGATCAGGTGACCTACCCGATCATCACCGCGCTCCTCGGGGCGCCCCGGGTCAAGGCGGTGCGCGGCTTCTCCGATTTCGGCTTCAGCTACGTCTACGTCATCTTCGAGGACGGAACCGACCTCTATTGGGCACGGACCCGGGTGCTCGAGTACCTGTCCAAGATCACGCCCGAGCTCCCGCGTGACGTAAAGACGGAGCTCGGCCCCGACGCGACCAGCGTCGGGTGGGTCTACCAGTACGCGCTGGTCGACGAGACCGGCGAGCACTCGCTCGACGAGCTCCGGAGCTATCAGGATTGGTACCTGCGCTACGCCCTGCAGAGCGTGTCCGGAGTCTCTGAAGTCGCGAGCATCGGAGGTCAAGTCCGCGAGTATCAGGTCGCGGTCGACCCCACCAAGCTGGTCGCGTACGGGCTCACCATCGCGGACGTCACCCGCGCCGTGCGGAGCGGAAACGACGACGTGGGCGGCCGGCTCGTGGAGCTCACCGGGCGCGAGTACATGGTGAGGAGCCGCGGATACATCAAGACGCTCGACGACATCCGTAACCTCGTGCTCCGCGCGGGTGACGGGACCCCCGTCCTCGTGAAGGACGTCGGCCGGGTGAGCCTCGGCCCGGCCATGCGTCGCGGGGTCGCCGATCTCGACGGACGCGGCGACGTGGTCGGCGGCATCGTCATCATGCGCTCCGGGGAGAACGCGCTCGACGTCGTCTCGCGAGTCAAACAAAAGCTCGCGGACCTCGCGCCTTCCATGCCGAAAGGCGTCACGGTCGTCACCACCTACGATCGCTCGGAGCTCATCGAGTCCGCCATCGACACGGTGAGCTCCAAGCTCATCGAGGAGATCATCGTCGTCTGCCTGGTGATCCTGGTCTTCCTCTGGCACTTCCCCTCCGCGGTGATCCCCGTGGTCACCATCCCGGTGGCGGTCGCCCTCGCCTTCATCCCCATGCAGGCGGCCGGCATCGACGCCAATTTGATGTCACTCGCCGGGATCGCCATTTCCATCGGGGTGCTGGTCGACGGCGCCATCGTCGAGGTCGAGAACGCCTA
This sequence comes from Polyangiaceae bacterium, assembly GCA_035063585.1. GTDB lineage: Bacteria > Myxococcota_A > Polyangia > Polyangiales > Polyangiaceae > JAPSGB01. Next base: position 10,915 of record JAPSGB010000059.1, read on the forward strand.
CAACAAGATCCATCACTGGATAAAGGACGGCAAACCCGGCAGCTTCCATGAAGTTCGCCTCCAGGCGCTGCTCGAGGTCGGACCCGGCGTCTTCTTCTCGCTCATGGTGGTGGCGGTGTCGTTCCTGCCGGTCTTCACCTTGACCGACCAGGAGGGACGCCTCTTCCGTCCGCTCGCCTACTCGAAGACGCTGGCCATGGCGATCGCCGCGCTCTTGGCGCTCACCTTGAACCCGGCCATGCGGATGATGTTCGCGCGCATCGAGCCCTTCCGCTTTCGACCGCGCCCGGCGGCCTGGCTCGCGAACCGGCTCTTCATCGGGACCTACTACTCCGAAGAGAATCACCCGATCTCGCGGCTGCTCCACCGGCTCTACGAGGGTCCCTGTCGCTTCGTCCTCCGCCACCCGTACGCGACCATCGCGACGAGCGCGGCGCTGGTCGTCGCGACCATCCCGGCCTACCGCGCGCTCGGCTCCGAATTCATGCCCCCGCTCCGCGAAGGCACCATCCTCTACATGCCGACCTCGGTCGAGCCAGGGATGTCGGTGGCCGAGGCCGAGCAGGTCCTCCAAGTCCAAGACAAGATCCTTCGGAGCTTCCCCGAGGTCGAGCGCGTCTTCGGGAAGGCGGGCCGCGCCACCACCTCCACCGATCCGGCGCCGTTCACCATGATGGAGACGACGGTGCTCCTCAAGCCCGAGCGTGAGTGGCGCGCGAAGGAGCGCTTCTACTCATCGTGGGCGCCCGGGTGGCTCGCCGGTGTCCTCCGCTCCTTCTGGCCGGACCGGATCAGCGAGGAAGAGCTCGAGCACGAGCTCGATGAAGCGCTGAAGTTTCCAGGGATCTCGAACGCGTGGACGATGCCGATCCAAGGTCGTCTCGACATGCTCTCCACCGGGATCCGCACGCCGGTCGGGATCAAGGTGAGCGGCTCGGATCTCGCCGTCGTGGAGCGGATTGCGCTCGAAGCCGAGGCGGCGCTCCAGGGGCTTCCCGGGACGCGGAGCGTGTACGCGGAGCGAGTCGCGGGGGGCTACTTCCTCGACTTCACCCTGAAGCGCGACCGGCTCGCGCGCTACGGGCTCAGTGTCGACGACGCGAACCAACTCGTCATGACCGCGGTGGGCGGCGAAGTCCAGTCGACCACCGTCGAAGGCCGCGAACGCTACGGCATCAGCGTGCGCTACGCCCGCGATTTTCGGCAGGACGTGGACGCGCTCCGCCGCGTGCTCGTCCCACTCCCCAGCGGAAAGGGCCAGATCCCCATCAGTGAAATCGCCGAGGTCGAGCTCGCCCACGGCCCCTCGATGATCCGCGACGAGAATGGGCTCCTCACCGGCTACGTGTACATCGACATCGACACCTCGCAGATCGACCTCGGCTCGTACGTCGAACATGCGAAAGAGGTCGTCGCGTCCCACGTCACCGTACCGACCGGCACCAGCCTCATCTTCAGTGGGCAGTACGAGAACATGCAGCGCGTGAAGGAGCGCCTCGAGCTCGTCATCCCGATCACGATCCTCCTCATCTTTGCGCTCCTCTACATGAACACGCGTTCGTCCTTCAAAGCGCTCCTCGTCATGCTCGCCGTTCCGTTCTCCGCGATCGGCGCGGTGTGGCTCCTCTGGGCGCTCGACTACAACATGTCGATCGCGGTCTGGGTGGGCGTCATCGCCTTGATGGGGCTCGACGCCGAGACCGGTGTCTTCATGCTGCTCTTTCTCGACCTCTCGTACGACGAGCGGAAGCGCGCCGGGCTCCTGCGGACGCGGCACGATCTGGTCGAGGCCATCGTGCACGGCGCGGTGAAGCGCATTCGCCCGAAGGTCATGACGGTGCTCGCCGGCATGCTCGGGCTCCTACCCATCATGTGGTCGAACGGCACCGGGGCGGATCTCATGAAGCGCATCGCGACCCCGATGATCGGAGGTCTCGTGACCTCCTTCTGGCTCGAGCTCCTCGTCTATCCGCCGATTTACCTCCTCTACAAGGAGCGCAAGCTCCGCCACGCCGGCTCGGAAGCGGTGGAATCGGTCGGCTGAGCTCGACTGCGCGCGCGAGCGCGCGCCACCCGGAGCGCATGCTCGACGCGATCCGGACGCCGGGCTAGCTTGGCGCCTCCGCCGAGCATGCCGCTTCACCTCCCCTCGCTACCCATCACCGATCCGGTCGCCTTCTTTGCGCTGGTGACCGCGCTCTTCTTGGTGGTGCCCGTGCTGTTCGAACGCGCCAGGATCCCCGGGTTGGTCGGGCTGATCCTGGCCGGCGCCGTGATCGGCCCGAACGGCGCCGGGGTCCTCGAGCGCGGAGAGGCGATGAAGCTGCTCGGCTCGGTCGGCCTGCTCTACCTGATGGCGCTGGTGGGCCTCGAGCTCGACCTCGAGCAATTTCGACGACATCGGCTCCACAGCGTGGTGTTCGGTGTGAGCTCCTTCTTGGTGCCGCTCGTATCCGGCATCGTGGTCGCCGTGATGCTCGGCTACGCGGTCCCCGCCGCGACCTTGCTCGGCGCGATGTTCGCGTCTCACACGCTGGTCGGCTATCCGATCGCCAGCCGCCTCGGGATCTTGAAGACGCGCGCGGTGACCACCGTGCTCGGCGCGACCTTGCTCACGGACCTGCTGGCGCTGCTCGTCCTGGCGTTGGTGGCGGGCGTCCACAGCGGCGGCGACGATATCAAGTTCTGGCTGCGCCTCTCGGTGCTCCTCCCCGGCTACGTCGCGCTGGTGCTCCTCGGCGTGCCGCGCTTGTCCGGGTGGTTCTTTCGCCGCTTCGGCACCGACAGCGCGCTCGACTTCCCGTTCATCGTGGCCGTCTTGTTCGCGTCGTGCTGGCTATCGGACGCGCTCGGCATCGAGCCCATCATCGGCGCGCTGCTCACCGGGTTCGCGCTGAACCCGTTCATTCCCGAGCAGAGCGCGCTGATGAGCCGGATCCGCTTCGCGGCGACCGGCGTGTTCGTGCCGTTCTTCCTCGTGTCGGTCGGGATGCTCGTCGACTACCGCGCGTTCGGGCAGAGGGAGGCGTGGAGCGCCATCGCGGCGCTCACCGTCAGCGTGGTCGCCTCCAAGGCGCTCGCCGCCAAGCTGGTCGGCCGCGTGTTTGGCTTCCGGCCGGAAGAGGGCTGGGTCATGTTCGGGCTCTCGGTGTCGCACGCGGCGGCGACCATGGCCATCGTCTTGGTCGGCTACGATCTCGGGCTCTTCGACCAGTCGATCGTCAACGCGGTAGTCGTGATCATCCTGGTGACGTGCGTCGTCGGGCCTGCGGCGGTGAGCCGCTGGGGGCGCGTCATCGCGCTCGAGGACAAGCATCGAGCGCCGGCCGGGCCGGCGCCGGTGCGCGTGCTGGTACCCATCTCGAACCCCGCTACCTGCGATACCCTCATCGATCTGGCGATCTTGCTCCGCCCGCCCGACTCGAGCCAGCCGCTCTTGCCGCTCATCGTGGTGCGCGGTGACGACACGAACACGGACTCACGGGTCGCCGCCGCCGAGCGAGTCCTCGAGCACGCCGTGCTGCGGGCTTCGGCAGCACAAGTCCCGGTCGCCCCGATGACGCGGGTCGACCACAACATCGCCGACGGGATCGCGCGCGGGGTGACTGAACGCCGCGCCTCGATGGTGGTCCTCGGCTGGGACATCCGCGCCGGGGCGCCAGCGCCCGGGTTCGGCATGGTGGTCGAGCAGCTGCTCGCCAAGACCCACGCGGCGGTGATGGTGGCGCGCACGGCCGGCTCGCTCAACCCGACTCGGCGCGTGATCTTGGTGCTCCCGCCCTTCGCCAACCATCACCCAGGGTTTGCCGCGGCGCTCCGCGTGGTCAAGCTGCTCGCGCGACAGCTCGCCGCGACGCTCGCGGTGCGCGTCATCGCGGACTCGACCGCACCCTTCGAGGCCGTGATCTCCGCCACCAAGCCGGACGTGGAGACCCATTACCTTCCGCCCGCGTCGTGGAGGGATCTCGTGCCAGGGCTCGCGCAGAGCGCGGGGCATCGTGACGTCGTGGTCCTGCTCGGCGCACGCGAGGGCACGCTCACCTGGCACCCGCGGGTCGGGCGCTTGCCGCGAGAGCTCGCGCGAGCCATGAAAGAGGCGCCCTTATTGGTCATCTATCCTGGCGAGGCCGCCGAAGACGACCGCTCGACCGCGCTCGAACCGTCGGCGCTCGACGAGTACCTCGTTCCAGCGAGGGTCTCGAGCCGCCTGCCGCGCGACCCGGAGGCCGCGCTCACGGAGCTCATCGGGCGGGAGCTCGATGAGGCTCCCGAGGTTCGCGAGCGAGCGATGGCGGCGCTCTTCCGCGAGATCCGCGAGGACTCGCACGAGCTTCGCCCCGGGATCGCTCTACCCCACGCGCGCGTCGACGGCATCTCGAGCTCGCTCTTGTTCCTCGGCTACTCGCCGGAAGGCGTGCACTTGCCCGGGGCCCACGGCCCGGTGCACGTCCTCTTCGTGCTCCTCAGCCCGGAGGGCGCGCCCGATCTCCACCTGCGCGCGCTGTCGGCGATCGCGCGAGCGTGCATCGATGACGCGCGACTCGACGGGGTGCTGCGCCGACACGGGATCGAGCGACCGGCCACCAGTAGCTCCGAGGAAGCATGATCCGCGCGCGGCTCGGAGCCCCGTTGCTCGCGCGATTCGGCCGTATCCCCTTCCGAGATCCGAACACACGCTTCGTGGGGCTCGCGGCCCTGGTCGGGCTGCTCGGAGCCGCTGGAGCCACGGTATTTCGCTGGCTCACCGCTCATATCACCGCCCTCCTCACCGGCAGCCCCGATATCGTCGAAGGCGCGGCTCGACTCCCGCCGGCGTGGCGGGTCGCGATCCCGGCTGTCGGCGGCTTGGTCGGCGGCCTCATCGCGCGCCGCTTCGTCCGCACCGGCGGAACCATGGGGATCGCGCAGATCATGGAGGTCGTCGCGGTCGGGCGGCGCACGGTGCGCTTCCGGCAGTCGCTCGCGCGCACCGCCTCGTCCTTGGCCGTCATCTCGACGGGAGGCTCGGAAGGCCGCGAAGGACCCATCATCCAGATGGCGGCGGCCTTCGCCGCCTGGGTCGGCCGCGCCAGCCACGTGTCGCCGGCTCGAGCGCAGATCCTGGTCGCGTGCGGGATGGCCGCCGGCGTGGCCGGCGCCTATAACACGCCGATCGCCGCGACCCTGTTCGTCGTCGAGCTGGTGGTCGGCTCGTTCTCGATGGCGGTGTTCGGCCCGGTGGTAGTCGCCTCCGTGGTGTCGTCGGTGGTGACGCGGGCCCTCCTCGGCAACGAGCCGCTCTATCGCGTCGCGCCGTTCGAGCTTCGCTCGGGCTGGGAGCTCGTCCCCTACATTCCGCTCGGGCTCCTCGGGGGCATGGGCGCGGTCGGGTTCACCCGAGCGCTCCGGCTCGCCAAGCGTGCGTTCCGCGCGACCGGCCTACGCGACGAGTACCGGATGGCGCTCGCGGGCGCCGGAGTCGGCGCGCTCGGCCTCGTGCTCCCCGAGGTCTGGGGCAACGGGTTCGAGGGCACGAACCGCATCCTCGGCGCAGAGCTCCCGCTCACCATGCTCGGCGTGCTCCTCCTCGGAAAGCTCGCAGCCACCGGGCTCACCATCGGCTCCGGAGGCGTCGGCGGCGTGTTCACGCCGGGCCTGATGGTCGGCGCCACGCTCGGCGCCATTCTCGGCACCCTCGTCGAGCGCGTGTTCCCACAGCTCTCGGCGCCGGTCTACTGCTACGCGCTGCTCGGCATGGGGGCGCTGCTCGCCGGCACCACGCGCGCGCCCGTGCTCGCCATCATCATGATGTTCGAGCTCACCGACACACCGCAGATCCTCTTGCCGATGATGATCGTTTCGGTGCTCGCCATCACCGGGGCCAAGGTCTTCGAGCGCGAGTCCATCTACGTCGAGGAGCTCCGAGACGCCGGGGTCGAGTGGGAGGGCACCACGCAGGAGACGATGCTCGCTTCGGTGCGCGCGCGAGACATCATGCGGACGCACGTGGCGCTCATCCCGGAGACGCTCGATATCGCGCGTGTGATCGAGCGTTTCATGGCGGACAAGAGCCTCTACCTCTACGTCGGAGACGCCGAGGGGCGCCTGGTCGGCGTCATCGATCTTCACGACATCAAGGAGAACCTCACGAACCCGGGGCTCACGCCCCTCGTCATCGCGCGTGACGTCGCGCAAGACATTCCTACCGTCGCTCCGGACGAGTCGGTCTCGTCCATCAACGAGAAGCTCTGGTTCCGCGACTACGGCCAACTCCCGGTCATCGACTCCCCGGTGAGCCGGCGCTTCCTCGGCATCGTCACCCGACGCGACATCCTCGGCGCGATCGACCGCGAGGTCCTGCAGCGAAGCGCGCTCTTCGCCGAGGTGAAGCGGGTGCCGTCGGCGGAGCCCGGCCCCAGCTACCTCGAGCTCCCCGAGAAGCATCGCTTGGTCGAGCTGCGGCTGCCGGCGACGCTCGTCGGAAAGAGGCTCGCCGAGTCCGGGCTCCGTGCCGCGGGCGCGCTGGTTCTGGTCCTCAAGCGCGCGACGGCCGCAGGGAACGAGCAGGCCATCTTGCCCGCGCCGGACGAGGTGCTGCGCGCCGACGATCGCCTGGTCGTGCTCGCGACCGACGAGGCGCTGGCGCGCTGGGCCGGAGCGCCGGAATCGACTCAGGGTCAGAGATCCGACTCGGGCTCCGGCTCCGGGTAGACGCACGTCTTGGCGCTCGCGGGGAAACGTTCGTCCGGCTCGCAGGCCTTCGGCGAGCCCAAGAGATTGTGTTCGGGGCAGTCCGCGACGCTACGGCAGAAGATGAGCGACGACGCGTCCGGCACGTTGTAGGCGCCGAGCGCGCACGTGGTGAACCGAAACCCCCCGGACCGAGGGTTCGCGTCGTCAGCGCACGGGTAGCCGCCGCAGTCATCGGGACCGAGGCACTCGAGCGACCATAGGCCCTCTCGCGGCTCGTCGCCGCAGCTCTTCTGACAAGAGCCGGTCCGCGTCTTGGTGTCCCAGCAGCACACCGACTCGTTTCCCGGGCACGACTCGTTCCCGCAGGCGACTCGCCCGGCTTCGTACTGGCAGGTTCCAACCCGGGCGCCCGGCGCGACGTGGCAGGAGAAGCCGGGCCGGCACGCGCCGCCCGCGACGCACCGCTCCACCGGGCCGTGCAAGCAGGGCAGGGCCGTGCACTGCGTGACGGGCGGGCACTCGCCGCTGCATGCCCAGGTCGTGCAGCATCCCTGCCCCGCCGGGCAGTCGGCCGCCTCGTCGCACCGGTTCTCTTCGAGCGAGCCGGGCAGGGCATCGCACAGGAAATCGCGGTTCGTCAGGCGCGGCAGACACGCCGTCGGGCGATGAACTCCGTCACCGCAGCACACCTCGAGACCGAGATCGCACTCGGTCGCGCCGCAGGCGATCTTGCCGGGTGTCATCGCCGCCGAAGGCGCGGCACCGCTCGTCGCGGGGGCCGGCGCGTTCGCGCTGGACGACGCGACCGCGACGACCGCGCTCGCGCGCGTCGCTGGCGCTCCCGTCGTCACGGGGTTTCCGGCGTGGCACGCCGCCACGAGCAGGCAAGACCAGCACCATCGAGAGCCGGACGCGCCCGTGCTCACGTGGTCCACTCGGTGTGCACCGCGCCCTCGCGATCCGTGCGCACGTAGGTGTGCGCGCCAAAAAAATCGCGCTGAGCCTGGACGAGGTTCGCGCTGAGCCGTTCGCTCCGGTAGCTGTCGTACCAGGCGAGCGAGATGCTGGTAGTCGGCGCCGGCACGCCGTGTCGTGCGGCGAGCGCGACCACGTTACGCCATCCGGTCTGACGCGCCGCGAGCTCCTCGCGAAATGACGGGTCGAGCAGGAGGTTGTCGAGCTGGGCGTCGCGCGCGAACGCCTCTTGGATCCGGCCGAGGAAGGCCGCGCGGATGATGCACCCGCCCTTCCAGATGCGCGCCATCTCACCGAGCTGGATGCCCCAGCCCCGAAGCTCGCTGGCTGCGCGGATGAGCGCCATGCCCTGCGCATAGCTCGCGCATTTCGAGGCGTAGAGCGCCGCGCGCACGTCGGCGACGAGCTGCTGCTTGTCGACGCCGGAGGCCGCTCCGAGGGCGGGCCCCGGCAGCACCTTGGACGCCGCGACGCGCTCGGCCTTCTGGCTCGAGACGCCGCGCGCATCGACCGCCGAGGCGATGGTCGGGATGGGCGCGCCGAGCTCGACCGCATCCTGCACCGTCCATCGACCGGTGCCCTTCTGCGCGGCGGCGTCGAGGATCAGATCGATGAGATCGCCGCCCGTCTCCGGATCCTTCTTGGCGAAGATCTTGGCGGTGATCTCGATCAGGAACGAATCGAGCTCGCCGCGATTCCACTCGGCGAAGGTGTCCGCGAGCTCCGCGTTCGAGAGCCCGCCGAGATGCTTCATGAGCCAGTACGCCTCGGCGATGAGCTGCATGTCACCGTACTCGATGCCGTTGTGCACCATCTTCACGTAGTGCCCAGCGCCACCCGGCCCGCAGTACGCGACGCAGGGGCCGTCCGGGACCTGCGCGGCGATCTTCTGGAGCACCGGCTCGAGCTCGCGATACGCCTCGCGGTCGCCGCCCGGCATCATGCTCGGACCGTGGCGCGCCCCCTCCTCGCCGCCCGACACACCCATGCCGAAGAAGCGAAGGCCCTTGCCGGCGAGCTCCTTGGCGCGACGCTCGGTGTTCGGGAAGTGCTCGTTGCCCGCGTCCACCAAGAGATCGCCCGGCTCGAGGAGTGGAACGAGCTTGGTGATCGTGTCATCGACCACCTGCCCCGCCTTCACCAGCATGACGATCCGGCGCGGCCGGCGGAGCGAGGCGACGAACTCCGGGAGCGACTCGAAGGCGTGGATCTGGCGCCCTTCGGCCTCCTTCGCGAACTTGCGGACCGGCTCGGGCCAGGCGTCCCAGGCGGCGACGCTGAAGCCCTTCTCCTCCAGGTTCAAGGACAGGTTCTTCCCCATCACTCCGAGCCCGATCATTCCCATGTCGAGATTTGCCATCGCCCGCCAAACTACGCCCCTGCACCGGCGGAGTCGACCTCCCCGTCCGCGCCGCCTGGGTTTACGCGGCATTGTGCGAGGTTGAAGCGCCTCCGCCCGAGCTCGCGCGGAGACGCGCCACGCGCCTTGCAATTGGAGAGGCCCGGGAGCCAGCATGGCGCGCCATGAGTAGCGATGCTCTCACCGACAACCCACTCCGCGCCGGGATGGCCGGCGAGCTCGGGGTCGCTCCAGCGGCGCTCGTCATCTTCGGCGCGAGCGGTGACCTCACGGGGCGGAAGCTCTTGCCTGGCATCTACAACCTCGCGAGAAATCGCCTCTTGCCGTCCGGGTTCGCCCTCGTCGGCTTCGCGCGCCGCCCGCTCTCCGACGAGGCGTTCCGCGCGCGGATGCTGGAGCAGGTCGAGGCCCACTCACGCCATCGGCCGCTCGATCGCGCGGTTTGGGACGATCTGGCGCGCGGCATGAGCTACGTGCAGGGCTCGTTTGGCGATGACGCCGCGTATCGCACGCTCGCCGCGCGCCTCGCGGAGCTCGATCGCGTGCGGGGGACCGCGGGCGGTCGCACCTTCTACCTCGCGGTGCCGCCAGCCGAGGTTCGCACCATCGTCGACGCGCTCGCCCGGGCGGGGCTCGCCGCCCCGCCGGCGCGGGTGGTGGTGGAGAAGCCGTTCGGCGTCGACCTCGCCTCGGCCGTCGAGCTCAACCGGGAGCTTCGAGCCAAGCTCGACGAGCGCCAGATCTTTCGCATCGATCACTATCTCGGCAAGGAGACCGTCCAGAACCTCCTGGTGCTCCGCTTCGGCAACACCATCTTCGAGCCGCTCTGGAACCGAAGCCACGTCTCACACGTGGAGCTCACGGTCGCCGAGCACATCGGCATCGAGGGGCGTGGAAAGTTCTACGAAGCGACCGGGCTGCTCCGCGACATCGTGCAGAACCACGCGCTCCAGCTGCTCTCGCTGGTGGCGATGGAGCCTCCGATCGCCTGGGACGCCGACGCGGTGCGCGACGAGAAGGTCAAGGTGCTCCGCGCGCTCCGCCCGATGCGGGACGCCGCGGAGGTCGCGCGGCGGAGCGTCCGCGCGCAGTACGCGGCCGGAGTGGTGCGCGGCGACCAGGTGAGCGGCTATCGTGAGGAGCCCGACGTCGCCCGGGACTCGACCGTGGAGACCTACGTCGCGCTCGAGGTCGCGGTGGAGAACTGGCGCTGGGCCGGGGTTCCGTTCTTCCTCCGCGCCGGCAAGCGGCTCGCCAAGCGCGTGACCGAGATCGCCATCCACTTCGCGCCGCTGCCTCATCCACTGTTTCGTAACGCGCCGGGCGCGATGGGCACGCCGAACACGCTCATCCTCCGCATCCAGCCGGACGAGGGCATCGCTCTCCGGTTTGCCACCAAGATCCCCGGTCAAGCCATGGCGCTCCGCGACGTCGCCATGGACTTCCGCTATGGGACCGCCTTCGGGCACGAGACACCAGAAGCGTACGAGCGGCTCCTGCTCGACGCCATGCGGGGCGACGCGACGCTCTTCACTCGACACGACGAGGCGGAGATGCAGTGGGCCTACGTCGATCCCATCTTGCACGCGTGGCGGAACGGCGAAGCGCCGCTCGACTCTTACACCGCCGGGAGTTGGGGGCCGGAAGCGGCCGAGCGGCTCATCTCGCGCGCGGGCTTCGACTGGAGCAAGCCGTGACGAGCGCGGGGGCTCTGCGGCTCAGCGACTCGCTCGCGCGGATCGAGGCCGAGCTCGAGGCGCTGTGGGAGCCCGACTCGACCGGCGCCGCCAAGCCGCGAGCCTACACCCTGAACCTGGTCGCGGTGGTCGGGCTCGACGCGAGCGAGGCCTTCGCGGGGCTGGTCGGTGAGGTCGCCGCCCGCCTCCTGGCGCGAACCTTCACGGTGACCGTGGATCCGCGACTCGCGCCGTGGGCGCTCTCGGGCGACGTGCGCGCGGTGTGTAGCGTCGGTGAGCAGCGCATCTGCGCCGAGCAGGTCGAGCTCGATTTCGGCGTCATGGCGGCGCAGCGCGCGGGCTCGATCCTCGAGGCGCTGACCGAGGCTCGCCTGAGAACCGTGCTCCTGGTCGGCCCCGGCGCGCCCCGCGACGTGGTCGCGCGACTCGCGCCGGCGAGCGCGCTCGTGGTGGTGGATAGCGCCCGGCTCGGGGTCGGCGCGAGCGCCGAGCTCGCCGCGAGCACCAGCGGGAGCGTCGCGGATCTCGCGTTCGTGCGAGGCCGGCGCTGGCGCGAGATGGTCGCGCGGCTCTTCGATGAGCCGACCGCTCGCGCCGCGCTTCCCCGGATCAGCGCGGTAGAGATCACCCACGTCGAGCTCCCTTCCGGGCCGGAGGCGACGGCCGAGTCCGCGCTCTTCCTCGGCTGGCTCGGCTCCCAGCTCGGGTGGCGCACGAGCTCGGGAGCAGTCCTCGACGCCGCCGGGTCCACCGTAGCGGTGCGACGCTCGACGGTCGTTCGCGAGGACGTCGCCGCCGGGTGTCTCGAGTCGGTGAAGATCACCGCAGGCGAGCTCGAGCTCGCGGTCGCGCGCGACACCGACGCCGAGCACGTCCGCTGCTCGATGCGAGCGCCGGGCGGAGCGCCCGCCGCGCGACGCTACTCGATCCCGCATCGCGAGGCGGCCGAGGAGCTCGCGCGCGCCATCTCGGATCCGCGAGGGGACGCGCTGGTCCGCGGGGCGCTCGCGTTCGCCGCGAGCGCGCCCGGCGCATGAGCGGCCGGGGCTTGCCTTCTCGGACGCGAGCGTTAGACGCACTGTCACCATGGCCCGCCCCATCCTCGAGGAAGCTCGCATCCACCCCGCGATCCGCGAGAGGGTCGCGGCGCTGAACCAGGACATCGTCGAAGAGGTTCGACGCGCGCTCGACGAGCACGCGGTCGTCATCGTCGGGATGAGCCAGAACCCGTTCCCGCGCAAGGCGCGACGGTGCCTCGACGCGCGAGGCATCGCCTACGAGTACCTCGAATACGGAAGCTATTTCGGCCCGTGGCGCCGCCGGAACGCGCTGAAGATGTGGACCGGGTGGCCCACGTTCCCGATGGTGTTCGTCAAGGGCACCCTCATCGGCGGCGCGGCCGAGCTCCGCGAGCTCGCCGAGAGCGGCGAGCTCGCGCGCTTGCTCGCGTGAGCCTGCCCGCGCTCGCGAGCGGCCCACGTCACTACGGGCAGGTGGCGTCCTCGTAGAAGGCGCCGCCCGCCTTGATGGCTTCGCAGAGCGAGAGGCACTGCCTGGTCGGCGAGGGACCCGCGCACGGCCGCATCTGGCCGTCGAGCGTAGAAACCGGGCACACCGCGGGCATCACCCAACAGACCCCCGGCAGGTCGGCCGCAGAGCACTCCTGCTTGTCCTTGAGTCGGTGCACGCAGGTGGCCCCCTGGGGGCACGCTCTCGGCACCATGCCGCCACAGGTCGCGATGTTCACCGGCCCACCCGACCTACAGGCCCCGGGAGACGAGGCCGTGACGCCGTGGAGCTTGCGCAGGCAGTCATTCCAGTAGGTGACGCCGTCGCATCCGCACACGGGCTGCTCGTTGGGGTCGCACTTCACCGGGCGATCCTCGCAGCTTCCCTGCGCAACGCGACACGCGGCCCTCGAGCAGAATTGGCCCGTCTTACAGTCGCCGTTGTCCTGGCAGCTCAGAGTCGTGCCGCCGCCGGTGCCGCCGGAGCCACCCGTGCCGCCGGTGCCGCCAGCGCCACCCGTGCCGCCGGTGCCGCCAGCGCCACCCGTGCCGCCGCTGCCGCCAGCGCCACCCGTCCCGCCGATGCCGCCAGCGCCACCCGTCCCGCCGCTGCCGCCAGCGCCACCCGTCCCGCCGATGCCGCCAGCGCCACCCGTCCCGCCGCTGCCGCCAGCGCCACC
>JAPSGB010000060.1:0-21551 GCA_035063585.1 Polyangiaceae bacterium
CTACTTGAGTTTGTCGAGGGTGGCGGCGCAATCTTTCCCGGTCGGGCTCCGCGCGTCGAGCTCGACGCACCGCGCGAGATCCGCCCGCGCTTCGTCCGCGCGGCCGAGCGCGGCGCGCGCTCGCGCGCGCCCGGCGAAGCCGTCTTGGAGCGACTGGCACGCGGGCGCGTCGGTCTCGAGCGCGCGCGTGTAGGCCTGGAGCGCGGAGGAGAACTCGCGCTTCTTCTCGTAGGCCAGACCGAGCCGGTAGTTGCCCACGCAGAAGAGCGGCTGCGCGGCGACGCTGCGCTCGAGCGCGTCGATGGCGCGCCGGAGCTCGCCCTTCTCGAGATAGGCCCAGCCGAGATTTCCCCAAGCATTCTCAGGGGTCTGATAGAGGATGTCCTCCGTGAGCGGGCGCAGGACCCCGATCGCGTCGTCGTAGCGCTTCTCGTGGATCAGGATCACGCCGAGGGTGTTCTTCGCCTCGCGGAAGTCGGATTTCGCCGCGAGCGCGCCTCGCGCGAACTTCTCGGCCTCTCCGAGGCGGCACTCGCTCGGGCCGCGCTGGCAGAAATCGAGGTAGAGGAGCGCGACCAGGTGGCTTGCCTCGGCGTTGTCCTCGTGCAAATCGACCGCCTTCAGCGCGTGCCCGAGCGCGTCGCGGAGCTTGCCCTGGCGGAGCCAGAGATCGCGCGCGATGTCGTACTCGCTCTGGCTCATCTTCACCGGATCGGCGCCCGGAGGCAGCTGCGCGCCGGGGCCGCCGCAGGCCGCGGCGAGCGCCCCCGCGAGGAGGACCGCCGCCGTCACCGCCGCCCCGCTCCCGCGCCGCGCTCGCATCTCGGCGGGACTACCCCGGGAGCGGAGGTCCGTCAACGCCGGCTCCGGACGCTAGACCCTCGAAACTCCTCGGTTCTATCGCGCGGCCCGGCGCCCGGGCGGCTCCCCGCCGACGATCTGGTCCTTCACCCCGAGCAGCCCGTAGAGCTCGGTGAGCGCGGCGAGGTCGGGCAGCTCGACCTTCTCGTCGACGATGGTGGCGTAGCCGCCCTCGCGGAGCTGCACGACGATGCGCTTCACGGTGTCGACGTCGAGCCCGACGCGGGCCGATAGCTCCATCGGCGAGACGCTGAGCGCCACCGGCCCGTCCGTCTGGCCGGGCGAGGCGTGCCGCGCGAGCTTCAAGAGCCCCACCACCACCTTCGCCTGCGAGTCGCGCAGCATCTGGATCTCGAGCTGGTCCTCCGCGTCGCGGAGCCGCCGGATGAGCTGCTGGAGGACGCGCGTGCCCACCACCGGGTTCGACGAGAGCACCTGCTGGAAGGTCGTCTGGGCGAGCGCGAGCGCGGTCCCGTCAGCGAGGGCGACCGCGGTCGAGCTGTGCTCGCCGTCGGGCAGGAGCGCGGCCTCCCCGAAGAGATCGCCCGGCCGGAGCACGCGCAGACTCCGCTCCACGGCGCCCACCCGCTTGATCAGTCGGACCCGCCCCTCCTGCAGCAAGAACGCCTCGCTCGCCCGCGCGCCCTCGTCGAAGAGCACGTCGCCGGCCGCAAACGAGCGCCCGAAACGTGAGAGCAGGCGCTGCTCGCCGGCGTCCGAGGGGTCCGACTGGGCCATGGCGGCGCTCATGCTACCGGATCCGGGCGACGCGGGCCCGGAGTTTGGTTGGGTCGGTCCGGCGCGAGGCAGAGGCGCGCCCGCCCGTCAGCCGAGCGGCGACGGTCGGAGCACCGGCCGGGTGGCGCCCGCGTCGCGGACGTAGAGCGGCTCCGGAGGGTGCGCGCCGGGCTCGAGCTCGCCGCCGAGCAGCGCGGTGAGCGCCGCGTGCGGCAGGTCCGTCTCCGGTGAGCGCAGGCTCGACGCCGGACCCGCGAGCTCGACCGCGACCGCGCCGAGCAGGACTCGCGCCGGACCGACCAGACCGTCGAGCTCGGCGAGGGCGGTCGCTCGGGGAAGCGCCCGCGCGGCGAGCCGCTCGACGCCGTGCTCGTCGTAGGCGGCGGCGAAGACCTCGCCGCGGCGCGCGTCGAGGAGGGGCACGCGGAGCCCCGACACGTGCGGCGGCGCGGCGCGAGCCATCGCCGCGAGGCTCGGTACGCCGACCACCGGGACGCCGAGCCCGAGCGCGATCCCCTGAGCGAGCGCGATCCCGACGCGGACTCCGGTGAAGGAGCCCGGTCCGACGCCGACCGCGAGGCGGTCGAGCGAGCCGCGCGCCCAGCCGGCCTCGGCGAGGAGCCGCGCGATGAGCGGCAGCATGAGCTCGGCGTGGGCTGAGCGGACCTCGTGCGACGCCTCCGCGAGCCGGACCCCGCCCTCGGCGAGCGCCACCGTGCCGCGGGCGGCGGCGGACGTCTCGATCCCGAGCACGCGCATGGCGGGTAGGCCCTCTACCATGGATCCCACGCGGTCGCCTTCCCGGCTAGGATGGTCGATGCATGGGCGTGGTCGTCCCCCACTTCGACTTTCGCGTCGCGGTCGGCGTCGCGGCGGACACTGGCCGGACGCGCGCGGACTACGAGGACCGCGCGCTCGTGGCGCCCGAACGCGCGTTCTTCGCGCTCGCCGACGGGATGGGCGGGCACGCGGCCGGCGAGCTCGCCGCGCAGCTCGCGGTCGAGGAGGCGCGCGCGGCGGTCGCCGGAGAGGCCTCCGAGCGCGTCCGCGAGCACTACGCCGCGAGCCCGAACGCCGAGACGCGCCGCGCGATGCTCGCGCGGCTGCGCCGCGTAGTGGCGCGCGCCAACGAGCGGGTGCGCGCGGAGGCGGCAGGGCGCCCCGACGTAGCCGGGATGGGCGCGACGCTCGATCTGGTGTGGCTCGCGCGCGATCACGCCTTCATCGCGCACACGGGCGACGGCCGCGTGTACCTCGCGCGCGCGCACACCGTGATCCAGCTCACCCAAGATCACGCCGAGCGCGAGGAAGCGCTCGCCCGCGGGGCCGCGAGCCCGCACGGTCACCGCGCGACCACGAGCCGGCTGCTCCACGCGGTCGGGCTCGCGCACGAGGTACGCGTCGACACGCTGTTCGTGGATCTCGCGCGCGGGGATCGGCTGCTGCTCGCGACCGACGGCGTGCACGCGCAGGTCGGCGACGAGGCCGAGCTCTCGCGACTCCTCCGCGCCGGCTCGCCCGAGGAGGCCGCGCGCGGCCTGGTCGCGCGCGCCGCGGAGCGCGGCCGCGACAACGCGACCGCCATCGTCATCGAGGTGGGCGAGCGCTTCGTCCGGCGCCCGGCCGCCGACCGCGGGCTCTCCGCCGACGAGCTCGCGCGCGCGCGCTCGAGCCCGCTGCTCACCGGGCTGTCGAGCTCCGAGGTGTTCGGCGCGCTCGCCGCCGCGGTGGAGGTCGAGCTCGACGCAGGTCAGCCGGTGCCGCGGGTGCTCGCGAGCGATCTGGTCGCGTACCTCGTGCTCGACGGCCTGATCCGCGCGTCTGACGGCCGCGTCCTCGGCGCGGGCGCGCTCCTCTTCGCCGAGTCGCTCGCCGGGGTGTGGAGCGACGAGCCGCTCCCCACCGTCACCCATACCGCGCGCCTGCTCCGGATCCGCGCCGACGATTTCGACGAGGTGTGCCGCTCCGACCACGCGCTCGCCGCCGCGCTCTATCGCCGGCTCGCCGCGCATCTCGCGCGCGCAAGCGCCGGGCGCGCGCCCGGCGCGCCGGAGCGCTGAGCCTCACAATTTCGCGCGAGCCGCTTGCAATCCTTCGCGAAGCGACTACTTTCCGCGAGCCCGCTCCGACCCTCCAGGTCGGGTCGGGTGGTCGGGGCGTAGCGCAGCCTGGTTAGCGCACTTGACTGGGGGTCAAGGGGTCGGTGGTTCGAATCCACTCGCCCCGACTATTTTTCGGGCGGGTTTCGGCGCGGCGGCGACGGGGCGCGCTCAGAGAGCCGTGCCGAACGCGGCCCCCGCGTCGTAGTCGAACCCGAGCTCGAGCTCGGTCACGTCGAAGAACCCCCCGATTCGCGCGAGCGGAAAGCGCCTCGCGGGCTCGCGAGCTGGAGTAGGCTCGGCGCGTGGGGCGACGTGGAGGGCTCGCTGAAATGACGGATGATACCGCTCGGGTCGGCTCGCGGAGGCCGCCGGCCGACTACCCCTCGGCCGCGTTCGTCGACGAGCGCCCCGAGCTCGGCCTCCGCGTATGGACGCAAGGCCCGCTCTTCGTCGTGCGCTGGTCGTCGATGATGACGGCAGATTCGGGCGACCACCTCGTCGCCGCGATCGCGCGGATGCCGCTCCCGCGCGAGCACCGACACTACATCGCCATTCAGCCGGCGCACATCCTCGGGATGTCGGGCGAGGACACCATCGTCGCGGTACGTTACGCGACCGCGGTCCTCCGCTCCGTCGCCACCTTCCAGCTGCTCGTCCTCGGCGACGGCGTGGGCGCCACGCTGCTGCGCTCGAGCTTTCGCGTGCTGCTCACCACCGCGCGCACGACGGGCGCCCTCTTGGGACGGTCGACGGGGAACCTGGTCGATCGGGTCTTCCTCACGCCCAACATCGCGCAAGCGCTCTCGCGAGTGCATTCGTACGAGAGAGGGCTCGACGTCTCGACCAGCCTCCGCGCGCTCCAAGACGCCGGGATGCTCGACTGACCGCGCGCCGCGGCCGCCCGGCGGGCGCTCGCCGCGCCCACGCCGCGCGCCCCGCGCCCCGTCGAGCCCCTACCCCTTCGGCTCGACCACCCGCCCCGCGAACAGCACGAGCCCGCTCGCGTGGTCGTAGAGCGCGAAGAGAAACGGGTGGTCCGCCTTGAACTCGAGGGGAGGAGGCGCGGGCGCGGCGCCTTCGGTGACGGTGAGCGCGGTCGCGGCGGCGGCCTCGGTGCCGGTCTCGTCGACGCGAATGAACGCCTTATGGAACACCGCCGAGAGGTAGAGGCGCTCCGCCGGGTTCGGCGGGTTCGCGATCCCCGTGAGGTCGGCCCGTTCGCGATCGAAGAGCGAGCGGAGCCCGATCGCGCCGAGCTCCTGGGCGAGCTCGAGCGACTCGGGCGGATCGATGGTGAACCGTGGGAGCGAGACCGCGACGCGCGCGGGCTTCAGGTCGGCGAGGAGCTTCTGCCACGCGGGCTCCGAGAGCCACGCCTCGAGCCCGGCGAGCCCGCCCTTGGCGCGCGGCAGGAGGATCAGGAAGGAGAACGCGCCGCCCGCGTAGGGGAGCGCGAGCGCGGTGAGCTCGGGGCTCGAGGTCGCGAGCCGATAGTCGCCCACCACCTGCATGGTGGGGACCTCCTTCGCCGCGCCTCCGCCAGCGTCGAACGGCGTCGGGCGCGTCGCGCTCTTCGGAAACGGGGTGGCCCACTGCCCCAGGAAATAGACGGCGTTCACGAGCGCGAGGCGCGTCTCGGGCGACACGCCGCCCCGCGGGACGAGCTCGCGGATCCGCTGCTCGGTCCGCTCTGCTACCCAGCGGTTGATGAGCGCGCGCGCCGGCTCGGGCGCCGCGCGAAAATCCAGCCGCTCGAGCGGCGCGCCGTAGGCTCGCTCGGTGAGCTCGAGATAACCCGCGTCGAAGGTGTAGCCCCGCTCGCCGAACAGCCGGTTCGCGCTCCGAAAGTGGTTCGGGCGCGCGCTCGCCGCGAGACGCTCGGCGAGCGCTCCACCCACCCGCACGACCTCGCCGGTAGGCTCGCCCAGGTGCATCACGCGCCGGAGCTCGTCCGCCGTCACGCCGCGCGCGCCGCCGAGCAGCAGGCCCAGCGCGAAATCGAGGCTCGCCGGGGAGAGCACCAGATCACCGGTGCTCCGCGTCGCGACGCGACGATAGAGGTCGAACCCGAGCTGGTTGCTCGCCGCCGCGAACTTCACCGCCGCGGCCGCCGGCACGTGCCCGCCCGGAGGCGTCGACTCCGCGCTCGGCGCACCCGCGGGATGCGCTCGGGGCGCGTCAGTCACGAGCGGCCCCGCGGCTCCCGCCGACCCGCCGCCGACCCCCGGCGCTCGCCGCTGGCAACCGAGCATCCCGGCGAGCCCGAGCGCGAGCGCCAAGCTCCGAGCGAAATATCTCATGAGCACCACCTGCGCCGACCACGAACGACATACGACCAGGACCGGGCGCCACCTTCCCTGACGCCCCGCCGCCGCGCCGGAGACTACGCGCTCCGCGCTCCTTGATCTAGGCTCCGCCCGCCATGCACCGCGTGCTCTCCGACCTCATCGACTTGCTCGGGCTCGAGCGGCTCGACCGCGATCTCTTCCGCGGACAGAGCCAGGACCTCGGCTGGGGCGCCATCTTCGGCGGCCAGGTGCTCGGCCAAGCGCTCTCCGCCGCCACCCAGACGGTGACCCTGGAGCGGAGCGTGCACTCGCTGCACGGATATTTCCTTCGGGCGGGTGACGTCACAAGACCCATCATCTATCAGGTCGAGCGGCTCCGAGACGGCCGCAGCTTCACCACGCGGCGGGTGTCGGCGGTTCAAGGGGGCGAGGCCATCTTCAGCCTCGAGGCCTCGTTCCAGGTGGAAGAGGCGGGCTTCGATCATCAAGACGACATGCCCGACGTCCCCGCGCCCGAGACGCTCCGCTCGGAGCGCGACATCGCGCTCGCCATGGCCGACAAGCTCCCGGAGGGCCTGCGCGAGAAGGCCACCGCCGAGCGCCCCATCGAGCTCCGCCCGGTCGAGCCGCGGAGCCTGCGTAAGCCGGTGGTCGCGCCGCCGCGCCGCCACCACTGGTGCCGCGCCATCGACACCTTGCCGGACGACCCCGCGCTCCACCGCTATCTTCTCGCCTACTCCTCGGATTTCGCCTTCCTCGGCACCGCCATGGATCCCCACGGCGTCTCCTGGCTCTCGCCGGGCATGCAGGTCGCCTCCATCGATCACGCGATGTGGTTCCACCGGCCGCTCCGCTTCGACGACTGGCTGCTCTACGCGGTCGAGAGTCCGTCCGCCTCGGGTGGGCGCGGGCTCGCGCGCGGGCGCTTCTTCGATCGCGCGGGGCGCTTGGTGGCGACCTGCGCGCAAGAGGGGCTCATCCGTCAGCGCCGCTGAGCGCGTGAACGCCGAGGCGAGTATCCTCCAGCACCCCATGCGCGCGCTCGTCATCGTCGAACCGGGTAGGCCGCTCGAGCTCCGCGACCTCCCTCGTCCGGAGCCGGGGCCGGGCGAGCTCCTCGTCCAGGTGGAAGCCGCCGGGATCTGTCACTCGGACGCCCACTACCGCGACGGCACCGGCAACCTGACGCGCCTCCCCCTGATCCCGGGCCACGAGATCGCGGGCAAGGTGGTGGGGTTGGGGTCGGAGCACCGCGGAATCCCGCTGGGCGCTCGCGTGGCGCTCCACTACCTCGTCACCTGCGGGCGCTGCGAGCGCTGCGCGCGCGGGCTCGAGCAGTTCTGCGACGAGGTCGCCATGCTCGGCAAGGATCTCCCGGGCGGCTACGCGGAATACGTGGTCGCGCCAGCCGCGAACGCGGTACGGCTCCCGGACCTGCTCGATCCCGCGGAGGCGGCGGTCATGATGTGCTCCACCGCGACCGCGCTCCACGCGCTCGACAAGGCGCGGCTCCGCCCCGGCGAGACGGTGGCCGTGTTCGGCGCGGGTGGGCTCGGTCAGTCTGCGGTGAAGCTGGCCCGCGTGCTCGGCGCGAGCGCCGTCTACGCCGTCGAGGTCGCGCCCGCCAAACGCGCGGCGGCGGCGCGCTCCGGCGCGATCACGATCGATCCTGCCGATGGCCCGCCCGAGCGGCAAATCCGCGAGCTTACCCGAGGTCGCGGCGTGGACGTCGCGCTCGAGCTGGTCGGGCTGCCGCTCACCGCGGAGCAGGCCGTCGCGGCGGTCGGGGTGCAGGGCCGCGTCGCGCTCGCGGGGCTCTCGCGGGAGCCGTTCCGCGTGCGAAGCTACCCGGACGTGCTCGGCCGCGAGCTCGAGCTCATCGGCGTCTCCGATCATCGGCGCGAGGAGCTCGACCGGCTGATGGAGCTCGCGCGCACCGGCGCGCTCGAGCTCGGGAGCGTGGTCGCCGAGCGGCTCCCGCTCGAGGCCGACGCCGTGAACGAGCGGCTCGACGCGCTCGCGAGCTTCCGCGGCGCGACCCGCTCGGTCATCACGCCCTGAGACGCCGGCCGCGCCGGGCCGGCAGCCCTCCCGAGGCTGCCCCGCGAGCGCGCGGTCAGTAGCGCGGGATGTTCGGATCCCAGGTCGACCAGGCGTCGATGCCGCCCACCACGTACTGCGCGTTGACGAAGCCCTGGTCGTAGAACCGCTTGGCGACTTCGCGACCGCCCGGGCTGTGGTGCCCCATGAACACCATCTTGCGATCCTTCGGCATCGCGAGGAGCTCCCGCTCGCAGGCCTCGTCGAAGACGCGCGCGAGGTCGACGAAGGCCCGCTTGCGCTCCTCGGCGCTCCGCACGTCGATGAGGTCGAGGCAGCGACGGTCCTCGTCGAGCCACTTCAGCAGATCGGCCGGGCGCGCGCCGCGGACGAGCGGCGTGTCGTTGGGGTTCTCGAGCTTGAAGCCGGCGCCGGTCGCGCCGTCGACGAAGTCGATGGTGAGACCGTTGGCGCGGCGGGCGGACTTCGCGTCGAGGGCGACCGAGATCCCGTTCACCGAGAGGATGAGATCTCCCGGATCGGGCGGGCCGACGTAGAGATCGTTCCGGTAGCTCGAGTCGATCGTGATGTGCACGACGTCGTTGCTGTCCCCTTCCTCGAGCGCGGTGCGGAAGGCGCTGGCGGCGGCGTCGGTGACGGTGATGACGGGCGGGGAGGACATGGCGAGCGCTCCGCTTAGCAAGCCCCGTACCACGAAATCAACACTCGACCCGGCCGGGCGCGGCTCATCGCAACCCCGGGACTGACAAAGTCGTCACGATTGGCGTGGACAACGCTGCCAAATGTGACAGGGTCCGCCCGATGTCGCTGAAGCTGCGCCGCGCGCCGCCCCCGGTGCGCGGCGACGTCCGCCGGATGCTCGAGGGGCTCCCCGAGCCCGCCATCCTGCTCACGCCGGGACACGAGATCCTCGCCGCCAACACGGCCTACCGCGAGAAGTACGGCGACGTGGGCGAGACCTGCTACTCGGCCTCGCACGACTTTGGCACCGCGTGCGACAAGAACGGCGAGGCGTGCCCGCTCCGCGCCACCATCGACTCCGGGCGCCGGCAGCGCGTGTTCCACATCCAGCACGGCGCCGCCGGGCCCACCTACGTCGACATCGAGCTCGAGCCGGTGCTCGACGTCGAGGGGCGTATCGCCTACCTGCTCGAGCGCATCCACGAGATCCCCGACGTGCGGGTGGCGGACGGCAGCGCCATGGTCGGGCGCGCGCCGAGCTTCCTCCGCGCGCTCGGGCTCTTGCAGCGCGCGGCGCCGAGCGACGTGCCCGTGCTCATCCTGGGCGAGTCGGGCACGGGCAAGGAGCTCGCCGCGCGCGCGGTGCACCAGATGAGCGCGCGCCGCGGGCGCCCGTTCATGCCGGTCGAGTGCAGCGGGCTGCCCGAGTCGCTCTTCGAGTCGGAGCTGTTCGGCTACGAGCAGGGCGCCTTCACCGGCGCGCAGAAGAGCAAGCGCGGCCTGGTCGACGCCACCGCGGGCGGCACGCTCTTCCTCGACGAGATCGGCGACGTCCCGCTCTCCGTCCAGGTGAAGCTGCTCCGCCTCCTCGAGACCGGCACCTTCCGCAAGGTCGGCGGCATCGAGCGGCACCGCGCGGATTTTCGCCTGGTCTGCGCGACTCACCGCGATCTCGCGGCGATGGTGCGCGAGGGCAGCTTCCGCCAGGACCTCTACTATCGCATCAACGCCTTCCCGGTGATGCTGCCGCCGCTGCGCGATCGCCGGAGCGACATCGCGCGGCTCAGCGGCGAGTTCCTGTCCGCCAAGCACCCGGACAAGACCATCGGCCCGGACGCCCTCGCGCGCCTCACCGAGCACGACTGGCCCGGCAACATCCGCGAGCTCAGAAACGTGGTCGAGCGCATGGCGCTGCTCACCGACGGAGACGAGCTCCGCGCCGAGCAGCTCCCGCCCGATTTCGACGCGCCCGGGCCGCGCGAGCCGGGCGCCCCGATGCTCGGCGGCGCGGACTTCCTGGTCTCCGGGGTGAGGCCGCTCGACGAGCTCGAGGCGGCGTACCTGAGCTGGGCGGTCGCGCGCACGCCGGATCGCGCCAGCCTGGCGCGCGCCCTCGGCGTGTCCGAGCGCACCCTCTATCGCAAGCTCGATCACGCGCGGCGCTGGAGCGCGGAGTAAACATTGGCACGACACTTGCTATCGCGCGGGGCGTCTTGTCGGTCGTGAGTCTACGTCGCTCGCTGCCGGTGCCGGCGGCGCCCGCGGCGGGGTTTCCCTCCTCGTCGGCGCTGGTCCCGCCGCTGCTCGTGGGCGAGCACTTCGCGACCGCGCTCGTCTGCTTCGTGTGCGGGGCCTTGGGTCTGGTCGTCGCGGCCGGCGACATTGCCGGAGGGCACTTCTACGTGCCGCGCGTCGCGGGCGTGGTCCACCTGTTCACGCTCGGCTGGATCATGCTCTCCATCTTCGGCGCGCTCTGCCAGTTCTTGCCGGTCGCGGTCGGAAAATCGATCTGGTCCTTCAAGCTCGCGCACGCCTCCTTCGCGCTGCAGGTGCTCGGGGTCGCGGCGCTCGTGGTCGGGCTCTTCACGAACAGCCGCTTCGCGCTCTTCGCGGGCGCGGCGAGCCTCACCCTCGCCTTCTGGTCGTTCGGCGTGAACCTCGCGCTCACGCTGCTCGGCTCGAAGCAGCGCGAGTTCACCTACTTTGCGCTCGCGGCGGCGACCGTGTCGCTCTTCGCGACGCCGGTCTACGGGGTGCTCCTCGCCGTCTACATGCACCATGGCGGGCTGCTCGATCCGTTCGCGATCATCGCCCACCACGCGCACGTCGCGGTGATGGGCGTGGTCTTGCTGGTGATGGTCGGGGTCGCGCACCGCCTGATGCCGATGTTCCTGCTGACGCACGGGATCTCCGAGCGCCCGGCGTGGGCCGCGCTCGCCCTGCTCTTCTCGGCCTCGCTGCTCGTCATCGTCCACGACGTGGTGCAGCTCTTCGCGGGCGATCTGCTGGGCGGCACCGCGCTCACCGTCGCCGGCGCGCTCGGTTGCGCCGGCGTGCTCGCCATGGCGGCGCAGGCCGCGCTCTTCTATCGCGGGCGCAAGAAGCGGCTCATCGACGCGGGCATGAGCCTCGCCGCGGCCGCCCTGCTCATGCTGCTCGCGGCGGCCGCCATGGCGCCCTTCGCGCTCAGCCGCGGGGTCGGCGAGCCGCACCTCTTGGTCACCTACTTCGTGCTCCTGCTCGGCGCCATCACGCTGTTCGTCGCCGCGCATTACTACAAGATCGTGCCCTTCCTCGTGTGGAACCATCGCTACGGGCCGTTCCTCGGCAAGCGTAAGGTCCCCAAGGTCGCCGATCTCTACTCCATGCCGCTCGCCTACCTGAACGCCGCCGTGTTCGTGAGCGCGCTCATCACGGTCGCGCTCGGCGCGTACTTCGACTCGCGCGCCGTCGTCACCACGGGGGGCCTCGCCTTCGTCCTTGGCGCGACGCTCGAGGCCGCGGTAATGGCACGCATCGCCAGGAGAAAGGTCACATGAGCACGAACGCCCTGTCCACGACCGAAACCGCGTACATCGCCCTCAGCGACGTCATCGATCCCGAGATCGGGCTCGACATCGTCACCCTCGGGCTCGTCTATGACGTCGAGATCGAGCCGGACAGCGGCCGGGTCGACGTGACCTTCACGCTCACGACCCGCGGATGCCCCATGGAAAAAGTGATCACGGACGGCATCCTGGCCGCGGTGCAGGCGCTCCCGGGCGTCACCGAGGTGACTCCCCAGCTCGTCTGGGATCCGATGTGGCACCCGGGCCTCGCGCGAAAGGGCTCGCTGTGACCACCCCCATCCAAGCCACCGACCGGATCTCGGCCATCCTGAAGCGCGACGAGAGCCTGGTCGAGGTGCTCATCAGCGCCTCGAGCACCTTCAAGAAGCTCAAGAACCCGCTCATGCGCCGCACCATGGCAAAACTGGTCACCGTGGAGCAGGCCGCGCAGATCGCGGGGCTCGATCCGGAGGCGCTGGTCGCGCGCCTGAACCAGGCGATCGGCGCGAGCGGAGGCGACGCGAGCGCAGCCGCGGCGAGCGCGCCGCCCCCGCAGCCGGCTCGCGCGCCGCTGCCGCCCGAGCTCGCCGCCCTCCCGGAGGACGCGCTGCTCGAGTGCGACGTGCGCGAGGATCTCCGAAACGGCCAGGAACCCTTCCAGCGCATCATGGGCGCGGTGCGGGACCTCGCGCCCGGGCAGGTCCTACGGCTCTGGGCGACCTTCGAGCCGGTGCCGCTCTACGCGGTGCTCGCCAAGCGCGGGCTCGGACACTTCACCGAGCAGCTCGACCAGGAGACCTGGCGGGTGTGGTTTTTCCCGAGCGAGGACGCGCGCGGCACGGCGGCCGGCGCGCCGCCGGCCGGGTCCCCGGCGGAGGGCGAAGACGACATGGTCGTCATCGACGTCCGCGGGCTCGAGCCGCCCGAGCCGATGATGCGCACGCTCGAGGCGCTCGAGCAGCTCCCGCGAGGCAAGACGCTCATCCAACTCAACGTGCGTGTGCCGCAGTTTCTCATCCCCAAGCTCGAGGAGCGCGGCTTCACCTACGAGGTCCGCGAGCAGTCCGCCGATTTGGTCCGACTCTTCATCAGGCACAAGGCCTGAATGACGACAATGAGACAGCACAAGAAGGAGATCTGACATCATGGCGTCCAAAATGGAGCTCGACATCCGCGTCGTCCCTCCGCCCGAGAAGCACTCGACCATCTTCCACACCTTCGACGGCCTGGCCGCCGGTGACGGCTTCACGCTCATCAACGATCACGACCCGTTCCCGCTCCGCCGGCAGTTCGAGGCCCGCAACCCGGGCGCCTTCAAGTGGACCTACCTCGAGCAAGGTCCGGCGGTCTGGCGTATCCTGATCGAGAAGTCGAGCTGATGAGCCTGTCGCTCAGCACGGTGGCCGCACCGAGCGCCGATCTCGACGCCTTCCACGCGGCGGCCAACGGCCGCGGCCTGGACGGCATCGAGCTCGAGCTCGACGCCGCGGAGGACGTGACGCTCGCCGTCGAGCGAGCGCGCGCGTCCTCGGCGCGCTTCGTCGCCCTGCACGCGGCGGGGACCCAGCCGTCCGGCGCGCTCGCGCGCGCCTCGGGCGCGCTCGGCGTCCCGCTGAGCGTGCCGGCGGAGCGAACCGCCGTGCTGAGCGCCGCGTCGGTCGCCGAGCTCGGCCGCGATTTCGCGGCCGCCGGGGGCCGGCTCCTGCTCGGATTCCGCTCCGACTTCGACGCGGTGATGCAGGCCGTGAACCTGCTCCGAGAGGCCGGAAGCCCGAGCGCGATCGGCCTCGCCTGGGAGCTCCGCCCGGGAGTGGATGACCTCGAGGCGTCCGGCACCATCCTCCTCGCCGCGAGCGAGCTGCTCGGCGCGGTGCGCCTCTACGGCGGCGGCCCCGAGCAGAACCAACAGGACGGCCGCGGCGTCGGCGCGATCTTCGTCGAGCTCGCGCTCTCCGGCTACGCCGGCCCGACCGTGCTCATCCCGAGCGGCGCGGAGCAGCTCCCGCTCTGGCACGACTGGCTCCTCACCCGAAAGCCGATGGAAGCCGGCTTCGATGCGAAGATGGGGTTCGAGGTCGACGTCCGCAACGTCGAGCCGAAGGACCGCATGGGTACCATCCTCGGCGCCTTCGGCGCGCTCCCTCCGGGGGAGACCATGCACATCACCCTCGATCACGACCCGAGCTGCATGTACTACGCGCTCGAGGAGACGCAGGCCGAGGGCAGCTTCGCGTTCCGGAAGATCGGCGAGGGCCCGGTCGTCTGGGAGGCGGAGGTGAAGAAGCTCCCGGTCTGATTCGGAGACCACACCCCCGCTGCGGGCGGCGCGACGGACGCGCCGGGCCGACTTCGGATATGCTCCCGGCGGAGGCTGCCGGGAATGCAGTACGACGTCATCGTGATCGGGACCGGGATCGGCGGCAGCGTCGCGGCCGCCGTGCTCGCGCGCCAGGGCCTCTCGACCTTGGTGCTCGAGAAGAACAACCGCACCGGTGGCGTCTGCGCCTTCTACGAGAAGAAGGGCTTCCGGGTCGACATCGGGACCCACATGTTCTCGCGAGGCGGGCGCGGCCCCTTCGGCCGGCTCACCCGCCGGCTCGACATCCCGAGGATCCCGTTCGTCCAGACGCGGGATCTCACGCTGGTCAAGGGGTTCGGCGGCGAGCTCGCGGTCCCGCGCGATCCGTGGCGCCTGCCGGCCTTCGCGGCCTCGGCGATCCGCCAGCTCCGGCTCACCCCGCGCGAGCTCCTCGAGGCCGCGCGTTTCTTCCGCGCGGTGATGGAGTTCGACGAGGCGCGCATCGACGACCTCGACCGCATCACCATGTGGGAGTTCGTGCTGCGATACACGGAGGACCCGCGGCTGGTCGGGCTCTTCGGCTTCCTCCTCGGGCTCTACTTCATCCTCCCGCTGAACGAGGTGAGCGCGGGTGAGGGGCTCTGGTGCTTCCGGCGCATGGTGCGGGAGAACGCGCTCGCGTACCCGAAGGGCGGCGCGGCCACGGTGCCGAACACCTTCCTCCGCGCGGCCAGCGGGCGCGGCGCGGCCGTGCTCACGCGCAAGCGCGTGGTCCGCATCGCGGTGGACGACGGCCAGGTGCGCGCGGTCGAGTGCGCGGACGGCACGAGCTACGAGGCGCGCACGGTGATCGCGACGACCAGCCTGAAGGACGTGGTCGAGCGGCTGGTCGAGCCGGCGCACTTCCCCGACGCCTACCGCCAGCGGGTCCGCTCGCTCAAGGGCTCGATGATCGCGGTCCAGGCCAAGATCGCGCTCCGCCGGCCGCTGGTCCGCGCGGGCTCGCTGGTCGGCGCGTACGGTCCGAGCTTCAGCATGGAGAGCATCGCGCTCGACGATCTCGACCGCATGTACGCGCACGTCGCGCGCGGCGCCATCGCGCCCATCACGCCGATCTACGCGCCCATCCCCACCAACTTCGATCCCAGCCTCGCGCCGAACGGCGCGCAGCTCATCACCGCCTGCGCGGTCGCGCCGACCACCGACATCGCGCTCGACGAGTCACCGAAGGCGTGGGTGGAAAACATGATGACCGCGCTCCGCGAGATGATCCCGCACTTCGACGACGAGCTCCTCTGGTACGACACCTTCACGACCCAGGCGGTGGGCAACTGGATCGGCAAGCTGAACGCGCCCGCGGTGAGCACCGGGCAGACGCCAGGCCAGAGCGGTAACCACCGCCCACCGGTGCACACCCCGGTGCGCGGTCTCTACGTCGCCGGCTGCGGCGCGGGCGGCCGCGGAGTCGGCACCGAGCTCGCGGCGGTGAGCGGCGAAGAGGCGGCGGACCGGGTGATCCAGGACCGGGTGAACGGGCTCGTCTGACGCCGGCCTCGGCTCGCGCCCCGCCCGGCTTCGCGCCGAACCGACACCCCTCCCGGAGCTCCGGAGGGTCAGCGGCGGCCCTTGAAGCCCATCATGCCCTGCACCGCTGACTCGCTCGCCTGCGCGACCTCGTCGGACTCGCGGGCGAGCTCGGCGCAGTCCTCGCAGACCTGCTTTCGCTTGCCCTCGATCATCGCCGCCACGAGCTCATCGACCTCTTCTCCGCAGGACTTGCAGACCGGCATGACCTCTCAATTTAATCATCGCGAGCTACCGCCGCAAGCGGCGGCCGCGCTCGCATCTCAGAGCTCGGCCTTCGCGGTGAGCGCGCGGCTCCGGCACTCGAAGTGGTCGAAGCCCAGGAACTTCGCGCGCGCCCCCGCGTCGCTCGCGACGAAGTCCTTCACGAAGAACCCGCTGCAGAGCTCGCCCGTCACCCGGAGCAGGGTGCCCTGCTGCTCCGCGGCCCGGACGCTGTCCGGCTGCTTGCCGCGGCTCTCGAGCAGCGCGCGGTACTGCTCGGCGAACGCCGGGCGCGCGACCACGCGATAGGCGGCGCGCTCGGCGTCGGTGCCGGCCTCGTAGAGCGCGTCGGTAACCCCCGGCTCACACGCCGGGCCCACGTAGCAAGCGTGCTTGGCGGCCTCGAGGCGGTCGGCGGGGGTCATCTTCGCGAAGCGCGCCGCGGCCTCGGCGCGGCGCGCGGCGCTCGCCGCCGCGGACGCCGAGGCCGCCGCCCCCTCCGCCGCGCCGGCGCGCTCGCAGCCGGCGGTCGAGCTCGAGAGGGCGATGAAGAGGAGGAGCCGCGCGGACTTCATCGAGCCGGGACGCTACCACGCGCGCGCGGAGGCCGGAGCCGCGACCGGACCGCGCGAACGCTCGAGCCGCGAGGGGCGCTTCCTGCCGGTCCGGCGCGGGACCGCGCGCTATGCTCCGGCGGTCATGGGCGAGCGCTTCTCCAACCTCGATGGCTCCGGACCGCACGCGCTCGGCAGCATCCTCAAGTGGGCCGTCATCGACCGGCTCGCCGGGCGGCGGCGGCGCGCGCCCGCCCGCGCGCCCGTACCGAGCGTGGCGGTCGACCACGCGGCGCTCGCGACGCCGCCGGGCCCGGGCGAGCCGGCGCGGCTCACCTGGCTCGGCCACGCGAGCTGGCTCATCCAGGCCGAGGGAGTGAGCGTGCTCGTCGACCCCGTGCTGCGCCCGCGTATCGCCGCCGGGCTCCGGCGAAACGCGCCGCTCGTCCTCGGCCCGAGCGACCTCCCGCGCATCGACGCGCAGCTCGTGACCCACAGCCACTTCGATCACCTCGACGCGCCGACGCTCCGCGCGGTGGGCGCGCCGGTCATCGCGGGGCGCGGGCTCGCCGGCCTCATCGGCAAGCTCGGGCTCGAGTGCCGCGAGCTCGCGTGGTGGGAGGCCGCACGGGTCGGCGGGCTCGCGGTGCACTTCGTGCCGGCGCAGCACTGGAGCCGGCGCGGCCTCAGCGACACGAACGCGACGCTCTGGGGCGGCTACGTCATCGATGGTCCGGGCGCGCGCCTCTACCACGCCGGGGACACCGCCTACTTCGACGGCTTCCGCGCCATCGGCGAGCGCTTCCCGGGCATCGACGCGGCGATGCTGCCGATCGGCGCTTATGAGCCCGGCTGGTTCATGCGAAAGCAACACATGAACCCGGAGGACGCGGTGCAGGCCTTCCGTGACCTCGGCGCGGGCCGCTTCCTCGCGATGCACTGGGGCACCTTCAAGCTCACCGACGAGCCGCTGCTCGAGCCTCCGGAGCGGCTCGAGGCCGAGTGGGCGCGGCTCGGGCTCCCGAGCCGAGAGAAGCGCTGGCTGGCCGTCGGCGAGACCACGCGGGTCGGGCGCGCACGCCGCGGGCCGCCATGATAGGCTGCCCGCGTAGCCTCCTTCGACGACCACCATGAACGGCACTTCTCCGTGGATGACCCGCTCCGCCTGGCTCTTGCTCCTCGTCGCCGCGGCGAGCTGTAGGCGGCATCCGCCCGCCGCCGCGCCGGCCCCCGCGCCCCCGCCCGCGACCGTGGCGGCGGAGCCCGAGCCCGCCCCGCCTCCGCCGCCGACCTGCGAGTCCCCGGCCGACGCGTGCACCGCGGACGCCGACACCGAGTGCCTGCTCGATGAAGCCGGCGCGTGGTTCAAGCCGCCGGTCGGCTGGCGCTACGTCAGGAAGTCTCCCGGCGCGGTGACCCGCGCGACGGACGAGCTCTCCGTGCTCGCCTTCACGCTGGCGTCCAGCAAGGAGCCGAAGGCGATCCTCGCAGCGCTCGAGCCGCTGTTCACCGAGCTCGGCATCACCAAGCTCGACTCGAAGAAGCTCTCGTCGCGGCTGAAGAAGCCGCAGAGCACGCTCGAGGCCGGCGGCGCGAGCGCGGAGATCTGGGAAGTGAACCCAAAGCAACAGCGCGGAGCGCCCGAGCTCGGCGGCAAGCCGGGCGCGCTGCTCGTGGTGGTGCTCCCGCTCGCCCCGGAGCGCGTGATCGTCGGCGCGGGGTTCGTCGTCACGCCGGAGGCCGACGACCGCGTCGGCGCGATGATGCACGCGGTCGAGAGCCTCCGGGGCTCGAAGTGACGACCCTGCAGCCGGGCAACGTCGTCGGCGGCCGCTGGCGCATCGCGAGCGCCGTGCCCTCGAGCACCGGCCGCGAACTCTACCTCGCGGTCGACGCGACCAGCGGCGGCGAGGTCACGCTCGAGCTCCACCCCGCCGACGCGCTCGCGAACCCGGCGGCGTGGGCCGAGTACCAGCGTCAAGCGCAGGCCATCGCCGCGCTGCCCCTCGAGGCCATCGCGAGGCTCTATGACGCGAACGTCGAGCCCGCGCTCGCCCGCGCGTACACGGTCGGCGAGCGGATCGGCTGGCCGTCGCTCGCCAGCCGCGTGGCGAGCGCGCCGCTCCCTCCGCTCGTCGCCTACGCCACGCTGGAGGCGGTGGGGCACGCGCTCGAGGCGGCGAACGCCGCGGGCTTCGTCCACCGCGAGCTCGACGCGAGCCAGGTGTTCGTCGATCCGGACAACCCGGCGCGGGTGCGCGTGACGGGGTTCGCAGCCTGGGTGCTCCACGCGGCCGCGCCACCGGCCTCGGGCTGGATCGGGTCGCCCGGCTGGGTCGCGCCCGAGGGCGTGTCGCCAGGCGCCGCGGTCGCGCGAACGATGGACGTCTACTCGCTCGCGGCGCTCGCGTTCTACGCGCTCACCGGGCAGCTCCCGTTCCGCGCGCTGCGCGCGCCGTCGCCCGAGCCGGGAGCGCTCTGGGCGGAGCTCACCTCGCCCTTCGGACAGGCCTCGCAGCGCGCCGGCGAGCTCGGGCGCGGGCTCGCCCCCTCGCTCGATCCGTGGTTCGCGCGCGCCCTCGCCCCAGAGCCCCACGCGCGCTTCCCGAGCGTCGCCGAGGCGCTCACGGCGCTCGGCGACGCCATGTCGCCGGGCGCGCCGGCGCAGCCCGGCCTGAAGCGGACGCTCCTCTTCGGCGTGGACGGCGGCCTGGCGCCCGCCGCGCCGCCGCCCATCGCGCCGGCGCCCGCCGCGCCGCCGCCCATCGCGCCGCCGCCCGTCGCGCCGCCGCCCATCGCGCTCCCCGCGCCCCCGCCGCCCGCTCCCGAGCGCCTGCCACCGGCCGGTGGCGCGGCGCCGATCGCGCTCGCGAGCGTGCAGCCGCTGGCGCACATGGAGCGAATGCCGGGCGCGGCCGAGCCGCGCCGCGCGCTCGGCGGGACCCAAATCCTCGAGCCGGGCGAGGCCGCCGCGACGCGCGCGGCCTTCTCGGCGGCTCAGGCGCCCCCAGGCGCGCCGGTGGCCATGGCCGGAGGTCCGGCGATGCCGCTCGCCGCCTTCGCGCCCGCAGTCGACAGCGAGCCCGTCGAGCTCCCGAAGTCGCGCGCGCCGGTCGCGCTCATCGCGATCGGGGCGTTGGCGCTCCTCGGCGGCGCCGCCGTGGCCGCCTGGTTGCTGCTCTTCCGAGGCCCGAGCGAGGACGCCCGCGCGACGAGCCCGAGCGCCGCCGCCTCGAGTCCGGGCGCGCCCGCGCCGGCCGCGAGTGGCACGCCCTCGGGCACCGCGGCGAGCGCGGCGAGCGCCGAGACCGCGCCGGGCCCAGCGCCCGCCGCGAGCGGCGAGCTGGCCGCGAACACGCCGGGGGCGGCCGAGAAGCCCACCGTCACCTTCCGCTGCACGCCGAGCTGCGAGTGGATCGAGTGCGAGAAGCAGAAGATCGCGCCGGACACGCCCGTGGCGCTCAGCCCCGGGAAGCACGAGTGCACCGCGGGCGCGCGCGGGTTCGTCCCGGTCGAGGACACCTTCACCCTCGCCGAGGGCGACCGGCTCACCCGCGACCTCACGCTCGAGCGGCTCCCCGCCAAGCCCACCGCCAAGCCCATCGCCAAGCCCACCGCGAAGCCGACCGCCAAGCCCCCCTGCGGGACCTTCATCAACCCCTGCAAGTGACGCCCCCCCACCGGGGCATCGCGGGAAATTCGCGGTAATTTCAGCCACGCGCTATCTGCTCCGGGGTGACCGAGGCGACCGCGGGCGAGGCCGAGCGAAGGCGCATCGCGGGGCGCGCGGGCGTCACCGCGGCGGGCACGCTGGTGAGTCGGGTACTCGGTCTCGGGCGGGAGCAGGTCCTCGCCGGGATGTTCACGCGGGGCGAGACGGACGCCTTCTTCGTCGCGTTCGTGATCCCGAACGTGCTGCGCCAACTGCTCGCCGAGGGCGCGGTGCAGAGCGCGGTCCTGCCGGTCCTCGCGCAGACCCGCGAGGCGGAGGGCGAGGACGCGGCGCGGCGCTTCTTCCGCGCGGTGCGCGGCCTGTCGCTCGCGATCCTCGCGGTGGTCACCGTCGCCGGGGTGCTCGCCGCGCCGTGGCTGGTGGAGCTGTTCGCCGCGGGATACCGCGCCGACCCGAACCAATTCGAGCGCACCGTCACCCTCACCCGCTGGGTGTTCCCGTACATCTTCTTCATGGGCACCGCCGCGCTCGGCGTCGCCGCGCTGAACACCCACCAGCGCTTCGTGGTCACCGCCTTCGCGCCGGGACTCCTCAACGTCGGCTTCATCGTGTTCGCGCTGCTCCTGCCCGGCTGGCTCGGCGCGCGCGGCATCGAGCGAGTCCTCGCGATGGCGGCGGGCGCGCTGGTCGGCGGCGCGCTGCAGGTCGTGGCGCAGTGGCCGAGCCTCAGGCGTATCGGTTACCTCGAGCGCCCGACGCTCGACCTCCGTCACCCGGGCGTGCGCGAGGCGCTGCGGCGGATGGGTCCCGTGCTCATCGGCATCGGCATCTACTACGTCGACGTCGTGCTCGCGCGGCGCTTCCTCTCGGAGCTCCCCGAGGGCTCACAGAGCTACTTCGGTTTCGCGCTCCGGCTCTGCGACTTCCCTCAGGGAATCTTCGTGATGGCGCTCCAGGCGGCCACCCTGCCGAGCCTCGCGCTGCTCGCCGCGCGCGGCGAGCTCGACGAGGTGGCACGCACCTTCTCGTTCGGGATGCGGCTCGCGCTGTTCGTCGGGCTCGCCGCCACCGCGCTGTTCGTCGCGCTCGCCGAGCCCATCGTGGTGGCGGTCTTCGTGCGCGGCGAGTTCGACGCGCGCGCCGCCCACCAGACGGCGCTCGCGCTCATGGCGCAAGGCGTCGGCATCTGGACGGTCGCCGCGGTCCGCCAGCTTGTCGGCGTCTACTATGCGCTCGGCGACACGCGCACGCCGGTCATCGTGAGCGGGCTCGATCTCGTCGTGTTCATCTCCCTCGCCCTCGCGCTTCGCGGGCCGTTCGGCCACGTCGGGGTGAGCCTCGCGGTCGCCGGCTCGAGCGCGACGCAGATGCTCCTGCTCTGGGTGCTCCTGCGCCGCCGGCTGCCCGACACTCGCTTCGGTGAAATCGCGGGGAGCGTCGCCCGCACCGCGCTCGCCCTCGCCCCGGCCACGCTCACCGCCGTCCTGGTCGCGCGCGCGCTCGCGCCCCTGCTCTCGGGCGGCGGACTCGCGCGGCTCGCGCCCGGGGCGGCCGCCGGAGCGGCGTTCGTCGCGGTGTTCCTCCTCGCGGCGCGGCTGGTCCGGAGCGAGGAGCTCGCCACCATCACCGGCGCGCTCGCGCGCCGCCGCCGCCGCGCGAGCGAGCCAGCCGCCCGGGC
>JAPSGB010000061.1:0-20595 GCA_035063585.1 Polyangiaceae bacterium
AGCCAGCCGATCTCATCCCGCGCCTGGTCGCCGCGGTGCCTCTACCGCGCTGGCACTTGCTCAGGTATCTTGGGGTGCTCTCGAGTCACTCGTCGCGACGGCGGCTCGTCGTGCCCACCCCACCGCCCGACCCCACCGCGAACAGGCCCCCGACCGCCCGCGGCGACCAACTCGAGCTGCTCGGCGAAAAGGACGACGCGCCCGCTCCGCGCAAGCGCTGGGCTTGGCTGCTCGCGCATGTGTTCGCGGCCGACGTCGAGACCTGCCCGCGCTGCTCAGGCCCGTTGCGTTGGGCCGAGGTCGCCAACACTCGCGCGCAGATCACGCGCCTACTCGCCGAGCACGGCCTCGGGCCGCGAGCACCGCCCATCGAGCATCAGCGCACGCCGAGCCGAACGTGCTTCGACGCGAGCGCGAGATTTATCGGGTCGGCCAGCGTGAGCTCCACCCCCGTGCGCTCGATCTTCGAGACCCTCCAGTTGATCTCGTAGTTGCCGGCGTCGGTTTCGATGAGCTCGGAATGATCGATGACCTTGCCCTCCCACACCACCATCTCGTCGCCGCGCGGCTCCCCCTGACCGAGCAGCGCGTAGGCGCGGGCACTCGCGCCGTGCGAGAACCCGAGCCCCGTGACCTCGAGCGCTTTGAGGTCGATGCACTCCAGCTCCGAGTTGAACGGGCGCGACGGCACGAGGCCCGCGGTCCGCTGCGGGCAGTGGCGCTCGGGCAGCGCGAGCTCACAGGCGTTCCCCTGCTGCGTCAGCGCGAAGGCTTTGCCTTCACGCTTGGCGCTCACCCCGCACAGGCCGAAAACTGCGTCGAGCACCTCTCCCGAGGCGACGTCGGGCGCCACCACGCTGACGCGCCCCGTGAGCTCGCCGAGCATCGGCACCTCTGCGACATCGGCGAACAGCTGCAC
This sequence comes from Polyangiaceae bacterium, assembly GCA_035063585.1. Classification (GTDB taxonomy): domain Bacteria; phylum Myxococcota_A; class Polyangia; order Polyangiales; family Polyangiaceae; genus JAPSGB01. The sequence goes on from JAPSGB010000061.1 coordinate 920, forward strand.
GAGACGTCGGATCGGCGCCCTCCGGAGCTCAAGATCGGCCTTGCGGCTCGGGGCCGGCACGTGCGCGATCTTGGCGGCGATCAGCGCGGGAGGGGCCAGGAACGTGAGGCTCTTGTAGCGGCCGACGCCGAGCCCGAAGGCCGCCCCGGCGGACCGCGCCAGCACGTCGGCATTGGTGGCTCGAAGCTCGAGCCGCGCGCGCCGGCTCGCGCCCACGACCACGAGCGACCGCCCCATGCGCGCGACCAGCGGAGCCGCCGCGTGCGCGTCAACGTCCGCCAGGACCACGTCACCGCCCGTCCGCAGCCCGAGCGAGCAACGCGCCGGCTCGGTGCAGTCCACGGCTCCAGCCTCCGGTTTCGGGCCGTCCACGACGATCTCGTCACCCACGCGCCAGTCGAGCTTCGGGCCGTCCACGCCGCGCACGACGAACTCGCCCTCGACGCCGGAGATCACGACGGACGGAGCCTTGCCCGCCTCGAAGCGCGAGATTCGCCCCGAGAGCACGGGCTTCGCTTCGGGCGGCGCGACGTTGGGCGCATCTGCCGCCAGCGTCGGAGCGGGTGTCGAGCTCTGCTCGCTCGCGGTCGGAGCGGCCGAAGTCGCGGGCGACGCGGACTGAACCGGTGCCGGGTGGTGCTCGCAGCCGACGAGCAGCAGTAGGAGCGAGAGCCGTCGCAGCATCACCACGAAGCTATCACTTCGAATTGACGAAGTCGTTTACGTTCTCGCGCTGACGCTGCTAGCTTTGTCGGCACCCGAAAGGAGCGCTAGCGTGAAAGCAGCTCGATGCTTGTCTCTCGCGGTGATCCCCGCACTCTTCGGTCTGGCGTGCTCGACGAGCAGCGACGCGGGTGAGCCCAACGCGGGCGGCTTCAGCGGCGCATACGGTGGCAGCGGCGGCGGCGGCGGCGCGGGCGGCACAGCGAACACCGGCGGCGCGGGCGGCACAGCGAACACCGGCGGCGCGAGCGGCGCAGCGAACACCGGCGGCGCGGGCGGCGCGGCGAACACCGGCGGCGGCGGAAATTCGAGCGCCTGCGGCGAACTGACCACCTTCGAGACCGGCAAGGCGCCGACCTCGGAGCTCCACGTCGCGACCAACGGCAGCCCCTTGGGTGACGGCACGAGCGCGCGACCGTTCGCGAACATCGAGCAGGCGGTCGCCCACGCCACGCCGGGCACCGCGATCCGTGTCCACTCGGGAACCTATTCCGGTGGCACCTTCGTCTCGGGGCTCGCCGGGACCGCGGACGCGCCCATCTGGGTCGGCGGGGCGCCCGGCGAGCCGAGGCCGGTGGTCGATGGAAGCAGCCAGGCGCTCCAGTTTTCGAGGGCGCGCTACCTCGTCGTGCACGATCTCGAGCTGCGAAACGCATCGGACAACGGCATGAACGCCGACGACGGCGCGGACTACGCGAACGAGGACGCCTCCCGCTACCTCGTGTTCCGTAATCTCGACATCCATGACATCGGGACCGGTGGGAACAATGACTGCCTGAAGCTCTCCGGGCTCTACGATTATTGGGTGCTCGACTCGAGGTTCGCGCGCTGCGGCCGAGGAGGGGGGAGCGGGATCGATCAGGTCGGGTGCCATCGCGGCGTCATCGCGCGAAATCGCTTCGAGCAACCGGGCTCGGACGCGGTGCAGGCCAAGGGCGGCTCGGCGGACATCTCGATCCGCTCGAACCTCGTCGTCGGCGGAGGCGACCGCGGCTTCAACCTCGGCGGCTCGACCGGGTTCGCGTTCTTCCGGCCGCCGCTCAGCGCGAGCGGCACCAACTTCGAGGCCGCCAACCTCCGGGTAATAGCCAACGTGATCATCGGTGGCGAAGCCGCGGTCGCGTTCGTCGGCTGCGTCGACTGCGTCGCCGCGCACAACACCATCATCGATCCGGAGCACTGGGTGGTGCGCATCCTCCAGGAAACGACGACGAGCGACGGTTGGGTCTTCGCCGCTGCGCGCGGCGGCTCATTCGTCAATAATATCGTTTACTATTCGCGCGGGGACGTCTCTACCAGCGTGAACGTCGGCTCGAACACCGACGCCGACTCCTTCACGTTCGGGCATAACCTCTGGTACGCGCACGACGCTCCCGCAGAGTCCGCGCCGACCTCGCTACCGGTCGCCGAGACCGGGAGCATCGTCGGCGCAGACCCCGGCTTCGCGAACGTCGCCGCCGAGAACTTCCACATCGGCGCCGCGAGCCCCGCGGCGGGCAAGGGCGAGGCCGGCGTCGACTCGACCGGCGATTTCGACGGCTCCTGCTGGGGGAGTCCGCCCAGCATCGGCGCGTTCGAACCGCGCTGAGCGCTGCGCCATAGCCGCCTCACGGCTTGTGGTGCGCGGCGAGAAAGCCCCAGATGCGCTCGGGCGCGTCCTTGGCGAGCGGCGGGATGTGCTCGCCGCCGTGAATCGTCCAGAGCTCGGCCGCGCCGTTCTTCGCGCAGCCCGAGTGGCGCGCGGGGGTGGTCTCGTCGCCCTCGAGTGACTCGTCGAGATCGAAGGGCGCCCCGGCTGGCTCGAGCGCGGCCGCACAGCCGTTGTTCGCCGCCCAGTCGGCGACCGTCTCCTCCGCGCCGGGGAAGCTCGCGTCGGGCTGCTCGGGCAGGAGGTTCGCGGGGAGCTTGCCGCCGCCGTAGGGCACCGTGGTGTCCGCATCACCGTGGATCTGGAGCACGCCTACCGGAGCGGCCGGCTGGCACCTCGCCGGATCTTTCCACATGGCACCAGCGATGCTGACGATGGCCGCGAACTGGTCGGCTCGATCGCAGGCGAGCCGGTTCGCCATGAACCCGCCGTTCGAGTGACCGACCAGGAAGATCCGCTTGGGATCGATCGCGTACACGCCTCGGATCTCGTCCACGAGCCCGCTCAAGTACGCGACGTCGTCGGGGGCGGAGGGCGTGGTCGCGCAGCAGACGTCGGTCGCGTTCCAGTAGCGCTTGCCGTTCGCGTCGGGCGTGCCGTCGGGTGCGACCACGAAGAAACCCTCGCTGTCCGCGATGTCCGTGAGGCGGAGGTACATGCTCTGGAGGAGCCCGTTCACGCTGTAACCGTGCAAGATCATCACGAGCGGCGCGGGACGGCTCGGGTCGTAGCCCGCGGGGACGCGGAAGACCTTCACCGGGCGCGGGCCGCCGAAGGTCGGCGGCGTCTCGGGCACCTCGATGACGGTCCCGGCGTCCGTCGGGCCGGCGGATTCGTCGCCGGAGCCGCACCCGCCGACCGCCGCCGCGAAGAGCGCACCCGAGAGCACGAGCGCGCGAGGTCTGCGTCGTAGCGACATCGACCGGAGAGGTTACCACCAAACCCGCGACGCCAGCCGCTCAGCGAGCACGGCCGCACGAGCCCGAGCCCGCGAGCGCGCCCCGCACCGCGAAGCGCGCCGCGACGGGAGTGCGCTTGCCACCGAGCGGCGCGAGCCGCTGCGCGAGGTCGGGGGGGTGGAGTCGACCGAGCGCCGCGACCGCCGCGGGGCCAATCGACTTCGCGTCGGCGGGCGCGAACGGATCGGCGAGCTTCTGGGCGTAGCGGGTCAGCAGCTCGAGCGAGCCCGAGTCGCACAGGTGACCGAGCGCGGTGGCGGCCGCGACCCGGACCTCGATGGTCTCCTCGGCGTCGTCGACGCGCTCGCGGAGGGCAGGCAAGGCCGCCACGACGCGGCGGCGGCCGAGCGCGCGGACCACGGCCACGCGCGCCGCCGGAGACTCGTCGGCGAGCGCCGCCACGAGCGCCTGGTCGGCCGAGGCGTCGGCGCCGAGCGCGGCGAGCGCGTCGGCCGCCGCCACCCGCACCAGCGGCCAGGGGTCATCGCGGAGCCGCAGCGCGAGCGCGGCGACCGCGAACCCGCCGCCCCGCTCGCCGAGGGTGCGGATCGCCGCCTCACGCACCCGCACCTCGGGATCGCCGACCGCGCGGAGCAGCGGCGCGCGAAACCGCTCGGGCTCCTCGACCGCGCTCGCCGCCTGCGCGCGCACGTGCGGGTCGGGATCGCGCTCGAGCGCTTGGGAGAGGTAGTCACGCGCGGTCGCGCTCGCTCGCGCGAGGCTGGCCGCGGGCTCGAGCAGGAGGAAACGCGTGCGAAACGACGCGCGCGACCCGGCGAGCGCCGAGAAGGCCTGCTCCGCCTCGGGGCGGAACGCGGCGAGGCGCGGGCCGAGCGCGCGGAGCAGGTCGACGCGGGCTCGCTCGGAGAGCGTCCGGTCGGCGAGCGCGGCGCGCACCGCGGTCGCTGCCGCCGGCGCGTCGGCAGCGCGCGCGAGCGCCACCCGCAGCAACTGGCGGAGCGGCGCGCTCGGCGCGTCGAGGAGCGGCGCGATCGCGCGCACGGCGCGCGCCGGCGCGACCACCGCGAGCTCGCCGGCGAGCACGGAGGCGGGCCGTGGCTTGGCGGTGCGGAGCGCGGCCTCGATGGAGTCGGCGGCGGCCTCTCCGCAGCGCGCCACGCGGTCGCGCGCGTGGAGGCGGTGCGCGCGATACGACCCGACCAGCGCGCGCAGATACACCGGAACGCTCGCCTCGCAGGGCGCGTGGTCGATGACGTCGAGGGCGACGCGGCGACCGCCCTCGTCCAGTCCGTCGAAGGCCTTGGCGACCGACTCGAAGGCGGGCGCTCCGAGCGCAACGAGCACCGCCGCCGCGGCCTCCGCATGCGCGTCTCCGCCGGCGAGCGCGCGCACGAGCTCGTCCATCTTGGCCGCGTCGAAGTCCGTCTCGACGGAGAGCTCGGCGAAGGTGGTGCGGGCGTCGCGACTCTCGTCGAAGGCGCTGTCGGTCACGAGCGCGAGGCAGTCGGTGCGGATCGGCCAGGGCAGCGTCATCTCGTAGCGCGCGCCCGGCTTCTCCCAGGCGTTCTCCGGCAGGGTCACGCGGAAGAGCTGATCGCTGGTGGCGAGGAAGAAGCTCTTCGGCGAGGTGCCGTGGTCGACGCTCGCGCGCGCCGGGCGCACCACGAGCTGAAACCCGGTGATGGCAACCTGCGAGGGCGCGTTCATCAGCACGAACTCGCCGCGCCCCGCGCCGCCACGGTTCTCGCTCCAGGTCGTCTCGAGATCGCCGTCGGTGAGCGCGCCGGGCAAGCCGACCGCGCTGGTCGCGGCGACCGCGCGGAGCAGCGGGAAGCTCGCGCGGGCGGTGGCGCCCTCGAGCGGCCGCGCCGCGAGCGGCGTCGCCTGAGCGATCTCGGCGGCGCCGAGGCGCTGGACCTTCGCGGGGTGGAGCTCGAGGTCCTGCCCGAGCAGGAGCTTCGGCGCGAGCACCGCCGGGCGCCCGCAGAGCGAGAGGTCTTCGCGCTGTTCCCCGATGACGATGCGTCGCGAGCCGTCCGGCTCGGCGTCACCGATGAGCACCATCGGCCCGTGCCTCAGCCCGGGCTCACCCTCGACCAGGCCCGTCCAGCCCGCGAACACCACCTTCGGCGCGGCACCACCGAGTGGCGCGACGACCACCGCGCGCCACGACCGCGCGTTCGGGGGATCGGCGATGGTCACCACCACCGCGCGACGCCCCGACCCGATCGGCACCAGCGCGAGCTCCGCGCTCGACGCGAGCGCGCGCGCGGCCTCCGGCAGCGGGAGCTCCTGGCCGCGCTCGAGCGCGCACGCGCCGCTCGGGCAGACTGCCGCGAAGAGCCGCGAGGAGGCGTCGAAGCCGACCGCGAGCGCGAGCTGTCCCGCGGAGGCGGGCGCGCGCGCCACCACCGGCCGAGCGGGCGCAGCAGCGAGCGCAGGCGCGGCGAGCGCGAGCGCCAGAAAGAGCGAGCAGCGCGGGCCGAGGGGAGCGCGGAGAGCCATGCCCGAGTCTTGCCAGCTCGGCCGGCCGCCGTCGATGCGAAGCTCAGTCGTCCGCAGGCTGGCCGAGCTTACGCGACCACAGGAAGGCGTCACGACGGACCCCACCCACGCGCAGGTGCTTCGCGAGCACGCCGGTGCGACGGAAGCCGTTCAGCGCGTAGGCCGAGCCGAGCTCGACGTCCTCGACCGGCGTGAGCGCAAAGGCGCTCACCACCGCGCGCTCCACGAGGAGCTGCGCGATGCGACTGATCGCGGCCGCAGTGAGCGCCGACTCCTTCGCGGAGCGCGGCGAGGCGAGGAGCTCGATGAAGGCGTTGTCGAAACACGCCTGCGTCTCCACCGACGCCATGAGCGAGAAGCCGCCGCGGGCGGTGCAGGCGAAGTCCACCCGCTCGGTGCCGCGGCCGAACGGCTCGAAGCTGGTGAGCGCCCGGTGCTGGCGCGAGGCGGTGGCGAGCGCCCGCGCGAAGTCCGCCTCGCGGGCGGGCTGCACCTTCACCGGCGGGAGCGCCTCCGCGGCGCGCGCCTTGGCGAGCTTGCGTGCGGCCTGATAGAGCCGCTCATGGTGGGCTTCCTCGTCGCGGCCGGCGGCGAGGGCCGGGCGCAGCCCCGATTGACCGGGATCATCCGCCGGCGTCGGCGCGGAGGCGCCGAGGACCCAGCCGTCACTCCGCTTGTAAAATCCGGGGATGGTCCCTTCGCGGGCGAACCCCAGGCGCGACCAGGCACCCACCTCATCCTTCTCGACCACGGTGAACACGCGCTCGAGCCCCTCGCGGACCGCGAGGCCCATCACGAGCACGCGTTTCGCCGGATTCGGGCCGGACCGGAAATCGATCACCCGGATGGTCCGCGCGCGGCGGTTCACCAGGAGACAGAGCGAGACGCCGTCGCTGTCGAGGAAGATCTCGTCCGGCGTGTTCGACGAAAGTTTGGCACTGGTTGCCATAGGGCCCCCCTTGGAAGTGACGCGGGTTTCGCCAGGCCGCATCGCGGCACACGAACCCTTCAATTTCAGGCACTTGCACGCCCGGCATCCGGCCAGGACGTTTCAAATGTGAAACCAATTGTAGCATCTAGCCCCTAGGCTAGCAACCACAATCACGCGATTTTGCTCGCGCTACGCCCCGAGCCGAGCCTCGCTCACGCGCCGCCCAGGCGCTCGCGGTCGCTCCGCTCCACGCCGAGTCGCTCGAGCGCCTCGGCGAGCCGCCCGCGGGGCAGAGAGACTCGGGTCGGCATCCCGCCCGCGAGCCCGAACAATTCGAGGAAGTTTCGACCACTGTCGAAGGCGGCAGCCACCGCGACGTTGTCGCGATCGATGACCACGCTCACCGGCTCGCGCTCCTGCCCGAGCAAGAGCAGGAGCGTCTTGTCGACGGGACCCGGGCCGCCGGTGACGTCGACCACGGCGACGCCGGGCGCGAGCCGCTCGTATCGCTCCGCGGCGCGCCGCGTCGCGCGCTCGATGGGGATGAGCTCGGCGGCGGCCGCGTCGATCGGCACCCAGAGTGAGTCGTCCGCGAGCCCGCTCGCGAGGTGCCGCACGATGAGCCCGCGGAGCCCCGCGTCCCGCGGGCGGCCGCGGAGCGCGCGATCGATCCGCTCCGCGGCCGCGCTCATCGCGCCGATGCGGGTGTCGACCGCGCGCGCGTCCGCGTCGCAGCCGGGATAAGGCTCCGCGCCGCCCGCCAGCCACTTCGCCGCGCTGGCGAGGCCGTCGAAATCGTCGTGACACACGATGCTGTCGATGCGCCCCACGCGCTCGACCAGCGCGCGATCGATCATCTCCGGGCACGCGCCGTGCTCGGCCTTGGTCGCGAGCACGAAGCGCGGATCGGCGCGGAACGCGGCGTGTCGCTCGTGGTCGTGGTGATCGACCCATGCCCGGAGTCGCTCGCCGAGCCCGGTGATGAACGGCTCGGTCACCTTCTCGTAGCCGCTGCCGAGCCCGGCGAAGGCGATGTCGAGCACCACCACCCGGCCCTCGACTGCTCGTGGTTTCGGGAGCTTACGCGGCGTGGCGAAATGGAGCGTGGGATTTGACATGATGGCGCGGGCTCCCTCGTCCAAGTATGTACTCGAGCAGCGAGCTCGCGGCGGCGCGGTTTTTTCGGACCGAGCGCCGGCCGCACCCAGGCGCCGGCCGCGCCGGACCGGCATCACCCGGCGCTCGCCCCGCCAGCACGAACGGAGGACGCCCCGATGAAGCTCAGAATCTCCCTCACGGCGCTCGCGGCGCTCGGTCTCGCCGCGACGCTCGGCGGCCGGGCCGCGGAGGCGGAGGTGGCGGTCACCTCGGCGGGGCGCTGCACGCTCCGTGGCCAGCCGGCGCTCCCGCCGGATCTCGAGATCTTCAGCGAGAGCCAGGGCGGGGAGGCCATCGCGCGCTTCACGGGCGCCGCGATCGCGGTGAGCGTCCGAGATTTTCCCGCAAGTGGTAAGGGCGGGCGCGCCTCGGTGCAGACCGGGAACGCGCGGGGCGCGGGGAGCTTCCGCATCGACGGCTTCGTGGACGCGGCGAAGGTGCCGCTCGCGACCGCCCGAGATGTCCCGGTGGTGCTCGAGCACCTCTGGCTCGGCGCGCACCGGCGCGTGCACTTCGTAGCGGCGGCGCCGGACCGGCTGCGCGTCGAGCTCACCATGACGACGCCGATGCGGCAGAGCTTCTCGGCGTGGGCGAGCTGCGGCGCGCTCTCGCTCGACGCGGGCGTGCCGGTCGGGTGGACGCCCGCGGGGCGCGAACGCGGCTACGTGGTGAAAAAGGATCGAATCGACCTCTATGACCGCCCGTCGGCCGAGCGGAAGGTGGTGACCACGCTGATTCGCTCGGCGGAGAGCGGCATCTTGCTCTTTGGCACCGAGCGCCGCGGCGGGTTCGTGCGCGTCGCGTTCCACGGGCCGGTCATCATCGACGCCTGGGCGCGCCTCTCGGACTTGGTCGCGCTCCCGCCGGGCGAGACGATGGATCAAGTCCAGGAGAGCACCACCGTGTCGAGCGGGCCGCGGCTCGCGCTCGCGGCGAGCCCGAGGCTCGTGCGAACCACGCGCGAGGTAGCGCTCCGCGTGGTGGCGAAACACGACGCGCGCGTGATCGGGAAGATCGATCCCGAGACGGACACCTACGTCATCGACGTGGTGGCGGGTTGGGCGAGCGTGATGCCGAAGGCGCTCGACGTCGCACCGGCGGGCGAGAAGCAGTTCTGGGCCAAGGCGAGCGAGCTCGGGCTCGGGACGTGAGCCGGGTGGGCGACGCGTTCGCGGCGTGTTAGCTTCGGCGCGCCGTGACGGTCTCCGACGACATCATCCGCGCCGCGCTCGCTCGCCCGCTCACCGGGACGGATTTTCCCGCCCTCGGCGCCAAGTACGAGGGCAAGGTCCGCGACAACTACACCGCGCCCGACGGGCGTCGCTTCATCATCGTGACCGATCGCATCAGCGCCTTCGATCGCGTGCTCGGCACCTTGCCCCTCAAGGGGCAGGTCTTGAACCACGTGGCGGCGTGGTGGTTCTCACACACCCGCCACATCGCGGAAAATCACCTCCTCGAGGTGCCCGATCCGAACGTGATGATCGCGCGCGAGTGCCAGCCGCTCCCGGTCGAGATGGTGGTGCGCGCATACCTCACCGGCACCACGTCGACCAGCATCCTCGTGCACTACGAGCGCGGCGAGCGAACCTTCTGCGGGCACGTGCTCCCCGACGGGCTCGAGAAGCACGCGCGCCTGCCCGAGCCGCTCCTCACGCCGAGCACCAAGGCCGCGCACGGCGGCCACGACGTGAGCGCGTCGCGCGACGAGATCCTCGCGCTCACCGGGATGCCCGCGGAGGACTTCGATCGTGCGGCGGCGCTGGCGCTGGCGCTCTTCGCTGAAGGCCAGCGGGTGTGCGCCGAGCGCGGGCTCATCTTGGTCGATACGAAGTACGAGTTCGGCAAGACGAGCGACGGCCGCATCGTGGTCATCGACGAGATCCACACCCCCGACTCCTCGCGCTTCTGGTTCGCGGAGAGCTACGAGGCGCGCCTGCGTGAGGGCCGCGCTCCGGAGAGCTTCGACAAGGAGCACGTGCGCCGCTGGCTCGCCGCCGAGGGCTTCACGGGCGACGGCGAGCTCCCGAAGCTCCCGGACGAGCTGCGGGTCGAGGCGATGCGCCGCTACATCGAGGCCGTCGAGCGCATCACCGGCGCGGAGTTCGTGCCGAACCTCGACGAGCCGATCGCTCGAATCCGCAAGAACCTCGGCATTCGCTGACCCGAGAGCGGGGGTTGGTCGGGCCGGCGCGAGACCGCGAGGCGCGGGCGGGCTCGCCTTTCCGGTGGCATGGAGCGACGCTCGCCCCCATGAACTTGGTGGAGGGCGATCGAGTCGATCGATACGTGCTCCGCGCGCGGCTCGGCGAGGGTGGGCAAGGCGAGGTGTGGCGCGCCGAGGATCCGCTCGCGCCCGGCGAGCCGAGAGCGCTGAAGTTGGTTCGGGTGGGGAGCGCCTCCGCCGTCCAGCTCGAGCGCGTCCGGCGCGAAGCTCGCCAGCTCGTCCAGCTCCGGCACCCGTCCTTGGTCGCGTGCCACGCCCTCTTCGAGGATCTGCACCAAGGGCTGCTCGGCGTGGTCATGGAGCTCGCCGACGGGCAGGCCTTGGACGAGCTCGTCGAGGAGCCGGCGCTCGCAGACGACGCTCGACTGCTCGTGCTCGCGCACGTCGCCGGCGCGCTCGCCTATGTGCACCAGCGCGGCGTCGTTCACCGCGACATCAAGCTCGAGAACGTGATCGTGACCCGCGCATTCCGCAGCGCGCCCACCGACCCCCGCAACGTGAAGCTCATCGATTTCGGGATCGCCATCGAGTCGGACAACCCGAAGCCCCTCACCCAGCTCGGCCACGTCATCGGGACGCCGCCGTACCTCGCGCCGGAGCTCATCGAGCCGAGCGCCTGGCACGGCAGCGGGACGGCGACGCCCACCTCCGACCTCTTTGCGCTCGGGGTGCTCGCGTGGAAGCTCCTGCTCCACCAGCGCGACGCGCACCCGACGGGCCTCGGCCCTCGGGCGCAGCTCGCCGAGCTCGCGGTCGCGTATCGGAGACACCGCGACGCCGCGTGGCCGGTGCTGTCACCTCGCCGGAGCTGGCTCCCCGTGGTCGCGGAGTGGCTCGCGCTCGAGCCGAGCGCGCGGCCAAGGGACGGGCTGGCGGCGCTCGGCCAGCTCGGGCGACTGCTCTCGAGCGTGAGCTTGGCGACCGCGGACGAACCCGCGGTGACCCCGCCGGTGACCAGCGCGTTCATCTCGAGCCCGTCGCTGTCGCGCCGGCTCGACGGCGCGCTCCGCACCGAGCCCGACGCGCCGCCGACTCGCCAGTCGACGCCGGAGGTCAGCGTGCGCACGCTCGACCAGCCGCCCTACGTGCTGCCGTCACAGGCCCCACGGGAACCGCGCGTAGCCGCCCGAGCGCACGGGAGCCCGGCGGTGGCGCTCGCGGTGGTGCTCGCGGTGGGCGGCGGGGGCGTGGTGGCCGCGAGCGCGGTAGGAGCTGCGCTCTACCTCCGAGGCTGGGGCTTCTGGCGGACCGAGAGCGCTCCCGCGGTCACCGCGGCCCCGGGCCCGAGCCCGGAGGCACCGCGAGGCGATCTCGGCTCGGCGAGCCCACCGAGCGTAGTGAGCCCGACGTTGCCTGACCCGGCTCGACCGAAGTCGTGCGCCGCAGACGCGGGGATATGCAGCGCTGGGTGCTGCCCCTCCGGGCGCGACTGCGGGGAGTACGGCTGTGGCGCGCTCCTCCAACCCGACGAGTCGTGGGACTTGCGGCTCTGGCAGATAAAGCTGAACGATGCCTCTACGAGCTCATCGAATGACCCGAGCGTTCGAGTCTGCGTGACCCGAGTCCGTGACGGGGCCTCGGAGTGCTTTTCCAACCACGGATACCAGCGCGCGGTCTCACCTGCCGCGCTCCGGATCACCCTGAATGATCTGACGAAGAGCGGCTTGGCCATAACCGTCACGAGGTTCGAGGGCGGGTTCCGCCCCGTGCTCTTAGGGTCCCGAGGGAGCGCCCGGTACGCCTCGATCAAACGAGCGGCGCTGTGCCAAGGGCTGCGCTTCGGCTCCTTCAGCGGCTCGGTGGCGTCGGTCCTCTTCTACCTCGATGACCCGAGCTCGCCCCCTGCCTTCCGTGAGTGTAGCCTGGCAAGGTGAGCCGCGCTCATTGCCGATGATGAGCCACCCCACCGAAGCGCACGAGCGGCGGAGCGCTGCACGTCGGTACTCCGCCGGCTGGCTCGCGCGCCGGTGTGCGCGGCGCGCGCGCGAGTGTTAGCGTTCCGGCCATGAGGTTGCTTCACGGGGTCCTGGGTCTCGGCGGAGTCGCGCTGGTGCTCGTCGCGTGCGGGTCGAGCGACGGTGAAACCGCAGACGGTAGAAGATCGGACGGAGGTGCGGGCGCGAGCGGCAGCGCGGGCACCGGCGGCGGCTCGGCGGGCACGGGCACCGGCGGCGGCTTCAACGTCGACGGCGGCGGCGGCTCGAACGGCGAGTGCGCGACCGACGGCGCGTCGTGCGGCGACGCCGGCGACGGCGTGTGCGCGGGCGGCACCTGCTGCTCGGCGGCGCAGGCGTGCGGCGCGACCTGCTGCGGCGGTGGCGAGGTGTGCGCGTTCCAGAAGTGCGTCACGCCCGGCGCCGTGTGCGTCGACTCCGGCGATTGCCCGAGCGGGCACTACTGCGATCACGGCGGCTCCTCATCGAGCAGTGGCGCGGCTGGCGCAGGCGGGGCTGCGGGCGCGGCAGGTGCGGGCGGGGCTGCGGGCGCGGCTGGTGCCGGCGGCAGCGGCGCGGCGTGCCACGGCGGCGCCGAGCAACCGGCCGGGCGCTGACTTCCCAAGCCGCCCGAGTGCGATGGAGGGGCCACCCCGGATCCGAACGGTCCCATCTCGTGCCTCACGAAGTGCGAGTACCGCCCTCAGCCCCTGCCGTTCAAGGCAGAGCTCAAGTACTCGTGGGGCAGCCCGACCGCGCCGAACACGCACGACAGCGTGATGATGGCGCCCATCGTCATTCAGCTCGATGACGACGACTGCGACGGGATCGTGACCGAGAAGGATATCCCGGAGATCGTCTTTTCGACCTACCTCGGCAACAACTACCGTGGAAATGGCACGCTCCACGCCATCTCCGTGAAGGGCGGCGCGCTCGTCGAGAAGTGGGCGGTGAAGGCATCGGACGCGGAGATCCACCCCGGGGTGTCCATCGCCGCCGGGAATTTCGACGGGGCTCCGGGCAACGAGATTGTCGCGTGCCTGACGAACGGGAGCGCGCGCGCCTTCGACGCCGACGGCCAAGTGCTGTGGACGAGCGAGGGGGGCGGCTGCGCGATGCCGGCCATCGGCGACCTCGATCAGGACGGCGCGCCGGAGGTGGTGACCGAGCGGCGCATCATCGACGGGAAGACGGGCGCGACCAAGGCGGTCTTCGCGACGATCATCGGCAACTTCGCGCTCTATGACGTCGATGGCGACGGGCGGCTCGACGTCGTCGCGACGAACGCGGTCTACGGCGCGGACGGCGCGCTCCGCTACTCCGCGGGGGCGGCCGGCAGCTACGTGGCCATCGGCGATCTCGACAAGGACGGCGTGCCCGAGATCGTAAACATCGACAGCGCCCTCCACACCTTCACGGTGTGGCACCTGGTCGACGACGCGAGCGGCGGGCCGGGCGCGAAGAAGGCCGAGGTCATCCGCACCGGCGTCGACATCAACGGCGATGCCTGGCCTGGTAACTGTTTGCCGGGCTCTTCCGGCTACACTCGCGGCGGGGGCCCGCCGACGGTGGCGGACTTCAACGGGGACGGCTTCGCCGACGTCGCGCTCGCGGGCGGCGTGGCCTACGCCGTCTTCGACGGCAAGAAGCTGATGGACGGCTCGGTCGCCAGCGCCGACACCGTGCTCTGGGCGAAAAAGACGCAAGACTGCTCGTCGGCCGCGACCGGCAGCTCCATCTTCGACTTCGACGGCGACGGCAAGGCCGAGGTCGTCTACGCCGACGAGACGCAGCTTCACGTCTACCAAGGGACGGACGGCGCCGATCTCGCGAGCATCTGCAACACGAGCGGCACGCTCGTCGAGTATCCGCTCGTGGCCGACGTCGACAACGACGGGCAGGCCGATCTCATCGTCGCGTCGAATTCTTATTCGTCGATCACGTGCGCGGATGGCTCGAAGACCGCGGGCATCCGCATCTTCGGCGACGAGCACGGGAAATGGGTCCGCACGCGCCGAGTCTGGAATCAACACACCTATCACGTCACCAACGTGAACGAGGACGGCTCCATCCCCGCAGCCGAGCTCCCCAACTTCTCTCAGCCGCGCCTCAACAATTTCCGCCAGAACGTGCAGCCCGTCGGCGAGTTCTCCGCGCCGGATCTGGTGGTGAGCCTGAGCGCAACCTGCGCGGGCGGCTATCGCCTCATCGCGCGGGTCCGCAACATCGGCGAGGCCTACGCGCCGCCGGGCATCCCGGTCGCCTTCTACCTGGGCGATCCGGCGAGCGGCGGCACGCTCCTCGGCACCGGCGCGACCACCCGCGCGCTCTACCCGCTCGACACGGAGGATGTCGCCGTCTCACTGTCGAACCCACCGGCGGCGGTGACCGATGGCTCGGGGCAGCTCTTCGCGCGCCTCGGCGACGGCGGCGCGGTGCCCGGCACCTTCCACCAGTGCCGCGACGACAACGACACCTCCGCGCCCGCCTCCGGCCGCTGCAACGGCCCGCGCTGACTGGCGCGCGCGCCCTCGCGGAGGAGGGGGAGGTCTTGTCGGTCCGGCGCGCAGCCGCGCGGCTCGAGCGCGGCGCGACGCCGGCCGCGCCGGACCGGCACTCGGTCACGGATACAGCCAGCCGAACGACGCCTCGAACCAGGGGCGCGGCTCGAGCGCGGTGTCGAAGACGCCGTCGAGCTCACGTTGGATACGGTCGCGCTGGCCGGGGTCGTAGCCGAGCGAGGTGCTGACGTCGGACGGGTCGAGCGACCCAGGTTGAGCCGCGACTCCGAGGAGCAACGCGAGCCGGAAGGCGCCCTCCGAGCGATAACCGTACCCGGCTCCGGCGAAGACCATGGGGACCGTCCCGGTGCGCTTGTAGTCGAGTGTTCCTTGGACGTCGTTGCCGGTCACGCTGCTCTCGTACCGGACCAACCCGAGCCCCAGATCGATGATCGGCGAGTGACGACGGAGCATCCAGAGCCGCGCCCGAGCCGGCACCCCGATGACGTGGATGCCGGCGGAGACCTGGGTGAGGCCGTCATCCGCGTCCGCCGTGGCGTGCCGATACGTGAGCCCGGCCGCGAGCTCGAGCCAGCAGGCGGGCTGATAGGCGAAGTCGCCGCCGAGCCAGCCGACGGGCCCGAGGGCGTTCACGTGGAACCCGATGCGCGAGTCGGGACACGCGCGCGTCTCGGGCGCGCTCGGAGCCTGCGCGGCCGGCTCGGCGGCTTCGCGCTCGCGCGCGACGGCTCTCGCGGGGGCGGGCTCCTCGACGGGCTCCGGATCGTCGTGCTCCGGCGCGCCCGCGATCACGTCGAACTCGACTCGGCGGTTCTTGGCGCGTCCCTCGTCGCTGTCGTTGGTGCCGAGCGGCCGCGACTCTCCGTAGCCGATCGACGAGAGCCGGCCGCTCGCAATGCCGTGCTGCTCGAGCCAGCCGCGGACGGCGGCGGCGCGCTGGCGAGAGAGCAGGAGGTTCGCCTGATCCGAGCCGACCGAGTCGGTGTGGCCTTCCACTTTGACCTTCATCTCCGGGTGCGCCTCGAGGTAGCGCCGCATCGAGTCGAGCGTCGCGAAGGTGCCGTCGCCTTCGAGCGTGGCCTTGCCAAACTCGAAGTTTATGACGCCGCCCTGGTAGGTGAGCTTCCCGCCGACGAAGCGAATGAGCGGCTTCACCGGCTCGTCGCTCGCGCGAGCGCTCCCCTCGACGTTCGCCTCTGCCTGGAACCCCGCCTCGCCGCCTGGGGCATCGACGCGCGCTCGGGCGCTGCCGTGAGCCTGGCAGCCGACGACGGCCGCGACGAGCGGGAGGAGCGCGGAGAGTCTGTACGCGATGAAACGCATGAGCTACCTCAAGAGGAACGTCACGGAGACGACGCCGCCGAAGGCGCTCACCGTGTAGTAACCCGACGCGGACAACTTCTGGAGGACGAACGTTTCGCGCCCGATGAGATCGTCGGAGGCGACGTCTTCATCCCAGACCGAGACGGTGAACCCGCTCTTCAGCGTCGCGCCGGTGAACGAGGTGGGCGCGCTCGCAGGACCGATGACGCCGCTTGCCGGGTGGCAGGTGGTCGTGTCGCTGCACGTGCTCGTGCAACCGCCGACGCTGGCGGTGTCATAGAAGCACGCGAACGGGTCGGGGAGCCCACCGAAGGCGTCCCACGCGCTGCCGCCGGTGTCGCTCTCGGTGACCTTGATCTCGGTGATTTCGACGGTAAAGGCGGTGAAATCATCGGGCTCGTCGGTGCAGGCGCCCGCCGCGCACACCGCGCCCGTCTGACAATACCCGCAGGCCGCTCCGCCAACGCCGCAGGCCGCCCACATCTGCGCGTCCGGCTGGAAGCACGTATTGCCGACGCAGCAGCCCGAAGGGCAGCTCGCCGGCGAGCACTGGCCGGTGTCGACCACGCAGTGCCCGACCGCGCAGGCGAAGCCGGGATCGCACGTCGAGCAGGCCTCGCCGAGGCGCCCGCAGGCGCTCGTCGACTGCGCGTCCAGTGGGACGCAGGTGGAGCCCTGACAGCAACCGTCGCAGGCGCCGCAACCGCTCGCGGCGCTGCCTCCGCTACCACCTGCGCCGCCGCTCACAGCGCCGCCACCGCCGCTCGACGTCCCGCTCGCGCCGCCCCACGCGCCGAACCCTCCGCCGCCGTTGGTGCCCGTCTGTCCGGTGCTGTTCCCGCACGCCGCGCTCATCCATCCCGCCAGCGCGAGCGTGAGCGGGGCGAGCGCGCGCCCCCCACCGAGTCTCCGTCCCGTCATCATGCCTCACCTTTCCCGCGCCTCGGACTGCAAGGAGCGTCATGAGCCCGCCCTGAGCAAGGCTGGGGCCAAGGGCAATTGCCCGGGAAATCCCGGAAGCCACCACGTCGCGCGGGTGTCTGCGGACAGCGAGCAGGGAGGGTCCGAGCGTCCGCGGACAGTGTTCGGCTTGACCGCGTCGGCTGGCTGCGGCGACGCTCGGGACGTGTCGACCGAGGACCATCTCGCCCCCGCGCGGACCGCCTCACCGCTTGGCGCGCCTGGGCTCGCGGTCGTGTTTCCGTCGACCGCTGCGCTCCCGATACCCTCCCGGTCCCTCGCGCTCGATCATGCGCTGCTCGCGAGCGCTGGGGTGCCCGATCGCAAGATCTCGCGCCAGCACGCCGAGCTCACGCGGCGCGGCCCGCGCGTCTACCTCACCGACGTCGGCTCGCGGAACGGCACCTGGGTCGACGGCCAGCGGCTCTCCGCTCACCAACGGGTGACGCTCGAGGACGGCGCCGTGATCCGCGCTGGTTGCACCCTGCTCGTATATCGGGAGCAGCTCGGCGCACGCCCTGAGCCGGAGTGGCCCGATGAGCTCGCGACCACCTTTGGGCTCACGGCGGTCGCGAGGGACGTCGAGGCGCTCGCGATTCGTCCCGAACCCGCTGTGCTGATACGGGGGGAGACGGGCACCGGCAAAGAGGCGCTGTCCCGCCTGGTCGCCGCGCGCCTGCGTCCTGGGCGACCGGTGGTCGCGGTCAACGTCGCGGGGATCCCTGACGGTGTCTTCGAGGCTCAGCTCTTCGGACACGAGCGCGGCGCCTTCACCGGCGCGGGTCAAAGCGCCGTCGGGGTGCTCGAGGCCCATGACGGAGGAAGCGTGATCCTCGACGAGCTCGGCGAGCTGCCGCTCGCGCTGCAGGCAAAGCTCCTCCGGACCATCGAGAACCGAGAGGTCCAGCCGATCGGCGCGCAGCGCCCGCGAGCGGTCGACGTGCTGCTCATCGCGGCGACCCAGCGCGAGCTCGACGCCGAGGTCGAAGCGGGCCGCTTCCGCGCCGATCTCCTGGCGCGCTTTCCGGCGCGCCTCGAGCTCCCGCCGCTGCGCGAGCGGCGCGAGGACGTCTTCGCGGTGGTTCAGCGGCTCGCAGCCGGGCGCGGCGAACACTACGACCCCGATCAGGTGGACGTCGAGGCGATCGAACGGCTGATGCTCGAGCCGTGGCCGACCAACGTGCGCGGGCTGTACCTCGCCTTGCAGAGCGTGGCGCGTCTGACGCCGCCGCCCCAGCTGCGCCTCGCCGACGTCGAGCGCGTGCTCGGGCCGCCCACGCTGCGACCACCGCTCTCACGCCAGACGGCGCTCGAGGCGATCGCCGCGCAAGGCTCGAAGTCGGCCGCCGCCCGCGCGCTCGGCGTCAGCCGCAGCGCGCTCTATCGAGCGCTCGAGGCGCCCTCGTCGCGTGACGAGCCTCACTGAGCCTCGGCCGCGCTCACGGGGCTCTCCTCCGCGCGGCCACCGCCCGCGCTGGCGTCGAAGTCCCGGCGGTGACGGAGGCGGCGCGAGCACCTCGGTGAGCTCGGTCACGAGCGCGCGGCTCCGAGCCGTGACGTCCTGCTTCGGCTCACGGGAGGAGCGCGATGTGAAGACCCGCGGCGCATGCGTAATCGCTGGAACCACGGGCTCGGCGGGCTTAGCGTCCTCGCCGCGAAGGTTCGAGGATGTCGTTACGCTTCGGTCATTGGGCGCTCGCTTTGGTGACGGCGGCAGCCGGCCCGCTGCTGACCGGTTGCGGAGCGAGCTCCGAGGCGGGCGGGAGCGCTAATGCGGGCGGGAGCGCTAATGCGGGCGGGAGCGCCAATGCGGGCGGGAGCGCTAATGTGGGCGGAAGCGCCGGCGCGGGCGGTAACCCGGACAGCGGCGAAGAGCCGGATCCAGGTTTCGACGGTCCGATGGACCTGGGCGGCTGCACCGTGCCGGGCCCCGGCAAGCTGCCGTCTGCGGCGCTCCCGCAGGTGACGAACCGGGAGCGCGCGTACACCATCGAGCTCGCGCGCTGGAGGATTTCGAATAGCGGCGGGGACGCGACCGCGAACACCGACGGGATCAACGCGGCGATCACCTGGGCCAAGGCCGAAGGCTACGGGACGATACGCCTGCCGGCCGGCACCTATCGAGTCGGCAAGAAGCAGAACGACGCCTACTGGGGAGGCGTCGAGCTCCCGAGCAGCATCCATTTCTCGCTCGACGACGGCGCGACCCTCCAGATGACCGAGAACGACGCGCCCAACTATTGCGTCATCGAAGTCTCGGGGAGAGCCGACGTCATCATCAGCGGCGGCACCGTCCGAGGCGATCGCGACACGCACCCTCCGGACGACGACGAAGGGCACGCCATCTGCGTGTGGGGCGGAGACGCGAGCGAGCGCGTGCTCATCGAAGGCATGAAGCTCACCGGCGCGGCCGGCGACGGGATCCTCATCAACGGCGGGAAAGACCTCTATTCGAAGGACATCACGGTCCGTCACAACGAGATCTTCGACTGTCGGCGACAGGCAGTCTCGATCGTGGGCGGGGTCGACGTCGTGGTCGAAGACAACGAGCTCCACGACATGCACGGGGCAAGTCAAGAATTTGGGATCGATATCGAGGGGCCACGCTACACGAACCAGGACATCCTCATCCGTCGCAACAAGTTCTATCAGAATCAAGGCGGCGATTACGTAAATAACGACGGAAGGAACGTCTGGCTCATCGACCTGAGCCATCCCCTCATTTCGTAGGCTAGATGACACCGTAAACCTCGCGGAAGAACTCATGCTCGCGGATCACTTCGTCGAACGCCGGAAGGAGCAACTCGCGGTCTTCTTCGTGCATG
>JAPSGB010000062.1:0-20441 GCA_035063585.1 Polyangiaceae bacterium
CCGGCACCGGCGGAGCGTCCGGCACCGGCGGAGCGTCCGGCACCGGCGGAGCGTCCGGCACCGGCGGAGCGTCCGGCACCGGCGGAGCGTCCGGCACCGGCGGAGCGTCCGGCACCGGCGGCGGCACCGGCAATGAGAACTGCAACAACGGCAAGGACGACGACGACGACGGGCTCGCTGACTGCGCCGATCCGAAGTGCGCGGGCGTCGGCTACATCTGCCAGACGATCCCGGCCGGGTGGGAAGGTCCGCTCGCGCTCTATTCGGGCGACTACACCGCGGATCCGCCCGCGTGCGAGGTCGGAGGGGACCGCTACCCCTCGCCGTACCTCACCGCGTACGCCGACCCGGCGCCGGCGAAGTGCGGCTGCTCGTGCGGCGCCGCGACGGGGGTGACCTGCGGCGGGCCGACGGCGACGCTCTACTCTGCGGCGGCGTGTGGCGGGGGGCCAGCCGCTGGCCTCGACTTCTCGTCGTTCAGTTCCGGGAACTGCGTTCAGTTCAGTCAGCCGGCTGACGCCGGCACCTTCACCAGCCAGAGCGTCAGCGTCTCGAGCACGCCGAAAGCGACCGGCGGCTCGTGCGCGCCGTCGGCCGTCAACGTGGACAAGTCCCAGGCGTGGAACCAGAAGGCACGCGCGTGCGCCGGGCCCGGGGGGACGGCGAGCTGGCAGGCCGTCGGCTGCAGCGGCAGTCAGACCTGCGTGCCGCCCGCGCCGTCCGGCTTCAACAAGGGCACCTGCATCTACAAGGCCGGGGACGTCGCTTGCCCGTCGCCGAGCGTGTTCTCGAACCGGATGGTGTTCTACGACAGCTCTCCGGCAAGCGATGATCGCGGCTGCTCCGCCTGCGCGTGCGACGCACCGAGCGGCGACTGCACCGGTAAGGTCGAGCTCTGGACGTCCGGGGGCTGCACCGGCGCGCCGCTGGCGAGCGCGCCCTACGACGGGGCTTGCCAGGTGTTCGCCTCCACCAATGACGTCTTCGCGCGCTACGTGACGGGCTCGGCCACCTGCGCCGTCTCCGCCGGCGGTGGTCAGCCCACCGGCACCGTCACCGGCGCGAACCCGACCACGTTCTGCTGTTTGTGAGCGCGTGTCGCTCTCGCGCCGCGACGCCCTGACGCTGCTCCTCGGCGCGCCGCTCGCGGCCGAGGCGTGCAAGCGGGCGCGCACGCGGAGCGTCCCGGGCGAGATCCGCGGCGCCGCGATGAGCGTCGGGCACCGGCTGCGCGACGCGGTCGTGGAACGCGCGACGGGTCCGGCGCGGAGGACGCGCACGCTCATCGTCGGCGCGGGGCCGAGCGGGCTCAGCGCCGGCTGGCGCCTCGAGCGGCTCGGAGAGCGCGAGTTTACCGTGCTCGACCTCGAGCCGCGCGCGGGCGGCACGAGCGCGTACGGCACGGACGGGGTCGTGCCGTACCCGTGGGGCGCGCACTACGTCCCGGCGCCGACCGCCGAGAACCGCGCGCTCGTCGCGCTCCTGCGCGAGCTCGACGCGTTCGAGTCGCCGTCTCGGCTGGAGCCGCGGGAGACCGCGCTCGTGCGCGCGCCCGAGGAGCGCCTCTTCATCGATGGCGAGTGGCACGAGGGGCTCTTCCCTTCGGCTGGCGCGAGCGACCAGGATCTCGCCGAGCTCGCGGCATTTCAGCGCGAGGTCGCGCGCTGGGTGGCGTTCCGCGACGCGCGGGGGCGCCGCGCGTTCACGCTGCCGGTGAGCCACTGCTCGGACGACGCGCGGGTGACCGCGCTCGACCGGCAGAGCGCGGCCGCCTGGTGCGCGGAGCGCGGCTATCGCTCCGAGCGCCTGCGCTGGTACCTCGAGTACGCCTGCCGTGACGACTACACGCTCACGCTCGAGACGACCAGCGCGTGGGCCCTCCTCTTCTACTTTTGCGCGCGCGTCCCCGAGCCGGGGCGCGAGTCGGAGCCGTTCCTCACCTGGCCCGAGGGAAACGGGCGGCTGGTGCGTCACCTCGCCGGCGTGCTCGGCGAGCGTGTGAAGCTCGGCTGGCTCGTCACCGACGTGGTCCCGGGAGCCGAGCAGGTCGAGGTCTCCGCGCTCGAGGTGAAGACCGGCGCGCTGCTCCGCTTCGAGGCCGAGCAGGTGATCCTCGCCGTCCCGCGCTTCCTCGCGGCGCGGCTGCTGCGCCCGTGGCGTGAGCACCCGCCCGCGCACCTCGCCGAGTTTCGCTACGGCGCCTGGATGGTCGCGAACTTGCACCTCTCGCGTCGTCCGAGGAGCCGCGGCTTCCCGTTCGCGTGGGACAACGTCATCTACGACAGCCCGGCGCTCGGCTACGTGGTGGCGACCCACCAGACGCTCGCCGACTACGGGCCGACCGTCTGGACCTACTACCAGCCCTTCACCGATCCCGATCCCGCTGCCGCCCGCCGCCGGCTCGCCGCCATCGATCACGCCGGGTTCTGCGACTCGATCCTGAGCGATCTCGGCCGCGCCCACCACGGGCTCGCCGACGCCGTCGAGCGTCTCGATGTCTACCGCTGGGGGCACGCGATGGTGAGCCCGCGCCCGGGCTTCATCTGGGGCACGGCGCGCCGCCGCGCGTCCGAGCCGCTCGGGCGCGTGCACTTCGCCCACTCGGATCTCTCGGGCGTCGCGCTCTTCGAGGAGGCGCAAGACCACGGAGTCCGCGCCGCCGAGGCCATCCTGCGCGCGCGCGGTCGCGCGTTCGAGCCGCTCGTCGAACCGTTCGGGTGAGGCGTCGCCCCGACCGGCGCGCCGCGGCGCGCGACTGCGCGCGCCGCAGGCGCCCTGGTCAGGGGCAAGTCGGGATGCCCCCGTCCACGCCGCCTTCCGGATCCCCCCCCGACACGCACATTCCGGCCATCTTCGTGAAGCTCTCGAGCGCCGCTTCGGTGGCGTTCGCGGTGTCCCATGGGTCGCAGACGAGGCCGTCGGCGCACTCGGAATCACAGTCGCAGAAGTTGCCGCAGAACCCGAGATCTCCGTTACCTTCCGATTGTCTCTGGACGAAGATGCAGCCTGCCGTCTGTTTCGAGTTTGGGGTCGGGTCCGAGCCGCAGGCGCCAGGGCCCCCGAGCGTCCCGATCGTGCAGACGCCGGAGCAGATGCCCTTGTCTTCGTCGTCGCCGAAGCGGATGCAGGAGCCGGCGCAGGGATCCACCGCCTCCTGCGGGTTGCAGGCCGCGCCCATCGCCAAGCCAGCCGGCTTCGCCGCCGCGCAGTGGCCCGTGCCGCCATTGCAGAAGCTCCCGCTGCCGCAGTCTGTGTCAAAGTTGCAGGTGGGCGAGCAGAGGAAGACGTCCGGGGTGCCGGTGCCGGCCTCTGGGTTCGTGAAGTAGCCGCGGCAGGAGACCTCTTGACGCCCGAAGCATTTGTTCGGGTCGAGCGCCTGAGCGCCCGAGGCGGGGCCCCACGCGCAGCCTTGGTAGCAGTACGCCGTCAGTCCGTCGGCGTTCCCGACGCAGCCCGCGCCGGGCGACAGCGCATCGCAGTCGGCGTTCGAGGTGCACGAGGCCGTGCAGTAGCCCTTCGGGGCTCCCTCGCCGTCGAGCGAACTCGCGTTCGCCGTGATGCACGTCAGCCCGGCGCCGCACTCGGCGTCGGTCGCGCACGCGCGACCGAGCCGGGAGGTGCTGGTGCCGCCGCCCGCGCCTGCCGTCGCGCCGGCGCCGCCCGCGCCTGCCGTCGCGCCGGCGCCGCTCGCGCCTGCCGTCGCGCCGGCGCCGCTCGCGCCTCCTCCGTCGACGGACGGACCGTAGGCGGTGGAAGAGCACGCGACGAGGGCCGCGAGCAAGGCGCTCGCCACCACGAACGCGCCACCTGAGAAATCACTCGAGCTCATCGCTACCCCACGATTCATCGCTGCGGGTGAGCGCGCTCACCCATGAAACCACCACCGAGCACGCGCATACTACACGAGCCGTCGCTGGTCGAGCGGAGCGGGTGACGTTATCGTGGCGCTCGTGACCGAGGCCGGCTCCAACCCGCGCGTGGTCCTCGCGCCGTGGCTGTGGGGCGCGCGGGTGGATCTCGCCGTCTTCGGCGGGCCCGCGCTCGCCGCGTTCGCGGTCGTCGTCGCGGCGCGCGCGACGAGCCTCGAGGCGGGCGCGCTGCCCGAGTGGAGCTGGCTCGTGTTCGTGCTCGGCGTCGACGTCGCGCACGTGTGGTCGACGCTCTTTCGCACCTACCTCGACGGCGCCGAGGTCCGCCGACGCCCCGTGCGCTATCTCGGCGTTCCGGTCGCGGTCTACGCGATGGGCGTCGCGCTCCACCTCATCGGTGGCTCGCTCGTGTTCTGGCGCGCGCTCGCCTACCTCGCGGTCTTTCACTTCATCCGCCAGCAGGTAGGCTGGACGGCCGTGTATCGCGCGCGCGCGGGCGATCGCGGTCGGCTCGACAAGCTGCTCGACGAGGGCGTCGTCTATCTCGGCACGCTCTATCCGCTCGTCTACTGGCACGCAAACCTCGCCGATCGGCGCTTCTCGTGGTTCGTGGCCGGGGATTTCTTGGAGGTGAGCGCCTTCGCCGCGCGGGCGCTGCCGTTCGCGCGGGTGCTCTTCTTCGTCGCGCTCGCGCTCTTCGTCGCGCGGCAGGTGGAGCGGTGGGCGCGCACGCGGACGGTCCACGCGGGAAAGCTCCTGGTGATCGCGACCACCGTCGCGGCCTGGTACGTCGGCATCGTCGCGACCAACAGCGATCTCGACTTCACCGTCACCAACGTGCTCGTGCACGGCGTCCCGTACCTCGCGCTGGTCTGGGCGTACGCGCGCGAGCGGCGGCGCGACGCGCCGCGCGCGCTCGGTTCGCGCATCGCGGCCGGTGGCGCGGCCGCCTTCGTCTCGCTCGTGCTCGTTTTCGCCTGGGTCGAGGAGGCGGCCTGGGACAGACTCGTGTGGCACGACCGCGAGTGGCTCTTCGGTGAGGCGGTGGCGAGCCCGGGCGCGCTCGCGCTCGCGCTGGTCGTGCCGCTCCTCGCGCTGCCGCAGGCGACCCACTACGTGCTCGACGCGTTCATTTGGCGTCGCGGCGACACCCGCGCGCTCGACGCGCAGCGCCGGGCCCTCGGGTTTCGCGCCGCCCCCGCCAGCTAGCGCCTCGGGCGAGCGGAGGTCGGCGCGGCGCGGAATCGGCGCGGCGCAGCCGCGCACCACGCGCGCCTCACGGGAGCCGCTCGAGCAACTTCAAGATCCCGAGCTTGACCGGTGAGCGGTGGTGCGAGGCGTTGCGACGCGCGAGCACCTGGTCGCGGTGCGCGACGTACCAGTCATATGACTCGGCCATCATCTCGTCGTTCGAGTAGCGGGGCGCCCAGCCGAGCTTCTCGCGCGTGGCGGTGAGGTCGAAGAACATCTCCCGGCCGTACATGAGCGAATGGTAGTCGCCGAGCGGCGAGAGGCCGAGCTTGCTCGTCACCTGCATCGCGAGCTGGGTCGGCCGAAACGGCAGCGCGCGGAGCCGGCTCCGTGAGCCCGCGTGGCGGAGGAGCCCCTCGAGCAGCTCGCGCATGGTGCCGTATCGGTCGGTGCCCGCGAGGTAGGACTCCGCGCCGGGTCGCCGGTCCGCCCGGAGGCAGGCGTCGGCGAGGTCGTCGGCGTGCACGAATTGATAGCGGTTGTGTCCGGGTCCGAGGAGGTAGATGGGGCGATGGGTCCGTACCCACTCGAACAGGATGGCGAAGATGCCGAGGCGACCGTGCCCGAGGATGGTGCGGGGGCGGACGATGCTCACGTCGAGGCCGCGCTCGATGAAGCGCTCGGCCTCGCGCTCGCCCTCGAGCTTGGCGCGGCCGTAGGCCTCGCGCGGGCGCGGTGGGGTGCGCTCGTCCACCGGGTTTCGCTCCGGAACGCCGTAGATCGCGCTCGACGACACCAGGATGACCTTGGAGACGCCCGCGTCGAGGGCGGCCTCGAGCACGTTTCTGGTCCCGAGCACGTTCACCGACCAGAACTTCGCGCGGTCCTTCGCGAGCGGCACCTGCGCGACATCGTGATGCACCACGCGCACGCCGCGCATCGCGCGTTTCACGAGGGCGAGGTCGCGGACGTCGCCCCGGACCAGCTCGACGTCCTCCGGGCGATCTTCGTTTCCTACCAGATCGAGCACACGCACGCGGTCACCGCGCTCGCGGAGCTTCTCTACGATGACCTCACCGAAATAGCCGCTGCCTCCGGTAACGAGCGTCGTCATGGTCGCACCTCTTCGGGTCGTCGCCCCGCGCCGCGACGGTCCAGGAACTCGAGCACGTTGCGCCGCGCGAACGCCATGATGCTGCCCTGCGGGTTCACGCCGGGGGAGTCGGGGAGCATGCTCGCGTCGTTGACGTAGAGGTTCTCGAACTCGTGGAGCCGTCCGAACGAGTCGGCGGCGGTGAGCGCGCGCGCCTCGCCGATGGGGCAGCTCGAGAAGGCGTGGACGGTCACCAGGCTGAGCGCGCTGGCCGGCAGCGCCTCGTCGAGCCAGCGCGCGGCGTCCACCTCGCGCGTGAGGGGGGGGAGCCCGTACACGGTCGGGATGACCTCGCGCGCGCCACCGGCGAGGAGCGCCTCGGCGAGGCGCGCGAGCCCGATCGACAGGTACTTCACGTCTTCGTCCGACACGTCGTAGCGGATGACCGTCCCGTCGCGGCCGACGAGGCTCGGCCGGACCGAGCCGGTCCCGGTCCCGCGGACGCCGACGTAGTAGAGCGCCATGCGGCGCAGGTCACGCATCCGAGAGAGCCCCTCGCGACCGTTCTCGGAGAGGGTCATGGCGAGCTGTCCGGGGGTGAAGAAGCCGCCGCCGAGGGTCAGCTCGGGCGCGAACTCCTTCACCTGAACCAGCGGGAGCACGCTCAGATCGGCGTCGAGCTCCTCGTCGAAGCGCGCGGCGACCTTCAGGTACGGATGGATGCGGAGCGTGCTGCCGACATGGTACTTGACCCCGCTCCGATAGAGGAGCGAGGGCGTCTCGGTCGGTCCGCCGCAGACGAACACGTGCTCGGCGTCGACGCGCGTGAGCCGCTCCGAGCCGTGGCTCCCGTCGAGCGCGACGATGAGCCCGGTCGCGCGCCCGCGCCGCACGAGCACCTGCTCCACGCGCGCGCCGGTGAGCACGCGCGCGCCGAGCCGCTCGGCCTCGGCGAGCACGCTCCGGCTCATGCCCTGCTTGGCACCGGTCGGACAGCCCTGGGCGCAGGCGTTGGTCCCTTGGCAGCCCGGCGCGGCGCGCGGGACTTCCTGGTAGGACCAGCCCATCTTCTCGATGCCGCGGGCGAACACGCGGGTGCTCATCGGCCACTCGCGACCCCAGGGCCCAACCCCGAGCATCCGCTCCGCCCAGGAGAAGTGCGGTTCGAGCGCTTCCTCGCTCGCGCCGAGGAGCTGATAGCGGGCGCTCCAGCGGGCGAGCACCTCGCGCGGAGTCCGGTGCCAAAAGCCGCTGTTGATCTCGGTGCTGCCTCCGAGGCAGCGTCCCTCGACGTAGCCGATGGGGACCCGGCCCGTGATCGGGGTCATCCCGGTCCGGCGGTACAGGCGCCGCATGGCCTCGGGCGGCGAGGCGCCGTAGTCCTCGAGCGAGTGCCGCTCTCCCTCCTCGATGACGAGCACGTCGACGCCGGCGCGCGCGAGCTCGAGCGCGGTGACCGCGCCGCCCGCGCCGGAGCCGATCACGACGACGTCCGCGGCAGAGCGCGTCACGCGGCTCCCTTCACGCGGAGCAGGGTGAGCTCCGGCCGCAGCCGCGCGCGGATCTGCGGCTGCTCGTGGAAGGCGAGCAGCGACGTCGAGCGCGTGGCGCGGAAGAGCTGGCGCGCGAGCGTCAGCCTGCCGTACGCCCAGCGCTCGACCCACGCGCGGCGCCGCTCGAGCGGGAGGCTCGCGAAGCCGCGCGCGAAGCGGAGCGCGGTGAGGGCGCGAAACCCGAGCATCCCGAGCTCGTGGAGCGCGGAGAGGCGCGCCGGCAAGGCGGCGAGCGCGCCCGCGACGAACCGGGCGGCGCCGTCGACCGCCTCGTGCTCACCGGCTTCCGCCGGCACCAGCGCCTCCACCAGCGCCCGCAGGAACGCGCTCGGAGCCTCGGGCGCGTGGGCCAGCCGCGCTGGCGCTGCGCGGGCGTCCCCGAGCGCGAG
Organism: Polyangiaceae bacterium; assembly: GCA_035063585.1. Classification (GTDB taxonomy): domain Bacteria; phylum Myxococcota_A; class Polyangia; order Polyangiales; family Polyangiaceae; genus JAPSGB01. Next base: position 8,096 of record JAPSGB010000062.1, read on the forward strand.
GGGCTCCGCGCGCCGCGCGCGCGCGAGCGTCTCGCCGAGCGTGAGGCCGTACGCGAGGATCACGAGCAGGCCCCAGGCGGTGATGGGGATGTAGAACGCGAGGTGCGCCAGCACCGCGTACGAGAGCGCGGTCGCGCCCGCGACGCCCACCGAGGTGAGCGCCGTCATGCAAAAGAAGTGGAACGGCCCGATGAAGCCGGGGCTCGACGGGATCAGGATCCCGAGGTTGGTCACGCCGAGCGCGAGCAGCGCGACCGCGGGGCTCGCGCGAAGCCCGAACGCGGGCAAGAGCGCGAGGAACATCCCGGCCTCGAACGCCCAGACCAGCGCGCTCAGCCCGAGCACCCGGAGCGCGTCGCCCGGGCGGCCGAGGTAGGCGACGCCGCCGGTCACCTGCCCGGTGAGCGCGACCACCCGGCGGTGGACGCGCGCGCCGAGGGGCAGTGAGGAACGGCTGGCGAGCGCCAGGAGCCAGGTCGGCGCGACTACCGCGACGATCACTGCGAGCGCGGCGACGCCGAACACGACGCCGCCGAGCTGCAGCGTGGTCAGCACCAACCCGACCTCCGGGAGCGCGAGTCCGGCCACGACCAGCGCGAGCAAGAGGACGAGACCGTCGAGCACGCGCTCGAGGAAGGTCACGGTCAGGCTGTGGACGAAGGGGAGCCCGCTCCTGTCCGCGAGCATCCCGGCGCGCGCGAGCTCGCCGAGCCGCGCGGGGAGCACGTTGTTCACCGCATAGCCGAGCACCACGATGTTGGTCGCGGTCGAGCGGGTGAGCTTGGCCTCGCGGCTGACGAGGAGGCGGCAGCGCGCGCCACGGACCCAGTGCCCGGCGAGGTACGACAGCACCGCGAGCGGGAGCCACGGCCAGAGGCTCGCGTGCGCGAAGACCCGCTCGAGGTCATAGAGGCTGAGGTGCCGGAGGGCGATCACGGTGAAGATGCCGCTCGACGCGAGCCCGACCGCGACGAGCAGCGCCTTCTTGAGACCTACCGGGAGCGTCATCGCGACCCGCGGGCGAGCAGGCCCTGGTCGATGCACCACGCCAGGCTGCGACGCATGCCCTCCTCGAGCGCGACGTCCGGCCGGTATCCGAGCTCCGCCTTCGCGCGCTCGACCGAGCAGGCGATGGTCTGGTTCATCTCCGAGAGCACGTGGAGCTTCTGGTGGTAGAGCCCGAGGGACTGGAGCGTCGCGTCCATCAGGTACGCGACCTTGCTGGCGAGCCCCGGGAGCCGGAGCCTGCGGTGCGCGCAGGGGATGCCGAACTCGCCCTCGAGCAGGCGCTCCACGGTGTCGAGTACCTGGTTCATCGTGTACGGCTCGTCGTCCGCGATCCAGTACGTGCGGCCGGCGGCGCGCGGCGTCATCGCGGCGAGCAGTAGCCCCTGGCAGAGGTTGTCGAGGTACGCCATCGACCGCCGGTTCTCGCCGCCACCCACCACCGGGCCCTTGCCGTCGCGGATCATCTCGAAGAAGAGCGTCTGCCGGGGCGGCTGATAGGGCCCGTAGAACCACGGCGGCCGGATGAGCACCGTCTCGAGGCGGCCTCGCGCGTGCGCCTCGCGCGCCAGGAGCTCCATCTGCATCTTGGAGCGCCCGTAGCCGAGGTACGGGTGGTACGGGCTGTCCTCGTCGAAGCGGTGCTCGGGCGACGGGTTGGCCCCGACGGGCGAGTTCGACGACACCATGACCGCGCGCCGGACGCCGGCCTCCCCGGCAGCGTCGAGGAGCGTGCGCGCGCCTTCCACGTTGATGCTGAAAAAATCGCGCACCCGCCGCGGATGGATGACGCCCGCCGTGTGATACAGCGTGGCGCCGCGCGCGCCCGCCACGAGCGCGTCGCAGGTCGCTCGCTCACGGAGATCCCCGCGCACCACCTCGACCGCGTCCGAGCCGAGCGTCTCCTCGCCGGGCAACACGAGCGCGCGCACGCGCCGCGCGCGCTCGAGCTCCGGGTGGCCGGGTAGGCCGTTCGCGAGCACGTCGACCAGCCGGCGTCCGAGCCAGCCGGCCGCGCCGGTCACGATTACGAGAGGCTCCGACGTCATGCCGAGCCCGGAGTCTTACGCGTGAGCCGCTTCGACGCTAGAGTTTCGCGCGCGGCGCCGGGGCGCTCGACGGGTGACGATTCCGCGCCGAGCCGACATCCCCTCGCCGGAGCTCTGGTGGGTCGGCTCGGCGCGGAATCAGCGCGGAGCGAGCCGCACGCCGTGCAAGCCGAAGCCGCCCGCCGAGATATGACCCCAGTTCGCGGTCGAGTCGTCGAAGACCTCGAGCGCGAGCGTACGCCCGGCGAGCCAGCCGAGATCGAGATGGAGCCAGCGCATGCGCTCGTCGCCCTCGCCGCTCGCGACGAAGCGCACGACGCGCCGCCTGCCGCCGTCGACGAGCTCGACCAGGCGCACTCCCACCTGAGCATCCCAGCCCTCGGCGCGGCCGCCCGCGAGCATGAGCGCGAGCCAGCCGTCTCGAGAGGGGATGAACGGCGGTGAGGTCGCGAGGCCGGTCACCTGGTCCCCCGAGCGCGTCCGGGTCGAGGCTGCGAACGAGTCGAGGAACGCGCCGGGCGCGTCCTCGACGACGCCCTGGCCCGGGCGACGGGCGGTGACGCTCGCCGCGCCGAACGCCTCGCCGCTCACCGACCACACGCCGAAACCGGGCGCGACCGGCAGGTCCTCGCGCGGGAGAGCCTCCACTGCCGCTTCGCGCTCGCTAGGCCGTGCGCTCGAGCGGGTCGGCTCGAGCACCACCCGCCCGATGACCGTCGAGAGGCTCGCGGTGCCGAGCTCGACGCGCACCGGCCCGGGCCGGTCGAGCGTGAGCTCGTCCGGCCGCGGCTCGAGCTCGGCGACCTGCGCGCCGCCCCGTCGAGAGAGCCGCACGGTGACGTGAGGATTGGGCGGCTCGAGGCGAGCCCGGAAGCTCCCGGCCGGCACCTCGGGCGCTTCGAACGACACGCGGCGGCGCTCGCGCAGGAAGGCGCCCATGCCCCCGTCGGGGGTCGGGAGCCCGCGCACGTCGAAGAATAGATACCCGGGGATGATGACGCGAGCGCCCTCGCGCCGGACCCCGACGCGCCCGCGAAGGCGCACGTAGGACTCCGACTCGAGGCTGAGGGGTTCGAGCGTCCGGAAGCGCACGCGGCGATAATCGCGGGAGAAGCGGGGATCGGCCGCCATCTCCTCGCCGGACTTGAAGATGGGGCCGCCGCCGCGCGGCAGCCCGAAGGTGATGAGATCGGGCGCGCGCGCGAGCACGTAGCGGCCGTCTCCGTGGTCGTGCGCGAGCGGCATGCGAGGCGACGGCGCGGCGCGCGCGATGTGCTGGTCGGTGAGGCCGAGCAGGTCGAGGGTGGGCAGCCGCGAGAAATACGGCAAGCACCCGGCGGCAGTGACCGCGTAGAGCGGCCGTTCGCGCGCGAACGCCGCGCCGAAGGCGCCGCCGACCGCCTGACCCTCCCACTGCCAGCGAGCACGACGCGCCACGTCGATGCGGTTCTGTTTCCATTGGGAATCCGAGTAGGCGGGGACCAGCGCCGCCGCGAGCATCGCGAGCGCGGGCGCGGCGAGCCGCAGACGCCTCCAGCGCTTCGCGAGCGCCGCCGCGCCGAGCCCGGCCAGGATCGCAGAGATGAGGTAGACGATGAGCAGGTGGCGCCACGCGGGGAAGTGGTCGCCTCCGATCGCCGCGACGTAGCCCATCCAGGCGAGCGCCGTCAGCGCGAGCACCGCCGCCCAGCGTCGCGTCCTCGGCTCGAACAGGGCGAAGACGAGACCGGCGGCGCCGAAGAGCGAGGGGAGCCAGGCGACCTCGAGCCCCCCGCGCACGTACACGAACCCCTCGTGGGCTCGGGCGGCGGTCACGGTAGCCTTCACGAAGGCGGTGTTCGGCACCCACTGCCGGTAATACGCGAGGCGAAACCCGAGCTGGGCGAGCCAGGCCGCGAGCGGCAGCCCGGCGATCACCGTCGCGACGCGGAGTATGGCGCCCCAAGGTTTGCCGCTGAGAAGGACCGGGAGCGCGAGCGTGAGCAGCACCACGAAGAGCGGCATGTCCGGGCGGCTCAGGACCAGGAGCGCGAGCGCGCCGCCCGCCGCCCAGGCCCAGGGCTTCGGCGTGAGCGCCTCCTCGCCGAGCCGCGTGAGCGCCCACAGCGCCACCGCGAGGCACGCGAGGAGGAGCGGTTGCTCGAGCGCCCCGGTGAGCCACACGGCGAACGGAGCGGTGGACCCGAGCAGCACCGCGGCGAGGAGCGCGCTCCCCGTCCCCCCGAACCTCCGAACCAGCGCGAGCGCAGCGAGGAACGCGACCGCGGTCGAGGCGGCGGCCCAGAAGCGCGCGGCGTGGATGAGGTCTACGCCGAGGGCGCCGAGGCCGGCGTTCAAGAGCACCCAGCTCAGGTTCGAGTAGCCCTCCACGCGCTCCCCGTCCGTGAAGGTGAGCCCTTGGCCGGCCAGCAGTCGCGCCGAGTACCGGAGGCTGATGAGGGTGTCGTCCTCGATGAAGTTGCCGACGCGCGACACGTTCCATACGAGGAGGCCGAGCGCGACCGCGAGCGGGACAGCGAGGGCGAGCCGTGCCCGCCTCGACGGCTCCGGGAGAGCGCTCACGGACGCTACGACAGCATGAGGCGACGCCGTGTCAAGGCCCTGCCGACCGGCACCGGGAGCCGCGCCGCCGCTCCGCGAAGAGTGGCGGGAGGCTCGCCGCGCGTCTAGAGTCCGGGCCATGAAGCCCTGGGCGCTCGTCGCGGCCCTCGCCGTGCTCGCCGCTTCGTGCTCGAAGAAGAACCTCGAGTGCAAGCAGCGCTGCATCGACGAGATCAACCAGTGCGGCCAGGAGACCGTCAAGGAGGCGCGAGAGCGCTGCATCGGTGAGCGCATGAAGACCGCGCTCGCCTGCGAGAAAGCCTGCGAGAACTAGCCAGGCCGCGGGCAGCGGGGGCGGCTCGCGGCGGCGGCGGGCCGCGCGGGCTTGCGGCACGCGCCGCGGCGGTGTTACGCCTCCGAGCCATGGACAAGGTCGTCAAGAGCGCGGCGGACGCCGTCGCGGACATCCCCGACGGGGCGACGATCCTGGCGGGCGGCTTCGGGCTGTGCGGCATCCCCGAGCTCTGCATCGCCGCGCTCCGCGCGAAGGGCGTGAAGGATCTCACCGTCGTGTCGAACAACTGCGGCGTCGATGATTTCGGCCTCGGCGTGCTCCTCGCCACCAAGCAAATCACGAAGATGGTGTCGAGCTACGTCGGCGAGAACAAGGAGTTCGAGCGACAGTTCCTCGGCCACGAGCTCGAGGTGGAGCTCTGCCCGCAGGGCACGCTCGCCGAGCGGCTCCGCGCCGGTGGCGCCGGGATCCCTGCCTTCTTCACCCCGGCTGGCTACGGCACGAAGGTCGCGGAGGGCAAGGAGACGCGCGAGTTCGACGGCCGCATGTACGTGATGGAGCGCGGCATCACGGGGGACTACGCGCTCGTGAAGGCGTGGAAGGGGGATCGCTACGGGAACCTCGTCTTCCGGCGCACGGCGCGCAACTTCAACCCGCTCTGCGCGATGGCGGGCCGGGTGACCATCGCCGAGATCGAGGAGCTCGTCGAGGTCGGCGCGCTCGATCCCGATGAAATCCACTTGCCGGGCATCTTCGTGCAGCGCGTCCTCGTCGGCGAGCACGAGAAGCGCATCGAACGGCGCACCGTCCAGAAGAAGGAGGCATGAGCCATGCTGACCCGCGAGCAGATCGCCCAGCGCGCCGCGCAGGAGCTCCGCGACGGCTACTACGTGAACCTCGGCATCGGCATGCCGACCCTGGTCGCGAACTTCATCCCCGAGGGCGTGGAGGTGATGCTCCAGAGTGAGAACGGCCTACTCGGTATCGGCCCGTACCCGGTCGCGGGTACCGAGGACGCCGACCTCATCAACGCCGGAAAAGAGACGGTCACCATGCTCCCCGGGTCGGCCATCTTCGACAGCGCGACCAGCTTCGGGATGATCCGCGGCGGGCACATCGATCTCGCCATCTTGGGCGCGATGGAGGTGAGCCAAGCCGGCGATCTCGCAAACTGGATGATCCCCGGCAAGATGATCAAGGGGATGGGCGGCGCGATGGACCTCGTGAACGGCGCTCGCCGCGTGGTGGTCATCATGGAGCACGCCAACAAGAAGGGCGAGCCCAAGATCCTGAGAGAGTGCGCGCTCCCGCTCACCGGCAAGGCGGTCGTTCACCGGATCATCACCGATCTCGCCGTGATCGACGTCGAGCCGGACGGCCTCGTCCTCCGCGAGCTCGCCCCGGGCGTGTCGCTCGAAGAGGTGCGCGCGAAGACCGAGCCGCCCCTCATCGCCGCGGAGGAGCTCCGCGAGATGAAGCTCTGACGCGCCGCCGGCCGCGCCGGACCGGACTCATCCTCGGAAATTTTGCCATTCCATGAAGTGTTCCGCAGACGGTTTAGCGGATGGTAAAGTGCCGAGCGACGCCGGCGCGTTCGGTCGCCGCTCGATGCCTGCTCGGCGCGGCCGGCGGCGCGGTCAGCGCCGCGTGAGGTCCGGAACCGGCAGATCGTCGGGGACGTCGAGCTCGAGGCGGAGCAGCGCGTAGCCGTAGGTCTTGCCTTGGCGGTCGAGGCGGAGCGAGGCGAGGCCGCCGCCGTCGAGCGCGCCGTGGAGCACGAAGTTGAGGGCCTCGAGGTTCGGCAGCTCGAAGCGCTCGACCGGGCCATGGCAGAGCTCTCCGAAGTGCGCCTTCACGCGCTCGGCGGTGAGGCCTCGGAGGAGGGCCGGGTAGAACTCCGGGCGGCGCGCGATGACGCCGATGTTGAGCGTGTCGCCCTTGTCGCCGGAGCGCGCGTGGGCGAGGTTATAGACGGCGGTCTTCATGAGAACAGCACCTCGACCTCGGGGGTGACCGCCGCTCTCGGCACGAGCGTGGGCCAGAACGCGATGATCGGCGAGGCGCGCGGGCGACCGCGGCCGCCGGGACCGCCGCACGCCCCGGGCAGGCCGCTGGTGATGAGCGGCGCGATCTCGCGGCCGAACTGGTCGGCGGACTCGCGATCCCGCGTGCGGACGGCGACGCGGAGCAGGACCTCGTCGGGCTCCCGGGGCGGGCGCGCGATGGGGCCGTGCACGGCGCCCGCACCGAAGAGCTCTACGCGGTGCTCGTCGATGACGATGCCGCGCTTGCGGCAGCGCGCGAGCAAGAGCTCGGCGGCCGCGCGCGCGCGGCGCTCGGCGTCGGGCCACACGAAGGCGAGCGTCGCCTCGTTTCGCCAACCCGCCTCGTAGCTGAGCGAGGCCTTCAGCATCGGGGGCGGCGCGGTGCCGCGCGCGCCCGACACCCGCACGCGGTCGGCGCCGCGATCGGCCAGGTGGACGCTGGTGAAATCCGCCGTGACGTCGGGGGTGAGGTAGCGGCGCGGATCGCCGAGCTCGTAGACGAGCTGTTCTTTCACGACCGCGGGCGTCACGAGCCCGCCCTGGCTCGGGTGCTTGGTGACCACGAACTCGCCCGTCTCCTCCACCTCCACGATGGGGTAGCCGAGGTCGGCGAGCGCGGGGACGGTGTCCCAGCCACCCGCGAAGTTGCCGCCGCTCGCCTGCCCGCCGCACTCGATGATGTGACCGGCGATGACGCCGGCGGCGCGCCGGTCGAAGTCACCCTCCGGCCAGCCGTAGCGCGCGAGGAGCGGGCCGAGGACGAGCGCGGAGTCGGTGGTGCGCCCGGTCACCACGATCTGCGCGCCCTCGCGGAGCGCCTCCGCGATGGGCTCGGCGCCGAGGTAGGCGTTCGCGCTCGAGAGCCGCTCGCGGATCCCCTCGAAGGGCGCGCCGGTGTCCTGGTTCGCGAGCGTGACGCCGGAGCGGACGAGCTCGCCCACACGGTCGAAGAGATCGTCGCCGGTCACCAGCCCGACGCCGAGCCCGCGTACGCCGCGGCGGCGCGCGAGCTCGACCACCCGGTGGGCGCAGGCGCGGGGGTCGAGGCCGCCCGCGTTGGTGACCACCACGATGCCGCGCCGCGCAATCTCGCCGAGCACGGGCTCGAGCGCGGTGAGAAAATCCGGCGCATAGCCGGCTCCGGGAGCGCGCGCGCGGCGCTGGCGGAGCAAGCTGAGGGTGACCTCCGAGAGGTAATCGAGCATCACCGCGTCGACCGGGCCGCCGCGGAGCTGCGCCGCGAGCGCGTCGTCGCGGTCGCCCCAGAAGCCGGACGCGCCGGCGATTCGGTAGGTCACCTCACCCATCGCGACGGGAGTCTCCTCGATTGATGGTCGTCATGGGGCAGAGCTCGCGCGAGCGAGTCATGGTATACTTCGAAGCGCACCGGGCGGAGGGTAAAGCCAGAGGTCGGACGTCGCGCGCCACGCGGGGGCAGGGCGCGCGACGTTCGCCTCGTTCATTTTCCCTCGAAGCGCGGGGCGCGCGCCTCGCGGAACGCGGCGACCGCCTCGCGCAGATCGCGGGTCGCGAACCCGAGGGCCTGCGCGGCCGCCTCGTGGGCGAGCGCCTGGTCGAGCTCGCGGCGGAGCGGCGCGGCGAGCGTGGCCTTCGCTTGCATGACCGCGATGGGCGCCGCGCTCGCGATCCGCGCGGCGTGCGCGTCGACCAGCGCGCGGAGCTCGCTCCGCGGGACCGCGGCGTTCACGAGCCCGATGCGCTCCGCCTCTTCACCCGTGATGAGCCCGCCGCCGAAGATGAGCTCGGCGGCCTTGGCGGCGCCGACCAGGCGAGGGAGCAGGAGCGACGCGCCCATGCCCGGGTGGAGCCCGACCCGCACGAAGTTCGCGCCGAGCTTCGCCTCGCGCGCGGCGAGCCGGAGATCGCAGGCCATCGCGAGGCCGAGCCCGGCGCCGACCGCCGCGCCGTGGATGACCGCGATGGTCGGCACGCGCAGCCTGGTGACCGAGAGGAACGCGCCGTAGAAGCGGAGCATCCCCGCGCGATTCTCCTCCGGCGTCCGCGCGGCGTTCTGGGCGATGACGTCGAAGTCGCCGCCCGCGCAGAAGGCGCGCCCCTCGCCCTCGATGAGCACCACCCGCGGCGCGGCGGCGGCGTCGAGCTCCGCGACCGCGCGCAGCATGAGCTCGCCCATCTCCGCGGTCATCGCGTTCTGCTTGTCGGGGCGGCAGAGGACGATGCGAGCGACGGGGCCGAGCTCCCAGCGAAGCGGCGGAGCGTGCATGACGCGCCGAGGGTAGGCGAGGCGCGGCCCGGCTGCCAATGCGCGCGGCGCGGCGGCGCTCAGCGAAGCGGCCTCGCGCGCGGCGCCGGCGGCGGAAGCGGCGCGGTCGCCGCCGAAGGCGGGTAGCCGAGCTCCCTGGGGGCCGGGTCGGCGCGGTATCCGAGGAGCGGTGGGGTCGCGCTCGCTCCGGGCGTGGCGCACACGACGCTCACCGACTGCGGGCTGTAGACCGTCAGGGTGAGATACTCGAGGAGCGCCTGGTGGAAGCCGGTCTCGCTCGACAGCTCGGCCCAACCGCCTGGGCAAGCCTCGTCGAGCTCCTCCGGGCCGCCGAGCTCGACGAGGCCGCCGAGGAGCCCGCTCTTCCAGCGGTTGTCGTGGCTCGGGCTGGTCTCACCGGGAGGGCGGCCCGAGTACACGGTGGTGCGGAAGCACCCGGCCAGGCCGAGGAGCGCGAGCGCGGCGAGCGCGCCCAGCCGCGCGCGCGTCACGGCGCCGGCTCCTCGACGCCACAGGTCACGACCACGCGGCGGGGCGCGTAGATGCCGAGCGTGACGATGGTGAGCGCGAGGGTGAGCGCGTCCTCACCGGTCCTGACCTCTCGCGCGCGGCCGCTCGCGCAGACGTCTCGAATGTCGAGCTCCGCATGCCCGATGAGGCCGCCGGCGTAGAAGCTGCGCCAGAGCCGGTGCTGAGTGTCCGCCGGCACCCGGGCGTCGACGAAGGTCGCCGAGCAACTCGTGACGGCGAGCGCGGTCGCGATGATGACGAGCCGGAACGCGCGCCGCACCCGCAGGTTATAGCGCGTGACCGTGGCGGTACGGCGGGGAGTGGCGTAAAGAGAGCTCGATGGCGAGTCTCGCCGAGCTGGGTCCCGAGCTGCCCGCGATCGCGCGCGCCGCCATCGCCGCCTGGCTCGCCGGGGAGCGCCACGAGCCGTCGAGTCCGGGCGCGCCGCGCGCGCCGGTGTTCGTCACCCTGCGCGCTCCGGGCGGCGCGCTCCGCGGCTGCATCGGCACGACCGCGCCGGCGACGCCGGATCTGGTCGCCGAGACGGCGCGGAGCGCGGTGCTCGCGGCCTCGCGCGACCCGCGCTTCCCGAGGGTGACCGCGGAGGAGCTCTCCGCGCTTCGCGTGGAGGTGAGCGTGCTCTTGCCGGAAGAGCCCGTGAGCGGGCCGAGCGACCTCGATCCGGCGCGCTACGGCGTCATCGTGCGCGGCGCGGACGGTCGCCAAGGGCTCCTCCTGCCGGACGTGCCCGGGATCGACGACGTCGAGACGCAGCTCGGCGTCGCCCGAGCGAAGGGCGGCCTCGCGCCAGGAGCGCCCGCGCGCCTCACGCGCTTCGAGGTCTTGAAGTTCGTCGGGTAGCGCTCGCGCTCTCGAGCGAGCCGGTCGGGGTGGGCGCAGCAGGGATTGAACCTGCGACTTCGTCCGTGTGAAGGACGCACTCTACCGCTGAGTTATGCGCCCGACGCCCGGCTCGAGCCCGGGCTGGGGAGGCGGTTCATAGCGCGACTCGCCGGGGTTCGCAATCCGCTTCGCGCGGCGGTTTTGGGGGCCGAGCGCGCCCGCTCCTGCTATACGAAGCGGCCCGATGGACGATAGAGCGCCCGTTCAGGCCGGCGCCGAGCCGCGCAACCGCCGGAAGGATCGCGTCGTCGGCGTCGCGATCGTGGCGGTCGCCTTCGTGGCGTCGCTCGGGCTGTCGGCGTGGGCTCGGCGCGCGTCGCGCCCCGAGCTGAGCCAGCCGCCCGCGCCGCCGACCACGGCCGGGCTGCACGGGTTCCCGACCTCGGTGGATCCGATCCGCTCGCTCGACGCCGCGCGCGCCGTGACTCGGCGCACCCTGCTCCGCCGCATCGACGCGGAGGGCGTCGCGAGCGACGGCACTTTGGACGTGTCCACCGGGCTCACCCGCGCGCGCTACGAGTTCCAGAGTGCGCCCGGTGAGGGGCCGCAGCCGCCCCGCGAGGAGGGCAGCCTCGCGCACGCGCTCTACTGCGGCAAGCAGATCGTGCAGCTCGGCAAGAGCGGTCTGGTCGCCGATCCCGATCTGGCGAGCTATCCGTGTCCCCTCCGCCACGAGGACGCCCTGCCGGAGCCGCGCTGCGATTTCGCGAAGGTGTGGCAGCACGCGCTGGCCAAGGGCGCGCCGAAGACGGGCCGCGCGCGGATCGAGTACTACCGCTCGAAGGCCGGGCCCGCCTGGCGCTTCGATCTGCCGGGCTCGGTGGTCTTCAGCCTCTATGGCGACTGCGGGCGCGAGCTCGAGGGCCGCGACGCGGAGAGCTCCGGGCCCTGAGCCCGGGGCGCGCTCAGCGCGTGGCGCCGCGGGGTTGGTGACGGCGGCGGGCCTTCTTCGGCGGAGCGCTCGCCGGCGCTGAGCGCGGCGTGGCGTCACTCGCCGCCGTCGCGCCGGCCGCGCTCGCGCCGTCGACGCCGAGCGCGCGCCGGATCCAGCGCCAGAGCGGATCGCGCCCGGTGCCGTCGACGGCCGAGAAGCCGATGAGCGGCCGCCCCGCCGCCCGCTCGAGCGCGGCGAGCGCCGACCTTCGCCGCGTGGCCGGGAGCTTGTCGAGCTTGGTCGCGACGACGAGCGTGGTGACCGGACCCCTCGTGGTCCGCGCCGGGCCGGCCATCATCTCCAGGAGATCGAGATCGTCCGGCTCGAGCCCGCGGCGCACGTCGACGATGAGGACCACGGCGGCGAGCGTCGGCCGCTCGAGCAGATAGCCCTCGATGAGCCGGGCCCAGCCCTCCTGCTCCTGCTTCGAGCGCTTGGCGTAGCCGTAGCCGGGCAGATCGACCAGCATGAAGCGCGCGTCGTCGACGGTCTCGGCGGAGAAGAAGGCGACGCCGCGCGTGCAGCCGGGGGTCGAGCTGGTGCGGACCAGGTTGCGGCGCTCGAGGAGCGCGTTCATGAGGCTGCTCTTGCCGACGTTCGAGCGTCCCGCGAAGGCCACCTCGAGGCTCGCGGGCGGCGGCAGCTCTCCGGGGCCGCGGGCCTCGGCGCTGAAGCTCGCGGAGCGGATGCGCGCGGCGCGTGGACGGGCGGGTTCGGTCATGCGCGGGAGCATCGCCCGGGCCCGGGCGGCTGGCTAGCTCGCGCGGCGGCGGCGGCGCGCGCGCGCGCCGGGGGTGGTGGCGAGCTCCGCGCACCGGA
>JAPSGB010000063.1:0-19861 GCA_035063585.1 Polyangiaceae bacterium
ACGCGTCGGCGGCGCGGAACCGGGTGGGTCCGCGCCGATCCGACCCCCCTCCCTCCCTGGCTCAGCGGAAGCCGCGGTCGCCGCGATCGCGACCGCCGCCGCCGCCACGACCGCCGCGGCCACCGCCGCCGCCGCCGCCGCCGAAGCCACCGCCGCCGAAGCCACCGCCGCCGCCGCCGCCGGCGCGCGGGGCGCGCTCCTGCGCCTCGTTGACGCGGAGCTGACGGCCGTCGAGCGACGCGCCGTCCATGGCCTCGATGGCAGCGCGGGCCTGCTCGTCGTCGCCCATGGTGATGAAGCCGAACCCGCGCGGCCGACCGGTCATGCGATCGGTGACGACGTGCGCGTCAGTGACCTCGCCGCAGCGCGAGAACGCATCGCGGAGGCTGGCTTCGGTGGTGTCGTAGGAGAGATTGCCGACGTAGAGACGAGTGCCCATTCTTTTTCAATCACGGTCCGCGGCTCTGAACACGCCCATCGTGGCGCTCGGTCCCACCGCTCCAATAGCCGCTCATCGGAGAGATGGTCGCGGCAGGTGCCGCGCCCTCGGGTGACAGCTGGGGCGACGCCCCCGAAGCCACCTCGAGAAGGGGGGAGTTATTCACATGCCCCGCCCCTCCGCAAGGGCCCGGCGCCACCCGCACGTCCGATTTCGGCCTCCCGCTCCGCCACGGCGCGCGCGTTCAGTGTCCCCCGAGCGCCCGCGGCCGGCGTAGAGTCCGCCCCGCGGAGCACCATGGAAGCGGAAAAACCGAGCGACTTCATCCGGGAAATCGTGGAAACCGACCTGCGCGCGGGGACCCACGGCGGCGCCGTGGTCACCCGCTTCCCGCCAGAGCCGAACGGGTACCTGCACATCGGCCACGCCAAGAGCATCTGTCTGAACTTCGGCATCGCCCGAGAGTACGGGGGCCGCTGCCACCTCCGCTTCGACGACTCGAACCCGACCACCGAAGACATGGAGTTCGTCCGCTCCATCCAGGAGGACGTCCGCTGGCTCGGCTTCGACTGGGGCGAGCACCTGCACTTCGCGTCCGACTATTTCGAGGCGCTCTACGACTACGCGCTAGCGCTCATCGAGCAGGGACTCGCCTACGTCGACAGCTCGAGCGAGGCCGAGATCCGCGAGCGTCGCGGCACGGTCACCGAGCCCGGCACCCCGGGGCCGTTTCGTGACCGCTCGATCGCGGAGAACCGCGAGCTCTTCACCGACATGCGCGCCGGGAAATACCCCGACGGCGCGCACGTGCTCCGCGCGCGCATCGATCTCGCGTCGCCCAACATGAAGATGCGCGATCCGCTCCTCTATCGGATCCGTCACGCGCATCACTATCGAACCCTGGATCGCTGGTGCATCTATCCGCTCTATGATTTCACCCACTGCCTGAGCGACAGCATCGAGCGCATCACCCACTCGATCTGCACCCTCGAGTTCGAGAATAACCGCGAGCTCTACGACTGGATCCTCGAGCACGTCGGGGTGCCCGAGCCCCGGCCCCATCAGTACGAGTTCGCCCGGCTCAACCTGAACTACACGGTGATGAGCAAGCGGCGCTTCATCGAGCTCGTCGAGACGGGCAAGGTGCGCGGCTGGGACGACCCGCGCATGCCGACGCTCGCCGGCGTGCGCCGGCGCGGCTACACGCCGGAGGCGCTCCGCGCCTTCGCGGCCCGCATCGGCGTGAGCAAGCACAACAGCGTGGTCGAGCTCGGACTGCTCGAGTTCACCGCGCGCGAGGATCTCGACCCGAGGAGCCCGCGCGCGATGGCGGTGCTCCGCCCGCTCGAGCTCGTCATCGACGGCTGGCCCGCCGGCAAGGTCGACACGCTCGACGCGCCGTACTGGCCGGACGCTGCGCGCCCCGGCTCGCGCCCGGTGCCGATGAGCGGGCGGCTCTACATCGAGCGCGACGACTTCGCGCTCGAGCCGCCCCGCGGCTGGCATCGCCTCGCGCCGGGCGCGCGCGTGCGGCTCCGTCACTCCGAGGTCATCGAGTGCACCGGCGTCGAGACGGACGCCGCCGGCGAGCCCCTGCGGGTCCGCGCGAAGCTCGTCGAGCCGACCGCGCGCGTGAAGGGCACGCTCCACTGGGTGAGCGCCGAGCACGCCGTCGACGCCGAGGTCAGGCTCTACGAGCGACTCTTCTCCGCCGAGCAGCCCGGCAGCGACGGCCGCGACGTGCTCGACGATTTGAACCCGGACTCCCTGGTCGTGGTTACCGCCAAGTGCGAGCCGAGCCTCGCCGCGGCACGGCCGGGCGAGCGCTTCCAGTTCGAGCGGCAAGGGTATTTCTACGTGGATCCCGTCGACTCGAGGCCCGGCGCGCCGATCTTCAACCGCACCGTCACGCTCCGCGACACCTGGGCCAAGCTCGTCCAGCGCGAGCAGGCCCCCGCGGCCGAGGCCGAGCGCGAAGCGCGCGAAGTCATCCATGTGGAATCGGAGCTCCCGCCCGGAGCCCGCGCGCTCCGCGACGCTCACGGGTTGGATGCCGGTTCGGCGCGAGTCCTCGCGGGGAGCCCGGCGCTCGAGGCACTCTTCCGCGGCGCGCTCGCGGCGGGGGCCGAGCCGCGGGCGGCGGCGAGCTGGCTCGTGAGCGAGCTGCCCGCGAGCGGCGTCGCGCCGGAGGCGGCGCGCTTCGACGGCCCGGCGCTCGCGGCGCTCATCGCGCTGGTCGAGCGCGGCGCCATCACGCGCACGGTGGGCAAGGAGGTGCTCATCGAGCTGGCGCGGAGCGGCGGAGCGCCCGAGGCGATCGTCGGCGCGCGCGGCGCGCACGCGCTCGACGAGGGCGCGCTCGCGGCGCTCGTCGACGAGATCATCGCGGCGAACGCGCCGCTCGTCGCGCGCTACCGCGCCGGCAACCCGAACCTCCTCGGGGCGCTGGTCGGCCAGGTCATGAAGCGGAGCGCAGGCCGCGCCGACGCGAAGCGCGCGGGCGAGCTGCTCCGCGCGCGACTCGGCTGACGGGCGGGTCCGCGGTTCGCGTCCCGAGCTCGCCCGTTCGGCCGGCCCGAGGAGCGCCGCCTTTGCCTCACTGTTCGCGCGGACCAAGCGCAGCGCGCGTGTGGCGCGTGAGCTCGAGCGAGGCGCCGGGCCCCGGGATTCCGCGCCGGACCGACATCACCTCGACCCGCTCGGCCCCGAGGGCGGTGCGGAGCACGGCGTCGGCGCGCTCCGGCTCGCAGTCGCCGCAGGTGTAGAAATCGACCGCGGCGTAGCCGGCCTCGGGCCAGGTGTGGATGCTGAAGTGCGACTCCTCGATGACCACCACGCCGGTGACCCCCTGCGGCGTGAACGGCTGGAAGACCTCGGCGACCACCACCGCGCCGCTCGCCCGCGCCGCCTCGCGCATCACCCCGCGGAGCGCCTCGAGATCGTCGAGGAGCGCTCGATCGCAGCCGTGGTATTCGGCGAGCAGGTGGAGCCCGGTGGTGAGCACGCGCGCGCTCTCTCTAGCACGCCCGGAGGCCGCCCCGGTGCGGCGCGTGTCGCCCGCTCGGGCCCGCTCGAGCGCACCCAAGTGTGCCAAGGCTGTGCCAGCGCCGGGAGCCGCGCGCGACGCCCACGCAAGATGCCCGCGTGCGGTGGACGGCACGCATCTTGCGAGGACCGCGCCGTGAGGAAGTCTCTCTCGTCCTCGTCGCCCACGCGCTCGGTCGCGCGCGGCGGGCGCGGCGACGACGGCGAACGCGCCTGGCTCACGCCTTTGATTCACCCCGACACGCCCGCACGAGTTCCTTTCCACCCTGCTCCTCGATGCACGAGCTCACCATGAGAGCCTTACTTCTTGCCCTAGCCGTGTCCGCCGCGACGCTCGCCCTCGCGTCGAGCTGCGGCGGCTCATCCTCCGAGCCGCGCGGCTCGACGCTGCCGGACAGCGGCAGCGCCCGCGACGGCTCAGGAGATTCTAGCGCCCCTCCGGAGAGCTGCGCCGGGCTCGTCACGGCGCTCTCCGAGTTCGCCCGGTCGCACGGGTCGTGCGAGCGAGTCGAAGACTGTCGAACCCTCGACGAGCTGAACGACGTCAGGCTCTGTTCCCTGGCGTTCTCTCCCGGAGCCGACGAGGGCACGCTCCGCCCGCTCCTCACGGACTTCGAGGCGCAGGGGTGCGGAGGAGATACGATGTGCGGTTACCTCGGCCCGCTCGCGTGTCAGGGAGGCACCTGCGCGTTTGCGAACCCCCGGGCGGGATGCGAGGCCTGTCCCACCGCGCTCGCGCCGGTCTGCACCCAGGGAGGACAAAATGCCCGAAATGAGTGCTTCGCGCGGGAGTGCCTCCACGACGAGGTCGCCCATGAGGGATACTGCGCGTCGTCAGCGAGCTGCGTGGCGCGCGGCGGGACGTGTCACCCGCGCCAGCCGAACGAGTGGCTGTGCCCGGACGGAACCCGCTTCGACCCGCTCGACGAGTCGAGCGAATGCCCGGGCGGAAACTTCGAGAATTTCTGCTGCACCGGCGACTGGTCGCACCCGTGTACCTACTTCGGCGCCTTGTCGCTGACCCTCTCGCGCGATCCCTTCACGTGCGAGCCGGTGACCGACGGGAACGTCTGTCTGTTCGCGAGAGCACCGGATTCGTGCGAGGTCACGGCGGAAATCGAGGTCTCGAGCGGAGCTCAGACCATCCGGCGCCTCGATGACGGCGCTACGCTCATCGCGGAGCCGGGCGCTCGCGCCACCATCACCGGTCACGCGCCGAGCGGGAGGACCTTCACCTGTCAGGGCGTCGTCTCCGCAAACGACGAAGACGACAACCTCTGGAGCTGCACCGCGTGCCAGGGTCAGACTTGCACGACGTGCGCGGTCGCGCAGTCGTACCGCTGCCGGCTCTGACCGCTCGGAGCGCCGCGCCACGCCGAGCTCCCGCGCGGGCTCGAGAGGTCGTCGCCGACGAGCAGGAACCTCGGCTCGCGAGGGGCGCCCGGCGCCCGCCCGGCGCTCAGCGCGCCGAGAGCGCGTCGAGCTTTCGCGCGACGGCCCGCGCGCTCATGGTGCGCTTGTAGACGTAGAGCGCGCCCGGGGCGTCGTCGTCGAGGACGGCCTCGCTCACCCGGAGGTGGCTCGAGACGGCGAAGAGGACGCGCGCGCCGAGCCCCGCCTCCACGAGCTCGACCCGCCGCCAGACCGCGTCGCGGCTCCAGTACCCCATCACCTCGAGGAAGATCTCCTCGCCGGTCTCGCGGTGCGAAAACACCAAGTCGGGCACCGAGAGCCCAGCGCCGGGCAAATCCAAGATCGCGCTCGCGGGCTCCGGTCGCCACGGGGTGTCGAGCCCGGCGAACGCGTCGGCGAGCGCCCGCACGTCCTCGGGCAGCTCACCCGGCTCGAGCGCGCCCGCCCCGCGGTGCGAGTGCGTGAAGCGGAGCGGCACCCGCTCCTTGCCCCAGCGAACCTCCGCGGTGAGCTCGAGCGCGTCGCAGTCCTCGAGCGCGGGCAGCACCTGCGCGAGCGCGAGCCCGTACTTCGTGACCGACTCGAACAGGCTGAAGGGCCCGTCGATGGTGAGCCGATAGCCCTCGCCGTGCCGCTCGAGCGCATAAAGGAGCCGGCGGAATTTCAGCTTGTGGAAGAGCGCGCGGTAGCCCGCCGGGGAGTCGCAGCGCACCTCGGCGACCACCCGCACCGCGCGGAGCAGCACCGCCTGAACCTGCCCTCGCTCCCACTCCCGGACGACCGCCTCGGGCTCGAGCGCGGGCGCGCGCTCGAGCCGCTCGGCGCCGCGCAAGTCCGCGTAGAGCGCGCGCTCGACGCCGGCCGCGTCGGTTCCGCGCGCGAGCGCCGCCTCCGCGACGAGCACCCCCCAATCGAAGCTCCCCGCCGCGCGCGCGCGGCTCGCCGCCACGAAGAGTTCCCGGCGGAGCGCGGCCGGGTCGAGCTCGCCCGGATCGGTGAACACGCAGGCGTCCTCGATGAGCTTCTGCAGACCGAGCGCGAGCTTGCGCTCGCGCGGCGCGACCTCGACCGCCGCCCACGCGGCACTCACCTGCTCGCGCGCGGCGCCCACCCCGGCGCTCGCGACCGCGAGCAAGTCGCGCGCGAGCTCCGAGGCGCGCTCGCGATCGGCGGGCGAGAGGCGCATGAGCTCGAGCGCGCCCCCGCGCCGGCGCGCACGCACGTGCTCCGGGCTCAGCATCCCGAGGCACCCTCCCGCTCGCCGCTCGCCGCGCGGCGCGCACGCGCCTCAGCGGTAGGCATCGTGCTCCCGGCGCCGCTCGCTCGTGTAACGCTCGGCCGTCCCCGCGCTCACGAGCTCGTAGAGCACCGCGCGCTTGCCGTCCTTCTGCCGCAGGATGCGCCCGAGGCGCTGCACGTGCTCCCGCACGCTGCCCGAGCCACTGATGACGATGGCGAGGCTCGCCTCGGGCACGTCCACGCCCTCGTTCAAGACCTTGCTGGTCACGACCGCGTCGTACTCGCCGCTCGCGAACCGCGCGAGGATTTCGCTCCGCTCCTTCACCTTCGTCTGGTGGGTGATGGCCGGGATCAAGAAGCGGCGCGAGACGCGGTACGCGGTCGCGTTGTCGAGCGTGAAGATGAGCGCGCGCTCGCCCGGGTGCCGCCGGAGCAGCTCGCCCACCAGCTCGAGCTTGGCGGGCGCGCTGAAGGCGAGCTCGCGCTGGCGCCGGTAGGCGTCGAGCGCCCGCCGCCCCTCGGCGCCGCGGCTCGCGCGCATGATGAAGTCGTTGAACCCTCGCGGCGACCCCATGCGGATCCCCTGCGCTCGCACGAACTCGAGGTAAATCGCCCGCTCCTCCTCGTACTCGACGCGCTCCTCGGGCGAGAGCTCGACCTCGAGGCGTTCGGTGTCGTAGGCGGCGAGGTAGTTGCCGCTGAGCTCGACGATGTCTTTCCGGTACACGACCGGCCCGATGAGCTCGTCGAGCACGGAGTCCCGCCCGTCCGCCCGCTCGGGCGTCGCCGAGAGCCCGAGCCGGAAGGGCGCGAGGCAGAGCCGCGCGGCGAGCGAGTACGTCTCGCCGGGCAGGTGGTGGCACTCGTCGAACACGACCACGCCGAACCGCGCGCCGATATTTTCCATGTGGATATAGGCGCTGTCGTAGGTCGAGACCGTGAGCGGCTGCACGTCGTGCTCACCGCCGCCGATGACACCCACCGGGACCCCGAAGCTCGTGCGGAGGAGATCGTACCACTGTCGCACCAGATCGAGCGTGGGCGCGATGACCAGCGCGCTCCGCCGCTTGTCGTCGATCGCCATCACCGCGACGTGGCTCTTGCCTGCGCCGGTCGGCAGAACCACGACCCCGCGCCCCTTCGCGTTCCTCCATGCGACGAGCGCCTCACGCTGGAACGGCCGCGGCTCCCTCCGCACCCGGAGCCCGCCGGCGAGCTCCTGGTAGCCGCGCGCCGCGTCCTCGACGTCCACCCCGCCCTTGTGAAACGCCCGCACGATGTCCGCGTACGCGCTCGCCGGCGCGCGAAAACACCCGGCGCGCGCGTCCCACGCGAGCGCGCTCGGCAGCTCGGCGTCACGCGGCGCGCCGCGGAGCTCGAGGGTGCCCGAGGCGAAGGTGAGGCGCGGCATGTCCCCTTCTCTAGCAGGTTGTCGGTCCGGCGCGGCCGGCGGCGCGGCCGGTCGATCACGCCCTGCCCGAGCTGGCCCTGCGCCAGCGGGGGCTCACGCTCTCCTTCGCCTGGCGCCGCCGCCTCGCGCAGGACGGCGCGCCGCGGCGAGCGCCACCGCCGCCGCGAAGAGCCCGGCGAGCGACCGCCCATCGCTCGGCGCGCCCGCCATCCGACACCCGCACGACCCCTCGTCAGAACCCACCGGCGAAGCCGTGCCCGAGTCGGCGCCCGAGCTCGTCGCCGAGTCCGCTGGAGCATCCGACGCGGAGTCCTTGCCGGCCTCGACGCCCGCCTCTGCGCCGGCCTCGACGCCCGCCTCGACGCCCGCCTCCGCGCCGGCCTCCGCGCCGGCCTCGACGCCAGCCTCCACGCCCGCCTCCGCGACCACTACGCAGGCGCTCGCCACGCACCCATGTCCGCTAGCGCAGTCTGCGTCCGACGCGCAGCTCGTCCGGCAAGCGTCCGCGCCGCACACGTACGCCCCACAGCTCACCTGCGCCCCCGCCTGACAGTTCCCCGCCCCGTCACACGTCGAGGCCGCCGTCGCCGTCCCGCCGGCGCAGCTCCCCGCCGCGCACGTCGTCCCCGCTGCCTTCGGCGAGTATTGGCAGCCGTTCACCGCGTCGCACCCCGCGGCGTCGTGACAGGCGTCGGGCGCGGCGCACGTGATCGCCGCCCCCGCGCACGCGCCTGCCTGGCACGTGTCCCCTCCCGTGCAGGCGTCACCGTCATCGCACGTCGCGCCGTCCGCGCGCGCGCTCCACCCGGTCGTCGCGCTCGCCGGCGCGCACTCCTCGCACCCGTTCGCCGGATTCACCGCCCCGGCTGCGAATAGCGCGCCGCCGATGAAGCACCCGCTCTGGCAGCTCCCCGCCCCGCACACCATCCCCGCCCCGCAGCCCGTCCCGTCCGCGCTGGGCTCCCCGCCGCACGTGCCGCTCGCGCAGTCGTCGTTCTGCGTGCACGCGTCGCCGTCGTCGCAGGGCCCGGTGTAGGCGCTCCACTCCGTCGCGCCGACCGGCACGAAGTCATAGCCACCACCAGCGGTCGCTTCCCAATGGACGTCGCACGACTGGCACGGGTTGGCCGGGTTGCGCGCACCCTTGGCGTACGATTGCCCGTCGATGACACACGAGTCGTGGCGGCACGCGCCCGCATCATCGCAAACTCCCCGACACGCCTCCGACGGGACCCCCCGGCAGGCCTCGCTCAGCTCGACACACCGGCTGCCGGCGGGCCGCGGGCTCCACGCCGACGTCGAGAGCTCCGGCACGCACATCCCCCAGTCGCACGGCACCGTCTCAGCCAAGGACCATTCGCTAGTCCCGACTGCGACGGGGCACTTCACGCAGGTCCCGCCGTTGACGTCGGTCAGAAATTGAGCGGCGACCTTGGCGGCGCCGTCGAGCGGCGTCGAACCGCAGAAGTTGCGCATGCACGGCGGGTCGACGCAGTACGGGCAACCGGTGCAAGCGCGGCCATTGGCCATGAAGGTGGTCGTCGCGATCCTTTGGCAGGTGGCAGGGAGGACGGGCGGGCACGAGAGGATCCACGGGCACCCGGCTTGCGCCGGCGGGTCCGCCGGCGGCTTCAGCGCGCCGCCCGCGTAAAACGCGCCATCGATGTAGCAGCCCGTCTGGCACGCCCCGCCGCTACACACCTGCCCCGCGCCGCAGCTCGTCCCGTCGGGAGCCGCCGCGCAGCCCCCCGCTTCCCCACCGTCCGCAGCGCCCTCGGCTGCTCCGGCGTCCGCCGCATCCCCCCCTTCGTCTCCGCCGTCCGGCGAAAGCGCTTGGCGCGCCCGGTCGGCCTGCTCGCTCGGCGCGGCCCCGTCGCTGGAGCAGCCGCCGGCGAACGTGAGGAGGAGGAGCAGCGGCGTCGCGAGGCGGAGAGAAGAGGAGGCCATGATCGCGAGCCAAGCACGACGCCCCGGCGGCGGGGCTGACACACGTCAGGGGACGACACGCGGGGGGCGGCCCCGCCAGGGTGGCGAGGACGCCGATCTAGCGCCCGCCCGCGGCCGGTGTGTCGAGCGCCGCGCGCTGCGCGGGGCAGTGACCGCTCTCGAGCCACGAGGCCGTCTGCGCGAACGCGTCGCGCGCGGGCTCCGGACGGCTACTCGAGCGCGCCGATCGCCCAGCTCGCCGGGCGCGGAGCGCCGAGCAGGTCGTAAGGGACGGCGTCGGGCACGCCGACGAGCGCCGCGCCCCGCAGCGGGCTCGCACCGGACGGCTTCAGCGCCGCGATCGCGCTCGAGCGCAAGAGGGGCATCGACGTCAGGTTCACGACGAGCGCCGTGAGCGCCGGATCGACGCTCGGCGCCGTCGTCGAGTAGACTGAGTGGGGCCCCTCGGCGAGCGTCGGGCAGCCCTGGCTCGCGTCAGGCAGCGCGCGCGTGCCGTTCCACCAGTAGTTGCCGCCCAGCGTCAGCTCCGAGGTGGAGGTACCGCCCGATGGGTTGAGCGGGCACGGGATCGTCGGCCCCGGGCCGCTCCAGATCCCCTTCGGCGAGAGGAATGCGTTGTCCCCGGCGCGCACGCCGGACGTCGCGAGCGTGCGCCCGACCGGCGCTGGCGCGTTCGAGCCGATCCCCCAGCAGGTGTCGAAGTACACGTAGTCGTTCGCCGAGGCGTCCCACGACACGCAGTCGCTGCCGGCGCCGTCGCCCGAGCCGAGCAGCATGCTGTCATGGATCCGCAGCGCATCCCCACCCGTGACGTTCCCCTGCGCCAGGCCGGGGACGACGTACGCCGTCGTGTAAAGGACGCTGTTTTGCACCGCCGAGCAGTCGCTGCAGCCGGAGAACTCGAGCGCCGCCTCGCGCGGATCGACGATCAGGTTGTTCCTCGCGACGACGCGCTTCGCCTCGTACGTGTAGAGTCCGTCGAGCGAGTCGTAGTAGACGGCGTCGGTGTTCTCGCCGCCGAGCTCGACGCGGCGCACGTCGTCGAACACGTTGGCCTCGTACAGGACGAACGCCGAGCCCCCCTTCGCCTCGAGCCCGAGCCCCCCGCCGGTGTGCGCGATCGTGTTGCCGCAGAACGCGGCCCGGTGGACGCCGACGTTGTCGATGCCGTGACGCGACGTCTGGCGGATCGTGGAGGCGACGACCCACACGTCCTCGGCCTGGTTGAACTTGATCCCATCCATGCTCTGCCCCTCGTCCCGGACGGCGTCCTCGGCCGCCGGATCGAAGATGTTCTGGATGGTGACGCCGCGCACGACGATGTGATGCGCCGGGTCGAACTTGCCGTAGACCGCCGAGTCGAGCTCGCCGTTCGCCTTCAGCGCGCTCTTGCCTCCGTCGATGGCGGCCCCGGAGATGTGGATGCCGGCCTGCGCCTGCAGCGGCTGGGGGTTCGCGTGCGACGAGCCGTTCCAGGCGCCGACGGCGGCAGGGCCGATCGTGAGCCCCTCGAACGCGAGGTACGAGATGCCGACGAAGTTGATCCCGTGCCCGAGCGAGGTCGCGTTCGGCGTCGGGTCGGTCGCGACGATCCAGATGGGGGAGGTCGCCGTGCGGAGCACCCGCTGCACGTACACCTCGCCGCCGAGGTTGTCGGCGTAGTGCCCGGGCGCGAGGCGGATCCGCACCGGCTCGTTCGGGTGCAGGTCGCGCGCGGCGTAGATCGCGTCCCGCAGGCCCGCCGTGCCATCGCCGGGCGACATGTCGAGGTTCACCCACGCCGAGGGGGCGACCGTGTCGACAAAGAGCGGCTCGGAGCACGACGGCAGCTCCGAAGCTCCACCGCCGCCACCCGCGCCGGCCGACCCGCCTGCGCCGGCCGACCCACCCGCGCCGGCCGACCTGCCCGCGCCGGCCGACCCGCCCGCGCCCGCCGACCCGCCCGCGCCGGCCGACCCGCCCGCGCCCGCCGACCCGCCTGCGCCCGCCGACCCGCCTGCGCCGGCCGACCCACCCGCGCCGCTCGCCCCCTTCGAACCCGCGTCGCGCCCCGAGCAGCCGCCGAGCGCCGCCACCCCCGCCGCCATCGCCCCGACCGCCGTCACCCACGCAATGCGCTTCATGGTCTTCTCCTCCAAGCCTGTCGTACGTCGCGCAGCTACGCGACCGCCTCGCACATCGTTCGACACGAACCCCAGAGCGCGTCCCACCGTCGTCACTTCACGGCCTCGCCGAACGCGAGCTCTATCCTCTGCGTCTTGCCGTTCATCATCGGCACGCTCAGCACTCCGCCCCGTGAAGGCACGGCCGCGCACTGGATGCTCAGCCCCTGCTTCGTGGGCGGCACGCTGAGCTCGAAGTCGGCCGGCAGCCGTAGATCCCAGAGCCTCAGCTTGGTCGTCATGGACCAGCCCGTGACGCGATCCATCGCCACCGTCGCGAACACGTCCCCTGCGCAGGCGACGCCGAGGCCGAGGTTGCGACCCTTCACGGCCGAAGGTGGCACCAGATCGGCACCGGTCACGAGCACGGCGTACCCTCGCGAGCCGGTGTCGAGGAGCCACGAGAGCTCGAAGCTCGTGACGAAGCCGTCATCTGCGCCAACGGTCATGCTCGTGTTCCGCGAAGCGATGCGCACCGCGAGCGCGGCGGTGACGTCGCCCGACTTGCACGAGCACCCGTCGAGGTCGTGGAACGCGGACCGGTCGAGCGGCTCGGGCACCTGAGCGGGGGGAGCCGGGCTGTCGGCTGCGGCAGCGGACGCTGCGGCGCGTCCGTCCTCGGTGCTCGGGCTCTTGCGAGTGAAAGCGAACGTCAGGAACCCGACGAACACCGAGAGGATGGCTGCCATGCCGACCGCGTTGTTCCGTCGATTCTTGCGAGCCCGCACCTCCTCGGCAGCCTGGGCAGCTTGGGCTCCCCTGGCGGTCGCGACCGAGTCCGCTGTGTCGTCGTCGTCGTCGTCGTCGTCATCGTCATCGTCATCGTCATCGTCGTCGTCGTCGTCGTCATCTTCCTCCGGCGAGGTGCGGAGCTCCGAGTCCCCGTGGAAGAGCACCCACCAGGGTCGATGCGGTGGGGGCTGCCCGGTCACGCGCCAGTGGAGCTTGGCCGGGATGCTTGAAGCGGTGCGGCAATACGAGCAGACGACGAGGCTCGTCGAGGGGTCGGTGACGACGAGCGGCGCACTGCACGTTGGGCAGGTGAGCGCGACCGCGCCTCCGCCCGAGGACGTCGCGAGCCGGACGGGCGGGCGATCGGCGCGCAGGTCGTCCGCGATGACACCGATGACGTTGGCGGAGACGTCGCCCGCGACGTCGCTCAGGTTGCCCCGCACTCGATAGCGCACCTGCTCGTGGCATCGCGGGCAGGTCGCGTGTGTCGAAGTGGGGCCCGCGGCACCGACCACGACGTCGAGCGGCACCTCGCACCGCTCGCAGAGCGGGACGCCCGGCGAGACCTTGATGTGCAGCGCGGCGGTCTTGAGCCCGCTCGCGTCGAGCACCGGGAACTCGAGCGTCGACTCGGCGGTCGTGAGCGACTGACCGATCTCGCTGTACCTGGAGTCGGCGACCGGCGGTCGGCGCCCAGGCGGCCCCGAGCAGTCCGCGACGTCGAGGGCCAAGAGGAGCGCCGAGTTCCACAGGCCCGCCATGAACGGTTGGACGAGTCCGCAGCGGCGGCACTCGACCTCGCCGTCGATATCGAGCCCGTCGAACGGCGAGCGCAGCCCGCAACTCCGGCAGACGAAATCGGCCTCGAGGACGCACGCCCAGTAGCCGCCGTCGGCGCGGGCCGGGACGATGTGCGGAGAGCTCAGCGATGTCTCACAGACTACACAGGAGCTCCGCGCGTTCGGCGCGATCACGCCGCATCGCGGGCACACCCGGCACGCGCCCGGTGGGAGCGGCCCGCGCGTCTGCGGCGGGCTCGGGGGCGGCGCGCCGGCGAGGCCCGGCGCGGCAGGCGGAGACGCCGCCGCGCCGCATTGGTTGCAAAATGGCCCCTCGCCAAGGAGCGGAGCGCCGCACGCCGTGCAGTTCATCCACCCCTCCTCGCCGAACGAAGAGGAGCCCGCGCCGGGCTGCGAGCGAGAGGGTTCCCCATGCAGCACGCTTACACCCGACGCCCGGGACTTTACAGATCTTCGTTCGCGCGGACGGCGAGCGAGGTCGGCGCGAACGACTGAGAGGCGCCGCCGCGCGGGCTTCCCGGTCACACCGCGGCACGCGCCCCCCGAGCCGCGGTGGCGGCTCGACCGTCACCGGAAGAGCGAGCCCGCTCCCTCTCCCGAGCCGCCGCCCATGAGCTCGATGGGCACGTGCCAGACGACCTCGCCAATGAAGACCCCGCGGCGCTCCCGCATGCGGACGCGGGTGGCGGTGCAGTTTCCCATGCGGACGATGCACACGCGCGGCACCGGCTCACAGATGAGCGACTTCAGGAGCTGGAAGTTGATGCCGCCGTGCCCGACGAGGAGCACCGTGTCGCCCGCCGCGCGGTGCGCGCCCTCGAGCCGCGTACGGAGCCGCGCCACGCGCGCTTGCACGTCGTCATAGCTCTCTCCTCCGAACTCCGCGAAGTCGCCGAGCCCGGCGAGCCCGCGATCGAGGAAGGCCGGGTTCTTCGCGGTCATGTCCTCGCGCGACATCCCCTCCAGGCTGCCGGCGCCGATCTCCCGCAGCTCCTCGAGCGGCGTCGCGGGCGCGCGGCCCGTCACCGCCGCGATGATGGCGGCCGTCTCGCTCGCGCGACGGAGCGGCGAGCTGTACGCCGCGCTCCACTCGACGTTCTGCACCTCGAGCCACGCGGCGAGGTGCCGCGCTTGCTCCTCGCCGCGCGGACTCAGCGGGAAATCGAGGTGACCCTGCATACGGCCCTGGCGGTTCCCCTCGCTCTCGCCGTGACGAACCAGGATGAGGTGCATCGCGCCTCGCTATAGCGAACGCGCGCCTCGCGGTCGACCGCGACTCACCACGAGGCCGGATCGAGCTCGACCGGCAGCGCGCGGAAGGTCGCGGCGGTGCCGGTGCAGGTGAAGCCGTCGGCGCGCGGCACGCAGCGCGCGCCGACCAGCTCGGTCGCGCCGACCCGCCCGGCCGCGATCCGCAGGCCGCCGCGCACGCTCGCCTCGGTGCACCCGCGCGGGCAGCGCGCGACGATGGCTCCGAGCACGACGTGGCTCGCCGGCAGCTCGGCGAGCTCGCGCACCAAGTCGGCGCGCCGCTTCGGCCCGGCCGCGCCCTCCCCCGACGGCGTGAACGCGACGAACACCCGCCAGGCCTCCGAGGCCGAGGGTTCGGGTTGCCGGTCCGGCGCGGAGCCCCGCGGCGCGAGCGGGCGGCGCGCGAGCGTCTCGTCGGTCGGGCGCGCGACTCGCGCGCTGCAGCGCGCAGCGAGCCGCTCGGCGCCATGGCGCTGCACCGTGCAGCTCCGCGCGGCGAGCAGCTCGCCGCCCGCCGCCGCCGCCGCTTCGCGGAGCGCCTCCATGAGCCGCGCCTCCGAGCAATCGAGGTCGCTGAGGCGCACGCCACGCCTGCCGCCGCGGAGCTCGGTGAGCGCGCAGCTCGCGCTCACCTCGCCGAGCTCGCGGTAGCCGCGCGGGACCGCCTCGACCTCACGAACCGCCTCGGCGGACGTCATCGCGGGCGCGCGCCGTCCGTCGAACCGCGCCGGTGCGCCGAACCCCGCGCAGCCGGCGAGGGTGAGACCGATGAGGGCGAGCCCGAGCGAGCGCATCGCCCCGATTTGCCCACACGCCGGGCGCCGGAGCAAGCCGGGCGCGCCGCCGCGCCGCCGGCCGCGCCGAACCGGCCCCCTCGGTCCGCTCACCTGCTCGCACGCTCGCGAAGCGTCGTGGCCGGGCGAGCTATGTTCATATATGAACCATCACGCTCATATGTTGTCGGCCCGGCGCGGGACCGCTCGGCCCGCTCAGTCCGGCGGCGCGGCCAGCCGGCGCTCGCGGGCGCCCGCGCCGGGCACCTCGGCGGCGAAGTAGGCGGCGGGCGTCGCGCCGCTGGCGGCGCGGAACGCCCGATGGAACGCGCTCGTCTCGGAGTAGCCGAGCAAGAACGCGACCTCCCCGACCGGGATGCCGCTCGCGAGGTAGCGCCTGCCGAGCTCGACGCGCACCTCCTCGACGAGCGTGCGGAACGCGACCCCCTCCTCGCCGAGGCGGCGCTGGAGCGTCCGTACGCTCGAGCCGAGCGCGCGCGCGACCGCCTCGATGGACACGCCGTCACGGAGCCTCGTGAGCACCTCGCGGCGCACCTTCGCGGAGAGCGGCACCTCGGGTGGCTCGAGCTCGGTGAGGAGCGCCTCGGCGTGACGCTCGACGAGCGCGCGGAGGGTCGGATCGGCGGCGGACATGCGGGCCGCCAGCGCGCTCGCGGGGAGCTCGAAGGCGTCCCGATCGGCTCGGAACTCGATGGGACAGTCGAAGAAGCGCTCGTGCTGGCGCGTGGACGGCGGCGCCCGATGACGGAAGCGCACCCGCACGATCTGGACCGGCTCGGCCACCGCGCGCCGGAGCGCCCGCACGAACGCGGCGATCGCGAACTCCGCGGTCTGCGGCGGGAGCGCCCCGAGCTCATCGCCGAGCACCGAGCGCGAGAGCTCGAGCGAAGCGGGCCGCCGCGTCAGCTCGAGCCGCGCCCAGCCGTTGGCGAGCCGGTAATAGCGCCGGACCATCGGGAGCGCCTCGCCGAGCGTCGCGCACGCGCGCGCCGAGTACTCGACCACGCCGAAGTAGCCGGGCTCGAGCTCCTCGGCCGCGAGGACGCCGAGCGCCGGCTCGCGGGTGAGTTCGACCGCGCGCTCCCACACGCGGGCCCACGCGGGGACCGGGATGGAGCTTCGCGCGTCGCGGAGCGCCGCGCTCGTGACGCCGGTGTCGACGAGCACCTCCTGCTCGGAGACGCCGAAACGACCGGCGGCGAGCACGATGGCGCGAACCTTGGCTGCCGAGACTCCGCATTCGCTCATCGGTGGTCCCTCCTCGAGCGCGTCGTCACCGCTGACGAGCGCGGCGAAGAAGCCGGATGGCCGGCCGCAAGCATGGCATGAACTGTCAACCGAATGGCGTGGATCGTCAATGATGGGCGGCCACGGCCGTGGGAGGCTCGAACTCGACGCGACGCGGGGACGCCGCGCAGAGCTGCAACGCACGGAGAGACCACCATGACGGGACGAGGCATGAGTTCGAGAGGCCTGATTTCGGCGGCGGCGCTAGCTTTCGCCTTCACTGGAACGATAGGGTGCGGAGGCGACGATGGCTCGCCGGCCGCGTCGGGCGGCGCAGGGGGCGGCGCGGGTAGCGCCGGCTCGCCGGGCACCGGCGGAGCCCCGGGCATCGGAGGGAGCGCGGGCTCGGGCGGCGGGACCGGCGGAGCGGCGGGCGGCACCGGCGGAGCGGCCGGCGGGACCGGCGGAGCAGCGGGCGGGACCGGCGGAGCAGCGGGCGGGACCGGCGGAGCGGCGGGCGGCACCGGCGGAGCGGCGGGCGGGACCGGCGGAACGGGCGCATGGCTCGATCCGGTGCCCGCGCCGGAGCAGGTGTTCTACGTGTCGCCGAACGGCACCGGCGACGGGAAGACGCGCGCGAACCCGCTGAACCTCCCCGCCGCGGTCGCTCAGTCCCAGCCCGGCCATTTCTACTGGCTGCTCGAGGGCACCTATGAGGTCGGCGACCTCGACTTCAGCGAGGAGGGCGGCCCGGATCGGCCCCTCATCTATCGCGCCGAGGAAGGCGCGCACGTCCTCTTCCGAGGTCACGTCACCCTGAGCGCGAGCTGGGTGTGGCTCTGGGGCGTCGAGATCACCGCGCGGAGCCCCGGCGCGATGGATCGCGACGAGTGCCTTTCCCAGAACGGCGACGGGACGCACGTCATCAACAACGTCTTGCACGACTGCGACAACGGCATCCTCTCGTCGGACCGCCACAGCCAGATCGTCTACGGCAACATCATCTACAACGGCCACCACAACGCCTACGTCCAGAACTCCTTCGACGACAACGGCTACAAGTACTTCGTCAACAACATCAGCTTCAACGCCGACGCGATCCGCGGCAACGCGGCCGGGCCCTACGAGTTCCACGCCTACGGCGAGGGCGGCTCGATCAGCGGGCTCTGGCTCGAGAAGAACGTCTTCTTCAACACCAACGGCGGCGGCGAGATGCTCATCGGCGCCAGGAACAAGACGCCCAACTCCAACGAGGTGCTCCGCGGGAACTACTTCTACAAGTCTAGCGCTCACCTCGGCTTCGCCCGCCCCGTCTCCTTCGAGTTCACCGGCAACTATATCGCCCGCACCTTCCTCCAGTCCGAGTACTTCTGGGGCACCGGCGAAACGCGCTTCTCCGAGCAACCGCTCAGCGTCGTAGAGGACAACGAGATCGTCTTGCCCGAGGACGGCCGGCACATCTCCTTCCGCACCTCCGCCTACCGCGCCGGACCGTTCGGCGACTGCAGCGACCCCACCTGCCGCGACGACGGCGGGCCGCGGATCCGCGCGGGCGAGCGCTGGGATCGAAACCGCTACTCGACCCCGTTCCGCGCCGGTTTCTACGCGGGCGGCACCGACCGCTTCACCCAGAACAACGACTTCGACACCTGGAAGAGCCTGACCGCCGCGGCCGGCGCGGCCTTCGACGCGAACTCCGAGGTCGTCCCCGCACCGAGCGGGCAGAAGGTCGTCCTCATCCCGAACGAGTATGAGCCCGGGCGCGCGCACCTCATCATCTTCAACTTCGCTCCGTCGAGCGGCGCCACCGCCGCGGTGGATCTCTCGCCGGCGGTCGCGGCCGGGCGCTCATACCGCATCACCCGCGTCGCGGACGCCTTCGGAACGCCGATCGCCTCCGGCACCCAGAGCGGCGCGAGCGTCTCGGTGCCGGCGAGCGCTGAATTCCAGGCGTACCTCGTCACGTCACGCCCCTGAGCGCGCGGCCCGGCGCCGGGCCGTCCACTCGACTTGCGCGCATGCGCCCGAGCCCGCAGGCTCTCGGGCGTGCCCGCGGCGCCCTCCCCCGCGTACCTCGCGCTCGGCGCGACCGAGATCCGCCGGCGCGCCGAACGGGCGGTGGCGTCACTCGCGTCGTGCCGCGCCTGCCCGCGAGGCTGCGCGGTCGATCGGCTGCGGGGCGTCGCGCGCGTGTGCGCTACGGGCCGGTACGCGCGCGTCGCGAGCTACTACCCGCACTTCGGCGAGGAGGACTGCCTGCGCGGCGCGAGCGGCTCGGGCACCATCTTCTTCGCGTCGTGCAATCTGAGGTGCGTCTTTTGTCAGAACCACGACTTCTCGCAGCCCGCGCGCGCGGTGCGCGGCGCCGGCAGCCACGCGAACCCGGCGGCGAGTGCGCCCGCCCTCGCGCGCGAGCTCGGGCCCGAGGCGCTCGCGCGCGTCATGCTGCTCCTCCAGGCTCGCGGCTGCCACAACATCAACCTGGTGACGCCCGAGCACGTGGTGCCGCAAATCTTGGAGGCGCTCCCCATCGCGATCGAGCAGGGGCTCCGCGTGCCGCTCGTCTACAACACGAGCGGCTACGACGCGCTCGAATCGCTCGCGCTCATGGACGGCGTCGTCGACCTCTACCTGCCGGATTTCAAGCTGTGGTCACCCGAGCTGTCGGCGCGCTACTTGAGCGCGCGAGATTATCCGGAGGTGGCGCGCCTCGCGCTCCGCGAGATGCACCGGCAGGTCGGCGCGCTCGCCCTCGACGCGAGCGGCGTCGCGCGGCGCGGCCTGCTCGTCCGTCATCTGGTGATGCCCGGGCTGGTCGAGGAGGCGCGCTCCATCTTTCGGTTCATCGCGCGCGAGCTCTCACCGGACACGGCGGTGAACGTGATGGGGCAATACCATCCCGCGCATCGCTCCGGGCAGCACCGCGAGCTCGCTCGGCGCCCGACCCCCCACGAGCTCGAAGCCGCTCGCGAGGCCGCGCGTGAAGCGGGCCTCACCCGCATCGACGCGAGCGCGCCCGAGCGGCTGTTCGTTTATCTGTAGCCAGAAATACCCCGGCGGCGGCGTCGAGCCAGGCGCTCGACGACCGCCGCCGGTGCAGCGACTAGGGACCGCCGCCCGTGCCGGAGCTACCCGCGCTACCGGAGCTGCCCGCGCTACCGGAGCTGCCCGCGCTACCGGAGCTGCCCGCGCTACCGGAGCTGCCCGCGCTACCCGCGCTTCCGGCGCTGCCCGCGCTACCCGCGCTACCGGCGCTACCGGCGCTGCCGCCGCCCGAGCCGGCGCTGCCGCCGCCCGAGCCAGCGCTGCCGCCGCCCGAGCCAGCGCTGCCGCCGCCCGAGCCAGCGCTGCCGCCGCCCGAGCCAGCGCTGCCGCCGCCCGAGCCGGCGCTGCCGCCGCCC
>JAPSGB010000064.1:0-16834 GCA_035063585.1 Polyangiaceae bacterium
GCTGCTGCCTTGCGCTGCCTCGTCGCGCCGATCCTCGCGGCGAAGACACCGAGGATCCACGATCCGCGCGGGGGTCCATTCTCGTGAGCGCCCTGGGGTCACTCTTGGCGAGCGCTGAAGCGGACGAGCTCACGCGGAGGCTGCGGGCGGGGGAGAGCGTCGCGCGCCTGGCGCAGGGCTTCGGCGTCTCGGCTGCGGTGATCCGTTCGCGCATTCGCGAACTCGGACTTCCGACGCCCGACCAGCGTCGTCGCGAGCAACGACGCGCTGCGTCCGCATTCAGAGCAGGACCGGGCTCGAACCCCGGAGAAGGGACCGACGAATGAACACAAGGATTCGGGAATTTGGACGTGACCACCGTGACGACGGCCGATGCCGTGTGATGCGTTCCGCGATCTTCGTGGACGCCGAGAATATCGAGCGCGCGGGCGCTCGCTTGATGCGCTATGGGGTCCTCCGGCGGTTCGTGGAACACCTCGGAAGCGTCGTCGTCCTGGCGAGAACCTATCTCGCGTTCGATCGCGAGCGCGAACTCTGCGACGACGCCTTCCGCCGCGGCAAGGAAGGATTCCGTTTCGCCGTCGAGCGAGCGGGATTCGAGACCGTCTTGACCGTCGTGCGCCGCTTCCGGCGGCCCGATGGCACGACGGTGAGCAGGGCCAACGCCGACTCCGAGATCATCGTCGACGCCTTGTTCGACCCATCGACGTTCGATTTCGTCGTGCTCGTCAGCGGCGACGGTGACTTCGTTCCGGCGGTCAACGCGCTCCAACGGCACGGGAAGCGCGTCGATGTGATCGGTTTTGAAGCTACCAGCCACGCGCTACGCCAAGTCGCAAGCCGCTTCCACAACGGATTCGCCGTCCCGGGACTCGTGCCGACGCACTGACCAAGCGTCGCTGGGGTGACAACCCACGCTTCACGAGGCCGTCGCCGTCGTCGCGGTGCAAGGTAGTCGCCCCGCCGTTCCTCGACGCAGCCGCAAGCACGACACGTCGAGCATGGCGTAGCGTCGGTCCGTCGGGCTCAGCGGCCACGGCGTGCGAGACGGAATTTCGATAGTTGCGATATTCGTAATTGGGTCGATTAGCGAATTTCGGAACACGTTGCCCAGTCTCCCGGGCGTCGGGGACCTCAGTACTTTCGTTTGGTTCCCGAAAGCCGTGCGGCGCTTCTTGCTGGCACGATGAGTGCTGATGGAGGGGGCACGGCGTACGCAGTCCGCGCGTGCCGGACAGCCAGGAGGTCATTGCGTGTCCAACGAATCGCCGGAACCTTCGTCGAAGTGTCCACCAATCGACAAGTCGAGATGGGTGGCGTCGCGGGCGCCGGCCCCATTCGAGGAGCCCCCTCTGTGCGGAGAGGATGCAGGACCCGGAACATGCCCCAGGTGCGGCGAACCTTCCGGCGCCTGTCGGCACGAGCAGGAGCGCACCCTTTCTAGCGCTCTCGCTTGCGTCCGCCGCGATCTGCTGCGCTTCGGCGTTCGCGAGGCGGACGTAGACGACGTCCTTCAGGACGCCGTCCTGGCGACACTCAAGTCGAAGCTAGCGGGCGACGGAATCCCGCTGGCCAGGCTGCTCTCGGTGAGGGCAGTAGCGGGAAGGCGATGCTCACCGGCGCGCGGCGCGCTGCTCGCGCACTGGCGCGCGCAACGTCGAGAAAGCCAGGTGCTGGTTCCGCTCGAATCGGCGGGTCAAACACTATGAGCGGGAGCCCCGAGCGCCGCATGCTGTGCGCCGAGTTCTGGCGCGCAGTGTTCGCCTGTCTCGACAAACTCTCGAAGACCGAGCGCAGGAGCATCGCGCACGAGATCCGCAGGCGGGCGCAAGACACGATCGCAGACCCTGCCCACCGACAGAGGATGCGGCGGCTCCGGCCTCGTATCCGTGAGCTGCTGCGCGAGTACGGATACGAGCCCTTCGACGGTTTCGAGGAGTGAACACGTCTCCGTAGGTGGTCCGCCAGCCGGGGCCCGGATGTCGGGCGCTGTCACGCCGAGCCGTCTGCACCTCTCACGTGGAGCATGGCCATCACGATGCATGCCTCGCGCGTGCGGCGAGGCTCGCCCGTTCGCTTCGCGGCACGGGCGCCCGCTTGCGTCACGGCGATGCTTCTGTGTCTCGGAATCGCTGGCTGCGGCAAGAGGAGCCTCGCCAGCTCCTGCGCCGCCATCGGCGCGTGTGATCCGCCGAAGCCGCAGTCAGAGTCGGTCGACATCCTGTGCGACGCCAGCCGCGGCTCGACCTGCAGTCGCGAAACGCTCGCAAGGACGCTTGATGCCATTCTTCATCGCCTGGCAGGACGCGGAGGCTCTCGCGTCCGGCTTTGGCGTCTCGGTGCCACGGTCGGCTCCACCGAAGTGATGGGCGAAGCCACGCTGCCGGAGGTGCCCCAGGTCCACGAGCGCGCGCGAAAGGCACGCATCGCCCGGGACACCGCCGCCGCGCGGGAGCTCCTCCTTGCCGCGGCACAGCCCCTTTTCGCGGGCAAGGCGACGCGCCTCAGCCCCATTGCGGAGTCCGTGGCGAAACTCGCGCTCGCGAGCGACGGCGGCGACATGCGCCGCCGCATCGTCGTCATCACCGACGGCCGCGAGTACGGGGTATTCGGGGACTTCGAGTGCGCGCGTTTGCCGAGCGCTGCGCGGTTCCATGCAATTCTCGCGCGCCGGAGCGTCCTTAGCCCAGCTCAGCTCGCTGGCGTCGCCGTTGCGTTCGCATACCTAGGCGGCGGGACGGTCCCCGGGCGCGGGTGCCCAATGACGGTCGCGCGAGAGGTGCAGATCCGGGCGCTCTGGTCCTTCGCGCTCCGCGAGGCCGGCGCGACGCCGGTGACGATCAGCGCCGGCGAGCCGGAGCTTGGCGACAACGAGCATGAACAAGGAGACGAGCCATGAACATCCTGACACAGCAACTCTTGACCCGGCACGCCCGCGGTGATGCGAGCGTGGACCTCGACGCCGTCGAGGACCGCATCGTGGCCACGCTCGGGTTGCGGCCGAGATTCGATCCGCTCGCGCACCACCAACACTCCCGTCTTGCGGCTGATCTCGACAAGGTCCGCGTGGACGAGCTGCGCGACGACATCGCGAGGGCGGAGGACGCCACCCACGGGCGCGTCACGCCCCTCCTGCTCACCATCGGGCTCGTCTTCGCCTTCATCGTCGAGGCGATCGGCGCCGTGCTGATCACAAAGGCCCTGGGCCTGCCGCCGAACGAGCGGTTCCCGCTCGGGCTCGGACTCGCGGGGGCGCTCCTCGTGGCGACGATGGCGACCGCGCGCCGGGCGGCCCGCCTCGGGGCATCCGCGCCGCTGCCCAACGACGGCAGCCCGCCGCCGGCGGCCCCGCGCTCTATCGGGGCGCTCATCGTGCTCGCGAGCTACGCGCTGTTCGTCGGGGCGATCGCCGTGATCCGATTGCTCGGGGCCGGCGGCGCGGATGACGACGTGCCGCAAGTGCAGCTCGTCGCGGAAGCCGTGGTGATGCTCGCGACGGCGCTGGGGCCCGCGTGGATCGCGGAGGCGATCGTACGCCACCGC
Organism: Polyangiaceae bacterium; assembly: GCA_035063585.1. Classification (GTDB taxonomy): domain Bacteria; phylum Myxococcota_A; class Polyangia; order Polyangiales; family Polyangiaceae; genus JAPSGB01. The sequence continues at coordinate 3,544 of JAPSGB010000064.1, forward strand.
GCGCCGGCAGCGTACGTCCACGGCCGCCTTCGGGCGCTCCGGCGCCGCGCGAAGGAGCTCGAGGCGCGGCGGAAGCGTGCCGAGACGACAATCGGGCGGATCGACCGCGCCGGCGAGCGCTGGGACCGCCAGGCGGCGCGCCTCCGCGCCCTGTACCGGGCGACGCACGCGCACGCGACGGCAACACGAGCGAGTGCGTCCTCCGCGCCGGAGAGCACGAGCCGGATCCAGGCAACGACAGCACCAGGAAGGAGCACGACATGACAATGCAGATCGACAACACAAGTTTCGTCGGGTTCGCGGAGAAGCCCAAGCGCACCGTCCCGGCGGTGAACGGCGGCGCGAACCGCGGCGCCCGGGAGGGCCTTGGCGCGTACGAGGAGTTCAACGCGAGCTCGACGGCCGTCGAAATCGTTCCCACGTACGTGGACGCGATGCCCGGCCGCGCCGCCGAACTCGTCGCCGACGCCCGGCGCCGCGGGCTCCGGGCGCAAGCCATAGAGGGCCGCATCGAGGACGCGCTCGCCCACGGCGACATCCCGGGCAGCGCGCCCGTCGTGCTCAACCTCGACAGGGCTTCGGCGATCGCCAACGTGCTCGAGTCGCCCGGCATCGAGAGGCGGGCCATCCTCGGCTACTTGTTGCTGAAGCTTCCATCGTCGCGCCTCTGGGGGCTCCGGTTCGTGCTGGAGCCGGGCGACGCGGTGGTGCGCGAGGGCACTGCGCGCTTCTTCCGGCAGCTCGCCGCGCTTTCGGAACGCGGGGGCTCCGGCGCGATCTTCGGCGCCGGCGGTGATCCGGCCGATGCCCTGAACGAGCCGCTTTTCCGCCGCTGGTTCAGGGAGCACGCGCGCGCGAACTTCGCGAAGATCGTCTCGGGTCTCGAGCCCATGAGCAACGCGCTCGAGATCACGCCGGACGGGAGCGAGACCATGCCGCTCTTCCTCGCGGCGCGGAGTTCCTGGGGCGACGCGAGGGAGCTCGGGTTGGCCGTCGTCGCCGACCCCACCTCGCCCATCCGCCGCGGCACGCGGTTCGGCGTGGCCGAGATGACGCCCGAGGGTATCCGGTTCCACGTGTTCGCGTGGCGCACCGACGCCGAGCTCGCGGAGCTCGACGCCGACACGCTCGATCACGCGGGCATCGACGCCGCGCTAGCCCGCGCAGAAGCGGCGCGGCGCGAGGACGCCGCCCGGGCCGAAGCCGCGCGGCGCGCCGAGGAGCGGGGCGGCGCCTTCCTCGCCGGCGCTGCCGTGGGGCTCGCGCTGGGCGTCGGCGCCGCGCTGGCGCTCGCCGACCGCGAGTCCGTCACACGCAGGAACCCCGTGCGGACGACGGACTGACCTTGGGCGGGGGTCGGCGGCAACAGCCCCGGCAACAACACATGGACACGATCGTTAGCCTCGTCGCTCACCTTGTCGCGCTCGGCCTCGTCGTCGCCGGGGGCCTGTGGGTGCTCGGCCTCACAGGTGCCCGCGATCGTGTGCTCCGTCTCGCCTTGCGCCTCGTCGCGTTCGCCGTGCTCCTCCCGTGCGCCCTCGCGTTCGCGTGCGACCAGGCGACGAGACTCGCGACGGACCTGCCGCGCTCGGGCGTGCGATGGCCGACCATTCCGTCGAGCGTACTCTGGGCTGTCGTCCTCGGGCATCTCGCTCTCGTCATCGTGCTCGTCCGACGGCGGCTGCTCGGCGTGGAGGCGCAACGGCGCCGGGCGGCGGAGCTCGAACGAGCCAGGATGCGCGAGCGGCCGCGGCTCCCACCCGAGCTCGGGGAGTCGGACGAGTGATTCCTCCGCGCTGGCTCCTCCGGCTCCTCGGCGACGATCGGGTTCGCGAGCGGAACCTCGCCGACGCCGGAGCTGCGGCCGATCGTGTACGGCTCGACCGTGACCTCTCTGCCGACGAGCGGCGGTTCCGGGCTCGTATGGATGCGCTCGCCCGGGTCGAGCACGTGGAGCTGGGCACGACCGCCGAGGGCCAGCCGTATCGCATGGCGCTCGCCGACGTGGCCTCGCTCCCCGGACACTGCACGGCTGCCACTGGCGCCGGGAAGTCCCGCTTCGTCGGCGCGCTCATGTCGCGGGTCATGGAGGCGATCGTGCGCGGAGCCCCGCTCGCGGTCGTGCACATAGACGGCAAGGGCGAGGGCGCCGAGCAGCAGCTCGTCATGGTCGCGGCACTCGCCGCGCGGCTTCCGGGCGGCGAGCGGCAGCGATTCCTCGCGAACGTCCACACGCTGCGCTTCTTCGACCCGAGGTACTTGCCCGCGTGGCCCTTGCTCGCGCCCGTGGCGGGCGTTCCGGTCGAAGCGCAGGCCGACGCCTTCGCGGAGGTGCTCTCGGAAGTCGTCGCCGACGCGACGGTGGGCCCGCGTCAACGCGCGTCGCTTGCCGGCGTCGCCGCGCTCGCGCTCGAGTTCAGCATCCCGTTGCCGGCCTTGCCGTGGCTCCTGTCTTCGCCCGCCGACGTTGCCGCCCTGGCTGCCCGCTCGTCCAGCCCGCTTGTGCGGCTCGAGCTGTCGCGCTTCGAGCGGGAGCCGCAAGGCTCGATCGACGGGCTCCTGGCGCGTCTTGGCGTCCTGCTGCGCGCGCCGTCGTTGAAGGCCGTGCTGGCCGGCGAGAATCCCTTCGAGTTCTCGCGCTGCTTCGAGCCTGGAAACGTCACGACGATCTCGTTCGGCGGCGCAGACCTCGGCGCTCGCGCGGCGGTGCGCGCCATGGGTTCGCTGGCGATATCCGCGCTCGCGAACGCCGCGTTCGACCCGCGGCGGACCGTCCGTGGCACGACGCTCATCGTGATCGACGAGCCACAGGCGTTCGGGACCTCGGTCTCCTTCGGGCAGATCGATCGACTGATTACTTTGGGGCGAAGTTTCGGCGCGGCTGGGGTGCTCTTGCTTCATCAAGGGGCGACGCAACTTCCGAACGAGACGCAGCTAGGCTTGGGCACGAACGTGGTCTGGCGCGCGCTCGGACGGAGCGCGCGGCGCGACGTCGAGGCGGCCTCCGAGTGGCTCCCGAGGACGGGCCGCGTCCCGCGCCCGCGCGCTCCGGGCGCGAGGCTGGGCGAGCCGCTCTTCCTCGACCGTGGCCAGGAGGAGCGCCATCGGGTTGCCGAGATCGGTCGCTTGCCCGTCCGGCATTTCCTCGTCGCCGATCGCCGTGCCGACTTCGCGCCACGCATCATCCGGGCACCGGACCACGATCCGCCGCCATGGTCGGCGATTCCCGCCGACATCGCCGATGCTGTCGCGCGTGGCAGCTCGGGAGTCCCTCGAGCCATCCTCGAGGCCCGCGTGCGCGCTGTCGAGGAGAGCGCGGCTGCGCGCTTCGCCGAGGGTGTCCGTGCCGAGGGCACGCGTGGGCGCCGCGGGAACGCCGTGCCGACGACGCCCGACATCGTCGGTACGGGTCGAGGGTCACGCCGTGGAGGCGTTCCATGAAGAAGGGGAAGATTCGCGTCGCGCTTCTCGTGCTCGCCACCCTGGCGTACTTCGTGCTCGGCTGGGTCGCCGGGCTGGTCGTGGCCTTGGTGTGGATCGCCGCGACGATCGCCAGGGCATACCGCACGGCGCGTGCCCTCGCGCCCACGACGCGTTGCGAGTGGTGTGGCGCCACCGTCGAACAGTACGGCCGCTACTCGTGCTCGGCGTGTGGCGCGCGGACGCTGGGGTGGGCCTGGCGCTGCCCGGCATGCGGCAGCTGGGCGGGTCACCAGGAGTGCGGTCGCTGCGGCCTCAGCGTCCGGAACCCATCACTCCCGAAGCCGTGACGACGTCTCGGCGGAGCCGCGCCATTCGTCCGTCTCCAGGACGATGCTCCGTGACTCGCCGCGACCGGGACATCCTTCACGCCGTCGGGCGCATGGGGCAGGCGACGACCGACCAGATCCAGCGCCTGTACTTCGGGGACCGGAGCACGGCGTCGCGACGGCTCGCGAAGCTCGTCGCGCTCCGCATGCTGGATGTCCACGTACCCAACCTGTCGTCCCCCAACGTGTACACGCTCGGCAAGGCTGGGCTGGACATGCTTCTTCGACTCGGCGCCGACCGACAGGAGCTGCACGTGTCGCGCGTCCGGCGCCACCTGGACGAGCACCTGCGCGCCCTGAACGACCTGCGCGTCGGGCTCGTCGTCGCGACCCGCGCACGGATGGACGTCTCGGTGGAGGCGTTCCATGGCGACCTCGATCTGCGTCGCGCGGCTGGCGCTCCGCCGCCTGCGTATCTCCCCGACGCCGTGGTCGAGCTCGTGACGACAGCCGGCCCCATGGTGCTCATCGTCGAGATCGACCTCGGCTTCGAGACGCGGGGCGTGTTCGCGAAGAAGGTCGATGCGACCGTCGCGCTCTGGACGGCGGGCCTTCCGTGCTGCGGCGCCGCGGCCGGCACATGGAGGCCCGCGGTGTTCGTTCTTTCGGAAGGGCGAGCACGGTCGCTCGCGGCGGTCATCGAGCGCCGCGGCGGGGGACCGCTCTGGCTCGTCGCCGAGCTGCAGCGGGTCCTGGCCACCGGCGCGCTGGCGCCAGTGTTGGCGACGGCGGAGGAGGTCTCTGCGACGCCGCGTGGTGTGCCGCTGCCGTACCGCTGGGCACTCGCGCCACGTACCTGACGCCGCCAGCCTGCCCTTGCACTTCGCCTCACCCATGCCCCTACGGAAGCGGCACGAGTCGCCGATGATTTTCACGTACTTTCAATGCGTTGACGCGCGGGTGCGTTCGCGCTTTAGGGTCGCCGTTTGCGGCAGACCGCCGGCGAGCTCAGGATTTCCCTTCGGCGTCGCGGTCGGCCCGCCAGCGTTCGGCGCTCAGTTCGACGAACCGGTCCTTCCACTCCTCGATGTAGTCGGAGACGTACGCCGTCCACTTTCGGCCAAGTTCCGCGTCGTCCTCAACCGCCGCAGGTGGGTACTTCGTCTCGGCGATGACCGTTGCGATCCGCTCCGCCTCGCCCATCGCCCATTCGCGCACATCGTCCTCGCCGATCATCCCCTCGAACTCGTCGGCCAGGCCGTCGACTGTCAAGCGCACGTCCTGGTCGACCAGACCGTCGATGTTCTCGACCACGAGGTCGAGGTACGTCTCGCCGACTTGTTGCACCGTCACGCGCTTCGGATCGAATTCGTAGGTCTGGTTGACGACGAAGTACCCAGGGCTCGGCATCCCTTTCGTCTCGAGACCCTCGATGCACGGATGGCGGATTATGTCGAAAAGCAACCTCTCGTTCTCGATGCGGAAGTTCCCGAGGCGTCGGACCCGCTCGGAGAGATCCCGAAGAGCTGGATCGCCGTCGATGACTTCGAGTGCTTGGCGCCTCAGCTCTTCAACCGTCATCCTGTGCCACCCGTATCATCGTCGGCTCGCTGGTTCCATACCAGCTTCCGGGCCTATGGCGAGCGTTCCTCTTACGGCAGGCAGGGTGCGAGCGGGACGTGGATCGTCAGGAAACGATGTTCGCCCGTCACGCGACGTGGCTCCGCGCACTTCTAGTATGTGAAGTGCGGGTGATGCCGCGCATCGTGTCACGCGACGCTGCACCCCGCACTTCAACCTTCTCGAAGGCCCGCACTCCGCGGACCTTGTGGAATCGCGGCGCCATGTGCGCCGGAAAGGAGGTCCGTCGCGGCAGAGGACGCTTGGTGAGAACCGGGAACCGGAAGCCGGTGCGCGTCGGGCGCGTTTCGCGCGAGGCACACCGGGCTCCGTGACTCACGTAACCCTCACCCGTATGCCGTCCAACCATCTGCATCTCCATTACGCCGTGTCGCGTCGGACGCAGCCGTCGCAGAAGGCCCTCCGGGCCATCGCCGACGCCCAGTCCCTCGTGAACAACCGCTGTTCGTGGACGTACGAGCGCCTGGCGCTCAAGCCCGTCGAGCGGCGGCCAGAGCGACCGCAGTATTCGTCTTTCCCCTTCGTCCAGTTCGCGTCGGCTAAACCGGCGCTTCCTGCCGAGCTTGCTCGGGTCGACGGCGGACCGGTGGTCCGCTTCGACGATGCCGCCCTGGCGGGCTCGACCCGCGTGCGCGACAACCTCTGGAACGCGCACCTGATCGTGGCCTTCCTGAAGCACGTCTCGGCGAGCTTCCCCGAGCTTCTGCTCGAGCTGCGCGACGACACGGGCTTCGTCTTGCCGGGCGCGGTCTGGATCCGCGGGGGAAAGGTGGAACTGCAGCGCGACTGGCTGAACCGCGAGCGGGAGCGAGTGCTCGAGTTCTCGGGCGACCCGAATGCGGCGGCACCGTTCGTCTGGGCCGAGGCGGAGGCGCTGCAAGGAAGGTTCTTCCTCGACGCTCCGGCCGGCGACTTCTCGGATGTGATGGAGATCCAGGAGATGATCGGCGTGTCGTACGACGAGCTCAACTCGCTGAGTCTGGCGGATGCGGCGGACATCGTCGTGAACCGCGTGATGACCGAGCGGGTCCCGAGCCGGGCTTGACCTGAAGCGTCCTCGGAAGCCGCGATGAACCAGCGCCACGGAGAACGGGCGGACCGCGAGCCCGGTGTGCCACGCACAAACGCTCTCTCGAGCACCGCGTGACGGCCTCGCGACTCCGCCCCCTCCGCGGCGCGTTTGCCCGACCCCGACACGAAGGAGAACACGATGGAGTACATCCTCCAGGTATCCACACCGATCGAGTGCGTAAGCATGACCGACAAGGTCATCGAGGCGGCAGTCGCGCACCTCGGTCTCGCGGGGACGGTCGAACGTCGTTCGCTCGGGATCTGGGACGACGGTACCCGACGGCGCGACCGCGTGCGGTACTTCGACGTCCTCGACCTGGCGGCGAACGGAGCCGCGCCGTCCGCCGCGGCGCTGCGCGACGTCGTCCGCCACACCATCGACGCGATGTGGGTGCTGGGTCTCAGGGCCTCGGTCCACGGCAGGCCGCGGTCGCGGGAGGCGCGGTGAAACGCCCGGGACCGCCCCCTGCCGCCGCGCCGCAGCCGGCGGATGACGGCATGGCCTCCATGTCCACCTCGGCCCTTCTCACCGAAGTCGCACGTCGCTTCCGCGTCCGGTTCGGGCGTGTCGAAGTCGTCTTCCACGACGGATGCCCGTCGCCGCGCGTGGTGGTCGAGCACCGGCTCCACCGAGCGGTCGACGATTCCGCACGCTGAGCTCTCATGCCCACCCGCAACGACCGGGAGGTGAACGACGACCGCGGAGCCGACCCGAGAACGGACGCCCCGCCGAGGAAGCCGCCATGGCGTCCACCCGTGTTTCCGTGTCCGCAACGTCCACTCGCCGCTCTCTTCCGCTGTACCGCGCGGGGGGCGACGAGGAGCGCGTCTTCGTCGCGTTGAAGCGCAAGGAATCGCCCATCGCCGAGGAGGTCGCCTCGCTCGACCTCGAGACGCTCCGGCGGAAGCCGCTCCTGTCGGCCAACGCCAAGACCAGCATCTCGCTGGACTTCCCGATCGGACGGACGTGCGATCCCACGCCGCTGTGCGCGCGCACGTGCTACGCCTCCTCGCCGAGGGCGGCGACCACCTGGCGCAAGTCGCTGAGGAAGCGGCTGCGGAACTTGCGGTACTTCGAGCTCGAGGAGCCGGATGCCGCCATCGCGCGTCTGACCCGGGAGTTCGCGAGCGCCCGGCGCCGTTGGGCCGGACGCGCCAGGCTCGACTATCTTCGCGTGAACGGCACGGGCGACCTGTTCCCGGCGCTCGTCCCAGTGCTGAACGGGTTCGCCGAACGCAATCCCGACGTTCGCGTCTGGATCGTGACGCGCCGGTTCGACTTGGCCGCCGGGATCGCGCGGCTCGCGAACGTCTACCTTCAGCTCTCGCTCGACGCCAGGACGCCGCTGCGGCTCATGGCGGAGGCGCGAAGACTCGTCGAGGAACACCCGCGCGCGTACTTCTCCTACCTCCGGACGTCGCGGGAAGACGTCACGCGTGGCGCCGCCATCGTCTTCAACGAGAAGCACACGCCAGATCTCCCGTACCACGGCAAAACCGACTGTCCGGTGGATGCGGGACGACTCGCGCTCGACAACGTGCGCGGCGTGGGCGGCACCGCCTGCGCGAAGTGCCGCAAGTGCTTCAGCGAGGCGGTGTTGGCGCGACAACGGGAGAGGCTCGGATCGTGAAAGCGTTCTCGCGACGCCTGGGTGGCGCCCATCCACCCCCGACCGGGATTCCGGTCAGCAACGCGAAGGAGATTGCCCGATGACCAGATTCTACATCCACATGCCGATGCCCACCGAGTATGCCAGCGCGTACGACCGCGTGCTCCAGACGGCCATCGCGTTTCTCCAGGTGAATGGCCCTGTCGAGCGCATGGACGTGCTCTCGGCAACCCGCGCGACGCGGAAGGGCTCCGAGATTCTGCCGCTCGTCGTGCTCACGACGGAGAGCTCCTCGGCTCCGGAACAGGACGCCGTGCGCGGCGGCAAGCTCGAGGACGTGCTTCGCGCGGCGCTCGGCGCCGCCGGCATCAAGACGCCCGAGCCGCGTGTGTACGTGGTGGAGGAGTAGGGGATGGGTGGGACGTGAGGAGGCCAGGGAACTCAGCCCGGGCTGGGGCTCGGCATGTTCATGCAACGCCACCGTCCCCGGCTCAGGGACCGTGGCGGAGACTCTACTCGGCGCGGAGCGGCCGATGAGCGCGCCGATCGCTTCGGCTCGATGGCTTCGCGTGCGCGAGGCGGCGGAGCTCCTCTCCATGAGCGAGGAGGCGCTCCGGCGGGCGCTCGAACGGCGCGCGATACGCGCATCCGATGGCGGTATCGAAGCCGACTACGACGGCATCCGCGGCCGGAAGCTCGGTCGCACGTGGCGCGTGTGCCTCTCCGAGCGGTGGCAGCTCGCGGCGCTCGCACGCCGTGACGTTGGCTGACCGACCAGCGGCTCCGTCCCGTGCTATGAACCCCGTACGTTCTGAAGTGCGCGGACTGGCCAAGGAGGAACGACCATGGCCATCCGCAAAGTGATGCGGGCGGGCACGCCCGTCCTGTTCATTGATATCCGGTACAGAACGCCCGCGGGCAGGAAGCGGCGGTATCGTCGTGACGCCCAGGTGCAGACGCTCGCCGCCGCGAGGTCCGAGGAGCGACGGCTTCTCGCGCATCTCGCGGAGCACGGCGAGCTGCCCGTCGTCCATGAGCAGACGGGCACTGCGACGACGCCCGGAACGATGACGTTCGGGCAGATCATCGACATGTACAAGAAGACGACCCTTCAGACGAAGAAGCCGTCCACCCGCGCGGGGTACGTCGAGATCCTGGACGGCGATTTCCTCGCCGGTTTTCTCGACACGCCGCTCGGAGAAGTGAACGCCGCCGCGCTCGCGAAGCTGGATGCCCAACTCGTCAAGAAGAAGGTGTCAGCTTCTCGGCGGCGCAATGTCCATGTCGTCGTCCGTTCCGTGCTTCGCGCGGGTGTCGCGCAAGGATCGCTCTCCGCGATGCCCGCACTTCCGAAGCTCCCGCGGGTCGGTAGGACCGTCGTCGAGGCGTTCCCGGCCGACGCGCTGCCGAAGCTCCTTGCCGCGGCGAGCCCGCAGGCCCGGCTCGCCTTCGCGCTCGCCGCGTACGCGGGGCTCCGCGCCGGCGAGGTGCGTGGCCTGCGGTGGGGAGACGTCAACCTGGGCACGCGGACCATCGTGGTCCGTCGCTCGATCACGAGGAAGCAGGAAGCGCCACCGAAGAGCGGACACGAACGGCTCGTGCCCATCGCGGAGCCGCTCCTCGCGTTGCTCTCCGACGCAGGGCCGGGAAAGGCCAGCGTTGCCGTCGCGCGCACGCTGCACGGGAAGACCTGGGGAGAGCATGGGCTCCTCCAGGCGTTCCACCGCGCATGCCGACGTGCCGGGCTTCCCCAGCTGCGCTTCCATTCGTTGCGCCACACGTTCGTGACCGAGCTTCTTCGCCGGGGTGCGGCGGCGCACGCGGTGAAGGCGCTCGCGGGGCACTCGAGCCTCGCCGTGACCGAGCGCTACGCGCACGTGGCCGAGCGCGATCTGCGCGCCGCGATCACGACGCTGACGTAGCAGCCGAGCACGCTGGGGCAACAGTGGGGCAACGGCTTCGGATGCGGTCGAGGAGCGCGACAGCTCGAAGTCACGCAACATCGCGGAAACGTTCTGGAGCCAGCTTGGGGATTTGAACCCCAGACCTGCGGTTTACGAAACCGCTGCTCTACCACTGAGCTAAGCTGGCCGAACTAGCGTGCAAACGCTCGACAAGTCGGGCGAAATGCGGCCCGGCTTCTTGCACGTCACCTCGCGATCGTCAAGCGCCGGGCGTTTTCGCGCCCTCTCCACGTCTCCAGCCTGATGGGTTTGCCTGCCCGGCGCGGTATCCCGCGGGCGGCAGCCCAGCAATTCCCCGGCGATCACCGGCGATCGCCGCCGGCCAACCGCCGCGTCGCCACCCCGCCGTCGAGTGATCCCGCTACGCTACCGGCGGCACACGGCTTGCGCAGCCCCGGCTCCGCATGCCGGATCCCGATCGCGCCGCGGCGAAGAGCGCCCATCGCGGCACCGGTCGCTACGAGCGCCTCCGCTACGTCGAGCGCGAGCTCCGCGCCTACCTGCAATGCGGCCGGCTCGAGCGCGGCTTTGTACGCGCGCGCTGCGAGGCGTGCGGGCGCGGGCTCGCCGTCGCGTTCTCGTGCAAGAAGCGCGGCGTGTGCCCGAGCTGCAACGCGCGCCGCAGGTCCGGCACCGCCGCCCACCTGGTCGATCGCGTCTTCCGGGACGTCCCCGTTCGGAAGTGGGTGCGGAGCGTACCGTTCGAGATCCGCGGTTTGCTCGGCGCGGTCCCCGCGGCCGTCACGCGCCTCGACCAGCCACTTTCGACGAGGTCTCGGAGATCGCGCAGAACGTCGCGCACCGCTTCCTCGCGTGGTGCCGGCGTCGCGGATTCGTTCGCGACACCAGCGAGCCCGAGGAAGACGACTCGAACGAGCCGAAGCCCACCACCGCCCTCGAAGCCCGCCGCACGGTCGCGCTGCATCTCGGCCCTCTCGGCTCGACGACGGCGAGCCCGCGCGGCGCAAGCAGGCCGCGCGGTCAGCCCCCTCCAGACGGCCACGACACACCCGACAACGCCGACCCGCGCTTCCGCGTCGCGCGCGGCCCGGCCTGCGGCGCCTACCGCCACTGGGACGTCCACGCCGGCGTCGCCGTCCCCGCCGGCGACCACGGGCCGCGGCACCCACTCCTGCGCTTCCACGGCGCCTTCGCGCCGAGCTCGCGCTGGCGCAAGCAGGTCGTGCCGCGCACCCCGCCGCGCCTCGCGCGACACGACGCCGCGCTGCGGCCCGCCATCGCCACGGGGCCGTCCACGCCCCGGCACGCCGCCGCACCGTCGACCGTGGCGTCGACCGACGCCAGCCTCGAGCATCTTCGACTCGGGGTTCATGGGCAACGGGAGGTAAGGCCCTTCAAGGTTGATTCGCTCACTGTCCCCGATACGCCGTCTCGACCCGAGCCGCGTCGTTCCCGTGGATCCAAGTCGTCTGGTGGTTGGGCTGGACCACTCGGGTCAGCGGGATCCCGTTCCGGTTGTCAGGCGGTAGCTCCGCGATCAGCCGCCCCTCGGTCGAGCTCATCGCCCCCTTGTCGTCGATGTCGATGAACACGAACGGGACGCCTCGCTGGCGAAGCGAGCCCTTCAGATTGCGGCACGGGCTGCACCAGTCGGCTCCGTAGACGATGACCCGGCTCGTCTCACGGGGCTCGCTCTGGCTCGGTCTGGGCTCGGGCGGCACGGTTGGCTGATCCACGGCCGGCACCGTGGGCCAAGCTGGGATGGTGGGCAGCGGAAGGTTGATCGTGACCGGGAACGGCATCGCGGAGAGGCCGCCCGCAGCGGCAGGCTTGCTGCGCCGCGGGCGCGTGGGCTTCGGAGTCGGCGCCACCGGTGGGAGCTCGACCCTCAGCTCGGTGAGTGCCCTCGGCGTCGGAGGCGCGTCGATCAGCGGGGCGGGAGCTTGGCTCCTGTCGCACGCGGAGAGCGACACGAGGGCCAGGGCGAGGGTGGCGGTGCAGCGACGCTTGGACGAGATCATGATCGGTCCTTTCCTATCTACTTGCCTGCGTAGAGCCAGCGCTCGAGCGAGCTCGAGCCCGCGGCCATGCACGCCGGGAGCGATCCCGACGCGCAACGTGACGTGAGCGTGGCGCATGCCGCGGCCGCCCCGCGGCGGCACTGGAGGTTGCACGCGGCGACGTCGCCCTGCGTGCAGGCCTCCGCGGTTGCCGCTTTGGGCCCCGGGGCCTGGGCGACAGGAGGCGGCGAAGCAGGAAGTGGTAAGACGGCGAGGTCGATGAGCGCGCTACAGTCGACGGGCGGCGCGTCGCTGCCCGTAGCGCGGACCTCGCAGGCCTCCAGTCTGCCGGCTCGGCGGTCCGAGCCCTGCCAGTTACGCGCGTCGGCGCGTGCGCCGTACGGCAGGCTCACGCCGGCGAACTTCGAATGGCCGTCCTCGATCCGAAACGCACCCGTCGAGTAGCGCGCGACGACGCGCGTGGCGCCGGCGCAGCTCCCTTGAAGCTCGGCGGTGCTCGGGAGGCGCTCGAGGTCGAACGCGCCTGCAATGGCGACGTCGTGAACGGCGCCCGTCGAGCTCGACATGCCCGGCCCGGTCGAGACGCCCAGCCCCATCTCGCTCCCGGAGCTCTGGCGCTCGCGGCGCAGCGGTTCGGCATGAAAGGCGTACTTGGCTCCCGCATCACGGCCGTCGAGCACCCTCCGGCCGCAGCCCTCCGCGCGGACCACGACCGCGTTCCTGCGCATGCGCCCTTCGAGGTCGTGCCGCGCCTGATCGTCCCAGCCGAGCGTGCTGACGCGGAACGATCCGCTCGCCGGAACGCAAGCGGGCGCGGAGTGCGATTCGCCTGCGACGTGGGTGCCAAGGTGCAACGATCCCAAACAGCCGCCTAGCAAGACGCTGAGTGCTGCCAAACCGAGCTGCTGGATGCCGAGGCTTGCCATGTTCCGTCTTCGCTCCGGCCTTTCGCAAGGTGCATGCCACGACGAACCGGGCGAAAAATCCGGCTCCCGCGGGGCGCAGCGGGGGCGGCCGATCAGGGCGCTCAAGCCTGCCGCTGATCGCGATCAACAGCGGGAAACCGGCGTACACTGCCCGCGGATGACGGGCGCGCGCGGGACTGGAGCGGGGACCGAGGAGCATCGGTATCCGCAGCTCCGATCGCCGCGACCGCCTGCTCTTCCTCGGCGCCATCGCCCACGCCCTCTTGACCCTGCTCGGCGCCGCCGGCGAGCGCTGTGGCCTCGACCGGATGCTCAAGGTCAACACCGTCAAACGACGCACGCTGTCGC
>JAPSGB010000065.1:0-14695 GCA_035063585.1 Polyangiaceae bacterium
GCGGGGGGAGCAGTTGCGAAGCAAGCTGCGGGGGGCCAAGGCCCCCCCGCAAAACCAACCCCGCGGAGCGGCGGGGGGAGCAGTTGCGAAGCAAGCTGCGGGGGGCCAAGGCCCCCCCGCAAAACCAACCCCGCGGAGCGGCGGGGGGAGCAGTTGCGAAGCAAGCTGCGGGGGGCCCGAGGTGCCTCACCGAGAGCGCTCACCGGTCCCTACGAGAAGGTCGATGCGGCGATGCCGGCGAGACGAGAGCGCTACGAGTGGGCGAGCGAGGATCGAGCGCAGTAGGCTCGGTCCGTGTCCCGCGCCATCAAGCGACAGTCTCTTCGAGACGCCCGCGGGAGGACTTGGCAGATCGCCCTCGTTCCGACCTCTCGAGCCGCCGCAGAGGACTCCCGCTTCTGGTGGGAGGAGCTGACGCCGGAGGCGCGAGTGATGGCCGTAGCGAGCTGCCTCGAGAGCGCGCTCGAGGCACAAGGCAAGGGCGATGTCCCAAGACTTCGAAGAACTGCTCGGATCACTAGACGACGCCGGGGTTAAGTATCTCATCGGTGGGGCGCACGCGCTGGCGCTCCACGCCCGGCCTCGCGCCACGAAGGATTTGGAGCTCTTCGTCGCACCCACGCGCGCGAACGCGATGCGCTTCATCGAGGCCCTCACCGTCTTCTTTGGGACGAAGCCGCCGAGCTCCGTCTCTGTGAAGAACCTGCTCGATCCCGATACGATCCTTCAGCTCGGAGTCGCGCCCGTGAGGGTGGATGTGCTGTCGGCGTTCGCGACGATCTCGTTCTCCGAAGCGTGGCGAGCGCGCCGTGACGCCCGCTTCGGGGCCGTGCCGGCCCACTTTCTTGGGCGCGCGCACCTGATTCAGGAGAAAGTTCACTTCGATCGGCCCCAGGATCGGGCTGACGTCGCCGCGCTCCTCGCAGCGCCGACGAGGAAGAAGCGGAAGCGGTGATTCGCCCAATCCCGCGCCGCCCATCCCGTTGGAGCGTCGAGTGCCGTAGGGGCTGCCCGTCGAGGGGGCGCCCGCGCGCTCCCGCCCAAAACTGGCCCGAATCTTCCGGGGGCGGTAGCGGTGGGTCAGAGCTCAACCATGGACTCCGTCAACGTCCGCAACCTCGAGCAAATCCAGGAGCAGGATCCCCGCCGGCGCTCCGGTCGGCTCGGCACGCTCCTCTTGGCCTCCATGGGCGGCGCGGCGCTGGTCGTGGTCGGGCTCATGAGCGCCAAGCGCAGCGGTCCGCCCGCGAAGTCTCCCGACGACCCGCTCGCCGCGCTGGTTGCGCGCTCGCGCGCCTCGGCGGAGCTCCCCGCCGAGCAACTCGACGACCGCAACGTGACCTTCCCGGGCATCTTGAGCGACGGCGCGGAGCCGACCACCGCGCTCGCGGTCGTGAAGGACGAGCGCGGTCGGCTCGTGAAGCGCGATGACGAGCTGGCGCTCCCGCCCGGCGCGCCGACCGCGCCGCCGCCGCCCACCGACGCGCTGCCGGTCGTGCCGCTGCCCGCCGGCTCGCTGCTCGAGGCGACGCCGGTGACGACCCAGCCGCAAGACGGGCTCGCCGCGATGGCGAGCGCGGTCTCGAAGGTGCCCGACGGCGCGGAGCTCGCTCCCGAGGGGAGCGCGGGCGGATTTCAGCTCCAGGTGGCAAGCTTCAAGGAGCAGAAGGACGCCGACGCCTTCGTGCTCGCGCTCCGGCGTCGCGGTCACCAAGCCTACCGGCAAGCGGCTTACGTCACCGGTCGCGGGCTCTGGCACCGCGTGCGCATCGGGCCGTTCAAGAGCCGCTACCAGGCGGACGCCTACAAGACGAAGCTCGACAAGAGCGAGCGCACCGCCGCCTACCTGATCGATCCGCAGAAGGAAGCGCAGGCGCAGGAGGTCTACGACGCGAAGCTCTCGGCGCGGATCAAGAAGTACGGGCGACCGTAACCATGGCGCAGCTCATCCGGTTCGGCGTGGCCATGGAAGCGGGCCTGCTCGACCGCTACGACGCGCTCATCGCCGCGCGCGGCTACGCGAACCGCTCGGAGGCGCTGCGCGATCTCGTGCGCCGCGAGCTCGACGCCGACGCCTGGCAGCGCGGCCAGCAGACCTGCGCCACCGTGACCATCGTGTACGATCATCACGTGCGCGAGCTCGTCGAGCGGCTGACCGAGATCCAGCACGATCACGGCAAGTACATCATCTCGACGCTCCACGTGCACCTCGATCACTCGCACTGCATGGAGGTCATCGCCGCCAAGGGGCCCGCGCGGGCGCTGAAGGCGATGGCCGACAAGCTCATCGGCACGCGCGGGGTCGTGAGCGGAAACATCGTGGCGGCCGCGCTGCCGCCGGCGGACGCTCGCTGAGCGCCCGGCCGAGGGCGCGCCGCCGTCGGTCGCGGGCCCGCGCCGCCGCGACCCCCAGCTCTCACATATGAGCAAGAATGCTCATATATCGACGCGGCCGTCGCCCGTGCGGCGCAGGCGCGGGCGCGGCGCTCAGCCCTTCTTGCCGGCGGTCTTGCGGTCGATCTGCTGCTTGGCGGCCTTGCCGACCGCACCGGCGACGTTCTTGCTCCTAGCGAGCGAGCGGAGATCCCCGTCGCGGAGGTGAGAGATGAGCCGTGAGGCGAAGCTGAAGGGGGTGCGAGGGTTCGTGACGAGGTTGAGCTTTACCTGGTAATTGCGGGTAAACTCACGATTTTGCGCGATGATACGGAGGACGTCCTCGCCCACCATGCGGCTCGCGGCGATGCGCTCCGCCTCGCTCTCGCGCATGGCCGGGCTCTGCACGGCGGCGGCGGCCACCAGGCGATTGGCGTCGCGGACCAGCAGCATGCGATCGGCGGCGGTCCCCAGCATCGCGCGGCGGATCTTCTGGGTCACGGTCATTTGCGCGAGCTGCGCGTAGAGCGGGAGGAACTTGTCCTTCAGCTTCTCTTCGCCCTCGTCGTCGGCCTCGTGGGTGTCGTCGGCGTCGTCGCCGCCGACGCTCTGCGCGATTCGGTCGGTGTCGTTGAAGAGCACGTCGTCCGGTGACGGCTCATCCATGGCTTCCATGATGAGCTCGTTCTTGATCGCGGCCGCGGCCTCCTTGAACGCCGGGATCGAGAGCTCGAGCCCGTTGCGGACCGCGAGCTCGAGCAGTCGATCGGCGGTCGACATCCGCACGCGTTTGTTCAGGTAGAGCTTCTCGATGGCGACCGGGTGAGCGAGCATGAGCTCTTCGTTGGTGGCGATGAGCTCGCCGGTGCGCTCGGTCGCCATGGTGGCGAGGCGCTCGAGCGCTCCGTCGCCGATGCGCGGCAGCCGGAGCAGCTTCTCGACCACCTCCGGTTCGGTGCCGTAGCCCTCGGCGAGGAGCTCGATGATCTCCGGCTCGAGATCGCTCGCGAGCGCGCCGGTGAGGACGGGCGCGGGGAGCTTGCGGAGCGTCTCGCCGGCGACGCGAGCGAGCTCGGCGTCGGCGTCCGCGGCGAGGAGCGCCACCACCGTCACGAGGTCGCCCGGCCGGAGCCCCGGGATCACGCCCTTGGCCGCCATCGCGCGGAGCGGCGCGGGCGCGTCTGCGGAGAGCACGCGCCGCGCGGGGACCGGGAGCGCGGAGACGTCGATAGTCATACGAGCCGCGTACTCTAGCCGAGGCGCGGCGCTCGAGACACCTCGCGAGGGCGGGGGTGCCGGTCCGGCGCGGCCGGCGGCGCGGCGACCGGGCCGCGGCTGCGGAGCGAACCGAGAGCGCTAGGCCCCCGGAAATGAGTAGGACCCGCGCCGTGCTTCGCGGTCACCTCGGCGCGCGTGGGCTACCGCCCCCGGGCTAGCCATCGGCCGGTTGCGCTCGGAAGCCCCGGCCACTATCTTCCCGTGACTTTGGCATCGTAGGCGCCCCCGGCGCCGTGGAGGACACGCATGGGCATCATGGACTTCGTCAAGGGCGGTGTGCAGCAGATGATGATCGCGCGTGACGACGCGCACAAAGATCAGGTCGTCTACAAGCACCCGGACCAGAACTTCCCGTTCTGGAGCCAGCTCACCGTCGACTCGGACGAGGTCGCGCTGTTCTTCAAGGATGGCCAGTACGTGGGCGCGCTCGGGCCCGGGCGTCACACCCTGCAGACGCAGAACATCCCCTTCCTGAACACCCTCGTGAACAGCTTCACGGGCGGCAACGTGTTCATCTCCGAGCTCTACTTCGTCACTACCCGCCCCCTCTACGGGCTCGGGTTCGGCGGCCCGATCGGCTCGATGCGCGATCCGGAGCTCGACATCCGCGTGAACCCTCGCGCGTTCGGCAAGTACTCGTACCGGGTCATGGATCCGGTGAAGCTCATCCTCGAATTCATCGGCCAGACGGGCGCGGCGAACCCCGACAAGGCCATGGACTGGGTCCGCGACCAGCTCATGATGGGCCTCAAGGTGACGCTCACCCGGCTCATCAAGTCGGGCGACCTCACCATGATGGACCTCGGCGAGGCGGGCCCCGACGTCGCCCGCTCCATCGTGCAAGACTGCCCCGATCTCCTGAAGTGCGGCATCCAGGTGCTCGAGGTCACCGGCCTCAACATCAACGTCTCGGACGAAGATCAGAAGCGGATCGACGAGTTTCAGGATCAGATCGTCCAGGCCAAGCTCGACGCCCGCAAGGCCAAGATCGGCATCGGTCAAGCCGAGGCCGAGGCGCAGCAGCGCCAGTACCAGCTCGATCAGGACTTCGCGAACCGCGCCCGCTACATCAACCAGCTCGACATGAACCGCTACCAGCAATACGCGGGCGCCGAGGCCACCATGGGCCTCGGTCAGGGCCTCGCGCAGGGCGGAGACGGCGCGTCGATGGGTCTCGCCGGCGCCGGCATGGCCGGCGGCATGGGCCTCGGCGCGGGCATGATGTACGGCGGCCGCATGGGCGGTGGTTACCCGCCGCCCGGTTACGGCGCGCCCCCCGGATACCCGCCGCCTGGCTACGGCGCGCCCCCCGGATACCCGCCGCCCGGCTATCCGCCGCAGCAGGGCTACCCGCAGCAGGGCTACCCGCAGCAGGGCTACGGCGCGCCGCCTGGCTACCCGCCGCCGGGCGATCCGCAGGCGGCGGCCGCCGCCCCGCAACCCCCGGCGCCCGGCGCCCCGCAGGCGGCGCCCGCCGGCGCGAAGTGCGCGAAGTGCGGGGTGACCAACGGCGGCGGCTCCAAGTTCTGCGCCGAGTGCGGTACCCCCCTCGCGTGAGCCTCGGCCACGGCCGGCGGTCGCGGCGCGCGTCGCGTCGGCCGGCCCGGCGCGTCCGGTGCTAGGCTCCACGAGCCGCCGTGGATGACACGCGAATAGAGTTCGGCGCGGCGCGCCGGGACGAGGCGCGCGCGCCCGCCGACGTAGACGTCGAACGCGAGCGGCACCGCTGCGCGAGCTGCGGTCAGCGGTTCTCGGGCAGCGCCCGCTTCTGCCCCTTCGACGGCGCGCCGCTCGAGCCAGCCCCCGCGGAGGCTCCCGAGGCAGATCCGCTGCTCGGCCAGACGCTCGACGGCCGCTACCAGGTCGAGGCCGCGCTCGGCGAGGGCGGCATGGGGGTCGTCTATCGCGCGCGCCACGTGCGGCTCGGGCGCGCGTTCGCCGTGAAGGTGCTGAAGCGCGAGCTCGCGCTCGACAAGGAGCTCTCCGCCCGCTTCATCCAGGAGGCGCGCGCCGCCGCCGCCGTCACCCACGCGAACGTGGTCCAGATCACCGACTTCGGCGAGCTCCCGTCGGGGCAACCGTACTTCGTGATGGAGCTCCTCGAGGGCCGGTCGCTGAGCGCCCTCATCCGCCGCGGCGGCCCGATCCCGGCGGCGCGCGCGGTCCGGATCGTCCGCCAGGTCGCCGACGCGCTCGACGCGGCGCACGGCGCCGGCATCGTCCACCGCGATCTCAAGCCGGACAACATCCACGTGGGCGCCGCGATCGGTGACCGCGATACGGTGAAGGTGCTCGATTTCGGGCTCGCCAAGGTCGCGGGCGCGAGCCGCCTCACGCGCGCCGGGGTGGTGTTCGGGACGCCGAGCTACATGAGCCCCGAGCAAGCCTCCGGCGAGGCCGTCGATCATCGCGCGGACGTCTACGCGCTCGGCGTGGTGATGTACGAGATGTTCACCGGTCGGGTCCCGTTCGAGGCGGACACCTACATGGGCGTGCTCACCAAGCACATGTACATGGCGCCGGTGCCGCCGAGTCGGCTCATCGAGGCCGGGCACGAGCTCGGCGCGCTCGAGGACGTCACCCTCCGATGCCTCGAGAAGAAGCCGGCGCAGCGCTTCCCGTCGATGCGCGCGCTCATCGAGGAGCTCGACCGCGTCACCCGCTGGGCGGACGACGGCTCGCTCGACGTGATGGGCGGCGCGCCGAGCTCGACGCGCCGCCAGCGCTCGCTGCTCGCCGACGAGCTCGAGCCGCCGACCGCCGAGGAGCTCCGGGTCGAGCAGCGACTCGCGCGCCGGGAACGGCCGCGCTCCCGCGCGCGGGTGCTCCTCGGGGTGGGGTGCCTGTTCGGCGTGGCCGGCGTCGCGCTCGCGGGGCTCGCGCGGTGGCGCTCGGAGGCGCCCGCGCCCGCGGGCGCCGCTCCGCCGCCCGAGGTCGCGCGCGTGCCGCTCGAGCCCGGGAGCCTCGCGCCGGTCGGGACGCCGGCGCGCACGCTCCCGAGCGCCGCCGCGCCGCCGGCTTCGGCCGCGCCGCTGGCTTCGGCCGCGCCGCCGGCTTCGGCCGCGAGCCCGGCCCTGGGCTCGCCCGCCGCGAGACGGGCCGCGCCGCGCGCCTCGGGCCTACCTGTCGCGGCCGCGCGCCCGCGCCCGAGCGGTTCCGCGCCGGACCAACCCCCCTCGGCGCCGCCCGCCCGGCCGACCCAGCTCGGCGGCGGCGAGGTCGTCGATCCGTGGGCGGAGTGACGGCGCGGGCGCGGATGGGGTAAACGAAGCTCGGATGAGTTCGTGCTATTGACGGTGGGCGGGTAGCGCGTGGCGAAGAAACAACTCCTCCTGGTCGACGCGGATCCTCGGAGCGTCCGCGTCCTCGAGGTCAGCCTCAAGAAGGCTGGCTACAGCGTCACTACCGCGGCCGACGGCGCCGACGCGCTCGCCAAGATCGAGTACTCGACGCCGGATCTCATCCTCACCGACACGCGCCTCCCGCGCCTCGACGGCTACGAGCTCGTGCGACGCATCAAGGACGCCGGCGAGTTCGCCTCGATCCCGGTGGTGTTTCTGACGAGCCAGCGCTCCATCGAGGACAAGATCCGCGGGCTCGAGCTCGGCGTGGAGGACTACCTCACCAAGCCCATCTTCGTCCGCGAGCTCATCGCGCGGGTGAACCTCCTGCTCGCGCGGCGCACGCAGGAGCGCATGGCGACCAGCATGCCGATGTCGGCGCGCACGCGGCTCTCGGGGTCGCTCGCGGACATGGGCGTGGTCGACATCCTGCAGACCTTCGAGGTGAGCCGGAAGAGCGGCGTCGCGAGCATCACCGACGGCCGTCGAGATGCGCGGATCTACTTCCGCGACGGCAAGGTGGTCGACGCCGAGCTCGGCCGCCTGCACGGCGAGGAGGCCGTGTACCGGACGCTGGTGTGGAGCGCGGGGGATTTCGAGGTCGAGTTCCGCCCGGTGCAAAACGAAGACATCATCCCCACCTCCACGCAGGGGCTCCTCATGGAGGGCATGCGGCGGCTCGACGAGTGGGGACGCCTGCTCGAGCAGCTCCCGCCGCTAGCCACCATCTTCGAGATCGACCACGAGCAGCTCGTCGAGCGCTTGAACGAGATCCCCGACGAGCTGAACGGGATCCTTCGGCTGTTCGACGGGAAGCGCTCGCTCCTCGAGGTGGTGGACGAGTCGCCGTTCGAGGATCTGTCGACGCTCTCCACGGTGACCAAGCTCTTCTTCGAGGGCCTGCTCGTGGTGAGTGAGGCGTCGCCGCCGGTCGCCGAGGGCCACGAGCACGACGAGGTGGTGCCGAGCATCGAGCCGCCCGACGCCGCGCCGCGCTCGCAAGACACCGCCGACGAGATCGTCCCGGGTGGTCAGACGGGCAGCGAGCCGAAGCTCTCCGCCGCGGCGCCCGCGCCGGCTCGCGTCGAGCCTGCGCCCGCGTCGTGGCGCCCGAACGCTCCGCTCTTGAGCCCGGCCGGCACCGTGACGCTCCCCGGGATCGCGGCGGTGCGGCTCACCGCGGAGGGCGAGCCGCCGCGTATCTCCGCGCCCAGCGTGGACGAGTTCCCCGCGGCGGTCGCCGAGACGCGCGCTGGGGTGCCGGGTTCGCGCCGCGAGGACCGCGAGCCGCTCGTCGACACTCAAATGAGCCTCGGAGCCTTCGCGCGCGACGCCATGGAGCCGAGCGGCGCGTCTCCCTCCACGCTCCCGGACACGCCGGAGGCGCGAGCCGCGGTCGCCATCGCGAAGAGCGCGTTCGCGAGCGTGCCCCCGACCGCGCGCGAGGTCCCCGGAGGGCGCGTCGCGGGCAAGGTGATCCCGTTCCCCGCGCGCAAGGACGAGGAGGAGCCGCGCGCGCCCGCGCCTCCCCCCGCGCGCGAGCGTCCCCCGCCCGCGCCCACCGAGGAGCCGCCCGCGACGCGCGCCGAGCCCTTCGCGCGCGCCGGCTCCGAGCGGCCGCCGCGAGGCGGTCCACCGGCGGGCGAGCCGGAGGAGCACCATGACTTCTTCGCGGAAGGCGAGGAGGGCCGGTACGAGGGCGGGCCCGCGGTCCTCGAGCCGCCGGAGCCGGATCCGCTCGAGCTGCCGGGGCTCCGCGTACCGCGCACCGAGGAGCAGGAGCGCCGCCGGGCGCGCAACATGCGCGTGGTCGCGGCGATCATCGGCTTCCTCGTGGCGGTGGCGCTCGTCGCGTTCGTGATGAGAAAGAGCCCGAGCGAAGAAGCAGCGAAGTCGCCGGAGCCGGGTCCGACGCGGGCCACCGTGGTGACGGCGCCCACCGGGACCGAGCCCGCCGCGCCGCCGAAGCTGCCCGAGCCGGCGACGACCGCCCCGGCTGCGCCGGAGCCTGCGGAAGCCGTGAGCGCGGCCCCGGCCGAACCCGCGCCGGAGCCTGCGAAGCCCGCGCCAGAGCCGCCGAGGCCCGCGCCGATCGCGGCGGCGCCCGCTCCCCGCCCCGCGCCGCGGCCGCGCCCGGTCGTCGAGCCGGCGCCCACGCCGCCGCCGCTGCCAACCGCGCCGCCGACCGCGCCCGCCGGCAAGCCGCCGACCGCGTCCTTCCCGGCGCCGTAGCGCGCTCAGCGCCGCCGCACGCGCGGATCGAGCAGGACGTACGAGAGATCGACGACCAGGTTGGCGAACACGACCACGGTCGAGAACAAGATGACGACGCCCATGATGACGGGGCCGTCGTGCTCCACGATGGCGTCCACGCTGAGCGCGCCGATGCCGGGCCAGCGAAAGATCTTCTCGGTCACGATCGCGCCGCCGACGAGCGTGCCCATCTCGAGTCCGACCACGGTGACGAGCGGCACGAGCGCGTTGCGGAGCGCGTGGCGGACGACCACCAGCCATTCGCGCTGCCCCTTGGCCCGCGCGGTGCGGATGTAGTCCTGCTTGAGGAGCAGGATCATCTCGTCGCGGACCAGGCGCGTGTAGTACGCCGCGCCGAAGAGTCCGAGCGTGAGCGCCGGCAAGAAGGCCGCGCGCAGCCGCTCGAGCGCGGTCTCGCCGTAGCCGTCGAGCGGAAAGAGACGGAGCTCTTGCGCGAGGAAGTACTGGAGCACGAGCCCGGTGAGGAAGGTCGGCGCGCTGATGCCGACCAGGGTGAGCGCCACCGTGCCCCAGTCGAAGACGCCGTGTCGCCGCATGGCGGCGACCACCCCGCCGAGCGCGCCGACCGACACCTCGATGGCGAGCGCGAGGAGCCCGAGCAGGAGCGTCGGCGGCAGCGCGCGACCGAGCAGCTCGACGACCGGCTTGCGCTTGAGGTAGCTGGTGCCGAAGTCGATGCCGACCGGCCCGATCCGGACCGCGGTGTCCGCGCGGGCCTCGGCTCCGAACTTGACGAGGCCGCCGAGAAAGCGCGCGTAGCGTGTGGCGAGCGGCCGATCGAGGCCGAGCTGTGCGCGGATGCGGTGCACGTCGGCGGGGCGCGCCTGCGGCCCGGCGATGACCCGCGCCGGATCCTCCGGCAGGAGGTTATGGATGAGGAAGGTCGCGCTCACGACCGCCCAGATCGTGAAGAGGGCCCAGCCGAGCTTCTTCGCGATCACCACGACCACGAGCGCCTCCCGGTGACCAGCGCGAGGGTGGTCGGCGCGCGCCGCCGCGCCCGCGCGAGGCGCATCTCGCTGCGATCGAGCCAGGCGCCCCGGAGGTGCTGGGTGAGGATGGGGTTCGGCCGGTAGCCGTGGAGATAGGGCTGCCAGAGCTCGAAGTAGCGGTACGAGTACGCGATCGCCCAGGGCGCGTCGTCCGCCACGATCTGCTCGGCGCGCCGGTACAGCTCGAGCCGCGCGCTCGCGTCGGTCGAGCCGCGCGCCGTGACGAGCAGGCGGTCGAGCTCGGGGTTCGAGTAGAACGCGCTATTTTGGCTGTCCTCCGGCTGGATCGAGGCGGTCGTGAGGATGGGCTCGAAAAAGTCGCTCGGATCGGGGTAGTCCGCCGACCAGCCGACGAACCCCATGCGGACCGTGTTCTCGCGCCCGGTCCGCGCGAGGAAGGTCGGGAACCCGACCACCTGAATCGAGATCCGGATCCCGATGCGCGCGAGCTGCTGCTGGTAGAGCTCGGCCGCTTGCTGCGCGAACGAGTCGATGATGGCGAGATACTCGATGGTCTCGGGGTAGCCTCCCTTGCCGGTCTCGGGTTCATACGGGTACCCCGCGAGCCGCATCTCCTCGAGCGCGCGCGAGAGATCGTGGTGTTGGCCGGGATACCCCGGGCTCTCCGGGATGATCGACAGTGGCACGAGCTTGCGCTGCGGCATCACGGGCCCGCGGCGCACCGAGGCGATCTCTTGGCGATCGATGGCGAAGGCGACCGCGCGGCGGAAGTGCACGTCGTCGAAGGGCGCCATCCGGGTGTTCATGAAGGTGCCGGCCACCGTCTTCGACGGCTCCCAGCCGCCCATGCCGCGCCAGGCCGCGCTCGAACGATAGAGCATCGAGTCCGCGTCGTTGAACTCGCGCATGTAGTCGAGAGCGCCATCCTCGAACTTGAAGCGCTGAGTGTAAGACTGCATCGAGAGAAACCAGTCGACGCCGTCGAGGTAAGGCTTCCCCTTCTGCCAGTAGCCGTCGAAGCGAGTAAGCTTGATGATTTGCCCGTTGTCGAAGCGCACCACGCGAAACGGGCCCGCGCCGCAGGGGCGGCTCGAGAAATCGCGCGACCACTTGCGGCCGGCGCTCCGGCACAGCGGCGCGGCGATGGGGAGCGCGAGCTTGTGGAGGAAGGTCGCGTCCGGCAGGGTGAGCACGAAATCGACCGAGTACTGGCCGCCCACCCGCACGCCGGTGAGCTCCCGAGCCTTGCCGTCGTGGAATGCGTCGTAGCCCTCGATGCGGTCGTAGAACGAAGGGACGGGGCAGGGGGTGTCGTGATCGAGCGCGCGCTCGAGGCTCCGCTTGACGTCCTCCGCACGGAGCTCGTGGCCGTCTTGCATGAGCACGCCGCGCCGGAGCGTGAGGGTGTAGCGCCTGCCGTCCGGCGCGACGTCTACGCTCTCGGCGAGCAAGGGGACGAGCTTGCCCTCGTCGTCGTAGCTCATCAGGGTGTCGTAGATGAGCCCCTCGATGGCGGCCGAGCCGGTGTCGAAGGCGGTCGCCGCGTCGAGCGAGCGGACGTCGCTGAAGAACGCGGTGCGTAGCACGCCGCCGCGCTCGGGCGGCACCTCGCGGGCCCGGCCGATGGGCGGCTTCACGCCCGGCTTGCAGCCGGAGAGCGCGAGCGCGAGCGCGAGCGCGAGCTCAGTCCTCACGCGGATCGAGCGCATCGCGCAGCCCCTCTCCCACCAGGTTGAAGCCGATGACCGACAGGAAGATCATGAGTCCCGGCGCGACCACCATGCGTGGCGCGACCGTGAGGTAGCGCTGCCCCTCCCCGAGCATGCGCCCCCAGCTCGCGGTGGGTGGCGGCAGGCCGACCTGCAAGTAGGATAGGACGCTCTCGGCGATGATCATCTGCGCGACCGAAGCGCTCGCGATGACGATGAGCGGCCCGGCGACGTTCGGCAGGATGTGCCGGACGAGGATGCGCCAGGTGCTCTGCCCGAGCGCGCGCGAGGCCACGATGAAGTCGAGCGAACGCGTCTGGATGGTCTTGCTGCGGATGATGCGCGCGGTGCCGAACCAGCTCGAGAGCCCGAGCACCAGCAAGATGGTGACGATGCTGGTCTTGCCGACCGCCGCGCCGATCGCCATGACGAGCAGCAGGTACGGGAACGAGAGCCCGACGTCGACCAAGCGCATGAGCGCGGTGTCGACCGCCGCGGCGCGGGTGGACTCCGCGTAGCCGCTGACGAGCCCCACCGCGCCGCCCACCAGGCTCGCGATCGCGGTCGCGACGAAGGCGATGAGCAGCGACACGCGCGCCCCGTGCGCGAGCCGACTCAGGAGATCGCGGAAGAGCTGATCGACGCCGAGCCAGTGCGCGGCCGAGCTGCCGCCGGGGCCGCCGTCCGGGTCGCGCCCGTGGAGGAAATCGCTGAGGTTCGGGTCGTGACCGGAGAGGGTCGGGCCGAGGAGCGCGAACAAGAAGAGCCCGAGCACCAGCGCGAGCCCGGCGACCGCGCCGGAGTTCTTCCTGAAGCGACGGAGCGCCCGCGGATCCATCGTGAGCCGCACCCTAGAACGTCGAGGGGCGCTCGTCGCGCAGGAAGCGTAAGAGCACGCGCGCGAGGTCGCCCGGGCGCTCCTCTTGCGGCGCGTGCCCGGTGCTCAGGAGCTCGAACCCCGCGCCGCGGATCTCGCGGGCCAGGCGCTGCCCGAACCCGGCCGGATAGACCCGATCGGCGCGCCCCCACACGACCAGGGTGGGCGCCTTCACCCGCGAGGTCTGCGCCACGAGCGCGCGCGTGTCCCCGGTGGCGCGCAGGGTGGCGAGCGCCGCGCCACGCGCCGCCGGTTCGCTGAACACGTCGTAGTAGCGATCGATCCGCTGGCTCGGCACCTCGGCGGCGCGCGACAGCAGCGCCTCGCGCAAGGTCAGCCGAAACAGCCCGCGCCCCCAGAGCTGCTTGAAGGCGAATCCACCGAGCACCGGGAATTCCGCGACCCTCCGCGTGAAGTCCGGCGCGGCCGGGTAGCAGAGCGCGTCGACGAGCGCGAGGCGGCTCACCAGCTCGGGGTGCCGCGCGGCGAGCGTGAGCGCGACGGCGCCGCCGAGCCCGTGCCCGACCAGCGCGGCGCGACCGAGCGCGAGCCCGGCGAACAGATCGGCGATCGTCTCGGTGAAGGCGTCGACCCCGTAGGGGAAGCGGCTCGGCGGCGGCTTCTCGCTCTCGCCGGAGCCCGGGAGATCCGGCGCTACCAGGCGAAACTCCCCCGCGAGCGCCTCGATGACGCCGTCCCAGGTCCGATGATCGACGAAGAGCCCGTGCAAGAGCACCACCGGCTCCCCCTCGCCGTCCTCGGTGACGCGCAGCCGGACGCCGCTGGCGGTGACGTCGCGGTGCAGCGTGGTCATCGGAGAGCGAGCCTACCTTTTCCCGGGCCAGGCTGGAAAAGCCATTCCTCCATCCGAGGGGTCGGTCCGGCGCGAAACCGCGCGGCGCGATCGGCCGATGGGGCCGTCGTGGCCGCCATCCTCGCTCCGAAGCCGCGCGCCGAGCGCTACGTCTTGCTCGAGCGGCTGGGCAGCGGGGGCGCTGGTGAGGCGTGGCGCGCGCGCCGCGAGGGAGGCCTCATCGAGGAGGAGGTGTGCGTCAAGCGCCCGCACGACGCGTTCGGCCCGGCGGGACGCGCGGCGTTCCTCGAGGAGGCGCGCGTGCTGTCGCGCGTGCGCCACGGCAACGTGGTCGCGCTCATCGACGTGGTCGAGGACCAGGCGGGGAGCCTACTTCTCATCATGGAGCTGGTCCGCGGCGCCAATCTCCGCGCGGTCATGTCGAGCGCCGCCGAGCGCGGTGAGCCGCTCTCTCCCGAGGCGGTCGCCGAGGTGGGCGCGGGCGTGTGCCGCGCGCTCAGCGCCGCGGCGCGCGCGGTGCCGGGAGGCGTCGTGCATCGCGACGTGTCGCCGAGGAACCTGCTCGTCTCGCTGGAAGGCGAGGTGAAGCTCGCTGATTTCGGCGTCGCGCGCGCCTACGACCGGGCTCGCTGGACGCGCAGCGGGCTCGTCAAGGGCAAGACCGCCTACCTCTCGCCCGAGCAAGCGCGCGGGGAGCCGCTCGACGCGCGCAGCGATCTCTTCGCGCTCGGGGTCGTGCTCTACGAGCTGCTCGCGGGCGAGCGGCCCTTCGAGCCGCGTGGCGCCGGGGCGCTCCTCGACGCGCTCACCGAGCGCGCGTACCGGCCGCTCGTGGAGCGCGCCCCCCGCGCCCCGCGCGGCCTCGCCGAGGTGGTCGAGCAGCTGCTCGCGGCGTCTCGCGAGGCGCGTCCTCCGAGCGCCGAGGCCGCGCTCCGTCTGCTCGGGCGGCACACCGACGCGCGCGGCGCGGCCGAGCTCCGCCGGGCCGCGCGCGGCGCGGCCTCGCCCGGGCTCGCGCGCGCGCGGAGCCGCGAGCCATCGCTCACCGCGGCCGCCACCCGCCGCCGCTGACGCGC
>JAPSGB010000066.1:0-14376 GCA_035063585.1 Polyangiaceae bacterium
GTCCCGCCGACCGCGTCGTGACGGGCGGCATGCGCCGTGCTCTGATCGCCGCGGGGACGACCGTGCCGCGCTGGCGCGGGCTGGAAAAGGCCGGGTTCACGCCGGCAGCGGCACGGTGTGGACGCGCCGGCGCGGGCGCGCCACGACCGCGGCATGGACTACGACGCCGCGGCGGCCGAGCTCGAGCAGGTCTGGCGCGCGCACGTGATCGAGGAGCCGCGCGCGCAGCTCGCGCGGTGGCGCGACCGCGAGCGGGACATCGAGGTGCGCCTGTCCATCCCGACGCCCGCGTCGCAGCTGGTGTTGATCTCCGTGTGCAAGCGCTACGGGCTGCGCCTCTACCGTCTTCCACGCCAGCACAGGTCTACGATGTGCGTGCAGGCACGTTCCGGCTTCATACACGAGGTGCTGCACCCGTTGCTGTCGGGCATGGCGCAGATCTTCGAAGAGGCTGCGCACCAGACGACGTTGCGCGTCATCGATCGATGGTCGGAGCGCCGCGCCGACGAAGCGAGCTGACTACGCCGCGCGGTCCGCCGTCGCGCCGTTCGCGCGCGGCGATCCAATCTGCGCCGAAGCGATCATGCCGGGCTCCCACGGACGCGCGAGGATCGAGCGCCACCTGGTGTCGAGCTTGTCGCCCGTGTCGGTCCAGTACTTCGGCGCCAGCTCGATCACGCGGTTCTTCGGCCAGTGCGGCACGATCCTGAGGAGCTGCTCGAGGTAGATCGACGGGTCGAGCCGATGCAGCATGCACGAGGCGATCAGCGACCGGAAGGTCGTGTACCAGCCGATGCCGGTCTCGTTCGCGAAGAAGATCCAGTTCGACAAGCCCACGACCAGATTCCGTAGCGCCTGCTCCGACAGATTGTTGTCGAGCCGGATGCGTCCGTCGCCGAGGAAGCGGTGGAGGGCGTCGCGCTGGTTGTCGTAGTAGCCGATCCCGGACGCGAGCGGACTGCGCGGGTCGCCCCGGTCGCGATTGAGCGCGATCCACTTGTCGATGAGGTCGAGGACCGGCCCCGCGCGCTCGCGCCGCAGCCGCGTGAAGGTCGCGAGATCGAGTTCCTCCGCGCGCAATTTGCGATCGACCTCGAAGAGCTTGCCGATGAGCGACAGCGCTTCGAGCGCGCGCGGTGGGTCCGTCTCGAGCGCCCGATAAGACGGCCTTCTCGCGTGGAACCAGCACGCATGCTCGGTCATCCCGTGCTCGTTGTAGAGCACGTCGAAGACCGACGCGGCGTCGGCCAGCAGGTTGCCGCGGTAGCCGTCGAGCATGCGCGCGAAGACCGCGCCGTTCTGCTCGCGGTCGTAACGGAATACGACGTGATCGCGATCGGCGATGAAGACGAAGACGTGCCACCGCTCGCACCCGCGACGCTCCACCGGGTAGAGCACTTGCCGGTCCGACGCGGTGTCCCGCTCGCCCGCGGAGAGTCGCGGCGGCAGCACCCGCGCTCCGGTCGAGTCCGTCGCGATCAGGAAGGCGTGCTTCTTCGCGTCGTCCATCATCGCGTCCACCACCGGCACGCAGAAGGCGTTCGCCGCTTTCAGCCAACTGCACACTGCGTCGACTTCGGCAGCATGAAGCCACCGCGCGCGGCGATGCCCTGCTGACGGTTCAACGGCAACAGGTCGCCGTACTTCGAGATGATCACGTGCGAGATCGCGCTCGCATCGCCCATCGTGTTCGGCCACAAGCCCGCCGGCAGTGGCGCGATCACGATGCGCGTCCCGCCGTCGGAGGCGGGCTCAATCATGCTCGCCACCGCGGCGCCTGCGTCGCTGGCGTCGACAAGATCCGCACTGGCCGTCGACCCCGTGAGCGCCTCCATCGCCGCATACTTCAGTCGAACGAGACGGAATCGGACCCACTCGGCCGGACGCCGCGCAATCCGCTCGGAGACCTCCTCGCCGATGAGCCGGTAGCCCTTGCCGCCCGCAGCCTTCACCTCGTCGGGCACGACGCGATCCTCGATCACCTGCAGGTTCGAGGTGTCGAGCGGACGCCGTCCGTGCGCATCGCGCTTCTTGCGCTTGCCCCGGCCCTCTCCGCCCTGGGTTGCGCCAGGCTCCGCTTCGACGCCATCATTTTCGCCGCCGTCGTCGTCTTCGCCGTCATTTTCGCCCTTGCCCTCGCCCTCGCCGTCGTTCGCGGGCGCCTCCACGCCGAGCGCCTCGAGCACGCGCTCGAAAGCGAGCTGGAGCTGATCGCGCGGCGCACGCGCGGGATGGTTCGGACGCGATGCCTCGTACGCCTTCCGGTAGCGCTCCAGATCCGCTTGCTACAACTCGCACAGCTTGGTCGTCTCGGCCAACTGCGCCTTGAGCACGGCGACCTGCTCAGCGAGCGAGGCGTTGCGTGCTCGTGCATCGTCGAGCGCACCGCGCATCGCATCGCACTGCTCACAATCCGCGCTCACGCACGTAGCAGTAGCGATGCTTCGATCCCGCGCAAGCCACGCGTGATCGTTTCCCGGAAGATCGGCCAGCCGATCTGATTAGCGGGGCGACCGACGCGTCGTCGAGCGCGTCTCCACCACGCGGCGTGCAGCGCGCAGCGCTCTACGGTCGATGCCTTCGAGCAGCAGCTCGAGTTCGCGACGACTCGCGGTCACGTGCGACGCGCCCGCCGGGATCGCGAGCGGTATGCGGTACACACCGTGATCGAGACGCTTGTAGAAAATGCAGTAGCCCGACTTGTCGTGCCAGAGGATCTTCACGTGCGTGCCGCGACGGTTGTGGAACACGTACAGCGCCTCGCTACGCGGATCACCGTCGAGCTGTTGGCGCACGATGCCGGCCAGCCGATCGAACGACAGATGCAGGTTGACTGGCTCCGTCGCAACGTAGATTGCCGCGGGCAACCGCATCATCGGCGCCGGCCGCAGCGCTCGACGATCGCCAACGCCTCGCGAAGCACCTGCACGCTGCCGCGCTCGTACACACGCAACACGTGACCGCTCGGCGCCGCCAGCTCCCACGCAAGATCCGGATCTGCGCTCGCGCCCGCACCGTCGCCGTGTTCATCTTCGATCCGGACTGGCACGAGCTGCACCGCCGTGCGTGCCGCCGTCACCGGCGTACGATCATGCGCGAGCCGCCACTTCCACCACACCAGCGTCCGCGGCGACAGACCACGGGGCTCGGCAAACTGCGCCGCCGTCCGCCCGCTCCGCTCCCACGCGCGGATCAGCCGGGCCCACTCCTTCGCGCTGCGGCGTGCCTGCTTCATGCCTCCGGGCTAGCTGGGGGCGGGCGCGGGATGAAGGACGTGGTCCGCGGAACGGGTACGTACGTGGTGCTCGACGTCTTCAGTCGCTATGTCGTCGGCTGGATGGTGGCGCATCGCGAGACCGCCGTGCTTGCCCACCGGCTCATCGCGCAAACCTGTGCGCGCCAGGGCATCGAGCCCGGTCAGCTCACGCTGCACGCAGACCGTGGATCGTCGATGACGTCGAAGCCCGTCGCGTTCCTGCTTGCCGACCTGGGCGTCACGAAGACGCACTCGCGACCGCACGTCTCGGACGAGAGCCCGTACAGCGAGGCGCACTTCAAGACGTTGAAGTACCGGCCCGACTTCCCCGACCGCTTCGGCGCGATCGAAGACGCGCGCGGGCACTGCGCGGACTTCTTCGACTGGTACAAGAACGACCATCACCACGCCGGACTCGCGATGCTCACGCCCGCCGACGTGCACTGCGGACGCGCCGACGAGCGCATCGCGGAATGGCAGGCCCCGCTCTCACGAACGCCGATGTCGCCGACATCCTCCAGATCGCCCGCGCGCGCATCGTCCGCCTGCTGCGTCGCAGGGGCGTCGTCACCGACGACGACGCGAGCGGCACGAACGTCGTGAACGCGGACACCGCGCTCGCGGACAACGAGTCCGCGCTGGCCGCGCTCGCCGCCGCATCCGTCGCCGGCACCGTACCCGCCGGTCCCGCGCTGCGCAGGCAGGATCCCGTGAAGCTCCGCAGCAGGGCGGAGCTCGCACACACCAAGGGCCTGTGTGCCGCCGAGCACGGCTTCTCGCTCCACGCCGCGACAACGGCCGGGGCCGAGGACCGCGCGGGAAAGGAGGCATTGTGCAAGTACATCCTGCGCCCGCCCATCGCGCAGGATCGCATCCAACTCGTCGCCGACGATCTGGTGAGGCTGACCCTGAAGCGACCCTTCAGCGACGGCACCTTCGCCCTGGAGATGGATCCACTCAGCCTGCTGGTCCGGCTCGCGAGTTCCGTGCCACCGCCACGCATGAACCAGGTTCGCTACGCCGGCGTGCTCGCTGCGAACAGCAAATGGAGGGCGTGTATCGTCCCGCCGCCGCCGGTCGCGGAAACGGACGACGGCGACTGCGCGACGTGCACCGCGAAGAAAGACAAGCCGCCTACGCACCGCTGCGGATACCGCCCATGGCGCGAGTTGTTGCGAAGGACATTCAAGATCGATGTCGAGCACTGCGACCGTTGCGGCGCGCGCATGAAACTGCGCGCTCGTCATCACCAGCGCAGGCATCGAGCGCTACCTGAAGTGGCTCGGCGAGCCCACCGAGCCACCCGCGCTCGCGCCGTCGCGAGGGCCCCCGTTCTTCAAGAGCCGCATCATCCGCCGCAAGCTCGGCGAGCCCGTCCAGGCGGAGCTGTTCGACGCGCATTGAACGCGCGCTCGACAACGCCGAGGTCTGCCCGGTTCGCCGCCAGCCGCACGAATGCAACGCGCGCGCTGCCGACCCCGGGCCTGACTCGCCTCGCGCCGGAGCCCATTGTGCCGTAGACTGCCTCCCAGCCTGGGAAAGTGACGTGCAGCAGCGATGGGAGCGGCGTTCTTGTTGACTACGCGCTCCCGGCTCACGGGCCCGGAGCGAGCGCGTAGCCCTGCAGCGAGGCTCTGGCTCGGTTGGGGGCCGCGAACGGGCTCTTGATCCGAAGGGTCTTCCCCCAGTAACCCGCCGAGGGAGGCGCGTCTCGCAGCGGCGGCGTAAAGGACGCGGTGATGACGCAGGTCTCACCCGCGTCGAGGGTGTCGGTGCAGTAGGGCCAGGGGTGCCAATCCAGCTCGCGTGTGCCGGTGCCGCCGGGGAAGAGCGCGCTCGGATCTGCGCTCGTCCCCCAGCTCCAGAAGGCGTCGTTGAACGAGGTGTCCCCGATCCCGCTGCCCGTGAAGGTGGTGGCCGTCGCTCCCCCCACGTTCGTCAAGAAGAAGTGAGCCACCGCGGTCTCGCCTCGTAGCGCGGTGACCACGGCCTCCAACGGATCGATGGTCCCTCCGGTGGATGACGGATCGCGAGTCAGCTCGAGCAAGGGCTGATCCGTGGTCTCGCCTCGAAGGTCGACCGCCACCTGCGACTGGTAGGCGCCGGTCAGCGCGATCGTCAGCTTGCTCATGCCGGCCTGAGCGCCGGAGAAGCTGAGCGCGATCGAGCAGCTCTTCCAGGGAGCCAGCTGGGCGCCGCACGGTGGCGTCGCGAAAAACAGTCGCGGATCGTCGTATCCGGGAAAGCTTCCCGAGGACCACGAGAACGGAGCGGCCAGGGTCTGACCGTCACTCAGCCCGGTCGTCGCGTCACCGTTGCTTTCGATCTCCAGGAAGCGCCGCTGCGGAGCGCCAGCCACGAAGGTCTCGTTGAAGTCCATTCGAATGGACGCCGGTGCCCGATAGCCCGCGCAGGTCGAGCCCACGCGGGCCACCTCGCGGAGCGCGGCGGCCTCAGCCGCGCCGAGCTCGACCGGAACCGCGCTGGCCTCGGGCACCTGGCGCCCCGTCAGCGCCACGTAGATCGTGCTGGCCGTCAGATAGGTGCCGGCCATGGTCGGGTGGCTGCCGTCCGCCTGGTGCAGCACGATCTCGGGGTGCGACGAGAGCGAGCGGCGAAAGGCCTCGCCGACGCAAGCCATGACGCTGCCGGGCAGCGCCTCGGCGAACCGCGCGTAGGCGGACGTCAGCAGATCCTGCATCCGCGCCGGGTCGATGCCGAAGGTCGCGTAGTACCCGTTGCCAGCCGCGCGCGCCCACGTGGCGTACCAGACCGGGACCGCGCCCGCGGCGGCGACGTGATCGCCGAGGCTCTTCGCGGCATCGGCGTCCTCGCTGAAGTGGTCGTCGAACACGTTGAAGTAATGGAGCGTCGGCGTGACGCTCTGGTCTTGCAGCACCACGTGCGTCCAGGTGCCCTGTTCGATGCGGGCCACCGCGACGCCGGCCGCCAGGTGATCTTCGAAGCTGGCGCCGCCGGTGGTGACGCTCTCGACCGCGATGAGCGGCGGCACGCCGGCGGTCGCCGCGAGGTTCGACAGCACGGTCGGAAGATCGTTCACGTAGGTGTAGCTGTTGCCGATGAAGAGCACCCGCAACGCGCGGACAGCGGCGCCGTCCGCGCCGCTGTCCGCGGTGCCCGCGTCGATGGCGGCGCCGTCCGCGCCGCTGTCTGCGGTGCCCGCGTCGATGGCGGCGCCGTCCGCGCCGCTGTCCGCGGTGCCCGCGTCGATGGCGGCGTCGATCGCGCTGGCATCGCGCTCGTTCGTCCCCGGGGAGCAGCCCACCAGGCCCAAGAGTGCTGCGGCTGCAATGGCTCTCATCTGAGGCGGTCCCCATTTCCTCGACGATCTACGTGGGGCGGGGGCAGACCTTCCGCTCCATCGCGTCGGGGCCGTTCGGTGGCAGAGGTGCTGATCGTGTCCGGTGCCTCGGGGACCATACGGGTCCCGGGCCCTGTCCGCCAGCCATGGGGCGCTTCGGTCAATGCCTCCTCCACACCTGCGCGGTCGACTCCGACTGCTGCGCCGTGCCGGACGAGTACCAGCGCGCCGCGTTCGGGTGCCGCTCGACCCGCGGTGCGGCCGGCCGTGCGATCACCTTGCCGCCGCGCGGGGCGCGCCGTACGAAGACCTGATGACGACGCCAGCGCGACGGTCCGCCGCGGTGCTGACCGTGCTGCTCTCGGCCTGCGAGCCGCGCTCCGTCGGCCCAGCCGGAGGCGAGCCGGGCCCGGTTCGCAGCGCGGCCGCGCCGCGCACCGTCGCGGCCACGTCCGCCCCCGTCGCGGCCACGTCCGCCCCCGTCGCGGCCACGTCCGCCCCCGTCGCGGCCACGTCCGCCCCCGCCGCCGCCCGAGCGTCAGCCGAGCCTGTCGCGCTCGCCGCGTCGAGCGTCGCGCCGCCGCGCGCCGCGGCCGCATCGGGTGGTTCCGCGCCGGTCCAAACCCCAAGCCCCGCGGCCTCGTCGGTGACGGGGACGCCTGCGGTGGCTGCTGCGGCGCCAGCGCAGCCAGCACCAACCGCAGCCTCCGCCGCGCCGCCGAGCGCCTCGGCGCCCGCTCGGCCAGTGACGATGGTGAGCGGCGCGGGCGCGAGCGCGCCGGCCTTCACGCTCGCCATCAGCGCGCCCAGCCCGGTGCGCGCGGGGCAGTCGGCGGCGGCGACCGTCACGCTGACGGCGCGGGCGCCCTACCACTGCAACGACAAGTACCCGTACAAGTTCTCCGCCGACCCACCCGCCGGCGTGAGCTACCCGGCGGCGGTGGTGCGCGGGATGCAGGTCGCCGGCGCGCGCGCCAGCATGGCGATCCCGTTCGTCGCGGGAGCTCAGGGCCGCGGTACCATCGCCGGGACGCTCGCCTTCTCGGTGTGCACCGCGGACAGGTGCCTGGTGGAGAAGCGCCGCCTCTCGGTCACGGTGGACGTCGACTGAAGCGGCGCGCGCCGCCGTGCGGTCCCGCGCCGGACCAGCATCCCCGAGCAGAGCCGGCGCGGGGCTCGGCAGCGAGGCCCTGCGCGAACGGCGTCAGTAAGGGATCAGGTTCGTCTTGGTCGGTGCGAGCAGACCTTGGCCAACGTTCGGGAGGCCGGTGAGCCCGAGCTGCGCGAGCTGACCGCTACCATTGTAGCCCCATGTCCACAGCGCGCCGTCGGCGTCCACCATCGCCGCGTGGTGCTGCCCGGCCGCCATCGCGACGATCTTCACGCCGCTGAGCGCCGAGATCTTTTCGGGCGTCTTCACGCACGCCGGATCGTTGGGGCAGCCGTCGCCGGTGGTGTTCTGCCCGCGACCCGCTTCGCCGAAGCCGTTGGAGCCCCACGTCCACACCTCGCCGGTGCTGGTGAGCACGTAGAACGTGCCGTTGGCAGCGGTGACGGCCGCCGGAGTGCCGGTCGCGCCCGGTAGCGCAATGGGGAGGGGGAGCTGGGCATTGGTGAGCGGCGCGCTCGCGCCTTGGCCGAGCGAGCCGAAGACCGCACCGCCCCAGGCTCGGAGGCCCGAGCTCGTGATCGCGAGCGCCGTGGAGCCGCTCAGCGCGAGCTGGCTGACGCCCCCGAGGAAGGCCGGGCTCGCCCCCACCGCCGGAAGGCAGGTGCTGAGGTTCGTCGCGGACGGGTCGCAGACGAGGCGCGGAGAGGTGTTGCACGGCAGGCTGGGGCAGCTGCGGAGCGCCTCGCGCCCGAGCACGCCGGTGACGTTGCGGCCCCACATGGCGACCCGGCCATCCGAGAACACCGCGGCGACGAACTCGTTCGATGGGCTGTTCCGGGCGACCGCGAGCTCGACCACGCCGGTGAGCGTGCCCGAGCCCTCGAGCCCCTTCACGCGCGCCGGGGCGAACGTGTTCGTCGCGCTGTCGCCGGTGCCGAGCGCGCCCGCCATGCTCGCGCCCCACGACCAGACGCCGCCCGAGCGGTCGAGGCCGTAGCCGTGCTGGGCGCTGCACTCGACGCGGTCGACCAGGATACCCGCCTCGGGGAACGAGATGGTCTTCCACGTGGTTGACGTCACGATGCCCGCGCCTTGACCGAGCTGGCCGTGGGCGCCTGCGCCGAAGGAGTAGGCCGTGCCCGCGTCGTCGGCCGCGAGCGAGAAGCCGGAGCCGGTGCAGAAGCTCACGATCTTCTTCCCGAGCAGGCCCCGCGCGAGCCCGGGCGAGATGCCCTCGTTCTTGGACGCGCCGGAGGACACGCCAGCGTGGTGCCCCGCGACCCAGAGTGAAGCATCCGAAGCGAGCTGGAACACGGTGCGCCCGTCGTCCGAACCGTGCTCCGCCCAGACCCGCGAGACGAGCGCCGGCGTGGTGGCGCCGGGGGTGTAATAGGCCCTCACCGGCCCTGGCTCCGAGCCGCCCGGCCCCGCCGCGAGCCGCTCGCCGTTGCCGAGTTGACCGAGCGTGTTCGAGCCCCAGCCCCAGGGTTGGTCCGTCTCGTCGAGCGCAAATCCGTGGTGGGCCCCGGCGGCCACGTCGGCCACGCGTCCGCCGAACCCGGTCACCTCGGTCGGCGTCTCGACGCAGGTGCCGGCGCAGCCGCTCGACGCGACGCCGAGCTCGGACTCGGAGTTGGCGCCCCAGCTCCACAGCCGACCTTGGTCGTCGAGCGCGAACGCCTGCTCGTTACCCGCGGAGATCCGGGTGACACGCGCGCTGCCGAGCGCCGAGAGGTCGACCAGCGTCGGCTCGAGGCTCCGCAGCGTCGAGATCGCGCGACCGAGCTGCCCGCGCGCGTTGTTCCCCCAGGTCCAGACGCGGCCCTGGGCGTCGAGCGCGACGGTGAAGTTCTTACCGGCTGCGATCGCTCGAACGTCGCGGAGCGGCGTCGCGACATCCAGGCCGATCGCCTGGGGCTTCGTCCATGCGCCGCTCCCTTCGCCGTTGCCGAGCCGCCCGTCGGCGTTGCTACCCCAGCCCCAGAGCCGGCCCGAGTGACCGAGCACGACCGCGTGGCTCTCGCCGAGCGCGATGTCATCGAACGTCTCGCCCGCGGGAAGGTCGTGGACCTCGACGGGCGGCGCGCTGTCGCTGCTGCCCCAGAGCCAGACGCGGTTCTGATCATCGATGGCGGCGCCGCGGCCGAAGGCGGCGCTCATCGCGCCCACCTGTTCGAGGATCTTGGTCGGCTCGGCGACGTCGCCGGCCGCGCCGTTGCCGAGCCGACCGGAGTCTCCCCACCCCCAGGAATAGAGCTCGCCGTTGGTCGTGAGCGCGAGGAAGAAGTCGTCGCCGCCCACCACGGACGCGAACGCAAGGTCACGGGCCGCACCGGTGACGCGGAGTGGTGCCAGCGCGTCGCCGTTGCCGACTGAATTCGGGGTGGTGCCGTTGCCGAGCGCACTGGCCGCGTTACCGCCGACCGTGAAGAGCCGGCCGCTCGCGTCGATGAACGCGGAGCCGTTCGGCGTAGCCGCGACGCGGTGGAGAGTGCGCTGGCCCGTAGCCCCGCCGCTGCCTGCGACCCCGCCGCTGCCTGCGACCCCGCCGCTGCCCGCGACCCCGCCGCTGCCCGCGAGCCCACCGCTGCCCGCGAGCCCACCGCTGCCCGCGGCGCCGCCCGTCGCGCCGCCGTCGGTGCCCGCGTCCGTCGTCGCGCGTGACTTCGAGGGTTCGTCCCCCGAGCAGGCGCCCACCAGCCCGGTCGCGAGCACACCCAGCGTCAGCGTCAGCCCCAACACCCTGCCCCTCATCGCCATCCCACAGACTCTAGAGACCCTCCACGTTCCGGTCAACGAAGACTGCCGGCGACGCGCCGTGCTCAGATCGCTCGAGATGCCGCGCAGCGACCGCGTCGGTAGCGGGCCGGCTGCCGGTCCGGCGCGGCCGGCGTCCGGTCCGGCCGCGCGAGCGCGACGTCGTCCCCGCGGCGCATGCGCTCTTCATGGACGCGGTTGAAGTCCTCCGCGCCGAGTGCTGCTGCCCCGAGTCGGCGGCTCGCTCGGCTCGCGGGCTCCGTGCCGCGCTCGCGCATGAGCCCGGTCCGCTACGCCGGCGTGCTCGCAGCGCACGGCAAGTGGAGGGCGCGCATCGTTCCGCCCCCGCCGCCGGTCGAGGAAACGGACGATGGCGCCTGCGCGCCGCTCGCCGCGACGCAGAACCAGCCTCGACATCGTGCAGCAGGATCGCGACGGCCTCACCCTGTGCCGTTGGTTGCTCTCGCGCGCCTGGTCCGTGAAGTTCGTGCGGGCGAGTGGGACGACGAGAGCGACGAGAACATCATCGAGTCGGTCACGCTGACGTATGACTTCTTCGAGCTCGTGCAGTGACGCGTCAGAGCGTCTTATACATGGTGAGCGCGTCGACGTAGCCCTTCGTCGGGTGCAGGAACGCGAGGGGCAATCGCCCGACGATCTCGAACCCGAGCGACTGCCAGAGCCTCACGGCCCGTTCGTTTGCACTGACGACGAAGTTGAACTGCATCGCGTGGTAGCCCTTCGACCGCGCGTATTCCATCGAGTGCTCGCACATCCGTCGCGCGACGCCTCGGCCCATGGCCTTGGCGCTCGTCATGTAGCCGCAGTTGCCGACGTGGCGCCCGCCGCCGAGCTGGTTCGTACGGATGTAGTACGTGCCGAGGATGACGCCGTCCTCTTCGAGCACGAACGTGTCCTTGTCGGGCGCGAGCCAGTAGGCCAGCGCGTCCGCCTCGCTCATATCCGAGTCGAGCGCGTAGGTCGCTCCTTCACGAATCGTCGGCAGGATGATCGCGGCGATGCCTGCGGCGTCGGAGGCTTCGGCGCGGCGAATTATCGTCGATGAGCTCATGATCGGCTCCAGTTCCAGGTGCCAGGTGTCCAACCGGTGTCAAGGCTGCCGCCGAGCACCGGGTCAAGGAACGCCCGGACCGCTTCGGTGACGTCGTCGAGCGTCGTCCAGCGGAGTTGGTCTTCACGCGCCATCGCCTCGTAGGGCGTGCGCCATGCTTCAGCGGGCGCAGGTATCGCTCCGGGAAGCGGGTGCGTCTTGCGGAAGGCGAAGGTCTGCTCGAGGGCGGCGCGCAGGCGCTTGGCGTCGAGCTCCTGCGCCGAGGCCAGGAGCGCGAGGTCTGGCAGATCATTCACGCGCGAGTTCGGTCGCGCGCGCGGCATGGTGTAAGCGTGCAGCTTCTCCGCGATGTGCGTCTCGATTGGGTAGAGCCTCAGCGTTGGCGGGGCGATGCCGGCGAACGCGAGCACGTCCTCCGCGACCACGACCTCGGGCTCGCCCAAGATCGGATCGCCCAAGGCGATGTCGACGCCGAATGGCTGTCCGTAGAGCTTGCCCGCGAGCTTGCACTCGGCGCGAAAGCGAAGCCCGTCGTACTGCATGCGGTCGTTCTGAATCTCGGGATGGTCGTCGTCCGGCCCGACCTCGAAGGTCATGAAGTCGCCGAGCTGCTGACGACCGACCTCTTGCAGCTTGGTGAGCACGTCGTCCGGGGAGCCCACCATGCGGAGATCGACGTCCTTCGTGGTGCGCGCGCGTTCGATGCGTAGCTCGAGGACGAGCCCGCCTTTCAAGGTGGCCGAATCTCCAAGCACGAGCGCGATGCGGGCGAGGAAGCGATCGAAGACGAGGAGCTGGCGCTTGCGCCCGAACTCGGCGCCCGTTTTGGCGGACGAGCGCAGCCGCTGCTCGAGCGCCTGCTTGAAGGCCTCGGGGGAGGCGTAGATGCGTGGGGTCATTCTGCGAGGCCTCCGAACGGCTCGAGGGCGGTCGCGACCTCCGCAAGCTCTCCTCGCGTGACGAGGCCGCGTCGAAGCGCCTGCTGTGCGGCCTGCCGTAGCAACATCGGGGAGAGGCCGCTCTTGGCGCAGTCGCTGAGCGTGCGACCGGCACCCGTCGCGGGCACTGGCCCGAACCACGAGCGCTCCTCGGGAGCGACGTCGGCGTGGTGGAGCACGATGCCGGCCGGAACGCGAAACCGCCGCCGCCTCCACGCGTCCGGGAGCGTGAGGTGGATCTGCGCGGGCAGTACGTCGGAGAGGCCGTGCAGTGACAGCGCCGTCTGGTGCGAGACCACGGAAGCCTGCTCCGACCAGAGCCAGGCGGTGACCAGTTCTTCGTGCTCCCCGACCGGGAAGTGCACGAGACGGTAGATCCCCCGCTCATGCCTCGTCACTCGGCCGGCGAGGATGTGCTTGCGGAGCAGGTGGGTGGAGTAGCCCGCCTCGGCTGCCTGCTTCGTCGTGACGTACCCGGACTGACCGGCGGCGGTCTCGAACAGCCGGTCCCAGTCCGGGCCTTTGGCCGCGGCTATCGTCACGCACAAGACGGAACTTGTGGTTCCGTTTTTGTGCAAGCTACGAGGGCGGCCTCCACGGTTCGAGCTCGACCTGACGAAGCTCCCCGTGCGCAAGCTCTCCGAGGAGAGCCGCGCCGCGTTCGTGAGCGGGAACCGCTTCGGGACCGCGCTGCCCGACGCCGGCAAGCAGGTCGCCTCGGCAACTGGTCCGGCTCGCGAGCTCCGTGCCGCCCCCGCGCATGAGCCAGGTCCGCTACGCGGGCGCGCGTCCGGGCGGGGCGCTCCCGGCCGCAAGTCGACACGCGCACCGCTCGAGCTCCGACCATGCGCTCTCCATCGAGCCCGCGCACGCGGCCGACGATGCTCGTGCCCTGGCGCTGATGTGAGGAGGCTTGGGCGCCCGGGACGCTACTTGCAGCGGTTGACGCGCTCCCGGGGCTCGCAGGGCTCCGGGGCGCCGGGGCAAACGGAGAGGTAGCCGCTCGTGCAGTCGCGCAGGCACTCGTTGGGCGTGCCGCACTCTCTGCTCTTGGGGCAATAGCCGCAGAAAACGGTGGTGCCGTTGACCGACACCTCGGTGCCGCAGCGGCCCGGCGCATCGTCGAGGCTCGTGCCTGCATCGAAGCAAAGCTTGGAGATGCACCGGTTGCCATGGCATGCCAGGCTCAGGCAATCGTTGCTGGTGTTGCAGGTCCGCTT
This sequence comes from Polyangiaceae bacterium, assembly GCA_035063585.1. Lineage (GTDB taxonomy): Bacteria > Myxococcota_A > Polyangia > Polyangiales > Polyangiaceae > JAPSGB01. Next base: position 13,677 of record JAPSGB010000066.1, read on the forward strand.
CTCTGCGCAGCGTTGGCACAAGGGCGTGTTGTCGCTCTTTACTCCACCGCAGTCGACGTCGGATTCGGTGCGGTTCTTGATGCCATCGCCGCAGCTCTGGTTGGGCACCTGGCACTCGCCGGTGGCGTTGCACTTCCCCGTGTCGCCGCAGGGGGTCTCGAGGGGCGCGAACGCTTCGGGCACCGCCGTTCCATTCTGGCATCGGTAGCTCGCGATGCAGGGCCCTGCGCTCGTGGGCGGGTCGTCGTCGGGCAGGAGCGTGATGCCGCCGTTGCCGTCGCACTGGGCCTGGTTGCAGTCGCCGGCCGTTTGCAGAGCAGATGGGGCGGGTGTGCCCGAGGTAGCGGGCGTGGTGCCGCACGCGCCGTTCTGGCAGGTGGCCTCGAAGCAGGGGGGCAGCGCGTCCTTGCAGTCGGTGGCGTCGGTGCACTCGACCGTGGTGGAGGCGTCTCCGTTGCCCGCCGTGCCGCCGCCGCCCGTCGCGCCTGCGCCGCCCGTCGCGCCTGCGCCGCCCGTCGCGCCTGCGCCGCCCGCCGCGCCGCCCGAGGAAGAGAGGCGCGGGTCGATGTTGTCGCCTCCGTCGGGGCAGCCGGTGACGAAGACTGTGCACAGCGCAGAGAGCAGGGCGATGCGAGCTGGGAAATTCATGCCGCTCCGTTAGCACGCCGCGTGGTACATACCTAATCAGGCGGGGTCAGCG
>JAPSGB010000067.1:0-13815 GCA_035063585.1 Polyangiaceae bacterium
CAGCTTGCTACGCTACTGCTCCCACCGCCGCTCCGCGGGGTTGGTTTTGCGGGGGGGCCTTGGCCCCCCGCAGCTTGCTTCGCAACTGCTCCCCCCGCCGCTCCGCGGGGTTGGTCTTGCGGGGGGGCCTTGGCCCCCCGCAGCTTGCTTCGCAACTGCTCCCCCCGCCGCTCCGCGGGCTCGCTTCGCGAGCGCGCGCTCGCGGGCGCGACTCGAAGTTCGTCGCGTTCGCGCTGTTCACTTGGGGCGGGTGCGGGTAGGACGGGCGCGTGGTTGGTCGATTCTCGGGGGTGCTCGTCGCCGCTCTGCTCCTCGCGTGCTCGCCCGAGGACATCACCCCCGGCGCGCTCGCGCTCACCCTCGGACACGAGACGGACACCTGGTCGCTCACGCCCGCGCCGGTGCGCGTCGAGCTCCGGAAGCTCCTCGCGGACGGAACCCGCGTGGAGCTCGGCCGAGCGCCCGCGCCCATCGCGCGGGTGAGCCTCGGCGAGGGTGCGGACGGCGTGTTCGAGGTCGCCGGGCTCGACGCCGACGACGCGCGCCGCGTCACCGGCCGCTCGGTCGCGCTCTCGCCGGCGGGCCTCGCCGGCATGGTGCTGCCGCTCTTCGTGGGCCGCGCGGACCGCTTCAGCCGCCCCCCCGGCGAGCTCTCGAGCGCGCGCGGCGAGCGCCCGCGGGTCGCGGTGGTCGGCGGGCGCCACTTCCTCGTCGCCGAGGCCGCCGCAGACGGCGGTATCACCCTCGACGGCTACGACTTCGGCGTGTTCGCGCCGCACCGCGCCTACCCGCCGCTCACCTGCCCGAGCGAGCCCTGCGCGCCGCGCTCGCTCGCGGTCGTGGACGCGACGCTCGCCGTCGTCATCGGCGACGACTTTGGGCTGACCCTCGACACCGCGTCGGGCGCGACGAGCTCGTTCGCGCCGCCAGACGGCCTCGCGAGCTTCGCCGAGCTCGCCGGGGCGCGCGCCGTCGAGCGCGGCGACGGCTCGGCGTGCCTGGTGGGCGCGACCCGTGACGCGCCGCCGTCGAGCGCCGTGCTCTGCGTCTCGGCGGACGGCGAGCCCACCGTGCTGCGCCTCGCGACGCCGCGCGCGGGCGCGGCCGCGACCTGGCTCGCGGGGCGTGGGCTCGTGGTCGCGGGCGGCAGCGCGAGCGGCCCGGGCGCGGAGCTCCTCGCCGACGGCGCGACCGCCTTCGCGTCGCTCCCCTTCCCGCCCGATCCGACGCGAGGCGCCGCGCTCGCGCCGCTCGACGCCGACTCGGCGCTCCGCCTCGGTGGCCGCGACGACGCCGGCGAGCCGGCGCCCACCGTCCGCCTCGCGCTCGGCTGCGCCAACGATTGCCAAGCAGAGGCCGCGAGCCCGGACCTCGCCCTCGACCGCGCCGAGGCGTTCGGCTTCGACGGCGGCGTCATCATCGTGGTCGGCGACGGACCGGACGGCCTCAGCGCGGCCTTTCGCAGGGACGACGCGAGCGCGACGCCCCTCCCGCTCCGCGAGCCTCGCCGCGGCGCGACCGCGAGCCGCACCCCCACCGGCGCGGTCGCACTGGTCGGCGGCGCGCACCCCGACGGCACGCCCGCGACCACGCTCGAGCTCGTCTTGCCCTGAGCGCCCGGGGCCTGCGCGCCGCCCCGGCACCCCTTGCTCATATAAGAACATATATGTTCATACATGAGAGCTCAAGGTTGGCCCGTCGCGGCCGGCGGCGTCGGGCCGGTGGGCAGCGCGCCGCGCGGTCGCGCCGCTCCAGTCACTCCGCCGGCGTCGCTGGCTCGAAGAACGCACGGTACTCGAGGCTCTGCTCGGAGACCTCGCACGAGCCGGGGCACGAGGGCCCGTCCGGGTAGACGGTGTGGTAGTCGGTCGCCACGCTCACGGGCTCGTACGCGACGCCGCCCTTCGCGAACGCGAGCGAGAACTCGTCGACCGACGTCCGGGCCGTCACGACGAGCGTGAAGCCCGTCCGATCGACCCGACACTTCGTCTCGGTGGTGGGGTAGATCGTCGTCTCGCAGCTTGCCTGCTCGTCGGGGCGCACGAGCACGTCCGCGGCGTCGCCGACGCAGCTCGCCGGCAGCGCTCCGGGCCAATCGTTCGGCGGCGGGAAGATGACGAGACACCGGCTCCGATATTCGTAGTCGTCCCGCCGCGTCGCGATGGTGAGCTCGTAGGCCTCCGGGGTCCCTTTCGGGAGCGGGATCAGCACGCTCGTGTGGCCCACGCACCCGTTCGGTCGGCTCGGGCAGTACGACCCGCAGCCCGCGGCCGTGAGCGCTGCCGCGAGGCTCGCCAGAAGCGCGCGGAGCATGCCCCGCAGTCTACCCGCTCGAGCCCCGAGGCGCGAGCGGGCGCGCCGCCGGCCGCGCGCTTCATGAATCGCTGGGTGAAGCGCCGGGGTCGTCGCGGTGGCCCTCGGGCGCCCGGTCGCACCGCACCACGAGCCCCGCGGTCGTCACCACCGCGTCGCGGAGCGGCGCGACCGCGCGCGCTCCGGGCCACACCACGCAGCGCTCGAGCGCGCCCGCCCCCTCGACGACCGCGCCGTCACCGACCAGCGAGCGCGCGAGCCGCACGCCCGCGCCGACGCTCGCGCCGCGTCCCTGGTACGAGCCGCCCTGCACGCCGCGCGGCCCGGCGTCGAGCCAGGCCTGGTTCGCGGCGAGGTAGCTCGCGAGCGAGCCGACGTCGCGCCACCCGCCCTCGAGTCGCACGCTCTCGACCGCTCGTCCCGCGCGCAGCTCGGGCAGCGCCCAGTCCCCGATGAGGCAGCCCTGCTCCGGCAAGCCGGCCAGGGCGCGCGCGCCGAGCGCGCAGAGGCCGACGTAGTCGCCGCTCGCCGCCTCCTCACCGAAGCGCTCCCCGCGCAGCCGCACCACCCGCCCCGCGCGATCGAGCCCGACCGTGCCCGCGCCCGCCGCGCGCGGCGCCACCGTGAGGCAGAGCCCGTCGCCCGAGAACGCGAGCAGCGCGGCGAGGGGCGGAGCGTCGATGAGGATGTCCCCGTTCCACACCACCACGGGCGCCGGGCCGAGACACGCGCGCGCGCCGGCCACGCCGCCCGCGGTGCCGCGGATCACCGGCTCATGAATCACTGTTACTCTTGCGTCTAATCTTTCGATAATACTCGCAAATTTATCCGGCAAATGATGAACGTTGAGGGTGAGCTCCGGGAGCCCGGCGCCGGCGAGCGCCCGAGCGAGGTGGGCGAGGAGCGGGGCGTCGCCGATCGGCACGAGCGGCTTCGGCAGCTCGCCGGTGAGCGGCTGGAGCCGCGTGCCGAGCCCCGCGGCGAGCACCATGGCGCGCGTCATGGGCGCGAGCTTGCCGCGCGCGGGCCCGGCCGGCCACGGAAACCCGCGCGCACCCGAAACTCGCCCGCCCCGAGGGCGGCGTGGTAGCGGACCGTCGTATGAGGCTTCTCGCGGCGCTCCTCCTCGCCGCCGGGCTCGGCGTCGCGTCGACGGCGGGCTGCGGCACCGACGCGGTCGGCGTCGACGACTGCCGGCAGATCGAGCAGACGCGCTGCGACTACGCGGTCGCCTGCGGGCTCACCGACGACGCCGAGGCGTGCCGGCGCTTCTACCGCGACCAGTGCCTGCACGGCCTCGCCGGCGGGCAGCCGAGCCGGCTCGAGCTCGGAGTCTGCCTCCGCACCATCCGCGCCGCCGGGGCCTGCGCGAAGGAAGACCGCCAGCAGACCCTCGACGTCTGCGCCTCCGACACGAAGAGCGGCCCGGTGCCCGTGTGCGACGTGATCTCGGCGCCCGAGCGGCTCGTGGAGTGCGATTTCCTCGCGTCCGTGCCGGTCGAGCCGTTCGAGGCCGGCGCCGACGCGACCGACGGCGGCGACGGCTCCGGCGGAGACGCGACCGCCGAATGAGCGCGCGGACGCGCGCCCGAGGTTGCCCGCGCCTCGAGCGAACGTTATACCGCCCCGGCCCCTCACCGCCGAGTCCCCACGTGAACCTTGCCTCGCGAGCCCTGCCGCTCATCGGCCTCTTGTCCCTCGCCGGGTGCTTCGACGTGGGCTCGACCGGCGGGAGCTCCGCGATCGCGACGCTGGTCGCGGTCGATCCGGCGGATTTCCTCGGCGCGGTGCCCTGCGCGGACGCGCCGGGCGCGATGCGGCGCTACGTCGCGACCATCGTCGACGTGACGCCCGGCCTCGACGAGGCCGGCGCGGCCGAGTTCGCGCTGCCGAGCACCGGCCCCGTCTCGTGCTTCCAGCAGGCCGCGCAGGGCGGCGCGTTCGTGGTGCCCGGGCACTGGTACGTCGCCGACGTCCAGGGCTACGACCGCACCGAGTTGGTGCCGCTCGGCCCGGGCAGCCCGGTGATGCTCGACCCCGAGACGCGCGAGGTGGTGCCGCCGCGCTGGGCGACCTCGTGCGGGCGCGGAGCGCCCACCGACGCCGGCGCGAGCGGCGCGAGCGGCGAGCCGGGACAGGACGCCGTCTACGCGGTCGCCTACCGGAGCGTGTTCGCGCGCCACTGCGCGCCGCTCACGGCGAGCGGCCCCGCGACGCCGACGGCGGTGCGCGTCGCGCTCGAGGCGGGGGCGCTCGGCCGCCCCGACGCGTACCTCGAGTGCGGCGACGCGCCCGGCGCGGTGGCGACGTTCAGCGCGCACGACACGCGCGGTTCCGCGCCGGACCAACAAACCACCTGCGGGGCGAGCCTGCTCTTCGACGGGCTCACGCCGAACGAGCGGTATCGCTTCCGAGTCGAGGCGTTCGAGGACGGCGCGGGGGCCGCGCGCTGGGCCACCTCGTGCTCGGCGCAGGCGCTCGCCGGCGCGACGGTGACCGCCACCTGCGACCCGCTGACGGATCGGGGCGGCGTCACCGTCGACATCCCCGCGCTGCTCGGCCGGCTCGGGGTCGCGTGCGCGGACCTCTCGTCGGTGACGACGCTCGTGCAGGGCGCGGAGCCGCGCACGGCGCTGCAGCTCCCGCCCGACTGCGAGGCCCCCGTCGTGTTCGACCGGCTCGCCGCCGGCACCTATCAGCTCGGGGTGCGCGCCACGCTCGCGGGCGGCGCGCCGGGGCCGAGCGCGTCGTGCACCGCGATCGTCGCGCCGGCAGCGACCACGACCGCGAGCTGCCTGCCCGACTGAGGCGCGATGCGCGGAGATCCGGCCATGATGGGAGGCGGCGGGCTGCCTCGTCCTGGCAAGGCGCTCCTCGGCGTGCTCGTCGCGCTCCTCGCGCTCTGGCTCGGCTTCGCGCTCGGCATCAACTGGCTCGGGCTCTCTCCGGATTGGTTCCTCGCGCTCGCCGGCAGCACCGAGGCGGTCGCGCACGGGCAGGTGTGGCGGCTCTTCACCGCGGCGCTCGTCCACCAACCGACCGGCTCGATCGGGCACATCCTGTCGGCGCTCATCGGGCTCTATTTCCTCGCGCCGTCGCTCGAGTCGGCGTGGGGGCCGCGGCGCTTCCTCGGGTTCCTCGCGCTCTCGGCCGTGTTCGCCTACGGGCTAGCGTTCGCGATCGCGCTCGCGCTGCCCGCGTCGATCGGCGCGCGGCTCGTGCCGGACATCTGGTTTGGCGCGCTGCCGGTCGTGGAGGCCGTCGCGATCGCGTGGGCGCTGTCCTTCAAGGACCGCACCGTGAATCTCATGTTCGTGCTCCCCATCTCGAGCACCGGGCTCATCCTGGTGGTCATCGGCTTCAGCGTGCTCGCGCTCATCGCGCAGTCGCACTCCTTCGAGGGCTACCTCGCGCCCTTCGGCGGGATGCTCGCCGGGTGGCTCTGGGGCGGGGGCACGCCCTCGCCGGCGCGGCGCGCGTGGCTGAGGCTCAGGCTGCGCCGGCTCGACGCGCAGGCGGCGCGCGACGGGCGGCGCCGGAAGGATCGCGTCGCACGCTCCGGGCTCCGCGTCATCGAGGGCGGCGGCGAGCCGGACGACGACCGCCGCGGTCCCGACGGCAAGTGGCTGAACTAGCGCGACCCGCGCCGGCGCGCGGCTGAGCCGACGCGGCCGGCGCCGAAAAACCCGGAGCCGCGCGGTCGCGCTCACGCTCGACGGGCGGCCGTGCTAGTGAGGGCGCGGCACGGGAGCCATGTCCGAACGCATGCGTCACCTGCTCGGGATCCGAGGGCTCGACCGCGAGCGCGCGCTCGCGCTGCTCGACTCGGCGACGAGCTTCCTCGAGGTGACGCGGCGCCCGACGCGCAAGGTGCCGGCGCTCGCCGGCAAGACCGTCATCAACCTCTTCTACGAGGCCTCCACGCGCACGCGGACCTCGTTCGAGCTCGCCGGCAAGCGGCTCGGCGCGGACGTGGTCAACGTCTCGGCCGCGTCGTCGAGCACCACCAAGGGCGAGACGCTACGCGACACCGCGCGCACGCTCGACGCGATGCACGCGGACGTCATCGTCATCCGTCACGCCGCCTCGGGCGCCGCCGCGTACATCGCCGCCCACACGCGCGCGGCGGTCGTGAACGCCGGCGACGGCATGCACGAGCACCCGACCCAGGCGCTGCTCGACGCCTTCACCATCCGCCGGCACCTGACCCGTCTCGAAGGGCTCACGGTCGCCATCTGCGGCGACGTCGCCCACAGCCGCGTCGCGCGCTCGAACGCGCTCCTCTTGCCCTTGCTCGGCGCGCGGGTCCACTTTGCCGGACCGCGCACCATGATGCCCGCGCGCGCCGAGGAGCTCGGCGCCAAGATCTTCGATCGCATCGAGCCCGCGCTCGAGGGGGCGGACGTCATCATGATGCTCCGCATTCAAAAAGAGCGCCTCGCCGGCGCGTCGTTCTCCACGCTGCGCGAGTACTCGCGCGTGTTCGGCCTCACCCCGCGGCGCCTCGCGCTCGCCCGCCCCGGCGCGCTCGTCATGCATCCGGGTCCCGTGAACCGCGGCGTCGAGCTCAGTGACGAGCTCGCCGACGGCGCCGCGAGCGTCATCCTCGAGCAGGTCGAGGCGGGCGTCGCGGTGCGCATGGCCGTGCTCGACGCGCTCGGAGCCGAGCCCGCGCGGTCCTGAACGCGCCGCCGGCCGCGCCGGTCCGCCCTCCCTCGCTCGACGCGCTCGGGTTATGCTCGCGGCCATGAGGCGAACCCTCTCGGTGCTCTGCTGCCTGGCGCTCGCGGTGGCCTGTGACTCCGGCGCTTCGGGCTCGGATGGTCGGTCCGACGGCGGCGCGAGCGGGAGCGCCGGAGTCGGAGGCTCCGTGGGTCGGGGCGGCGCGGCCGGCGGCGCGGGAGCGAGCGGCGGCGCGGGAGCGAGCGGCGGCGCGGGAGCGAGCGGCGGCGCGGGAGCGAGCGGCGGCGCGGGAGCGAGCGGCGGCGCGGGAACCGGCGGCGGCGCGGGCGTGTGGCGACCCGCGCCCGGCACGAGCTGGCAGTGGCAGCTCTCGGGCACCGTCGACACCAGCCTGGACGTCGCCGTGTACGACGTCGATCTCGTCGAGACGTCGAACGCCACCCTCGCGAAGCTCCGCGCCGACGGCCGGCGCATCATTTGCTATTTCTCTGCGGGTAGCCGCGAAGATTGGCGCCCCGACGACGGCGAGTTCACGGCGAGCGACACGGGCAAGGGCCTCGACGGCTGGCCCGGCGAGTACTGGCTCGACGTTCGCTCGGTCAACGTGCGTCGCATCATGAAGGCGCGCCTCGACCTCGCCGCGAGCCGTGGGTGCGACGCGGTGGAGCCGGACAACGTCGACGGATACACGAACGACACCGGCTTCCCGCTCACCAGAGCCCACCAACTCGACTTCAACCGCTTCCTCGCGAGCGAGGCGCACGCGCGTGGGCTCTCGGTGGGCCTCAAGAACTCGGTCGAGCTCGCCGCCGAGCTCGAAGCGAGCTTCGACTGGGCGCTCGACGAAGAGTGCCTCGCCTACTCCGAGTGCGGCCTGCTGGCGCCCTTCGTCACCGCGAACAAGGCCGTCTTCCACGTGGAGTACGTCGACAGCGCGGCGGACGGCGCGGCGAAGCTCTCGAGCGTGTGCGCGGCGCCCTCGCGCGCGGGCTTCTCCAGCCTCGTGAAGACGTGGGAGCTCGACGCCTGGCGGCTCGCCTGCCCCTGAGCGCGCGGCTCATCGGCCCACGGTGACGTCGACCTGCTCGACCGTGGGCGCCTCGTCGCCGAGGAAGCGGCCGGCCACCGCAGCGAAGCTCGCCGGCAGATCGGTGACGAGCAGCTCGAGCCGCCGCGTTACCGCGCCCGGCGGAGCGGGCGCGACGCGCCCATCGTCGATGAGGGCACGGACACTCTCGGCGGTCGCGCGACCGCTGTTGACGACCGTCACCGGGTGCCCGGCGAGCTCGGCGGCGACCTGGGTGATGGTGTCCTCGAGGAGCGGGTAGTGGGTGCAGCCGAGCACGATCACCCCCACCTCCGCGAGGACGAGCGGCTCGAGGTAACGCCGCACCGCGAGCTCGGGCACCGGCCCCTCGAGCCACCCCTCCTCCACGAGCGGCACGAGCAGCGGCGCCGCCTGCGCGATGACCTCGTGGCGCGTGGAGCGCTGGCCGACCGCGCGCGGATAGGCGCCCGAGGCCACCGTGCCGAGGGTCCCGAGCACGCCGATGCGCGCCGTCTCGCTCGCCGCGCCCACCGCCGCGGCGGCCCCCGGCTCGATCACGCCGATGACCGGCAGATCGAGCTCGGCGCGCAGCATGTCGAGCGCGACCGCGCTCACCGTGTTGCACGCGACCACCAGCGCCTTCACGTCGCGCCGAGAGAGCACCGCGGCGCAGCCGCGCGCGTAGCGGATCACCGTCTCGGCCGAGCGCGTCCCGTACGGCACGCGCGCGGTGTCGCCGAGGTACACGATACGCTCAGCGGGCAGCTCATCGAGCAGCGCGCGGACCACGGTCAGCCCGCCGAGGCCCGAGTCGAACACGCCGAGCGGACGCTCGTCGAACATGCTCAGACGTCCTCGATGCGGATGAGGCGCGGCCGCGCGCGCATGAACGGCGCGCGCGCGATCTCGTCGAGCGCGGCGCGGAGCCTCCCCTCGCGCGTCGCGTGCGTCATGATGACGACCGGCACGGTCTCGTCGTCCGACCCGCCCCGCCCCTCCTGGAGCATCTGTTCGATGCTGACCTCGTGCCGTCCGAGCGCCCCGGAGATGACGCCGAGCACCCCGGGGCCGTCGGCGACGTCGAAGCGGAGGTAGTGGCGTGACTCGAGCTCGTCGAGCGGGACCACGGGGCGCCTTCGGAACTTCACCGCGCGGGTCGCGAGCCCGGGCGTCCCCTCGAGCTTCGAGCGGGCGACGTCGACCAGATCCGCGACCACGCTCACCGCGGTCGGCAGATCCCCCGCGCCCCGGCCAACCAACAGGCACGGCCCGAGCGCGCGCCCCACGATGAACACGCCGTTCAGGACGCCGTCCACGCTGGCGAGCACGCTGCCCCGCTTCACGAGCGTCGGGTGCACCCGGAGCGCCACGCGCTCCCCGAGATCGCGGCCGATCGCCAGGTGCTTGATGGTGTATCCGAAGTGCTCCGCGAAGCGGAAATCGAGCGCGTCGATGGCCCGGATCCCCTCGACCGGCACCTCCGCCTCGCCGACCTCGGCACCGAACGCGAGCATGCCGAGCACGATGAGCTTCTGCGCGGCGTCGTGGCCGTCCACATCGAGCGAAGGCTCCGCCTCGGCGAAGCCGAGCCGCTGCGCGTCGGCGAGCACGACCTCGAGCGGCAGCCGCTCGTCGCGCATCCGGGTGAGGATATAGTTGCAGGTGCCGTTCAGGATCGCGTGGACGCTCAGCACCGAGTCGCTGGTGAGCGCCTCGCGCAGCGTGCGGATGACCGGGATCCCACCGCCCACCGAGGCCTCGAACGCGAGGTCCACGTCCGCCTCCATCGCCCGCGCGAGCAGAGCCGGACCGTGCCTCGCGAGCATGAGCTTGTTGGCGGTGACGATGCCCTGCCGGGCGGCGATGGCGCGCTCGATGAGCGTTCGCGCGGGCTCCTCGCCGCCCAAGAGCTCGACCACCACGTCCGCGTCCCGGAGCGCGAGCTCAGGGTCGGTGGTGAGCCACTCCGGGCGGCACTCCGGCACCCGCGCGCGCTCACGATCTCGCACGAGGACGCGCGTGATCGTGAGCGGCGCGCCGACGCGGCTCGCGAGGTGGGCGGCGTTCTGCTCGAGCAGGCGGATGACGCCGCCGCCGACCGTGCCGCAGCCGAGGAGCGCGACGCGGATGGGGATTCGCGATGACTCGGTCACTCGGGCTCACCTCGAACGCGGCGGGCGCGCGGCACGCGAGAGCCGGCCGCGCGCCTCACGCGGGCCCGCACCCGGTCGCGCGGGCCACGCCGCTCGTGTTGTTGTCGTCGCGACACTCGTTGAAGGACTTGTTGTTCGGATCGATCAGGATCCGCGCGAGGTAGGAGTCGCCGATCCCGGCGGCGCCCGCCGGAACCAGGAACTCGAGGATCTCGATCTGCCCCGGGAGCAGCGCGCGGGTGGTCGTGACCTTCCCGAGCAGCGTCTCCGTCCCTCCGGTCGTCTTGTAGACGCCCGCCTCGACTCCCGCGGGCAGGCCCGCGAGGCCCACGTTTCGAATCGACACGTGCGCGACGATGGGCGACGCGCACTCGACGCGGAGCGACACGGTCGCGTCGGGCGCGTCGAACACGCCTTGGTCTTGCACGTTCTGGCGGAAATTGTTGAGCCACGACTGCCGCCAGTTGTCCTTCTCCGGGGCCGGGATGGCGCCGTAGCGGTTCGGAGCGTCGCACGCGCTGTCGCGCGAGTCGCAGATGTTGCTCACGTGATAGGCGTGCTGGTTCCAGAGCGTGCGCGTGCCGACCCAGGAGTCCTCCCGATCCCCCCAGACGGTGATCCCACGGTAGGCGCGCTCGGTCGCCGAGGGCGGCTTCCACGCCACGTGCGGGTACTTCGGATCCGTCCCCGGCTGATTCCAGGGCGCCACGTCGCACTTCCACCCGCCCGCGCCCGGCTCGATGCCGTTCGAGATCATCACGATTTCCGCGTGCCCATCGCCGTCCACGTCCGCCACCACCGACGCCTCGGTGCCCGTGAACGAGGTGGTCGGTTCCGAGAGGAGCACGTGGCCGGTCTTGCCGTCGAACACCCAGAGGAAGCACTCGTCGTTATAGACGACCTCCGCGCTGCCATCGCCTTGGAAGTCGAACACGCTCGAGCCCGTCTCGGAGGACGAGAGGTCGTGGTTCGGGGTCTTCCAGACCACGTCGAGCTTCTTGGCCGCGTAGTCGGGCTTCAGCATCGAGTAGTAGGTCGCCTGAGCCACGCCGATCTCCGGTGACTTGTCGCCGTCGAAGTCCGCCACGGTGGGCGGACCGCCGCTGCCCTTGCCCGGGAGCGCGACCGGGCCGAGCTCGACCGCGCCGGTCGCACCTTCGAGGACCCAGAGCTGCGCGTTCTTCACCAGCACCACCTCGGGCGCGCCGTCGCCGTCGAAATCCGCCACCGCGTTGAAGCCGTTCGGCAGACCCGTCGCGGTCCAGAGCGCGGTGCCGTCCGCCCGGTAGGCGGTGTTTCCGGCGAGGAGCTCCTGCGCTCCGTCGCCGTCCAGATCGACGAAGAACGAGAGCTGCGAGCCGTTGCCGCCGCCATTGCCGCCGGCGCCGCAGAACTTCCGCGTAATCGCGCCGTTCAGCGTGTCGAAGACGCAGGGGCCGAACCCGATCTCCGGGTGGCCGTCGCCGTCCATGTCTCCGAGCGCGACGCCTCCGCCCCAGCCGTAGTTGCCCTTGGGCGCCTGATCGATCGGCAAGTCACTGACGCGCGCGACGGTGCCGTCGGCGCGGATCATCGCGACCTTCCCCTCGCCCGTCATCGCCACGATGTCCACGCTACCGTCACCGTCGACGTCGCCCAGCGCGACCGACGAGCCCGCGAAGCCGAGGCTCCCCGCGCTCGGCTGCGCGACCGTCCAGATCTCCTTACCCGAGCGGCCGTCGAGCAGGCGGAGCCGGCCCCGCTGACATACCGTGGTGCCGTCCGGCTGCGTGTTCGGCGATCCCGCGCACTGGCTCGCGCCGATGTTCCCCGACACGAACACGAGGTTCGGCGGATCGCTCTCGTCGACCTTACCGTCGCAGTTGGCGTCGTAGATGCGCGCGACGGTCGGGGTCGACCAGACGTCGGCCGCTCCCGGGTTCACGATCGGCGCGATGTCGAGCCCCCACTGCCACTTCTTTCGCGCCTTCAGCGCGCCAACCGGCGGGCGGTACTCGCAGTCGTCGATGCACGCGCCGGCGTCCGCGCCGCCACCGGCGCCGCACCGCGGCGGCGAGGCGACGCAGCGCCCGTTCGAGGTGAGCGGCTGAGTGCACGCCGCGCCGCCGTCGGCGCCACCGGCGTCGGGCGCGCCCGCATCGGCAGCGTCACCGAGCGAGGTCTCGCAGTACTCGTCCGCGGCGCAGTCGCCCTTGGTCTGGCACGTCTTGCCCGGCGTCACGCACGCTCCGAACAGGCATACGGTCGCTCCCGCGCAGCACTCCGCGCCGCAGGCCTGCGCCGCGCTCGCGCAGCACTTCCCCTCCACGCACACGCCGGCCTCGCAGGGAGCCTCGGGTCCGCACTCGCCGCCGCCCCCCGAGTCGAGCTCGATGCCGCCCTCGGCCGCGCCGCCCCCGGTCCCCGAAGACGCGCTCGAGCCGCCGCTGCCCCCGCCGCTCGCGCCTCCCGTGGCGTGACCTCCGCTCGCGACGCCACCATCGCTCGACCCGCAGCCCGCGAGCCCCCCCACCGCTCCCATGAGCAGCATCGCCGCCGCTCGTTCGCACCACGTCATGTCGAACCTCCAACTACCGCCGCGCGCCCGGCTCCGCTACCGAGTGTAGACGGGTTCCCGCGCGAGGACCACGCCCGCGCCGTGGGCCGCGCGGCCGCGCTGGCGCGGCGTCGTCGAGCGCGATCACGAGCCGACCTCGGGCGTTTGCCCGCCCCGGCGGCAGCGTTCGGAAGAGAGCCAACTCGCCTTGATCTCACCTACGCGGGGGGGAGGATGATGCCGGTCCGGCGCGGAATCACGAGGGGATAGAGGAGCCGCACGCTCGACCACGTGCTCACGGGGCGGCTCCGCGACGCGTTGGCGGCCTTCGCCGAGCGGGCCGAGCAAGTCACGCGAGAGGGCGCGCGCGTCATCACCGACCCGGTCACCTCCTCGAGTCGGAGGGCAAAGGTGGCGGGCGGAGCCGGGCTCCGCTCCGGACCGGGGGCTCCGCGCCGGACCCCGGCGGCTCCGGCTCTTCGCTCTTTGCCACCTCTCGACTACTTCCGCGTCCTGGGGGTCGAGCGCTCGAGTATCAACGGTCAAGGGGAATTGACGAGCCGTTATCGTGCGAGCATTCCGCTACGGGGTCCTGGCGCAGCGGCCCCCGAGGTCGTAGCTACGAAACGAGGGGTAGTCGCGGCCGCGGAACGGCGAGAGCAGGAGCGGCCCGTCCTTGAAGAAATCGCCGCCCCGGCGCACCCGGATGGAGGACTGCGTCGTATTGGCGCAATTATCGCAAGACGCCTCATAAGAGTCCGCGTACCAATCCAGCACCCACTCCCACACGTTTCCCGCCAGGTCCTGCTGGCCCCACTTCCCTGCGCCGCCCGGCGCCGAGCCCACTGGAGCGATGTCCGTCACGTCTGTGCAGCTCTGTGAGTCACTGTAGTAGCAGCCGTAGATGGCGAGGTTCACGTTCGCGCCGGGGTCGGTGCCCCCCCAAGGGTACTTCCGCTGGTCACTCCCGCCCGACGCCGCGTAGTGCCACTCCGTCTCGCTCGGCAAGAACCCGCCGTCCCAAATGCAGAACGCGTAGAGCTCGTACCAGCTCGCGCAGTTGATGGGGCGATGCTCGTTCC
>JAPSGB010000068.1:0-13291 GCA_035063585.1 Polyangiaceae bacterium
TCCCCGAGTCGCGCCGCGTCCCGCGTCCTCCGAGCTCCGTCGCTCGCCCAGATCGCGTCACGAATCGCCCCTGTCTCCCTCACAACCCCGTTTCGCGACGCGTCCCGCGTCCTCCGAGCTCCGTCGCACGCCCAGAACGCGTCACGAATCGCCTCTGTCTCCCTCACAACCCCGTTTCGCGACGCGTCCCGCGCCCTCCGAGCTCCGTCGCACGCCCCGAACGCGTCACGAATCGACCTTGTCTCCCTCACAACCCCGGTTCGCGACGCGTCCCGCGCCCGCGTGTCCCCCAACGCGTCACACCGCAACCGCTCGAGCGTTCCGGTCATCTGGCCGGCCCGTCGCGGCCGGCGGCGCGGCCCGCCGTCCTTCCGCGTCGCGGCCGGCGGCGCGTCCCGCCGCCCCTCCGCGTCACGTCCAGCGGCGCGTCCAGCGTCGCGGCCCGCCGTCCCTCCGCGTCGCGTCCAGCGGCGCGAACAGCGTCGCGTCCAGCGGCGCGAACAGCGTCGCGTCCAGCGTCGCGTCCAGCGGCGCGAACAGCGTCGCGACCGGCGTCGCGGCCCGCCGTCCCTCCGCGTCGCGGCCGGCGGCGCGGCCCGCCGTCCTTCCGCGTCACGTCCAGCGTCGCGGCC
This sequence comes from Polyangiaceae bacterium, assembly GCA_035063585.1. GTDB lineage: Bacteria > Myxococcota_A > Polyangia > Polyangiales > Polyangiaceae > JAPSGB01. The sequence continues at coordinate 633 of JAPSGB010000068.1, forward strand.
CGCCGTCCCTCCGCGTCGCGTCCAACATCGCGGCCGCCGTCCCTCCGCGTCGCGACCGGCGTCGCGGCCCGCCGTCCCTCCGCGTCACGTCCAGCGGCGCGGCCCGCCGTCCCTCCGCGTCGCGTCCAGCGTCGCGACCAGCGTCGCGTCCAGCGGCGCGGCCCGACGTCCTCCGCGTCGCGCCGCCGGCCGCGACGCGCTGGCATGCTCTCCTCCTGCTCGCGGCGGTTCCGCGCTCGCGCGCGTCCATGTAGAATGCGCGCGGACGCCCGCTGCATGACATCAGAAGTCGACACATGAAGATCGCACATATTTTCGGGTACTGTCTGTTCGGCCTCGCGCTCGCGGCCTGTTCGGGCTCGAGCGAAGATGACGCGCGCGGAGGCGGCTCGGGCGGCTCCGCGGGCTCGGGCGGCGCGGTGGGCACCGGCGGTTCGGCCGGCGCGACGCCGAGGCAACCCGGCGAGCCGATCGTCACGCACACCGTCGAGAACCTCGGCGCGACGCCGCTCGCGGGCGCGCCGATCACCTTCGGGCAGGTCTTTCGCAAGGGCGAGGTGCCCGCGGGCGCGGCGCTCACCGCCACGCTCGACGGCGCGCCCGTCGAGGTCCAGCAAGACGTGAAGGCGACCCACGCCGACGGCAGCCTGAAGCACGTCATCCTCACCTTCGAGGTGCCGTCGCTCGCGGCGAACGCGGAAGCGAAGCTCGTGCTCGCGACGGGCGATCCGCTGGCGGGGGAAGCGCTCACGCCCGCCGCGCTCCTCGCGACCGCGTGGGACACCGTCGCCACGTTCGAGCTCGGCGGCAAGAAATACGAGGCGCACGCGCGCGCGCTGCTCGAGGCGTCGAGCGCGGCGTGCAAGCCGTGGGACACGACCTGCGACGAGTGGCTCTCGGGTCCGCTCGCCAGCGAGTGGGTGGTGCGGGGGCAGGCGGAGGCGAGCGACGGCGCGGTCGCGCCGAACCTCACGGTGAGCTTCGCGATCCGCGCGTACGCTGGCGACGCGCCCGGCACCGTCGGCGCGGTCGAGACGGACGTCATCGTCGAGAACGTCGACGCCTACGCGCCGCAGGGGCAACCCGTGTACACGGCGACGCTCACGAGCGGCACCGCGTCCTACACGAGCCCGGCGCTCACCCAATACATGGGCACCCGCTGGCACCGCGTGCTCTCGTGGAACGACGCGGCCCCGAACGTCTACCTGCGGCAGGACACCGGATACCTCCAAGAGAGTCGCGCGATCTCTCGTTATCAGGCGCTCACACCCGACGACGCGCTGCTCGAGAAGGTCCGGCAGTCGTGCGACCCGCTCGAGCACTGCGACCAGACCCAGACGATGGGCAACACCGGCGCGCAGCCCGCGATCGGCCCGCTCCCGCGGTGGACCAGCGTCTACGTGGTCCATCCGGACGTGCGCGCGTATCGCTGGATGCTCGCGAACGCCGACGCGCTCGGCGCGTACAGCGTGCACTATCGCGACGCCGCGACGGGCTGGCCCCTGAGCATCGAGCGGCACCCCTACGTGACGGTCGTAAACTGGCGCTACGCGCAGGACGCGGCCAAGGGGACCAGCGAGACGTCCCAGAAATGGGCGAAGGATCTGCTCCCGAACTGCACGGACAACGCGGTCGTCAGCGGCTGCGACGGGAGCATCTGGTACAACACCGGCAACCCGAACGAGTGGGACGCCGCGCACCAACCGACCTGGAGCTACGTCCCCTACTTGGTGACCGGCTCGTACTACTACATGAGCGAGCTCGCGTTCGGCGCCTCGTACAACCTCCTCTACCCGAACCCGCCGTACCGCGACTACCAGCGCGGCCTGGTCGGCGGCGCGTACGGTCAGGTGCGCGGCCAGGCCTGGGTGCTCCGCAACCTCGCGAACGCGGCCTGGCTCCTGCCGGACACTCATCCGCTGAAGGCCGAGCACGGCGCGAGCGTCGCGAACTCGCTCGAGGATTATAACCAGCGCTTCTCGCACGCCGCGGGCGCGAGTCCCCTCGGGCTCCTCATGACGAACGGCGAGCTCGCCTACTCCGCCGATGGCATCGACCACGCGGGCATCGCGACCTGGCAGCACGCGTTCCTCTCGTGGTCCGCCGGGCACGCCGCGGAGCTCGACTTCGCGGGCGCCGCGGATTTCCGCGACTGGCTGACGCGCTTCGAGACGGGCACGCTCACCGACTGGAAGTCGGACCCGAAGAGCGGCTTTTGCTGGCTGCTCGCCGCGTCGTACACCCTCATCGTGGTCGCCCCGGACGAGGCGCACCTCACGACGTTCAAGGAGGTCTACGCGCGCAACTTCCCGACGCTGGTCGGGCTCGAGTGCAACGAGCCTGCGATGCTCACCGAGCTCGGCAAGCTCCAAGACACCGAGTGGCACGCGGGCAAGATGACGGGCTACCCCTACGCCGCGACCGGCTTCCCCGCGAACCTCCAGATCGGAGCGGCGACGGCCGCCGACAGCTCGAACCCGAAGGGCGCCGACGCCTGGCGCACCTTCGACTCCCGCGCCGATCGCCCGGACGGCAACTTCTCGGGTGACTCCGACACCTACTATCGCAACTATCCGAACTTCGCGGTGGTGCCGCGGAGCCTCTGATCGGCGCGCCGAGCGCTCACCCCGCCGCCGCCGGCACCACGTCGCGCCTCAGTCCCCCTCACGTCACCTCACCTCACCTCCCCTCTCCGCTCCGGGGTTCCTGCCGGCCCGTCGCGGCCGGCGGCGCGTCGCGGCCGGCGCTTTACGTCGCGGCCGCTGCTTTACGTCGCGGCCGGCGCTTTACGGCGCGGCCGGCGCTTTACGTCGCGGCCGGCACTTTGCGTCGCGGCCGGCACTTTACGTCGCGGCCGGCGCTTTACGTCGCGGCCGGCGCTTTACGGCGCGGCCGGCGCTTTACGGCGCGGCGGCGCTTTACGTCGCGGCGGCGCTTTACGGCGCGGCCGGCGCTTTACGGCGCGGCCGGCGCTTTACGGCGCGGCGGCGCTTTACGGCGCAGCGGCGCTTTACGGCGCGGCCGGCGCTTTACGTCGCGGCGGCGCGTCACGTCGCGGCGGCGCGTCACGTCGCGGCGGCGCGTCACGTCGCGGCGGCGCGTCACGTCGCGGCGGCGCGTCACGAATCGGCCTTGTCTCCCTCACAACCCCGTTTCGCGACGCGTCCCGCGCCCTCCGAGCCCCGTCACCCGCCCGGAACGCGTCACGAATCGCCTCTGTCTCCCCCACAACCCCGTTTCGCGACGCGTCCCGCGCCCTCCGAGCCCCGTCACCCGCCCCGAACGCGTCACGAATCGCCTCTGTCTCCCCCACAACCCCGTTTCGCGACGCGTCCCGCGTCCCCCGAGCCCCCTCGTGCGCCCCGAACGCGTCACGAATCGCCTCTGTCTCCCCCACAACCCCGTTTCGCGACGCGTCCCGAGCGCGACGCGCCGTACAGCCCGCCCTTCTCCTGCTCGAGCGCGCGCCTCACCGCCCTGCCCCGAGGAATCATGCCGCCCCGTCGCGGCCGGCGGCGCGAACCGTGCGCGCCCCGTCGCGGCCGGCGGCGCGAACCGTGCGCGCCCCGTCGCGGCCGGCGGCGGCGAACCGTGACTCGCGCCCCGTCGCGACCGGCGGCGCGAACCGTGCGCGCCCGTCGCGACCGGCGACGGCGGGCCCCTCGGCGAGGGGCGGAGGCCGTGGTAGCTTACGAGCCTTCCGATGACATGGTCTCTACGGCGCGGCCGGCGGCGCGGGGAGCGCAAGCTCGGCCGTAGTTTCGCAGCGTCTCGAACTCTGGTGAGCCGGTGATGGCGCTGGCGCGGGTCCTCCGCAGCATTGCCACCCACCCGCTGAACCGGGGTCACGAGCTGCGTGCGGTCGCGCGGTTCGCGAAGTGGCAGCTTGGAACGCGGCTCGTCCCTGGCGCCATCATCTTCGACTGGGTGAATGGCGCGCGGTTTCGCGTCTCACGCGGAGAGACGGGGCTCACCGGGAACGTCTACATGGGCCTGCACGAGTTCCCGGACATGGGATTCCTCTTGCACTTCCTGCGTCCGGAAGATCTCTTCGTCGATGTCGGTGCGAACGCGGGCTCCTACACGCTCCTCGCGGCGGCAGCGATCGGCGCGCGCGCCGTCGCCTTCGAGCCCATCCCGAGCACTTACGGCCGGCTCGTGGACAACCTTCGGCTGAATCACCTCGAACAGCGGGTGACCGCGCTCAATCAAGGCGTCGGGGACCTGCGCGGGAAATTGAGGTTCACGGCGGATCGCGACACGGTGAACCACGCGCTCGCCGCCGGCGAAGAGCACGCGAATACCCTCGAGGTCGAGGTGACTACCCTCGACGAAGCCCTCGCGGAAGAGTCCCCTGCGCTCATGAAGATCGACGTGGAGGGCTTCGAGACGCCCGCGCTCGCCGGCGCTCACGCGCTCCTCGCACGCCCGTCCCTTCGCGCCATCATCCTCGAGCTCAATGGCAGCGGCTCGCGCTACGGCTATGACGACGCCGATATCGTCCGCACCCTCGCCAGCCACGGCTTCGAGACCTTCTCGTACGAGCCCTTCACGCGCAGGCTCCGTTCACTCGACGGAAAGAATTGCGACTCCGGAAACACCCTCTTCATTCGCGATGAGAGCTTCGTGAATCAGCGTGTAAAATCAGCCCCTAGAATAACGGTTGGAGCGCGACAATTTTAGGCAAATGAGATTACCTGAGCGAACTATTCAATCGTTATCTTAGAGCTTGGTCCTTTACATTGCGGATGCTCGAGCTTCGCTCCTCTCACGAGCTCGACCATTTTATCACACCCCAACCCTGTTTCCCGCACCGAATACTGGCATTCGCGATCGATCACGCTACCCATCGTTTCTACAAGAACGCTCGATCCTCCTCAAAGTTCAAGTAACCGCAACCCATCGCACAACCTCCTGCCGCCTGAATCGCCCGTGCGCGAACGATCCCCTTACCTTTCATCGATGGTGCCTCGCCTCCGCATTTTCTCGAGCGTCAGCGGCGGCCCGATGGATCGTCTCGCCCGCCGACTACGAGACCTCGGCGCCGCCGCCGAGGTCTCGAGTGAGTACGAGCCCCCCGCATGGCGCCGCCTCATGGCGCGCGGCAAGCTCGGCCGGCTCGCGGCGCGTGCGCGGTCGATGCTCGCATATCCCGCGCGAGCTGTGCTGTTCGCGATTGCCGGTGAAGACGACTTCCTCATCCCGACGACGAACCCCTTCTTTCTGCCCTGGCTCCTCGTCGCGACACGCCCCTTGCACGGGCGCCGGGTCGTGCCGTTGATCTATGACCTCTATCCTGATGCGCTCGACGCCGCGGGCATGGCGCACGGCGCCGCTACGCCGCTCACCCGCATCGCCGAGGCGATGAATCGTGCGCTCTTTCGCGCGACGGACGGCGTCGTGTTCATCGGCGACCGAATGGCGGAACACGCCTCGAAGCGCTATGGCGCACCGCGCCGGGCGATCGTCCTCGAGACGGGCGCTGACGCCGAAGAGTTCATCCCCTCGAACCTCGGCGACCCGGCCCCCGAGAGCGAGCTCGAGCGCTGGTGCGCAGGGAAGACGGTCGCGGCTTACGTTGGGAACTTCGGCCTCATGCACGACTGGCGGACGCTCGGCGAAGCCGTACCGCGCGCGCTCGCAGCGGAGCGCGAACACGGCTCACTCGCCGTCCTCCTCGCGGCGTCCGGTCCTGGCGTGGAGCACCTCCGCGAAGCGTGGAAGGGTCTCCCCGCCGAGCGCGTCCGCTTCGAGCCACCCCTCGAAGACCGCGCCTGGGCGCGCCTGCTCCCTCGATGCGCGATCAGCCTGACGACCCTCGCTGACGCAGCCGAAGCGACCTGCGTACCGAGCAAGGCGTTCAGCGCCATGGCCGCGGGGAGCGCCATCCTCGCGGTTGCCCCCGCGAGGTCCGATCTCGCGACGCTGGTTCGTCGTCACGGCTGCGGCGCTGTCGTGAGCCCCGGCGAAGCCGGTGAGCTCGCGGCGACACTGGCTCGCTGGTCGACCAGCCCGAGCGAGCTCGCCGAGCTCCGCGCTCGCTCGGCCGCAGCGCACGCCGAGCACTACGACCTGCGCCAACTCGCCCGCCGATGGCTCGATTTTCTTCATGAAATCGACGCCGGCCCTGCGGAAGCCCGGGCCGTTTACGAGGCCACGAAGCGCGTCGTCGAGCTCACCGGCACCGCGCTCGGCCTGGTCGTCATCTCGCCGGTGCTCCTCGGCGCGTCCGTTGCCGTGCTCGCTTCGATGGGCCGCCCGGTTCTCTTCCAGCAGGATCGCCCCGGGCTCGGCGGTAAGCCCTTCCGATTGATGAAGTTTCGCACCATGCGCGCGGCTCGCCCCGGCGAGGAAGGCCCGGAGTTCGATGCCGCTCGCCTCACGCGCGTCGGGCGCTTCCTTCGCGCCACGAGCATCGACGAGCTCCCCGCTCTCTTCAACGTCCTCCGCGGAGATCTGAGCCTCGTCGGGCCGCGTCCCCTCCTCATGCGCTACCTGCCCCGGTATTCCCCTCGGCAAGCTCGCCGCCACGAGGTAAGGCCCGGGATCACCGGCTGGGCTCAAGCCAACGGCCGAAACAGCATCAGCTGGGAGGAGAAGTTCGAGCTCGACGTCTGGTACGTCGACCATCGTTCGCTGCTCGTCGACGCGAAGATCCTGCTCTCCACGCTCCTGAAGGTCGTACGGCGCGACGGGATCAACCAGGAAGGGCACGCCACCATGCCTGAATTCTTGGGGAGCCCGCGCATCGCGGAGAGCGCATGAGCGAACTCAACGTCCTCGTCTCCTCGGCGGGCCGCCGCGTGATCTTGGTGGATCTCTTCCGCCGAGCCCTCCGCGACCTCGGGCTCGCCGGCAAGGTCATCGCGACGGACATGGTTCGGCTCTCCGCGACGTTCCACCACGCAGATCTCGGCCTCGTGGTCCCCCGCTGTACGTCGGACGAGTTCGTCCCCGTGATGCTCGAGCTCTGCCGGCAACACCGCGTCAAGCTCATCATCCCAACGATCGACACCGAGCTGCCCATCTACGCCGCTCACCGCGAGGAGTTCCGCAGCGAAGGCATCGAGGTCGCGGTCTCCTCGCCGGAAGCCGTCGCGATCGCGGGCGACAAGGTGAACACCCACCGCTGGCTCACCGAAGCCGGGCTGCCCACGGTGCGCCAGACAGAGCCGGAAGAGCTCCTCGCGGCCCCGGGGTCATGGCGCTTCCCCCTCATCGTCAAGCCACGCGGCGGCAGCCTATCGCAAGGGGTCGCCCGGGTGCATGACGAAGCGGCGCTGCGAACGGCGACGAGCGCCGGCGGGTTCATCGTCCAGACGATCGCTCCCGGGCACGAGTTCACGATAGACGCGCTCGCGAACCGCTCCGGGAAGTGCGTCTGCGCCGTCCCGCGAAGACGCCTGGAGGTCCGCGGCGGAGAAATCAGCAAGGGGCTCACCGTTCGCTCCGAGCCTCTCGAGAGCCTCGCGCAGCGCGCCTGCGAGGCGCTCCCCGGCGCTTACGGCGGCCTCAACGTCCAGATCTTCCTCGATGAAGCGTCCGGCGAGCTCAACATCATCGAAGTCAACGCCCGCTTCGGCGGCGGGTTTCCGCTCTCGTGCGAGGCGGGCGCGAATTACCCGCGGTGGCTCATCGAAGAGCTCCTCGGCCTACCCTCGACCGCGAGCGCAACCGCCTGGGAAGGTGACCGCGTCATGCTCCGCTATGACGACGCCGTGTTCGTCTCCGCGGAAGAGGCCGGCCTTCGATGAGCGCCGTCCGAGCGGTCGTCTTCGACATCGACGACACCCTCTACCTCGAGCGCGACTACGTCCGAAGCGGCTTCGCGTCGCTCAGCACCTACGCCGAGGAGCGCTGGGGCATCGCGAACTTCGGCGAACGCGCTTGGCAACTCTTTCTTCTCGGAGCACGCGGAGACATCTTCAATCGGGTGCTGATTGACTGTGGCGTCGCGGCCGGCGGCGCGGACGTTCGCGCACTCGTCGACCGCTACCGCGCTCACACACCCGACATCACGCTCCTCCCGGACGCTCGCGCTGCGCTCGAGGCGCTCCACGGCCGTTTCCAACTCGCCGCCATCACTGACGGTCCGCTCGCCAGCCAACAGGCCAAGGCTCGAGCGCTGGGCCTGGAGCAGTGGCTCGAGCCGATCGTGTTCACCGCCGCGCTCGGCCCAAACGCTGGAAAACCCGCCCTCGACGCCTTTCAGCTCGTCGAGAAGAGGCTCGGCGTATCAGGAACCGAGTGCGTCTACGTCGCCGACAATCCTCAGAAGGACTTCATCGCGCCGCACGAGCTCGGCTGGCGAACGGTCCGCGTGCGACGCCCGGGCGGACTGCACCATGAGCTCGAGAGCGCGGCGGACGTACGTCACGAGCTCGTGGACTTGCGTGAGCCGGCCAGCACGCTCGCGCCGCTCTGAGATCATCTCCGCCGCACCACGCCTCACCTTCACCGAGCGTTCGTGACACTACTGCCAGAGCAATTCTGACGCGTCACAGGTGAAGCGCCCGGCTGTGCAGCGTGAGCGTTCATCGAGCAGGCTCGGGGCTCAGTCAGGCTTGATAACGAGTGACGATATCCTTCATCCGAGAAAATCCCCGCCCGAGAAATCGATGCGCGTTTCTCCAAGTGAGCTCCGAGCGCTGACTATCCAGCGCCGACGCGAGGAGCCCCTCCGCGTCATCGTAAAGCATCGCTGCAAATACCATCATCTCGGGTCGGTTGAACTTGCTCGCCTCCGGGTCGAAGACATCGATCGCTCGGAGCCAACGCACGATCGCCTGAGTCTTCCACCATGGCGGAGCGAGTCTCGTCAGCACGTCCTTCGGCACCGGGGTTCCGAGGAGTGCCCTTGCGAATGCAAGCGAGAAGTAGACCGCGGTTCGCACGTCAAGCTCCTCGGTCATTCCCGCCAAGTTCGCCCAGTTCGGTGGATTGAAGGCCGTCAGGCGATCCACATCGGTGTGGAGCCGTAGCCCAGGCGCACGCACATACGTGTGCTTGGCGGTGTGGAGCGCAACCTGCAGCATGTTGTCTTCCGGTGCTAACAGCCGAACCTCCGTGCCATCGATCGGCACAGAGCGCGCTATGAGGTGAGCACCGACTGGCTCTTGGTCACGGCGTATCCATCTGCCTGCGATCGGCCGCCATTGGAGCTCGAACCAGACCTCCTCACCCGCGGTTTGCTTCACATACTCGGTGCCACCATGCGCTTCGCCCTCCTCGAGGTCCGCAGCCTCGACCGTCCCGCGCGTCGCGAGCGAGAAGCCTTGCTCGATGATCAGCGCGTGGGCATCCCGAAACCGGTCGCGATCCACGAGCACATCCAAGTCACCCATCGGGCAGCAGCCGGCGCACGGGAAAATCCCCCTCGCAATCCCAGCGTTCTTGAGCGCGACCATTCGAATCCCCTCTCGCCCGAGGCTTGCGGCGACACCGTCGAGCTCTGAAAGCATGACCCGCATCCGATTGAGAGATCGATCATGAAGCGCGCGACACTCATCAGCCACGCTCGAGTCCTTCCCGAAGGCGTCAAGCAGCGCGTGCGCCACGACGGGCCCGACCAAGTTCACCTTCGCGAACTCGAGCCAGCGATCGGCCTGTGAACTCCCATGGCCTCGGATGTACTCGAGCCGAGCCTCTCGCTCACTCGCCGCCATGGCCTCCAACGTCAGTCTGCGAAGACTCCGGGGTTCACGCGAGCCCACTAGATCATCCCGCGTCACTTCGATCATTTCGTGTCCTCTCGACAATCCTTCACCTAGCCCGGTTGCGGCATCGGTCTGCGTTTCGTTTGCCACCAAGAGCGGCCGTCTAGGCTTGGGAGATCGGCGTGAGAACGCTAACCCGCTCGAGCGCTTCCGGCGTTGCCGGTGCGTGAGCGCGCTTCGATACAGGTATCTCCCCATCCGGCAAGATCTCCGGCACGAGCCGCCGGAGCGCGCTCCGCACGGTCGCGACGGAGGTCTCGCCGACCAGACAGTGGAGCTCCTCGATGGCCGTGGTGACCTCGGCGAGCGTCGCGGGGGCGAGCTTGCCGATGTAGATGCTCGGGTGCGCCGTCTTCGACATCTGCTCGGCGTCGAAGCCGAGCTCCTCGAAGAGCTTCTCGCCCGGGCGCACGCCGGTGAACTCGATCTTGATGTCAGCGCCGGGGGTGAACCCGCTCAGGCGGATGAGCTCCTCGGCGAGATCGGCGATTTTCACCGGCTCGCCCATGTCGAGCACGAAGATTTCCCCGCCCTCACCCATCGCGCTCGCCTCGAGCACGAGCTGGCTCGCCTCGGGGATGGTCATGAAGTACCGCTTCATCTCGGGGTGCGTCACGGTGACGGGGCCGCCGGCGGCGATCTGACGCTTGAAGATCGGGATCACCGAGCCCGTCGAGCCGAGCACGTTCCCGAAGCGCACCGCCAGGTACTTCGTGCCTGAGCCGTTCGAGAGCGCCTGGATGTACTTCTCTCCGATCCGCTTCGTCGCCCCCATGATGCTCGACGGGTTCACGGCCTTGTCCGTGCTGATGAGCACGAAGGCGCGGGCCGCGTGATTCCGCGCCGCGTCAGCCACCACCTTGGTGCCAAACACGTTGTTCTTGAGCGCCTCGCCGGGGTTCAGCTCCATCATCGGCACGTGCTTGTAGGCTGCTGCGTGGAACACCACCTCCGGCTCGTGCTCGGTGAAGACGGCCTCGACCCGCGCGCCGTCGCACACGTCGCAGATGCTCGGCGTGAGCTCGAGCGCCGGGAACGCGCCCTTCAGCTCCTCGTGGATGCGAAAGAGCGCGTACTCGGAGCGCTCGACGAGCACGAGCCGGGCCGGCGCGTGGCGGGCCACTTGCCGGCAAATCTCCGAGCCGATCGAGCCGCCGGCGCCGGTGACGACCACGCGCCTCCCGGTGAGGAACTCGCCGATGCGCTCGGTGTCGAGCTTCACCGCCTCGCGCCCGAGCAGATCTTCGATCGACACCGGACGGACCCGCGTGAGGCTCACCTTCCCTTCGAGGATTTGGTAGAGCCCGGGCACCACCTTCGTGGGTAGCCCGGCGCGCTCGCAGGCCTGCACGATCCTGCGCGTGACCGTGCGCGGGGCGTTCGCGATGGTGAGCAGGGCCTGCTGCGCCCCCGTGCGCTTGGCAAACTTGGCGATCTCAGCGATCGACCCGAGCACCGTGATGCCGTGGATGATGGTGCCGGCCTTCGCCGCGTCATCATCGAGGAAACCGACCGGCACGATCCCGAGATCGGGCCGGCCCGCGATCTCGCGCGCGACCATCACCCCGCCGCGCCCCGCACCGATGAGCAGCGTCGGCACCAGCTCCGGCCGCTCGGAGGCGGCGAGCCGGTGGTTCGCCGAGCGCTCGGCCTCGATCCGCCGGAGCACCCGCACGCCGGCGACCCCGAGGAACCCGAGCGCGAAGTTCACGAGGATGACGCCGGCCGGCACGAGCGCGTACTGCAGATAGCCCCAGCGAGCGACGTACAGGCCGGCAACGACCCGCACCGCGAGGAGCACGGCGGTCGCCGCCGACGTCGCCCAGAGCACCCGGCCGACCTCGCGGAGCCCGACGTACCGCCACGCGAACCGCGGCACCGCGAAGAGGCTCAGCACCAGGTACTCGAGCCCCACCACGTACGGCCAGGTGAACATCAGCCGCTTCACCATCTGGAGCGGCGGGTGCCCGTCGAACCGGAGCAGGTACGCGAGCCAGTAGGCCGCCGACAAGATCGCGAGATCGACGATGATCTGCAGGGCGCGGGTGGCGGTGCGAAGCATGATCCCAATCAAGCGCGTTCGGCGGAGCCAGATGGTGCCGCGTGACCGCGCCCCCGGCAAGCAGGCGGCCTCCTCTCGCCGTGGGGCTCTACTATCGGGTTTGGGTTGCCTGACGGCGCGGAATCATTCGGCTCGGCCTCCACGAGCCGGAACGGCCGTTCAGGCGGCGCCAACCGCCCGCCGAAACGCCGCCACCACCCGGGCACGCTCTTCATCCGTGAGCGAGGAGCCGCTCGGCAGGCAGAGCCCCCGCTCGAAAATCTCCTCGCCCACCGCGCCCCCCGCCCGGGCTCTCGTCGGCGCGCTGCTCAGCCGACTCCGACGCCAGTCCACTCCGTGAAGGTCGACGGCCCATCGCTCCGCGACCTGTCAGGCTGATCTCCTCTTGCCACCTCGTTCACGACCATGACGCCCTCGTCGCTACAGCCGCCGACGCCGTCATGCCTTCGACCAACGTCGCTGCTGTCAACATCGTCACGAGCGTCTCGACGAACATCTGATCCGCGATCACGAACTCTCGCATGGGACGGTTGTCACGAGCAGGGCGGCGTCAGGTCTGACGAGCGCAGAAGGGCCGCAGGCGTTTCGGTATAGCGACTGAAGGTGAGTTGGTTTCCATCTGAGGGATCCCCTCGTTCTGCGGCGAAATTTTCGGAAACACGGGGGCGAAGTTGAATCCATCGGGGCGTGACGCGTCCAACGGGGCATGATGACACCATCCTTGGCCCAATCCGACATGCCGCAGCGACGTCCGAGCTCCCGCCTGAAGCCGAAGAGCGTCCGGCGCTTCGTGGACGAGTTGTTCGGCGACACGATCCACGCCAGGCGAGTGGATTCCCTCGGCGATGCCGTCAGCGGCGTGCTGCACGCCGCTAGCCTCG
>JAPSGB010000069.1:0-13079 GCA_035063585.1 Polyangiaceae bacterium
CCGCGTTCGCACCGGGGTCGGTGTTCCCCCAGGGGTACTTCCGCTGCTCACTCCCGCCCGACGCCGCGTAGTGCCACTCCGTCTCGCTCGGCAAGAACCCGCCGTCCCAAATGCAGAACGCGTAGAGCTCGTACCAGCTCGCGCAGTTGATGGGGCGATGCTCGTTCCCACTGGCTGACGGCGTCCAGGTCTGATAGCTCGAGTCGCAGGCGAGGTTGGTGTTCCAAGCAGCGGGCGACTGCGCGAGCTCACTCGACCAGCTCACGTCCCAGCCCGGTTCATTGCCGCCGCCAACCCCGCTGTTCACGAGGCCCAAACCGCCGTTCAGGTGCGTGTGCTTGCCTGCTCCCGCCACCGGACGCCACCCGCCAACCCACGCCTCCACGAACTTCCGGAAACGGCCCACCGTCACCTCGTACTTGTCCAGCCGGAAATTGGCGACCGTCGCCGGGTAACTCTTGGTCGTGTAGGGCTCCGTCGGGCGCTCGATGTAGTCCCGGTAGAACGTCCCGCCCTTCACCGACAGCGAGGTGCAGCAGCTCTCGTTACCGCTCAGGCCGCTACAGTCCGTCCGACCCGCGCCGGGGTCCGCGCAGCTCGGCGGCTCGGTTGCGCCGCCTCCGCCAGTGCCGCCAGTCGCCCCGCCAGTGCCGCCAGTGCCGCCGGTGCCGCTGCTCCCCGCGACGCCGGCCGCGCCGCCCAGACCCCCTCCTCCTCCGCTGCCGCTGGTGCCGCCCGTGCCGGGCGTCCCGCCGGTGCCGGAAGCGCAGGCCGCCGTGCACGCGGCGACGTCATCCTGCTGGCAGAGGCACTTCTCGAAGCAGCCGCTACACTCGGAGCATCCAGACGCTGGACTACAGCCGTCCGCTCCGCCGCTCCCTCCCCCCGGCCCGCGATAGTCCTCGTCGATCCCGGCGATGAGCGCGCACGCGCTCACCGTCGCGGCGAGCGAGAGCGCCGCGAATCTTCGCATGCTCATGGACGCCTCCCGCCGGGCCCGTCCGTCAGCGAGCCGGCTGCATGGCTCGCTGCCGCGAACCCGAGCACCGGCCGCGCCCGACGCGAGCCGCGCGGCGACGTCCAGGTCCGCGCCGAGGCGCGCGGCGACGTCGAGGCCCGCGCCGAGGCGCGCGGCGACGTCGAGGCCCGCGCCGAGGCGCGCGGCGACGTCGCACCTACCCACCTGCTCACCGCGGGATCAGAGCGCTCCACGCCTTTCACGATACTCCGATTCCAGGCGCTCTTGACGCGAAGTTTGCGGGACGGGCTGAGCGGGAAGAGGGCGGCCGAGCGCGAAGACGGCGACTGAGCGCGAAGACGGCGGCTGACCTCACTGAGAAGCGCGAGTCCGCGACGGGGACGTTGCGCCGGTGGTCGAGCTACCTCGAGCGGTCTCCGGAGAGTGACGCGCCCGGCGCTGCCGGTGGTCGTCGAGACCGAGACAACGGCGATTCGAGACGCGTTCGCCCCGCGCGACCGCGCTCGGAGCACTCGGGACAGGGCGCGGAGCGCGCGGAACGCGTCGCGAAACCGCCTTGTGACCGAGACAGCCGCGACTCGTGACGCTTTCGACCCGCGCGACCGCGCTCGAAGCACTCGGGACAGGGCGCGGAGCGCGCGGAACGCGTCGCGAAACCGCCTTGTGACGGAGACAGCCGCGATTCGCGACGCGTTCGCCCCGCGCGACCGCGCTCGAAGCACTCGGGACAGGGCGCGGAGCGCGCGGAACGCGTCGCGAAACCGCCTTGTGACCGAGACAACGGCGATTCGTGACGCGTTCGCCCCGCGCGACCGCGCTCGGAGCGCGCGGAACGCGTCACGAAACCGCCTTGTGACGGAGACAGCCGCGATTCGCGACGCGTTCGCCCCGCGCGACCGCGCTCGGAGCACTCGGGACAGGGCGCGGAGCGCGCGGAACGCGTCGCGAAACCGCCTTGTGACGGAGACAGCCGCGATTCGCGACGCGTTCGCCCCGCGCGACCGCGCTCGGAGCACTCGGGACAGGGCGCGGAGCGCGCGGAACGCGTCACGAAACCGCCTTGTGACCGAGACAGCCGCGACTCGTGACGCGTTCGACCCGCGCGACCGCGCTCGGAGCGCGCGGAACGCCGAGAGCACGCTTCGCACCCTCGTGAAGGCGAGGAAGCTCATCCTCGAGTGAAGTCCGCCCCCATCATTGGGGCATACTGTTCCGGCAAGCTTGCTCGCGATGGTGACGAGGCGGGGGAGCTGTCTCACGCGACGTTGGCAGAGAGGCGAACCTCGACGCGGCGCTTCCGGCTCGCGGCCGCATCCACCCCGCCGGTCATCGACTGCGGCGCGTCGCCGAAAATGCTGACGACGGGCGAGCGCTGTTCACCAGACCGATGCCACTCCCATGGGCCTCGCTCGAAGCGTGCAATCATCCACGCAGGTAGTGGCCGAGGCGCGTCGTCGACTTGAGCTGGCGTCGCGTGCGGTCTCCGCGGCGACAGACGACCACGTCGACGTCGAAGCGCTCGAGCTGGAACATGCGCTCGATCCGCTTGAGCAGCGTGCCCACCGTGGCGCGGGCGCTGATCGGGCGCGGGGCGCCGTCGGAGGCGGCTTCCTCGGGCTCCGGCTCGGAGTCTTCCTCTGTCCCGTCGTCGGGCTCGTCCCAGTCGACGGCTGGTGGCGCAGCGGGCACGCCCTCCGTAAGCGGCGCGCGCGTGGCCGGCGCGAGCGCGAGCGCGGCCTCGCCGGGGCCAGCGGGCGGTCGCTCCGTCGCGGGAGCTCTCACGATCGCGGCGCGCCGCGCGAGCTCGTCCTCCGTGAGCCCCGCCGTGGCCATCCCGTCGCGGAAGCCACGCTCGTACACCCGTGCGAGCGCTGTTCGTGCCGCCGCGCCGACCTCCGCGCCCAGCTCGGCGAGGAGCGCCTCCACCTCGCGGCTCACGACGCGCTCCCCGTGCCCGGAGCGCCGAGGGCCTCGACGAGCTGCCGCGCGAGCACGCGCGTCGTCTCCTTGCCACCGCCGCGTGCCTCCAGCCGCCACGCGCCGGCCGTCTCGAACCGCGCCGCGCCGACCCGCGTGCGCCAGGGCTCGAGCATCGCGCGAACGATCGGCCGGGGCGCCCCCCCCGAGGCGAGCACGGCCGAGAGCACGGTCGGTGACGCCTGGATGAACGCGCGCAGCGCGATACCGCTCCGCACCGAGTGCTTCTTGCTCGCCCAGGTGTCCTCGAACACCCGCGCCACCTCCTCGAAGTAGAGCGGGAGGAACCGGTCCACGCTCTCGATCGCCTGCTCCGCGAGCTCGGGCCGCGCGGCCTCGAGCGCGCGCAGCATCGTGACGGTCTCCTGCGCGAGCCCCGCCTGCGCGACCTTGCCGCTTCCGACGCCGAGCATCTTGATGTGGCCTTCGAGCGGGCCTCCGCTCTTCTCGTTCAGCGCCTTCATCGCGTCGTGGACATGCTGGTCGATCGGCTGCGGGTACAGCTGGCGGCCCTTGAGCGCGTAGAGCAGCGACGCGTTCAACCGCGTGTGCTTGGAGTTGATGGTCACGAACGTCTCGACGACCGCTGGCGCGGGCAGGCTCGCGAAGAGGATCGCGGGCACCTGCAGGTTGCGGATCGCGCCGCGCTCGGCGTCCGAGAGATCGGTCTCCGTGAGGAGCGCGGCGAGCGCGAGCAGGCGGTGTTGGCCGTCGAGCACGCGCACCGAGCCCTCGTCTCCCGCGAGGTGGAGTACGCCGACGAAGGGGTTCGCGTCGCTCGCCTCGAAGCGCGCGGGCTCGTCCGTGGTCAAGAGGACAGCGCCCGGGATCGCCGGCACCTGCCCGTCGTCACGGCAAGCCCGGTAGTGCTCGGCGAGCTCCGCGATCTTCTTGCGGAGCACGGGCCGCTGGAAGGCCTTCTCGGACGTCTGCACGCGTCGCTCGATCTCCTCCCAATTCACCCGCGCGCCGCGCCCGGGTGCGCGCTTCCGCTTGCCCTCGAGGCCTGCGTCGCCGAGCGCCTCGAAGCGCACGAGCTGCTCGACGTCACCCGCGCTGACGTTGAGGAGGAAGAGATCGTGGTTGAACTGCTGCACGCGCAGCGCCGGGAGAGTGAGCATCGTGCAAAGCTTCGGTGATCCGGCGCTCGAGTTCAACGCTCACTCCGCGAGGCGACCGTCGGCGAGCGCGAACCCGCGGATCGAGCCGTCCTCGGGGAGCCGCACCGAGTGCAGACGGGTTCCCGCGCGCGGCCCACGTCCGCCGCCCTGGCCCGCGCGGCCGCGCCGGCGCCGCGCCGTCAAATCGGGCTCGACGGGCCGTGCGGCGCGTCTCCCGCGACCACCCGCTTGGGACCGACGAGGCGCTCCTCCAGCCAATCGAGCCGCGGGCGCACCCTCGCCTTGATACTACGGAGCGGCGCCGCCCGCATCACGAGCTCCCAGGGCTGCACGCGCGGGTGACCGGCGTTGCCGGCGAGCAAGGTCGGCACGCCGGTCACCGGATCCGCCTCCACCACGAAAAAGGAGTGCCAGTGCGCCTCGCCGTCATTTCGCAGGCCGTGAATGGCGATGATGTCCCCCGGCCGATAGCGCTCCGCGTGCTCGGTCAGGTGCGAGAAGAAGGCAGCTCGCTGAATGAACGGCGCGCGCTCCTCGGGCGCCAGATCGTAGACATCGAACCACTCGGGGCGTCGCCGCGCGTAGCGCAGGAAGGCGTCCACGCTCCGGCGGTTGTCGATGTCGAGCGCGTCGAAGTCGATGCCGCCGGTGAGCCGCGCGCGCTCGGCGTCCCGGCCGCGCCACCAGGTGCCGCTCGCCCGTTCGAGCGTGTCGGTCACGAAATCGATGCACACCTCCGGCGGCATCGGGCGACCGCGGAGATCGAAGACGCGGTAGGTGTCGTCGTTGAATCGGTAGTAGTCCCAGCCGTGGTCGTAGGCGAAGCGCCACGCCGGACGGAGGTTACCGTCTTGCTGGCCGTGCTCCGTCCGCGGCTCGTCGAACGGCAGCGCGTCGCGCACGAGCTCATCGACCGCGGCGCGCTCGAGGTCGAGCACGCTCTCGGCGCGCGCCGCGAGCGCGCGGGCCGCCTCGACGCGAGCGCGCTTCCCGTCCGGGATGAGCTCGCACCCGAGCGAGAGCTCGGCCCCGCGGAGCTCGAGCGCGGTCGGCACCCAGTCGTCTCCGTAGCGGAGCTCGGCGACGAGCCCCGCGCCGGTCAGCCGCTCGACCTTCATCCGCTCGAAGCCGAGCGCGCGCGAGAGGGGTCGGAGCTCCGCGTGGAGCGGTGGTCCCGGGTCGCTCCCCTCGACCCATACCCGATCGAAGAGCAGCAGGTGCGCGGGCTCACCCGCCTCCGGGCCGTCGGCGTACTCGTAGCCGAGGCCTCGCCGCTTCACGCTGAGGAGCGCCGCGCCGCGCTCGAGCCGGAGCGCAGGCTCGCGGAACAGCAGCGACAAGTCGACGAGCTCGCTCAGCGCCGCTGCCATGCCGGGCGTCTCGGCGTAGAGGTAGCCCTCGCGGAGCAGGAGCGCGCGGGCCACCTCCGGGCGATTCACCAGGTTCCGCCGGAGCTTGATGAGCTCCCACGCGGGAGCGGCCGAGCGCTCGAGCGTCGCGCGATACATCGCGACCTCGGCTCCCCCCGCCTCGCTCACGGCCGGCGGGCGCCGGAACAACACCGGGACGTGCTTCGCGCGCGCGAGCACCTCCGCGCGGCGCGCCTCGAGCCCGGGAGCGCCCGGCAGCGCCGGCTCGCGGCGGAGCGCCTCGAGCCGCGCCTCACAGCGAGCGCGCTCCGAGGCGACGGCCGATGGCGGCGCCTCACGCGAAACCGTGGTCTCCGGAGCCGGTGGGCTCGCGCTCGGGAAGACTCCTCGGAATGGGTGTCGGCCCGGCGCGGGAGCGTCGCAACCGGCCGCGACGGCGAGCGCCCCGGCGATGAAAACCCCGCGGATCGGCACGAGACCGCGCAGCCTACCGGCCGCCGCGCGCGCCGGCAAGCTCGCCCGCTCGACCGCCGAGGTCCCATTTCTACGCTCCCGTGGAGCTCGCGAGCGCATGCTCCCCGGGCTTGGCGGGCCCCCGAGCGATGCCCTAGGCTCCGCCGAGAGCCCGCGCACTCGCCGGGCAGCCGGAGGAGTCAGCGCATGGCCGACGAAGCAGCGAGCAGCCCGACCACGCTCGCGATCGACATCGGGGGCACGGGCATCAAGATGCTCGTCATCGACGCCGAGGGGCGCGCGCTCACCGAGCGAATGCGCGAGCTCACGCCCCACCCGGCCGCTCCCGAGGCCGTGCTCGCGGTCATCCGCGACATGGTCGCGCGGCAGCCCGCCTTCGAGCGCGTCGCGGTGGGCTTCCCCGGCGTCGTCGTGCGCGGGGTGGTCAAGACCGCGCCGAACCTCGACACCGAGCTCTGGCGCGAGCAGGACCTCGAGGCCGCCATCGGCGGCATCACCGGCCGCCCGACGCGCGTCATCAACGACGCGGATCTCCAGGGCTACGGCGTGATCTCGGGTCACGGCGTGGAGCTCGTGCTGACGCTCGGCACGGGGCTCGGCTCGGGGCTCTACGTGGACGGGCACCTGGTGCCGAACCTCGAGCTCGCGCACCACCCGTTCGAGAAGGGGCGAACCTACGAAGAGCGGATGAGCGACGCCGAGCTCTCGCGGATCGGCAAGAAGAAGTGGAACCGCCGGATCGCCCGGATCCTCACCACGCTCCGCCCCATCTTCAACTTCGACAAGCTCTACCTCGGCGGCGGCAACGCCAAGAAACTCCGCATCCTGCTGCCGGAGGGCGTCGAGGTGTTCGAGAACGTGGAGGGGATGGCGGGAGGCGTGCGGCTCTGGGGAGACCGCCGCGTGACGTGAGCCCGCGGCCGGCGAGCGCGCGCGACGCCGAGCGCCGAGCGCGCCCGGCCGCGACGCCGGCCGCGCCGGTCCGGCCTCCCGAAGCTCCCCCGCCCCTGCCCGCGCACGCGGTCGGACTAGCTCGTGAGCTTCAGGCCCATGACGCAGCCGATGAGCCCCGCGATGAGCAGTACCCGAAGCGCGCTCGCGGGCTCGGTGCCGGTCAGCATCCCGTGAGCGACCGTGGCGGTCGCGCCAATGGCGACCCACACCGCGTAGGAGGTGCCGCTCGGCAGCGTGCGCATCGCGTACGCGAGGCCGCCCATGCTGACGAGGAGCCCGCCCGCGAAGACGAGCGACGGGGTGAGCCGGCTGAGACCTTCCGACTTGCCGAGCGCGATCGCCCAGACCGCTTCGAAGAGCCCCGAACCAATGAGTACGAGCCAGGCCATGTCGCTTCTCGACGGGCCGAGGGGCCCTCGGGCGCTACTAGCACGGCCGCGCCGCGGCTCGAGGCCGAGCGCGCGGCTCGAGGCCGAGCGCGACGCCCGAGGCGAGCGGCGACTCAGACCAGCCCGAGCGCGACCATCGCCTTGGCGACCCGGATGAAGGCGGCGATGTTGGCGCCGTTCACGTAGTTGCCCGGCGTGCCGAAGGCCTCCGCCGTCTCGAAGCAGGTGTCGTGGATGCGGATCATGATCTCCTCGAGCCTCGACTCGGTAAACTCGAACGTCCAGGCGTCGCGGCTCGCGTTTTGCTGCATCTCGAGCGCGGAGGTGGCGACGCCCCCGGCGTTGGCCGCCTTGCCCGGCCCGTACGCAATCTTCGAGTCGAGGAACACGCGGATGCCCTCCGGCGTGGTCGGCATGTTGGCGCCCTCGCTCACCGCGATGCAGCCGTTCTTCACGAGGAGCGCGGCGTCCTTGCCGTTGATCTCGTTCTGGGTCGCCGACGGCACCGCGACCTCGCAGGGGACCTCCCAGATGTTGCCCTTCGCCACGTATTTCGCGTGCTTGCGGTAGCGGGTGTAGTCGACGATGCGTCGCCGCTCGGCGAGCTTCAGCGTCTTCACGAGCTCGAGATCGAGCCCCTGGTCGTCATAGACGTAGCCCCCCGAGTCCGAGCAGGCGACCACCTTCGCGCCGAACGCGTGGAGCTTCTCGATCGCGTAGATGGCGACGTTCCCGGCGCCCGAGACCAGGCAGGTCTTCCCTTCGACGGTGTCCCCACGCACCTTGAGCATTTCCTGGAGGAAGAAGGTCGCGCCATAGCCGGTCGCCTCGGGGCGGACCAGCGAGCCGCCCCAGTCGATGCCCTTGCCGGTGAGCACCCCGGACTCGTAGCGGTTCGTGATCCGCTTGTACTGCCCGAACATGTAGCCGACCTCGCGGGTGCCGACCCCGATGTCGCCCGCCGGCACGTCGGTGTACTCGCCGAGGAACCGGTAGAGCTCGGTCATGAAGCTCTGACAAAAGCGCATGATCTCGCCGTCCGAGCGGCCCTTGGGATCGAAGTCGGACCCGCCCTTGGCTCCGCCGATCGGCATCCCGGTGAGCGCGTTCTTGAAGATTTGCTCGAAGCCGAGAAACTTCACGATGCCGAGGTAGACCGACGGGTGGAACCGGAGGCCGCCCTTGTAGGGGCCGAGCGCGCTGTTGAATTCCACGCGGAAGCCGCGATGGATTTGGACCTCGCCGTGATCGTCTTGCCAGGGGATGCGGAAGATGATCTGCCGCTCGGGTTCGCAGATGCGCTCGATGATCTTGTGGTCGCCAAACTCCGGGTACTTCACCAGCACCGGGCCGAGGGACTCGAAGACCTCGCGCACGGCCTGGTGGAACTCGACCTCCCCAGGATTCCTGCGGAGCACGTCCTGAAAGGCGGGCTCCAGCTTCTCGTCGATGGCGCTCTTCATGATCGGCCGCGTTTAGCGCAAAGCGTCAAACAGAGAAAGGCGCGCCCTCGAAATTGTCCACCGGGCCGGCGCTCCGCGCCCCGCGGGAGCCCCGGGGCCGCGCGGGGCGGCGCGCCGAGCCTCCGGCCGCTCGAGGCGGGAGACACGACATCGGCTTGCGTACGCGCCGGCTCTTGGTGTTGAATCCCCGGGGAGTGACGAGGGGGAACCATCGCCTGCTGGCCGAGCTCGGGGCGCCTCGGCATACCTTCCAAAGTGACCGGGTCCACTTGCGGATCTGGTTTCCGAACGACGCGCTCGTGGTGCAGCGGCTCGAGGGCCACGCCGATCTGGAGGTCATCAGCGTCATGCTCCGGCACCTCGACGACCAGCTGGCGAGAGGAACCAAGCTCGCCATCTTCGACGACTTCGAGGAGCTCGTGAGCTACGACAGCGACGCCCGGATAGCGATCACGGACTGGGCCAAGGAGCACCTGCCGGCGCTCTCCACCATGGCCATCCTCACCCGCTCCAAGCTCGTGAGCATGGGCACCGCGGTGGCGAACCTCGCGCTCGGCGGGCGGCTCCGCGCCTACACGAACCGCGCGCGGTTCGAGGCCGCGCTCGCCGCCGAGCTCCGCCGCGACTGACCGAGGGCGCGCCCCGCTTCGGGCGCGCTCGGCGCGCCTTCGCCGGCTCGCTCGCGACGGACCCGCGCGGGTCGCGGCGATTCCCTCAGGACGGACCCGCGCGGGTCGCGCGGGTCGCGGCGCTCCCCTCAGGACGGACCCGCGGCGACTGGCGGCGGCTGACGGCGGCGGGCGCGCGATGAACGCGTCACGGATCGGGCTTCTCTATCTCACAACCCCGTTTCGTGACGCGTCTCGCCCACCAACGCGGCGAGCGCCGCCCTCCGTCGCGTCACGAATCGGCCTTCTCTACCTCACAACCCCGTTTCGTGACGCGTCTCGCCCACCAACGCGGCGAGCGCCGCCCTCCGTCGCGTCACGAATCGGCCTTCTCTATCTCACAACCCCGTTTCGTGACGCGTCTCGTCCACCAACGCCGCGAGCGCCGCCCTCCGTCGCGTCACGAATCGGCCTCGCCCTCGCGTCCTCGTACGCGAGCACCTCGGCTCACCCGAGCGCGGGTAAAGCAGACTCGGGAGCCCCTCGGAGACGGGGCGCGTCCCTCAACTCCCGCTCACGACCTCGAAGCTCGCTTGCCGGTTCGGCCCGGAATCGAGCTGGAAGGTCACGCTCTCCGCGCCGGGCGCGACGGTCACCGCCTCGCCGTCGAACGTCGCGCTCGTGATCCCCGCCACGCGCACGGTGAGCGTGCGCGCGCTCTCGCCGCTCGGGCGATAGACGCCCGAGAGCGTCGCGCCACGCTGCGAGAGCTCGAGCAAACGGCTGCGGAGCGAGAAGCGACGGCCCGGGACCCGGGGCGCGACGTCGAGGCCGGTCGCGGTCGCCTCGACGCCGGCGACCCGCAGCGCTGCGAGGATCGGCATCGCGTGCGCGTTGTTGTTCTGGACCGGGAAGTCCGTCATCGGTGTGACCTGGCTCTTCCAGGTCAGCCCATTCGTCGACGAGAGGCCGTCGGGCCCGCTCCAGATGCCGTACCAGACGTCGGGAAACGCTCGCGCGTGGGCAGCCAGCGTGTTGCGGGCGAAATGGGCCCAGGCGCGCTCGGGCTCCGAGAGCGCGTAGCCCCAGGTCAAGAGCCCGCTGATCGCCGGCCAGACCTCGCCGCCGGCGACGAGCGGCGCGCCGGTCGGCGACGGGTCGTCGAGCTGCTCGGCGATCGCCGCGACCAGCTTCGCTCGCTGCTCGGGCGCCGTGAAGGTGTCGCCGATGAGCGCCCAGATCTGCGCCTCGAGGTTGAGCTTCGAGTCATCGACCGGCCTTCCGTCACCGAAATACGCGCGATAAAAGAAGGTGCCGCCATACGCGCTCGCGGCGAGCGCCGCGCGGTAGCCGGTGACCGCCGCGCGCAGCTCGCCCGCGAGGGTAGGCTCGCTCGGCTGGATGATGTCGGCCAGGCGCGGGTACACCGCGACCGCCATCGCAGTGTTCGGTACGCTCTCCCCCTTCTCGGTAGCGAGCGCGCGGTCCGGCGCGCTCACCGTGATGCCGTCGCTCCAGTCGCCGCTCTGCAGGCGGATGAGACCGTGCTCGCCGGTGCCCACGTCGTCGAGCTGGTGGCGGAGCGCCTTCACGACGTGATCCCGAACCGTCGCCTTCGGCACCGACTCACGCGGCCAGAACGGCGCGGGCTCGTCGAGAAACGCGACGTCCCCGGTCGCTCCGATGTACTCGCCGAGGGCCCAGGCGAAGAAAATCGAGAGATCGCTCGGATCCTTGTGCAGCCCGGCATCGTCGAGCACGCCGTGGCCCTGGAACGCGTACGAGAAGTGGCCGTCGCCCGGGTACTGCATGCCCATCATCAGGCGCAGCTCCTCCTTGGCGAGCTCCGGGTCGGTGTAGACGAGCGGCACCGCGAAGAGCGCGAGGTCGCGCGTCGCGCCGTCGGCGCCGTGGAGGTATAAGTACGCGGAGCCCTGCGGCACGACGTGACCTTTCCAGTAGTCGCGCGAGCCGACCGACGCCTCGAGCTGGGAGCTGTGCCAGGCGAGCTCGCGATGCAGGAATGGCTCCTGATCCGCGCCGAACAGGAACCAGCGCTGCTTCAGGAACGCCGCGTAGTCCGCGCGGACGTCGTAGGCCTGGTCGCGCCACTTCTCGTCGAGCTCGAACGGCTCGCCGTGCCGGGCGTAGCCGTAGGCGAAGCGCAGCGTCTGCATTTCGCCGGGCGCGAGCGTGACGTCGCTCCGGAGCACGAACATCCGCGGCTGACCCTGGCCGTTCGTCGACGCCTCGAACGAGCTCTGCCCCTCGGCGCGCCGAGCGACCGCTTCGGGGGATAC
Source organism: Polyangiaceae bacterium (assembly GCA_035063585.1). GTDB lineage: Bacteria > Myxococcota_A > Polyangia > Polyangiales > Polyangiaceae > JAPSGB01. The sequence goes on from JAPSGB010000069.1 coordinate 11,636, forward strand.
CGCGCCGCCACGACCAAAGAAGGAGGCTTGATCGGTGTAGACGCCGCTCACCGTGCCGACGAGCTCGGCTAGAAACGGCTCGCTCGGGTAGTAGTCGACCGGGTCGGGAGCGCTCGGGTCCGGTCGCGGGTCGCTGGCGACGTAGGCGCGGCGCAGGCCGAGTCGCTGCGCGCTCCCGTCCCAGCTCACCTGCTCGTCGAACATGGCGTTGCGCGCGTCCCGCTTCGCCGCCGCGAAGGCCGGCGCGCCCTTGAAGGTGTCGCCGGAAACCAGCCAGTTGATCTCGATGGGGCGCCGCCCGACGTCCCAGTACTCATAGTAGCGGAGGCGCTTCACGGCGCCGGAGCGGTTCTCGAGCGTGACGTCGCTGAGCACCGCCGGCGCGTCGCCCGGCGGTGCGCTGGTCACGCGCGTGGCCTTGATGCCGCGGTGCTCGACGCTCGACTCCGCGTAGCCCATGCCGTAGCGGCGAGTGGTGGGCGAGGGACGCGGGCGCCACTGGTAAGCCGTGGACCAGCTCTCCGAGCCGTCGTCGATCCAGCCGAGCCCCCCGGCGAAGTTGCCCTGCGCCGCGTCGTACTTGTTCAGGTACTCGACGCCGCGATCCTGATCGGTGACCTCGATGTAGCCGTCGTTGTACGCCATCGCGTTCACGCGCCGATTGCCGAACGCGGCCCAGTGATCGCGTCGATCGAGCGGGTTGCCTTCGGCGTCGGTCTCGGTCACCGGGAACGCCGCGCGCGAGTCGGCGTTCTCATCGAGCTTCTCGTCGTAGGCGGGCAGGCCCTGCTCGTCGACCACCCACTGCCCGAAGGAGCCGCTGCCGGTCGTGCACGACGAGAAGCGGTCCAGCTGATCCAGATCGATCGGGTCGCAACGCTCGCTCGCGGGGACCCACACGGGATCGTCGGCGTCGCGCGCCAGCACCCGCTCGGGGTCGCCCCCGCATCCGGGTGCGAGGAGCGCGCACATCGCGGCCGCGAGGACCCAGCGCATCGACCGATGATGTCACAAGACGACTCTCTCGCCGAATACGCTGGGCGGGCCCTACGCGTGCGGGAGCCGATGCGAGCCGCGCCCAGGGGCCGGCTCATGGTCGAGCGCGGATGGCGGCGCGCGGGCGCTCACGGTATGGATCGCGCGTATGGTCCGGAAGCTGGCCGCCCTGGTCGCCGTCGCTGCGAGCATCGCCGCGTGCGCGGAGCCCGGGGGCCTCGCGCCCACCGGGAGCGGCACGGGCGGTAGCGCGGCCGGCGGCGGGGCCGGCGGCTCCGGCGGCACCTCGGGAGCCGCCGGGGCGCCCGTGAGTGGCGGCTCGGGCGGCGCGTCGGGCAGCGGGGGTACGTCGGGGAGTGGCGGCTCGGGCGGCGCGTCGGGCAGCGGCGGCGCGTCGGGCAGCGGCGGCGCGTCGGGCAGCGGCGGCGCGTCGGGCAGCGGCGGCGCG
>JAPSGB010000070.1:0-12982 GCA_035063585.1 Polyangiaceae bacterium
GGGCTCGGCGCCGAACGGCTCAGGGAAGTGGGGCCAGCAGGACCTGGCGGGAAACGTCTGGGAGTGGGGGCTGGATTGGTACGCGACTCCCTATAACGCCTCATGCAATAATTGTGCCTACACAACGCCGGCCTCCGACCGGGTGGGCCGGGGCGGCGACTTCCGCGATGTCGCGTCGAGCCTGGTCTCCCCGTACCGCAGCGTCTACGGCCCCTCGAGTCGAAGCTTCGCCCTCGGGGGCCGTTGCGCCAGGACCCCCTAGCGGAATGCTCGCAAGATTCTTGCTGCGAGCGGCTCCTCGACTCCCCTTGACCCTTGATACTTGAACCCTTGACCCGCACGAAGTGAGGGCGAGTGAGCGCGCGCAGCAGGCCGCCTCCGCCCGCGAGCGCGCGCCAGCGCGCTCGCAGGGCCGCGCCGTGACTCGCCGTCCCCGCGAGCGCGCCAAGGTCCGATCAGCTAGACGGAGCCCGGTGACGTCTCGGACGGTGCTCGGGCTCGGGGTGGCGATTGCGGTCGCCGCGGTGGCAGGCGTGATCATCGGCCGGAGCGGGAGCCGCGAGGGCGGCGCGCGCGCGGCCGGCACGAGCGGCGCGGCCGCGCTCGAGCGAGCGCGGGAGGCGCGCGCCACGCTCTCCGCGCTGCGCGCTCGCGCTGCGCGCGCCAACGCCGAACCCGGCTTTCTGGCGAGCTCGGGCGTGCCGCCCTCGGCCGCTTGCCTCGAGCGGATGAGCCGCGAGCAAGAGCTCACGCACGCCGAGCTCGGCGCGCTCGCCAAGCTGTCCGATGAGGTGCCGGGCCTCCCGAAGCTGCGCCAGGCGGTGTTCCAGGTGCATGTGTGCGTGTCGTGCGCGGCGCCGGCGAGCGACTACTGCGCGCGCGCCGCAGAGCTCCTCGACCAGGCCGGGCGCGCGCTCGACGCGGCGCGCTGAGCGGACCGCCCGCGTGGTTCCGCGCCGGGCCGACCCACCAGCCACCTCGAGCTAGAGCGGGGCGGCGTCATCGAAGCGGCGGCCGAGGTCGGCGGCGACCGCTTCGAGCTCGCGCGCGTCGAGCTCGGTGAAGGCGGAGGGCGTGTTCGAGTCGACGTCGAGGACGCCGAGCACGCGCCCGGACGGCGCGATGAGCGGCACCACGAGCTCCGAGCGCGTGGTCGACACGCAGGCGATGTGACCGGGGAAGGCGTCGACGTCGGGCACGAGCTGCGTGCGGCGCTCGCGCACCGCGGCGCCGCACACCCCGCGCGCGACGTCGATGCGGAGGCACCCGTGGCGGCCCTGGTACGGGCCGATCACCAGCACGTCGGGGCGCACCAGCCGGTAAAATCCGGTGAAATCGAAGTAGTCGAAGGTGTGGTGGAGCTCGCTCGCGACGGTGGCGAGCGCCGCGATGAAGTCGTCTTCTCCGTCGAGCAGCGAGCCGATCGCGGCGCGAGCCTCGGCGTAGCGAGCAGCGCGAGCCTCGGGCTGCATCCGCGTCAGCCCTTGGCTTGGGCGGCGACCGCAGCGGCGGCGCGCTCCGCGGTGGCGGCGTCGCCGAGGTAACGGTGCCGGAGCGCGCGAAGCTGGTCGTCGAGCTCGTAGACGAGCGGGATGCCGGTGGGGATGTTGAGCTCCACGATCGCCTCGTCGCTGACTCCGTCGAGGTGCTTCACGAGCGCGCGGAGGCTGTTGCCGTGGGCGACCACGATCACGCGCTCGCCTCGGCGGATGGCGGGTGCGATGTCGCTCTCCCAGTACGGGAGGAAGCGCGCGACGGTGTCCTTCAGGCACTCCGTGCTCGGGAGCTCGGCCGGGCCGAGCTGCGCGTAGCGGCGATCCCTGCCCGGAAAATAGGGGTGATCCGACGTCATCGGCGGCGGCGGCACCGCGTAGCTGCGGCGCCAGAGCTTGACCTGCTCCGCGCCGTGGCGCGCGGCCGTCTCCGCCTTGTCGAGGCCCTGGAGCGCGCCGTACATCCGCTCGTTCACGCGCCAGCTCCGGTGGACCGGGATCCACATGAGATCCATCTCCTCCTGCACGAGCCAGAGCGTCTTGATGGCGCGCTTCAACACCGAGGTGTAGGCGACGTCGAAGGTGAGGCCCTCCTCCGCGAGCAGGCGTCCGGCGTGCTTCGCCTCGGCCACGCCGGCCTCGGAGAGCGGGACGTCCACCCAGCCGGTGAAGCGGTTCTCGAGGTTCCACTGGCTCTGCCCGTGACGGAGCAAGACGAGCGTCTTCATGGCCTGCCGTCCATATCACGGGCGCCGCGGGTCGTCGCTCGCCCGCTCGCCCGCGCCTGGAGGCTCAGCTCGAGAACGGCAGGAAGAGGCTGAGGCCGCCGGTCGCGGCGATGTCGCTCGCGATCTTCTCCATCGCGAGCGACGGCACCGCGCGCTTGTGAACGTAGTCGCGGACGTCGATGCGGAACGCGAGCCACTCGGTGAGGAAGAACTTGAGCCCGAGGCCCGCCGAGCCGGTGGGCGCGCGGGTATTTCGCTCGTCCGTCGCGCCAGCGCCGAGCGAGAGGTAGAAGTCGAAGCGCCCGATGGGACCGCCGAACCAGCGGACCTTGCCGTAGGCCATGGACCACACGAGGTTGCCCATGAAAAGCTGGACGTTCTCGTCGGGCGCGCGCTGAAAGAGGACCAGGCCCTGGTTGCGGTCGACGATCCCGTTCATGAGATCGTAGGACTGGTTGTAGCGGAAGTACGAGGCCTCCAGGCCGAGATCCTCGGTGAAGTGGAAGGTGTAGGCGCCGCCGTAGATGGGCGCGGAGTCGGCGAGGTCCGCCGCTAGCCACCCGCCCATGGGCGAGAGCTCGTGCCGGAGCGCCTTCTTGAAGAGCCGCGGGACGACGCCGCGATACGCGCGGCGGCCGACCAGCTGCTGCTTCAGCTCCTCGTCCACGCACTGGCCGCGCGCCTGCGCGGGCATGAGGAGCAGCGCGGCGAGGACGCCCAGGCCCGCGAGCGCCCGATGCTCGCACAGAAACGCGGCGGGGCCACGTCGAGGCCGGTGTCGTCGCGAGCAAGCCCTCATGCGCGAGCCCACGAATAGCACACCCCGAGGCGCGGAGGACACATCCCTCGACGCCCCGCATGGCGCTAGGATGGCCTCGAGCGGGGCGCGTCGCCCCGGATCGGGATCTCGACCATGAAGAGGACGCGGCTCACCCTGGCTCTCCTGTTGGCCGCGACGCCCGCCGTCGCGGCGCCTCCCCCGGCGGCTCGCCCGGCTCCGGGGCCCGCGGGCGAACCCTCCGCGTGCGTCCCCGGGCGCTCGGGCGCCATCGCGCGCGTCGCGTGCGCGCTCGCCGCCGAGCTCGGCGGCGTCCCGGCCGGCGCGCTCGTGGTCGCGGCGCCACTCGTGAGCGACGTGCCCGCGCCCGACCCCGGGCGCCTCACCGCGCGGGTCGCCGGCGTGGTCGCCGGCGCGCTCGGCCACGGCGCTCGGAGCGCCGACGAGGCGGCGAGCCTCGCGCGCGGGCGGAGCCTGGCGAGCGCGGCCGGCTCGCTCGTGTTCCTGCAGGTGACGCTCGCCCGCGGAGAGCTCAGGGTGGTCGCCGATCTCTTCCCGGTGCCGCGCGGCTTCTGGGAGCGAGTCCGCGATCCCGAGCCGAGCCCGCGCGCGCACGCCTTCGCGAGCGAGCGCCTCGACGCCGAGCTGCGCGCGCTCCTCCCGCCCGTGCCGCTGGTCGCCAGTCGCGTGGACCGCGCGAGCTCGCCCGAGAAGAGCCCGCTCGCGCTCGCGTGCGGCGACCTCGACGGTGACGGCGCGCTCGAGCTCGTGATCACCGGTCGTGTGGCGGTACACGTCGGGCGTATCCGCAACCGCGCCTTCGTCGGCTCCGCGGTGAGCCGCTGGTCGGAGCTCTCCGCCGTCGCGCCGAGTCCGCTGCGCGCCCCGATCGGCGGGCTCGCCATCGAGCCCGGGCGCTATCTCGAGGTGGGGATCACCGACCGCGCCGAGGCGCTGCGTCTCGACTCCACGCTCCGGCCGCTACAGAAGCTCGGTCGTGAGCTCCCCTGGCCCGCCGCCGGGTGTATTCGAGTCGCCGGGGTCGCGCTCTCCTCCGCGCCGACGCCTTGCCGGAGCGGTGACGGCGCGAGCGCGCGCGTCGAGCTCGGCGAGCCGCTCGACGCCGTCGCGGGCGCGTGGGTGTCGCGCCCCGATGGCTCCGCGCGGCGCGTGCTCGCCGGCCGCATCGCGGGCAAGCCGATCGCGCTCCTGGTCGACGACGAGGGCCGGCGCGCGCGGGTCGAGGGCGCGGGCGCCGAGCTGGCGGTCGGAGATCTCGACGGTGACGGCGCGCCCGAGCTGCTCGCGGGGACCGACACCCTCGATCCGGCGAGCGACGCGCTGGTCGCTTGGACCTGGCGAGAGGACGGCACCGTGATCGAGCGGCTCCGCCTCGCGGTAAAGAGCGGCGTTCACGCCATCGCGGTCTGCCCCCCCGACGGACCGGGCCTCGCGCCGGTCGCGGTCGCCACCGGAGATGGAGTGTGGGTGGTCCGCTGATCGCGCGCCGCACGCTGCTCGCGTTCGCCGCGTCGTCGAGCGCGGCGCGCGCGCTCGGTCGCGTACCGTACGGCGGGCGCGTGCGCCTGGCGATCCCGTGGCCGGTCGACCGCGTCGATCCGCACGCCCTCGACGACCCGGCCGCGGCGCTCTTCGGCGCGGCCATCTCCGACCCGCTCTTCGCCCTCGACGGCGCGGGTCGCCCGTACGCGGCGCTCGCCGCGAGCCTACCCGAGGCGACTGAGCTCGGCGTGCGAGTGACGCTGCGCGCGGGCCTCGCCACCGCGCGCGGGCGCGCGCTCGACTCGCGGGACGTGGTCTGGTCGCTCGAGCGCGCGCGCGCCGCGGGCGCGAGCGCGCTGCTCGCGCCGTTCGCGCCCGCGTTACGCGACCCGCGCGATCCCCTCGCGGTGCTCGTCCCGAGCGCCGAGCCGGCCGCGCTCGCGCTCGCGCTCGCGAGCCCGCTCACCGCGATCCTGCCGCGCGGGTTCTCCGCCGCGCTCCCCGACGGCACCGGCGCCTTCGGCGCGGAGCCCGGCTCACGTCGTCTCGTCTTGCGGCGGAACCTGCGCGCGGCGCGCGGCGCGAGCTTCCTCGACTCGCTCGAGGTGACGCGCGCGGACGACCTCGCCGGCGCGCTCCGCGCGTTCGAGTCGGGGGAGGCGGACGTGGGCTGGCTCGGGCGCGGGCTCCACCGGCCGCGCCCCGGAGCGGTCGCCTTCGACGCGGGGCGCTTCGGCTGGGCCGTGCTGCGCGCCGGGCTCGACGCTGGCGCGTGGGGCGCGCCGGGCGTCATCCAGCAGCTCCTCGATCGGATCCCCGCCTCGCGCCTCGCCTACCTCGGGCTCGGCGGCTTGCCGGGCGGCGGCGGCGACGCCGCGTGGGGCGGCGCGCCCGCCGAGCTCTTGGTCCGGGACGACGCGCCGCACCTCATCGAGATCGCTCGCGCGCTCGCCGCGCTGCTCGGCGTCGCGGGTCACGAGGTCACCCCCGCGCCCCGTCCGCCCCGCGAGCTCGCGTCGCGGCGGAGCGCGCGCCGCTTCGCGCTCATGCTCGACTTCGCCCGCCCGCTCGGCCCCTCCGGCCGAGACACGCTGCTCGCGCTGCTCACCGCCGCCGATCCCGCGCTCGCGCGCCGTCCGCCCGCGCTCACCACGAGCGACGCCCGCCAGATCGCGCGCACGCTCACCCTGGGGGTGGTGGGGGAGCTCGACATTGCCGGCGCGCGGGTGCCCGAGCTCATGGAGCTTCCCGCGTGGCAGCTCGGGGCGGTCTGGAAGCGGTGAGGCGGCGCCTGGCTCGAGCGGAAAGCTGTTGCGCCGGGGAGCCGGTAAGGTACGGTTGTCGCTAAACGTTTTCTTCGGGGAAAGGCCATCGAGATGAACAGAACGACCATGGGGCTCGCGGTCTTGGCGCTAGCGGGCGCGTGGGTGTCGCCGGCGCTCGCGCAGGATGAGGGCAGTGGAGCGACTCCGGCGGCGTCCGCCTCGGCGTCCACGGAGGGCGTCAGCCTCTCTGCGGCGGAGCGCGCCGAGGACAACTACCTCGAGCTCGGCATCTTCGCGGGCGCGCTCTTTCCGTCGAGCTCCCACAACTTCCAGGACTCGAGCGCGGAGGAGCGAAGGCTCCACCTGAAGTTCAAGAGCGTCGCGCCCGAGGTCGGGCTCCGGTTCGGGTACTACCCCATCCGATACCTCGGCATCGAGGCCGAGGGGATGTACGCCCCGACCCAGACGGAGGACGACGAGTCGGCGAGCCTCTGGGCGATTCGCGGGCACCTGGTCGGGCAACTCCCGCTCGGAGCGGCGACGCCGTTCGCGGTCCTCGGCGGCGGCCGCATGGCGGGCAAGAGCAGCGTGATGGGCACCGACAGCGATCCGGCCCTTCACTTCGGTATCGGCGTCAAGGTGCCGGTCTCGCGCGCGCTCAGCCTGCGCTTCGACGCGCGCGACAACATGACCCAGAAGGACGACACGTCGGACGGCACGCAGACGCACCACCCCGAGCTCACGCTCGGGCTCTCCTACACGTTCGGGCTGTCCAAGAAGCCGGCGGCTCCCCCGCCTCCGGCCGACAGCGACGGCGACGGCTTCGTCGACTCGGAGGACAAGTGCCCGAACGAGGCAGGCGTCGCGCCGGACGGCTGCCCGGAGCTCGACGCCGACAAGGACGGGATCCCGATCCCGCAAGACAAGTGTCCGGCCGAGGTAGGCGTCGCGCCGGACGGCTGCCCGGAGCTCGACGCCGACAAGGACGGGATCCCGATCCCACAGGACAAGTGCCCGAACGAGGCAGGCGTCGCGCCGGACGGCTGCCCGGACCTCGACGCGGACAAGGACGGGGTCCCGACCCCGCAAGACAAGTGCCCGAACGAGCCGGAGACGAAGAACGGCTACCTGGATGAAGACGGCTGCCCCGACGAGATCCCCGAAGAGGTGAAGAAGTTCACGGGCGTCATCGCCGGCATCGAGTTCGACACCGGCAAGGCCACCATTCGCAAGAAGAGTGAGCCCACGCTCGACGGCGCGGCCAAGATCCTGACCGAGTATCCGACGCTCCGCATCGAGATCAGCGGACACACCGACGACGTCGGCCCGCACGACAAGAACGTGACGCTCAGCCAGGAGCGCGCGGACTCCGTCAAGACGTACCTGGTCGGCAAGGGTGTCGACGCGAAGCGCATCACGACCCGCGGCGCCGGTCCGGACGAGCCGATCGCCGACAACAAGACGGCGGCCGGCAAGCAGAAGAACCGCCGCATCGAGTTCAAGCTCCTCACCCAGTAGCGCTCGCGCGTCCGTGAGGAGCGCGCGTCGCGCGCTCCTCACCTCGAAAGGACGAACGTGGCCACCAGGATCCCGACGTAGATGAGCGGGCCGAGGATGCCGAGCACGATGCCGACGGTCGCCTGGGTTCGCTCCGAGCCGGTCGCCTTGCGCGAGAGCGCCATCACCCCGAAGGCCACCGCGGCGATGCCGAGCATGAAGCCGAAGGGCGCGCAGCAGAAGGACAGCGCGACGCTGCCCGCGCCGAGCGAGAGCGCCAGCGTCGCGGAGTTGTCCTTCGGCCCAGGCCGGCCGCCGCCCGCGCCGTAGCCCGCGTTCACGCCGTCCGGGTTGACGCCGGCCGGCATACCTACGCCGTATCCGCCGAGCGGACCGGTCGGCGGCGGCTTGGTCTCGGGCGGCATCGCCGCGCCACGATAGCGCGCGCGATCACGCTAGCCCAGTGTTCCTCGGTCGCGAGACGTGTAGACTGAGCGGATGGTGCGTATCGAGCGGTTCATGATGCTCGTGGGCCTGCTTGGGCTCGTCGCGCTCGACGGCTCGGCGACGGGCTGCAAGAGCAACTCCTCGGATGGCGCGCGCTCGGGCGGCGCCGCGGGCTCGTCCGGCGCGGGCGGGGCCGCGGGGGCCGCCGGTGGCGCGGGAGCCTGGTGCCCCGCAACTGGGGTGAGCAAGCGCCCGTGGGCGCTCCGCGTCGACGGCGCTTCGGCGCTGGTGCGCTGGGAGGCTTGCCGAGAGGGCACCTCACCGACCGTGAACGTCACCCCCGAGGGTGGCGGCGCGACGAAGCACTTCGACGCGACCAGCCTGCCCTTCACCATCAAGAACACCTACACCGCGCCGCTCAACCCGTCGGCGCCGCCCGATCGCGCGGGCACCTACTACATGCACGAGGCGAAGCTCGAGGGGCTCGCCGCGGGCACCTGCTACGCCTACTCGCTCGGCGCCGACGCGACCATGAGCGGGCGCGTGTGCACGGCGCGCCCGGCCGGCGCTTCGTTCTCCTTCGCCGCCATCGCCGACACCAACCCTGGGCTCGGTGATTCCATGAAGAACGTCGCCGCGCACATCGCTCCCCTCGACTGGGACTTCATGCTGCACGGCGGCGACATCCAGTACTACAAGTCGGGGCTGGAGACCTGGCAGTCCTGGTTCCCGATCATGGCGCCGGTGCTGGCCCACGGCGCGTTCCAGCCCTCGGTCGGCAATCACGAGAGCGAGAAGCCGGACGAGTACGACGACTACTTCATCCGCTTCTTCGGCGGCGCCGGCTTCGACGGCACCGACGGCTACTACCGGCTCGAGAGCGGCGGCGTCTGGTTCTTCGCGCTCGACACCGAAGACTCCCTAGATGCGGGCTCCACGCAGGTGAAGTGGTTCGAGGAAAAGCTGGAGGATGCCTCGAAGCGCCCGGGTTATCGCTTCAGCGTGGTCATCATGCACCGGCCGCTGCTCACCTGCGGCGACACCGCGCAGCTCGACGACGCGCGCGCACTCCTCGAACCGCTCTTCGTCAAGTACCAGGTGCCCTTCGTGCTGCAAGGGCACATGCACGGCTACGAGCGCTTCGAGGTGCCGGTCTCCGGCGGCGGCGGCAAGAGCATCACCTACATGACGGTGGCGGGCGGCGGCGGCGCGCTCGGTGATATCGACGAGAACGTGGCGCGCCCGACCTGCGGGATGCGCGTCTCCTCCGGCGCCTTCCGCTTCGCGAGCATCTTCGCGGTGAAGCCGAACGCCGTGGAGATGCAGACCATCGGCGCGGACGGCGCCGTCCGCGACAGCTTCTCGAAGGCGATGCCCTGGTGAGTCGGCGCGGGCGGCGCTCGCCGAGCGCGGCGCCGCCGCCCGCCCGCCCAGGCCTCAGCGCGGCGCCATGCGGAGCGCGCCGTCGAGCCGGATCGTCTCGCCGTTCAGCATGATGTTCTCGATGATGCCGAGCGCGAGCGCCGCGTACTCCGGCGGCTTGCCGAGCCGCGGCGGGAAGGGGACGCTCGCCTCGAGCGCAGCGCGGGCCTCGGCGGGGAGCCCGGCCATCATCGGCGTGTCGAAGAGCCCCGGCGCGATGGTGACCACGCGCACGCCGAAGCGCGAGAGCTCGCGCGCGATGGGCAGCGTCATCCCTGCGACGCCCGCCTTCGAGGCGCTATAGGCGCACTGCCCAATCTGACCGTCGAAGGCCGCGATGGAGGCGGTGGTGATGATGACGCCGCGCTCGCCGGCGGCGTCGGGCGCCTGCGTGGTCATCTCGGCCGCGACCAGCCGGATCATGTTGAACATGCCGACCAAGTTCACGCGGATGGTGAGCTCGAAGAGGCCGAGATCGAACGGCCCGCTCTTGCCGACCACGCGCCCGGCGGTGCCGATGCCGGCGCAGCCGACCGCGATGCCGAGCGGCCCGAGCTCTCGTGCCTTGGCGACCGCCGCCTTCATCGGCGCTTCGCTGGTCACGTCGGCTTCCACGAACGTTGCCGCCGGCCCGAGCTCTTGGGCGAGCGCCTCGCCGTGCTCTCTCGCCTTGTCGACGATGACGACCCGCGCCCCGCGCGCGATGAGCGCGCGCGCGGTCGCCGCGCCGAGCCCCGACGCGCCGCCGGTGACCAATGCTACCTTGCCGTTCGGATCCAAGATTTTCCTCCTTCGCCGCCCGCGCCGAGCGCGCGAGCGCCGCGCTCATACCACGATCACGGGAGCTTCGCCGGCACCGGCACGTCCCCGCCGCGGCGGACGAACGCGATCACGACGTCGCTCAGCTTCGCGTCGAGCTGCTCGCACTTCTTGCTCACCGTGCCGCTGGTGGCGCCCTTGCACTCCTTGCGCCGCGCGAGGTAGGTCTCGTTCACGGCGCCGTCGGTGCGGAGCGCCTCTTGCGTCTCGTCGGGGAGGTAGCGCCACTCGATGTGCGCGGCCTTCGGCGCCGGCGGCGTGCGCGCGGTGAGCTCCTCTTCGCTCAGCGTGACGCAGCTCCCGTCCCAGCGGACGACGTCATAGCTCGCGCCCGCGCCGCTCACCTGGATGCCGCCGGTCGCCGCCGCGCGCTTGCGGAGCACGACGACCTCCTCGTCGAACACCACCTCGACCTCCTGTGACGCGCCGCCCGAGGCGTTCCACGCCTTCGTCGTGCGGTTCAGATAGAGCCTGGTCCACGGCGAGCCCTTCTTGAACAGGGCGAGCGCCACACCCGGGAACACGCCGCCGCAGACGCGCTCCGCGACCTTCCCTCCGGGCACGCACACGTCCCCCGCCTTCGCGCACTCGGTCGGGAAGGCGAGGCCCTCCTCCTCGCTCTCGCTCGCGGGCTTGGCGGACTCGACCGCGGATGCCGCGGGCGCCGCAGCGCGCGGGCCGCTCGGCTCGGCGGCAGGTCGCGGCGCGGAGGAGCCGCACGCGGTGACGAGGAGGACGACGGTCGAGGCGAGCCCAGGGCGCAGCATGGCGCAAATCCAGACACGCTCGAGCCCTGGGTGTCAATGCCGGTCCGTCGCGGCCGGCGTCGCTGGCGCCCGTCGCGCTCCGTCGCGCCACGCGGAGACGTCGCGTTCGCGCCGGGTGACGCAGCGTGCGGAGGCTCACCCGCATGGAAACGAACCTCGCCGCCGACCCGAGCCCGTCAGCGCGTGATCATCCGCAGCTCGCCATGATCGAGCACGAACGGGTCGGTGAACGCGCGGCTCAGCACGTTGAAGCGCTCGAGCCGCTCTTTCATCAAGCCGCGCGAGCCGAGCGTCGGCACGGTGTGGCGCCAGGTGTCGATGAACGTCGACGCGCCTCGCTCCAGCGTACGCACCACGAACAGGCGCTCGCCTTCGATCATCCACGATTCCGAGCCGGGCGGCGCTTTCGATTGCCACATCGCCAGGCGCATCGGCATGCGTAGCGTCTCGTCCGGGGCGGCTCCGCCGATCCAATACGCGTTCGCGTTCTCTCTCGCGTTGGGGAGAGCGGCGTATGGCACGATCGGACCGTAGCCAAGCACCTCCTCCAACAGCTCGGAGAGCGGCGCGTCCGGCTTGGTCTTCGGCGCCGGGTCGAGCGGGAACGCCTGCTGCGTCTCCGCGCCGCCGCCGTACCAGACCGTGCCCGAACCGTAGAGATAGCTCGGCAGCGCCCAATCGAGCGAGAAGATTTGCCCCGCGAGCGGCCGATGCACGAGGCGGTTGATCCCTTCGCCGAGCAGCGAGTTGAGCGCCGAATTCCACTCGATCAGGAACCACTCACGGCCAACCAGTGGCGTGTCGCGACGACCCTGCACGCCGAGCTGCAGCTTGGATCCTTGGACGGTCGCTCGCAGCACCTCGCTTCCGATCTGCACCTGCACCTCCGGCTGATTCGCCAGGAGGAGCTCCGAGCAGAACGACGAGAATCCGAGGCGCACATCCCTGCCCGTTCCGCCGATGCATAGCTCGATCGGGAGCTTCTCCGGCCCTACCACGGTGATCGTGAACGTGACGCGGCGATCGTCACCGAGGCCGCGCGCGAGCGACGCCGCTTCGTAGAGGGTCGTCGCAGCGGCGTGCTCGAGCCCGGCGAGCTCGTCGACGATGTCGATCGCCACGCGTGAGGTCTGCGGCGGCGCTGGTGACTTGCGCGGGTTCGGGGGGATCCTGTCGAGCTCCTTCGTCATTTCGGCGCTCCGAACGCGGTCACCAGCTCGATTGAGCTCGTAAAGCCGTCATCCCAATCGAAGCTGCCGTCCGCCTCCATCCGCAGATGCAACGCTCTATAGACGGCGGCCTCCGCGGTGGCGGTGATCTTCGGCGCCGTTTCGCGCAGCGGCGGCGAGGAGAGCAGCCGGGCGATGAGGGGCGTTTTTCCGGTGGCGTTGGCCAGGTGGTAGATGCGCTCGAGGTGCTCGCTGCAACGCGGGAGCGGCAAGGACTCGTCCGCGTTCAAGAGCGGGTGCTCGCCGTAATAGGTCTCAAACATGGTGAGCGCCAACGCCGGCACGTCGCTCGCGTCGCCCCACGGGTTGTAGAACGGCGTCATCAACATCGCCTTCACTTGCCCGCTCTCCACCTTCCAACCGTAGGCCGACGGATCGAGCGCGCGCACCCTGCCCTTCACGTCGAGCATGAGGTTGTCCGGCTTGAGGTCGCCGTGTAGCGCCATCACCTTCGTGTCGTGGAGCCGATCGAGCTCGGTGGCCAAAGCAGCAAAGTGCGCGGGCGTGGGCTTGGCGGCGCCGGCGCTCTCGCGGAACGTACGGCCAAGAATGCTCTCCATCAGGAAGAACGCGCGCTCTCGAGCTTCGCCGCGGTCGAGGAGCTTCGGGAACAACCCGTCGCCGAGCTTCGCCAACAGGTCCGCTTCCGCCCGCACGAACAGGTTCGGATCCACCTGCGCTGCGCCGAAGTTGCCGGTCAGCCGTTCGAGCGCCTCGGCTTGCGCGAACGCACCGGTTGCCGAGGCCGCCTCCGGTCCGAGCGGCTGGGTACGCGCGATCTTCACCACGACCTGGGTGGCGCGGGTGCGCGCGGCAAACACTTCGCTGTACCGTCCGCCGCCGAGCCGCTTCTCGATGGTCACGGGCCTTCCGTCGAGCGTCAGGTCCCTTGTCGGTGGCGTGCTCACCATCTTCTGAGCCATCCCCTCATTTCGTAGGCTAGATGACACCGTAAACCTCGCGGAAGAACTCATGCTCGCGGATCACTTCGTCGAACGCCGGAAGGAGCAACTCGCGGTCTTCTTCGTGCATGT
>JAPSGB010000071.1:0-12343 GCA_035063585.1 Polyangiaceae bacterium
CGCGCCGCCGGCCGCGCCGCCCCGTGCGTCCGCGCCGCGCCGCCAGCCGCGCCGAGCCGCCGGCCGCGCCGCCCCGCGCGTCCGCGCCGCACCGCCGGCCGCGCCGCGCCGCCAGCCGCGCCGCCCCGTGCGTCCGCGCCGCGCCGCGCGTCCGCGCCGCCGGCCGCGCCGCCCAACCCACATCCACATCCACAGGTTCGCAACCGGTCGGAGGGGCTGACCGACCGGTACCGTCCATGATCCTTCATTTCGTCGCGCATGCGCTCCCGGGGGGTTACCCCCTGTCGAACGCGCGAGCCTGCTGGCGGCTGTGGACCGCGCTCCGTCGAGCGCTTGCCGAGGTCTACGCGGCGTGCCTCATGCCCAATCACCTGCACCTCATCGTACCCGCTCGCGACGCGGGCTCGCTTCGGCGTCGCGTGATCCCGGTGCTCGTCGGGTTCGCGCAAGCCGAGGGCGGCGGCCCCGTCTGGCAGCGGTTCGCGCAGCCAACCCTGGTTCGCGATTCGAGCAAGCTCGCGCGCGAAATCCGCTACGTGCTCCTGAACCCGACGCGCGCCCGACTGGTCCGCGATCCCGCGAGCCACGTCTGGTCGACCTATCGCGACGTGATCGGCGCCACGCTCGATCCGTGGGTCGACGCCGCGGCGCTGGCTGGCTCGCTCGGCCACGACGTCGACGGCTTCACCGACTGGTTTCATCGCTACGTATCGTGCGATCCGTCGGTCGCGATCGCAGGCACGGCGCCGCCGCTGGCTGCGCCTCCCCGCACGGGCACCGCGACTCCCCTCGAGCGGATCGCCCCGGCTGCCCGCGCCGCGGCCGCCACCGCGCTCACGACCGAGCGCGCGCGACAGAGCATCTTTCGCCGCGCGTACATCCTCACCGCGCGCCATCAAGGCTGGCGCCGCGCCGCTCCCCTCGCCGCCGCGCTCGGCGTGTCCGTCGAGACGGTCCGCCGCCACGCGCGCTCACCCGGTGACCGCCTCCTCGAGGTCACCCGGCTCTATCTCGGCGACGACCGACTCCTCAGTCGGGCGCGCTTCCTCCGCGCGGCGTGAGCCGCGCTCGCTACCGCACGTCCCGACGTGCCCTCGAGGGATGTCGGTTCGGCGCGCGGCCGCGCGAGCCGCTCGCTCGAGCGTCGGGCCGTCGCGGCAGGCGGAGGGATGTCGGTTCGGCGCGCGGCCGCGCGAGCCGCTCGCTCGAGCGTCGGGCCGTCGCGGCAGGCGGGCCGAGCATCGTCACCGCGCGGCGTGATCGCGTCTGCTTGCGCGCGAAGCGACGCCGCGTCGCGGCAGGCGGGCCGAGCATCGTCACCGCGCGGCTCGGGCGCGCCGCGCGGGCTCGCGCCGGACCGGCATCCCCCCCAAAACCCGCCGAGCGCGGCGGAGCCCTCGCCCGCTCGGTGACTTTGACAACCGGCGAGGATCCCGCGCAAGCTGGCGACGATGTCGCCGGTCCGCGTCGCGCTCCTCACGCTCCTCACCCTCGGCTGCAGCTCGTCGCCGGGCGATGCACGACGGGACTCAGACTCCGGAGCACAGGACTCCGGAGCGCAGGACTCCGGTGCCGACGTCGGCGTCGAAACCGGCTCTACCGCCGACGGAGGCGGCGTCGAGCCGATCTCGACACCGCCGAACACGTGGACCTGGGTTCCGTTTCCAGGCACGACCTGCGGCAACGGAACCACCGCCGGCATCGGCGTGAACGCGGCCGCCGAGCCGAAGGATCTGATCGTCTCCTTCGAAGGTGGCGGCGCGTGCTGGAGCCTCGAGACCTGCTTCACGACCCCGAGCGCGGTGAACATCGGGGAGACCTACGACGCGACCAAGCTCGCGGAGGACACCGCTGCGAACGTCATCGACCGTTCGCCCGGAGCGTTCCAAGAGCACGCCACGGTGGTCTATATCCCTTACTGCACCGGCGATCTCCACGCCGGTCGTCACGTCATGGAGTACGACCGGGCGCACTCCATCCACCACACCGGCGCGACCAACACGCAGGCCTTCGTCGACGCGCTCCGCGCCACCGTCCCGAAGCCCGCGCACGTCTGGGTGATGGGCTCGAGCGCAGGCGGCTTCGGCGCGACCTTGAACCTCCACCGCTTCACCGAGGCCTGGCCGAGCGCCGAGGTCCACCTCCTTCAGGACTCGTCGCCATTCGTCGAGGTCCAAGCGAACTATGAAGTCTGGCAGGCAGCCTGGGAGCTCGCGTTTCCACCAGGTTGCGTCGGCTGTCAGACGAGCTTCCCCGCCGTGATGAGCGCCGTCGGCGCCGCGCACCCGAACACGCGCATCGGGCTCCTCCACTACGACAACGACGCCACGATCCGGCTATTTTTCGGCTACTCGGGCTCGCTCGTCCCCGCCACCGACGCGCTCCTCGCCACCCAGTACGCGCGTCCGAACACCAAGTACTTCGTCGCCGCGGGAGACAAGCACACCATGCTCGGCGAGACGGCGACGCTCAGCGTCAAGGGCGTGAGCTTGTCCGGCTGGTTCGCGGGCTGGCTGCTCGGCGCACCAAGTTGGCAGAGCGTGCGCTGAACGTGAGCGGCGCGCTCCGCGACCCGCCTCGACGCCCCGCTACACGCCTCGACGCGCGGCGGCGGCACCGACGCCCCGCGCGGCCTCGACGCCCCGCTACACGCCTCGACGCGCGGCGGCGGCACCGACGCCCCGCTACACTCCGCGACGCGCGGCGGTGGCCTCGACGCCCCGCGCGGCCGCGATTGCTGAGGGAGGTCGGTTCGGCGCGGAACCGCGCGTCGCGGACGCGCCGCGCGGCGCGCACTGACGCACGACCGGCCGCGCGGCTCGAGGGCGGCACGGCGGACGCGCCGTGCGGCGGGCGGCGCGGCCGCGCTTCCCAAGGACGGTCACCAGACGCGGGCCGCTCCCACCGGACCCCGACTCGTGACCGCTTCGAGCGCTGCGGCGCGCCGCCCTCGAGCCGCGCTTCGAGCCGCGCGCCGCGCGTCGCCCCGAACGCCGCCCAACTCCGCGACTTTGCTACCGCCCGAACGCGAACCACGTCCGCGCTCGCAGCCACCTCTCGGAAATCACCGCAAGACGGTCACCAGACGCGGGCCGCTCCCACCGGACCCCGACTCGTGACCGCTTCGAGCGCTGCGGCGCGTCGCCCTCGAGCCGCGCTTCGAGCCGCGCGCCCGCGCGTCGCCCCGCCCTCGCCCCGCCCTCGAGCCGCCCTCGAACCGCGCGCAGCGCTTCGCGCCGCGCCCCGCCCTAGCGGCGCGCCGCGCGCGCCTTCTTGCCGACCTCACGCACGAGCACGAAGCGGTCCTCACTCGAGCGCGTGAGGGCCGCGTAGCTCCCGAAGCGCGCGTCCGCGTCGTCCACGCGATCGAGCGCGTCGTCGCCGTCCTCCGACGGCTCGTCGAAGCGCCGCAGGATGCCGTAGCGGGTCGAGCGCTCGGCCGGGATGCGCCCGGCATCGCGGATCGTGCGCCTGAGCTCGCGCGGCGTCACGAACTGGCCGTGCCCGGCCCCGGCCGCCGTCGAGATGCTCTCGTTCATGAGCGTGCCGCCGAGATCGTTCGCTCCGCACGAGAGCAGCCACGCCGCCTCGCGAAGCCCCTCCTTCACCCACGACACCTGGAGATTCGGGATGCTCGCACCGAGCATCAGTCGCGAGATCGCGAAGAGCCGGAGCACCTCGTTGCCGGTCGGGCCGGGCCGCACGCCGGGCGCGAGCCGCTTCGCGTAGAGCGGCGCCTCGGTGTGCACGAAAGCGAGCGGCACGAACTCGGTGAACCCACCCGTCTCCTCCTGGACCTCGCGGAGGAGCGCGAGGTGACGGAGCCGCTCGAGGTCCGTCTCGAGGTGCCCGAACATCATCGTGCTGGTGGTCGGGATCCCGAGCCCGTGCGCGGTGCGGATCACCTCGAGCCACTCGGCCGTGCTGATGCGCCCCGGCGCCAGACGCTCGCGCACCGCATCGTCGAGGATCTCCGCGCTCGTCCCGGGGAGCGAGCCGAGCCCGGCGTCGCGGAGCTCCGTGAGGTAGTCGCGAAAGCTCCGCCCCGCGAGCCGCGCGCCATACTTCACCTCCTCCGGGCTGAAGGCGTGCAGGTGCAACTCGGGCGCTGCCCGCTTGAGCGCTCGGCAGAGGTCGACGTAGTAATCACCGCCGAGCCCGGGCGCGATCCCGGCCTGCAGGCACAGCTCCGTCGCGCCGAGCGCCCGCGCCTCGAGCGCGCGCTCGACCACCTGCTCCACGGAGAGGAAATAGCCCTCCTCCGAGCGGTGATCGCGCGAGAAGGCGCAGAAGTGACAGCTCTTCACGCACACGTTGGTGAAGTTGATGTTCCGGTTGACGACGTAAGTGACGAGCTCGCCGGCTTGCCGCCGGCGGAGCTCGTCCGCCACGAAGCCGAGCGCGAAGAGCTCGCGCCCGGTCGTGCGGCAGAGCGGCTCACACTCCTCCACCGAGAGCGCGCGTCCCTCGAGCGCGCGCTCGAGCGCGTGAGCCACCGGCGGCGAGAGCTCACCGAGCGTGATCATCGCCCGCGCGCCTCCGCGCGCGTCGGCCCCGCCACGTAATTCATGAGATGGTTCGACATTTTCGGCAAACTCAGGCGCTCGCTCTACTCACCGCGCGGCCGGCGAGCCACTCGATTCCGCGCCGGACCGGCCCCAACAGCCCCTCGTCGACCCAGCCGGGCGTCTCGACGTAGCGCGGATAGATCGGCGCGCGCGGCGCGAGGTGGAAGCCCTCCTTCTCGCAGGCTCGGGCGAGCGCGTCCACGTGCGGCCACGGATGGCGCGGGCTGATGTAGTCCGGCGTGACCGGCGAGATACCGCCAAAATCGTTGATGCCCGCGCGGAGCAGCGCGCGCGTGCGGGTCGGGTTCAGGTTCGGCGGCGCCTGCACGCTCACCTCCGGTTCGAGGATGAGCCGCGCGAGGGCGACCGAGCGCAAGAACTCCGGCTCGGGCGCTTCGGCGGCCTCCGACATCGCGATCTCCGGACGCGGCGTGAAATTCTGAACGATGACCTCTTGCAGGTGACCGTACGCGCGGTGGAGCCTCCGCAGCGCGAGCAGGCTCTCGACCCGCTCGCGCGGCGTCTCTCCGATGCCCACCAGGATGCCGCTCGTGAACGGGAGCCGCAGCTCGCCAGCCGCCTGGAGCATGGCGAGCCGTCGCGCCGGGCGCTTGTCGGGCGCGCGGTGATGCGGCATGCCCTTCTCGCAGAGCCGTTCGCTCACATTCTCGAGCATGAGCCCGACGCTCGGGTTCGAGGGGCGGAGCCGGGCGAGCTCCTCACGCGTGAGCAGCCCGGCGTTCGAGTGCGGCAAGAGCCCGCGCGCGAGCGCGCGCTCGCTCGCCCACGCCACGTAGTCCACGGTGCTCGAAAATCCGAGGCTCGCGAGCTTCTCGCGGTAGCTCCGAAACGCCGTCTCCGGGCGATCTCCGAGACAGATGAGCGCCTCGAGCGCGCCCTGCTCGCGACCGCGGTCGAGCCACTCGTCGACCTCTTCGAGAGACATCGTCCACGCGCCTGCCTCGCCGGGCGAACGCCGGAACGAGCAGTAATCGCAGTGATTTCGGCAGAGGTTGGTGAGCGGGAGGAAGACCTTCGGCGAGTAGGTGACCCGCCGCCCCCAGGACTCGTCGCGCACGCGGGCCGCGCGCGCGAAGAGCGCGTCGTCGGCGGGCGCCTCGGCGAGCGCGAGCGCCTCGTCGTCCGAGAGCGGCGTCATGCCGAGGAGCGTGGTCCAGGCCGGCCTCCGCGTCCATCGGGGAATGTCGGGGCGGCGCGGCCGGCGCGCGGCCCGCCGGTGCGGGCCGGCTCAGGCCTCGGCGGGCTCCGGCGGCGCCCGAAGCGAGCGCGCCGCGCTCACCACCCAGCCGAGCACCGTCACCGCCCACGCTCCGAGCGCGACCCACACCCCGACGTGCGCCGCGGCCACCAGGGGCGGAAACTCCGCGGCGAGCGAGAGCCGGTACGAGGCCACGCTGTACATGCCGAGCGGGAAGACCAGGCTCCAGTACATCGGGTGATACGCGAGCGGCACCCGGCGCACCACGTGCTTCCACACGCCGACGATGACAAATAGCGGGATCCACCAGGTCCCCCACGCCCAGAGCACGAGCGTGGTCCCCTCGACGAAGGGGCGAAGCGCCGCCAGAAACGGCACGATCGGCTCGCACACGATGATGGCCGAGCCGGCGTTGGCGCTGATGGCGGCCGCGCCCATCACCACCCAGAAGAGCGGCATGGCGTCCTCGGGGCTCAGCTGAAAGAAGAAGATGCGGTTGCTGAAGAGCGTGACGAAGACGCCGTAGAGCACGATACCGACGCCCCAGAGCGCGTGCACCCCGACGAAGGTGAGCGGCGCGAAGCGGCCGAACGTGGGAGCGAGCAGCGTGCCGAGCAAGACGAGCGACTGGGTGCCGACGATCGCGATGAGCCAGCCGCCATGGACCACGCCCGCGCCGCGGCGATCGTTGGTGAAGATGAGCAGCGCGAAGCTGAAGTACGAGAGCAGGATCCAGAGCGTGAGCGCGGTGAGCCAGAGCACGACCGGCACCGCCTCGTAGCCGCGCAGCAGGAGCTGCACGCCGAGCATGTCGGTGCCGGCGACGATGGTGAAGAAGGAGAAGACGAGCCGCGGATCGGTGAGATCGCGCCAGAGCCGCCCGCCGAAGCGCGCCGCGCGCGCGATGGTGGCGAGCACGAGCGCGACGTAAGCGACAAGGTTCACGGCGAGCAGCGCCGCGCTGAGCGCGTGGTGATCGAGGATGTAGAGCGCGTTCGAGATGATCCCGGTCGCCATCACGAAGGCGAAGGTCCCCGGATAGAGTTCTCGGACCGCGTCACGGCAGAAGCGCGCGACCCCTCGCGCTCCCTCGGTCACGTGGCTTCCGGTGGCTCACCCGCGGGAGCCGGCGCGGGGTCGCTCAGCTTGGTGACCACCGAGTGCATCCACCCGAGCGCCGCGACGCTCGACAGCCCGAGGAACACCCAGCAGGTGATCCAGAGGCCGGTGCCGCGCAAGAGGTAGCCGAAGATGACCGGCCCGACGAAGCCGCCGAGCCCGCCGATCATCCCGACGATGCCGCCGACGATCCCGACCTCTTTCGGGAAGTACTGCGGGATGTGGCGGAACACCGCCGCCATCCCGAACCCCATGAGCGCTCCGACCAGGACCACGATCCCGGTGAAGATCCCCATGTTCGCCTGGAAGAAGATGTGCGTCACGCCCTTCGCGATCATCTGACGCTTGGTCACCTGGTCGCCGAGCGTGACCACCGGCGTCTGCCAGTGGTTCTTCTTCGGCCACACCACCACGTCGACGTGCTGAACCGGGCTCTCCGGCTCGCGCGCGAGGGCGTAGCTCTTGCCCGACACGACCACGCGGCTCGGCGTCACCTCCTCGACCACCCCCGCGGCGTCCGAGAACACCGCCTCGCCGGGCACGAGCACGTCCATCCGCGGCACCGAGAGGAGCGCGAAGCCGAGCACGCAGCCCGAGAGCACGAAGTAGAGCACCCGTCGCGCGCCGACACGATCGGAGAGCCACCCGCCCAGGATCCGCGTGAGGTTCGGCGGCAGCGAGAAGAGCGCCGCGAGCGAGCCCGCCACCACCAGCGGGACGGCGTAGAGGTTCAGGTAGTACGGGATGAGCCACTGCGAGAGCGCCACGAACCCGCCGAACACCACGAAATAGTAGAACCCGAAGCGCCACACGCGCGCGACGCGGAGCGGCGCCAGCCGCTCGCCGAGGCGCTTCGGAGGCCCCGACTGCTCCGCCATCCGCCGCTCGCTGAGGAGCCAGAAGATGAGCGCCATCACGACCAGCGCCGCCGCGTAAATCCGCGGCAGGTTGCGCCAGCCCTCGGGATTCGCGCCGCCCTCGGTGAGCCGGGTGAGCAGCCGCGGCGCGAAGAAGCTGGTGGCCGCGGCGCCCGCGTTGCCCGCGCCGAAGATCCCGAGCGCGGTGCCTTGCCGCTCGGGCGGAAACCACACCGAGGTGTACGCGACCCCGACCGCGAACGCGGTCCCGGCGAGGCCGAACACCAGGCTCGCGAGCAGGAGCGAGCCGAACCCCGAGGCCATGCTCGCCAAGAGGGCGCCTCCGGCCGCGACCAGCATCACCACGATGAACATCGCCCGCCCGCCGAAGCGATCGGTCAGCACTCCGACGGGCAGCCGAAGCAGAGAGCCGGTGAGCACCGGCACGCCGATGAGCCAGCCCATCTGCTCGCGATCGAGCGGCAGGATGCGCTGCTCGGCGAGGAAGGTCACCAGCACACCGCCCATCATCCAGACCGCGAAGCAGGTCGCGAACGACAGCGTGTTGACCGCGAGGATCCGGTTCGGCTTCGAGAGCATCGGGGTAGCGCGACGCGTACGGGCCCAGCAGCGACCGCTCCGCACTCGGCAGAGCGGACGCCCCGCGAATAGAGCTTGCGCCTTACACCGCGCTTACAGCTCGTGAACGCGCCGACCGAACTCGACGCCGCCGCTCGCGGCCGCAAAACCTTCGCGCAGAGCGCACCTCGCAGCGCGAGGCGAAGCTGACGTGGCGCGCAAATTCCGCGTGCCGGCAGGGGTGGCGGTCCGGCGCGGCCGGCGTCGCGGACGCCGCGCGCGTCGGGGGCGCGACCCACACGCGGGTCAGCTCCGCGGTCGCCAGCGCAGCAGCAGATCCACGTCCGCGAGCGAATGGACGCGCACCAGCACCTCGCCGATGACGCCGAGCGTGTCGAGCGCTCCCTCGTGGACGCCGACGTTGTACGCCTCGGGGAAGCCCCACACGCCGCGCAGCTCGAGGATGGCCGAGCGGGCGTCGACCTCGACCACGCGGGCCGAGCCCGTGTTGCCGATGAGCGCGTAGGACTTCGGGGCGAGCTTCAGCGCCGCGAGCGGCTCGTTGCTCGCGACGCTCATCACCACGCGCCCGAGCGTCGAGGCGGTGAAGGTCGGGTACGCGAGCCGCCCGAGCCGCCGCATCCCATCGCGGACCGGCACGCCGGGGTAGGCGCGCTCGGCCGCGACCGGCAAGAGCTCGAGCATCTCGCGGAGCGGGTAGCTCGAGAACGCGAGGTAACGCTCACGGCCCGGCCGCGCTCCGCCGCGCCCCTCGACCAGCTTCGCGATCGAGGAGAGGAACATCCCCTTCACCGTCGCGCCGCTCGGCAGCTTCGCGATGCGCGCCTCGAGCTCGAGCGGCGCGCGGATGTTCGGCTCGGCGAACCCGTCCAGGTTCATGACGGGCCGAGGATATCCGAAACCGCCGGCGAACCGCGATCGAGAAGCGCGCCGCGCCGCCGGCCGCGCCGGGCCAGCCCCCCCGCCTGGGGCGGGGTGCCGCGCCGTCGCGAGAGCGGGCAGGCCGGCCGCGGCGTCACGCGGTGCGCTGAGCGCGCCCGCGAAGGGCGAGCTGCTCGGCGGCGCGCCACACCACGGTCATGATGCTGTGCTGCGGGTTCACCCCGAGGTTGGTTGGGAACACGCTCGCGTCCATCACGAAGAGCCCGGGCAGCGCGTGCGCCTCGAGGTTCGGCCCCACCACCCCTCGGCTCGGATCGGCGTGCGCGCAGGCGGTGCCGAAGAGGTGCGAGGCGAGCAGGTGCAGATCCGCGCGGCGGAGCTCCGCGCGCTCGATGAGCTCGACCTGGTCCGCCCGGGTGAGCACCTCGGGCAGCCGCGCGACCCCCGGGTACACCTCGGTCGCGCCGGCCGCGAACATCATCCGCGCGATGAGCGCGATGGCGCGCTGCACGATCCGGAGATCGTCCGCGGACGGCTCGTAGCGCACGACCGGCTTGCCGCCCCAGCCGACGCTCACGCGCCCGTGGGCACGCATCCGCGTCTCGGCGACCCATTGCCCGAAGTGGTCGAGTGCGGCGAGCCGCTCCTGCCACTCGGGGCCCGCGCCGGGCAGCCGCGCCGCCAGCATCTCGGGCGGGAGCGCGAGGCTCTCGAGCTTGAAGCCGTCGGCGCGCATCGGCACCTCGTAGCCCTGGGCGGCGCCAAAACTCATGTCGATGACGTCCGCGAACCGGCCGACCACCGCCGCGCCGGGGTGCGCCTGGAAGCGCTCGCCCACCAGCCCACGGAGCCCGCTGCGGAGCAGGATGACCGGCGTGTGGATCGCGCCCGCCGCCACCACGACGCCGCGCCGCGCGCGGAAGTCGAAGCGCCCCGCGACGCGTCCCTCGCGGTCGAGCCGGTCGCCCACCACGCCGGTGGCCCGTCCGGCCTCACTCGTCACGCGCTCCACGCGCGCGTCGGCGTGGAGCCGCGCGCCGTCGCGGAGCGCGCGCGGCACGTATGACACATCCATGCTCTGGTGCGCGTCGCCGGGACAACCCTGAAAGGTCCGATCATGCCCAGTACAGCGGCGCGCGTTTCGCCTCATCGGCTGCCCCGGCAGCCCGAGCGCGCGGCACGCCGCTTCCATCTTGAGCGAGTTTCCGCCGAGCACCTCTCGCCGCGTCTCGGCGACCTCGAGCTCGTCCTCGATGATGCCGTAGATCCGCTCTTGCTCGTCCGCGCGCACGAGCTCGCCGAGCCCGAAGCGCTCCGTCCAGTCGGCTCGCACGTCGTCCGGCATGCGCCACACGATCCCCGAGTTGATGGCGGTGCTCCCGCCGACCAGCCGCCCTTGGAGGAGCGGCATCGGGGTCGCGCTCACGGTCGTCTGCGTGCCCATGTCGCGCAGAGCGACGCTCATGTCGTCGAGAAATGCCGGGGCCCGCTCCTCACGCGCGAGCCGCGGCCCCTCCTCCACCATGATGACCGAGTGCCCCGCGGCCGCGAGCACCCGCGCCGCGGTCGCGCCGCCCGCGCCCGTCCCCACCACGACGAAGTCCGCGCTGTCGGTGAGCGCGGCGGTCACGACGCCCTCCCCTCGGCCGCACCGGGCGCCGGCTCACCGGGGGCGTGCGCGGGGAGCCCGCGTCGCGGCGCGTGACCGCGGAAGAGCGCCATGCACGCGCTCATCTTGAGCACCAGCGTGAGCTCGCGCACGACGTAGCTCCGATGCCCGAGCAACCGCGCGAGCAGCTCCGCGCGCCGCTCGCGCGCGAGGCCGCCGAAGGTCCGCAGCTTACCGAGTAGCCAGATGGGCGCGAGCGCCGCGATCCAGAGCGCGACGCGCAGCCCGAGCGCCGCGGTGCGCGTCGAGGCGCGCATCATCCGGCGAAACGCCGCGAGGTAGTCCACCTCGCCGTCGCGCGGCGAAAATCCCGGGCCGCCCGCGGGAGCGAACTCCCGGAGCACGGCGACCGCCCAGCGTTCTTCGAAGGCTAACATGGCTCGGATCCTTTCTCTTCTGCGAGCTCGCGGATGCGCGCGAGGGTGGCGCGATCGAGGTGCTTCAGGATGCGGCCGCTCACCCGCGCCGCCCGGCGCGGCTCGCGCGCGCGCACGAGCTCGAGGAGCCGCGCGTAGACCGCCAGCGTCTGCCCGACGTTCGACTGGAACGCGAGGTGCATCGCCGGCTCCGCCGCCACCAGCCGCGCCACCGTGTTATAGAGCAGCTCGAGCGCGAGGTTGTGCGCCGCGCGCACCACCTTGCGCGCGAAGGCGAGGTCCGCGCGCATGAACGCCTCGGGATCGCCCGCGAGGGTGCGCTGCCAAGCGAGGTGGTCGGCGAGCTCGGCGAGCTCCCCGTCGCTCGCGCGCTCGCACACGAGCGCGAGCACCTCGCTCGCGACCAGGCGCCGGAGCTCCATGAGCTCGGCGAGCAGCCCGAGCGGCACCGCGCCGCTCGCGAGCGACTCGGCCGCGAGGTAGCCGATGAGCTCGACCCCGCCCGACTCGCGATAATCGAGCACGCGCGTCCCCGAGCCGTGCACCGACTCGACGAGCCCCTCCGTCTCGAGCCGCGCGATGGCCGAGCGCAGGGTGAGCCGGCTCACCCCGAGCGTCTCGGCGAGCCCGCGCTCCCCGGGCAGGTCGCTCCCCGCGGCCAGGGCGCCGCCGAGGATCTCGGCCCGCAGGCGATCGGTAGTGGTCTCGGCGGCGGTCTTCTTGTTGAGGGTCGGCATCGCGCGCTCGGTCGAGTCGGCCGCGGCGCTTCGGCCGAGGCACTGGTATTTCCAGTTGCAAGTACTGGTAATACCAGAGCGCGCACCATGCAAACACAATTACGCACTATGATTCTAACTATATAGAATCATTGCGATTTATTTTCAGCTCGGCGCGGAACCTCGCGTTCGCACCCGGCGCTCCCCGGCGCGGCGACGGCGGAGCGCGCTGCGGCGCGCTCCGCGCGCGACAGCGCCGCGCGCCGCGCCCGGCACGCCCGAACCCGCGCTCCTCGCCCCCCAGACGCGTCGTCGGCGCGGAACCGTGAGGTTCCG
>JAPSGB010000072.1:0-10004 GCA_035063585.1 Polyangiaceae bacterium
GGCCGCCGCGTTCGCCGTCTACTGGTTCGTGCTGCGGGCTCCGGCGCCGGAGCCCGCGCCGGCACCGACGGCGGCGGCGGAGCGCCCAGCGACCGCGGAGCAGCCCGCGCCGACGACCGAAAGTGCGGAGCCCGGGCCGCCACCGAGCAGCGAGCCGGAGCCACCGCCCGCGACCGAGGCGCCGGCCGCGATGGCGGCCGCGCCCGCCGGCGCGGCGGAGCCCGCGCCGCGAGCGCACCTTGCGACCGGCGCGCCGAGTGAGGGCGCGGCAGGGCCGGGCGAGCAGCCGCGCGCGGAGCCCGCCGGCAAACCCAACGAGCCCGCCGGCAAACCCAAGGAGCCCGCGACGCCCGCGCCCGCGGCGGACCTGGACCGGACCGCGGCCGCGCCGGTCGGGTCGGCCCCCGCGGCCGCGACGCCCGCCGCGCCCACCGCCGTGGACGGCGACCAGCCGCCCTTCAATCAGGCCGCGGCCGCGGCCGCGCTCGCGAGCGCGGCGGGTGCAGCCTCGGCGTGTCGGAAGGAAGGCGATCCGAGCGGCACCGCGCGCGTCTCGGTGACCTTCGCGCCGAGCGGACGCGTCACGACCGCGAACGTGGCCGGGCCTCCCTTCGCCGGCACGCCGACCGGCGGCTGCATCGCCGCGACCCTGAAGCGCGCCAAGGTGCCGCCCTTCAGCGGAGCGTTCGTCACGGTGAGCAAGACGGTCGTCATCCAGTAACGCCGCGGGTGCGCGGCGCGCTCGCGGCAGCGCGGCGCTCATCCGTCACGGGCTCGCGGGAGCGCGCGAACCTCGAGGTTTCCGCGCCGAACCGGCCTCCGCACCCTCCCCACCCGGGTTGCGCTAGGCCGCCCGCTCCCCGATACTCCCTGCGCCAAACCCCGGACCTTGGAGGATCCTCATGGCCGACGCATTCATCATCGACGCCGTCCGCACCCCGCGCGGGCGCGGCAAGGCTGGCAAGGGCGCGCTCAGCGGCATCCACCCGCAGGAGCTGATGGCGCAGACCCTGAACCAGCTCGCGAAGCGGAGCCAGCTCGAGAAGAGAGACGTGAACGACGTCGTGGTCGGCTGCGTCTCGCAGGCCAAGGAGCAGGGCGCGTGTATCGCGCGCAACTCGATCCTCGCCGCGGAGTGGCCGGACGAGGTCACCGGCGTGACCTTGAACCGCTTCTGCGGCTCGGGCCTGCAGGCGGTGAATTTTGCCGCGATGGGCGTGATGGCCGGCCAGCAAGAGCTGGTGGTCGCGGGCGGCGTCGAGAGCATGTCGCGGGTCCCCATGGGCTCCGACGAGGCCATGATGGATGGTCATAACCTCAAGCTCCGCAAGCGGATCTTCCAGGTGCCACAGGGCATCAGCGCGGATCTCATCGCCACCATCGACGGCGTGACGCGGGAGCAACTCGACGAGTTCGCGCTCGAGAGCCAGCGGAAGTGCGCGCGCGCGGTCGAGGAGAATCGCTTCGCCAAGAGCCTCTTCGGCGTAGTGGATGACGACGGCAAGGTCGTGCTCGATAGAGATGAGCACCCGCGTCCGTCGACCACGCTCGAGAGCCTCGCCGGCCTCGAGGCGTCGTTCACCATGATGGGCTCGGCGCCCATGGGCCCGAACGGCGAGACGCTCGATCAGCTCGCGCTCGCGCGCTACCCGAGCGTGAAGGAGATCCGGCACATCCACCACGCCGGCAACTCGAGCGGCATCGTCGACGGCGCCGCCGCGGTCCTGGTCGCGAGCGAGGCGTACGCCAAGTCGCACGGGCTCACGCGACGCGCGCGGATCCGCGCGACGGCGACCGCGGGCGCGGAGCCGGTCATCATGCTCACCGCGCCCACGCCGGCCTCGGAGGCGGCGCTGAAGCGGGCCGGCATGAGCGTGAGGGACATCGATCTCTGGGAGATCAACGAGGCGTTCGCGGTGGTGCCGCTCAACACCATCCGCCGGCTGGGCATCGATCCGGCTCGCGTGAACGTGAACGGCGGCGCGATCGCGCTCGGGCATCCGCTCGGCGCGACCGGCGCGATGCTGCTCGGGACCGCGCTCGACGAGCTCGAGCGGCAGAACAAGACGACCGCGCTCATCACGCTCTGCATCGGCGGCGGGATGGGCATCGCGACCATCATCGAACGGGTCTGAGCGCCGGGCGATTGCGCCCCTTGGCGAGGCCGAGGCACGTGATTACCTTGAAGGTGTCGGCGCCTCGGCCGGAGTCCCAGCGTGTCGCGTTCCTCCTCGCCCCAGCCTCGGACGCAGAGCGGCGCAGCCCGCCTCGCGGCAGGCTCCGCGCGCGCAAGGTCGGGGCGCCGACGCTCCCCGGCGGAGCTCGGGCGATTACGAGCTGCCTGGCGATTCCTCACCGATTCGAGCGCGCCGTGGCCCGCCAAGGTGCTGTTCGTGCTCGGCGTCGTTTACCTGGTGGTTCCGCTCGACGCGATCCCGGATCTCGTACCGGTGGTCGGCTGGCTCGATGACCTCGGGGTGATGAGCCTCGTCAGCTACTACCTGCTCCGCAGCGTGCGCCGCTACGAGGAGGCGGAAGCGGCGCGGCTCTCCGCGCACGACACCGAAGGCGTGCCCCAAGACGGCTGAGCGCCGGCGAGCGCCTCGTCACCCGGCGAGCCAACCGCCGTCGACCGGATAGTAGCCTCCCGTCATGTAGGAGGCGTCATCCGAGCAGAGGAACGCGATGAGCCTCGCGACCTCGGGCGCGTCGCCGAAGCGACGCATCGGGGTCACCCCGAGCAGCCACGCGGTCATCTGCTCGTCGGCGAAGATCCCCTCCGTCATGTCGGTCTTCACCACGCCGGGGCCGACCGCGTTCACTCGCACGCCCTCGGCGGCGTAGGTCAGGGCGGCAGATTTCGTGAGTCCGCGCACCGCGTGCTTGCTGGTCGGGTACGAGGGGTCGCCGCTCGCCGCTCGATCGCCCATGGTGCTCGACAGATTCACGACCGCGCCCTTGGTCTTCAAGAGCTCGGGCATCGCGTGCTTCATGCAGAGGAACATCCCGGTGACGTTCACCGCCTGCACGCGCTGAAACGCCTCGAGGGTGACCTCGTGGAGCGGCACCGGGGGCCCCGCCGCGGCGATCCCCGCGTCGTTGACCAGGTAGTCGATACGACCGAAGCGCCGGACCGTCTCGGCCACCAGCGCGCGCACCGACGCCTCGTCGCTCACGTCGACCTTGAAGAAGGCCGCGCGCCCTCCGGCGGCTTCGATCTCGCGGACCGTCTCCGCGCCGCCCGCCTCCGAGAGATCCGCGACCAGCACGCTCGCGCCTCGTGTCGCGAGCTCGAGCGCCGTCGCTCGCCCAATCCCCGCTCCCGCCCCCGTGACCAACGCGACCTTGTCTCTCATGGTATCGCCCTCCAGGAGCCGGGCCCTAGCAAGGTCGGTGCCGGCGTCGATCCGCGACTCTTGAACCGTAAGCACGCAAATCGCGCGCGCCGAGCGAGCGGACGCGAACGCCCGAGCCAGCCCCGCGTGAGCGCGCGCGGCGCGCGATGGAGCGAGGAACGCCTGGTGTTTGTGCCGGCGCGGAACCGCGCAGGCGCGCCCCCGGGTCGCGCGCAGCCGTGAGCGAGCGCTCGCAATCTTTGCGGCAGCGCGCTCGCGCGTGGCCGGCGCGCACGCGACGCGCGCGCGGCTCAGAGCCGCTGCGCGGCGATCTTGGCGGCGTCGCGGACGAACTGATCTGGGTCCTCTTGCGCCGCGCGCACCGCGGCGGCGCCTCCCGGATCGCGGATCTTGCCGAGCGACGCGACGGCCGCGACGCGCACCCGCGCGTCGGGCTCGGTCGCGGGCGAGGTGAGCGCGACCAGCCCGACCACCGCGTCCTTGGCGCGCATCACGCCGAGCGCCTCGGCGGCGCGCCGGCGGACCAGCGGCGACTCGTCGCTGATGAGCCCGGCGACCGCATCCACGCGCGTGAAGACGTTGACCCGGATCGCCGCAGTGAGCGCCGCGAGCCGGACGCCCTCGTCCGCGTCGCTCATGACGGTCGCGAGCTCGCCGTTCGGACCCTGGTTGTTCAAGCGCTGCAGCGCCTCGACGGCGGTCTTGCGCACGAGCGGCGACGGATCCGACACCGCCGCGACGGCGACCGGCGCGACGCCAGCGCGCGCGAGGAACTCCCCGAGCGCCTGCGCCGCGTACGCCCGCTTGCGCTCGGGCTGCGACGGATCGGCGAGCGTGCCGAGCGTCTGCTGGTAGACCTCTCCGGGACCGAACACGCCGAAGATCCGGCGACGCAGCCACCACGCGCTGATCTCGCGCGAGACCGGGCTCTCTGCGTAGAGCAGCTTGGCGACCGCCGGCACGCACGCGGTGCACTCGACGCGCTCACCGTGCTCGAGCGTGGCCCAAATCTCGGTGGGGGAGACGTTCCCGCCGGTGATGGCCATGATGTGCTCGGGCGTGCTCAGCTTCTCGAGCGAGCCCGGATCGAGGTTCCGGAAGGAGCCGAGGCGCTCCGGGTTCGCGGGGCCCGCCGGCGGCGTCTCCGCGAGACCCGCGCCGGACACGAGCGCGGCCGCACCGAGGGCTAGCGCTCCGATGAAGGACAGACGATGGCTGGAAGTCATGATGCTCTCCTCGGCTCCTTCAGTGGCCCGCCGTCGGGTCATTTCCGTAACGCTGGAAGTCGGAATTGCGACGCGAGAAGTACTGGCCGCCCAGATCGATCGCGCGGATGAGCTTGACGCGCTCCTCGCGGGTGAGGGTCACGCCGACGTCCTCCGGGTGCATGGTGCGCTTCGCGCCTCTGATGCCGGGATCGGAGAAGGCCTGGTCGAGCGGCCACGCGGTCTTGTTCGAGTCGATCGATGAGGTGACGTTGAGCTTCTCGATGAGGGCGCTGCCGCGGGCGTCGCTCGGGACGGCCCAGAGCGGGGGCACCGTGCCGGTCACCTGGGAGCCGACACCGAGCTCGAGCGCCACCGCGGCCGGGTAGAAGAGCGAGACGTAGCTCGCGGCGTACGAGCCCGTTTGGTTGTCGTAAGAGACCGTGATCGGGCGCGAGCTCAGATCCATGCGCGGGATCTGGTACGGCGTCGCGCCGCCGACCGCGCTGTTCGTGGTGACGGTATAGAACTCCTGCGCGCCGTTGCCGTTGGTCGTCTCGTTGTGACAGCTCACGCACTTCTGATCGAGGAGCGTCTGGATCTGGTTCGGATCGTTCGGGTCGTTCGCGCCGAACCAGGGATACTCGGCGCGGGCGTCGAGTGGCGTGTCGAGGTTCACCGCGCCCTTGCTCGCCGCGAGCGTCATTTGCTGCCCGCCCGAGAGGTTCGGTGCCGAGCGGCTCTCGTGGCAGCCGCCGCACACGCGCGCCTCGCCCGGCATCCCCTGGATCCAGAGGGTCTGGTTGCGGATGCTGAGGTCGAACTCGTCGATGGGCTGGAGGTGCATCGGGATGTACGCCGGCACCTTGGCGAGCCACGAGCCGTCGTCATAGACGGGCGCCTCGCCGATCACCGCGGCGCCCTCGGCCATGGTGATGCCGAACTGGGTGATCCCCGGCGCCGACTCGCTCGAGAAGCCCTCGATGATGCGGACCCGCTTGGCCTGACGGAGCGCCTGATCGGTCGGCGTGTCGTCGAACTGGGCGCCGCTCACCGTGTCGCCATGCGACGAGTAGAGCGAGGTGTTCTTGATGTCGATCGACCCGAACACCGCCGGCGTGGTCGAGTCCGTCTCGCGGTGGATCGAGTCGATGACCGGCGGCTCGCGGCGCGGCACGATCGCCTGGGCGTCGAGCTCCCAGCTCCCGTCGTGATCGAGGACGAGCTGGTTCTTGCGCGTGGTCGGATCATAGAGGTAGACGCCGTAATTCGGCGGCGTGGCGCTCATCACGTCGATGTCGTTGACGACGCCGCCCGCCCACGAGACGAGCAGCCGCCCGTCGGGCAGCGCGTGCGGGGTTCGATAACGACCGACCGGGGACGGATCGTTCTCGAGCGGCACGTTCGGCGTCAGCACCTCGTACGCCGCGTGCTCCTCGTCGAACTTTCGCGCGTCGACCGACGATCGCGCGTCGATGCGCACGAGCCCGCCCGACTGGATGGTCTTGTTGCGCTCCGTCGCGACCGCGACGAAGACGTTCGGCACGCTCGTCTCGGTGACCTGGACCAGGGAGTTTGCCGGCTTGCCGTGCTGACCGCTCACCGCGACGACCTGGGTGCAGTCCGGGTTCATCGCGAAGAGCTTCATGTCGTTCACGTGCTCGAGGTGCTCCCAGCGCGAGAAGCCGACGCGGCCGTCCGCCATGCTGAAGAGGTTCACCGAGTGCGACAGGTTCTGCGCGCAGAGCTTCCGATCCGCGTCGCCGGCGGCGAGTGAGATGGTGGCGAGCTGGGTCACTTCGCGCGGGTGCTCGTACTCGTCGGCGCGCGTGCCCATCTCGGTGTAGCCCTCGTTGGTGACGAACGCGATGCGGTCACCCGCCACCCAGATCGGGTGGATGTCGTCGTAGGGGCCGAAGGTGAGCTGGTGGAGCTCGAACTTTCCGTCGTCGCCGCGCTCGAGCGACGCCCAGTAGAGGTGGTAGCTGTCCGTCTCGTCGATCCTCATCGAGAAGACGACCTTGGTCGCGTCGAAGCTCACATCGAGGCTGGTGACGTCCGCCTTCGGGAAGTCCTCGGTGAGGTTCTCGGTCTTCTTGGTGCGCAGATCGTACGTCTCGACCCGGCCGCCCGGGACGTAGCGCTTGTAGTCCATGACCTGGTCGGACCCGGACGCGACCACGATGGTCACCTTGCCGTCCGGCCCCACCGTGGTGTGCTGGCGCACCACGAGCGCTATCTTGCCGAAGGCCTGCCCGGTGGGCTCGTCGGTGCTCTTCGCCGAGCAACCCGCGGGCGGGAGCGCCAGGAGCGCGAGCAGGGGCAGACCGAGCGCCGACAGGCGAGAGGTTCGAAGCGTTCGAGCCATGATCAGTTACTCCTCCGAGAGCGGACGCCCGACGAGCGCCCAGATGAGGCTCAGCAGGAATTGCGCCAACATCAAACGCCGTAATTACAGATAGTTATGAGCCACATTGGGGGCATGGCGCCCCACCCCGCGGCTCCCGTCGTGGTCTCTCGCCCCCAGCTCGGGGGTGCGCCGTCCCGAGGCGCCGGCCGCGACGAACCGACAAGTCCTGCCGGTCCGACCGGCGCGCCGGCTAGGATGCGCGCGTGTCGCTCGTCTTCGATGACCGTGGGCTGGTCCCCGCCGTCTGCCAGGACGCCCTCACCGGCGAGGTGCGGATGGTGGCGTGGATGAACCGCGAGGCGCTCGCGCGCACGCTCGAGAGCGGGCTCGCCACGTTCTTCAGCCGATCCCGCGGTCGCCTCTGGCAAAAGGGCGAGGAGAGCGGGCACCTGCTCAGGGTGACGCGCGTCGTGGCCGACTGCGACGGCGACACGCTGCTCGTGCTGGTTCGCCCCGAGGGGCCGTCGTGCCACACCGGGCGGCCGAGCTGCTTCTTTCGCGGCGTGAGCGCTGGAGGAGCGCTCGAGGAGCGGCCGGTCGAGCCGGCGCCGTTCCTCCTCGAGCTCGAGGCGGTGCTGGTCCGGCGACAGGCGAGCACGGCCGAGTCGAGCTACACGCGCTCACTCCTCGACGGCGGCGCCGCCCGCATCGCCGAGAAGCTCGACGAGGAGGCCGGCGAGCTCGGCCGCGCGCTCGCGAGCGAGAGCGACGAGCGGGTCGCGAGCGAGGCGGCCGACCTCCTCTATCACACGCTGGTCGGGCTCCGGCTGCGCGGGGTGGAGCTCCGCCGGGTGCTCGAGCTCCTCGCCGCGCGCTCGGGCACCAGCGGCCACGCCGAGAAGGCCGCGCGGCCGCCCCGCCCCGGCGACCCGTAGGCCGCCGCCGAGGACGCGGCGGTGTTTGACCCCCGTGGAAGCCCCCGATATCGTAACCGGCCTTCCTGTCCCACCCCGCCCGCGGAGCCGCCGTCCCCATGCCGAAAAAGGTCCTGGTTTTCGAGAGTGATCCGAGCTTCGCCCGCGAGCTCGAGACGGGCCTCGCCCGCTTCGGGTGCGAGACGACCTTGGTCGACGACGCGAACGCCGGGCTCCAGGCGGCGGCGGCCGAGCGACCGGATCTCATCCTGCTCTCTATCGAGCTGCCGCGCATGAACGGCTTCTCGGTGTGCAACAAGCTGAAGCGCGATCCGGCGCTGAAGGACATCCCGCTCCTCATCATGAGCAGCGACTCCACCGAGGAGACCTTCGAGCAGCACCGCAGGCTCCGCACGCGCGCCGAGGACTACGTCCACAAGCCCATCAGCGTCGACGAGCTCCTCGCGCGCGTAAGTGGGTTCGTCGACCTCGGCGCACGCACGGAGAGCGCGTCGCAAGCGCCGCTGAGCGACGACGCGATCGTGCTCGACGACGAGATCGAGATCGACGACCTCGACGTCGCCGCGGAGGACGACGAGCAGTCCGCGCCGCCGAGCGAGATCGACGAAGAGGTCGCAGACTTCACCGAGCAGGCCTTCGACGCGCTCATGGACGAAGCGCCGCCCGTCGAAGCGGCTCCCGTCGAAGCGGCTCCCGTCGAGGCGGCGCCCGTCGAGGCGCCGGCCGCACCGGCTCCCGTGCCGGAGCCGGCTCCGCTGGTCGAGGCGCCCGCGCCGCGAACCTCGCCACCTCCGGCGCCGCGCGCTCGCATGAGCTCGATCCCGCCGCGTCCCGCCGAGAGCGGCGAGGCGACGCGGCTCCGCGAGGAGCTCGAGAAGCTCCAGTCGAAGCACGAGAAGCTCGAGGAGGAGCTCCGCACCGCGCGCTCGCACATCGACGAGCTCGAGGACGAGGCCAGCCGCGGTGCCGCCAAGGACGCGGAGGTGCAGCGGCTGCACCGCGAGCTCGACGAGGCCAAGGCGAAGGCGGCGTCCGGCGCGAAGGGTGGCGGCTCGGCGCGCGAGTTCCTCGACCTGCGCGAGGCGCTCAACAAGAAGGACAAGGAGATCCTCGATCTCAGGGATCAGCTCACCAAGAAGGACAAGGACCTGCTGAACCTGCGCGACAGCGGGCTCGGCCTCGAGCGCGAGAAGGCGGATCTCAACGATCGAATCCTCGATCTCGACAAGCAGGCAGCCGACGCGCAGAGGACCCTCGAGGCGCTCAAGGCGGACAAGGAGCAGGCGAGCAAGCGCGCCGACGACTTCAAGCGTAAGAGCGAGAAGCTCCAAGCGGACCTCGAGGCGCGCGGCGAGGAGATCGCCTCGCTCAAGGAGAAGCACGAGGGTGAGCTCGCCACGCGCGACGCGCGCGAGGCGTCGCTCCGCGTGGAGCATCAGGAGGCGCTCGAGCAAGCGGCCGCCGCGCAGGCAGCCGCGGTGGAGGCCGCGGAAGCTCAGGGTCGCGAGAACGTGGTCCAGGCCATCGCCGAGACGAACGAGCGGGCCGAGGCGGAGCAAGCCGCCGCGCTCGAGCAGGCAGGTGAGGCCGCCGCTGCGGCTCAGGCGGCGGCCATCGCCGCGCGCGAGGCCGAGCTCAAGAAGGAGTCCGACGCCAAGCTCGCCGCGCTGCACCGCGCCAACGAAGAGGCCATGAACAAGCTGCGCGCCGAGCACGCGCAAGCAAGCGAGGACGCCGAGGCAGCGGCGGCCGAGCGACTCGCCGCGCGCGAGGCCGAGCTCACGCGCACGCACGAGTCGGCGGTGGCGGCGCTCTCGGCGAGCCACGCGACCGAGGTCACGTCGCTCACCGACGCGCACGATGTCACCCAGGCGACGCTCGCGAGCACCGAGCAGACGCTCACCGAGACGCGCGCCGCGAAGGAAGCCGGCGAGGCCACCCGCGACGCTCGCATCGCCTCCCTCGAGGCCGACCTCGCCGAGCGCACCGGCGAACGCGACGCCGCCAACCACACGATCGAGGCGCGCGACGCCCGCGTCGCCTCCCTCGAGGCCGACCTCGCCGAGCGCACCGGCGAGCGCGACGCCGCCAACCACACGATCGAGGCGCGCGACGCCCGCATCGCCTCCCTCGAGGCCGACCTCGCCGAGCGCACCGG
>JAPSGB010000073.1:0-9540 GCA_035063585.1 Polyangiaceae bacterium
CCGCTCAGCTCGCCGCGATGTGGCTCCCACTCATCCGGGGGCTACGTCGTCGTGCGTTCCGGACCAGAAACGATCGCGCCGAGCGCGATCGAAACGCCGCGCTTTCGCGTGATCGTCTCCACTCTTCGAGCAGGTCTTGGTGAACCTGCTCGAGAACGCGGTGAAGTACACGCCGCCCGGCAGTCCACTCGAGATCGAAGCGCGCAGCGATGGCGAGTGCGTCGATCTCGA
Organism: Polyangiaceae bacterium; assembly: GCA_035063585.1. Taxonomy (GTDB): domain Bacteria; phylum Myxococcota_A; class Polyangia; order Polyangiales; family Polyangiaceae; genus JAPSGB01. The sequence goes on from JAPSGB010000073.1 coordinate 232, forward strand.
CGTGCTCGACCATGGGCCTGGCGTGCGGGCGGGTGAGGAAACGCGCATCTTCGAGAAGTTCTACCGCGGGTCGCAGAACTCGGCGCCGGGAGCCGGGCTTGGCCTGGCGATCTGCAAGGGCATCGTCGAGGCGCACGGCGGCACGATCCGCGCGGAGACCCGCTCCTGCGGGGGCGCGGCGTTTCGCCTCTCGATCCCGCACGGCGGGCCGCCGCCGTCTGTCCTGGCAGGGGGCCCATGAGCGAGCACGGCGCGGTCATTCTGGTCGTCGAGGACGAGCCTCAGATGAGGAAATTCATCCGAGCCTCGCTGACGTCACACGGCTACCGAGTGGTCGAGGCCGAGCGCGTCGCCGAAGCGGTGATGATGATGACGAGCCACAACCCCGAGCTGCTCTTGCTCGACCTCGGTTTGCCGGACGGTGACGGCATCGCGCTGACGAGGCAGCTACGCGAGTGGAGCCGGGTGCCCATCATCGTCTTGTCGGCCCGCGGCCGCGAGGACGACAAGGTCGAGGCGCTCGACGCCGGCGCCGACGACTACCTCACCAAGCCCTTCGGAGTGAAGGAGCTGCTCGCGAGGATGCGCGTCGCGCTACGAAATGCACAAGCTCGCGGCGCGGAGGGTGGGGTCCAGAGCCTCGTGTTTGGTGAGCTGAAGATCGACCTGGTCCGGCGCGAGGTCTTCCGAGGGACCGAGGAGCTTCACCTCACCCCGATCGAGTACAAGCTGCTTACCCTGTTCGCGCAGAGCGCGGGCAAGGTCCTCACGCACCGTCACATCCTCAAGGAGGTCTGGGGGCCCGCGTACACCTCGCAGACGCACTACGTCCGGGTCCACATGGCCGAGCTGCGCAAGAAGGTCGAGCAGGACCCATCGCGACCGAAGCTCCTCGTGACCGAGCCCGGGGTCGGCTATCGCCTCCGCGATCGATCGTGAGCGCGAGCGAGCCAGGCTCGCGCGCCGGTCGCGCGCTGCACGCCTCGTGCCCATGCATTACAGGCGACTGCACGGTCCCATGCCGTAGGAGTTATCGGCGCAGGCTCTCTCGATCCGCCAGACTTCGGCCTTCGCACTGACGTCCCTTGCCGGGCGGGACGGCGCGGACGCACAGGTCGGCGCGTCCGCGCGGGGCGACGGGGACGCGCGGGGCGGCGCCGAACGCCTCGTGACATGTGTTCGGGCAATTTTGCGGGGGCGCGGCAAGGGGCGGCGATGGTCCTGGGCGGAAACGGTCACGAGCTCCGGCCCGGTTCGAGCGGCCCGTGTTTCGTGACCGATTTGGGGAGCTCGCGGCGGTGGTTTCGAGGGTGACGGCGTTGGCGCGGTAGTAGGTTCCGGAAGTTGTGCCGGAGTCGCGGCAAGGGGCGGCGATGGTCCTGGGCGGAAACGGTCACGAGCTCCGGCCCGGTTCGAGCGGCCCTTGTTTCGTGACCGATTTGGGGAGGTCGCGGCGGCGGTTTCGAGGGTGATGGCGTTGGCGCGGCAGCAAGTTGCGGAAGTTGTGCGGGCGCTGCAACGAGGGGTGGCGGCGGTTCCGGTTGGAAGCGGTCACGAGCTCCGGCCCGGTTCGAGCGGCCCTTGTTTCGTGACCGATCCGGCGGCCCGCCGCTCCGCGGGCCGCGAATGACGGGCCCGCCGCTCCGCGCGAGCGGGCCGCGCCGAGTGGTTCGCGGCTCCGCGCGAGCGCGCCACGCCGGGCGCTTCGCCGTCCCGCGCGAGCTCGCGGCGCCGGGTGCTTCGCCGTCCCGCGCGAGCGCGCCACGCCGGGTGCTTCGCCGCTCCGCGCGAGCGGTCCGCGCCGCGCGCTTCGCGTTGCTCGTAACAGTGACCCTCGCGCTGCCCCGCGTCGGCGCCGCTGCGTCGAGTGCCTGGCCTCATCGCGGGGTGAATCTTGATGCGAATCAAGATGGGTGCGCGTTGTCATGGCGGCGCCTTGACGCTATTCGCGCGGCGTAGCTAGCCTTCTTCTCGGATTCGTGTGTTCGGGCGTCTGGCGCCGCGAGACGAGGAGCCCCTGGATGAGACTCGACCTCAAAGTCGGCTTTGCCTGCAACAACCTCTGCACCTTCTGCGTGCAGGGCGACAAACGAGAGCGGATCCAGCCGCGCACCGAGGAGGAGATGCGACGCATCCTGCTCGAGGAGCGCAAGAACACCAACGAGGTGGTGTTCACGGGTGGCGAGCCCACCGTGCACCGGGACCTGCTGAAGGTCGTCGCCTACGCGAAGTCGCTCGGGTATCGCGTCCTCCAGCTCCAGACGAACGCTCGCCGCCTGAGCCACGAGCCCTATCTCGAGGCGGCGATCCGCGCCGGTATCAACCAGGTCTCGCCCTCGCTCCACGGCTCGACGCCCGAGATTCATGAGGCGATGACCCGCGCGCCGGGCTCGTTCCGGCAGACGGTGAAGGGTATCGAGGCGGTGCGTCGCCGCGGCGTCATGGTCATCACCAACAGCGTGGTCACCCAGCAGAACATGACGGATCTGCCCGCGCTCGCGCGGACGCTGGTGGCCCTCGACGTGCAGCAGATCCAGTTCGCCTACGTGCACCCGGAGGGCACCGCGCTCCGCGAGTTCGAGCTGGTCGTGCCGAAGTTCCGCGAGACGATGCCGTACCTCCACGAGGCGCTCGACATCGTCGCCGAGGCGGGCATCACCGCGTTCGCCGAGGCGGTGCCGTACTGCTTCATGCACGGGCAGGAGTCGCAGGTGGTCGAGTCGGTCATCCCGGACACGCGGGTGGTCGACAAGCCCATGATCATCGCCGATTACACCGCGTATCGCCTGAAGGAAGGCAAGGCGAAGGGGCCTCAGTGCCGCGAGTGCTCCTTCGAGCCTTACTGCGAGGGGCCGTGGCGCGAATATCCGGACGGCTACGGCTGGGACGAGTTCGTTCCGCGCAAGGACGACCCGCGCCGGGTGCTTCCCCAGCTCATGCCGGACGAGGCCGCGAGCGCGGGCTGAGCGCGCTCATCTGACGACCCGCTCGCACGCCTCGGGCAGCGCCGGCTGCGCGAAGAGCTCGCAGCTCGCGGCCTGTACTGCGCGCTGGCACGCCGCGATGGCCTGCTCGTTGTCGCCGGCGAGCTCGTCACACTGATCGCCGCAGCAGGTGAGCTCGCCAGCGCGCACGCACTCCTCCGGGCTCGCGCCCCACTCGGTGAGCTTGCAGTCCGTAACGGCGCGGCGGCACACGCTGTAGAGATACGCCTGACAGTCCGCCCCGCGCGTCTGCTTCGCCTCGCCCGCCGAGCAGCCCGCGAGCGCTGCCCCGAGGAGCGCGACGAGCGCGAGTCGCGAGGGCGCGCTCCGCGCGGGCACGGAGACTCCGAGCGCCTCTTGATTCTTGCCGGTCCGGCGCGAGCCCGCCCGAGGCGGGCAGAGCCCGCTCATGCGCCCTCCGTACTCGCGCTCCAGGCGAGCGCGAGCACCGCGGCGTAGTAGAGCGGCAGGCCCCACGCGCGGTTCACGAAGCCCGGCGCGACGAAGCGGTCGCGCGCGACCGCAAGATCGGAGACGAGGAACGCGACCGCGCCGAACACGACGAGGGGCGCTCGCGTGGCGGCCGCCGCGCTCACCATCGCGACGATGACGACCAGGTACGCGACCACCGGGCCGCGCATCCCGCGATCGAGGTGAGGGCTGAGCCAGCGCCAGAGCGCGAGCGAGGGGAGCGAGAGCGCGGCGAGCGCGAGCGCGGCGAGCGGCCACGCGACCCCGCGCTCGACGAAGGCCCAGCCGAGAACGACGTGCCCGGCGAGGAAGCTCCCGAGCCCGGCGAGAAACGCGGCGCGCGCGGCGGGGATGAGCAGCACGTCGCCGAGCCAGCAGAGCGCGAGCGCGAGGACCACGAGCCTTCCGTAGCGTGAGCCCATCGCCCCGACCCCGAGCGCTGCGACGAGAAATCCGGTCGAGGCGGCCGGCTTCGCGAGCCAGGCGATCGCGCGCCGCTCGGCGTGCTCGGCGAAGAGGAGCGCGAGCACGCCGGCCGCGGTGAGTCCGGCGCCCACGAGCGCGAGAGGCGGCATGGCGGCGGAGCTTAGCGGAGCGGGCTGTCTCGTGAAAGCGCGCGCGGAGACGACGCTCGGGCGGCGCTCGCGGGCGTGCTACGAAGGATGCGCGATGGACGCCATCGTCACCCACGAGCTCACCGACTTCGATGGCTTCGCGGCGGCGACCGCCGCGCGGATGCTCTATCCGGGCGCGGTGGTCGTCGTCGGGCGCCAGCTCGGAGCGCCGCTCGCGGAGTTCATGGCGCTCCATAAGGAGCGCTTCCCGGCGCTGCCCGTGAACCTGCTCGATCAAGAAGCCGTGACGCGGCTGGTGCTGGTCGACTGCCGCCGCGCGAGCCGGCTTCACGAATTCGCGCGCCTGCTCGCGCGCGCGGCCGCGGGCGAGGTCGAGGTGCACGTCTACGATCATCACGGCGCCGCCGAGGACGACGTCCCCGCCGCGCTCGAGGTGGTCGAGCGGGTGGGCTCGGCGACGACCTTGCTCGTCGAGGCGCTCCGTGCGCGCGGGCTCGCGGTAGACGAGGCCGAGGCGACGCTCTTCTCGCTCGGGATCCACGCGGACACCGGCTCGCTCTCGTACGCCGGCAGCACCGCGCGCGACGCGGCCGCGCTCGGCTGGTTGCTCGGGCGCGGCGTGAACCTCACGGTGCAAGGACGCTACCTCCGGCGCGCGCTCGACGCGCCGCAGCGCGCGCTCCTCTCTCGTCTGCTCGGAGCGGTCGAGCGGCGACGGATCCGCGGGCTCGAGCTCGGCTTCACGCTGGTCGCGCTGCCGCGCGCATTCGCGGGGTTCGCTCAGGTCGTGAGCGAGCTCGCCGCGCTCGAGGGGGCGGCGGCGCTTTTCGCGCTCTTCGTGATCGACGGCAAGCGGACCCAGATCATCGCCCGCAGCGCGACCCCGGCGTGCGACGTCGGCCGTGTGCTCGCGGCGCTCGGCGGCGGCGGTCACCCGGCGGCGGCGGCGGCCGTGGTCCGTCACGGAGACGGGGAGGCGGCGCGCGCGCGCATCGTCGCGCTGCTCGGGGAGCTCGTGGTCGAGCCGCGGCTGGTTCGCGACGTGATGTCGAGCCCGGTGCTCACGGTGGCTCCGGAGGCATCGCTCGAGGAGCTCCGCGCGTCGCTCGACGCCTGGCGCGTCACCGGCGCGCCGGTGGTCGAGGGAGGACGGGTGCTCGGGATCATCTCGCGGCGCGACGTCGAGCGCGCCGCGCGCGCCGGCGATCTCGGGCTACCGGTAAAGAGCCGCATGCGCCGCGCGGTGGTCGTCACGACGCCCGCGACTCCGCTGCCGGATGCTCTCACGCTCATGCAGGACGAGGACGTCGGTCGATTGCCGGTCATCCGTGACGGGCGGCTGGTCGGCATCCTGACGCGCTCGGACGCGCTGGCGGTGCTCTACGAAGCGGGATAGGCTGGCCGGGTGACTGCACGGGAAGGGACCGCGCCGGGCGCGCCGCTCTCGCTCGCCGGGATGCAGGTCGACGTCACGACGCGGATGGGAGATCTCACCCCCGCGACGCCGACCGGGCTGCCCATCCTCGACGGGATGTTGGCCGGGGGGCTTCGGTCCGGGACGATGATGAGCGTGAGCGGCGCGCCCGGCGTCGGGAAGACGGCGTTCGTGCTGACGCTCGCCTACATGGCGGCGCGCGCCAGGGCGGCGGTGCTCTTCACGAGCGTCTCGCTCGACGAGACCGAGGTGATGGCCCGGCTCGCGGCGCGCGCGCTCCATCGGGAGTACCCGGCGTCGCTCACGCCGTACGGCGCGATCTGGTCCGGCCAAGCCTGGAAGGACGAGACCACGCGCCGCCCGGTCGGCAGCGCGGTCGAGACGGTCGTAAAGAAGGTGGGCGCGAACCTCCATCTCCACAAGGCGCGGCCGTTTGCTTCGAGCGCCGAGCTCGCGGCGCTGGTCGGGCACCTGTGGGAGCGCCACGAGCGGGTGGTGCTGGTGGTCGACGGCATCCAGGCATTTCGCGCCGCGGCCGGTGGGAGCGCGGCCGAGAGCGCCATCGTGAACGCGAGCTACGCGGGGCGCGTGTCGCAGCTCGCCTACGAGCTCCGGCAACTCGCCGAGGCCGGCTGCGCGGTGCTCGTCTCCGCGCAGGACCGCGACCGGGAGCTGGTCTCCCCGGCCGCGACGCTCTCTGCGGAGCTCCGCGTGATCGAGGGGACGCTCGCCTCGCCGATCGCGGAGCGCCAGCTCGCGCTCGGCGCGCGCGCGCTCGAGCTCCGGGTCGAGAAGAACGCGCTCGGCCCGACCGGGATCGTGCCGCTCAGGTTCATCGCAGGCGCCGCCACCTTCGAGGAGCGCGCACCCTGAGCGCCGTCGCGCGCTGGATCCTTCACGCCGACATGGACGCCTTCTACGCGTCCGTCGAGCAGCGCGACCACCCGGAGCTCCGCGGGCGGCCGGTCATCGTGGGCGCCAGTGAGCCGCGCGGCGTGGTCGCCGCTGCCTCCTACGAGGCGCGCGCGTTCGGTGTGAGGAGCGCGATGCCCGGGTTTCGCGCGCGCGAGCTCTGTCCGCAAGCCGCGTTCCTGCCGTCGGACATGCCGCGCTACCTCGCGGTGTCGCGCGAGGTGCACGAGGTGTTCGGCGAGTTCACCTCGGACATCGAGCCCATCGCCCTCGACGAGGCATTCCTCGACATTTCCGGGTCGGTGCGCCTCTTCGGCGGGCCCCTCGAACTCGCGAGGCGGCTCAAGCGTCGCGTGCGCGAGCGGACGCGGCTCGCGGTCTCGGTCGGGGTCGCACCCGTGAAGCTGGTCGCCAAGATAGCCTGCACGCTCGGCAAGCCCGACGGCCTGCTGCTGGTCCCGCCGGAGGCCGTCCGCTGGCTGCTCGATCCGCTGCCCGTGCGGCGCATCTGGGGTGTGGGTCCGGTGCTCGACGCGACGCTCGAGCGGTACGGGATCCGTACCATCCGCCAGCTCGCCGACTACGACCCCTACGCGCTCGAGCGCGTGGTCGGGTCGCGCGCGCGCGCGTTCGCGCTCATCGGGCTCGCGCGAGGCGAGGATCCGCGGGTGGTCGAGAGCGCGCGCGCGCCGCGCTCCTACGGTGAGGAGAGCACCTTCGAGCACGACGTCACCGACCGCGGGCTCGTCACCGCGGCGCTCACCGCGCATGCGGAGGCGGTCGCGCGGCGGCTCCGCCACGACCGCTACCGCGGGCGCACCATCACGCTGAAGATCAAGCTCGGGCAGCGGGTCGGCGGTCGCGCCGCGCGGCTCCCCGGTGAGGACGACGAGCCGCGGTACCCGCTCCTCTCGCGCTCGCGCACCCTCGAGCGCGCCACCGACGACGGCGCGCTCATCCGTCAGGTCGCGATCGACTTGTGGGATCGCGCGGGCGTCTCCGAGCCGGTGCGCCTGCTCGGGGTTTCGCTCTCGAGCCTCGAGGCCGGCGAGGGCGAGCAACTCGAGCTCTTCGCCCCGCGCGTGAAGGCGGCGCGGCTCGGCCCGGCGCTCGACGCCATCCGGGCGCGTTTTGGCCGCGACGCCATCGGCCGCGCGGTGACGGACCCCGGCAAGATGACGCCGAGCCTACACAAGAAGCGCGGCGACGAGTGAGCTCGTCGCCGGCCCGCCGCGTAATGTTCATATAGGAACAAGAGCGCTCATTTATTGTCGGTCCGGCGCGGCACACGGCGCGGCGCGCTCAGCGCCCGGCGAGCCACGCGAGCAGCGCGACCACCGCGAAGAGCACCGCCATCGGGCCGAGGATCCAGCCGAGCACGCTCGCCCACCCGCGCGCGAGGGAGCGGCCGGCGCGACGCTCGCAGTCGAGGCAGATGGCCCAGAGCTTCGCGCCACCCTCGGTGAGCACCACGCAGTCGCCGCACATCGGGCGCTGGCAGCGCGCGCACGGGCCGACCGCGAGCGCGCCGCAGCCCGCGCATCGGGCGCGGTCGTCGACGGCGTGCTGGAGCGTCACGCGTCGAGCCTAGCGCGTCGTGCGCGCCGTGTGCCGCGCCGCACCATCCCACCCGGGGGAGCGGATGACAGGACTTCGCCGTCGGCAAGGGCCGCAAACGACCTACCGCGCCGCACCAACCCACCCGGGGGAGCGGATGACAGCACTCCGCCGTCGGCAAGGGCCGGAAACGACTTACCGCGCCGCACCAACCCACCCGGGGGAGCGGATGACAGGGCGGGGGAGCGTGCTTATGCTGCCCGGGTCAAATGTTCGAGTCCGGCTATTGGCAGATCGCGCGGGTGCGAGGGATCCCGATTCGGCTGCACTGGTCGCTCGCCCTCGGCGCGCTCCTCTTCGGCGGGTTCCAGTTCGCGCCGGCGTTCTGGGTCGGGTTCGTGGTGGTGGTGCTGGTGCACGAGGCGGGACATGCGCTGCTGGTTCGGAGATTTGGCCAGCGCGTGCTCGGCATCGACATCACCGGGTTCGGTGGGCTCACCCGGTGGGCGGGCGCGACCACCCCCATGCAGCGCTCGATCATCGCGTGGGGAGGCGTGCTCGCGCAGGGCGCGCTCCTGCTCCTGACGCTCGGCGCGCTCGCGCTCATGGGGCCGCCGCGCACGGTGATGGGGGCCGAGCTCAGCTCGGTGCTCACGCGCACGAACCTCTGGATCATCGCGCTGAACCTGCTCCCGCTGCCGCCGCTCGACGGCGCGCTCGCATGGCGGCTCGTGCCGATGCTGCTCGAGCGCGTGAAGCGCGCGCGCCGGGCGCGACCGCGGCGCACCGGGACGACGCCGCGCCGGTCTTCGCGAGGCTCGGCGCCGCCGTCTCCGATGTCGGGAGACTCCGCGCGCGAGCTCGCCGAGCGGTTCCGGCGCGTCGGCGATCAGGCGCGTGACGCGAGGAACGGCCGATAAGCCGGCCGAGGAAGATTCTTGCGTGAACGGCACGAACCACGACATCGAGATCAGGGGTACGCCCGACCAGCGGTGGCGGCGCTCGGGCGCCGCAGCGCGGCGAGCCAGCGCTTTGGGTCCGGCGGAGTGGGCGGCGACCCCCGCCGCGTGCGTGGTATGGTTCGTGCTTTAGCGGCCCCGAGGCATTCCGCCTTGAACACCTAATGGAGGCAACGTGAATACTAGGAAGCTTACGGCCGCGCTGGGTGCCATCCTGCTCGCTTCGAGCATGGCGCTCGCCGGCTGCAGCGATGACGACAGCGGCAAGACGGGAACCGGCGGCAGCGCCGGCTCGGGCGGCGGCAGCGCCGGCTCGGGCGGCGGCAGCGCTGGCTCGGGCGGCGGCAGCGCTGGCTCGGGCGGCGGCAGCGCTGGCTCGGGCGGCGGCAGCGCTGGCTCGGGCGGCGGCAGCGCTG
>JAPSGB010000074.1:0-9041 GCA_035063585.1 Polyangiaceae bacterium
CCGGCGGCGCGGCGCGGCTGGCGGCGCGGCGCGGACGCACGGGGCGGCGCGGCCGGCGGCGCGGCGCGGACGCACGGGGCGGCGGTGGTCTGGGTTGGAAACGGTCACGAGGTCCGGGCCGGTTCGAGCGGCCCGTGTTTCGTGACCGATTTGGCGGCCCTCCGTGTCGTGCGCCGTCCTGCGCGCCGTGTCGTGCGCCGCATCGCGCGCCGTGCCGCGCGTTCCGGAAAATCTGCGGCACGGGGCGGCGGTGGTCTGGGTTGGAAACGGTCACGAGGTCCAGGCCGGTTCGAGCGGCCCGTGTTTCGTGACCGATTTGGCGGCCCGCCGCGCCGTCCCGCGCGAGCCCGCCGTCCCGCGCGTCCGCTGCGCGCCGTCCCGTGCGTCGTGTCGTGCGCCGCATCGCGCGCCGCATCGTGCGTTCCGGAGAATCTGCGGCACGGGGCGGCGGTGGTCCGGGTTGGAGACGGTCACGAGGTCCGGGCCGGTTCGAGCGGCCCGTGTTTCGTGACCGATTTGGCGGCCCTCCGTGTCGTGCGCCGCATCGCGCGAGCCCGCCGTCCGGCGCGGCCGCTGCGCGCCGTCCCGTGCGTCGTCCCGTGCGTCGTTGTGCGTTCCGGAGAATCTGCGGCACGGGGCGGCGGTGGTCCGGGTTGGAGACGGTCACGAGGTCCGGGCCGGTTCGAGCGGCCCGTGTTTCGTGACCGATTTCGTGGCCCGCCGCCCCGCGCCGTCCCGCCCCGCGCCGTCCCGCCCCGCGCCGTCCCGCCCCGCGCCGTCCCGCCCCGTCCGCCGCGCCGCGTGGTTCCGCGCCGAACCGACATGCTTTCGAGACGGAGCCCAGCGCGGTGCAGCGGCCCCGTCGATCAAAGTGGGTCGGCGTCGGCGCGTTTCGGCAGGCTCGGCATACGGTGTCGGCTCGCGTGCGTGAGCCGCTCGGCGGCGCGCGGCCCGAAGCGCGCGACCGGGCGGCCCGCTGGTTCACTCCACCCGCTACATCACGACGCGTAGGCTCTTGCCGACCAGCGCTTCGTTCTGCGAGCCGGTGCGATAACCACCGAGATCGAGCGTGATGTAGGTGAACCCGTGCCGCTTGCCGGCCTCGACGACGCGCTCGCGCATTCCGGGCGAGAACATCCGCTCGAGTTCGGGGAGCGCGAGCTCGACGCGCGCGATGCGGTCGTGCCAGCGCACGCGCACCTGGCGGAAGCCGAACGACTTCAGCTCCGCTTCGAATCCGCCGATCTGCGCGAGCCGCTCGCGCGTGACCCGCGTTCCATACGGAATACGGCTCGAGAGACACGCCGCGGCCGGCTTGTCCCATGAGTCCATCCCGATGAGCTTGGCGCCCGCGCGCACGTCCTCCTTGGTGAACGCCGCCTCGAGCAGCGGGCTCCGCACGCCGGCTTGCTTGGCCGCCTCGAGCCCGGGGCGAAAATCGCCGAGATCGTCGCGGTTGGTGCCGTTGGCGACGAACGCGAGCCCCCACTCGACCCGCTTCGCCTCGGCGACCTCGTAGAGCTCGCTCTTGCAGTGAAAGCAGCGATCGGAGGCGTTCTCGGCGTAGCCGATGCGATCGATCTCGTGCGACTCGACGAAATGGTGCACGGCGCCGAGCCCCTGGGCGATGCGCTCCGCGTCCTCCCTCTCGCTCGCCGGCAGCGCCGCTCCCACCGCGGTCATGCCGACCGCGCGCTCGCCGAGTTCCTCGGTCGCGACCGCGAGGAGAAAGGCGCTGTCGATACCACCCGAGTAACAAACCAACACCGACCCCATCTCGCGGACGATGGAGCGGAGGTGAGTCATCTTCTCTTCTAGCGCGGCGGTCACTTGATCGGGATGCTCCTTTGGTCCCCCCAGACCTGCACGGCATAGCGCCCGCGGCCCGAGAACACGCTGACCTCTAGCACGTAGAGCCCGGGCTCGGGGATGCACAGGGGGGCGCGCGGCGGCAGCACCGGAAAGGCGTCGCGGGTGAGATCGCCGCCGAGCACTTGCCCGGCGCCGTCGCGGAGCAAGAGATCCAGATCGCGTACCCCCCGATCGCCGACCGCGTAGACGCGATAGCACGCGCCGGGCTGGCGCACCTGGAAGCTGTACGCGTCGGCTGGCGCGCGCTCGTCTTGCGTGGCGATCAAGATGGGCGTGAGCGGGGCGAACCGATAGGCTCCACCACAGCGCGTCGCGAGCCGCGCGAGGTCCGAGCGCAGGCTCCCGGTCGGCGCGAAGTCGTCGGCGCAGCCGCGCGGAGCGCGCGTCGTCTTCGCGGGCTCGCGCGGCGCCCCGGCGCACCCGCCGTTGAGCGTGCCGGCGAGCGCGAGCACGGCGAAGAGCGCTCTCGACGAAGGCGGCGCGGTCATGGCGCTCCGAGCCTAGGCCCGACGCGTCCGCGCGGCCTGGAGTTTGTCGCCCCGCGCCGTGGTGCCGCCCCGCGCCGTGGTGCCGCCCCGCGCCGTGGTGCCGCCCCGCGCCGTGGTGCCGCCCCGCGCCGTGGTGCCGCCCCGCGCCGTGGTGCCGCCCCACGCCGTGGTGCCGCGCCCGGCGCCGTCGCGGAACCGTCCGGCGCCGCCGGCGCGGGAATTTGGGGGGCGGCTGATGCGCGTCGGACATTTTATGTCGGTCCAGCGCGGGAGCCCCCTGGCGCTCCCCGCAAATACTGTTATTGTGTTCAGTGAAAGCGCGCCATGGCTCTCCCTGCTCATCTCCTGGCCCAGCTCCCGGCCGGCGTCGCCCGCGGCCTCGACCCGGCGAACGCGCCGCCCTCGCCGCGCGCGCTGTCGCTCGGCTCGACCCTCGACGCCGCGCTGCCTGACGGGGGCCTTCCGCGCGGCGCGGTGGTGGAGGTGGCGGTGGCCGGCGGCTCGGCGCTCGGCACGCGTCTGGCGCTCGAGGCGTGCCGTGCGGTCCAGGCCGAGGGGCGCGCGCTCGGCGGCGAGGCGCCCTGGTGCGCCTTCATCGATCCGAGCGCGAGCCTCTACGCGCCGGGGGTCGCGGAGCTCGGGCTCGAGCTCGAGCGCCTGCTCGTGGTGCGGCCGCCGCCGGAGGCGCTCGCGCGCGTCTCGGTCCGGCTCGTCGAGTCGCAGGCCTTCGGCGCCGTCGTGATCGACGCGGCGGGCGTCCTGGGCAAGCGCGTGCCGGTCGAGCTCGGGCGCTGGGTGCGCGTGGTGCGGCGGCTCGCCCTGGCCATCGAGGGCAGCTCGAACCTGCTCGTGCTCCTCACCGAGCGCGCCGCCCGCCGCCCGCTGCCGCTACCGGTCGCGCTGCGCGTCGAGCTCGCGCGGCGCGCTCCGAGCAGCACGGCGCTCAGCGTCGCCAAGGAGCGCCAGGGCCGCATCGTCGCCGAGCGGCGCGTCGCGTGGCCGGCCCCGCCGCCAGCGAGCGCCGAGGAGGGCGCGGCTCATGTCCGCCGCATCGCCTGAGCGCCGCGTCGCCGCGGTCGTCTTGCCCGCGCTGCTCGTCGAGCTCGGGCGGCCGGCGCTCGGCGCGCTCGCGCGCGCCGCCGGGCCGACCCCGCGCGGCGCGCCCGCGCGCTCGCGTGGGGAGCCGTCCTTCGCGGTGGTGCTGGCGGATGATGCGCCCGGAGGCGAGGCGGGAGGGAGCGAGGTAGAGCGCGTGAAGCCCGCCGCGCGGCTCGACGCCGTCGGTGAGCGCGCGCGTCGCTTCGGCGTGTGCGAGGGGCAGAGCATCGCCGAGGCGCGCGCGCTGGTGGCGAGCTTGGAGGTGCGCGTGGTCACGCGGGCCGAGCTCCTCCGCGCGCTCGAGCGCGTGGCGGAGGTGGCGCTCGGCTTCGGCGCGACGGTCGCGGTCGAGGCGCCCGACACGGTGTGGGTCGACGTCACCGGCAGCGCGCACCTCGCGGGCGGCGAGGCGCGGCTCGGGCTCGAGCTCGCGTCGCAGGTGCGCGCGCTCGGGCACCGCGCGCGCGTCGCCGTCTCGGGCGGGCCGCGGCTGGCACAGGCGTTCGCGCGCTCGTTCGCGGGCGGCGAGGCGGCCCGCGTGGTGCCGCCCGAGCGCACCGCGGAAGCGCTCGCGCCGCTGCCCGTCGTCGCGCTCCCGATAGACACCGAGCGCGCGTCGTGGCTCTTGCGGGTCGGGATCGCCACGGTGGGCGAGCTCCGCGCGCTCCCGCGCGCGAGCGCGGCGTCGCGGCTCGGCCCGGGCGCGTCGCGGCTCCTCGATCTATGCGAGGGCAAGGACGCCGAGCCGCTCACCGCGTTCACGCCGCCCAGCGTGCTCGTGGAGGAGGCGAGTTTCGACGAGCCGCTCGGCGGCGTCGAGCCGCTCGGGTTCGTCCTCAGCGGGCTCGCGGCGCGGCTCTCGGCGCGGCTCGGCGGGCGCGGGCTCGCCGCGCGCGCGCTGGAGCTCGTCATCGAGGGGGATCGGTCGATCGCCCGGCTCCGCGGCGCGCCAGAGCGCGTCAAGCTTCGGTTCGAGCTCGAGCCGCCGCTCTGGCGCGAGGAAGAGCTCCGGCGCGTGATCGCCTCGCGGCTCGAGCGCACCCGGCTCGCCGCGCCGAGTCGCGGGCTCCGGCTCGAGGTGCCGTTGCTCACCCCGGCGCGCGCGCGGCAGCTCGAGCTCTCGCGGGTATCGGGCGGCGCGCTCACCGGCTCGCGCGGGCTCGAGGCGCTGCCCGTGCTCCTCGCCGAGCTCACGGCGGAGCTCGGCCGAGAGCGCGTCGGCACGCTGCGGGTGCTCGGCTCGCACCGCCTGGAGGCGTCGAGCGTGCTCGCGCCCGTGCTCGATGGGCCCGCGCCGGTCAAGCCGCGCAAGGCGCGCGGGCGCGCCGCGCCACCCTTGCCGGGGCGTGCGCCGCTCCGCGTCCTCCAGGAGCCCGTGCCGCTCGACGCGCCGCTCCGCAAGGGCGCGCTCCTCAGCGTCGAGCGCCGGCTCTACTCGATCGACGCGCTCGGCTTCGAGCGCCGGGTGGATGAGATCGAGTGGTGGCTCCGTCCGGTGGCGCGCGATTACCTGCGGCTCTGGCTCTCGAGCCCGGAGGGCTGCCTCGAGGCGCTCGTCTACGTCGATCGCCACACCGGCAAGCGGTTCCTCCACGCGCTCGCGGGCTGAGCCGCGCGGGTCTCCGAGAGCGATCAGGGCGGCGCGTTCGAGGTCCGAAGCATGCACTTCGCGGAGCTGCTCGGTCGCTCGAATTTCTCGTTCCTTCGCGGCGCGTCGCACCCGGAGGAGCTGGTCGTGCGCGCCCGCGAGCTCGGGCTCGACGCGCTCGCGCTCTGCGACCGCGATGGCCTCTACGGCTCGGTGCGCGCCTGGACGCAGGCGAAGGAGAGCGGGCAGCGGCTCATCGTCGGCGCAGAATGCACGCTCGAGCCGGCAGCCGCGCGGGAGGGCGCCGAGCCGCCGGTGGTTGCGCTCCTGGTCGCCGACCACGCGGGCTACGCGAACCTCTGCCGGCTGCTCACGCTCGCGCATGCCGGGCGGCCGAAGGGCGAGAGCGCGCTCTCGCTCGAGGCGCTCGTCGAGGGGGCGGCGGGGCTCTACGCCGTGGTTCCCGCCGAGTCGCCGCCCGAGGGGCTCCTCGCCGCACTCCGCGACGCGCTCCCGGACCGCGCGGCCATCGCGACGTACCGACACAAAGATGGTTTCGATGAAGAGCGACACACCTGCGCGCTCGCGGCGTCGCGCCGCTTCGGGTTACCCATCGTGGCGAGCGCGCGCCCGCTCTATCACCACGCCTCACGCCACGCGCTCGCCGACGTCCTCACCTGCATCCGCGAGGGCACCACGCTCGACGCCGCCGGGACGCGGCTCGCGCCGAACGGCGAGGCGCGGCTGCGTGGGCCGGAGGAGATGGCGAGGCTCTTCCCCGATCACCCGGAGTGGGTCGAGCGCACGGCCGAGCTCGCCGAGGGGCTCCGCTTCGGGCTCGGTGAGCTCCGCTATCGGTTCCCGTGCGCGCTCGAGCCCGGCGAGAGCGCGGACGACAAGCTGCGGCGCCTGACCTGGGAGGGCGCCGCGCGCCGCTATCCGGGCGGGACGCCCCCCGAGGTTTCCCGACAAATCGTCAAAGAGCTGGCGCTCATCGAGCAGCTCGCGGTCGCTCCCTACTTCATTTCCACATGGGAAATCGTGGAGCTGGCGCGCGCGCGGCGCATTTTGTGCCAAGGGCGGGGGAGCGCGGCCAACAGCGCCGTCTGCTTCGCGCTCGGCATCACCGCGGTGGATCCGGCGCGCTCGAACCTGCTCTTCGAGCGCTTCATGAGCGCGGAGCGGAGCGAGCCGCCCGACATCGACATCGACTTCGAGCACGAGCGGCGCGAAGAGGTGATTCAGGAGCTCTACGCGCGCTACGGCCGAGAGCGTGCCGCCATGGTGAGCGAGGTCATCCGCTATCGGGGCAAGAGCGCGCTCCGCGAGGTGGGCAAGGCCTTCGGGCTGTCGCTCGAGCAGGTAGAGCGTCTGAGCCAGTCGATCACGCACCGCTCGAGCGGCGAGGCGACCGACGAGCGACTCCGCGAGCTCGGCTTCGACGTCGAGAGCGCGCGTCTCCGCCAGGTGGTCACGATGGCGCGCGCGCTCGACGGCTTTCCGCGGCACCTGTCGATTCACGTCGGGGGGTTCGTCTTGAGCGCCGCTCCGCTCCACGAGGTCGCTCCGATCGAGCCCGCGCGCCTCGAGGGTCGCACCGTGATCCCGTGGGACAAGGACGATCTCGACGCGCTCGGCTTCTTCAAGGTCGACGTGCTCGCGCTCGGCATGTTGACGGCGCTCCGAAAGTGTCTCGCGTTGGTCGCCCCCGGCGTCGATCCGCTCGAGGCGCTCGCCGCCATCCCGCCCGAAGATCCCGCCGTCTATCGGCTCATCTCCCGCGCCGACACGATCGGCGTGTTTCAAATCGAGAGCCGCGCGCAGATGAGCATGCTCCCGCGCCTCCGCCCGCGCTGCTTCTACGATCTCGTCATCGAGGTCGCCCTCGTGCGGCCCGGCCCCATCCAGGGCGGCATGGTGCACCCGTACCTTCGCCGCCGAAACGGCGAGGAGCCGATCCGCTTCCCGCACCCCGCGCTCCGCGGCATCCTCGAGCGGACGCTCGGTGTCCCGCTCTTTCAGGAGCAGGTCATGCAGCTCGCCATCGAGGGCGCCGGCTATTCGGGCGGCGAGGCCGATCAGCTCCGCCGCGACATGGCCGCCTGGCGGCGTAACGGCCGGCTGCTGCGGCACCGCGAGCGGCTCCTCGCAGGGTTCGCCGCGCGCGGCATCTCCGCCGCGTTCGGCGAGGCGCTCTTCGAGCAGATCAAGGGGTTCGGCGAGTACGGCTTCCCCGAGTCGCACGCGGCCTCCTTCGCGCTCCTCGTGTACGCGTCTGCGTGGCAAAAGACGCATCATCCCGCGGCGTTCGCGTGCGCGCTGCTCAACGCGCAGCCGATGGGCTTCTACTCGCCGTCGAGCATCATCCAGGACGCTCAGCGGCACGGCGTCATCGTGCGCGACGTGAGCGTCACCCGGAGCGAGTGGGACGCGACGCTCGAGCCGCTCGAGGAGGCGACCGGGGAGGGGGATGGTCTGCCGGTCCGGCGCGGAACCGCACGCTCCGACCGCGCGCTCCGGCTCGGGCTCCGGCTCATCAAGGGGTTCGGCGAGGCGGCGGCGCGGCGCGTCGTGGGAGCGCGCCGGGAGGCGGCGCTCGCGAGCGTCGAAGAGCTCGCGCGGCGCGCGCGACTTCGCCGAGACGAGCTCGACGCGCTCGCCGAGTCGGGCGCGCTCGAGCCGCTCGCCAGCGGGCGGCGTCAGGCGCTCTGGAAGGTGCGCGCGCCGCGGCTCGGCGGGCTCTTCGAGGAGCTCGACGAGGCGTCGGAGCCCGCGGTCAGCCTGCCCGCGCTCCGTCCAGTGGAGCAGCTCGTCCTCGACTACGAACGTAAGGGGCTCAGCGTGGGCGATCATCCGATGCGGCACGCGCGCGCCGGCCTGCGCGGGGAGCGCGTGCTCACCGCGGCGGCTCTCCTCGGCGCCCGCGAAGGCGCTCGGATTGCGGTCGCGGGGCTCGTCACCTGCCGGCAGCAGCCGGTGACGGCGAGCGGCGTGGTGTTCCTCACCCTCGAAGATGAGACGGGGAGCGCGAGCCTCATCCTCCAGCGCCGCGTGTTCGAGCGCTTCCACTGGGTCGCGCGGCACGCGGCGCTGCTGGTCGCGCGCGGCGTGGTGGAGCGCCAAGACGGGCGCGGATCTTCGCAGAGCGCGCGCGGGGCGGAGCTCGCGGAGCCGCCGACACCGGTCGTTTACCTGGTGGTGCGTGAGCTCGAGCGCCTCGAGCTCGGCGGGATCGGCAAGCTGTCGCGCGATTTTTACTGAGATCGCGTGATGAGCGCGCCGCCGGGACACCCATGCGACGGAGCTCACCGACGGCTTGCTGCGGCACGAGGCGAGAAATGTTGGCGCCGGTCGGCCGGCGCGCGCCCCGTGCGCCCGTCGATGCTCTCGCGGGCCGCCACCATGGGCGGCCCTGAGCGCGTCCCGTGCCGGTGGCGCGCTCGGGCGGTCACGACGCTCAGGCGCGGCGTCGGCGCATGAGCGCTACGCCCACGAGCGACGCGAGCGCGAGCGCGCCGGCCGGCGTGTTCGACGGCGAGCGCGGCGTCGAGCACGAGCAGCCGCCGTCGTCGGTCGGCACCGCGGGAGGCGGGTTGTTGCCGCTGCCGCCCGTCCCGGTCCCTGCGCCGCCCGCGGTGCCGCCGGTGCCGCCCGTGGTGCCGCCGGTGCCAGGGTTGCCACCCAGGCCGGCGCCTGCAGCGCCACCCGTGCCGGTGCCTGCGGCGCCAGCCGTGCCCGAACCCGCGGCGCCAGCCGTGCCCGAACCCGCGGCGCCAGCCGTGCCCGAACCCGCGGCGCCAGCCGTGCCCGAACCCGCGGCGCCAGCCGTGCCCGAACCCGCAGCGCCAGCCGTGCCCGAACCCGCGGCGCCAGCCGTGCCCGAACCCGCGGCGCCAGCCGTGCCCGAACCCGCGGCGCCAGCCGTGCCCGAACCCGCGGCGCCGCCGCTACCTGCCGTGCCGCCGCTGCCCGACGCGCCGCCGCTGCCCGACGCG
>JAPSGB010000075.1:0-8223 GCA_035063585.1 Polyangiaceae bacterium
TCGAGAAGGTGCACGTCATCGACGGGCGGCGGCGCCACGCGCTGCTGCTCGAGATCTTCACCGATCGGGGCGTCGGCACCGAGATCCACGGCGCCAGCCCCTCGTGACCGCGGGCCGCGCCCCCTCCTCGGGCGAGCTCCCGCTCACGCGACCCGCCGAGGCGCCCGAGGACGCCATCGTGCGGGTGTTCCGCGTGGCGCCCGAACAAGCGGGGATGCGCCTGGACGTCTTCCTCGCCTCGCAGCTCCGGAGCACGAGCCGCACCCGCGCGCGCCTCATCGTGGAAAATAGCGCGTTCTCCCCGGACGGACGCCGGCTCCGCGCGAGCGAGCGGCTCCGCGCCGAGGAGCGCGTGGTGCTCTGGCGCCCCCCGCTCGACGAAGACGACACGGACGAGCCGCTCGACACCCTCTACGAGGACGAGCACCTGCTCGTCATCGACAAGCCGCCGCTCGTCACCGTGCACCCGACCGCGCGCTATCACCGGAGCACGGTGCTCGAGCGCCTGAAGGCTGCGCGCCCGGGGGCGTTCCTGTCGCTCATCCACCGCATCGACCGCGAGACCAGCGGGCTCCTGTTGCTCGCCAAGACGCCCGACGCGGATCGGGCCTTCAAGCGGCTGCTCGAGGAGCGCACGGTAGCGGTCGCCGGCCGCGACGCCCAACCATTCCATATGGAAAAGGTCTACCTCGCGGTGACCTGGGGCGTGCCGCCCGCGGGCCTCATCGAGCTCCCGCTCGAGCCCGAGGCCGACAACCCGCTCCGGGTGAAGATGCGGGTCGCGCCGGAGGGCGGGCTCTCCGCGCGGACGCGGGTCACGCTACGGGACACCCGGTCGGGATATGCGCTGGTCGCCTGCGAGCTCGAGACCGGGCGGCAGCACCAGATCCGCGTGCACCTGGCAGCGCTCGGCTGCCCGGTGGTGGGCGACAAGCTCTACGGGCCCGACGAGCGGATGCTCGCGCGCGCCGCCGACGGCGAGCTCACGAGCGAAGATCGCGCGCGGCTCGAGCTGCCGCGACACGCGCTGCACGCGCACCGCTACGCGCTCCCGCACGCGCTCACCGGCGTGCGGCTCGAGCTCGAGTCGCCGCTGCCGCCGGATCTGGCGGCGTTCTGGGCGAGCCGCGCCCGCTGAACGCCGGCCTCGGCGCGCTGGGCTACGGCGCGCCGCCCGCGCCCGCGGTGCCGCCCGCGCCCGCGGTGCCGCCCGCACCCGCACCCGCGGTGCCGCCCGCGCCGGCGGTGCCGCCCGCGCCGCCCGCTCCCGAAGCGCCGCCCGCGCCCGCGGTGCCGCCCGCCCCCGAAGCGCCGCCCGCCCCCGAAGCGCCGCCCGCGCCGCCGCAGTCGCCGAGCGCGGTGACGATGCACGGGTGCGCGTCGAAATCCCCGCACGAGATGTAGTTGCCGATGACCTCGACGCAGGCGTCGACGCTGCCGCGATCATAGCTCGCGCAGCCGCCGCCGGCGGGCCGGATGCTGTCCGGGCAGGCCGGCGCCGCACTGCCGCAGTTCATGCGCTGGCGCGCCTTGCCGAGCGCCTCGGTGAGCGCCTGGCACGCGGCCGCCTCGTCCATCTCGGTGCCGTCTCCGGGCGGCTGCGTCGCGCCCGGCGTCGCCGGGACGGTGTCACCCGTGTCCGGCGTCTGAGTGCACGCGACGACCAGCGCGAGGGTCGCGGCGAGAGTGAAACGGGCAGCCTGCGCGCGGTGAAGGAGCATCACGGCGTGCATCCTAGCCCGGCGGGCGCGCGCGATCCAAGCCGCAGTTCCGGCTCGGCCGCTCACCCCCGCCCCGGCGCGCCGGCGAGCGACCTCGCCGGCCGGGCGCGCGCCCGTTGACGGCGCGGGCTCCAGGCGATACCGGGCCGCATGCCCATCCGACGCGCGCTCCTCTCCGTCTCCGACAAGGCCGGCCTCCTCGACTTCGCGCGGGCGCTCGCCGCGCGCGGGGTCACGCTGCTCTCGACCGGCGGCACCTTCAAGGCGCTCGAGGCCGCCGGCATCGCGGTCGTGGCGGTCGACGCCTACACCGGCTCGCCCGAGGTGATGGGCGGGCGAGTGAAGACGCTGCACCCGAAGATCCACGGCGGGCTGCTCGCTCGCGCCGGCACCGACGACGCCGACCTCGCCCGCATCGAGGCCGACTTCATCGATCTGGTGGTCGTGAACCTCTACCCGTTTCAGGCCACCCTCGAGCGCGGCGCGAGCTTCGACGAGCTCATCGAGAACATCGACATCGGCGGCCCGAGCATGCTCCGCTCGGCGGTGAAGAACCACGCGCGGGTCACCGTGGTGTGCGATCCGGCCGACTACGGCGCGGTGCTCGCCGAGCTCGAGGCGACCGGCGACACCTCACTCGAGACCCGGCGGCGGCTCGCCGCGCGCGCGATCGCCGAGACCGCGGCCTACGACGCCATGATCGCCGGCTGGATGAGCGGCCTCGACGAGCCGGACGGCTACCCGCGCGCGCGCGGGTTCTCCCTCGAGAAGGCGTACGGGCTGCGCTACGGAGAGAACCCTCATCAGACGGGCGCGTTCTACCGCGAGCGCCGCGCCGCGGCCGGCACGCTGGCCTGCGCCGAGGGCCTCGGCTCGGGAGCCAAGGAGCTCAGCTTCAACAACCTGGTCGACGCCGACGCCGCGCTCGAGGCGGTGCGCGAGTTCCCCGAGCCCGCCGCGGTCGTCATCAAGCACGCGAGCCCCTGCGGCGTGGCCACCGCCGCGCGGCTCGCGGACGCCTACCACGCCGCGCGCGAGGCCGACGCGACCAGCGCCTTCGGCGGCATCGTGGCGCTGAACCGCGAGGTCGACGAGGCGACCGCCCAGCTGCTCGCCGAGACCTTCCTCGAGTGCATCATCGCGCCGTCGTTCTCGGGCGCGGCGCTCGAGCGGCTGCGCGCGAAGAAGGCGCTCCGCCTGCTCGCGACCGGCGCGTGGCTCGCGCCCGACTACGCCGCGGCCCACGTGAAGCGCGTGAGCGGCGGCTTCGTGGTGCAGAGCCGCGACGCGACCGGACCCGGCGAGGTGCGCGCGGGCCGGGTGGTGACCCGCCGCGCGCCGACCGAGGCGGAGCTCGCCGCGCTCGAGTTCGCATGGTCGGCGTGCAAGCACGTGCGGAGCAACGCCATCGTGCTCGCCCGCGCGGGCGACGCCCCCGGCGCGTTCGTGACCGCGGGCATCGGGGGCGGGCAGACCTCGCGGGTGGGCGCCGCCGAGATCGCCTGCAAGAACGCCGGCGAGCGAGCGAAGGGCGCGGTGGTGGCCTCGGACGCCTTCTTCCCCTTCCCGGACGGGCTCGAGGTCGCCATCCGGGCCGGCGTGACCGCCTGCGCCCAGCCGGGCGGCAGCAAGAACGACCCCGAGGTCATCGCCGCCGCCGACGCGGCGGGCCTCGCCATGGTGCTCACCGGGATCCGGCACTTCCGCCACTGAACCCGCCCCGGGCCGGGCCGCGAACTTGGCCCGCCCGGCCGTCCCATGCCAAGCGGGAGGAGCGCTCCGATGATCCCGGCGCGCACCCTCGCTCATGGCGACCCTCACCCAGACCTGCAGCGTATGTAGCGGCTCGTTCGAGCCGCAGTTCTCCTATCAGATGGAGGAGCGCGTCGAGCCCGATCCGGTCGGACGCCCGCGCGCGAGCTTCCTCTTCTTCTGCTCGCAGGCGTGCCTCGAGAAGAGCCACGCGGGAGACCAGGGCGAGGGCGCCGTCTGCGACGCCTGCGCCGCGCGCTTCCAGGTCGAGCTCGCTTCCCAGGTCGTGTTCACGCGCGGTCATCGCCGCTACGCGTGCGGTCCGGCGTGCCGCCGTCAGCTCCTCGCCGAGGCGAGCGGCGCGCGGCTCGGCGACGGCCTCGCGCCGGAGCCGGACGAGCTGCCCGCGGTGCTCGATCCGGTCCGCGCGAGCGTGCCTCCCCCGCCCCCGAGCGGCCGGCGCGGCCCGGACGCCTCGCCGGCCGCGCCGCAGGTGCTCGCGGTCTTCA
The DNA here is from genome assembly GCA_035063585.1 of Polyangiaceae bacterium. Taxonomy (GTDB): domain Bacteria; phylum Myxococcota_A; class Polyangia; order Polyangiales; family Polyangiaceae; genus JAPSGB01. The sequence goes on from JAPSGB010000075.1 coordinate 3,983, forward strand.
ACCACAAGGGCGGCACCGGCAAGACCACGACCGCGGTGACCGTCGCCGCCGGGCTCGCCGCGCGCGGGCGCCGCGTGCTGCTCGTCGACACCGACGGGCAAGGCAACGTCGCGGTCTCGCTCGGCCTCACCGCGGAGCGCTCGCTCTATCACGTGCTCGTGATGGGGCTGCCCGTAGCCGACGCGGTCACGAGCGCGCTCCCCGGGCTCGACGTCATCCCCTCGAACGAGACGCTCGCCGCCGCGGAGCTCTACCTCGCCGGCCGCAAGAACCGCGACCGGGTGCTCGCCACCCGCCTCGCGGCCGCGCGCGACCTCTACGATCACATCATCGTCGACTGCTCGCCCAGCCTCTCGCTCTTGAACCAGAACGCGCTGGTCTTCGCCGACGCCGTGCTCTGCCCGGTGGCGTGCGACTATCTCTCGCTGGTCGGCGTGCGCCAGGTGCTCCGCACCATCAAGCACGTGAACAAGCTCTTGAACCACCCGGTCGGGATCTGGGGGATCCTGCCGACGCTCTTCGACTCCCGCGCGCGCATCTGCCACGAGGCGCTCGACACGCTGCGCGAGCACTTCGGCGAGCGCTGCCTCTCGCCGGTGCGGGTCGCCATCAAGGTGAAGGAGGCGCCGGCGCAGGGCCGCACGCTCCTCGACTACGCGCCCGGCTCGAGCGCCACCGCGGACTACCTGGCGGTCGTGGATCGACTGCTCGAAGACACCAACCCAACGTTCATGACAGAGCCGCGAGCCGTAGGAGGTGCGGGGTGAAACACCACGACGATTTCACGAGCGCGACCGCCAAGGTCCTCGACCGAGACGAGGTCGAGGGCGTGCTCTCGGGCTCCTTCTACTCGGATCCCGCGCCGCCCCCCTCGGCGCCGCGCCACGCGGCCCCGCGCCGCGGCGACAAGCCAGCCCACTACAAGGTCATCTGCATCTCGATGTACACCGATGACCTCGCGCAGCTCGATCGGATGGTCGAAGCGCTGAAGGCCCGCGGGCTCACCAAGGCGAACCGCAGCGCCCTCATCCGCTACGCGCTCGCCGGCGTCGACCTCGATCAGGTCCCGCGCGGGCTCTAGCGCGCGGCCGCGCTCGGCCAGGGGGGTGCCGGTCCGGCGCGGCCGGCGGCGCGAGCCGAAGCGCCCGGCTCGACGCGCGGGCAAAGGGAGCGATAGATTGCGGGCGCCATGCCCCAACTGGTCTACACCGATCACCGCGCCGATCCGGCGAGCTGGGCGCGCGAGCTCGGCATCAGCCGCGAGGCCGTCGAGCTCTACCTCGCCGGCGACGTCATCGATCTGCACGTCGACTCCTTCATCTGGACGCGGGTGTTCGGCTACGAGCTCACCCGCCGGCACGGCCCGGGGCTCTTCGGCGCGCGCTTCTACAGCCAGGTCGACTTCCCGCGCGCGCTCGAGGCGAACCTGACCGGTGCGATCTGGGTCATCACCACCAACCCGCTCCGCTCGGCCGCCGGCCGCGCGCGCGCCTTCGTGAAGAACGTCACCGAGCTCCGGCGGATCCTCGACTCCACCGCGGAGTTTGCGGTGGTGCGAACCGCCGCGGAGTATCGCGACGCGCGCGCGGCGGGCAAGCACGGCGCGTTCCTCGGCGTCCAGGGCGGCAACGCCCTCGATCGCGATCCCGGCGCGCTCGATCTCATCCCGGACGAGCTCATCCTCCGCATCACGCTCGTGCACCTCACCTCGTCGACCCTCGGCAGCACCAGCTCGCCTGCCAAGCTCACCGATCGGGGGCTCACGGACCGCGGTCGAGACTACGTGCGGCGGCTCGACGAGAAGAAGATCTTCGTAGATCTCGCCCACATCAGCAAGCGCGGCTTCTGGGACGCCGTCGAGGTCCACGACCGGAGCCACCCGCTCATCGTGACCCACACCGGCGTCTCCGGGGTCTACGAGCACTGGCGCAACCTCGACGACGCTCAGCTCCGCGCGATCGCCGATAGCGGCGGCACCATCGGGGTCATGTACCAGGCGAGCTTCCTCGGCGCGGGGGCGGCGGGCCGACGCGCCGAGGCGGTGGTGCGCCATCTCGAGCACATCATCGAGGTGGTCGGCGAGGACCACGCCTCGCTCGGCAGCGACTGGGACGGCGCCATCGCCCCGCCGCGCGACCTCAAGACCGTCACCGACTTGCCGCGCCTGGTCGAGCTCATGCTCGCGCGCGGGTGGAAGCCCGAGCGCGTGTCCAAGGTGCTTGGGGGCAACGCGCTCGCCACCATCGAGCGGCTGCGCGGCTGAGCGCCCGGGCCGGGGAGCTCACTCCTCGAGCAGATCGAAGTCGCGCGCGACGGCGCGATCCCGAGCTGCGTCGAGCGCGGCCTCTTCGTCCTCGTCCTCGTCGTAGAACTCGAGCGGGATGTCCTTCTTCTCCAGCCGCGGCAAGCGGCGCTTGCCGACCGGTCCCTCGTCGACGTAGTCGCGGAGCGCCATCATGTCGCGGAGCGCCTCGAGCCGGGCGAGCGCCTTCACCTCGACCTGACGGATCCGCTCGCGGGTGAGGTTCATGATGGCTCCCACGTCCTCGAGGGTGGTCCCGCCCCGATCGGCGACGTCGAGCGCGCAGGACTCCCCCATCTCCCACACCTCGAGATCCGGAAAATTCAGCTTGATGGCGCCGGTCTTCGGCGAGACGTCGATGTAGAGGTGGTGCTTGCACGAGACGAACGGGCACGGGCGCGGTCCATCGGCGCACTCGGCGCGGGTCCGCGGTCGCCAGTAATCGGTCTCCGGGTAGAGCTGCCGCCCGACCTCGAGCTCCCGCTTGGTCATGCGCTTCACGCTGATGGTGCGCGCGCGCACGTCGCGCTTGCGCCGCGAGCGGCGCTGCTCACGGGTGATCTCCTCGGGCTCGGCCGCGTCGAGCGCGGTCGCGCCGTCGAACCCCGTCGCACCCTCGAGCGCGGTCGCCGCCGCGCTCGACGTCGCCGTCTCCCCATCGCTCTGCCGGTCCATCGTGCCTAGCTTGTTCGAGTCCATGCGTAGCCTCCGACTGCCTCTATCGATTTCCTCGCTTGCACACGCACGATCCCTGCTCGCGCGCGGAGTCCAGCCCCGCGACGCGCCGGCACCGCTCCCTTCCGAGCGTCCTCGCGTGTCCCTGCCTCCCGACCACGAGCAAGCCGTCGTCGGGTGCTGTCTCGGGACGCCTAGGACAAGCCAAGCCCCCGTCTCATGCGGACGCTATGACGCTGCCACATGTTCCATTTTCGTCCGCGTGGTAAGTCGTGTCTCGATGGCTCCGAGACGAGCCAACAAGTCTCGGCTGAGGGCGCGCGCGTCACGCACGTCGCGGAGCGCCGCCTGCGCCGTACCGTCGCGCTTGCGCTCCTTCAAGACGCCGTCGAGCTTCGCGAAGATGCTCTCGAGCGTCGAGGCGAGCGCGACCAGATCGCTCCGCATGAAGAGCACCTCGCGCTGGATCTGCTCGATGGTGTAGCTCCCCGCCATCATCTCCTTGATCTGGAGGATCTGGCGGATGACGCCGGCCGGGTAGAGGCCCTGCGAGCCCTGGTGCTTGCCCTTGCGCCCGACGCGCACGCTCCGAGGCAGGAGCCCCAACTGGACGTACTTTCGCAGCGTCCCCTCGCTCAGGCTGATCCCGTGGGTGGCGAAGAGATCGAGGATCTCGGCCGAGGTGAGCCCCGCCGGGTAGTCCCGCTCGATGCGGCTCAGAGTGCTGTCGTCGATGCTCGCGGCCATGTCCACCCTCGAACGACTGCGAATGTATTCTACTCAGTGGATTCTCCAAAATACTTTCCAGCAGAAATTTTGCGCTTCTTCTCCGGATGCATCAGGGATGCACGCCGCGAAGCCTGCTAGGACAATCAATGTCCTTGCCAACAGAATGTCCATGGAGCTGATACGACATCCATCGCACATGGAACCACATGGATCCGGCCGGAGCGCGCGCCGCGGGCCACCGCCTGCGCCAGTGAGCCCTTCCCGAAGGCCCGCGGTTTGGTTGACGCGCGCGGTCGCCTCGTGCCTCGGCCCCCGCCCGCGCGCCGGCGGCGGCGGGGACCGACCGCCGCCCGCGCGTCAGCGGCGGCGGGGACCGACCGCCGCCCGCGCGTCAGCGGCGGCGGGTGGCGGCCGCGGTGAGCGATGGCTCGCGGCTCCGCGCGCGCGCGAGCCCGGGCGAGGCCGCGCCGCGCGCGGCCCGGCGGAGCTCGGCCGCGCCGCGCGCGGCGGTGTGCCGCCCGAGCAGACGGAGCGC
>JAPSGB010000076.1:0-7000 GCA_035063585.1 Polyangiaceae bacterium
GCTCGAGCGACGTCATACCACCGGCGGAGCGGCGGCGGCGGCGCGCGGTTCCGCGCCGGACCGGCATCACTCTCCCTACTCCGGCAAGGCCACTACCGATGGGGCGCTCCGGCCGGCTGAAACACGAGCTCGACCGAAGGGCGGCCGAGAGTGCGGTGAAGAGGTTCCCGGTGGGAATTCCACGCCAGCCTGGCCGCCGAGCGCAGCCGAAGCAGCTCGCTCGCGCCGCCCGGGGCGACTTCGAATTTCCCGTGCGCGCCGGGAGCGCCTATCCTGCTCGGGACATGCGCGCGCGCCTCGACCCGGTCGAAGCCCTGGTCACACTGCCGCGGCTCACCGACGCCGGCGAGCGGCGCGCGGCGTGGCGCCAGGCGCTCACCGCGCTCGGGCAGCACGTGCGGGTCACCGGGCCGCCGCCGCTCGACGGCTCGGATCCGGCGGACGTCGCGCGCGCGGCGGGCGTCGCGCTCGCGACCGGCCTGGTCGACGAGGCGGATTTTCTCGGGCCCGACGCAACCGCGATCGCGCTCTACGAGCTCAGCGCCGCCCTGCCCGCCGGCTCGGAGCGACGCGAGCTCGGGCGGCGAGTGTTCAGTCGACTCTACGAGGGCACCGCGGGCACCTTCGCGGCGGTGGCGGTCCGCATGGCGCGGACCTCCGCGCGCCCGCTCGACGCGCCCCCGCTCCGCGCGCGGATCGGGCTGGTGCTCGATTTGCCGGCCGGGAGCGCCGTCAACGCCGACGCGCTCGCGCTCACGCTGGTGTCGCGGCGCGAGCTGTTCGAGCGCTGGGTGGAACGCCCGTCGCTCGGACCGCTGCCGGCGCGCCGCCTGGCGGCCATCATGTTCGAGCACGCCGCGCGCGAGGCGGTGGTGCTGGCGCAGCAGGGAGATCGCCACGGGGTCGAGGTGCTCACCCGCGGCGCGACGCGCAGCTCCTTCAGCCGCCTGCTGGCCGACCGCGAGCCGCTCGTGTGGCGGCACGTCGCCGTCGCGCGCGGGCTGCTCGCGGGCGTCGAGGAGTCGCTCGCCGGGCAGATCGAGCTCGGGCTCGATCCCGCGCTCACGCCGACCGAGTGGCGCCGCGCCGCGGTGTCGCTGGTGGCCACCCTCGCCTGGGCTCCGGAGCTCGGGATGAAGAGCTGCCGCGCGCTGCTCGAGTCGGCGGTCGCGCGCCAGGATCCGGGCATCGTCGGGCCGATGCTCTGGGGGCTCCCGCGGGTCATCGAGACCGAGCCCGACGCCGCGGAGGACCTGCTCGATCGCCTGTGCATCACCCGCCGCACCGACGTGGTGGAGGGCGCGGCGGCGCTGCTCTCGAGCGTGCGGCACCCGAGCTTCGGGCGGCGCGCGGTGGTCCTGCTGCGCGCCATCACCGCGGAGCGCTCCGCGAGCGATCCGGCGCTCGCCGCGGCGCTCGAGCGCCTCGAGCAGGGCGGCGCGAGCGGTCCGGTCGGGTCGCTGCTCGCGCGGGCGCTCGACGCCTACGAGAGCGACGGCGCGCGTGCCGCGTTCGACCGAGCGCTCGAAGCGACCGCGGCGGCGGAGACGGAGCTCGCGAGCCTGGTGGAGGCGAGCGCGGCGTCACCACCGGAGCGGCTCCGCCGGCTGCACGATCTCGACGCGAGCCTGCTCGAGCGCCCGACGCTCCACGATTTGCTCCTGCTCGCGCGCCGCCCGGGCGCGGGGAGCGCGGGCGTACCCGAGGTGGATCGCCTCTACGAGCGGCTCGGCGGGTGGCTGCTCGACGAGACGTCGGCGGTGCTGGCGAGCGACTGGACGCGCGATGCGTCGCTGTTCGACCAGCGCCGCCTCCGGGCGCTCTTGCACCTCATCGACGTCGACACCGCGGACACCGACCAGGAAGACGCCGGCGCACGACAGCGGATCCGCCGCGCGATCAAGGTGCTCTCCCACCGGCTCGGCTCCGGCCCGGACTCGACCGTGCACCGCATCCTCGCCGCGACGCTGGCCCGGACCTTCGAGGCGGCGGTGCGCGAGGGCGTCTCGGAGCCGAGCGATCTCCTCTTGGTGGTGGCGCGCGAGCTCACCGATCGCGAGAGCGTCCGCGCCATCGAGCAGGCCTCGACGAACCCGGAGTTGGCCGCCGCGTTCGGGAGCTGGGTGCGCTTCCTCGATCGCGCCCCTGCCGGCGGCGCCGACCCGGACGCGGAGGACTCCTCCACGGGGGCCGCGCCGTCCGCCGCCGAGGACGACGCGGCGGTGTCGCAGCGGGTCGTCCGGCTGAGCCAGGGGCTCGGCGCGGGCGGCTCGTACCGCGGCGAGGCGCTCCGCCAGGTGGTGCTCCGGATGGGGCGCGCGCTCGAGGTCATCGCCAGCGCGCGCGGTCTGAGCGAGCTCGTCGAGAGCTCCGACACTGGAATGGATCCGCTCGGCGAGCTCGAGGCGAGCGCCGACGCCTTCCGCAAGCTCGCCGCGGGCGCGGCCCGCCGCGTGCTCGACGAGGGGACCACCATCGACGTGGTTGCGGACGTGACGCCGCTGTCAGCGCTCGTCGAGCGCACGGTGGGCTCGGGGAACCCCGCGCCGGGCGATCACCTGAACATGGCCGTCAGCGAGCTCGTCTCGGAGCTGCCCCTCGCGCTCGGCGAGTCCCTGGCCCAGGTGGCGACCCGGCTCGACTCGCTCCCGGTCGCGGCCGCGAGCGACGTCTACGCCATCCCGCTCGAGCGGCGGCGCGCCACCCTACCCGACTGGCTCTTGCCGCGCCGCACCATCGGCGCCTTCTACGTGGTCCGGCCGCTCGGGAGCGGCGGCGCGAGCTCGGTGTTCATGGCGCGCCGGCTCGAGGAGCGGCACGACGCGCGCGCCGAGGCGTTCGCGCTCAAGGTGCCCCAGTACGATCCGACCACCGCGCGCAGCCTCTCGGAGCAAGAGTTCTTGTCGATGTTCCGCGATGAAGCGAGCGCGCTGCTCGCGCTGCCGGCGCACCCGAACCTCGCGCGGTTCGTCACCTTCGACATGGCCGCGCGGCCGAAGCCGATCCTCGTGATGGAGCTCATCCGCGGGGCGCCCCTCGACCGGCTGATCCGCAGCCGGTCGCTTCGCGCGGCGACCGCCATGCGCTACCTCGACGGCATCCTCACCGGGCTCGACGCGATGCACCGCGTCGGGGTCGGCCACCTCGACGTCAAGCCCTCGAACGTCATCCTCCGCGACGGCGAGACGCCGGTGCTGGTGGACTTCGGGCTCAGCGGCCGGCAGCTCCGCCCCGGCTGCGGCACGCTCGAGTATTGCGCGCCGGAGGTGCTCGGCGTGGTCCCGGACGGCCACGTCCCCTCGCCGCGCGCCGCTGACGTCTACGCCTTCGCGTGCCTCGCCTTCGAGCTCCTCACCGGGGAGTCACTCTTCACGGCGGACGACGAGGTGGCCCTGATGTCAGCTCAGATTTCACATGATGGATGGCCGGATAGGTTAGCGGAATTCGGTAAACTTCCTGAATATCGCGAGCTCGCGGTCGTGCTCGCGGCCTGCCTCCGGCGCGACCCCCGCGACCGGCCGCGGATCAGCGAGATCCGAGCTGCGCTCGCGCCGCTCGAGGGACCGCTCGCGGCGTCGCCCTGGCCGTTTCCGCGCCGCGCCAACCAACAATCCGAGATCGCCTGAGCCAGGGGGGCCGGTCGGCCGGCCCGCATCGGCCGCGAGACCGGGTTGCCAGCGGCCGACGTTTCGTGGAACCGTCCCGCTCTCGTGGTGGCCTGGGAGCGAGCCCTGCTCGGCGTCGTCGTGGCGATGGCGTCGCTCGCGCGCGGTTGCCACGCCCCCGAGGCGGCCGAGCTCGAGCTCGTCGCCGGCGCGGCGGACGACGAGCGGGTCAGGTTCCGCCCGGAGGCCTCCTTCGCCGAGCTGCTCCGGCTGCCCGGCGAGCACGACGAGCTCCGGGTGACGCTAGCCGGTTACGAGGCCTCGTGCGAGCGGTTCGTCCCGCCCGGGCCCGGGCGCGCGTCGATCACGGTCACGGTCGCCTTTCCGGCCGGGGTCGATCCGAAGCCGGGCACCTACTCGTGGGCCGGCCACGAGGCGCACGGCGGGACCCCGGCTCGCCCGGAGCGAGCGTACGCGCTCCCGACCGCGCGGATCGGCCCGCGCGGCTACGTGTTCCCGCCAGGGGGCTCGATCACCTTGACCGCGGTCGAGCTCTCCGCGCGCGGTCGGATCGACGGCCTGCTCGCCTTCTCGTTCCCGGGGGACGCTTCCCACCCGGCCATGAGCGCCGCCGGCCGCTTCTCGGCCCGGCTCTGTCGCGCCGGCGAGTCCGCCTCGCCCTGAGCCTGGCCGCCGGCTGCTCGCGCCAATTGTCAAGCCGGCCGCCCCAGGGTTAGCCTGCGCCCCGCATGCTCCTGCCCAAGGTGAGCGTCCGCGGAAAGATCCTGGCGACCGTGTTCGCGGTGGCCGCGGTCGTCTTGGCGGTGGGAGCCTACTCGGCGGTCAACGCGGTGCGCGTCTCCCTGGCGCGCGGGCGCTACCTCGAGAAGAATTACGTCCGCTTCCGTCAGGTGCTCGACGAGGCCTCGGTCGGCCAGTTCGCCGTCGCGCGCCTGCTCGCGAGCGATCCCGGCCTCGCGGCGGCGCTCTCGGGCGGCGACGCCGCCACCGTCGGCGGCGAGGCCAAGCGCCTGGCCGAGGGGCTGCAGGGCTCGCTCGCCCCGGATCTCTTGGTGGTGAGCGACGCGAGCGGGGCGACCATCGGCGGCCTCGGCTTCGGCACGCTCGCGACCGGCACCTGGCGCGGCTCGCGACTCTTCCAGGACCTGCGGGACGGCCGCACCGTCCGCGGGAACCTCGCCGAAATCGAGCGTAAGGGCTACCGCGTCGCCGGCGCGCCCGTGCGGGGCGCGACCGGCGTGGTCGGGGCGGTGCTCGTCGGGGTGCGGCTCGATCGCGTGCTCGAGGACTTCGCGGAGAACTCGGGGACCAGCGAGCCGGCGCTCCAGCAGCGCGTGTCGCTGGTCGGGCACGACCAGGTGCTGGCGAGCTCACTGCCCGAGGGCGAGTGGCCGAAGCTGTTCGAGGCGCTCAAGAACCCGGCGTCGGTGGACGAGGGCGACACCGTGATCCCGGTCATCAAGCTCGGCGGGGTGGTCTTCGACTTCGTGAGCGAGCCGGTCCGCGGCTATGACGGCGCCGCCGACCCGGCCACGCACGAGCTCGGCACGTTCTACATGATTCGGGCCCGCGCCGACTCGTCGCGCTATCTGCGCGCCGCCTACACGAGCATCTCCCTCACCTACGCCATCGCGCTCCTGCTCGCGCTCGGCGTCGGCTACCTGCTCGCGGTGCAGATCACTCGCCCGCTGAAGCGCTACATCGAGGCGACCAGCGATCTCGCGCGCGGGCGCGGTGATCTCGGCCAGCGCCTCGAGGTACACACCCGCGACGAGCTCGGCGTCCTCGCCGACAACCTGAACCGCGTGTTCGCCCGGATCCACAGCCTCGCCGCGAGCGTGCAGCGCTCGGCCTTCCAGGTGAACGCGTCGAGCGGCGAGATCTCTACCGTGAGCAAGCAGATGCTCGACGGCTCCAAGGAGCAGGCCGGAAAGATCACGAACTCGACCGCGGCGGTCACCGAGCTGTCCTCGTCGATTCAGCAGGTGGCGGAGAACGCCGCCGAGGCGAGCCGGCGCGCCAAGGCTGGCGGCGAGGCGGTCACGCGCGCCATCGAGCGGCTCTCGCAGATCCGCCGCACGGTGGAGGACGCCGCGAGCCGCATCGCGACCCTCGGCGAGAGCGGCAAGCGGATCGGCAACATCGTCGAGGTGATCCGACAAATCAGCGAGCAGACGACCATGCTCGCGCTGAACGCGGCCATCGAGGCCGCCCACGCCGGCGAGCACGGGCGCGGCTTCGCGGTGGTCGCGGACGAGGTCAGCTCGCTCGCGAAACGGACCGGGCAGAGCGCACGCGACATCGAGGATCTCATCGCCACCATCCGCGATCAGACCGGCGAGGCCGTCCGCACCATGCAGGACGGCTCGCACGAGGTCGAGGAGGGCACCGGGCTCGTGGAGGCGACCCTCGCCGACTTCAAGACGCTGGTCAGCGTCATCGACGACACCGCCTCGGCGGTGCAGGAGCAGGCCATTGCCTCCGACGAGATCGCCCGAAACATGGACGCCGTTCAGCGCATCGCCAACGCCGTGCTCGGCTCGAGCGAGAACGCGGTCGTCGAGGGCGACCGCCTGCAGAAGCTCGCCGACGAGCTCGAGGAGAGCGTCCGCGGGTTCCGCATCGACCCCGAGCGGGTCGCCCTCGACGAGGCCACGATGAAGGCCTTGACGGAAGGGCGCTCGTGAACCCCAGGCGGCGCGCCGTGCTCGGCGCGGCGGTCTGGGCGGCGCTCTCGGTCGCCGCGTGCAGCGACGACGACGGCTCCTCCTCGGCTGCTCCCCCGGGGCCGGCGGCGCTCCGCATCGACGCGCTCGAGCCGAGCGGTGGCCCGCGCGCGAGCCGCGACGCGAGCTGCGTCGAACTCGGCCGAGATCCCCGCGCGACCATCGGCGTGGTGCTCGAGCTCGAACACTGGACGCTCCGCCCGCCGGGGGCGTGCGGCTCGACCCTGCAATGCGGCGCCGTGCGCCTGACCGTCGATCCCGAGAGCTCGAGCCCGCTCGTCGTGGCGAGCGCGACCGCGTTCGTCGACGCGCCCATGAACACGCTCGGCACGCCGCTCGGCCGTCACACCTTCCATGTGGCGTTGGTCGGCGACGACGGCGCGCCCTTCGTCGATCGCAAGACGCGCCAGCCGGTGGAGGACGAGCTCGTCATCGAGGTGACGGCGCCCGGCGGCTGCGGCGGCGCGCCCCTCGACGCCGGCACCGACGCGCCGAGCGACGCTCCCGCCGACGCGCCGAGCGACGCTCCCGCCGACGCGCCGAGCGACGCCCCCGCCGACGCGCCGAGCGACGCCCCCGCCGACGCGCCGAGCGACGCCCCCGCCGACGCGCCGAGCGACGCCCCCGCCGACGCGCCGAGCGACGCCC
>JAPSGB010000077.1:0-4884 GCA_035063585.1 Polyangiaceae bacterium
ACGCCGCGGAGTTCGTGGCGCGCGTGGACCAAGCGCTCGCCGACCCCGAGGCCGGCCGCGCTCGCCGCATCGCGCTCGCCGAGGAGCACTCCTGGCCCGCGCGCGTGCGCCGCCTGATGGAGCTCATCGAGGCGCGACTCGCGGAGCGCGCGGGCTAGGCGCGCGAGGGGGTGCCGGTCCGGCGCGGCCGGCGGCACGCGGGCGAACGCGGTCGCGCCGCGCGGCGATGGCGATGTGGCCCAGGGCCCGTGGCTCGGCTACGCTCTGCGTCGAGGGGAGCGGGCGATGCGTGGAACAATCTTGCTTGCGGTGTGCTCGAGCGTGGCGGGTTAGAGCGGCAGCTCGGAGGACGGCGGCCAGCCGAAGACCAGCGGCGGCGGGGGAACCGGCGGCGGCGGGAATGGCGGCACGGGCGGCGCAGGGGGAGGGAGCGCTTCCGTCGCTTGGACCCTGCAGTTCGGGACGGCGCAACAAGACTCCGCGACGTCCGTGCGCGCGCACGAGAGCGGGGACGTCTACGTCGCGGGAAGGACCTATGGAGCGCTCCCAGGCTAGGCGAACGCGAGGGCGAGCGAAGGATTCTTGTGCAAGTACGACGCCTCCGGCTCGGTGGTCTGGACGCGGCAGCTCTGGTTCAGCGGCCACGACATGGTGAAGTCGGTGAGCGTTGGCCCGAGCGGGAGCGTCTTCGTCGCGGGGCAGACGAACGGCGCGCTCCCGGGGCAATCGAGCGAGGACAGCCCCGACGCCTTCGTCCCTGGAGCCTTGAGCCCGGGGCGCGCCGTGCTGCGCTGAGGGTCATCTCGCGTGGCGCTTGGCGCCGAGTGTGACGCGCGCTTGCGCTTCGTCGTCCGGATGCGATCCGAGCCGGTGTTCTCCAACCTCACGTGCAACCAGTGGTCGGTGGTGTCGTGCTGCGCAGGGAGCGATTAGAGTGTCGAGGTGGCCCGTTCGACATCCATGCTCGCTACGTTCGCCTCCGTCCTCCTCCTCGGAGCGTGCGCGCATGTGCGTGAGCCCTTGGCGCCAACGGTCAACGCCGTCCCGTCGGTGGCGGAGACGACCGCCGGACTTCGGCGACTCGGGGTCTCCGTTCGCGAGCTCGCACCGGACGTCTTCGTCGCCGTCGTAGACAGCCCGAACCAGAGCGCTGCGAACGTGCTCTTCGTGAAGGCCCGCGATGGAAGCGTCGTAATCTGTTCGTCGCCGTACGACACCGAGACGACACGCGCCCTCGTCCGACACGTTCGCGCGTCGCTCCATCCGACGCGGATCCTCGCGATCAACACCCATTTCCACGGGGACGGGACAGGTGGCAACGAGGGCTACGCGGCCGAGGGCGTGGAGACGTATGCGAGCGATCACACGATCGCGCTCCAAGCGGCGCGAGGCACGGCGGGGATCGAGGGGATGGCGCGCTACGTCGAGTCGGACAATCCTGCGCTCGCCGCGCGCGTCCGGGCCACGCGTGTCGTCGCCGCGCGACACGTCTTCCACGAGGCCGAGGGACTGACCTTCGACCTTGGAGGCGAGACCGTGCGCGTCCTCTTCCTCGGCGGCGGGCATTCGGCCGACAACCTGGTCGTACACTTCGCCGACCGAGGCGTCCTCTTCGGCGGCTGCATGGTCCGATCGCACCCTGGGCTCGGGAACACGGCTGACGCGGACCTCGAGCATTGGGCTGCGTCGGCCGAGGCTGCGTTCGCGCTCGCACTGCGTCTCGTGATTCCGGGGCACGGGGAGCCTGGCGGGCCGGAGTTGCTCACGGCGACCGCGGCGGCGGTCCGAGCGCGCTGAACGCGCCGCGATCTGCGACCGATTCTCTCACTCGACGAGCGCGCCGAGGGACCACGCCTTGTCTGGTATCAGCTCGAGATCGACGGCTCGCGCCGCGAGCTCACCGGGGGCGCCCATGAAGTCGTGGGCGGCTCAGTCGCGGTCGGTGGTGGCGCCGGCGCGTCGCCGCCCCCGTATGGACCACCACGTCAGCCGAGCAGCTCGGTTGCGGCCAGAGCGCGTAGCGCCCGGCGCAACACGTCAGTTTCGGTGAGCCCGAGCTCCAAGCTGAGCTCGCGGAGCAGCTCGAGGTCGCTCGGCCTGAAACGAAACGCCTTCAGCCTGCTGGGCGGGCCGGGTTTCCTACCGACGCGATGCAGCCAACCGGCCACGTTGCTGCCAGGAATACCGCGGAAACTCTCGGGAACATCGCCGCGGCGCAAGCTGCGCACGACCGAGTCCAGGTCCGGCGGCAGGTCACGCGGGTCTTCGAACATGCCAGGCGACTTGACGATGAGCGCCGGCAAGAGCTCGAGAGCTCGCGGCTCGAGCGAGCCGACCCAGAGCACGTCGGCGACGCGCAAGCGTCCGGGCTCGTCATCCACCTCGAAGTTCGTCACCAAGAGACCGAGCGCCGCGAGCCGCCCGATGACCCGTCGGTACCTCGGGTCGCGCCTTCCGCGCGCCATCCGTGCAGCCGCGAGTCTCGCGCGGCGCTGGATTTCCTTGTTGCTGAGCGTCATGTGAACTGCTCCAGGTTCACCGCGTAGCGTTCGACGAGCTCGAAGAAGCGCCTCGACGGCCCGCTCGCCAGGTAGTCGATGAGCAGCGGGCGGTTCTTGACCGGCGCTTTGAGCGCCTTCGATACGAGCACGGCCTCCGGCTCGGCCAGGAGCAGGGTCACGAGCTTCCCCGAGTACAGCGCGGCGTAGCGCGTCTCTCGGGGCATCCAGGCTTCTTGCGCGACCGCATCGAGCGCGCGCCCGCGCAGCTCGAGCATGCGCCGAAACTCCGCTTCCACTCCGTACTCGTAGGTCCCACGAGCGTCGACGTCCTTCGTCGCCACGAGCACCAGCGGCAGGCCCGACTCCAGAAGGGCGGTCTGGCCGATGATTCTTATCTCGCAGGGGCGATACGACGGCGTCCCCGCGGCCCGAAACGCGACGTTCTGTTCGATCACCCATGCGTCGAGCTGGAGTGCGATCTCGGACAACATGCAGGAAATCTAGCGCCGAACTGTATATACGACTAGCCATTTGGATGTCTATACGTCCACCTGGGGCTCGATGAAGAGAGGAGCACCTGCCGCGCATTCCAACCGCCTGAAAACACGCGAGGACGCGGCGTGTTCCTCCTCGGAGGCGGTCTACGGGACCATCGGCTGCAGCGCGAAGCGAGTGTGTCCCAAGCTCGGCCGGGCGCGCGTCGTACCCGGGCGGCTGGCGGCGCCCGAGCGCACACCGGCCGCTTCGAGCGCGCCTTCAATGCGCGTCGAAGCGCGCCGGCTGCGCGGGCTCGCCGAGTCGCCGGCGGATGACGCGGCTCTTGCAGCAGGGGGGCCCTCGCGACGGCGCGAGCGCCGGCGGCTCGGTGGGCACGCCGAGCCACTTCAGGTAGCGCTCGATGCCGGCGCTGGTGATGACGAGGGCGCGCAGCCTCATGCGCGCGCCTGGAGCGGGCGCCGGATGTACTTGCAGAGCGCTTCCCTTCCCGCTCGATCGTCGGCTGCGGCGATCGGCGCCGCGTGCAGCGAGAAGCGGTGCTCGGCGGCGCACGAGCCCTTGGTCTGCGCGAGCGCCGCGGCATTTCGGAGCTTGATGGGCTCCTGCCGGCGCGGCGCGGGACCGGCAGGGACGGTGCCCGGGGCGGACGCCGCGGCGAGCGCGGCGAGCGCGGGCTCCTCGTCCTCCAGGGCGACGTCCGCGGTCGCGCCGCTCGCGCCGGCCCGATCTGGCCCGACCACCAGCGCAGCGTGCCGGACGCGAAATCATGCGTCGTAGCGAATTCCTCGGCGGTCTGACCGCTCGCTCGCCACGCCGCCACGCACTTCACCCATGTCGCTCGAGCTGCCGTGCACGGCAGCTTGCATCGCGGCGGCTACGCCCGGAATAAGGGATCCGTGCAGCGGACACGGCGGGCTTGCAAACGCCTTCTGGTTTCCGGCGTCACCTCCGGGCGCGCTCAGGGCCCGGCGTCATCGCCGACGTGGATCACGTTGCCCGGTTCGGCCGCCGCGTCGCGCGGCCCGGCGTCGCTGGTGTGGCTCACGTTGCCGCCGCAACCCTCGAGCGCGCCCGCCAAGAGCAGCGCCAGGAGCCACGCGCTCCGCCGCGAGGTCCCGTCACCCCGTGAAGGTCGTGCCGTAGTATGCATTCGAGTACACCGCCGCCCAGTGGCGCGCCACCGCGCAGCCGGCGCCGGGGTCCGTCTGTGACAGATACGGGCCCATCTCGGAAGCGTAGCCGCACATCAGGTTCGGCTGCGGGTAGCTGGAGGTGCACAGCGGGTGGGGTACGTCCGGGGCCGAAGCGTTCAACAGGTCGTTCAGCCCGAGCACGTGGCCGAGCTCGTGGTCGATGAGGAACGGCGACTCTGTCAGGTTCTGCGGGGTGATCGCCGCCCAGCCCGCGCCTTCGGCGCAGCTGTCCGGATCGCAGGCCTCCTCGATCTGGATCTCGAAATCGGGGCAAGCGGGATTCAGAATGTGGTTCACAAACATCAGGATCGGCAGGCTCGGCGAGAGCCCCGCGGTGACGGCGCTCGAGCGCATACCTCGCAGGAGCTGCACCGCCGTCAGCCCGCACGCAGGCTCACCGGTCGGGTAGGTCATGTTCCAGTGCTCGGCGTCGACCGTGACCTCGACGTGCTGGATCAACCGGAGCTGGATGTGGCATTGGGCGAAGATTGGATCGGGGCGCCGCTGCCCTGCGTAGTCGTCCGGCAGGCCGGCGCCGAGGACGTCGCGCCGGCGCGTCCACTCACCCTGCCGGGCGATGAGCTGCCCGCTGTGCGAGACCCCGGTGAGCGACGCCTGCCAGCGATCGTCGAGGAGCACCTCGCTGCCGGGCTCGTCGAACTGCGCGGTGATGCCAGCCTCGTACGCGGACT
>JAPSGB010000078.1:0-4628 GCA_035063585.1 Polyangiaceae bacterium
GGCCGCCCCGGGGGAGCCGTCACGCGTTGGGTGGGCGACGGGGGCGGTCGCGGGCGCGGAACGCGTCACGAGAGTGGGTTGTGAGGTAGACAAGGTGGATTCGTGACGCGTGCCGCGCCCGCCGTGCCGCGCCGCGCGGCCGTGCCGTGCCGCCGTGCCGTGCCGCGCCCGCCGTGCCGCGCCCGCCGTGCCGCGCCGCGCGGCCGTGCCGTGCCGCCGTGCCATGCCGTACCGCGCCGCCGTGCCGTACCGCGCCGCCGTAGCGTGCCCGCGCCGTAGCGTGCCCGCGCCGTAGCGTGCCCGCGCCGTAGCGTGCCAGCGCCGTAGCGTGCCCGCGCCGCGCCGCCGGCCGCGACGGACCGGCATCCATGGTAGGCTCCGCGCGCTATGAGCAGCGAGCGGGACGGCAAGGCGCGCGCCGCCACGTCAGAGGGCGACGCTGCTGGCAAGGATCGCGACGGGCGAGCACGGTGCATCGCGGTCGCGGTCGCGGGCACGATTTATGGGCTCCGGGTGGAAGAAGTGCAGGAAGTGCTCGGCCTCCGCCCGCTCACGCGGGTGTTCCACGCGCCTCCCGCGCTCGCCGGCGTGACCAGCCTCCGCGGCGAGGTGCTCCCGGTGCTCGACCTCGGCGCGCTGGTCGGCGCGCCGGTCGCGGCGCCCGCGGCGGCGGTCGCGCCGTCCATCGAGGTGCCCGGCGCGACCCGCGCCGAGGCGCGCATCGTCGTGGTGCGCGAGGCCGCCGGCGAGCGCCGCCGCGCCGGGCTCCTGGTCGACGCGCTCCGTGGGCTGCGCGTGCTGCCGCCCGAGCTCGCGCCCGTGCCTGCCACCGCGAGCGAGCCGGTCCAGCGGTTGGTCGTGGGCGTCATCCCGGACGCGCCGCCATGCTCGGTGGTGAGCGTGCCCTCGGTGCTCGGCGCGCCGGAGCTCGCGGAGCTCGCCGGGCGCGCGACGGCGAGCGCGTGACCGCGGCCCGCTCGGCCGCGCGCGCCGCCGCGCTCGAGCTGCTCGAGCGACGTCACGGCCTCGGCGTGCGCGCGGGCGCCCTGCCGTCGTGGATGGTGCTGAGGCTCGACCGCGCGCTCGACGCGCTGGTGGCGCGCCACGGCGATCACGAGCGCGCGCTCGCGGCGCTCACCGACGACGCCGCCGAGCTCGAGCGGATCGCCGAGCTCCTGCGCGTCGGCGAGACCTCGTTCTTCCGCGATCCGCCGCAGTGGGACGCCCTCGCCGAGCGCGTGCTCCCGCGCTTCTCGGGTCGCGTGCGCGCTCTGTCGGCGGGCTGCTCGACGGGCGAGGAGGCGTGGTCGCTCAGCATGCTGCTCGCGGCGTCGGGCGCCGACTATCGCGTGGTGGGTGTCGATCGCAGCGAGGCCGCGCTCGAGGCGGCGCGAGCGGGCGTGTACCCGTCCGCGGCCGCCGCGCGAGTTCCGCACGCGCTCGCGGCGCGCTACCTCGAGCGCGACGGCGACTGGGTCCGCGTGAGCGACACGCTCCGCGCGAAGACCAGCTTCGTCGCCCGCGACGTGATGCTCGGCCCGCCGCCGGGTAGCTACGAGCTCATCCTCTGCAAGAACCTCCTCATCTACTTCGGCGACGAGGCCGGCGAGCGGGTGGTCGGGCTGCTCGCGCGAGCCTTGACCGACCACGGCGTGCTCGTGGTGGCCCGGAGCGAGGTCGCTCGGCTTCGCGCCATGGGCCGGAGCACCGTGGAGCTCGCGCCGGGGATCACGGTGATTTGCAGGTAGCCGGGCGGGAAGGCGTGGCCGAGCGCGAGCCTTTGGTCTATGTCGGAGCGGTTGAACGGGACGCGGGCTCGGCGAACCAGAAGCACCGGACGAACCAGCATGGCTTCCTCGAGGAGACGTGGCGCGCAGCGCGCGCGATGGATGGTGGGCGGCGCGATCCTGGCGGTGCTCGCCGCGGGAACCGTGTGGAAGGTGCGCGCGGACGGCGAGGCGGAGGCGGCGGCGGCCTCGGCCTCCGCGCTCGCCGCGCTCTCGGGCAGCCCGTTCGGCCCGGTCGGCGCGCCGGCGCTCGCCGCGAGCGTCGAGGTCGCCGGTATCGAGGCCACCCGGTCGCTCACTGCCGCGATCGCGGACGCGAAATCCAAGATGGCGGACACGCGCGACCAGCTCGACGAGGGCGCCGCGATGCTCGCGCTCTGGGCCTCGAACCACCTCACCTGGAGCGAGCTCGAGCGGCTCCCGGAGACTTCGCCCGCGCTCTTCCGCAAGGATCCTGGGCTCGAGCGTGGCCGTCGGCTGTGCGCCACCGGGCGCCTGCTCGAGATCCGCGCCGAGAGCGAGCTCGAGCGGCGGATGCAGAGCGATCACGCCTTGCCGCTGGTCGCGCCCTCCGCCTCCGCCGCGGGCGCCGCGCTCTACGCCGCGCCCGCGAGCTCCGAGGCCGCTGGCGCGCTCGAGCTCGCGGGCGCCCCTCCTGCTGCCTCTGCATGGAAGATTCCGGCGGGTGGCAAGGTGTTCTTCGCGGTGCTCACCACGGCGCCGAAGCAGAGCGACGACACCGCCGCGAGCGCTCGCGACGCGCCGCCGCCGCTCGTCTTGAGCGTGATCGCGGTGGCGAGCACCGGCGCGCTGGTCGACGGTGACTCGGCGCGCGTGTGCGGGGTGCTCACCGGTGTGAACCAACGCGAGACCGACTCCGGACGCATGCTCACGCATCGCGTGGTCGGCATGTTCGATCTGCCGGACAACCACCCGACCTCGTCGGCCGCCAAGTAGGCGCGCGTGATTCACGAGAGCGCAGTCGTCGATCCCGGCGCCCGCATCGGCGCGCGCACCGCGATCTGGCATTTTTGCCACGTCATGGGCGGCGCGGAGATCGGCGCGGACTGCTCCTTCGGACAGGGTTGTTTCGTCGCGGCCGGCGTCCGGGTCGGCGCTCGCGTCCGAGTGCAGAATCACGTCAGCCTCTTCGAGGGCGTCACCCTGGCCGACGAGGTGTTCGTGGGGCCCGGCGCGGTCTTCACCAACGTGATGAACCCTCGCGCGCAGATCTCGCGGCGGCACGAGTACCGCCCGACGCGCGTGCTCCACGGCGCCACCATCGGCGCGAACGCCACCATCTTGCCCGGCGTCACCATCGGCGAGCACGCCTTCGTCGCCGCCGGCGCGCTCGTGCGGCGCGACGTCGGGGCGTTCGAGCTGGTGGCCGGGGTGCCCGCGACGCGGCGCGGCTGGATGAGCCGGCACGGAGCGCGGCTCGTCCCCGACGAGGAAGGCCGCGCGCGCTGCCCCGCGACCGGCGAGCGCTACCAACTCGAGGGCGGCGTGATGGCGCTCGTGCGATGAGGGTGCCCGTGTTCGATCCGGTGCCCGCGGAGGCGCCCATCGCCGGCGAGCTCGCGCAGGCGGTCTCGCGGGTGGCGCGCTCGGGGCGCTTCATCCTGGGGCCCGAGGTGGAGGCGTTCGAGGAGGCGGTCGCGCGGTTCGTCGGGGTAAAGTTCGCGGTTGGCGTCTCGAGCGGCACCGACGCGCTCACGGTGGCGCTGCTCGCGCTCGGGCTCGAGCCGGGCGACGAGGTCATCACGACGCCGCTCAGCTTCTTCGCCACGGCCGAGGTGATCGTCCGGCTCGGGGCGGTTCCGCGCTTCACCGACATCGACCCCACGACCTTCAACATGGAAGTGTCGGGCGTCGACGCGCTGATCGGCCCGCGCACCAAGGCGATCTTGCCGGTGCATCTCTACGGGCAACCCGCGGACTTGCGCGCGCTCGGGGAGCTGGCGGCGCGGCGTGGCGTGCCGGTAGTGGAGGACGCGGCGCAGGCCTTCGGCGCGGCGCTGGGCGGCCGGCGCGCCGGCGCGTGGGGGACGCTCGGGTGCTTCAGCTTCTTTCCGACGAAGCCGCTCGGCGGCTGGGGGGACGGCGGCATGGTGGTGACGAGCGACGCGGCGCTCGCCGAGCGCTGCCGGCGACTTCGCGCGCATGGTTCCATAGGGAAGCATGAGCACACGCTCCTCGGAGGAAACTTTCGGCTCGACGCGCTGCAGGCCGCGGTGCTCGGCGTGAAGCTGCGATACGTCGACGAGTGGCGTGAGGCGCGGCGCGAGATCGCCGAAGAGTATACGGCGGCGCTCGGCGCATCTGGGGCGGCGGCGGTGACCACGCCGGCGGTCGCCGACGGCGCGAGCCACGCCTGGGCGCTCTATACGCTGCGTTCGGCGCGTCGCGACGCGCTGGTGCGCGCGCTCGCCGCGGCGGGGATCGCGACGGCCGTGCACTATCCGAAGCCACTTTACGCGCAGCCAGCGCTGGCTCACCTCGGCGTTCCGGCCGGCGCGTGTCCTGAGGCGGAGCGCGCCGCGCGCGAGGTCGTATCGCTCCCGATTTACGCGGGACTCGACCGCGCGGCGCGCGAGCGCGTGGTCGGCGCGGTGCGCGGGGCGGTGTAACGCGAAACGTGGCGGAGGGCGGCGCGACGCGGAGGGCGGCGCGACGTGAAGGGCGGCAGAGGGCGGCGCGACGTGAAGGGCGGCGCGACGTGAAGGGCGGCGCGACGCGAAGGGCGGCAGAGGGCGGCGCGACGTGAAGGGCGGCGCGACGTGAAGGGCGGCGCGACGTGAAGGGCGGCGCGACGTGGAGGGCGGCGCGACGTGAAGGGCG
>JAPSGB010000079.1:0-3041 GCA_035063585.1 Polyangiaceae bacterium
GGCGGCGCCGAACGCCGTCGCGGCGGGGGGAGGCGCGACGACGCCGAGCGTCGGCGCGGGCTCCGTAGGTCGAGACATCAGCGCGACCCCGAGCGCGAGCCCGAACGCGGTGCCACCGAGCACCGCGCGAAGTCGCCCCTCGACGGCCTGGCCGAGAAGCTCGTCTCGCTCCGACGGTTCGAGCAGGGTCCAAACCATGGCCGTGTCAGCCACGGGAACCTCGAACCCGGCGTCCTTGCTCGAGGTCGAAACGTCGATCGGCGCGCCATCCGCGCGAGCTTGGGCGCGCGTATAGGATGGTTCTTCGTTCTGCTCCGCTGGCGCGGAGAGCTCGCCGATGTTCATGGAGGGGAGGGGGACTGGTTTGATCACGCTCGCGGTGCCGGCGCGCTACGGAAGGAGGTGCTCGAAGTCCATCGAGTCGTGCAACATCCGGACGATCTCGACGGCGCCGCCCGGAGCGATTCTGTCGAAGAGGATGTGCCGCGCGTTCTGTCCCGGACGCTTGATGTGATAGCCCCAGATCTCCGGTCGCACCGTGAAGCGCTGTGTTCCGCTCTCGGGGTCGGCCGCGATGGCTCGGAGCGCGTCCCGGATCAGGTCCCGGTACGCTCGCGCCTGTGCGGCGCCCCAGCGTTCCTTGGTGAAGAGGAGAACCTCGACGATGTCTTGCTTCGCTCGCGGGGAGCGGACGACACGTGCCATGCCTCGAGCGCTATGGTTCGAGGCCGACTTCGGCCGAAACCTCGGCCATCAGCTCGCCGGGCGTCGTTTCGACGCCGAGCCCAGCGTCGAGCTCGGCGATGCCGGTGTCGAGAGCTGCGCGGAGCGCGGCGAGCTTCTTCTGCTCCAGCGCGTCCCGGACTACGTCCGCGACGCTGGCGTACTCGCCAGCGCGCACCCGCTCTTCGGCGAAGGCTTGCAGATCCTCCGGAAGCTCGATGGTTCTCGCGGGGTTGGTCACAGGGACTCGGGCCTGGTAATTGCCTCGATCTTTCGGGCGAAATTTCGCGATCGTCAAGCCGGCCACCGCGTGCGGTGAGAGCACAGTGTGGTTCCCCGACTCGAACCGCGCAACGCGAAGTGCTGACCGCGAAGCGCTGCGGCGGCGGCTTACCTCGACCCGCCCGCCCTGCGCGCCGCGCTAGCACCGGCCCGGCCTGCTCGCGCCGCCGCGATCGCTCGGCGCGGAGCTGCCCTCAGAAGCCGACGCAGACACCCACGACGCCTCCGTCGAGGCGCCGGTCGTCGGCGCCATGGGCCACCCACACTGGGTAGATGCCGTCGCCCAGGCCACTCGATGCGACGGCGCCGAACGGCATCGGGCCCGCCTGGGCCGTCTCGTCGAGGCACAGGCGCGCACAGCGCGAGCACCACGGCCCGTCGCCCCCACGCGCCTCCGAGGCGTCGACGAGCGCGTCGTCTCCAAAATGGTAGGCGTCGAACACGCCGGCCATCCCACTGTCGACCGCAATCACACCCCTGCGGTGCCAGCGGGGGTCACTGGGGCAGACCTCGTGAGCCTCGTGATGGACCAGCAGCAGCCGGCATCGGTGTGCGAGCCCTGCGAGCGTGCCGAGGTACGCCACCGCACGCCATGTGCCGTTCACGGCCTCGAAGCGTCCCTCGAGCGCCGGGTCGTACAGGCCGTTACACGGATCCCCGACACGCACCAGGCCGCTCTCGACGATGAAGTCCCCGAGTGTCAGCGCCTCGGTGCCGTCGAGCGCCACCTGCGCCGGTGCTGCGGCGGCGCCCGCGGCGGGGGCCCGCGACGACGCAATCTGACGCTCGAGGTCGTCCTGCGCGACTTGGGCACGGCGGGGTGTGAGGGTCGCGAGTGCGGCTCGCAACGGCTCGACGGCGTCGTGCTCGACCGCATGGCGCACGGCGCCCATGAGGTCCCAAGACCGCGCGGAGCCGCGCTCGACGACGTTTCGAAAGCAAAGCGCGGCGTGGAGTTCGCGGAGGCCCCGCGGCTCTGCGAGCACCGGGAACGCTCTCACGCACAGCCGTTCAAACACCTCGGCGTCAGCGCCGCTCCGGCGACGAACGATCACGCGATAGAGGGCTATCGCTGCGAGCTGCGGGTCGTCTTCCACGCTCTGCGCGTCTTGGCAGGCGGCCGCTTCGGTGAGCCCCGCGCGTCCGCTGAGCCACGCCGCGAGGAGGCGATGCTCGCGGTCCTGTCCCCGCAGCCGCGCGGCGATACGCCGGCACAGAGCGGGCAACTCGACGGGTTCGAGGGCCAAGGCGAGCTCGTTGTCGTCCGCGAGGTGGGCGCGCAAGGCCTCGCGCTCGTCCCCCCGATGGGGCAAGAGGTCGAGCAAACGCAGCGCCGAGGCGGGCTGTCCGGCCGCCAGCGCACGGTCCACCGCTTCGCATTCGATGGCCTCCACACATGAGCGGGCGGCATGGTCGACGATGAGCGCGTCTTCGTGCGCCGCCTTGACCGCTTGCACCGCAACCATCGCCGGTTCGACACCGTCGCCTTCGGCGCGTCGAAGGTCGTCGAGCCGAGCCGCGAGGGTTGGGAAAGCATCGAGGAACTCGTGCACCGCGACGCAATTAGCGTGCGCTCCCCGAAGAGATCCATGTATTTGCGCCGGAGACCGCGCCGCCGATGGTGTTGGCAAAGGTGTTGAGCACCACGATGGCCGAGATGGGGGTTCAGCGCTTTCGTCGCCGCGCGCGACCCGCGCAGGCTCGCGCGAAATCGCGCCTCAGTACGGGTTTGTGCGCGGCGGGCCGAGCGCGAGGGCGCGGCCCTTGGCGGGCGCGACCGGCCGCGCAGAGGAGCGAGACGGGCGCGCCGCGCGACCCGCGCCGCCCGGCGGGAGCCCGAGGCTCCGCGCCGTGGCGCGCACCAGATCCGTCTCGGCGGGCCCGACCGCGTCGCTCGCCGGGGCGCTCCGGTCGTTCGCGAGCGAGGGCGTTCCGTCTCCGGCGGCGGCGCCGAACGCCGTCGCGGCGGGGGGAGGCGCGACGACGCCGAGCGTCGGCGCGGGCTCCGTAGGTCGAGACATCAGCGCGACCCCGAG